>NZ_SNZP01000034.1 GCF_004363805.1 Paludibacterium purpuratum | reverse complement strand
GTAGATACTGTTATCCGAGTCAAGCGATAAGAAACGAACTGTCGAATGGCTTACCGGATTTCAGTACACCGTGAGCGATATGCACAAGCTTGCGCATGAGGGCTCCGATGATCACCATCGGGGCTTTCCCTGCGGCTTGCAGACGATCGCGGAAGGCCTTCCCCCATTCGGTCTTGCACATAACTACCATGGCCGGCATATAGAGCGCTCGCCGGATGCCGGCATGGCCAACCTTGGACATCCTGGTTTTGCCTCGCACACTGCTCCCGGACTCATGGTGGCGCGGATCCAGCCCAGCGAAAGCCGCAGCCTCTTTGGCGCGGGCGAAGCGCGATGGGCCGCCATAGTGGGCGAGCAGAACGGGGATCGTCTTGTCGCCGAGTCCAGGCACGCTATCGAGCAGATGGCGTTGCTGACGCAAATCCGGGTCATCGTCGATGTGCTGACGAATTTGCTCATCCACCTTCCGAATCGCCTCTTCCAAGTACGCAATGTGCTTGTCGAGTTGCTCATGAATGGATTCGTCGGCAACCAAGCGACGGTTGTGTTCTTGCGTCAACATATCATTCAGCGCCTCACGCCGATGAATTAGCGCACGCAAAATCCGTAACGACCGAGGTGGTGCTTGCCATGGTTCGGGGGTTTGGCTGAAGCAAAACTCGGCGATCAATTTGGCATCCACCTTGTCGGTTTTACTGCGTACCAACGATGCAGTGCCATAGGCCTTGATTTGCGCCGGGTTGATGACACTGACCGGATGGCCGCTATCCGCCAAAAACTCAGCGAGAGCTTCCCAGTATGTGCCAGTGGCCTCCATGCAGGCATGTGGCTGACCTGCCTGATGTCGTTCAAGCCACGAGGCTAGCTCAGCAAATCCCTTCGGCGAATTCTCAAAAACCTTGCTTTTGTATTTCCCGTTTGGGAAACGCAAAGCAATATCAAATTTGGATTTGGCGATATCGATGCCAAGAATGTGGGTCATGTGAGAACCTCTCGCGCAATCTACCTTGTCAATACGGGCTCACGGCGGGGCCGGGCCAAAGATACTGTCCGATTTCTAGCAAGAAGATGAGGGATGGCTGGCGCAAAATCTACGTCACAGGCATTAGGCCTAAGGAGCGGTACGGCATCCAGCCTCCCCCTTCTCAACTTCACTTCCCACAATACAAGGAGCGG
>NZ_SNZP01000033.1 GCF_004363805.1 Paludibacterium purpuratum | reverse complement strand
ACCGGCGGCGACGCTTACCAGCGCGAACGCGAACAGTGGGACGACGGCAATAACGTGGTGGCGCTGGATCGCCGCGTGGTGGTGGCCTACGACCGCAACACGCATACCAACCGCCTGATGCGCGAGCATGGCGTGGAAGTGATCGAGATCCCGGCGGCCGAATTGGGCCGCGGCCGTGGCGGCGGTCACTGCATGACCTGCCCGCTGATCCGCGACGAAGTAAAAATCTAAATGTATAGGAAGTAGGGAGTGGGGCATCGAAACCCCACTCGCTACTCCCCGCTCACCACTCCCAAATCAAACAGGAGCAATCATGGCGTTCAATCTGCGCAACCGTCATTTTTTGAAAATGCTGGACTTCACCCCGCGTGAAATCCGCTACATGCTGGACCTGGCCCGCGATCTGAAGCGCGCCAAGTACAACGGCACCGAGCAGCAGCACCTGAAGGGCAAGAATGTCGCGCTGATTTTCGAAAAGACCTCGACCCGTACCCGTTGCGCGTTCGAAGTCGCCTGCTATGACCAAGGCGCCCACGTGACCTACCTCGGGCCGTCCGGTTCGCAAATCGGTCACAAGGAATCGATGAAGGATACCGCGCGCGTACTGGGTCGCATGTACGATGCGATCGAATACCGCGGTTTCAGCCAAGAGATGGTGGAGAACGAACTGGCCGCCTACGCGGGCGTGCCGGTCTACAACGGTCTGACCGACGAATTCCACCCGACCCAGATGCTGGCCGACGTGCTGACCATGTGGGAAAACAGCGATAAGCCGCTGTCGCAGATCAGCTACACCTACATGGGCGATGCCCGCAACAACATGGGCAATTCGCTGCTGGTGATCGGCGTGAAGCTGGGCATGCACGTACGCATCGGTGCGCCGAAGCACCTGTGGCCGACCGACGACCTGGTGGCCGAGTGCAAGAAGATCGCCGCGGAAACCGGCGCGCGCATCACGCTGACGGAAGATCCGGTCGAAGCCGTGAAGGGCACCGACTTCGTGCACACCGACGTATGGGTCTCGATGGGCGAACCGGAATCGGCCTGGAAGGAACGTATCGACCTGCTGAAGCCGTACCAAGTGAACATGGCGCTGATGAAGGCGAGCGGCAATCCCGCAGTGAAGTTCATGCACTGCCTGCCGGCGTACCACAACAAAGAAACCAAGATCGGCAAGTGGGTGTTCGACACCTTCGGTCTGGACGGCGTGGAAGTGACCGAAGACGTGTTCGAGTCGCCGATGTCGCTGGTGTTCGAGCAAGCGGAAAACCGCATGCACACCATCAAGTCCATCCTGGTCTCCACGCTGGGCGACTAA
>NZ_SNZP01000032.1 GCF_004363805.1 Paludibacterium purpuratum | reverse complement strand
GGCCAGGAGGCGGTGTCCGACGGCTACCGCTATACCGTCGACTGCCTGTCGCCCGACGCCCAGCTGGCGTTGAAGGACTTGCTCGGCCTGTCGGCACGCCTGGCGATTCGCGACCAGAACGGCGATCAAGTGCTGCGCGGCGGGGTGATCAGCCAGGCCGAGGCACTCGGCAGCGACGGCGGTTTCAGCCGCTACCGGTTGACGGTGGAACCGCCTTTCGCCCTTTTGCGCCACCGAACCACCAGCCGGGTGTTCCAAGATCTGTCGGTACCGGACATCGTCAAGCAGGTCATCGCCGAGCATCAGGCCAACAACCCGGTGTTCACCCGTCTGCAGACGCTGGCCTTTCAGCTGAGCGGTCAGCACGCGCCGCGTAGCTACACCTTGCAGTATCGCGAAAGCGACTACGATTTCTTGCGCCGCTTGCTGCATGAGGAGGGCCTGGCCTGGCGCTTCGAGCATGTCAGCGCCGGTTCGACGTTGCAGAGCCAGTTGACGGTGTTCGACGACCCGTACAGCCTGCCGCAATCCAGCCAGCAACGAGTGCGCTTCCATCGCAGCGACGCCACCGAAAGCGAAGACGGCCTGACCGATTGGCAGGCGCATCGTCGCCTGGGGTCGAGCCAGGTCAGCCTGGCCAGCTACGACTACAAAGCGGTGCAAACCGGCCAGGGCATGGACAGCAGCATGCGTGACTTGAGCGACAGCGAACGCGCTGCGCAAAGCACGCTGGAAGACTACCAGCCGCAAACGCTGTACTACGCCGCGGACGCCGACGGCCTGACGCGCTACGCGCAGCAGCGCCAGCAAGCGCACGACCTGGCGGCGCAGGGTTTCGAGGGCGGCGGCACCATCCGTGGTCTGCATGCCGGCCACTGGTTTCGCCTCGACAATCATCCGCAGCACGACAGTCAACCGGCCGACCGGCGCGAGTTCGTTGTCACGCAACAGCAGTTCAGCGCGCACAACAACCTGCCGGCCGAACTAGGCGGCAGCGAAGGCGCCGCCGCGCCGTTCAGCACCCGCTTCAGCGCCCAACCGCGCGGCCTGCCGCTGTCGCCGGCCTACGGCAACACGGCGCTGGCCAAACCGACCGCGCGCGGCGCACAGACCGCCACGGTGGTCGGCCCGGCCGGCGAGGAAGTGCACACCGACGAACAAGGGCGCATCAAGGTTCAGCTGCATTGGCAACGCGGTGCGGAACACCCCGAGGCCGGGGCCAATTTCGACGAACGCTCCAGCTGCTGGGTGCGCGTCGCCATGCCCAGTGCCGGCGCCGCCTGGGGCCACCAGTTCATCCCGCGTATCGGCCAGGAAGTGCTGATCGA
>NZ_SNZP01000031.1 GCF_004363805.1 Paludibacterium purpuratum | reverse complement strand
TGAACTGACCCCAATAAGTTGGACAGTTTGCTGCTAGGCTTGCCAGGCCTGAGTTCTGTACCTTACAGGACTCAGGCCTTTTAGCTTGAGCTTGATACGCTCATGGTTGTAATAGTGGATGTACGTCCGAATTCCCGCCTGTAGTGCGTCGATACTCTCGAAGTGGTTCAGGTAGAAGAACTCCGATTTCAGCGTACCAAAGAAGCTCTCCATCGCAGCATTATCAAGGCAGTTTCCCTTGCGTGACATACTCTGGGTGAGTCCATGAGACGCAAGTTGGCGCCGATAGGCTGGCATCTGGTATTGCCACCCCTGATCAGAGTGCAGTAACGGCGCATCAAGGTTCGTCAGTTTAGCCAACGCCTTTCCGAGCATATTGCCAACCAAGGGAAAGTGCGGTCGCGCTTGCATCTCGTAGGCGACGATCTCCCCGTTGTAAAGATCCATCACCGGCGAAAGGTAAAGCTTTTCCCCTCGCACATTGAACTCGGTCACATCGGTCACCCACCGTTGGTTCGGTCGGTCTGCCTGAAACTGCCGATTCAGCACGTTCGGCACGTCAACGTGGCAACCGCCTCGGTAGGATCGGTACTTCTTGGGGCGCACCAACGATTTGAGGCCTAGTGTGCGCATCAATCTCTGCACGGTCTTGTGGTTGATCACGGCCCCTGAATGTCGCAACTCGGCGGTGATGCGTCGATAGCCATAGCGGCCCTGATGGCGTGTAAAGATGGCTTGAATGCGATCCTTCATGCCTGCATGCTTATCGCCAGCCTGTTGCACCTTGGCTTGATAGTAGAAAGTGCTGCGCGACAATTGAGCTGCCTTTAGCAGGGCCGACAGAGCAAATTTCTGCCTTAGCTCGATCACGGTTTGCGCTTTTTGGGCGCAGCTTGCTGAGCGGCTCGAACCAAGGCATCCAATTTTTTTAGATACGCCACCTCCGCGCGCAGAAGCTCATTCTCTTTTTGGAGGGCTTCCAATGAGCGTACTTCTTCTGACTTCGTGACCTGGGGCTTGGGGAGCTTGGCTGGCTTCGGATGTGTCATGGACTTGGGGCGACCTCTTCGCTTGGGCTTTAGCGCACCTAAACCACCCTTATGATACAGCCGTTCCCAAGTGGAAACGACCGCTGCGCCGCCGCGAAGATCAAACAAGGCGACGGCCTGACTGTAAGTTAATGCTTCCTGCCACATGCGTTGCAACACCGAAAGCTTGAACTCATCGCTATAGTGGCTGCATTTCTTGCGAAGACCAGCATCGCCATGCTGGCGATAGCTTGCCACCCACTGCTGAATACTGGTCTTACCAACCTGGTACTTGGCACTCAGTGCTCTGTACCCCATTGCCCCTGCTAGATACTCCTGAACGACGGTACGTTTGAAATCTTCATTATGTTTTGCCATGAAAAACACCCCAAAGGTTGGAACGGTGTCCAACTCTTGGGGTGCAGTTCA
>NZ_SNZP01000030.1 GCF_004363805.1 Paludibacterium purpuratum | reverse complement strand
CAATACTGTTCGGTTAGGTGAAATTGACTGAATCCGCCACCGGCCTCAAGTCCGGCGTTGCATCGATCTTACGCCGCCTCGGGTAATTGTGGTCATGCGAAGGGTAGGGTGAGTTTCGTCGCTTGACCTGCCTGGGTACGCGCTGCCCTATGGTGCGCACCGCCTGAAATCGTTTGGTGTACGCGAGGATTTCACGGAATGCCTGCTGGCGACGTCTAGGCCGCCGAGGGGGAAAAATCCCCTGAGCGAGGCTGTGTACGACGCAACAGATGCAGATGACGGGTAAAGGACAGGGTGTCGTGTGCCACCTTGTGTTCCAGTGCGGTCTGATGCACCAACCAGCGCACAGCGTAGTGTGCCAGTACCCAGCCGTAGAATTCCTGGCGTACTAGTTCCGGGGTCTTGGAGCGCAATACGCGTCGGCTCTGTTGTTGATGGGTCTTGAGTTCATCGAATACCGACTCAATCTCCCAGCGGGTGTGATACAGCGCCGTCAGTTCTTCGGCGGGGTCTTCTTTGGGGTTGAGCAGAGAAGTGAGCATGCGATAGCGCTCAGGCTTGCCTTCTGGATTGGTGATCTCATATTCGATCACGCGAACCTCGATGGCCTCTGCCGCATTTTTACGGCTCTTGCGCGGATAAATACGGCTCAGATATGAACCGTCATCAAGTTCTTTCTCGACGGGCAGTATCCGGTTGTTGGCACAGCGCCAGAGCAGATCTGCGCCGGTTGCACGAGCCTGTTTCCAGTACGAATAGGCATCAAAGCCACGGTCCGCCAGACACAGCATGCCCGGGCCCAGCGAGTCCAGTAGCGGCACGCAAACATCCCACTCTGTGGCGTGGTAAGGGCCAATATGAGCATTCAGAATCGCATGGGTACCACATTCCACCAGCACGGCGCATTGCGCCTGAGGATAGTTGGCCTGCCCCGTGCGGCTGCCCGGATATCCAAAAGTTTCGACATTGTCGACTTCATCAGGGACGTCGAAGTTACTGCCATCAATGGCCACCACGCGGTGTTTGCCAAAGAACGCCTGCGGATGTTTGCGCGCCTGAGCCAATGGCACACAAGCCTGATGCATCAGTTCGCGCAAAGGCTCGGCGCCGAGTTTGCTGCGCAACTCGCTGATCGAGGACTTGGCAACCGGGGTAGGCTGGGTACGTCCCTGACTCCACGCAAAGCCCTCAGCCAGCACGGCAAACACCTCTTCGTACGCCGCCTCAGGATAGAGGCTCAGGGCCATGCAGTAATACACCCCGACCAAGGCCGGAAAGCTGCGCACGCGACGGCTGTTACGGCCCTGCGCATCAAGGATCTGGTTGATCTGATCGGCGGGAAAAACCCGTGCCAGAAGCGTTGCGCTCAGGTAGTCGCTGAGCCGCGCACCGGATCCCAGTACCGCTTTTGTTCGGGCCATGACAAAATCCTGGAAGAAGTCCAGGGATTATAACAGATTTGCGCTAACCGAACAGTATTG
>NZ_SNZP01000029.1 GCF_004363805.1 Paludibacterium purpuratum | reverse complement strand
AAAAGTGATGGCTGACTTCTGAACAGGACATTACTCTCTATTCTTATCCAAACATCCGGATTTTTTTTCAACTGAAATGCCAAGCTGGCATTCTCTGCTTGTGGCGTCTTGCCATCGTTGGCAATGAAGCCATTTTTGATACAAATGCCTGGTTCGGTGGGGATGTCGCGCTGGTCGCGGTAGCGCAGACTGCGTAGATAGGTGCTGAAACGACTCACCAGCGAATCGATTTGCTGATCGTCGTAGGCACCTTTGGAAGTGGTGAAGGCCCAGCCCCAATCCCACTTGAAGGTGTCGATGCTGTACATCGGCGTATTGAAAGGGTCGTCATAGCCCAGCAAGATCGTGCCATTTTTTTCAAGCTTGATCTCTTTATTGAACTGATAGTAACTGGCTGCGTAGGTTCGCGCTTTCAGGTCTTTGATCTTTTGATCGATCCGCGCTTGCAAAGCCGCCGTCCCCATCTTCTCGCTTGCAATCCGGGCGCCCTGATAGGTATTGCCTTGCCCTTTCAGTTCGGCCTCGACCGGGATATCCACCAGATAACGGCCGAAACAGTAAGTCTTGGTCTTGTCGAACATCACAGGCTCCGCGGCGTAGAGGGTGGGGGCGAGCCAGGTGAGCGTCAGCCCCAGTAAATAAACGATTCGTGGGTTCATGACTTGGCTTTCAATAAGGCACGGGTGCCGGCGCCTGCTCCGCCACCAGGCGCGCGATGCTATATACGGTGGCCTGCAGGGCATAGCGATTGGCGAAGCTATTTTGGTGGTCGAAGCCGGTGATGCGGAACACCGCCTGCGGGGTCGGCTGCAGCCGGTCCAGCACCTGGGCCGAGTCGCGCGGCACCGTGCCGTCGCCGCCCTGGTTACGCACGTTCGCCAGCTTCAGCTTGACGCGGGCATCCTGCGCGTCTTGTGAATACAGCGGCACCGTCGATTGCCCGTTCAGCGTATGGCCACTGTCTTGATTGATCACCAGCGGCAGTACGTCATCGTGCGGCAGCTTATCCGTTTGCCAGGTGATGTGGCCAAAGGCGCGGTATTTCTTCTCGTCGATACCGTAATAGCCATAGGTTTGCGGGTGAGCGTACAAGCCCAGCGTGTCGTGAAAGCGCCGCGCCTTTTTTAATGCCTCGATGTGATTGCCCAATGGAGAATCGCCTGCATTAGTGATGGAGCCGGCCGGATCGATCAGCTTCGGATCCAGCATGCCCCACCAGCAGTCTTCGGTGGTCTTGCTGTAGATCTCCTCATACGGATCGGCTTGCGGCAAGGCCATGACCACTTGCTCGTTCTGCGCCACTTGCAGCCAGCCGGGCGGATAGTGCTTGGTCGGCAACAGTTCCAGCGGGCCGGGCGAGCAGGCCAAGGTCGGCGTGATATCGGCCGCATTCCAACCGACGATGGCCGCTACCGCCGCACCTTCCAGGTCAAACACACCACCCACCTCGGTGCCGGCGCGGAAACGCCGGTACACCACCGGCGCACCGGCCACCGGCTGTACACCGTGCACCACGCCGAGCATCTTGTCGGGTGCGAGCTGCGCCGCGCGCCGCGTCACCAGCCCGCCCATCGAATG
>NZ_SNZP01000028.1 GCF_004363805.1 Paludibacterium purpuratum | reverse complement strand
AAAAGTGATGGCTGACTTCTGAACAGGACATTACTCTCTATTCTTATCCAAACATCCGGATTTTTTTTCAACTGAAATGCCAAGCTGGCATTCTCAGCTTGTGGCGTCTTGCCATCGTTGGCAATAACCCCATTTGCGATACAAAAGCCCGGTTCAGAGGGGATTTCACGTTCGCCGCGGTAGCGTATGGCTGCCAAGATCTGACGATAGTTGTCAACGATGGCATCGATGTCGTTGGCAGGAAGCCCTTCCTCACTGAGATAAAAGAACTGTCCCGCCCCCGTTTTTTGCAATGACATCCGAACAAAAGCATCGATTGAATAGGCGGTGCTTCCCCATAAATCGGCCTTGCCGACCACGATCTGTCGATCGCCGCCTTCGGGATAGACGCTCTTCACATATTTGAAGCCGTGTTTTCCGGGTTCGTTTTTTCTTTTTGTCAGTGCGGCATTCATTCTGGCGGTAAAATCCGGCATCCCCTTGCCCGACTTGATCGATGCCGCATAGTAGTTATTGCCTTGGCCTTTCAGCTCGGCCTCGACTGGGATATCCACCAGATAACGGCCGAAACAGTAAGTCTTGGTCTTGTCGAACATCACAGGCTCCGCGGCGTAGAGGGTGGGGGCGAGCCAGGCGAGCGTCAGCCCTAGTAAATAAACGATTCGTGGGTTCATGTCTTGGCTTTCAGTAAGGCACCGGCGCCGGCGCCTGCTCCGCCACCAGGCGCGCGATGCTATATACAGTGGCCTGCAGGGCGTAGCGATTGGCGAAGCTATTCTGGTGGTCGAAGCCGGCGATGCGGAACACCACCTGCGGGGTCGGCTGCAGCCGATCCAGCACCTGGGCCGAGTCGCGCGGCACCGTGCCGTCGCCGCCCTGGTTGCACACGTTCGCCAGCTTCAGCTTGACGCGGGCATCCTGCGCCTCTTGTTGATACAGCGGTACGGTCGATTGCCCGTTCAGCGTATGGCCACTGTCTTGATTGATCACCAGCGGCAGTACGTCATCGTGCGGCAACTTATCCGTTTGCCAGGTGATGTGGCCAAAGGCGCGGTATTTCCTCTCGTCTATGCCGTAATAGCCATAGGTTTGCGGGTGAGCGTACAGCCCCAGTGCTTCATGAAAATCCGCCGCCTTGCCCAACGCTGTTCGATGAGCCTCCAGGGGCGACTTCATTTTACCTTTTGGATCGATCAGCTTCGGGTCCAGCATGCCCCACCAGCAGTCGTCGGTGGTCTTGCTGTAGATCTCTTCATACGGATCGGCTTGCGGCAAGGCCATGACCACTTGCTCGTTCTGCGCCACTTGCAGCCAACCGGGCGGATAGTGTTTGGTCGGCAATAGCTCCAGCGGGCCGGGAGAGCAGGCCAGCGTCGGCGTGATATCGGCCGCATTCCAACCGACGATGGCCGCCACCGCCGCACCTTCCAGGTCAAACACCCCACCCACCTCGGTGCCGGCTCGGAAACGACGGTACACCACCGGGGCACCGGCCACCGGCTGTACACCGTGCACCACGCCGAGCATCTTGTCGGGTGCGAGCTGCGCCGCGCGCCGCGTCACCAGCCCGCCCATCGAATG
>NZ_SNZP01000027.1 GCF_004363805.1 Paludibacterium purpuratum | reverse complement strand
TGTTAGCGACAGTGTAAAACTGACCCACCTCGACAACCGAAAACTGACCCACCTGGGGTAACGTGGCGGCTTTGCGCCGCCGTTATGTTGACCCAGGAGCACGTAGTGGAAATCAAGGTTTTGATCCGCCAGGGTAAGAGCATTCGGGAGATTGCCCGTTTGCTCGGCGTATCGCGCAACACCGTCAGGCGCCATCTGCGGGTGGAGAATAGTCACCAGTACAAGGTGCGGCCACCACGCGATAGCAAGCTCGATCCGTTCAAGCCCTATCTGCAAGAGCGCATTCAGCAGGCTCGTCCGTTATGGCTTCCCGCAACGGTCTTATTGCGAGAAATCCAGGCGCAGGGCTATGAAGGCGGTCTGACGTTGCTCAAACAGTTCTACTCGCCATTGCGACCGCAGTGTCCTCAAGAGGACGGCCCGGCCGTTCGTTTCGAAACCGAGCCTGGGCGGCAGATGCAGGCGGATTTCGTGGTGTTTCGTCGCGGACGGTCGCCGCTATCGGCCTTCGTGGCCACGCTGGGTTATAGCCGCATGTCGTTCGTGCGCTTTGTCTCCAGCGAGGGCTTTGAGTCGGTACGTGCCGGCTTGCAGGCCGCGTGCGATTACTTCCACGGGGTGCCGCAGGAGGTGCTGTTCGACAACATGAAGACGGTCGTGCTGGAGCGGGACGCCTATGGCGCAGGACAGCATCGCTACCATGCCGGCCTGTTGGCCTTGGCGGATGAATTGGGTTTCGTGCCCAGGCTGTGCCGCCCCTACCGAGCAAAAACCAAGGGCAAGGTCGAACGCTTCAATCGCTATTTGCGCGAGAGCTTCTATAACCCGCTGGCCAGTTGCCTGAAGGGCGCGGGTTTGCCGGTGGACGCCGACACCGCCAACCGAGAAGTGCAGCGCTGGTTAGCCGAGGTGGCTAATGTCCGGCAGCACGCCACTTTGGCGGAGCGGCCGATTGATCGTTGGCAGCGTGAACGCCCCATGTTGCAAGCCTTGCCCTATGCCGTCAGCCCCCAAGTGCCAGCGATGCGTGCAGTACCGTTCGAGTCGGTCCAGCACCCGCTGTCGGTCTACGCTGAGTTGTTGGAGGTGGCGGCATGAATCTGCAACAGGAACGGATCGAGCATCTTTGCCGATTACTGAAACTGGAATCGGTGGCCAGCCAGTACCCGGCGTTGGCGCAAGAGGCAGTGCGGGAAGAACTGCCCTATAGCGACTTCCTGGAGCGTCTGTTGGATCGCGAGACAAGGCTGCGTCAGGAAAGAACGCGTGAGGTGTTGTTGCGCATGGCGGGATTCCCGGCGATCAAGACATTGGAGGAATACGACTTTGGTTTCGCCAGTGGCGTGCCGAAATCGCAGATCCAGGAACTGGCCAGCCTGACATTTATAGAACGCGCCGAGAACATCGTGTTGATCGGCCCCAGCGGCATCGGCAAAACACACCTGGCTACCGCCATCGGCATCAGAACGACCCAAGCCGGCCTGAAGGTGAAGTTCATCACGGCGGCTGACCTGATGCTGCAATTGGGCACGGCGCAACGGCAGGGGCGGCTGAAAGACTACTTCAACCGTTCGGTCATGGGACCAAGCCTGTTGATTGTGGATGAAATCGGCTACCTGCCATTTGGCCGAGATGAAGCCAACCTGTTCTTCCAGGTGGTGGCCAAGCGCTATGAGAAAGGCTCGATGATCCTGTCGTCGAACCTGCCGTTCAGCCAATGGGCCAACACCTTTGCCGACGATGCCACGCTGACGGCCGCCATGCTCGACCGGCTGCTGCACCACGCACACATCGTGAGCATGACCGGCGAAAGCTATCGACTGAAGGACAAGAGAAAAGCGGGAGCAGTGCGGAAACAGGCTGCTCAATGAGCCCCGGGTGGGTCAGATTTGAACTGTCGATTTACCGGTAAAGTGGGTCAGATTTCGACTGTCGTTGACA
>NZ_SNZP01000026.1 GCF_004363805.1 Paludibacterium purpuratum | reverse complement strand
AGACCTGACCCCGGAGCCCTACGCGGAGCCCTACGTGCTTTGACCCCGGAGCCCTACGTGCTTTGCCTAATCATTTCTGATTGAGGAAAACCTACTTGGTATTGCCTGATATTATCCCTTGGCACATTTGATTATAAATAGTAGTTTTATTATTTGATGTATTAATAGCAGCACAAATCTTTATATTGTCTTCGGTAGGAGGGAGGCTTGGAGCTGCGCACGCCACATAATGCTGCGGCATCCTCGTTTCAGATAGCGAACTGTCGAGAGGAAGTTCGGAGATACACATTTCCGTCAAGCGCTTATCATGTGGAAGGTTATAGTTAAAGATGGGAGCATAAAATTTTCCAGGCTTGGCTGTGAATTTCAAATCATAATAGCCGACAAAATTTTTCACTTTCATTTGAGCTAGATTTGGGAGAAGTATCGATGCAAAAACATCATCGTAATCTACGAAACTGATTCTTACGGTAACATCGCCTGGCAAAAAAGAAATGTAGGGACCAAATGGGGAGTTTGGAAAATATTCCCCCAATGGCTTGCCATTCAAAGCCTGCGTGCTAATTGATGGCCCCGAAAAATCACCTCTGTTAAACGGGGAATACACTGCCACCTGATTGGCGGGAAGCTCAACCCCTGGGTATGTTTTGCTTACATGGATACTTCCACAGGCCGAGAGTGTAAGCGATGTGGCGATAGAAAAAATTGATGCCGAAATTTTTTTGCAATGTCTCATTGATTTTTTGATTACCACAAAAAATTAGTTGAAGTAGTAAGCAGTGCCAAACCTTTATCTACCCACCAATAAATCATGTAAAGTAATAGCAAAAAATATTTACCATGCTACCGGCAAGAATGCCAAGCATGCTCACCCCACCACGCTTCTTTATATAATTCAAGTAAAATTCGTCGTTCTTTTTCTCACTTAAAGCATTGATCGCAGAACATGCCGACTCATAGTAAATTACGTTGGCAAACATTCCTGCAATGACCATTTGAAACAATAGGGCAATTCCGTTTACTAGCCAAATATGGCTTTGCATATCTTGTAGCGTCGCCCACCCATTGTTAGCGAGAACTGCAAACATAGCGCCATATAAAGCCCCAAAAATGACATGCAAAATCAAACCTAATGCAACAAGCAGCATTCCCCAAACATACATCTTTCTATAGAAGAAAAATCCATGTCCAAAAATTGCCGCCCAGATATTAAACCCAGCAAACCTGGATTTCTTCTCAATGATGGATTGCCACTTCTCCAAATACTTACCAGCCCCAACATAGGCTTCAAACTCTTCTCTCGTGATAGTCATATTTATTTTATCCGTTATGGTTAAGCAAACTGACCTGATGACGCTGCAATGCACCTACAATATGGCTAGCCCTTACCTTGCGTCACGGGCACGACATGTAGTCGTTTCGCAAGGAACCCACCCAACATCCCCGCTGGAATAACCACCAGCCATGACATGATGACGAACCATACAGGGATATGGTTTGGCAGTGGGTTAAGTATATTTAGCAACCCAATAAAGAGACATGGCAATGCAGATAGCATACCAGCTAAAACATGGCGATCATTATTAAATTTTGCCGCTGTATATCCCCCAAATATATCCAGCATCACGCCGACCACCAACGCAAAAGAAATATATTGGTTTGAATAGAACGTCCAATAAATATCTTTTAGACTAACGTTGTGGCTAGCGAGAAATGCGGCGTAACAAACCGAAATGATCGTAAATAGGAAATATGAGCTACCAAGATTGACGGCAGCCCCCAGCAAAGCACTTTTGATAATTCTTTTCATGACAAGTAGAAATGGCGATATTGGTGATCGTTGTACCTTCAAGCCTGGCCTGCTATTTGCTCAGGGGAAATTTGTGCAACTTGCCAAACCGAGCTTCCACTGGCCGGAATAGAGCACGCTCCTGTTGCACAAATGCAATCAGATAAGCCTCATCCTTGGCTGCGAAGTACCATTTATCCTTCATGATTCCGCGCATGATCAGGGAAGGCCAACGCGGGTCATCTTCCTTGGCAATCTCTTGCAGCTCATCGAGATCCGCAAACTTCCACATGACGTCTTGCAGTGTGTCTTTCATCTTGCTTGTGGCGATGGATGGGTGCAGTCCTTCCCACCGGAGCTTGAACAGGGCTTGCTCGTACGCCTGCCAAAATTCTGCGGGGCGCACATCTTGGACCTCCTCGTAGCGCGCTTTAAGCTGCAAGGTCGCCTGATGAATTTCCTGATGAACGGTATCCTCGCTTTTTTCGCCACCTGGCATGGAAAATGGCGTGTAGGTCGCCAAAATGCTGCTGATGACTTGTTGTTTTGCTTTTAGGTAGGCTGGATCAGTCATCTTCTTCCAGTCATCCGGACGAATTTCTTTCAGTATGGCGTCGTCGGGCGCCCCCTGAATGGAGCACAGCAATGCGGTGTCTGGTGAATGTACTGCCGGCGCCAGCAACAGAGCGCGCTCCACCGTGCCTTCAGCCGGCACATTACCGCTGCCATCGCCCTCGATCGGCAGCCAGCGCCGCGTCGAAGCGCTCAACACCATTCGTTCTGCCCGCGCCCATTCACCCGCCTTGTCCTGGCGCAAAGCAGTACGAATCTCAGCCGGCAAGGCCCGCAGCACTTCGCTGGGCGTACCCTTGATGTGGAAGCCCCAGTACCAGTAACGCCCGTCTGCACCCAGATTGCTATAGCTGTCCTCGTAACCAGTCAGGGTCAGGCCACCGATCTGTACCGGCTGCGAAAACGCCATCTGGTTTTTGTCATCGCTATGGCGTTCCGGCACCTTGAAATTGGCAAATCCCGGTGCCGTTTCGAGCTGGCCGAGTTGCACCAGGTTTGGCGTTTTGGCCAACTGGGCAAAAAAGCGGGCATCGCACTGCGCAAAGGTACGCAGTAAATCGGCCGTCAGCGCCGCATCGGCCTGGACAGTGCCGACCAGTAGCGACAAGCCAACCAGCCCGAGTAGAGGACGGACGAAGCGGTACAGTCGTTTATGCATGGGTCTTTTCACAAAAATAAGAGGGAATGACTGGATTGATCACGAGAGTTTGTTTGCGAGTCAGGCGCTATTCGGACACAGAGAATGAATACGGCTTTACACCATAATCGTTTGCACCATCGGAGCCCGCCAGGAAACCAAGGCAAATCAGCGTCACAATACTGCCCACCACAGGAATGCAGTTAATAAAACACATACAACCAGTACGATTCAGATCGTGCCAGCGTCGAACCTGAATCTTGATGGAGAAGAGGGTATACGGGACGAGCCACAGAAGAATAAAAGCGCTTGCGGACAGACTATTCAGAGCCCTGATCACAGCCAGGAGAATGACAAAGTTAAGAGAGCTGTACAGCCAGAAGCTACGACGATTCATCCGTCCACTTACATCGAACAAACGCATGATAGGCATCACAAAGTCCTCTTCGCCCACCGCCTCACTGACGAGCTCAGTGGTACCAATGTTAAATACATAGTTTTTAACATATTGTAACACTATTTGGATTTATAGATTGAAAAGGAAGACCGGATTTGTAACTGTTGATGCAGCATTGGCCGACGATTTGTCACCAGCTGCCTGAACAAGGCTGGATGGATAATCTGAAGTTGAGCGAGTAGTAACAGGGCGATGAGGCCGGTCGTAACAGCCGCTAGCGCAAAATGCCACGGGCTCAAGTCAATATTTATCACCAAGGTATAATGACAACGAAATGGGGCTGCGCTAGGCTGGCCCCAGCTTTGAATAACCGGTCACCGACCGCTTCACCCCTTGTTCATCCTACACCGCGAGGTTCCTATGTCGTTTCTGATTAGTCTGGGCATATTGGCATTGTTCATTGTCATCATCATCAGCAAGACCTTCATGATCGTCGGGCAATATGAAGAAGGCGTGGTGTTAACCTTCGGCAAATTCACCCATATCCTGAAGCCAGGCATCAATTTCCTGATTCCCATGGTGCAGGTGGTTCGACGTGTCGATATGCGCTTGGCGACCATGGAGGTGCCGACCCAGGATGTCATCACCAGTGACAATGTGTCGGTCAAGGTGGATGCGGTGGCCTATCTCAAAGTGGTCAACTCGCAGAAGGCCACGCTGGAAGTGCAAAACTACTACGACGCCATGGCGCAACTGGCGCAAATCACCCTGCGCGCCACCATCGGCCAGCATACCCTGGACGATCTGCTGACCAAGCAGGCTGCCCTGAACGACACCCTGAGCACGGCCATTGATGATCGCGCCCAGGCGTGCGGGGTGCATGTGAGCCATGTGGAAATCCGTAGCGTCGACCTGAACGAGTCGATGGTGCGCGCCATGGCGCAGGAAGCCGAAGCCGAGCGCGGACGGCGGGCGCGGGTGATTACCGCACAAGGGGAATTTGAAGCCGCACAGAAACTGAGCGAGGCGGCGGATATCCTGGCAAGAAACCCGGCGGCGCTGACCTTGCGCACCCTGTCGACCCTGAAGGAAATCGGTGCAGAGCAAAACTCGGTGATCATTTTCCCGGTGTCGCAAGACAATCTGATGGGCGGCCCCATGCTGTCTGCCGCGCTATCTCGCGCCGTCGGCGACGCCATGAGCAAGCAGCAGGGCGAGGGGAAAGACGGTAAATAAACCCAGGGCCCCCTATCCTCACGGGCGGCACAGGGGGCCAGGCCTTTCTTGTTGCACTTAAAAAAGCAATGCCTGAGTGAAACTGCAACAAGAAAGACCTGACC
>NZ_SNZP01000025.1:1813-4912 GCF_004363805.1 Paludibacterium purpuratum | reverse complement strand
GCTCTTTAACAAACAGAACAACCGATAGGTGTGAGTGCCGGGAAGAGCCGACACTTGCACTGCAAGAGACAGAAAGTAACCTTCGGGTTTCTTCGAGTCCTTGCGTGCCAAAGTACGAAATTAGTTAGAGATTGAACTGAAGAGTTTGATCCTGGCTCAGATTGAACGCTGGCGGCATGCTTTACACATGCAAGTCGAACGGCAGCATGGGCTTCGGCCTGATGGCGAGTGGCGAACGGGTGAGTAATGCGTCGGAACGTGCCGAATAATGGGGGATAACGCAGCGAAAGTTGTGCTAATACCGCATACGCTCTGAGGAGGAAAGCGGGGGACCGAAAGGCCTCGCGTTATTCGAGCGGCCGACGTCTGATTAGCTAGTTGGTGGGGTAAAGGCCCACCAAGGCGACGATCAGTAGCGGGTCTGAGAGGATGATCCGCCACACTGGGACTGAGACACGGCCCAGACTCCTACGGGAGGCAGCAGTGGGGAATTTTGGACAATGGGGGCAACCCTGATCCAGCCATGCCGCGTGTCTGAAGAAGGCCTTCGGGTTGTAAAGGACTTTTGTCAGGGAGCAAATCCTACGTGTGAATAATGCGTGGGGATGAGAGTACCTGAAGAATAAGCACCGGCTAACTACGTGCCAGCAGCCGCGGTAATACGTAGGGTGCAAGCGTTAATCGGAATTACTGGGCGTAAAGCGTGCGCAGGCGGTTGGGCAAGTCTGATGTGAAAGCCCCGGGCTTAACCTGGGAACGGCATTGGAGACTGCTCGGCTAGAGTGCGTCAGAGGGGGGTAGAATTCCACGTGTAGCAGTGAAATGCGTAGAGATGTGGAGGAATACCGATGGCGAAGGCAGCCCCCTGGGATGACACTGACGCTCATGCACGAAAGCGTGGGGAGCAAACAGGATTAGATACCCTGGTAGTCCACGCCCTAAACGATGTCAACTAGCTGTTGGGGGTTTGAATCCTTGGTAGCGAAGCTAACGCGAGAAGTTGACCGCCTGGGGAGTACGGCCGCAAGGTTAAAACTCAAAGGAATTGACGGGGACCCGCACAAGCGGTGGATGATGTGGATTAATTCGATGCAACGCGAAAAACCTTACCTGCTCTTGACATGTACCGAATGCCGAAGAGATTTGGCAGTGCCCGAAAGGGAGCGGTAACACAGGTGCTGCATGGCTGTCGTCAGCTCGTGTCGTGAGATGTTGGGTTAAGTCCCGCAACGAGCGCAACCCTTGTCATTAGTTGCCATCATTAAGTTGGGCACTCTAATGAGACTGCCGGTGACAAACCGGAGGAAGGTGGGGATGACGTCAAGTCCTCATGGCCCTTATGAGCAGGGCTTCACACGTCATACAATGGTCGGTACAGAGGGTCGCGAAGCCGCGAGGTGGAGCCAATCTCAAAAAACCGATCGTAGTCCGGATCGCACTCTGCAACTCGAGTGCGTGAAGTCGGAATCGCTAGTAATCGCAGATCAGCATGCTGCGGTGAATACGTTCCCGGGTCTTGTACACACCGCCCGTCACACCATGGGAGTGGGGGATACCAGAAGTGGGTAGGCTAACCGTAAGGAGGCCGCTTACCACGGTATGCTTCATGACTGGGGTGAAGTCGTAACAAGGTAGCCGTAGGGGAACCTGCGGCTGGATCACCTCCTTTCTAGAGACAGGTTTGACCTGGTACTCACAGCCTATCGGTTGTTCCAAGCGTGTGGAATGGTAATCAGAATGCTCGTGGAGCCTTGTGATTAGCGTTTTATGCGCATTGATCTTTAACAAACTGAAGAAGCCGAAATACAAAAAGTGGATCGTGACCAGGACGGCAACGTTCTCGTTAGGATTCATGTTTTTGGGTAGAAATATGTATCGACGGTTGTACGGTAGAGGTACCGGACAACCGAGTGCGCAAGGCCTTTGAAATGATAGGGTCAAGCGAGTAAGTGCATCTGGTGGATGCCTTGGCGATCATAGGCGATGAAGGACGTGTAAGCCTGCGAAAAGCGCGGGGGAGCTGGCAATAGAGCTTTGATCCCGCGATGTCCGAATGGGGAAACCCGGCCCTAAGGGGTCACTCCCACCTGAACACATAGGGTGGGTAGAGCGAACGCGGAGAACTGAAACATCTAAGTACCCGCAGGAAAAGAAATCAACCGAGATTCCGTGAGTAGTGGTGAGCGAAAATGGAAGAGCCTGTACGTTTTAGCCGTTGAGTTAGTGGAACAGTCTGGAAAGGCTGGCCATAGTGGGTGATAGCCCCGTACACGAAAACTGAATGGTGGCACTGAGCGTACGACAAGTAGGGCGGGACACGAGAAATCCTGTCTGAAGATGGGGGGACCATCCTCCAAGGCTAAATACTCATGATCGACCGATAGTGAACCAGTACCGTGAGGGAAAGGCGAAAAGAACCCCGGGAGGGGAGTGAAATAGAACCTGAAACCGGATGCATACAAACAGTGGGAGCCTCGCAAGGGGTGACTGCGTACCTTTTGTATAATGGGTCAGCGACTTACGTTCAGTAGCGAGCTTAACCGAATAGGGGAGGCGTAGCGAAAGCGAGTCCGAATAGGGCGCTGTAGTTGCTGGGCGTAGACCCGAAACCGAGTGATCTATCCATGGCCAGGATGAAGGTGCGGTAACACGCACTGGAGGTCCGAACCCACTAATGTTGCAAAATTAGGGGATGAGCTGTGGATAGGGGTGAAAGGCTAAACAAACTCGGAGATAGCTGGTTCTCCCCGAAAACTATTTAGGTAGTGCCTCATGTATCACTTCCGGGGGTAAAGCACTGTTATGGCTAGGGGGTCATTGCGACTTACCAACCCATGGCAAACTCTGAATACCGGAAAGTGCGAGCATGGGAGACAGACGGTGGGTGCTAACGTCCATCGTCAAGAGGGAAACAACCCAGACCGCCAGCTAAGGTCCCAAATGATCAGTTAAGTGGTAAACGAAGTGGGAAGGCCGAGACAGCCAGGATGTTGGCTTAGAAGCAGCCATCATTTAAAGAAAGCGTAATAGCTCACTGGTCGAGTCGTCCTGCGCGGAAGATGTAACGGGGCTCAAACTGATAACCGAAGCTGCGGATTT
>NZ_SNZP01000025.1:0-1723 GCF_004363805.1 Paludibacterium purpuratum | reverse complement strand
CGTGGTAGGGGAGCGTTCTGTAGGTCTGTGAAGGTGTCCTGAAAGGGATGCTGGAGATATCAGAAGTGCGAATGCTGACATGAGTAGCGATAAAGCGGGTGAAAAGCCCGCTCACCGAAAGCCCAAGGATTCCTACGCAACGTTCATCGGCGTAGGGTGAGTCGGCCCCTAAGGCGAGGCAGAAATGCGTAGTCGATGGGAAACTGGTTAACATTCCAGTACTTTCATACAGTGCGATGAGGGGACGGAGAAGGTTAGGTCAGCCAACTGTTGGAATAGTTGGTTTAAGCTGGTAGGCGGAGCGCGCAGGCAAATCCACGCGCTCGTTAACGCTGAGAAGTGATGACGAGGGTCTACGGACCTGAAGTGACTGATACCCTGCTTCCAGGAAAAGCCTCTAAGCTTCAGCTGTATGAGAACCGTACCGCAAACCGACACAGGTGGGCAGGAAGAAAATTCCAAGGTGCTTGAGAGAACTCAGGAGAAGGAACTCGGCAAATTGATACCGTAACTTCGGGAGAAGGTATGCCTCCCCCGGTGTAGGACTTCGCGTCCGAAGCTAGGAGAGGCCGCAGAGAATCGGTGGCTGCGACTGTTTATCAAAAACACAGCACTGTGCCAACACGAAAGTGGACGTATACGGTGTGACGCCTGCCCGGTGCCGGAAGGTTAAGTGATGGGGTGCAAGCTCTTGATCGAAGCCCCGGTAAACGGCGGCCGTAACTATAACGGTCCTAAGGTAGCGAAATTCCTTGTCGGGTAAGTTCCGACCCGCACGAATGGCGTAACGATGGCCACACTGTCTCCTCCTGAGACTCAGCGAAGTTGAAATGTTTGTGAAGATGCAATCTACCCGCTGCTAGACGGAAAGACCCCGTGAACCTTTACTGTAGCTTTGCATGGGACTTTGAACAGACTTGTGTAGGATAGGTGGGAGGCTAAGAAGCGTGGACGCTAGTTCATGTGGAGCCGCCCTTGAAATACCACCCTGGTGTGTTTGAGGTTCTAACCTAGGTCCGTGATCCGGATCGGGGACAGTGCATGGTAGGCAGTTTGACTGGGGCGGTCTCCTCCCAAAGTGTAACGGAGGAGTTCGAAGGTCACCTAGGTACGGTCGGAAATCGTGCTGATAGTGCAATGGCAAAAGGTGGCTTAACTGCGAGACCGACAAGTCGAGCAGGTGCGAAAGCAGGACATAGTGATCCGGTGGTTCTGAATGGAAGGGCCATCGCTCAACGGATAAAAGGTACTCCGGGGATAACAGGCTGATTCCGCCCAAGAGTTCACATCGACGGCGGAGTTTGGCACCTCGATGTCGGCTCATCACATCCTGGGGCTGTAGCCGGTCCCAAGGGTATGGCTGTTCGCCATTTAAAGTGGTACGCGAGCTGGGTTCAAAACGTCGTGAGACAGTTTGGTCCCTATCTGCAGTGGGCGTTGGAAGTTTGACGGGGGCTGCTCCTAGTACGAGAGGACCGGAGTGGACGAACCTCTGGTGTACCGGTTGTCACGCCAGTGGCATCGCCGGGTAGCTAAGTTCGGAAGAGATAACCGCTGAAAGCATCTAAGCGGGAAACTCGCCTGAAGATGAGACTTCCCTGAGGGTATAACCCTCCTAAAGAGTCGTTCGAGACCAGGACGTTGATAGGTCGGGTGTGGAAGCGCTGTGAGGCGTGAAGCTAACCGATACTAATGGCTCGTGAGGCTTGATCCTATCATTTGA
>NZ_SNZP01000024.1 GCF_004363805.1 Paludibacterium purpuratum | reverse complement strand
GTCGACGCGTTGCGGCAGCAACCGGCCGTCCCATTGGCCGTCTTCGCCAATGTCCAAGGTCATCAGACGCTGCGTCTGGTCGAAGGCGGAGGCAAAGGCGGCGAGCAGATTGGTTAGTTCCATAATCAGTCAGAAAGGCGTTATGGCAGGCGGCATTAGCCGTTGAAGTTCACGCGTACGCCATGCAAGGCGCGATCGGTGTCGATCTTGACGTCGATCTTGTCGGCGGCGATGCCCATTTGCTTCAGGAAGTCGCGAACCGAATTGGCGCGAGCTTGCGCGGCGGCTTTGGCATTGCCGATGTCGCGGCGGTAGCAATAGCCGCGAACGGTAATTTTGGAAGACACTTTGAACACCGGGCTCAACGCAGTTAGCTGCGCCTCGGCGGCCGGCGTCAGCTTGATGCTCATTTTTTCGAAAGTGATGTAGGTCGGATCGGCCTGGACAGCGGCGGAGTTGGGCGCCATTTTGGCGGCGGTATCCAATGCCACATTCATTTGATTGACGCTGGTCTTAATGACCTCGGTCGGCGTCGGCGCCTTGGGCGCGGCACAACCAACCAGAGAGAGAACAATCGCGGCGACAGACACTCGATAAAACATGACGGCTCCTTGCATACAACGGAAATCCGCTCGGATAACGACGATCGGGTCGCCTCCGGGCGCGGAAACCCGCGCACTGCGCCGGCCAGCCAGGGTAGCGGTTGGCAGACGTAGCGCGCGGAAAGACTCGCTTAGGCGATGGTCTTGTTGGCGGTCAGATCCCAGCCCGCGCTGACGTTACCGCCGCCGGAGCCGTCCTGACGCTTCTGCTGGGTGTAGGTCCACTTGATCTTGCCGTAGCTGAAGCTCACCTTTTCGCTCGGGAAGCCGGCGTCGTTGGAGGTGCCGCTCGGCACGACCTTGGAAACCAGAACCTGCTCCATCTTCACTTCCATGTACTTCAGCTTGTCGCCACCGGCGCGGCACAGTTCAATGGTAACGTCCTTGATGTGCTTACCGGTGCAGCATGCTTCGTACAGCTTGGGGCTGGACTTGTCCAGCGAGTGGCTGATGACGAACATGCCGTGGTTCACACGTTCGGCAGTGGCGCCGCCGGCGGAGCTGGCCGTCGCCTGGGCAGGCTGTTCCAGGGAGTGGTCGAAAGACAGGATCTCGATCCAGTCCTTATGCGCATCATCGGTGCTCTCGCCAGGAATGCCGTCAATCTTCAAAAAAGCATCAAAAGCCATGAAAAAACCTCTTTCAACGTTATTGTTAATTACAGTTTGGTACTACCCCGGTTCGCGACCTCAAGCGGCCGGCTGCGGAAGCTCCGCCACCAGTCGCAAGGAAATCGTGAGCTCGTCCAATTGGAAGTGCGGGCGCAGGAAAGCCACGGCGCGGTAAACGCCGGGACGCCCAGGCACTTCCACCACATCCACGCGAGCTTCGCGCAGCGGGTATTTGGCCTTGGCCTCCTGGCTAGCGGAGTCGTCCAGCAGTACGTACTGCGCCATCCAGGTGTTCATGAAGTCCTGCACGTTTTGTCGCGATGCGAAACTACCGATCTTGTCGCGCATGATCGACTTCAAGTAATGCGCGATGCGCGACACGGCGAAGATGTACGGCAGCTGCGTCGACAGCCGTGCATTGGCATTGGCGGCATCGGTGTTGTAGGTCTTGGGTTTCTGCACCGATTGACCGCTGAAGAACGCCGCGTAGTCGGTGTTCTTGCAATGCACCAGCGAGATCAGCCCCAAATCGGACATGACCTTCTCAGTACGGTCGGTGATCGCCACTTCGGTCGGGCTCTTGAGCGCCACTTCGCCGTCGTCGGTCTTGAAGGTGTGCGTGGGCAAACCTTCGACCAGGCCGCCACCCTCGACGCCGCGAATGGCCGCCAGCCAACCGAATTGGCTGAAGGCATCGGTCAGGCGCGCAGCGTAGGCATAGGCCGCATTGGTCCATAGATATTTGTCGTGATCGGTGCCGTCGACCGACTCTTCGAAGTCGAAGGCTTCCACCGGCACATTGTCCTTGCCGTAAGGCAGGCGGCCCAGCACGTGCGGCAGAACCAGGCCGACGTAACGCGAATCTTCGGACTCGCGGAACGACTTCCACTTGGCGTATTCGACGGTATCGAAAATCTTGGCCAAGTCGCGCGGCTTGCCGACGTCGGTGAAGCTTTCCAGGCCGAACAGACCCGGCGACACGGCGGAGATGAACGGTGCGTGCGCGGATGCGGCCACATGGGACATTTCGTCGAGCAGGTAGAAGTCTTCCGGATGGCGGGTGAACTCATAGTCGCCCACCAGGGCCGCATAGGGCGCGCCACCGAAGGTGCCGTACTCTTCTTCGTAGATTTTCTTGAACAAGGCGCTTTGATCGAACTCGGCGGCCGACTTGAAGTCTTTGACCAGATCCTTCTTCGATACGTTGAGCATCTTGATCTTCAGCATGGTGCTGGTTTCGGATTCCATCACCAGGTAACGCAAACCGCGCCAGGAGGCCTCCAGTTTCTGGAAGTCTGCATGGTGCATGATTTCGTTGAGCTGGCTGGAGATCAGCGCGTCGATCTCGGCGATGCGGGCGTCCATGCTGGCGGTCAGGTCGCGCGACACGGTCACGGAGCCTTCCAGCACCTGGTTGACCAATTCGCCGATCAAATCTCGGGTATGGCGCTTTTCTTGCTCGTTAGTGGCAATGCGGCTCTGGTCGATGATCGAATCGAGCAGGCTCGCGGTTTCGGCTGCGGCGCCAGCTGCGCCGGCTTGAGCCAGGTTTTCCGTGGTCATAGATTACTCCCCGTTCTGTTGCCCGATTTGGCGCAGCTTGTCGGTATCGCGCACTACGTCGTCCAGCAGTGCTTCCAGCTTGTCGTTGGCGGACATCTTGTTGCGCAGGTCGGCCAGACGTTGACGCGCTTCCAGCAGCTTCTTCAGCGGTTCGACTTGCTCGACCACGTTCTGCGGCTCGAAATCCGCCATGGATTCGAAGTTCAGTTCGACGCCGATCTGGCTGCCGTCATCCTTCAACTGGTTGTCGACGCGCATCGCCAACCGCGGGGCCACGCCCTTGAGTACGTCGTCGAAATTATCGCGATCGATTTGGACGAACTTACGTTCCTTCAACTTGGGCAGCGGCGTTTGCGCATGGCCGGAGTAATCCCCCAGCACACCCAATACGAACGGCAGTTCCTTGGTTTCGATGGCGTCGCCGATCTCGACGTCGTAGGTGATTTGCACGCGCGGCGGACGCACGCGCGAGAGCTTTTTCTGTGTACTTTCCTTGCCCATGATTTGGTCTCTACCCTAAAAAAATCGATTATTCGTTTAGTCCATGCTCTGCACGACATTGCGCAATACGTCGCGCACTTCGGCGATCGACACGTCGGTATCGCACAGACGCCGGCCCAGCACATAGGCAGACTCGGCATACTGCTTGTCCGCGCGCCAAGGCGCGGTTTCTTCGCTGGCGTCGAACACCACCCCCGCCCCGGGCTTGCGCCCCCAGCACATCTGCACGTGCTGCTCGGTCAGCCTGCCCGGCACCAGCGCCAGGCAACGCCGGCCCTGCTGACGCAACAGGAAGAACTGCTCGCTATGCGACGGCTCGCGGCCGGTCGCGGTTTGATACAGCGACAGCCACATCGCCGCATACAGCATGTCTTCGCCGTCGCTGTCCGGCAGCGGCAACAGGAACAAGGGCGACGGCAGACTGCTGGCGAACTTGCGCAGCAACTGCTGTTGGAAGGCAAAGCCGAGCAGCAAGCTGTCGAGCGCACCCAGGCCGGCCGCCGAGAGCATCTGGTTCAACTCGCCGACGCGGCATTGTTGCAAGTGGCGGTCGAGCAGTTGCCGCGCCAAGTGCAGGTCGGCCGAGAAACTGGCGTTGAGCAACGCTTGCTGCTCAAGGAATTGACGGCAGGCCAGCATTTCCACCGAATTGGCGTAGGCGCTGACCAGTTGTTCGCGCAGGCCATGGAAAAACAGTTCGCGCGCCAGCAATAGGTGTCCCAGCGGCTCGGGCGCCTCGCCCACCGGCATGAACATGCCGGCCACCAGCGGGTAATTGCGGCCGGCCTGGTCGTGGCTCGGCTGGATGCCGCCGAGGAACAAAGCGTCGCGATAGCGCAGCAAAACGCTGCTATGGCCGATCGAGCGGTAGACGGCGCCGGCTTCGCCATCGCCATCCAGCATTTTCAGACTGTCGGCGATCAAACCGTCCAGATAGACCGCGCCCGGGTGCGTGGCGTTGACCCGGATGAAATCGCCTCGTTGCGGCAGCTTGCCAATGATGCAGCAGTCTTGTGCTGTGCCTGCTGCGCGCTTGAAATTGATCGTCACTATTCAGGTACCCCGATTACATGGTGATGCGCTCAGGCAGCGTCAAATCGCGCAACTGCGTCAGTTGCAACGGATTGAGGCCGCTGACAGAGCGGAAATTGAAACGCACCGTATCGACGGCGCCACCATCCTTCTTGATCGTCCAGCTCAGCACCGCGCCGCCAGCCGACTGCTGCTCCACCTTGGCGGAGGCCAGTAGCCGCAGGAAGCCCATATGGCCGGTCTGACTGCCCACGACCACAGCCGAACCGCCGTAGGTCAGCGCTTGGATACGCGCACCGGCCTGGCCATTGCCCGGCCAACTGAACGGCTGCCACACTTGAGCGCCGTTGCGATAATGCAGTTCCTGGCCATCCAGCATGAAGGCGATCTCGGCCAGCCCCGGGGTCGGCAACGCCTGGATTTCGAAGCGGGCCGCGGCATCGCCGCCTTGCCCCTGGGCGTTGCCCAGCGCGGCGAGCTTAGGCGCGGCGCTCAGGAAGGCGGGGCTGAAATGCACCCCCATGCCGCCCCAGGTGCGCGGCACCAGGTTGTCGCCCTGACGCTGTACCAGCCCATCCAGGTGTTTGCTGACGAATTGGTCGAAGACCCCGCTATTGGCATGGGCGAAACGATCGATTTCATCCACCGACGCCACGTTGCTGCTATTGGCGAACGGATATTTGCCGCCGATCTGACGCCATTGCGGCATCACTTCGGTTTGCCAGGCCTGGTTGATGCCGGCAGTGGCCGAACCGACCAAGGCCGAGTAGGTCTGGGTCAGCGGGCGCACCAGGAGCGGACGCACCATTTCGCGGGTATCGGCCGAAACCGGCGCCAACAAGGTGTTGTCGACAAAGCCCATGGCATCGGCCAACTCGGAGCCGGAGCCGGCGAGCGTGGCCTTCAGTGCCTGGGCGGCTTGGGCGCCGCTATCGTCGCCGGAAGCCATGGCGGCGAGCTTGGCCTTGATCTTGCCCAACTGATCCAGGTAGCCGTTGATCGGCGGATTGTCGCCGCGGGTCAGTTGCGCCACGCCGGCAAAGTACCCGCCGACCTGGCCGTACTGGTTCGTCTGGCCGTCGGCCTTGGCGCCACTGTCGCCGCGAATGAACTCGGCCGTTTTCTCCAGCACCGACTTACCGGCCGAGCGCAGGGTGTTTTGCAGCTCGCTCGGATTGTCCCAACTGGTTTCCTGCGCAACGCGAGTCAGAATCAGCTTGACCGGCGAGGTCTTGGGGTCGGCCAGCCGCGTCATGGCCGAAGCGGCCTGGGCGCTGTTGGCGAAATCGCGTACCGCGACGCCCATGAGGAATTTCTTCCATTGCGCGATGTACTGCGCGCGATACAGATTGGTCAGTTCGGCGCGGTTCTTGTCGACATTGCCGTCTTGGCCGAGATTCTCGGTCAACTTGGTGGCCAGCACCCAGTCGTCGCCGGAGATCTGACCGCGACTGGCGTCGTCGATCGCCTTGCTGACGTAGTCGTTCCAGGCCTGACGAGTAAAGGCGCCCTCCACCATCTGGCTGCCCGCCACCACGTCCAGATCGCGGTTATCCAGAATCTGGCCGACGGTCAGCGGCGTATAGCGGGTATTGGCGTGCGCACGAATGGCATTGAACACACGCTCCGGGCCGGACAGGCGCTTGAACGATGCGCGCAGCACGTCGCGCGCCGAGCTGACCACGTTGGGATCGTTGTCGATCAACGGCAGGTCGGTTTCATGAATCTGGCTGACGTAGAAGGCGATCAGACGTTCGGCCAGCGGCATGATCTCGCTTTCGGCGTACTGTCCGCGGTGATCGGCCAGCCACGGACGCCAGTAACGCGGCAACTGGTCGCTCAGTTGCGCCTCTTCCATGTACTTGCTGTCATGCAACATCAGGTAGGTTTTCAGCGCGTTGTACGCCACGTCCAACTGCGCCTGTCGACCGCCGTCGCCCGACGGCGCCGCGGCATCTTGCGCAGGGGCCGCCGGTGCTGCATTGGCTACCGCACTCGCCGGCACCACGTCCGCCACCGGCATGGCGTGGAAACCGGCAAAGCCGCCCGATACCGGCTCGGCATGCCACCAGTCGCCGCGCCCACCGGCCGCCTGTTGCCAGGCCACCTGGCGATAAGGCGAAGCCACCGGCTCGTTCTGGCTGATCTGGATATTCGGCAATGCACTGCCGCCGCCGCGTTTCGGCGCATGCGGCTTGGCCTTGGGCTTGCTCTTCACCTCAGGCTTCGGCGCTGGCGTAGCGGGCTTGGCCACCGGCGTCGGCTTGGGCGCGGGAACCGAAGGCACCTCCACCGGCTGCTTCAGCGCGGCGAGTGCGGTTTCCAGGTTCTGGCGCACCGGCGAGAGCATCACATCCTTCAGGCCGGCGAAATACTCGCGCCGTAGCGACGTCTCGACCTCGCGCCCTTGATACAGGCCCATGCCCAACTGCCAGGGCGCACCGTTGTTACGGTAGCTTTGCAGCTCTTCCAAATCCTTCTGCACCATGATCAGCGCCGCCAATCGATCGTGCAGCTCGCCGCTCGCCGCCAGCTTGTGCGCGGCCACGCGATCGGCCGCCAAACGCTGCAGAAGATCCTGGTTGCCGATATACGACCAAGTCCACAAACCGCAGATCACGCACAGCGACAACAACCCCGCCGCCATGCCCGCCAAACGCCATGGCCGGCGTTGCGGCGCGCCCTGATTCGACATCAGGTGCTGGTCGGGAAAGATCACTTCGCGGAACAGGTTGCGCAGGAAGAAGCTATACGAAGCGGCGCTGCCGCTGCCCTGCCCGCCCTGCCCGCCGACGATGCCGAACAGGCTCTTGATGCGACCGGCAGCCACGATTCGCGGGGCGCCTTCTTGCAGCGCACTGGTGAAATAGAACCCACGCAACAACGGCCGGGCGTGATACGGGTCTTCCTCGGTCAAGAGGCGCACAAAACGCACCACGCCGGCCTTGAGGTTGCTGAATTCGATCGGGAAGGCGAAGTGGGCCGAGCGGGCGTTCTGACTGCCGCCATGCAACAGTCGCTCTTCGCCGGCCTGCACCAATCCCTTGGCCAGTAGTTCGAACTGCTTGTTGACCACCGTCGCCACGTCGAAGTCGGCGCCCTGGTTGGCACTGAACGTCGCCCCCCACACCTGGGAGCGCTCGTCCTCGGCACAATCCTGGAAGAACTGGTTGAAGCCGGACAACAAGTCGAGCTTGGTAAAGACCAGGTAGATCGGTACTTGGCGGCCGAAGGTATGGGTGATCTCGTGGATACGCTCCCGAACCTGCCGGGCGTAGATCTCGAAGCCTTCCGATTGGTGCTGGGTCAGTTCCGGCAGGCTCACAGCCACGAGAATGCCGTTGACCGGCGCGCGCGAGCGGTGCCGCTTCAGCAGTTTGAGGAATTCCAACCACTCGACCCGGTCTTCGCTTTGCGTCGCATAGCGGCCGGCGGTGTCCAGCAAGATCCCCTCGGTCGAGAAGAACCAGTCGCAATTGCGCGTGCCGCCAACCCCCTGCACCCCATGCTTATCGCTGAAGGGGAAGGTCAAGCCGGACTGCAGGATGGCCGAACTCTTACCCGCGGCAGGATGGCCGATGATCATGTACCAAGGCAGCTCGTACAGCGCCGCACGGCCGCTGGCCTTGCCGAGCTTGGAGGTTTTCAGCGTTTCCACCGCCGCCAGCAGGCGCTGACGCAGCATGGTCACTTCGGCGCGCTTTTCGGAGCCGGCGTTGATCACCGCATCGTCCGCTTGCTTGCGCAACACGCCTTCCAGCAAGTTGCCGGCCTTGTTCTTCACCACCTGACCGACCATCAAGGTCAGCACCCACAGCAGCATCACCAGCAAGACCGCGATGAACCGCGTCTCCAGCGACCAGTCGCACCAGATGCCCAATAGCCATAGCAACGCGATCAGGATGAGAAATCCTACCGCGGAAGCCACCTTGGCATTTCTCAGCCAACCCTTCATATGCAATGCCTACCCTCCTGTTGAATCATCTGTTCCAGCACCTTCAGCGAGCCTGGTTGCTCGATGTGTCCATAATCTTTGAAGCTCCAGACGCCACCCCATGTCAGGCCGGCCGCCCGCGCTTCCTCGCCCAGCGCCTGATAGCCGCTCATCGCCCATGGATCACGCTCGGAGATCACGACCTTGCCGTTACGCACAAAGGCGATGTCGGCGGCGAAACCGTACTGATGTCGACTCTGACCGCCCTTGGCCTTGGTGACGGTCGTCGACTGCGACGCCAAGCGATCTTGGCGCTCTGGACTGCGACATCCTTCCAGCAGCATGGTTTGGTAACCGCGCGTATTCATGCGCTGCATCAGGTGCAGCACCACTTGCGAGAAGCTCGGCTCCAGCTTGTTCCAGTTGCGATCCGCACCCGCCAAGCTCGGCCGTTCGGCAATCACGTCGGCGAAGGCGGACGGCGGCAACGGCGGAGGCGGCACCAGCTTGTCTTCCACCAGCACCTGTTGGATGCGGCGGGACTCCTGGTACTCCCCGCCCTGGAACGTCGGCGCACGATAGGCGGCGTTCATGCGCAACAGCACGGCCACCACCGTCAAAATCAGCAGCAGCGAGCCGCTCGCCAGCAGCCAGTCGCGGCGACGCGACAGTCGGCGCGCTCTCACCCTCGCCCGACGGGCGAGGATGCGCGAGCGCCGATACCATGGCGCAACCGGCGCGCACGGCGCCTCATCGGCGACCTTGTCGCCTAGCGCCAACGTGCCGATGCCCTGTCCCAAAGCCCCGGGAACAAAAAAACGAAGACCGAGCCATGTCAGAATGGCGAACAATCCGACAAGTACGGTCAAAAGAATCCATAACTGCGCCATGCGTAATGAGTTTTATTCCGTGCAGAAAAACGATGCCCGTGTCATATTATGCTCACGGGCCATATTCATTGTATACTATGATTTCAAAAAGTGTGATCTTTTTAAACCGTAAGATTACCACATTGACACAAACTGACAGAACTATTTAAATACAACCTTTATAACAAGCACTTATCAGACATCAGCAAAATGAACAGCATTCGCGACAACTGGTTAAGACTGTGTGCAAGCGCAGCAATCTGCCTGCTCTTGAGCGCTTGTGCATCAGGTCCTTCTAATGCGAACTATCTGGCGATAGGTACGCGGAACCTGAACCCGGACGAGAGCGGCCACCCGCTCTCCCTGGTGATTCACATCGTGCAACTTAAGCAAAATCAGGCGTTTAGTCGTCTCACGCCAGCGGATCTAACCAGCGGAAAGAGCGAAAAAGACTTGTTGTCTAGCGAAATGATCGATTCCACGGAACTGGTCTTATTGCCAGGTAGCAAAAGTGACATAAATGCAACAATTTCGCCCGACGCCAAGTACATTGGCGTCATCGGCTATTTCCGTCAGCCCGACCCCTACTTCTGGCGACTGCTGTTCGATGCCGACATGGTGCGCGTCGCAGGAGTAAACCTACTGGCGGATCGATGCTTCCTGCGCCCCACTCTGCCGCCCCGGCTGGACATGCCAGGACAGCCCAAGATATTCAAGCCGGACTGCTCGATGAGCAGCCGCTGACACCGGACGACAACCCTCCATCGGAAAACGACATTCATGCATCAAGCGAAACGCGTTTTGTGGGGCGAAGGTATGTTCCTTCGCCCGCAGAATTTTCAGCAACAGGCCCAATATCACGAACAACTGCTGACTCAGCGCCTGCAATTGGCGCAGCGGCACTGCTGGGGCATCGCCCGCACGCTGATCGATGAAGACGGTTTAAAATCCGGTCAGCTTCGCCTGCAGCAACTAACCGTACTGTTCCGCGACGGCACGCTGTGCCAGGCACCGGAGCATGCCCCGCTGCCGCTGTCGCGCGACCTGGAAAGCTTGCCCCAGTTGGGTGTCGAAACCACCGTGTACGTCTGCTTGGCCGACATGCAGCCATACGGCGGCAACGTGCGCCACGGCGACAGCAGCGGTCGGCCGACGCGCTTTTACAGCGAACAACAGGAAGTGGCCGATTTGTTCACCCAGGCGCTGGCCGCCGAGGTGGCAACACTGGAACTGGACGTGCGGCTGATGGTGGAAGAAGAGAATCGCGACGGCTTCGATGCCGTGCCGCTCTGCCGGATTCAGAAGAACGCCACCGGCCAGTGGCAACTGGTCGAACGCTTCCTGCCGCCGACCCTGACCATCGAAAGCGCCCCGCCGCTGCAGCAGATGCTGCGCCGCCTGCTGGAGATTTTGCTGGTCAAGAGCCAGGCATTGGCCGGTGCCCACCGCGAGCGTTCGCGCAACGTGCTGGAGTTCGGCCCCTCCGACGTGGGCAGCTTCTGGCTGCGCCACACGGTCAACCGCAACTTCGCCCGTCTCAACCACCTGGCGCGCTGCTCGCCGTTGCATCCGGAAGAGCTCTACCAGGCGATGAGCGAATTTTGCGGCGAGCTATTGACCTTCTCCACGCGCTACGAGCTTGGCGATATTCCCGCCTATCGGCACGAAATGCCGGGAGAAACCTTTGCCCAGCTCGACCAGCAGATCCGCGACCTGCTCGACACGGTTATTTCCTCGCGCCACATGGTGATCCCGCTGGTCAACACCCGCCAGTCGTTCCACATCGGCCACCTGGAAAGCGACCGGCTGGTGGAAAACGTCAGTTTCTACTTGTCGGTGCACAGCGACCAGCCGGCCTCGCAGATCATCGAGAGCGTACCGCTCAAGCTCAAGATCGGCGCACCGGACGATGTGGAAAAGATCCTCAACTCGGCCATGCGCGGCGTCGCACTGATCCATGCGTTGCAAACGCCGTCCGCCCTGCCGGTGCGCGTCGGCGACCATTACTTCATGCTCGAAGCGCAAGGCCCGATTTACCAGCGTATGTTGCAATCGCGCAGCATCTGCATTTACGTGCCGGAAACGCTGGCACACCTCACCCTGGAACTGATTGCCGTATTCAACTGAGATCGAGATGGAAAATACCGCCACGCTGACCGACAACCACCCGCTGACCATTCAACCGGCCAGCGGCCCCACCCTGCGCGAAATGCTGGAAGACGGCGTTTACCTGCTGTTCCTGCTCAAGGAAGGACATGCCCCAGGCAGCGCCGCCGAATTCAACGAAAAGCTGGACCAGTTCCTGGCCCAGTTCGAGCGCCACGCACGCAACCTCGGCAAAACGCCGGAGGCCATCACGCAGAGCAAGTTCGCCTTCTGCGCGCTGATGGACGAAATCATTCTGTCCTCGTCGTTCGAACTGCGCGACGAATGGGAGCGCATGCCGCTGCAACTGCGCCTGTTCGGCGAGCACCTGGCCGGCGAGAGCTTCTTCAATCGACTGGAAGCGCTGCGACTGGACCCGAACAAGCATCTGGAATTGTTGGAGGTGTACTACACCTGCCTGCTGCTCGGCTTCAAGGGCAAGTACCTGCTCGAAGGCCAGGAAAAGCTCGACTACCTCAAACAAAAGCTGGCGCAGGAAATCCAGCAGGCACGCGGCGGCAAGGCCGAGTTCGCACCCAACTGGCGCCTGCCGCAACGCTTCCAGGCCTATATCCGCCATGAACTGCCAATGTGGTTGTACATCGCCCTTTTGGCAGCGGTAGGCGTCGGCATCTACGGTACCTACCGCCTGCTGCTGTCGCACCTGGGCGGCCAGTTGTTCGGCTGAGGGACAAATGGAATACGTACCGCGCCAAACCGTCGTCCAGCCGTCGATCATCGACCGGCTGCTGGACGACGCACCGGACAATCCCCAACTCGACAGCACGCAACACTTCGACTTGCCGCGCCTCAAGGCTGCGCTGGCGCGCGACCTGGAAGCGCTGCTCAACACGCGCATCGTCGACCTGACCGACCAGCTGAGCGACTTTCCCGAAGCCGACCGCAGCATGCTGCAATTCGGCATTCCCGACCTGAGCGGACTGAGTCTGCTCAATCCGGATCATCGGGAAATGCTGCGCGAGCGGCTACGCAAAGCCATCGAACAGCACGAACCGCGGCTTGGCGGCGTGCGCGTCAGCCTGGACGCGCCGCGCGAACTGGAGCGTCACCTGCGCTTTCGCGTCGACGCCATCCTGACCGTACACCCGCACCGCCCGCCGGTTATGTTCGACGCCACATTGCAACTGTCTTCCAACGTCTACCAGGTGAACGGCAACTGATCGTCACCCAATAACAAAAAGCATATCGATGGATCTTACTCATCTGCTCGCCGCCTTTGCCTCCGCCTTCGACCAGACGCAGCGTCTGATGACCTTGGACATTGGCGAAGACGGCCAATGGGACGGCCGGCTGCTGCCGCAACGCGTCGAT
>NZ_SNZP01000023.1 GCF_004363805.1 Paludibacterium purpuratum | reverse complement strand
CGAAGAAACCCGAAGGTTACTTTCTGTCTCTTGCAGTGCAAGTGTCGGCTCTTCCCGGCACTCACACCTATCGGTTGTTCTGTTTGTTAAAGAGCGGTGCTGCGTTTGTTGCTGCAGCGGAGAAGGCGAACTATACGCGCCACCAAAGGGTCCGTCAACACCGTTTTTACAGCAAAAAGCCCTACCTCTAGAAATCATTTCGCAACACAATGTTTTATATGAATTTCTTTATTTTCGGCTGTGTCATTGCTTTGGCGAAAGACAGGCAAAACCTCTCGCTCAGCATGACAAAGCCGCCTCTAGGGCGGCTTTGTCATAAAGGCTGACGCCCTCAACTGCGATAGTCAGCATTGATGCGAACGTAATCATAGGAGAAATCACAGGTCCAAACACGCGCCTGGGCCGCACCGCGATGCAGCAGCACGCGCACTTTGAATTCAGCCTGATTCAGCACAGCTTGCCCCTGCTCTTCGCGATAGTCTGGGTGGCGCCCTCCTTGGTGCGCGACCAACACATCATCCAGGTAGAGTTCAAGTCGGTCGACGTCCAGATCGTTCACGCCGGCATAGCCGATAGCGCACAGTAGCCGCCCCAGATTGGGGTCGGAGGCAAAAAAGGCGGTCTTGACCAGAGGGGAGCGAGCAATAGCGTAAGCAACCGCCTTGCATTCCGCCACGCTACGGCCGCCTTCCACCTCGACCGTTACGAACTTGGTGGCGCCTTCGCCATCGCGAATGATGGCTTGCGCCAGCTCAGTCGCCACGTCGAGCAACGCCGCTTTGATGGCCTGATAGTCGGCCGAGTCGGTCGAGTCGATCAGTGGCGCCTGGCTCTTGCCGGTGGAGATCAGAATGAAGCTGTCGTTGGTGGAGGTATCGCCATCGACCGAAATGCAGTTGAACGATGGATCGCAAACCTCCTTGACCAACTGATTCAGCACGGGCCGGGTGATGGCTGCGTCGGTCGCCACGAATCCCAGCATGGTGGCCATATTAGGATGGATCATGCCTGCACCCTTGGCGATCCCGGTCACTGCGACGGGCTCGCCGCCGATACTCACACGACGGCTGGATGCCTTGGCCATGGTATCGGTCGTCATGATGGCATGCGCCGCCTCGGCCCAGCTGGCCGGCTTGCGCGCCGGCAATGCCCGAACGATTCGATCGGCCGGTAACGGCTCGAGAATCACGCCGGTAGAGAATGGCAGAATCTGCTCCGCCTGGCAGCTCAACTCGTCGGCCAACGCCGCGCAGATGGCGCGCGCGCGCTGTCGGCCTTCCTCGCCGGTGCCGGCATTGGCGTTGCCGGTATTGATCACCAGTGCGCGAATCTGCACGCCGGCATCGAGGTGCTGCTTGCAAAGTTGCACCGGCGCCGCGCAGAAGCGGTTTTGGGTGAACACGCCGGCAACGGTATTGCCCTTATCGATATGCATGACCAGCACGTCGCGGCGATTGGCGTATTTGACGCCGGCTTCGGCCACGCTTAGTTCTAGCCCTGCAATCGGCAGCAGAGTATTGTCATCCAGAGGTTTCAGATTGACTGCCATCGTTTGTTCTCCCTTTCCCGCAGTACCAGACCGGCCATTGATCTTGTGTGATTTTCAGCCCGCCAATTTTGAATGATTTATTCGCCGCCCGTCGACTCTTCCCCGATTTGCCGCATCAGGTTGAGCAGATTGTCGCCATAGCGTGCCAGCTTGAGTTCCCCGATACCATAGATGTGCGCCAGCTGGTTGCGATTGAGAGGCTTTTCTTCGACCAATTGCCGCAAAGTGCGGTCTGAAAAGACGGCATAGGCCGGAACATTATGCTCGTCAGCGACTTCTTTACGCCAGCGGCGCAACTGCTGCCACAGGCGCTCCTCCCGCTCGGTACGCAGCCAGCGGTCGGCCTGGGTGCGACTACCTCGATCCTTGTCGGCCAACGGCCGTAGTTGGATGGCTTCCTGCCCCTTGAGTAACGGTCGGCAGAGCTCGGTCAACACCAGCGACTGCCCCCTGACCACGTCGACTTGCAAGATCTTGCGCGCCACCAACTGGCGGATCACCGAGCGCCAGGCGCGTTGGTTCAATTCGCGGCCGATACCGAAAGTCGACAACTGATCATGGCCGGCAGAGGTGACCCACTGGTTGCTACGCCCCAGTAGGACATCGACGACATGACCGGCGGGATAGCGTTGCCCCACCCGATAGATGCAGGAGAGCAACTTCTGCACCGCCGTCGAAGCATCGAAGGTGATCGGCGGCGACAGGCAGTTGTCGCAGTGGCCGCATGGCGCGATGTCCTCGCCGAAATGGGCCAAAATCTGTTGTCGACGGCAGCTGGCGGTTTCGCAGATGCCTAGCATGGCGTCCAACTTGGTGGATTCGACCTGCTTTTGCTGCTCGGCCATCTCCGATTCCTGGATCATTCGACTGAGCTGCACCACGTCGTTGAGTCCATAGCACAACCAACTGACGGCTGGCAGGCCATCGCGTCCGGCCCGACCCGACTCTTGGTAAAAACTCTCCGGACTCTTGGGCATGTCGATATGAGCCACGAAGCGTACATCCGGCTTATCGATCCCCATACCGAACGCCACGGTAGCGACCATCACCACGGCATCGTCACGCAAAAAGGCTCGTTGGTTGGCTTCGCGAACTTCATGGCTCAGACCAGCGTGATAGGGCAAGGCATGGATGCCGTTCTCGGCCAGCCACTCGGCCGTTTCCTCCACCCGCTTGCGCGACAGGCAGTAGACGATGCCCGATACGCCTGGGAATTCTCCCTGGATAAAGCTCAGCAATTGTTTCTTGGCGTTGTGCTTTTCAACCACCTGATAGAACAAGTTGGGGCGATCGAAGCTCGACAGGAAGACCGGACTCTCCTGCAAGCCCAGGTAATGTTGGATATCGGCCCGGGTCGGCAAATCGGCGGTGGCGGTCAACGCCAGCCGCGGTACCGAGGGGAAGCGCTGCGCAAGGAGACCGAGCTGTTGATATTCCGGGCGGAAGTCGTGCCCCCAGTGGCTCACGCAGTGTGCTTCGTCGATGGCAAACAGCGCTAAGTTCAGCGAGTCGAGAAAATCGAGGAAGCGCGGCATCAATAGCCGTTCCGGCGCTACATACAGCATGTCCAGCGTACCGGCTCGCGCCTGGCGCGCAATGTCGCGCGCCTCATCCGCCCCAGTGGCCGAATTCAAGCAGGCCGCAGCGACGCCGACTTCGGTCAGCGCGGCGACTTGGTCTTGCATCAGCGCGATCAACGGCGACACGACAATACCGACCCCCGGGCGCATCAACGCCGGGATCTGATAGCACAGCGATTTACCGCCTCCGGTGGGCATCAGCACCAGCGCATGCCCGCCCGCGGCCACATGGGCCACGATCTCGGCCTGCTGTCCGCGAAATGACGGATAGCCGAAGATATTCTGGAGTAGAGTGTTGGCGTCCTGCATCTGGGGAGCTTGAATCCTGAAGAAGGACGTCATTGTACGGGAAACCCGCTTCCAGGGCATGAGAGCAAAAAGAAGCCACTCCCTATTAAGGAAGTGGCTAAACAAGATTTGGAGACAATGTGAAACGAGGAAAAACGCTCTCGTCCGATAAAAGACCCACCACCATCCTGTAAAGTTCCGTCGATTGCGAAAGAATTTTCCCCGGTTGGCCACAGCGCCCCGCTGTGCGACACTTGGCACGGTTTATCAGGAGAATCTGCAATGCGTAACCCAATTCTTGCGTTGGCTCTGACTGCGGGCTTGCTTGCCGGCTGTGCCACGCAACCGGTTTCCCCGATGCGGCCCGGCAAACTCCCCGCCTCGGAGGTCACGATGCCAAGCGCCGACTGGGAAAACATCGGCGTATCGCCCAACGGCAACATCCTGCATGAAATCGACAAAATGTCGATTCAACGCCAGGGCACGCAAGTCACCTATCGCGAGCGAAAGACCATTTTCGACATTCGCAAGGAAGACTTTATGAATACGCCACGTCACAAAGTCTCCATCAATACATGGCAAATTGACTGCCAAGCCAATACTTATCGCTTAGTCGGAATGAATTTGTTTGATGAAACAGGCAGGCAGGTGGCAAGCTTCACCTATAATGACAACCAGATAAAACCAACGCCGGTAGTGCCGAACTCCGCAAGCTTCCAGCAGATGCTGTTCGTGTGCCAGAACGCATCCGCGGGTTGATGGCGTCAGTCGGTGCGACTCGGCTTGCTCCAAGGGGGTATGAATGGCGGCAATCCGACGAGTGGTCTTCAATCAGAAGGGTGGAGTCGGCAAGTCCACTATCACGGTGAACCTGGCAGCCACTGCGGCACGGCAGGGCCGGAAGGTGCTGGTGGTCGATCTCGACCCGCAAGGCAACAGCAGCCATTATCTGATGGGTGCGCCGGCGGGCGAGCGCCATCTGGGCGGCCTGTTCGACCAGTTCTTGAACATCACGCTATTCGGCAAGCAGGCGCACGAATTCATCGAAGAAACGCCGTTCGCCGGCCTGCACCTGCTAGCCTCCCACCCCAGTTTGAGCGACATGATGGGCAAGCTGGACGCCCGGCATAAGATTTTCAAGCTGCGTGAGGCGTTCGATGCACTCGATGAAGAGATCGGATTCGACGAGATCTGGATCGACACGCCGCCTGCGCTCAACTTCTATACGCTCTCGGCGTTGATCGCCGCTCAGCGCTGCCTGATTCCTTTCGACTGCGACACCTTTTCGCGCCAGGCGCTGTACGGGCTGATGAACAGCGTGGAAGAAATTCGCGCCGACCATAACCCACAGTTAGCGATCGAAGGCATCGTCGTCAATCAGTTCCAGCCACGCGCCAGTCTACCCGCGCGCCAAGTGGCGGAGCTGCGCGCCGAGGGACTGCCGATTCTTGACACACCGCTGTCCGCATCGGTTCGCATCCGTGAGTCGCACGAGGCCTCTCGCCCCATGCCCTATCTCGATCAACGACACAAATTGACGCTCGAGTTCGACCAACTCTATCGGCAATTGAACGACGCGGCCTGAGCGATACGGCGATGAAAGTGTTGCGGCGGCCCGGACTGATCGTCATGGCCGGCCTGTTGGCCGTTGCCCTGCTACTGTCCGAATATTGGCTACTGCAAGCCGGCGTCGCACAACGCGATGCCGAGCGCTATTCCATGTGGGGTACTTATAGCCTCAACAGCCTGACGATCCGACTGAATGCCGCACTGGATTACGCCACCGTGCTGGCTGAACCATCCAATGGTGACCCCCAGGGATTTTCTACCGTTGCGCTAGCCCGGATCAGCGCCAGCGCCACCCATCCCAACAGCCCATTCAATGGCGTGGCCCTTTTGGCTCAAGTACCGGCGCCCCAACGTTCCGCTTTTGAAGCCGCCATCAACGGCCCGATCCAGGTGCTGCGCAATCGCCACCTCATTCCCAGCCCGTCCAAGCCCGAATATTTCCCGGTAATCAGTTATTTGCCGGACGATGCCAGCGGTTTTCCGCGTGGGCAGGATCTCGGCGCACTGGCCGGCTGGGAGCAATCGCTCAACCATGCACAGCACACCGGCATGCCCGTTCTGGTCGCCCATCGCATCAGCGACACCAATGCCAGTCGACTCTATATCGTGGTGCCGATAGCCCAAAAACCGCGGTTTCTGCTGTTCAATCTGGATCTTGAGCGACTGCTCTTCATGTCGCTGCCGGACGGCAGCCCCTTCCAGAGCCGGCTTCGCTTACTGGTCTGGGCCAAGATCAACAACCAGCAGCCGCTGCTGCTGCTCGATTCGCGGCCGGAACAAGGTCGACCGGCCGATGCCCCGACCGCCAGCCTAACCACCACGATCGGCGACATGTCCCTGCAGTTCGGTACCTACCACCTGACGACGCCCGGCATCTTGCCGCTCGACGACAACGACGTGGGTATTTTGTCGCTCACGGCCATCGCGTTGTTATTGCTCTTCGCCTTGCTGTTCACGCTCGCCCGACGCAATACGCAGTTCCGGACACAATTGGCGGCACAAAAGCTGCAGTTGGCACAAAATAATCAGTTGCTACGTCAGCAGATTGCCGAACGCATCGCCTCGGAGCATGCCCGCACCCAAAGCGAGATGCGCCAGAACGCCATCCTGCAAGCAAGTGCCGACGCCATCATGCTCGCCGACCATGACGGCACCATCACCCACGTCAATCCGGCTGCCGCGCGGTTGATCGGCCAACCGGCCGAGTCGTTGCCTGGCTTGAGTATCGGCGCGCTGTTCCCCGAACTCTACGATAATAGCAAGCAGGACTTTTCTGTCATTGCCGCCAATTTCGAAGGCATGCCATTCGAGTCGCAACTGATCCGCAACGACACCAGCAAGCTGCCGACCGAGCTATCGCTGTCTCAGGTCACGCTGCCGGACGACCAGTTCTATTTGATCGTCTGTCGCGACATCAGTCTACGTAAGGAACAAGAAGCCGCACTGATCCGGTTGAAAAACAGCCTGGCGGAACAAGTCGAGATGCAGAGCCGGCAACTGGCGGCATTGCTCGACGCAAGCCCCTTGGCCATGGCCTATATTGTCGGCCGCAACATCAAGCAGGTGAACCATGCTTTCCTGGAGCTATTCGATTGCGACGAAGTGCGTGCCATCAATTTCACCACTCGCCAGTTCTACCAAAGCGACGAACAATACGAGCGCACTGGGCGCTTGCTCTACCATCTGCTCAACGAAGGCAAGGTAGTGACGACCGAGCTCCGTTTACAGACGGGGCGCGGCAAGCTGATTTGGGTTCGTTTGCATGGCAAAGCCCTCAACCCCGCGGTCCCCGGTCTAGGAACCATCTGGGTTTACCAGGATTTCTCGGCCGAGCGTGCGGCGGAAGAGGCTCTGCGCACCGCCAAGGAACTGGCCGAGGAATCCAGCCGTTCCAAGACCGAGTTCCTGGCCAATATGTCACATGAACTCCGCACCCCGATGCATGCCATCCTCGGCTTCGCCGAAATGGGCCAGAGCAAAACCGAACAAGGTGGGCAAGAAAAGATTCAGCAGTATTTCAAACGCATCCTATCCAGCGGCAATCGGCTACTGTCGCTACTCAATGACTTGCTCGATTTGGCCAAGATGGAAGTCGGTCGTATGGAGTACAAACTGGTCGACGACGACTTGGCCCGTCACCTGCACGAGGTTTGCGACGAACTGACCGGCATGGCGGAAAGCAGCGACATCCGCATCGAGACCGACATCGAACCGCAACCATTGATCGCCTGCTTCGACAGCGTGCGCATCGGCCAAGTCATGCGCAACTTGCTGACCAACGCCATCAAGTTCAGCCCTCCGGCCAGCAGAATTCTGGTCGATGCGCGCATTGTGCAAAACGCCGGCTATCCGGTGGTTCAGGTTCGGGTAATCGACCAGGGACCGGGTATCCCCGCCAACGAGCTCGAATCGATTTTCGACAAATTCATCCAGAGCAGTTCGACCAAGACGGGCGCCGGCGGCACTGGCCTCGGCTTGGCGATCTGCCGTGAAATTGTCCATGCCCACCAGGGCGAAATCCGTGCCGACAATACGCCGGAGGGTGGGGCGCAGCTCTGCTTTACTTTCCCGCTACGACCGCGTCATCCCCTTTGAAACAGGAGCACCGCCATGGCCCATACCTTGCTGCTGGTCGACGACGAACCGTTCAACCTCGAACTGATGAGTGAGCTGCTGGAGGATGCCGGCTACCAAGTCCAGACGGCCGAAAGCGGCGCGGAGGCCTGGCGCCTTCTGGAAAAGGAGGGCGATCGCTACTCCTCCGTACTGTTGGACAAGATGATGCCGGGCATGGATGGCTTCGAGGTTTTGCGGCGCATCAAGGCCAATGCGCAACTGGCGTTTCTCCCGGTCATCATGCAAACGGCCGTCGGCGCCGCGGCCAGCGTTCAGGAAGGCCTATCGCAAGGCGCCTTTTATTACCTGACCAAACCGTTCTCGCGCGAGATGCTGCAAGCGGTGGTCGCCGCCGCCGTCAGCCACTGGGATCGGCATGCCTATTTCCGCGAACTGGCCAATCAGCAGGCGGAAGCATTAGGCTATCTGAACGAGGCATTCTTCACGTTCCGCACCCACAAGGAAGCGCAGTGGGTCACCGCCATGCTAGCCCGCGCCTGCCCGCATCCAGAACGGGTGGCCACCGGCCTGTTCGAATTACTGGTCAACGCCATCGAGCACGGCAATCTGCAACTCACCTATGCGGAGAAAACACGGCTGCAGGCGGAGGGCACGTGGGAGGCCGAGCTGGAGCGACGGCTGAACGACCCGACGCTCGGTCAGCATCAAGTCACGCTACACTACCGCCGAAGCCGGGAGACCATCAGCTTTACCATCACGGATCAAGGCGCCGGTTTCGACTGGCAGCACTTTCTCGACACAGAAGCGATTTCCTATCTGGAGAGCCATGGCCGCGGCATTCTGATTGCGCGCAAACTCTCGTTCGACGATGTGCATTACCAAGGCAACGGTAACCAAGTTACGGCCGATATCTGGCTGATCCGCCCGACGCCTCCGGCATCGGACGCCAATGCCGCGGCGCCGTCAGCCGATACCCACTGACCGTCGGTGGCGCAGAAAAATCCAGTGTGATCGCGCCCAACCGATCCGTACGCAACGCGGCCGTGCCGACGGCACGATAATGTCGCAACACCAGCGGATGGGGATGGCCATAGCGATTGCGCCAACCGGCGCTGATCACGCTCCAGTGCGGGGCGACCGCTTGCAAAAAGGGCGGCGACGACGAAGTTCGGCTGCCATGGTGCGGCGCAATCAGCGCCGTACTGGCCAGTCCGCGACCATGCCGAGCCACGAGTTGCGCCTCGACCTCCCGTGGAATATCGCCGGCCAGCAATAACGAACCATGAGTCCCCGACACGCGCAACACGCAACTATAGGAATTGTTGCCGCTGTCGCGCCAGTGCTCGTCCGGCCACAACAGCTCGAAACGCACGCCGTCCCATTGCCAACGCAGGCCGGGCCGGCAGCGTCGATACGGCATGCCAAGAACGTGAGCACTCTCGGGTTGCCCGACCCACAAGACACCGATCGGCAGCGCTTCCACTAGGCTCGGCGCACCGCCATCGTGATCGGCATCATGGTGCGACAACACCAGCGCGTCCAAACGCCGCACGCCCGATGCCAACAGATTGGGCAATACCACCGCCTCCGCCGCCGGTAGGCCGGTGTCGTACAGCAGATCGTGCCGCGTGGTGCGGATCCATACCGACAACCCCTGCCCGACATCCAGCACCGTCGCTCGAAACTGCCCGGCCCCCGGCCTGGGCGGTGCATACGACAGCAGCGGCGCCAACAGCAACGCGCCGAAAAGGCGGCCGGCCCATCCCAGCGGCGCAATGAGCCATAACGAGCCCAACATCCCCAAGGCAAATAGCGGCCAGGGCGGCGACGGCAGCGACCACATCGGCGCGCCGGCACACCAGGTGATAAAGACATAGAATCCGCTGCACAGCCAGGCCGTCAGATGGAGCAACGCATCGATAGGCAAGGCGGCGGCAAGTAAGCACAGTGGCGACACCAATGCCGAAATCCAAGGAATGGCGACCAGATTGGCCAACGGAGAAATCAACGGCAAGGCGGCGAAAAAACCGACCAGCGGCACCACCGACATCACACTCGCCGCCCATTGTCCCTGTATCATGCCGCGCCATTTATCCGGTGGGCGCCGCCGTCCGACGCTCACCGTCATCAGCGCCGCCACCAAGCCAAACGATAGCCACAGGCCGGGGAAATACACCGCGAACGGGTCGAACAACAACACGGCCGCCAATGCCAGCCACCAGATACGGAACGGCGTCAGCGCTCGACGCCAGCACAACAGCAGGCATGCCACCGCCAACATGAAAAACGTGCGTCGGGTCGGCACCGACCAGCCGGCCAACAAGGAATAGGCGCCCGCGGCTGTCAAGCCGCTCAACGCCACCCACACCCTAGGCGCGATTCGCCCGGCGGGCAGTCGACGTAGCCATTGTCGCATTGTCCAGGCGACGAGCCCGGCCACCATGCCGACATGCAATCCCGAGATCGACACTAAGTGTGTCACCCCGGTTCGGGCGAATAGCTGCCACTCGGCACGGTCGATGTGCTGTTGCGCGCCGACGGTCAACGCCGTCACCAGCGCCGCTTCGCGTGTGTCGCCCAGCACCCGTTCGATACGTCCGGCAATCCGCGCGCGCAGCCGATCCACCCGGGCCGCGCCATCTTCGGCATCGCCCAGGCGCCGTGGCAAGCCAATGACCTGGCCGCTCGCCAGAATGCTTTGCGCCCATAACCAGGCTTCGGCGTCGAAGCCATACGGATTGGCGGTCGCCCTTACCGGCTGCAGCCGGATGCGCGCACGCCATCGGCTACCGGCCGGCCAAAGCTCGCCGCCCGCCACATGCACACGGATCAATGACGGCATAGGCATCCGGCCCGCGGCATCGGGCTCGACCCGCACCAGCACCCGAAAACCATGCCGCCCCCGCACCGGCAAATCGCGCACCGTCAACACCCGCTCCACCGTCTGACCATCCAACGCCGCCGGCAAGCGCATGGCCAGGCGTTGCGCCGCCTGCCACACCGCCCAGGCCAGCCCAAGCGACAGCCCCGCCGCCAACCACAGCGCGGGGCGCACCCATGTAGGCAACCCGCGCGACGACGGCCCCAACACCGCGCCGGCCAACAGCCAACGCCAATCCGGCAGTTCGGCCAGCCAGATACACAGCGTCACGCCGGCGACAAATCCCATTAACGCACTCATGACCGCATGGTAACCGTCGCTCGGCGCCTTGCCTCGCTATGACGGTTGCCTGTCCAGGCTGCATGTCGTATCGTGCCAGCGCATCCATTCTCAAGGCCCGACCGCCATGCCCACCACACCGCTTTTTTGCGCCGACGGCGCGCGTCGCGAACGCGCAAGCCAATTGGCCGAACGTTACGCCCTACCTCTGGTGCGGCAACGACCAGAGTCGGGTTACTGGCTGGAACTGGGATTCGAGCGACTGGCGCTGGTTACCACCGGCAAGCATGGCGCCGTGTTTGCCGAATTCGTCGACGGCGCGGCACGCCATCGGCGCGAACAGGGTGGTGGGCGCGGTCAGCCCGTGGCGAAAGCCATCGGATTGAAGGGGCATCAAGGCACCATGCGCATCGTCGACGCCACGGCCGGTCTGGGGCGCGACGCCTTCGTGCTGGCCAGCCTCGGCTGTGACGTGACGCTGGTCGAGCGTTCGCCGGTGGCGGCGGCGCTACTCGACGATGGGCTTGCGCGCGCCGCCGTGTCGCTAGACACTATGGACATCGCCGCGCGCATGACGCTGGTGCATGCCGATGCCATCCGCTGGCTCGAGGCCCAGGCTGCCGAAACGCAGCCCGACGTGGTGTATGTCGATCCGATGTTTCCCGAAACCGGCAAGAGCGCCGCGGCCAAAAAGGACATGCAGGCCTTTCAGCACGTCATCGGCGACGATCTGGACAGCAGCGCGCTACTGAGCGCCGCGCTGCGATGCGCCCGTCAACGCGTGGTGGTCAAAAGGCCGCGCCTGGGGGCGGTCATCGAGGGCTGGACGCCCTCGGCGCAAATGGAAGGCAAAAGCACCCGTTTCGATATTTACTCGATCAAAGCGCTGATCAGCGCAGGCAAACTGCTCGCACCGGACGCGAGGTAAACCGCCTGGCCGGGAAATCCTTGGACAATTAGAAACGCAGCGACTCGAGGGCTTTTACGCTAAGCTATTTTGGTTCTCATTCAAGCCCGTCTACAGGAAACCGATTCGTGAACCCATTGTTGAAGCGCTTGCACCCCTACCCGTTCCAACGACTGCGCACCCTGTTCGCCGACCTGACACCGGCAGCCGACAAAGCGCCGATCAACCTGTCCATCGGCGAGCCCAAGCACCCCACGCCGGGCGTGCTGTGCGAGGCGCTCACCGGCGCGCTCGGCGGACTGGCCAGCTATCCGCCAACGCTCGGCGCACCCGAACTGCGGCAAGCTTGCGCCCGCTGGCTTCAACGCCGTTACGATATCGTCGCAGACCCCGAGCGCGAGATTCTGCCGGTCAACGGCAGTCGCGAGGCACTATTCTCCTTCGTCCAGGCCATGATCGATCCCAGCGGATCGCAAACGCCTGTCGTGATATCGCCCAACCCCTTCTATCAAATTTACGAAGGCGCAGCGTTGTTGGCCGGGGCCGAACCCTGGTACGTCAACTGCGTGCAGGAAAACGGCTTCCAGCCCGACTGGGCCGCCGTGCCGGATGAGGTATGGCGCCGAACCCAGGTGGTCTTCGCCTGCAGCCCGGGCAACCCCACCGGTGCGGTCATGTCGCTCGACGATTGGCGCCGGCTGTTCGATTTGTCCGACCGCTATGGCTTTGTGATCGCCTCGGACGAGTGCTATTCGGAGATCCACTTCGGCCAGCCGCCGTTGGGCGGACTGCAAGCGGCGCGACAACTGGGGCGCGACTTCCAACGCATCGTGATGTTCACCAGCCTGTCCAAACGCTCCAATGCGCCTGGCTTGCGCTCCGGCTTCGTCGCCGGCGATGCGGCCCTGCTGGAAGCCTTCTTGCTATATCGCACTTACCACGGCAGCGCCATGAGCCCGACCATCCAGGCAGCCAGCATCGCCGCCTGGAACGACGAGGCCCATGTCGAAGCCAACCGCGCCGCCTACCAGGCCAAGTTCGACGCGGTCGTGCCGATCCTGGCCGACAGCCTGGGCGCCCAGCATCCGCAAGCCGCCTTCTACCTGTGGCTGCCGGTGCCGGGCGGCGACGACCAGGCCTTCGCGCGCCGGCTCTACACCGAACAGAATGTCACCGTGCTGCCCGGATCCTTCCTGGCGCGCGACGCCCACGGCATCAACCCAGGCCGAGGCTACATTCGCATCGCGCTGGTAGCGCCGCTGGCCGAATGCGTGGAAGCCGCCGGCCGTATCCGGTATCTTGTCAGCCAATCACCACGGAATTGATTTCATGAATCCCCCCATTCCCATGCAAGGACATCATATGCATCCGATTCAGGCACTGATCGACGAATCCTTCGAGCGACGCGCAGACATCACGCCCGCCACCGTCAGCCCGGAATTGAAAGCCGCCATCGACCAAGTAATCGGCGAGCTCGACAGCGGCCGTTTGCGTGTTGCGGAAAAGATCGATGGCCAGTGGGTCACTCACCAGTGGGTCAAGAAGGCTGTTCTGCTGTCGTTCCGCATCCGCGACAACGTGGTCACCGACGATGGCGTAACCCGCTACTTCGACAAAGTACCGACCAAGTTCGGCGACTGGCATGAAGCCCAGTTCCGCGAAGGCGGCTTCCGCGTGGTGCCCAACGCCATGGTGCGCAAGGGCTCGTTCATCGGCAAGAACGCGGTTCTGATGCCCTCCTACGTCAACATCGGCGCCTACGTCGACGAAGGCACCATGGTCGACACCTGGTCGACGGTCGGTTCCTGCGCTCAAATCGGCAAGAACGTGCATCTGTCGGGTGGTGTCGGCATCGGCGGGGTACTTGAGCCGTTGCAGGCCAATCCGACGATCATCGAGGACAACTGCTTCATTGGCGCCCGTTCAGAGATTGTCGAAGGCGTCATCGTCGAGGAAGGCTCAGTGATCTCCATGGGTGTGTACATCGGCCAGTCGACCCGCATCTTCGATCGCGAAACCGGCGAAATCCATTACGGCCGCGTGCCGGCAGGCTCAGTGGTCGTTTCCGGCAACCTGCCGGCCAAAGACGGTAGCTATAGTCTGTACTGCGCTGTCATCGTCAAGAAAGTCGATGCGAAGACTCGCGCCAAGACCAGCATCAACGAGTTACTCCGCGGTATTTGACGCTCTGCTGAACGCCATCGGCCTCTGGGCTGATGGCGTCACACCGGCCATCCTACGGCCATTCGCACAGCATGAATTTTGTTGTCATTTGGCTTCTTTGAAGTAAATCGATAAACTTGTAACTGATACAAAGCTATACAACGAGCCTGTTTATCTCCAATAACGTCGGGTTACCCGTGTCTTCAGATTTTTTTATTGAACTCAGGAACGTCAGTTTCGCCTATGGTCGGCGGCCGATCCTGAAGAACATCAATTTGCGCATCCAGCGCGGACAACTGGTCGCGATCATGGGCGGCAGCGGTAGTGGCAAAACCACCTTGCTGCGCCTGATCTCCGGCCAGTACCGGCCACAGCGCGGCGAAGTGCTGGTCGACGGCAAGGACGTGGCCAAAATGGGCCATGCCGAGTTGTTCGCCCATCGCCGCCGCATGGGCATGCTGTTCCAGTTCGGCGCGCTGTTCACCGACTTGTCGGTGTTCGATAACGTCGCCTTTCCGCTGCGCGAGCATACCGACTTGCCGGAGAACATGATCCGCGACCTGGTCATCATGAAACTCAACGCGGTCGGCCTGCGTGGCACGCAAGAGCTCATGCCGGCAGAGCTGTCCGGCGGCATGGCCCGCAGGGTGGCGCTGGCGCGCGCGATTGCGCTCGATCCGGCCTTGATGCTCTACGACGAACCGTTCACCGGTCTCGACCCGATCTCGCTCGGGGTCATCGCCCTATTGATCAAGAAACTGAACGACGCGCTGGGAACCAGCGCCATTATGGTGACGCACGACGTGCACAAGTCGCTGGACATCGTCGACCACGTCTATTTTGTCGCCAATGGCGAAATCATCGCCGAGGGAACACCGGATCAGGTTCGCGCCGCCGAATCGCCCTGGGTTCACCAGTTCGTCCACGGGGAGGCCGACGGTCCTGTGCACTTCGCCTATCCGGCCGGCCGCGGCCTGACCGACGACCTGGGGATGTTAGGAGACGGTCATGCCTGAATTTTTGATTTCTCCGCTACGCAGGCTCGGCCACGCCAGCATCAACGCCATCTGGCGCTTGGGCTTTATCAGCCGGTTCCTGGTGGCCATCCTGATGTACTCCGGCCAGAGTCTGCTGCGCTTCTCGCTCGTCATCCGCGAGGTCTATTTCGCCGGTGTCCTGTCGCTGATCATCATCATCGTATCGGGCCTGTTCGTCGGCATGGTGCTCGGCCTACAGGGCTACAACACCCTGTCGCGTTTCGGCTCCTCCGACGCGCTCGGTGCCCTGGTCGCCCTTTCGCTGCTGCGAGAACTCGGCCCGGTTCTAGCCGCCCTGCTGTTCGCCAGCCGTTCCGGTTCGGCCATGACGGCGGAGATCGGCCTGATGAAGGCCACCGAACAGCTCGACGCCATGAGCGTCATGGCGGTCAATCCGATCGCCCGCGTGGTGGCGCCGCGCTTCTGGGCCGGGGTGATCTCCATGCCGGTGCTGGCGGCGCTGTTCAACGTCATGGGCATCTTTGGCGGCTACCTGATCGGCGTCGTGATGATCGGCCTCGATCAAGGCACCTACTGGTCGCAAATGAACAACGCCGTCGACCTGCACTACGACGTGGTCAACGGCTTGATCAAGAGTCTGGTATTCGGCATCGCGGTCACGCTGATCGCTGTCTTCGAGGGCTATGACGCCACGCCGACCGCTGCGGGGGTTTCCTCCGCCACCACCCGCACCGTGGTGACGTCGGCCTTGGTCATCCTGGCGCTCGACTTCGTCCTGACAGCCTTCATGTTTTAGGAAAAAACCAATGAAACGCTCTACTATTGATTTGTGGGTCGGGGTCTTTGTCGCCATCGGCATCGCCTGTATCGTCTTTCTGTCACTGAAAGTGGCCAACTTGACTCCGCAGAATGCCAACAGCACCTACGTGCTGACCGCCGACTTCGACAATATCGGCGGTCTGAAAATCAAGGCACCCGTAAAATCCTCCGGCGTCGTGGTCGGCCGGGTGACCAACATCGAACTCGACACCCAGCGCTACGTCGCACACGTGACGCTCGCGCTCGATAAACGCTATCAATTCAGCCGCGATACCAGCGCCGAAATCCTGACCTCAGGTCTATTGGGCGAGCAATACCTCGGGCTAACCGAAGGGGGCGATCCGGATTCTCTCAAATCGGGCGACCGAATCGCCATTACCTCGTCCGCGCTGGTACTCGAGCAACTGATCAGCAAGTTCATGCTTAACTTTGCCGAAAAGGGCGACTCGCATGGCGGTAAGAACGCCAGTGCGGCCCAATGAAGAAAACCTTACTGCTCTGGAATGAAATAACACCATGAAGAAACTGCTCTTTACCCTGCTTTCCCTACTGATCCTGGCGACGCCGGTTTTGGCGCGCGCCGATGCTTCGCCGGTCGATTTCGTACGCGAGAACTCCAAGCAAGTGCTCGACGTACTGAAGACGGAAAATGGCCGCAACACGCGCAAGATCCGCGACCAGATCGAAACGATGGTGATCCCGAAATTCGACTTCAAGCGCATGACCGCCTTCGCCGTGGGCAAAAACTGGCGCGTTGCCACGCCCGGCCAGCAAGACGAACTGACCAATCAGTTCCAAACCCTGCTGATCCGCGTCTACGCGTCCACCATGACGCGCTACAGAAATGCGCAAATCGACGTCAAGCCGAATGCCGTGCTGAACAATAACGGCGCCGAAGCCACGGTACGCACCGAAGTGACGCTGCCCAACAGCGGCAACAGCCAGAAACCGATCTCGGTCGACTACACGCTTTACAAGACCAGCCAAGGCTGGCGCGTCTATAACGTGAGTGTCGAAGGTGCGAGTCTGGTCACGGCTTATCGCAGCCAATTCGATACCGAAGTACGCACCAACGGCGTGGATGGTCTGATCAAGTCGTTGAAAGACAAGAATGCCAAGCTAGCATCGCAAGGTTCGGGTGCCTGATCCATGCAGATCAAGCTCGAAGGCCGGCTCGACATGGACCGCTGCGGCGCGCTAGCGCGCGAGTTGGCCGGCGGCCTGAAGGTGGGAGAGGCGCTGGCGCTGGATTTCTCCGGCGCGGCAACGTCCGACTCCGCTGCGCTGGCACTCATTCTCGAACTACGGCGCACGACGCAGGAGAAAGGCGCCAGCCTGACTCTGCGGCACCTTCCGCGCAGTCTGGCCACGCTTGCCGCCTTGTATGGCATCGAGACACTGATTGATCCGATAACAGAGAGCCCCTGATGAAAGCCATGCCGATCGTGATGCTATGTGCCGCATTGTTGGCGACAGGCTGTGCGACGCATCCAAGCAATCCGCAAGACCCGCTCGAGCCGATGAACCGCTCGATCTATAACTTCAACGACAAACTGGATCGGGCCGTCGCCCAACCGGTGGCCCGGGCTTACCGCCAGGTGACGCCACAGCCGGCACGCACGGGGGTGAGCAACTTCTTCGACAACCTGCTCGATGCCTATAGCCTCGCCAACGATATCCTGAGCGCCCAGCCGGTCAAGGCCATGAACGACCTGATGCGCGTCGCGGTCAACACCACCTTCGGCGTCTTCGGCTTGGTGGACTTCGCCACGCCGATGGGGCTGAAGAGCAATAAAACCAGCCTGGGCGACACCTTGGCGCGCTGGGGTTGGAAAGACAGTCACTACCTGGTGCTGCCGATATTGGGACCGTCGACGGTTCGCGACGGCCTGGGCACGGCAACGACCCTGTACATCGGGCCCGAACGCCGCATCCTCTTCAAGGCGCCCGCCACCGCCAACGTGGCAGACGGCGTGCAACTGGTTAGCAGGCGCGAGCGTCTGCTAGATGTCAGCGACGCCATCGACGAAGCCGCCATCGACCCATACAGCTACACGCGCGATGCCTATTTGCAACTGCGCGCCGCACAGATCGGCGGCGCCAGCCAAGCTTCGGCACCGGCGAGCCAGACACCGAACGCGGACGATCTGGACATCGATCAGTTAGTGACTCCGGATGCCGCCCCCAGCACGGCGCCGTCCAACGTCAAACCGGACGCTTCCGCCCCGCACTGATTAAAGCGCTCGAGCACGGCTTGTCGACAAGTACAGCGTCGACAAGCCGTTCTTTTCTATGCTTTTTCTGTAGATAACTACTGACAGTTATCCATCATACGAATATAATTCGCCTCTCTTTGCCGATGATGAATCCCATGCCCAGCGCAATCGCCATTGAGTCGGTCGGAAAGCATTTCGGTGCGCTGACCGCACTCGATCAAGTCAGCTTTACCGTCGAACCCGGAGAGTTCTTTGCCCTGCTCGGCCCAAACGGCGCCGGCAAAACCACGCTGATCAGCATCCTGGCCGGTTTGTCGCGCCCGGATAGCGGTCGCATCAAGGTGATGGGCTTCGATGTGCAGCGCGATTTTCGCGCCGCACGCAAAAGTCTCGGCGTCGTACCGCAAGAACTGGTGTTCGATCCATTCCTGTCGGTACGCGAGACACTACAATTCCAGTCCGGCTATTTCGGCTTGACGCGCAATCATGCGTGGATCGACGAGCTGCTGTTCAAACTGGGACTGTCGGATAAGGCCGATGCCAATATGCGTGCCCTCTCCGGCGGCATGAAACGCCGAGTGATGGTGGCGCAGGCCCTAGTACATCGTCCGCCGGTCATCGTGCTCGACGAGCCGACCGCGGGCGTCGACGTCGAATTGCGTCAGAGCCTGTGGCATTTCGTGCGCGAACTCAACCAGGTCGGCCATACCATCGTACTGACCACCCATTATCTGGAAGAAGCCCAAGAGCTGTGCAGCCGCATCGCCATGCTGAAAAAAGGCCGACTGATCGCTCTGGAAGATAAGAGCAAGTTGCTGGCGCATAGCGCGCGCCGCGAAGTGGCGTTGACACTGTCCGCCCCGCTGCCCGAGGCATTGCGGCCGTGGCTACGTAGCGTCGAGGGCGATCGCATCGTGCTGCAGTTGGCCGATATCGCAGAATTGGAACAAGTGCTGACCGGGCTGCGCGAGGCCCGTGTCGAAATACGAGAATTGAGCGTCATCGAAACCGACCTAGAAGATGTCTTCGTCAAGATGATGCAAGGGGGCAATTGATGCAGGGCTTCCTAACACTACTGAAAAAAGAGCTGGTACGCTTCTGGAAGGTGTCGTTCCAAACGGTGGCGGCGCCGGTGCTGACCGCATTGCTCTACCAGCTGATCTTCTCCCACGCCATGGCTAACCACATCGAGGTCTACGCCGGCATTCACTACACCACATTCCTGATTCCAGGCCTGGCCATGATGTCCATGACCCAGAATGCCTTTGCCAATGGTTCATCCAGTCTGATCCAGTCGAAAATCACCGGCAACATTGTGTTCTTGCTGCTGCCGCCGTTGACTGCCCTCGACTTTTTCGCCGCCTACCTGCTTGCCGCCGTGGTGCGCGGCCTGGTGGTGGGATTGGGTGTGCTGGTGGTCACTGCCTGGTTCGGACTGCCCTGGCCCGCGCATCCATTGTGGGCGCTAGTCTTCGCTGTGCTGGGCTGTGGTGCGCTGGGGGCTTTGGGCGTCGTCGCCGGGATCTGGGCGGAGAAATTCGACCAATTGGCCGCCTTCCAGAACTTTTTGATCATGCCGCTGACCTTCCTATCCGGCGTGTTTTATTCGATTAACTCCCTACTGCCGTTCTGGAAAACCGTCTCGCACTTCAATCCGGTGTTCTATATGATCGACGGTTTCCGCTATGGCTTTTTCGCCCAATCCGACACGAGCCCATGGCTTGCCTTCGGCGTTGTCGGGTTCAGTTTCATTATCGTCTCGGCGTTTGCCCTGTGGTTGATCAACGCCGGCTACAAGCTGCGTCACTAGGCCCTAACACTCACTTCAGGAACACACATGGTTACCGCTGAACAGGTCAAGCAATATATCGCCGCCGGGCTGGACTGCACCCACCTCGATGTCGAGGGCGATGGCCATCACTTCTATGCCACCGTCGTGTCGGATGCCTTCTCCGGCAAAAGACTGGTCGACCGCCACCGGCTGATCAAGGAAGTCATCAAGGCCCGTTTGCTCAACAACGAAATTCATGCCCTATCCATCGTCAAGGCGCAAACGCCGGACGAATGGCGCCAGCAGCAAGGCTAAAACCCCACCAATGGAAAAACTGCACATTCGCGGCAACGGACCGCTCAACGGCGAAATTCGCGTTTCCGGCGCCAAGAACGCCGCCCTGCCGATTCTTTGCGCCGGTCTCCTGACGTCCGACACGCTCAAGCTGACCAATGTGCCGATGTTGCGCGACATTGCCACGACCCAGCGGCTGCTGCAGATCCTTGGGGCGCGTGTCATGACCGACAATTTGCACCAAGTCGAGATTACGGCCGCCAGCATCGATAACCTCGTCGCCCCCTACGAGCTGGTCAAGACCATGCGTGCGTCGATCTTGGTGCTTGGCCCGATGCTTGCCCGCTTCGGCGAGGCCGCCGTATCGCTGCCAGGCGGCTGCGCCATCGGCAGCCGGCCAGTCGATCTGCACATCAAGGGGTTGGCGGCCATGGGCGCCGAGGTCACCATCGAGCATGGCTACGTCAAGGCACGCGCTAAGCGCCTACGCGGCGCGACCATCGTCATGGGCATGATCAGCGTCGGGGCGACGGAAAATCTGCTGATGGCGGCCACACTGGCCGAAGGCACCACCGTGTTGGAAAACGCCGCGCGCGAGCCCGAGGTATCCGACTTGGCGCTATGTCTGAACAAGATGGGCGCCCAAATCACGGGCATCGGCACAGACAGGCTGGTCATCCAGGGCGTGGATCGGTTGCATGGCGCCGAACATGCGATCATGCCGGATCGTATCGAGGCCGGCACTTTTCTGATCGCCGCCGCCATCACTCAAGGGCACTTGGTGCTACGTCAGACCGCACCGGCGTCCATGGAAGCGCTGCTCGACAAGTTGGTGGAAACCGGCGCTGTCGTCGAAGCCGGCAGCGACTGGATCTCGCTCGACATGAAGCGCCGCCCGCAGTCGGTCAATGTGCGCACACTGCCCTACCCGGCCTTTCCGACCGATATGCAGGCGCAGCTCATGACGCTCAATAGCGTGGCGGAAGGCACTGCCATTGTCACCGAGACGATCTTCGAAAACCGTTTCATGCACGTCCCGGAGCTCAGCCGTATGGGTGCGCAGATCGATGTCGAAGGCAATACCGCCATCATCAAGGGCACCCAACAGCTGTCAGGCGCAACCGTCATGGCGACCGACCTGAGGGCCTCTGCAAGCCTGGTACTCGCTGGACTGGTCGCGGACGGCGACACTTACGTCGACCGCATCTACCACCTCGACCGCGGCTACGAGCATATTGAAGAGAAACTGCGCGCCGTCGGCGCGCAAATCGAGCGTATCGACGGTTGACGACGGGGCGCAAGCAGGACGGTGTACCTGTTGCGCCCTAAAGCCTCAAACTCGACGGTACAACGGCCGCCAATTCATCGATCACGACTCTTAGCTTGCGCGACAGTTGCCGTGCGGTCGGCCAAACGATGTGTACCGGGTAAGCGGCCACTTGGTGGCCATGCAATATTTGCTTGATGTACCCCGACTGCAACGCATCGCCCAGCAGCCAAGTCGGTAGGCGAGCAATGCCAAGTCCCTCCTTCACCGCTGTCAGCATGACGTCCAGATCGTCCATGCAGAACCTGGCCTGCACCGCTGACACCTCCTCCCTGGCGTTAACGAGAAAGCGCCACTCGCCGATGCGATCGGCACGACCATAGAAAATGCCGTCATGTGCCGCTAAGTCGCTCAACGTACGCGGCGTGCCCCGCCGAGCGAGATACGCGGGTGCAGCACACAGCACCAGCTCTTGTTCACCGAGTTTGCGCATTTTAAGACTGCTACTGTCAGGTAGCGGGCCACTACGGACTGCTAGGTCAAATCCCTCCTCGATCAGATCCACACAGCGGTCAGTGAACGACATTTCCAGTTGCAGCCCCGGTTGGCGCTGTGCCAAGGCAAACAGCGCCGGCGCGATGCAACTTCGCCCCAATTGCACCGGCATCGTGATCCGCACCTTGCCAACCGCTTCGTCCCGTCCCTTTGCCAACTCTTCCTCTGCCTGCTCGAGCTCGGCCAAGACTCTTGCACAACGCTGATAAAACGTCAGGCCATCCTCAGTGAGACTCTGACTGCGTGTCGTACGATGGAAAAGCCGGGTGCCGAGCCGCTCCTCCAGCCGTGCCACACTTTTGGCCACGGCGGATCGGGACAAGTGCATACGTTCGGCCGCCGCGCTGAAGTTACCGGCTTCGGCGGCGTGGACAAACGCGGCGACACCGCTGAGGCGATCTGTAGTCGACATATTATTGGCTCCTATTACTCGCCAATAATATGACAAATAACCGATCAAGGCCTGTAATAGTCGTAAACGCGTAGCGTGCATTCGCTGAAGCCAATGCACGGGTTTGAAGGGTATGGAGAATTTGTGCGTTGCTTCGCGAACGCACACTACGCAAGCACCAAAGCAAAAAGCCCAGACCTTGTGGTCTGGGCTTTTCTCAAGAGGCGTCTGGCAGTGTCCTACTTTCACACGGCGAATGCCGCACTATCATCGGCGCTAAGGCGTTTCACGGTCCTG
>NZ_SNZP01000022.1:16240-37153 GCF_004363805.1 Paludibacterium purpuratum | reverse complement strand
TGGGTCAACATAACGGCGGCGCAAAGCCGCCACGTTACCCCAGGTGGGTCAGTTTTCGGTTGTCGAGGTGGGTCAGTTTTACACTGTCGCTAACATCGCGATGAAGTCATCTGCGCTTCCATCCCGCAGTACGTTCGTGGCGATTCGTTGGATTGCTATCGGAGTAAGACCTTCTAACCTTACACCGACAGGAGATTGCGGAAGAACGATAGTCTTGTGCCTCGTTAATTCTCTGGTTGATAGTATGCAGGCAACGTGTTTCCGTTGTAGAAGAGGCCGCAGTTCGTCCAAAAAGGGGGCAACGTTGGCCGAGGGGCACTCGTTTAGACCATCGCACAGCAACAGAATGCGATCTGGTAGCGATCGCCATGTTCCATGATCAACTCCTAGTTCTTGTTGAATTGCCCGGTCTAATCCACCAGGGACGTAACTGACTAAAGATATAAGGATCGGGAGGGTTGAGTCGGGCATGGTACGAAGCGCTTCCGCTCGAACCAACTGCAGGGTCGTTGACTTCCCTATGCCACCACTTCCGAACAACACGGCAAGGGTGCCCACTTCTAGACTCATCAAATCGTATAGCGATTTAATTTCGCGTTGCTGGGGCGGGGCTGTTTCGATGGGGTCTGCTGCAGAGGATGCCGAGATTCCTTCTGGAAGAGCTGCACTTGTTAGCCTCGGCTCTACCACCGTGGTGAAGTCACGGTGATCTGCGATATAGGCAGCTCGGTCAAAAAAGGCTCGCGGATGTTCGCGGACAAGAGTTGCTATTTTGAAGTGACGTTCAATGACTGTCAGAACATCGTTCCAACGTGGTGACAAAGCGGCATCGAATTCGCTTACTCCCCAAGCGCTAAGCAGGTCGAGTCCACTCACGTAGGATTCTGCGACCTGTCTCGGATCAAGTCTGTGCTCTTCTAAGCGAGTGCGGAGGCTTGCAAGCTCTCCGTTTGAAGCGTTGACAAGCTGTTCGCCAGCCTCTAGGGCCAACTCTTGGCGTGACGTCTCTCGCAATTGTCCGAGAAGCTTCTGGCGAACACCTCCTGTACAAATGAATCTGTGCTCACCTATATCGGAGCCTTCTAGTGCCGAAGTTGCGGCAACCTTTGCCAGCTCTGTAGCGACTTGAGGAGTGCTAAGAGGGGCATTCTGGCGCTTGCACTGTACGCATGCGCCTCGCTGCGAATAAACAGTCTCTCCCTGTACATCAAACCCACCATCACCGGAACCAGACGGTTTTCCGATGATTCGTAGTCCGAGTGTATCCTGAATACAGAGCAGACAACTGAAAACAAATTTTTCAAATTCATCGGCGGAGAGCGAATCAAGAGGTAATTTCCGTCCTTCGTAGTAGGGCGTCTGACTAGCAATTTGTTTTGGCTCAGTCATTTGATATCCATGCGGAGAGAACTATACTCAGGGCCACGCTCAAAAACGACAATTTTGGCAAGCCGCTGGGCATGCGCTAGGAACTGGATAGAGCATTCCAGCCTGCCTTAAACAAAGAAGAGAGAGCCTGGCTGGCCAGGTCCGATACTTGAGATTTAGCTGCAGATTTTACGGCCTCCGACAGCTCTTGCCCAATAGATTTTCCTGGTGACTTATAATCAATGGCTGCAGGTACAATTTTTAGTATTTCCAATGCCTTTGGACTTAGAGTAACAAATGCATTTATCCCGCGATTGGTCGCGCCAACAGTACCAATTAGATATTGCGTTTCGAATAGCCAGTGCACTGTTTCATATGCAAGATCTAGCTCTTTACGTACATCTTGAATTTCTCCATCGCAGAGATAAATCCCCGTCCATATTCCAATTTCATTGTAGGTTTCTGGGCACTGTTCGCAGCCAATTAATTTAACGAAGTCGATTCTATGGCGACATGGAAATTCATCCTGCAGTATTGCAAAAACACAACCAACGTAGTAATTGAATTTATCAAAGTTGTTCTGCATGAAAAATTCGCTTTGAAATGGTGTTAACCTTGTCGTTAAAAAGGCGGAAAACGCAGTGCCTGAGGGGATTCTGCAACTATTTTATGTTGATATTGTTCCGTCTTCCTCAAGGGAAAAGCCGAGACCAATGAGCACTCCGCCTACAAGTTTGTAGATAACCTCAGTAGCAATTTCCTCGGCAAGCTTGGCTGTTTCGTGAGTTGCTCTGTCAGCTCGATGACTTATTCCGTTTCTCACATCTTGAATAGATTTGAGTTCTTTCAGAAAATCAACTTTGTGGCCTTTTATCCTGTGTTCTTGAATATTGATCCCACTGTACTCACTTAATATATAGTCTAAAATTTTGTTGAATCGATCAAGACCATTGTTTCTTACTGCTAAGTCAGAGATCAAGTCGGCGACGGACTCGTTATGAACAAGCCCGTAAATTACGGGTTTCAGCAAGACGGACTTTAGTGCAACCTCGATTGACGTAACAAAAAGAAGAATCGCAGCTGTAGGATGTTGACTGAGGATTTCAATGCCATCCAGGTACGTATAGAAGGCGTTTTGAGCGATTTTTGGATTTTTCAAATAATAGGAGCGAAGACGGTCGTAACTGAACTCTAAAACTGCCTCTGTCGAGATTTCCTCATAAATTTGTGAGTACCATTCTTCTCTTTCTATCTCTTCGGGCGTATCCATTTATTCACCTAACTATCTATCATCACGGGCGACATGCATCTACGAACTGGCGGCCCAGTTCGGTCATTGATACCCAGTGCACAGCTGCCATTCCTCCAAATGCTCCTGCACTATCGATTAGGTCGAGCCGCCCTAGGTTTGTAAGAGAAAGGGCGACTTCTGGACGTAGCACCGCAGGCTCAATGCTTTTATTCGAGACAAGAACTTCATCTGGAAGGTGGTGCGTCCATAGTTGAGGAGGAATGTCGTTGGTCCACTCAGAAGCAAGATCGGCATCAAATAGTTTCACCAATATTGACGCATCAAACGAAGTAAGCTCAGCCAGAATGGTTACGTAGGCGCGGCGCACTTCTGGTTTGGTTACGTCTGCGGCATTTGCAAGCAAAGCCGCCCACCGATCTTGCAGGTATTCGGAATCAGCCAATGAGGCTTCTTCGAGGAGAGGGATTGCTAGGTTAAGCCCAAGAGCCCGGGTCGGCCCTGTCATACCTCGAGCGGCCAAGAATGCTTTTGCCTTCTCGACAAGAACAATTTGATTTTCCCAGCGTCTATACCGCAGCTTGTCTGTCCAGATCGCCACCCCTTGTTCAAGGGGGCCACCAATATATTCCGCAATGAATTCACAAAGAGCTTTGACCGCAGCAACAGATTGACCTGCCAGCCTTGCCACTCCCTGTACCGCCTTAGCCTCTTCATCGCTCAACATGCTGCCAATCCCCCATGGCAATCTCGCGTCCAATCGCAATCGCCTGCTCTATTATCGCAATCATCTCGGCAAATGCCTGGACCCCGCCCTGACCTTCTGCAAGTAGGCCCCCAGGAGTGACATCTGATACAACAGATTGAATTAGCTGATAAAACTCAAGAATTTTTGTCGCCGCTGCTGGCTGGAGTAAACCGAGGTTTTCCAGATTTGCTACGAATACTTTGTTGTAACCCCCATCAATCCGCACTTGGTATGTTGCCCGTGCCCCAGGCGGCATACGTTGAAGCTCGCTTAGTATATTTTTCGCTTGTGCTACGTACTGCCGCAATTCAATGATACCAAGCATTGCAACGATTTCAGCTCGGATAGCAGCGAGTACGGACTTGGATTTATTCTTCGAACGTATCCACTCGGAGCCAACCACACCTCCGAACGATGCCAGCCCGCCGACCAAAGCACCTAGAGCCGCACTGACAATAGGCAACCAGCTTGGAGTGCCTACGGGGCATGACACTTCGACTATCTTTGCAGCTTGGATGACCTGCGCTATCGCCATGATCCCTCCCGCAACCCATATTGTGTTAACTCTGTACTTTGCATATCAGATCATCATTATTATGACTTAGAGGAAGGTGGTTGGGCCAGAGGGAAGGCTGCTATGAATCGCCCTGAGTTTCGTAGAGATTGTGAAGTCGGCTTTGTGCACTACTGCAGCGGTTCAAACGTGAGAATCTGAACGGCTGTAATGGCCGATTAGCAGACCAAATTTCAATAATGCAAAAAGCCACTGTCCCCGGTTGCTTGCTTCATGTCCCTCATCAAAACCCTACACCCCTTACTTCACCTTAATCCTCAGCGTCACCGAATTAATACAATACCGTTCCCCAAGCGGCAGCTTGTTCCCAGACGCTAGGCCAACCACAGCCGGCATCGAATGTGGTGTCGAAGTGGAAGGGCAGCCACGGTCAAGTCAGATCTACCCCCGCCACAGATCGCGACCAAGGCTCCCTAGCCAAGTGCATCACCAGGTAATCGATCAGCGCTTGCACGCGCGCGGGTCGGCTCCGTCCAGGCGGGGTCAGAACATGCAGCGCGATCGGTTCTACCTGCCAATCTTCCATGACGGTTTCCAGTGCGCCCGACTGCAGGTCCTGCCAAGCCAGGAATTCGGGTTGCAATGCCAAGCCCATGCCCGCACGAAGCGCGGGGGCCAGCGCTTCGGCATTGTTGACCTGCAAGGCGACGTTCATCGCCTGTGCGAACTCGCCATGTTGCGCGTGGCGAAAGCGCCAATTGTTGCCACCCGGGGTGTGGCTGTACTGCAAGGCGCGGTGTGCCGCCAAGTCGCGAGGATGGCGGGGTCGTCCGTGGCGTTCGAAATAAGCGGGTGCGCCGACCAGCAAAATGCGGACGGTGCACAGGCGTCTGGCCAGCATGCTGGAGTCGGCCAAGGTCGAGATCCGCAAAGCCAAGTCGAACCGATGGGTGACCAGGTCGATGTGTTCGTCCGTGAAGTTGAAATCGAGCACCACATCGGGGTGTTGCGCCATGAATTCAGGCAGCATAGGTGCCAGGTGCGAGATGCCGAACGACATGGGGGCGGTCATGCGGATCGGGCCGCGCAAGCTGGTCGATTGTTCGGCAATTTCCGCTTCCACCGCTTCGCCCTCGGCCAGGATGCGCGCGGCGCGTTCCAGTGCCGCATACCCGGCCTCGGTCAAAGAGATGCGCCGCGAGGTGCGGTGGAACAGCACGGTTTTCATGCGGCCTTCCAGGCGTGTGATGGCCTTGGAAACGGTGGCTTGCGACAGGGTGAGTTCAGCGGCGGTTCGGGCGAAGGAACCGGTCTCGGCGACCTTGGCGAAGATCGCCCAGGCCTCAAGATCTGGCAGTCTTTTCATGTTTGTTTTGGAAACGATTCGATCGTATTGATTCTTTATTATGGCCAATTATCGGCACAGGCCGATTTCTATCACCGCAAAATTGTAAACGGTGTTATTCGATTATTCCAATTTCATAATTGGCCGAGGCTGCCTATAGTAGCTCCACCGAAACGCAATCCCCCGGAGGAGAACATGATCGAACGCCGATCTTTCGACAGTCTTGGTGGCGCCCATCATGGCTGGCTCGATGCCAAGCATCATTTTTCATTCGCCGAATACTATGATCCCGCCCGTGAGCACTGGGGGGCGTTGCGCGTCTGGAACGACGACACCATTGCGCCGGGCAGCGGCTTCCCGCCGCATTCGCACGCCGATATGGAAATTATCACCTATGTCCGCGAAGGGGCCATTACGCACCAGGACAACATGGGAAACAAAGGGCGGACGCAAGCCGGCGACGTGCAGGTGATGAGTGCGGGAACGGGCATCCAGCATTCCGAATACAACCTAGAGCCGGGTGTGACGCGCATCTTTCAGATCTGGATTTTTCCGGACCGTCGCGGCGAGCCGCCCTCTTGGGGCACCAAGCCGTTCCCCAAGGGCGACCGCTCCGGACAGTTCGCGGTCTTGGCCAGCGGGGTGCCGGGTGACGATGACGCCTTGCCGATCCGTACCAACGCCCGGGTATTGGGCGCGATGCTCAAGGCGGGAGAGACGGTCGAATATCGCTTCGACGCGAATCGCTACGGCTATCTGGTGCCGGCCACTGGGCGGGTCGAAGTCAACGGTGTCGAGCTGCAGGCCCGCGATGGCGCCGCCATTCGTGCCGAGAACGTTATCCGTGTCGCCGCGATGGAAGATACCGAGTTGATCCTGGTCGATGCGGCCGAGTAATGGATCGATGAGCGCAGAAGCAAACAACCACCACCATGTATAAGGAGAAAGTCCAATGTCCAAGTATCTCGAGGTGCTGACACCGCAGAACAGCCAGATCATCTTCATCGACCAGCAGCCGCAGATGGCGTTCGGCGTGCAGTCGATCGACCGCCAGGTGTTGAAGAACAATGTCGTGGGGCTGGCCAAGGCCGCGAAGACGTTCAACATTCCGACGACCATCACCACGGTCGAGACCGAGAGCTTCTCCGGCAATACCTACCCCGAGCTGCTGGCTGTTTTCCCGGAGAACAAGATCCTCGAACGCACCTCGATGAACTCGTGGGACGACCAGAACGTTCGCGACGCGCTGGCGGCCAACGGCCGCAAGAAAGTCATCGTGTCGGGGCTCTGGACCGAGGTCTGCAACACCACCTTCGCGCTGTGTGCGGCTCTGGAAGGCGGCTATGAGATCTACATGGTGGCCGATGCCTCCGGCGGCACCTCGGTCGAGGCGCACAAGTACGCGATGGACCGCATGATTCAAGCGGGCATCGTGCCGGTGACCTGGCAGCAGGTGCTGCTGGAATGGCAGCGGGACTGGGCGCGCAAAGACACCTACAACGACGTGATGGCGATCGTGAAAGCGCATTCCGGCGCGTACGGCATGGGCGTCGACTATGCCTACACCATGGTCCACAAGGCGCCCGAGCGCGTGAAGCACGGCCAGCGCATCGGGCCGAACCCGGCCAAGTAATCGGCTGGTGTCGCCAAGGGCGCGGCGGCGACGGCAGGTTGTCGCGCCGCGGGCCGAAATTTCGGAGGAGAAGCCATCATGACAACCCATACCACCGCCGATGTCATCCTGCGCCACGGCCGGTTCACCACGCTCGATAAAAGCAATCCGCAGGCCAGTGCCGTTGCGATCAAGGACGGCAAGTTTTTGGCCGTGGGCTCGGACGAGGCGGTGATGGCGCTGGCGGGCGGGACGACCCGCGTGTTCGATCTCAAGGGCCGCGGCGTGCTGCCCGGCCTGGTCGACAACCACACCCACGTGATACGCGGCGGGCTCAATTTCAATATGGAGCTGCGCTGGGACGGCGTGCGCTCGCTCGCCGACGCGATGGCGATGCTCAGGCATCAGGTGGCAATCACGCCCGCGCCGCAATGGGTACGTGTCGTCGGCGGCTTCACCGAACATCAGTTCGCCGAGAAGCGCTTGCCGACCCTCGAGGAAATCAACGCCATTGCGCCCGATACGCCGGTTTTTCTGCTGCATCTCTATGACCGTGCGCTGCTCAATGGGGCGGCCCTGCGTGCCGTCGGCTACACCAAGAACACGCCACAGCCGCCGGGGGGAGAAATCACCCGCGACGCGCACGGCAATCCCATCGGCCTGCTCCTGGCCAAGCCCAATGCCGCCATCCTTTACGCTACCTTGGCCAAAGGGCCGAAGCTGCCGTTCGACTATCAAGTCAACTCGACGCGTCACTTCATGCGCGAACTCAATCGCCTTGGGGTCACCGGCGTGATCGATGCCGGCGGCGGTTTTCAGAACTACCCGGACGATTACGCGGTGATCCGGAAGCTGGCCGATGAAGGTCAGATGACGGTGCGGTTGGCCTACAACCTGTTCACGCAGAAACCCAAGCAGGAAAAAGAGGACTTCCTCAATTGGACCGCCAGCGTCAAGTACAAGCAGGGGGATGACTACTTCCGTCATAACGGCGCTGGCGAGATGTTGGTGTTCTCTGCAGCCGACTTCGAGGACTTCCGTCAGCCGCGGCCGGATATGCCGCCGGAGATGGAGGGCGAGCTCGAAGAGGTGGTGCGTATCCTGGCGCAGAACCGCTGGCCCTGGCGCTTGCATGCCACCTATGACGAGACGATCTCGCGCGCGTTGGACGTGTTCGAGAAGGTCGACCAAGACATCCCGCTGCAAGGCTTGAATTGGTTCTTCGATCACGCCGAAACCATTTCGGATAAGTCGATCGACCGTATCGCGGCACTCGGCGGCGGCATCGCCGTGCAACACCGTATGGCTTACCAGGGCGAATACTTCGTCGAGCGCTACGGCGCCGCCGCCGCCGAGGCCACCCCGCCGATCACCCGCATGCTGGAGAAGGGGGTGAAGGTCTCGGCCGGCACCGATGCCACCCGCGTCGCGTCCTACAACCCGTGGGTATCGCTGTCCTGGATGGTCACCGGCAAGACGGTGGGCGGCTTGTCGCTCTATCCGCAGCGTCACTGCCTGAGCCGCGAGATGGCGCTACGCATGTGGACCGAGAATGTCGCCTGGTTCTCCAACGAGGAAGGGAAGCGCGGACGCATCGCGAAAGGGCAGTTCGCCGATCTGATCGTGCCGGATAAGGACTTCTTTGCTTGTGCCGAGGGCGAAATAGCCTTCCTGACTTCCGAGCTCACCATGGTCGGTGGCCGCATCGTCTACGCGGCGGGAGACTTCTCCGCGCTGGACGACAACCCGCTGCCGCCGGCCATGCCGGACTGGTCGCCGGTGCGCGCCTACGGCGGGTATGCGGCTTGGGGCGAGCCGGACGGGGCCGGCAAGCACTCGTTGCGTTATCAGGCGATCGCGTCCTGCGGTTGCGCCAGCGCCTGCGGCTTGCATGGCCATGACCATGCCAAAGCGTGGGCATCGAAAATGCCGGTTTCGGACCTCAAGGGCTTCTTTGGCGCGCTTGGGTGCTCGTGCTGGGCGGTATGAGGCTTGGTGATATGGGCTATTGAAATGACAAGCTTTTCTGCGGTGTGCAGCGCTTCATAACTGTAAGAAGACCATGACTCACATGGTTATGACAAGTTGCTTGAGAAACATATTGTTTGAGTACGATAATGGCGGTCAGCATGTCAATTGATGTACAGACCTTCGTGTTTGTATGAAAACTGTTGGATGAAAATAAAATAAAGAGAAGATGCTATGTTTGAAATTAAAAGAAAATTCATTAATGCTGGTGATGTTAATCTATTTTGCCTTGATTCGGGTACGGAGGGTCTTCCAATTATATGTTTACATGGCCGATGGGGGAGGGCGGAAACCTGGGTGGATTTTATAAGAAATTATTCGGTTAGGTTTCGAGTAATCGCTCCCGACCAGCGTGGCCATGGTCTTAGCGATAAACCTGTTTCTACTTACTCAATAGAAGAGATGTCGGATGACATTGAAAAGATGGTTGCGGAATTGGAAATCGACAAATTTATTATCGTCGGCCACTCTATGGGTGGAGCCATTGCCGCAAGGATAGCCGCTAGGAATGAAAATGTAATAGGACTGGCAATTCTAGACAAGTCCCCCGCCGGGCCGGGCAAAGCGATCAAGCAACCTGATGAAATTGAGCTGTGTGATCCCGTGACTTTCAATTGGCCATTGCCATTTTCTTCCTTGTCTGAAGCTAGCGAGTTTATTAAAAAAGAAATGCAATCCGAACTTAGCTATCAATACTTCATGAATAGTCTTGTAGAAACACCTGCCGGCTATAGTATGATGTATAGCATTCAAGCCATTAGTGCCAATATAGCAAACTATCACAATTGGTATGATGTTTTGGGTGAAATTGGCTGTCCGACAATGATTGCCAGATCCAGTAGTCACGAGGCAGTGAATGATGATGATTTTGAAAGGATGAGAAGAGATATTAAAAATTCATTTATTTGTGAAATATCTCATCCCGATCATAATGTTCACCTTAGTAAGAAAGAAGAATTTTATAATTATTTTGATCGGTTTATTAGTAAAATCGTGATTTAAAACCGTCAGCCCTCCGCCTCGAACCTCAGCGCCACCGAATTAATACAATACCGTTCGCCCGTCGGCGCCGGGCCGTCGTCGAACACGTGGCCGAGGTGGGCGTCGCACTGGGCGCAGCGCACTTCGGTGCGCACCATGCCGTGCGTGCGGTCGGTGAGGCGGGTGATGGCGCCGTCGGCAGCTTGTTCCCAGAAGCTGGGCCAGCCGCAGCCGGCGTCGAATTTGGTGTCGGCGTGGAACAGCAGGGCGCCGCAGCAGATGCAAAGGTAGTCGCCGGCGTCGTTACGCGGGTAGTGTTCGCCGCTGAACGGCGCTTCGGTGCCGGCCTGCCGGGTGACGCGGTAGGCTTCCGGGCTCAGTTGGCTGCGCCATTCGGCGTCGCTTTTCTTGATCATGGCGGGCTCCTCAGATTTCGTCGCGGCTGTGTGCCAGGTGGCTTTCGTCGGCCCAGCGATCCAGTTGCCAGCGGCCGTCGCAATGGCTGATCCAGTTGAGCGCGGCGTTGGGGATGGGGAAGTCGCGTTGCCGGGTGATCGGCAGGTCGTTGGCCCGCCGGTAGGCGATGTCGAGTACGCCGCCGTGGCTGACCACCAGGATGGTCTGCCCGGGGTGGCGTGCGGCCGTTTCGTCCAGAAAGCAGTGTACGCGGTGCTGAAACGCTTCCAGGCTTTCGCCGCTGCCGGGCACGTAGGCCGGGTCGCGCGATTTGAACTGGCGATAGGCTTCGGGGATGCGTACTTCGGCCTCGGCGTAGGTCAGGCCCTGGAACGGACCGAAGTGGCGCTCGCGCAAGCGCTCGGTGGCGATGGGGGCCAGGCCGTTGTGGCGCGAGATGGCGTCGGCGGTCTGGCGCGCACGCGCGAGGTCGCTGACGTAGAGCGCGGCGAAGCCGTGGCCGGCGTGGGCGAGCGCCTGGCTGAGCTGTTCGGCCTGCTGCTGGCCGACGTCGTTGAGGCGGATGTCGATCTGGCCTTGCAGCCGGTGTTCGATGTTCCAGTCGGTTTCGCCATGGCGCACCAGGCAGAAGCGAGTTGTCTGGCTCATAGGATGCCGATGCCGGAGATGTCGCGCGCCAGGTTGGCGGCGTAGTTGTCGGTCATGGCGCCGATAAAGTCGAGAACGCGCATATAGGCCTGGTACAGGGTGGGCTGTATTTGACCGCCGTGTTCCATCAAACCCAGCGCGCGGTTTTCACGCGGGGTGAGCTGGTCGCGGCCGCGGGTGTGCAGGGCGAAGATCGCCGGTACCAGTACATCGAGCAATACGGCCAGGCACGGGTAGGCGGCCAGTTCGGTCACCAGTTTGGTGTGATGGCGGTAGACCTTGTTGCTGGCCAGTTCCTTGGCTTTGATCAGGGTGCCCTGCACGGAGGGGGCGCAGACGTTGAGCAGGTCTTTGGCTGCGAAGGTGCCGGCCAGCAGCGAGTCGTGGTGCAGCATGAACTTGTCGGCCACTTCGCTGACGCAGCGGCCGACGGCAATGCCGCGCAGCATGGCGCATTTTTGCCGCACGTCGTCGGTTTCCCATACGCGTTCGTATTCGGCGAAGCCGGCGAACAGGCTTTCGAACTCCTTGACGTCCAGAATGCCGATTTCGACCGCGTCTTCCAGGTCGAGGATGGCGTAGCAGATGTCGTCGGCGGCTTCCATCAGGTAGGACAGCGGGTGTCGCGCCCAGACATGGCTTTCCTGGCGGATCAGGCCCAATTCGTCGGCGACGCGTTCGAAGTAGGGCAGCTCGGTGCGGTAGATGTTGAATTTGTCGCGGCCGAGTGCGGGCGGCGCGTCGGCCGTCCATGGGTATTTGATCAGTGTGCCGATGGCGGCCGAGGTGAGCCGCATGCCGCCCTCGCTGGCGTACATCTCCAGCGAGCCGACCATGCGCAGGCTGTGCGCGTTGCCTTCGTAGGTCTGGATGTCGCGTTGTTCCTCGGCGGAGAGCGGCGCCAGGAAGTGGGCGTTTTTCGGTTGGCGGAACCAGTCGCGCATGGCGTCTTCGCCGGTGTGGCCGAAGGGCGGGTTGCCGATGTCGTGCGCGAGGCAAGCCACCTGCACCACGGCGCCGATGTCGTGCGGGGTGTAGCCGGCGGGCAGAATCTGCGCGTGCTGCATCATCATGCCGACGCGGTTGCCTAGGCTGCGGCCGACGCTGGCCACTTCGACGCTATGGGTCAGCCGGTTGTGCGTGTGATCGTGGCGTGCCAGCGGGTGAACCTGGGTCTTGCGGCCAAGGCGGCGGAAGGCGCTGGAGAACACCACGCGGTCGTGGTCGATGTGAAAGTCGGTGCGCAGCCCCGGGCTACCCTCTTCGGTAGCCGGGGTGCGCGTTTCCTTGACGATACCTTGATTGACCTTGAACCGCCGGGTAGAGAGCAGGCGGCGCCATTCCATGCGTGAGAAGTGGGACATGAGCGACCGTTATCGAGCGTAATGAATCGATGATAGCAGTTTGGCGCCGCTTGTGGATCGGAGGAAAGGCCGGTCGATCAATGGTGGCGGGTTGGCGTGGTCTTGTAGCCGATGACACCGCCGATGGCTGCGCCGCCGAGGGTGGCCAGGGGGTCGCCGTCGGTAAGAATCGATCCGGCGACGGCGCCGGCAGTGGCGCCGATGGCAGTGTTGCGCTGCTGGCGGGGCATCTCGGCACAACCGGTCATTGTCACGGCAACGACACAGAGGACGAGAAGGCGTCGTTTGTTTTCCATGGTTAAACCTCACTGACATGACGGTGGACGTCAGATTTAGATGAGGTGTATTTGGGAAAGTTCCTACTTTGCCGTTGCGTACCGATCGAAATGGCGCAGTAGACGGTTGGGCAACCAATCGAGCCGGCCGGGGAATGGCCCGGTGACGAAGCCGACATGGCCGCCGCACGGCGGAAATTCCAGTTCGACGCTGGGCGCGACCTGGCTATGGTCGGGCAGGGCGCTTGCCGGCAGGAACGGGTCGTTCTTGGCGTTGAGGACCAGGGTCGGCTTGGCGATACGGTCTAGCCGCTGTTTGCTGCTGGCGCTTCGCCAGTAGGCGCTGCCGCTGGGGTAGCCGTGGATCGGCGCGGTGACCGCATGGTCGAAGTCGGCAAAGGTGGCGGCGCGCCGGACATGCGCCGGGTCGAACAGGCCCGGGTGGTGTTTGAGCTGTGCCAGCGCCTTGGTCTTGAGGGTGTTCATGAACATGCGGGTGTAGAACAGCCGGCCCAGGCCACGGTCTAGCTGCTGGCTGGCGGCGGTCAGATCCAGCGGCGTGGAAACCGCGGCCGCCGCGCAAGGCAGGGCCGCTGCGCCGTCTTCCGCCAAGTAGTTGAGCAGCATGCTGCCGCCGAGCGAGACGCCGGCGGCGAACAATTGTTCGTGCCGTTGGGCCAGGCGTTGCAGAATCCAGCGGATCTCGGCGGCATCGCCGGCGTGGTAGGCGCGCGCCAAGGTGTTGTCGACGCCGCCGCAGCCGCGAAAGTGCGGTACCACGCCGTGCCAGCCGCGCTGGGCGACCGCCTGCATCAGCGAGCGGGCATAATGGCTGTCGCTGCTGCCTTCCAGTCCATGGAACAGGACGCAGAGCGGTGCGCTGTCCTTGCCATCGACGAAGTCGAGCGCGATCTGGCCGCCGTCCGGCGTCGGCCATAGTTCGCGGCGGTAAGCCGGGCGGGCGGGGCGCAGTATCAGCGCCGGCCAGATGGTCTGGGCGTGGCCGCCGGGCAGCCAGCGAGGCGGGATATAGTTCATTGTGCCGATTTGGGTCGGAAGGCCTTGATCACCGCGGGGTCGGTTTCCACGCGCGGACCGCCGATCAGTTCCAGGCAATAGGGCACGGCGGCGAAGATGCCGGGCACCACGCTCTGGCCGTCGGCATCGCGCAGGCCTTCCAGGGTTTCGCGGATGGCCTTGGGTTGGCCGGGCAGGTTGAGGATCAGCGCCTGCTTGCGGATCGCCCCCACTTGGCGCGACAGAATGGCGGTGGGCACGAAGCGCAGGCTGATCTGGCGCATCTGCTCGCCGAAGCCCGGCATTTCGCGCTCGGCGACCGCCAGCGTGGCGTCGGGAGTGACGTCGCGCGGCGCCGGGCCGGTGCCCCCGGTGGTGAGCACCAGGTGGCAGCCCAGTTGATCGATCAGCTCGATCAGCGTGGCTTCGATCTGCGGCTGTTCGTCGGGAATCAGCCGGGTCTCGATGCTGAATGGGGAGGTCAGGGCCGATTGCAGCCAGTCGGCCAGCGCGGGCAAGCCGCGGTCTTGGTACACGCCGCTGGCGGCGCGGTCGGATACCGATACCAGGCCGATCTTCAGCGTCATTCCTCGTTCTCCTCAGCTTGACGTGCGCCCGGAATGGCCGGTTCGGGGATGATGTCCTTGATGGCCTGGAACAGTTGACGGAAGAATTTCGGCGGCCGGGCTTCCAGTTTTTCCTTGCGCGCGTTGCGGATCAGGTTGCGCAGTTGTTGGACGTCGGCCTGCGGAAATTCGTCGACGAAGGCCGGCAGGGTCTTGTCGTCTTCCAACAGGCGCTCGCGCCAGCGTTCGACCTGGTGCAGCCAGCCGGTGTGCGCGGCGGATTCGCCCTTGCCGATGGCCAGGTACGCGCGGATCGGCTCGGGGTCGATGTCGCGCATCAGGCGGCCGATATACTGCTCCTGCCGCTTTTTGGCGCCGTGCGAGCTGATGCGCTTGTATTCGCGGAGGGCGTCGGCCAAGTCTTCCGGCAGGTCGATTTTCTTTAGCTTGTCGTTGGACAGTTCGAGCAGCTCGCGGCCGAGGTCCTGCAGCGCATCCATTTGTTTTTTGAGCTGCGTCTTGCTGACAAATTCGTCTTCTGGTCCATCATTCAGGTAGTCGGCCATGGTTGTCTCGGTCTCTTCTTTATTCAAGGCTGGTATGATACCGGAAAAGCCCGCCCTGGCGGGCGCCCACTCTTTATTCGATTGTGAAAAAGACCATGACAGAAAATAGCTTCAGCTTCAGTCGCACCGCCCTCGAACAGATCGCCCAACATGTGCTGGAACTGGCCAGTCGCCGGGGCGCCACCGCTTGCGAAGTGGATGTGTCCGAAGGGTTGGGTCAGACCGTCAGCGTGCGGCTGGGCGAAGTGGAGACCGTCGAGTACAACCAGGATAAGGGCGTGGGGGTGACGGTCTATTTCGGCCAGAAGAAGGGGCATGCCAGCACCTCCGATTTTTCGGAGCGCGCGCTGGCCGACACGGTGGAGGCCGCGGCCAATATTGCCCGCTTCACCGCCGAAGACCCTTGTTCCGGCCTGGCGGATGCCGCTTTGTTGGCGACGGAGTTTCCCGATCTGGATTTGTACCACCCGTGGGATTTGTCGATGGACGATGCCGTGGCTCTAACGCGCGAGTGCGAGCAGGCGGCGCGTTCGGTCGATAGCCGCATCGTCAACTCCGAAGGGGGAACGCTGTCGCGCCAAGCCAGCCAGTTCATCTATGCCAATAGCCAAGGGTTCTGCCAGGGGTTTCCGAGCACGCGTTACAGTCTGTCCGCCGCGGTGGTGGCCGAAGAGAACGAGGCGATGCAGCGCGACTACTGGTATAGCGCTGCGCGCCATCCGCAGGATCTGGCGAGCGCGGACGAGGTCGGCCGTCTCGCCGGCGAGCGCACCGTGCGCCGCCTGGGCGCGCGGCCGCTCAAAACCGGTCGTTATCCGGTCATTTTCGAAGCCAATGTGGCGGCTTCGTTGATCGGGCATTTGGTTACGGCAGTCAGCGGCGGCAACTTGTATCGCCAGTCGAGTTTTCTGCTCGGCGCGCAAGGCACCGAAGTGTTTTCGCCGGTGGTCACCATCGACGAAGATCCGTTCTTGCTGCGCGGTTTGGCCAGCGGGGCGTTCGATAGCGAAGGGGTGGAGACCCGTGCGCGCCGACTGATCGATCGCGGGGTGTTGACCGGCTATCTGCTGGGCAGTTATTCGGCGCGCAAGCTGGGCTTGAGTACCACCGGCAACGCGGGCGGCGCGCATAACCTGCTGGTGCACAGCACCGGCCAGACATTGCCGGCGTTGCTGAGCGAAATGGGTTCCGGGCTCTTGGTGACCGAACTGCTCGGTCACGGCGTCAACACCGTGACAGGCGACTATTCGCGCGGCGCGGCCGGCTTCTGGGTGGAGAACGGCGTGATCGTGCACCCGGTGGAAGAAATTACCGTGGCCGACAATTTGCGCGATCTGTTCCAGCGTGTGACGGCCATCGGTACCGATTCGGTGGTGCGCGGCGCCACACGCATCGGCTCCGTGCTGGTGTCGTCGATGTCGGTGGCCGGCCAGGCGTGAGTACGCCAGCGTACTGGGACGACGCTTGCGCCGTCCTGTCGGCCGACGATGCGGTGATGGCGGCGCTGATCCGCCAGTTCGACGGCTCGGTGCTGCGCACCCGTGGCGAGCCTTTCGAAACCTTGTTGCGCGCGATCGTCGGGCAGCAGATTTCGATTGCCGCCGCCGATGCCATCTGGAACCGGCTCGGCGCACTGGCGGCATTGAGCGATCCGGGGTCCTTGCTGTCGGTGTCGCCCGAGGCGCTGCGCCAGGCTGGTCTGTCGCAGCGCAAGGTCGAGTATGCGCACGATCTGGCGCGGCATTTCGCCGACGGCCATCTCGACCCGGCTCATCTGGCCTTGCTCGACGACGAGGCGATCATCGTCGAGTTGACGGCGGTGCGCGGCATCGGTCGCTGGACCGCCGAGATGTTCCTGATGTTCAACCTGATGCGTCCCGATGTGTGGCCGGTGGACGATATCGGCCTGCAAAAGGCGATGGCGCGCTGCTACGGTCACGCGGCCGTGCCTAAGCCGGCCGAACTGCGCCTGTTGGGCGAGCGCTGGCGCCCGTGGCGTACTGTGGCCACCTGGTATTTATGGCGCAGCCTGGACGCGACCGAGGTGCTGTACTAGCTTTGAAGTGGCGGGCTCATCGCCCCGCTTGGGAGACAAACCGTCCTGTCCGAATCCGCATAAAAACAGAAAGCGGGGCGCCGTCGTGAAAGAACAAGCCAAGGTGGGGCTGGTGCTGGCCGGTGGCGGCGCGCGCGCCGCGTATCAGGCCGGTGTGCTGCTGGCGATTTCCCACATTCTGCCGGATCCGCGCAAAAATCCCTTCCCGGTCATCTGTGGCACCTCGGCCGGCGCGATCAATGCCACGGGCCTTGCTTGCGCCGCGGAGGATTTCCGTGTGGCGGCGGGCCACTTGGCGCAACTCTGGCGTCAGATCCGTATTGCCGACGTCTACCAGTCGGACATGCTGTATTTCCTCAAGACTTTCCTGCATTTCGGCGTGTCGATCGCCTCCGCCGGTCGTATTTGGCCGAACCCGAAGAGCTTTCTCGATAATGCACCGCTACGCGACTATCTGGCCCGGGTGGTGACTTTCTCCGGCATCGACCGGGCGATCGATGCCGGTGCCTTGCATGCCTTGGCGTTGACGGCTTCCTGTTTCAATAGCGGGCAGTCGGTCACGTTTTTCGACGGCGCACCCGAGGTGGGTGAGTGGACGCGCCAGATGCGTATCGGCGTGCGCGAAAAGATCGGTCTGGATCATCTGATGGCCTCGTCCGCGCTGCCGCTGATCTTTCCCGCAGCCCGGGTCGGCGATCGTTTCTTTTGCGACGGCGCGGTGCGGCAGATGGCGCCGCTATCGCCGGCGCTGCATCTTGGCGCGCAAAAGCTGTTCGTGGTCGGGCTCGCCAGCCATCGCTCCTCGGTGCGCGATGGCGGCTATCCATCGCCCGCGCAAGTGTTCGGCCACCTGCTCAACAGTATTTTCGCCGATAGTATGGCCAGCGATATGGAGCGGCTGATTCGCGTCAACCATACCGTGTCGCTCTTGGGCGGGCATGGCGATCTGGCTGCGCAGACGCCGCTTAAACGCGTGGAGGTTTTTTTGCTTAATCCGAGCGCCTCGCTGGAGGATATCGCCCGCAAGCATGTGCACCTGTTTCCGCCCGTGTTGCGTTTTATTCTGCATGGCACCGGCGCGACGCGCCGCCGCGGCCTGTCGTTGGCGACCTATCTGCTGTTCGAGCCTGGTTATTGCCGAGATTTGATTTCGCTTGGCTATAAGGATGCTCTGAAACAAAAGGCGGAAATTCTGAATTTCCTGGAACTTTAATCTGGTTTCTGTATCCTATTTCGTTTTCATTCGAACTAATTAATTAGAGGGGAATGTATGGGGCTGCCGGGTCGTCGTGCCGGATTCTTTTTGATTAGTGCCGCCTGTGTCGGCGCCATGGGGTTCGCTTTTTACGCGCAGTACGTGATGGGGCTGGATCCGTGCCCGCTGTGTATGCTGCAGCGCGTGGGCGTCGTGTCGGTCGGCGTGCTGGCGCTGTTGGCCGGTTTGTGCAATCCGCGCCGTTGGGGCTTCCGCCTGTGGTCGGCGTTGGTGGCGTTGGCGGCATTGGCCGGCGCCGGGGTGTCTGCCCGTCAACTGTGGCTGCAAAGTTTGCCGCCGGACCAGGTGCCGCAATGCGGGCCGGGCCTGGACTATTTGCTGCAAACCCTGCCGTTTACCCATGCGTTGGAAAAGATCTTGATGGGCAGCGGCGAGTGCGCGGTGGTCGACTGGCGTTTCCTCGGCATGGCCATGCCGTTCTGGGTGCTGATGTTCTTTGCCCTGGTGATCGCTTTCACGCTGTTGCAGCAACGTAAGATACGATAAAGCACAGTGTGTGGATGGGTTCGCGTAGGGCGGGTTCGCGAAGCAACCCGCCGTTCTGAGGTTGATGCGTTGCTTCGCTAACGCATCCTACGCGAACGTGCCCTACAGCTAGAGCGTTTGGCCGTTTTCCGCCCGCACGATCTGGCCGGTCATGGATTTGGCCTGCAAGAGCATCAAAACCAGTTGGGCGATGTCTTCCGGCGTGGAAATCCGCTGCAAGGGCAGGTTTCCGGAAAGCGCCCGCATTTTGTCCTCGTTGCCTTGCCACCAGCGTGTATCGACGGCGCCGGGAGCAAGGCAATTGACGCGGACGTCCGGCGCGAGGGCGCGGGCCAGCGAGCGGGTCATGCCGTGCACCGCCGATTTGGAGACGGCATAGGGCAGTGACGATCCATATCCCGTTTCGCCGGCAATGCTGCCTATGTTGACAATGGCGGCGTCCGGGCGCGATTTGAGGTGGGGCGCGGCGGCCTTGCAGCAATTGAATGTGCCCCTGACATTGACGGCAAGCAGCTCATCCCAAATGTCTTGGGTAATCGCCGCCAGATCGTCGAGGCGCAATTGCCGGGTGATTGCCGCGTTGTTCACCAGGTAGTCGAGGCCGCCATAGGTTTTGACCGCCGTTTCCACCATGGCCTGTACCGATCGTTCGTTTTCCACGCTTGCCTGAACGGCAATCGCCTGTCCGCCATCGTCTCGAATTTTGCCGACCGTTTGCATGGCCTCGTTTTCGCTGCGCGAATACACCACGACGACGGCCGCCCCTTGTTGCGCGAGGAGCAGGCTGACCGCCTGGCCGATGCCGGTTCCGCCGCCAGTGACGATGGCTGTTTTGTTGCTTAGCGGTTGATTCATGCTTTCTCCTTTTCAATAGGTAACGATTGTTTCCTAATTGGTGAAAATTTTTACGGCTGTTTAAGCAAGGCCGAAACTTGCTCTGCGACTTGATCGAATTCTTCGCGCCGACGGCCTGCCTTGCCGGCGATTCGCATGCCCAACAGCATGCACCACAGCCATTTCGCCGTTGCCGTGGGGTCGAGATCCGAGCGGATCGATCCGTCCGCCTGACCTTTGACGACGAGGGTGGCCAGGGTGGATTCGATTTGCTGGAGGGCGGCTTTGACGTCGTGGCTCAGATCGTCGTCTAGCACGCTCAGCATGGCGGCGCTGCCGACAATCAGGCATCCGAGCTTGCCATGCTCGCCGCTGGATAGGTTCGCATAATGGCGCAACATCGCCAGCAGGTTTTCCCGGCCGCTGTCGTCCGCGCGCAAGATGCCCTGAAGTCCCGTCATTCGCTTGCTGTAATAGCGCTCGAACGCTGCCGAAAACAGGGCCTTTTTGTCGGCGAATGCTTTGTAAAGGCTGCCTTCGGTTAGACCGGTCGCCTTGCGGATTTCGGATATCGAGGCGCTGAAATAGCCTCGCGCCTGAAAAACCTGAATCGCCTTGTCCAGCATTTCGTCCATGTCGAACTGCCGGGGTCGTCCCGGGCTGTGGCGCTTGGGTGCAGTCATCTTGGTTGTCATGGGGGGTATTATAGGTAGCGATCACTTCCTAATCAATTGGCATGAGAAGGTGTGCGGGGAGGGTGACCTGGAAAAGACAAAGCCCGTTGACGAATCAACGGGCTTTGCTTGTTTGGCGGAGCGGACGGGACTCGAACCCGCGACCCCCGGCGTGACAGGCCGGTATTCTAACCAACTGAACTACCGCTCCGAACTCTGGTGGGCGTTGACGGAGTCGAACCGCCGACATTCTGCTTGTAAGGCAGACGCTCTACCAACTGAGCTAAACGCCCGAATACTGAAATTCGGCAAATCTTTGAGGTTGGCGGAGCGGACGGGACTCGAACCCGCGACCCCCGGCGTGACAGGCCGGTATTCTAACCAACTGAACTACCGCTCCAACCTGGTGGGCGTTGACGGAGTCGAACCGCCGACATTCTGCTTGTAAGGCAGACGCTCTACCAACTGAGCTAAACGCCCGAATACTCAAACTCGGCAATGTGTGTGGGTTGGCGGAGCGGACGGGACTCGAACCCGCGACCCCCGGCGTGACAGGCCGGTATTCTAACCAACTGAACTACCACTCCAAACCCTGGTGGGCGTTGACGGAGTCGAACCGCCGACATTCTGCTTGTAAGGCAGACGCTCTACCAACTGAGCTAAACGCCCGGAAAAACAATCCGGTTTTCGACCTTGACGATCGACGACCTAAAATTCTGCATGGTCAGGTTGGCGGAGCGGACGGGACTCGAACCCGCGACCCCCGGCGTGACAGGCCGGTATTCTAACCAACTGAACTACCGCTCCAACCTGGTGGGCGTTGACGGAGTCGAACCGCCGACATTCTGCTTGTAAGGCAGACGCTCTACCAACTGAGCTAAACGCCCTC
>NZ_SNZP01000022.1:0-16142 GCF_004363805.1 Paludibacterium purpuratum | reverse complement strand
CTGAACTACCGCTCCAACCTGGTGGGCGTTGACGGAGTCGAACCGCCGACATTCTGCTTGTAAGGCAGACGCTCTACCAACTGAGCTAAACGCCCTGCTAACCCCCGCCAGTGCTCGGCAGGAGAGGAGGCGAATTAAAACATATGGGAAATTTTTGCGCAAGTGGATAAACCAAAAAACTTTATGCAAATTGCCGATTCCTTTAAACAAAGTAAGCGGCCGCATTTTGTCGGACAGAAAAGGTGACGAGGTCAATCGGCCTCATGTATCATTTGCCGATTCCCCATACGCGGACGATGTAACGAATGAAACCGACCTTTCTCGATTTTGAGCAACCGATCGCCGAGCTCGAGAACAAGATTGAAGAATTGCGTTTTGTGCAGGACGACTCCGTTCTGGACATTTCCGAAGAAATTGCGCGCCTGCAGAAGAAAAGCCAGGAGCTGACCAAGACGTTATACGGCAAGTTGACGCCCTGGCAGATTTCGCAAGTGGCGCGCCATCCGCAACGCCCGTACACGCTTGACTATATCGGTGCGCTGTTCACCGATTTCAACGAATTGCATGGCGATCGCGCTTTTGCCGACGATCCGGCGATTGTCGGCGGCATGGCCCGTTTCAACGGCCAGTCGGTGATGATTATCGGCCAGCAAAAAGGGCGCGACACCAAGGAAAAGCTGTACCGTAACTTCGGCATGCCGCGTCCGGAGGGCTATCGCAAGGCCCTGCGTTTGATGAAGCTGGCCGAGAAGTTCGGTATGCCGATCATTACCTTCGTCGACACGCCGGGCGCCTATCCGGGCATCGATGCCGAAGAGCGCGGGCAGAGCGAGGCCATCGGCCGCAATCTCTACGAGATGTCCAAGCTGCGCGTTCCGGTCATCTCCACGGTAATCGGCGAGGGTGGCTCCGGCGGTGCGTTGGCCATCGCCATCGGCGACTATCTGAACATGCTGCAATACTCGACCTATTCGGTCATTTCGCCGGAGGGTTGTGCTTCGATTTTGTGGAAGACCGCCGAGCGCGCCTCCGACGCCGCCGAAGCCCTGGGTATTACCGCGCACCGCTTGAAGACGCTGGGCTTGGTCGATCGCGTGATCAACGAGCCGCTGGGCGGCGCGCATCGCGATCATGCTCAGATCATGAATAGCATGAAGCGCGCGCTGGTCGAGCAATTGAAGGACTTGTCCGGTCGCACGGTCGATGACTTGCTCAAAACCCGTTTCGACCGGCTGATGAGCTATGGACGATTCAAGGAAGAAGCGGCTTGATCCGCTATCGACCCTGCTGACGCACTGGCCGGCCGAGCTGGCTGGCCAGGCGTCGATCGAGGTGGGGTTGTCGGGCGGCCTGGATTCCATGGTGCTGCTCGATCTGTTATGGCGCTGCCGCGAGCAGCGCCATTTTCACTTGTCCGCCGTGCATGTGCACCACGGCCTGAGCCAGCATGCCGACGAATGGGTCGAGCATTGCCGGCAGGCCTGTCTGGCGCGCGGCGTGCCGCTCAGAGTCGAGCGGGTCGATGTGCGCCCGGCTGGCGGCGAGAGCCTGGAGGCGGTCGCGCGCGACGCGCGTTATCGGGTTTATCGCCAGTCGTCCGCGGCCGGCCTGGCCCTGGCGCATCATCTGGACGATCAGTCCGAAACCGTCTTGTTACAGTTGCTGCGTGGCGGCGGACCGCATGCGCTTGCCGCCATGCCCGAGTTGCGCCGCTTGGATCGGCTCTGGCTGTGGCGCCCCTTGCTGGCCTGGTCGCGCCGCGAGCTGGAAGCCTATGCCGCGACCCATGCGCTGACCTGGGTGACCGACGAGAGCAACGCCGATACCCGTTGGCGCCGCAATCTGCTGCGCCACGACATCCTGCCCCTGATCGAATCCGCGCTGCCGGACTACCGGCAGCATCTGCAGCGCTGCGCGCACATGATGGGGCAGGCGGCGCAAATTCTCGATGAGGTGGCGGATCAGGATCTCGACGCCTGCTTGCAGCAAGGACGTTTGTTGCTGTCCCGGTTGCGGACGCTCGGCATGCCGCGCCAGCGGCAGTTGCTGGCGCGTTGGCTCAAGCGTCTGGAGGCCGGGGAGGCGGGGCCGGACGCGCTGGCGGATTTTCATGGCCAGTTGCTGACCGCCGGCGCGGATCGCCACCCTCAATTGCGCGTCGGTGCTTTGAGTTTGTTGCGCTATCGCGATCAAGTGTGGGCCGTGCGCCTGGGGGGCGGTCCGCTGCCGCAGCGTCAATCGCTGACCGGTCTTTTCGAGGCCGGCGAGCAGACATGTCACGGCGGCCTTTTGCAATGGGTGACGCACGAACGGGGTATTGCGCGCGACTTGCTGCGCGAGGGCGTCGAATTGCGTCAGCGCTGCGGTGGCGAGCGGCTGCGGCTCGAAGTGGGGCACAAGCCGGTGAAAACGCTGCTGCAAGAGGCGGGCATTCCGCCGGCGCTGCGCCAGTCGTGGCCGTTGCTTTTTCTGGCGGATGGCCGTCTGGCCGCGGTGCCCTCGGTGGCGGTGGCGACGGATTGCCGCGCGCCGGATGGCGTGTGGCCGATCTGGCTGCCGGATTGATCGTGTGCCCTCGGCAACAAAAAACGCCCTGCATCGCAGGGCGTTGTCGTTTGCGCGAAGCCTAGGCTTAGTTGCGGTTGTTGCCGCTGATGGCAATCAGGATCTGCAGCAGGCTGGAGAACAGGTTGTAAATCATGACGAAAATGGTCAGTGCGGCCGAAATGTAGCTGGTTTCACCGCCCTCGACCACCAGGTTGACCTGCCGCATGATCGTCAGTGCACTGAAAATCGCGATGCCGCCAGCAATGATCAGCTGGAATATCGGCAGGTGCAGGAAGAGGTTGGCGATGATGCAGACCAAGAGCACGATGATACCAGTGGTCAGAAAGCCGTCGAGGCCACGGAAATCGCGCTTGGTGGTTGCGCCGATGGTGGCCATCACCAGAAAGATCAGCGAAGTGGCGCCCGCTGCGGTGGCAATGAGTGCCGGGCCGTTTTTCAGGTGTAAGGCGATTTGCAGCAACGGGCCGAGCCAGAGACCCATGACGAAGGTCAGCACGAACATCAGATATGCGCCGGTCGAAGAGTAGCGGTTCTTTTCGACGGCAAACATCAGCCCATAGGTGGCGATGAGGAAACCCACCGTGAACATGATTGGGCTGACGAAGAAATAGTAGGCAAGATTGGTGCCGACGATTGCGCCGAGGACGGCGGGAATCATCGACAAGCCGAGTAGGGCATAGGTGTTGCGCAGAACCTTTTGGCGCGAGTCGGCCAAGGTCGAGCTGTATGCCGTTTGAAGGTTCGGGTGCATATGGATTTCTCCCAATGGTTATAAGTTGCGGACTGCATGCGAATAGACATATTGCTGCAGAATTAGTTTCTTCAAGAGTGCAGTCCGCTGGGTTGATGCGAAGGCGGGCTTCAGGTACTATTGCCGTCCTTGATCGAAGCGATGCAATCTTAGACGCTTTGATGTCGATTGGCGAGCGTGGCGGAATTGGTAGACGCACTGGATTTAGGTTCCAGCGCCGCAAGGCGTGAGAGTTCGAGTCTCTCCGCTCGCACCAGCAGTAATCTCGAATAGTTTACCTGTTGTCCGAATGAATCGACCTGGCCGTTTAGGCAGGGTGCCGCATGGCCTTCATCGGCTGAAGCGTGGCCACGGCGAATGGCGGCGTTTGCGGCTGGAGGAGGTCGGCCAGGGAGAACTGGTCGAGGTGATTCAGGAACAGTCCGTGCGCATTCTGTAGTACGGACATCAACTTGCAGGCGCCGAACAGCTTGCAGTCTCCCTCGTAGTCGTTTTTCAGGCACTCGACGATATTCAGCGTTTCCTCCGAGTCGCGCACCACGGCCCCCAGATTGATTTCCGCCGCCGGACGCGCCAGGCGCATGCCACCCCCTTTGCCACGCAGGGTGGTGATATAGCCGCATTTCGCCAGGTGGTGAACCACCTTCATCAAATGCCCTTCCGACAGCGCGTACTTGCTCGATATTTCGTTGATCGTCGCAAGTGCGCCGTCTTTGTAGGCCAGATAGATCAGCACGCGCAGCGAGTAATCGGTAAAACGGTTGAGCTGCATGACTGCCCCACTGAATCGAAACATTAAGATGTAACAAGTATATATCTTATCTGCCCATAGCTAAAGGGCGATGCGCCCGTAAAGACAAACAGCGGGCCAGGGTATGGCCCGCTGCTTTCGGGTGTGGCGCTTAGGTATTCTGAGTCGCGACCGTCAGGGCGCGGCGCCGGCCGAGCAGTTTCAGCGCGAACCAGCCGAGGCAGAGCACGCCGGCGGCGAAGACGATGTCGCCCGGCACGCGCAGCCATACCAGGTTCTGCATCAGCGCCGAATGGATGACTTCGGGCGAACGGGCGTACCACAGGCCCTTGCTGACGCTGGCCCAGGCTTGGTAGATGCCGGAGGGCAGGATGGACAGGAACACCATCATGAATAGCCCGATGTTGAGCATCCAGAAGCTAGGCATGAGCCACTTGTCTTCCCAGTTCTCGCGCTCCGACAACCCGCGCAGGCAAAACAGCATCAGGCCGATGCCCAACATGCCGTAGACGCCGAACAGTGCCGCGTGGCCGTGGGCCGGGGTCATGTTGAGACCTTGCACGTAGTAGAGCGAAATGGGCGGGTTGATCGAGAAACCGAGCAGACCGGCGCCCACCGTGTTCCACACGCCGACCGCCACGAAGCACAGGATCGACCAGCGGTAGGTTGCCACCCACGGCGCGGCGCGGGTCTTGCGATAGGTCTGCCAGCCTTCCAGGCCGATCAGCGCGAGCGGTACCACTTCGAAGGCGGAGAACACGGCGCCGACGGCGATCACCGCGGTCGAGGTGCCGGTGAAGTACAGGTGATGCAAGGTGCCGAGGATGCCGCCGAACAGGAAGACGATGGTCTCCATCACGATGGCGCGGTTGGCGCTCTCCATGCGGATCAGGCCGAGGCGCGAGAAGATTAGCGCGATCACCGCGGTGGCGAATACTTCGAAGAAGCCTTCCACCCACAGATGCACCAGCCACCAGCGCCAGTACTCGATCATCGAATAATGGGTGCGTTGGCCCCAGGCCAGCGAAGAGGCGTAGAACATGCCGATGCAGGCGGCCGACAGGAACACCATGGCGATCAGTCCGCGGCCTTCGGTGCTACGGTTTTTCAATGCCGGCATCAGTGCCCGGCCCATCAGGAGCAGCCAGAACAACAGGCCGATAAAGAGCAGGATCTGCCATACCCGGCCCATGCTGGTATACGCCAGGCCCTGATTACCGATCCAGAAGCTGAAGCTGGTGCCGAGGTGTTGCAGCGAGCCGATCCAACCAAAGGCGGTGGAGCCGACCACAATGAAAATCAAGGCCCAGAACAGCACATCCACGCCGAGCTTTTGCAATTTCGGCTCATGGCCCGACAACAGCGGCGAAATGTACAGGCCGGTGGCGAGCCAGGCGGTGGCGATCCATAGCACGCCGAATTGGGTGTGGATGGTGCGGCTGACGACCCAAGGCAGGATGGTGGCGAGCGGCATGCCGAAGAAACTATGGCCTTCGACCGCGTAGTGCGCCGTGATGGCGCCCATGCCGACTTGGGTCAGCAACAGGCCGATCACCACGTAGAAGTATTTCTTGGTGGCGCGCATCGACGGGGTGGGGCGGATGTTGAGCAGCGGGTCGCGGGCGGGCGTGGCGACAGGCTCGCCTTCCGCGTGCGCGCTGTGGAACCAGATCATGCCGGCGATACCCGCGATCAGCAGGATCACGCTGACGATGGACCACATGCCGTTGGCCGCGGTGGGGGTGTTGCCGACCAGCGGTTCGTGCGGCCAGTTATTGGTGTAGGTAATGTCGGTTTGACCCGGACGGTCGGTGGTCGCCGACCAGGCGGACCAGAAGAAGAACGCCGCCAAGGCCTGACGATCCGCCTGGTTGGGCACGGCGTCGGCATTCATGGCGTACTGCTCGCGTAGCAGGTCGAATGCCGGGTCGGTACCGTAGAGTCCTTGGTAGTGCGCCGTCACTTGTGCGATGGCCTGAGCACGCTCGGGGCTGAGCGTGATGAGCCGGCTTGCCGGGTCGTAGCTGTTATGGCGCATGGTTTGACGCAGCCAGCCATCCAGCATGTACTGGTGTTCGGCATCGAGTGCCTGATAGGGACGGCCATTGTCTTGCTGTGCGCGGATGTCGCGCAGTGCCAGTGCCTCGCGATGCAGCCAATCGGCCGACCAGTCCGGCGCCACGTAACTGCCGTGTCCCCAGACGGTACCGACTTGCTGCCCGCCCGAGGCGAGCCAGACCTGCTGACCGCGCTGGATCTGTTCGCCGGTGAAGACCACTTTGCCGTCGCTGGCGACGACGGCGCTCGGGATCGGTGGCGCAGACAGATAGATTTCTTTGCCGATGTATAGCAAGGCCGAGAATGACAGCAGGCAAACCAGCGCGAGCCATCTCCATAACCGACATGTTGATTTCATGTGTTCATTCCCTCTGATGGATGAAAGGACTGGGCATAAGATATATTTAACATATATCTTCATAAGATGCATATGAGATATTTGTTAAAATGGAAATGCTTGATTCCGGTCAAGCCGGCGGATGGCGTGCGGAGCATGACGTGAAAGCGCCACGATGGCACGGTAAGATGCATGTAAAATATTGTTTATTGGCACGGTTTGGCAAAGAAGAGGGGGAGAATGAACTATTTCATCGTCAAGGATCTGCACATCGCCTGCGTGGTGCTGAGCGTCACGCTGTTCGCGCTGCGTGGCGGTTTGCAGTTGGCGGGCGTCGCATGGCGGCGCTGGCGGCTATTGCGCATCGCGCCGCATGTGGTCGATTCCGTTTTGCTGGGGGCGGCATTCTGGCTTGCCAGCCAGCTACATCAATTTCCGTTCGTCGATGGCTGGTTGACCGCCAAGTTTCTTGCCCTGGTGGCGTATGTGCTGCTCGGCAAGCAGGCGTTGCGGCCCGATGTATCGCCTAGGCGCAATCTGGGATTCTTTCTGGCGGCATTGGCGACGGTGGCTTATATCGTCGGCGTGGCGGTCACGCATTCGCCGCGGCTCGGCGGCTGACTAGCTGAGTGATAGGCGCGCTTCGAAGCGGGGAAACAACTCCCGCTCTTCGAAGCGCACATGGGCCGCCAGCAAGGTGGCGAACTCGTTCAATGCCTGCCGGTCGTCGGCATCGATCCGTTGTAGCAACGTTCGTAGGCGGGCGTGTTCGTCCAAGAGGCGCAGCACGGGTTCGGGGTCGCCGCCTTGTAAAACGGGCGGCAGCACCCGTTCCTCCTCATCGAAGTGCGCCAGCAAATCGGCTGCGTGGCGGGTTTGGATCTGGCGCATGAGCTCGGCCAAGGCGGCGGCATCGTCGCAATGGGACGCAATGCGCTTGGCCAGCACCAATGCCGTGTGATGCTCGCGCGAGAGCGGGACGAGCGCCGCGCTGCGCTTCACCAGTAGTTCTCGAAGAGCATGCTGCCGGCCATGCCGCGTCGGCAGGGGAGGAAGCTTTGCTGGTTAAGCCACTGGCGCATGTCGGCGGTAAAGTCCGGGTTGCCGCAGACCATGACGCGGCTGACCGAGGGGTCGAGCGGTAATTGCACCAGGCTCTGCAGCGTGTTTTCGGCGAGCAGTTGCGGGATGCGGCCATGCAGATGGCTAGCGTCGCTCTCTCGCGTCACGATGGGCAGGTAGTGCAAGCGGCCTTGCGAGGCTTCGGCGTGTTGCGCCAGCTCCTCGGCATAAGCCAGTTCATGGGTATGACGCACGCTATGAACCAGCACAAGCCGACGATAGGCGGCGAGCGAGGTGGGCTGGCGCAGCATGGCGATGTACGGGCCGAGGCCGGTGCCGGTTGCCAGCATCCACAGATGCTCGCCCGGCGAGAGTTGTTCGGCCAGGAAGAAGCCGAGTGCGGCGGGCTCCAGCAAGATGCTGCCGCCCGGCTGCAGGGTGGTCAGCACGCCGGTGAAGGCGCCGTCCGGAATCAGGGTGATCAGGAATTCCAGCGTCGGTTCGGCGGGCGCGGACACGATGGAATAGGCACGCCAGACGATCGCGCCGTCGGCGTGTCCGGGGGCGGCCGCGATGCCGAGCCGGACATAATGGCCGGGGGTGAAGACGAATCCTTCCGGCTTGTCGATCTTGATCGACCAGAGATTGGGCGCCCATTGCCGAATGTCGCGGATGGGCGCGGCGATGTGCTTGGGGCGGGAAGGTGCGGGGGGCATGCTCATGTCGCCTTGCTCCTTAATCTGGATGCCGGGCGGCGCGCGGCCCAGAAGCTTTCCAATAATGTGGCCATAAAGACGGCCAGTACCAGGGCATTGCCGATGGCGCCCCATTGGCGCCATGCCAGGCCGCCGTGCCAGGCGCTCGCCACACGCAATAATAGCGTACCGTGCAGTAACAGCAGCGGAAGATAAAACCCTCGATGCCAGCGCATTTTGAGCCGGGTCAGTGCCGGGCCGATGACCGGCGCGTGGCCGCATACCATGGCAAACACGAATCCCAATAGCAGCGCGTGTAGCGCCGCGTCGCGCAGTGGGCTGCCCGCGTAGAGCGCGCCCGTCAAACCCAGCAAGGCAGAGACGCCCAGCCAGCCGTAACCGGATAGCAGGCAGATGGCCATATAACGGGTCAAACCCGCCGTCTTGACCGTGCGACGGGCAATGTCGAAACGCAGCAGCCATGCCGCCAGTAGCAACAACGCCAGCGCGTAACCCCGCAATGCCTCGCCGGTCGCGGCATGAACCATGGCGCTGCCCAGCAGCAGCAAGACGATACCGGCGAACAGCCGGCGCGCCGGACGCGGTGTCGGGACGAAACGCGATAGTTCCAGTCGTTCTCCGGCAATCGTCAGAATCAGGAAGGCCGCCCAGAGCGGCACGGCGGGGACGATGGCGCCGGTGTAGAGCCACACGGCATTGCCCGCCAGCCAGGCGAAGGCGGCCGCGGCGAGCGTGGCGAGGTGTGCCTCGCGCTGCCGTCGCCAGACGTCGGCGCAGGCGAGTGTCATGACTAGCGCGCCGCCTCCCATCAGCCACGGCCCCAGCGCACTGGCGGGGGCGGTCACCAGGCAAAGCGCGGCGAGCCCGGAGGCGGCCGGCGCCAGATAGGGCCAGCCGCGCGCCAGCGCCACGGCGCGCTCCAGCCCGATCAAGGTGCCGAAAAAGCCGCCGACCATCAGCGCGCCATGCACGCCCAGCAGACGGGCGAATGGCAGGGAGATGGGAAGGCCGAGGCGGGCCAGTCCGGACAGCACGCCGGCCGTCAGTGCCACAATGGCCGGCAAGACCAGCAGAACGCGGAAGCGGTTAAGCGGCGCGCGGGATGCCATGGCGCAGTCCTCGGTCAACCGCAGCAGCGGCCTTGTGCTTGAAGACTTTCGATCTCGCCTTCCTTGCCGATGCGGACTTGCCAACGTTCCGGGCCGGTTTCGAGGTAGGTCCAGCTGAATGTCTCGGGCGCTTCGGCTTGGAATTGGTAATGCAAGGGCTTGGGATCGTGGTCGTTGGTCAGTAGCAGCGCTTCGCCGACCGGCAAGTGCTGGAAAATGCCAAAAATCAGCGCGTGGCGGAAGCGGGGTTCGATCAGACGGACATCGAGAGTGACAGCGGCTTGAGTCATTGTATTGCTCCAGGGAAAGTTAGCCATTCCAGCCAAAGTGGTTGCGAGCCCGTTCGCTCATGCATGCCGGCGACCAGGGCGGATCCCAGACGAGACTGACCTCGACGGCGTAGGCGGGAGGGACGAGGTCGTGCACGACGGTCTGAACCTCGTGCATGATGCTTTCGCCCATCGGGCAGGCCGGCGAGGTCATGGTCATCTCGATCCTCACCTCGTTCTCCAACCAATCCAGTCGATAGATCAACCCAAGATCGACGATGTTCATGCCGACTTCGGGGTCGATCACTTGGCGCAGTGCCTCGCGTAGGGTATCGGCGTTCATTTTCTATAAGATATAAAATAAATACATCTTTAGTGTAACCTGGCGTGCCTCTCGAATCAATATCTAATATACATCTTTTGCCGGCCGGTGTCGGTGCGGCAGGGATTCGAGGCAAAGTTCCCGCCGCCGCATGCGTAGTTGACATACCGCAAATCGATTTCATACATTTTAAGAAAACGTATGAAGCGGCGGTATACTGATGCGGTTTCCGGTCAGGGCGGGAGAGGGATGGCATGCTGGCGCAGTGGGCAAGGGTGGTCGCGCATTCCAGCTATCGGGTGCGCGCCCGGTTGGTGGCGATTTACGGCTTTCTGGTCGTGTTCAACCTGGCGGCGTGGGGCTGGGCCTTGTTTGCTTTTCACGATCACCCGGTATTGTTAGGTAGCGCGCTGCTGGCTTATGGCTTCGGCCTACGCCATGCGGTCGACGCCGATCACATCGCCGCCATCGACAATGTGACGCGCAAGCTGATGCAGCAGGGCGAGCGGCCGGTGTCCGTGGGCCTGTGCTTCTCCTTCGGCCATTCCAGCGTGGTCGTGTTGGCCTCGGTCGGTGTCGCGCTGGCCGCGCAGGTCATGAGTAGTCGTCTCGAATCGTTCCATCAAGTCGGCGGCGTGATCGGTACGTCGGTGTCGGCGACCTTCCTGTTGCTGATCGCGTTGATGAACGCCTATATCTTGCTGGCGATTCTCAAGTCCTGGCGACATGTCAGGAACGGCGGTGTCTATCGCGACGATGATTTCGACCTGCTGCTGGCCGGTCGCGGTTTACTGGCGCGCCTATTTCGTCCGATGTTCCGCCTGGTGACGCGAAGCTGGCATATGTATCCGCTGGGTTTTTTATTCGGGCTCGGTTTCGATACCGCCACCGAGGTGGGTTTGCTCGGCTTGTCGGCCACACAAGCGGCGCACGGCATGTCGCCGTGGTCGGTGATGGTGTTTCCCTTGCTGTTTAGCGCCGGCATGTCTTTGGTCGACACCCTGGACGGGCACCTGATGCTGGGCGCCTATGGCTGGGCCTATCTGAAGCCGATCCGCAAGATCTATTACAACTTGAGTATTACGCTGATTTCGGTGCTGGTCGCCGTCCTGGTGGGCGGCATCGAGGCCTTGGGCCTGTTGGCCGACAAGTTGCAGTTGGAGGGCGGCTTCTGGTCGCTGATCGGCGAACTGAACGACCATTTCGGCTTGCTCGGTTACCTGATCATCGGCGTGTTCGTCGGTAGTTGGCTGCTGTCGCTACTGATTTATCGCTGGAAGGGCTACGACCGCCTGGAAGTCAGCCGCTGATCGCCATCCTTATCGCGGAGCGGCTTGATTCCGCCGTTTCGGTTGTCGCTTTCGCACGATAAACCGCTTATCTGTTCATGCAATGCATTTGTCACAAAACTGGCATTTGTCTGTCATTTTGCCTGTTTATCCTCGCGCTTGTCTGTCGTGGACTATTCCAGAGGGTGAGAAACGCATGAACCGCAATCTGCTTGCATGTGCTGTACTAGGTGCCTTGGGGCTGGCGAGCGCCGCCCAGGCGACGAATCTGGACAGCCTGATCCAGGCTGCCAAGAAAGAAGGGCAGCTGACCACCATCGGCTTGCCGCACGACTGGTGCGGCTACGGCGCCATGCTGGCGGATTTCAAAGCCAAATACGGCATCACGGTCAACGAGCTGAACCCCGATGCGGGTTCGGGCGACGAGATCGAGGCCATCAAAGCCAATAAGGGCAATATGGGCCCGCAGGCGCCGGACGTGATCGACGTCGGTCTGTCCTTCGGCCCGCAAGCCAAGGATGCTGGCCTAATCCAGCCGTACAAGGTGTCGACCTGGAACAGCATTCCGAAAGAAGCCAAAGATAGCGATGGTTTCTGGTACGGCGACTACTACGGCGTCCTGGCGTTCGAAGTCAACACCGATCTGATCAAGCAAGTGCCGACCGACTGGAAGGATCTGCAGAAGCCGGCCTATCGCAATGCCGTGGCATTGGCGGGCGACCCGCGCGTGGCCAACCAGGCGATCTCCGGCGTGTATGCCGCGGGTATCGGCCAGGGCGCCAAGGGTGCGGCACAGGGCGCCGACGCCGGGCTGAAGTTCTTCGCCCAGCTCAACAAGAACGGCAACTTCGTGCCGGTCATCGGCAAGGCCGCGTCGCTGGCGCAAGGCACCACCCCGATCATCATCCGTTGGGACTATAACGCGCTGGCCGACCGCGACACCCTGAAGGGCAACCCGAACGTGCAGGTCGTGGTGCCGAAGAGCGGTGTATTGGCCGGCGTCTACGTGCAGGCCATCAGCAAGTACGCGCCGCACCCGAACGCCGCCAAGCTGTGGATGGAGTATCTGTATTCCGACGCCGGCCAAATCGGCTGGCTGAAGGGCTACTGCCACCCGATCCGCTTCAACGATCTGGCCGCCAAGAAGAAGATCCCGGCCGATATGTTGGCTAAGTTGCCGTCGCCGGCCCTGTACAAAAAGGCCGTGTTCCCGACGCTGCAAGACCAGGAAACTTACAAGGCCGCCATCACCAAGCAATGGGACGGTGTGGTCGGTAGCAACGTGAAGTAAGCGTTTCCCCGCAAAGCGGCCGCCATGGTCTGCGGATCATGGCGGCACGGTCGCGCCCGCCGGACGGCGAAAAGATATGCAAAGAAAACCGATGGCTATTACTGAAACTGTAGAGCAGGCCGGTGCGCCTGGTTCGGGGGCGACCTCACGTCGCCGCGCCGGCCAGGCCCTGACCTGGCTCGGTATCGCCCCCTTCCTGATTTTCGCTTTGCTGTTCCTGATTCTACCGACGCTGCAGTTGATGGTCGGTGCCTTGCAGGACGCGCAGGGCCACTTTACCCTGAACAATATCGCCAGGCTGTTCACCGACGACATCCTCGGCGCGTACTGGATCAGCTTCAAGGTCAGCTTCGTCTCGGCGGCCGGCGGTGCGCTCATCGGCCTCTTGTTGGCGCTGGCCGCCATCCAAGGCGGGTTGCCTGGCTGGATTCGTCCGACGCTGATGACCTTCTCCGGGGTCGCCTCCAATTTCGCCGGCGTGCCGTTGGCCTTCGCCTTTCTCGCCACGCTGGGGCGCATTGGTCTGTTGACCGCGCTGTTGCGCCAATATCTCGATTTCGACCTGTACGGTACCGGCTTCAGTATCCTGAGCTTCACCGGGCTCACCCTGACCTACCTGTACTTCCAAATCCCGCTGATGGTGCTGATCGTCGCACCCGCCATCGACGGCATGAAAGCCGAATGGCGCGAAGCCTGCGAAAGCCTGGGCGGCGGCACCTGGTACTTCTGGTGGCATGTGGCCTTGCCGATTCTGTTCCCCAGTATCCTGGGTTCGGCGCTGTTGCTGTTCGCCAATGCCTTCGGCGCGGTGGCCACGGCCTACGCCTTGACCGGCAGCTCGCTCAATATCGTGCCGATTCTGCTATTTGCCCAGATTCGCGGCGACGTGCTGCACGACCAGAACCTCGGCTATGCGCTGGCCTTGGGCATGATCGTCGTCACCGGGCTATCGAATGCCGGCTATATCTGGCTGCGCAGCCGCGCGGAAAGGGGAGTGGCATGAAACGCACGACTTCACGCATCGGCGCCTGGGTGGCGATCATCGTCGGCAGCGCGTACTTTCTGCTGCCGCTGGCGGCCACCTTCCTCTTCAGTCTGAAAATGCGCCGCGACGCGTTGAGCTTCGACGCCTACAAAGTGGTGCTCACCGACCCGCAGTTTCAGGCCACCTTCAGTTATTCGACGCTGATGGCGGTATTGACCATCGTCACCGGCATCCTGCTGGTGGTGCCGACCGCCTACTGGATTCAGCTCAAGCTGCCCCGCCTGCGTGGGCTGGTCGAGTTCATCACTTTGCTGCCGTTGGTGATTCCGGCCATCGTCATCGTGTTCGGCTATCTGAAGATGTACAACAGCAGCGCGCTCTTGCCGTTGACCGCGCACGAGCGCAGTACCGACCTGCTGCTGGTGGCCAGCTATGTGACCCTGTCGTTGCCCTATCTCTACCGTTCGATCGATACCGGCTTGCGCGCGGTGGACGTGCGCGGTCTGACCGAGGCGGCGCAAAGCCTGGGCGCCGGTTGGGGCGAAATCCTGCTGCGGGTGATCTTTCCCAACGTCAAATCGGCCATTCTGTCCGGTGCGTTCCTGACCTTTGCCGTGGTCATCGGCGAATTCACCATGGCCAGCCTGCTCAACCGGCCGGCTTTCGGACCTTACCTGCAATTGATCGGCGCCAACCGCGCCTACGAACCCTCGGCGCTGGCGATCATCGCCTTTCTGGTGACCTGGGCCTCGATGGGGCTAATTCAGGTGTTTGCCCACAACGGCCGCGCTAAGCCAAAGACGGCCTGAGCCGCAGCATTGACAAAGAATCGGAAAAACCATGGCTTTCCTGGACATCAAACAAATCAGCAAGCGTTTCGGCACCCACACTGTCGTGCATGACATCGATATCTCGATCGAGCGCGGCGAGTTCGTCACCTTCCTCGGGCCGAGCGGTTGCGGCAAGACCACCGTGCTACGCATGATCGCCGGTTTCGAAGCGCCGACCACCGGCGCCATTCATGTCGGCGGACATGACATCACGCAGCAATCGCCGCAAAAACGCGGCATCGGCATCGTGTTTCAGAACTACGCGCTGTTTCCCAATCTGAATGTCGAGCAGAACATCGGTTTCGGTCTGAAGGTGCGTAAGCTGCCCCGGCACGACATCGCCGCCAAGGTGGCCGAAGTGATGAAGCTGGTCGAGCTGACCGGCAAGGAGGCGCATTATCCGCACGAGTTGTCGGGCGGACAGCGGCAGCGCGTGGCGCTAGCGCGCGCCCTGGTGGTGGAGCCGAAGATTCTGTTGCTGGACGAACCGTTGTCGGCGCTGGATGCGCGTATTCGCAAGAATCTGCGTGAGCAGATCCGCGATATTCAGCGTCGGCTGCAGTTGACGACGGTCTTCGTTACCCACGATCAGGAAGAGGCGCTGACCTTATCGGATCGCATCTACGTGATGAATCAGGGCAGGGTGGAGCAACACGGCAGCGCCGAAGAGATTTATACCCGTCCCGAAACCGAATTCGTGGCGCGCTTCATGGGCAATTACAACCTGCTCAAGGCCGCTGAGGCGCATCAATTGCTGGGGATGCATATCGATGGGCACATGGCGATCCGCCCGGAGTCGATCCATGTGCTGGCGACGGGCAGTCACGAATTGGGGACGTTCGAGGGCGTCATCCGCCGCCACCAACTGCTGGGCGGCGTGATCCGTTATCAGGTGGAGAGCCGTGGCGTCCAACTGCTGGTCGATCGCCTCAACCGCAATGCCGCCGACCTAATGCCGGTGGGTACGTCGGTACGCCTGCAGATCCATGGCGACGACATGCGGGTGGTGCGTTGATACCGCGTCGCGCTACTGCCCGACGATATGGTTGAAGCGGACATCCGCGCTCATCACGCCGAGCAATTGCCCCTTCTGGTCGAATAGCGGTGTGCCGATGGTGAAGCAATACTGATTGGTGTCGACCGAGCGGTACAAGTCGGACACGAACAGCCGGCGCTGACGCGCCGGTTCCTGGAACCAGCGGCGGTCGCTCCAATTGTTCTTGCGGCCGTCGATGTTCACTTTGCCCGATTCGACGTCCGAACTGATTTGGCGGCCGTTGGTATCGGTGATGCACAACATCTCGAAAGTGGTTTCGCGTTGGAATAAAGCGCAGAGCTTGCGGTCCAGGTCGTCCGGGTCCAACCGGGTGAGCTGCCACTTGGCGATCTCTTCCTCGACCACTTGGCGCATGCGCTTGTGACCGGCAAAGCGGAATTCGCCGACCTCGGTCAGTAGTAGGTCGCACTGCTCGCTGACTTGGGTGGCGCGCGTCGCCAGCTCGCGAGCGTCGATCAATTGTTGTTGCGTACTCTCGACGACTTCGCCGATTTGCGCGGCGATGGCGTGTACCTTGTCGTTTTGCGAGCCGCTGGCCTCGGCGATGACCCGCACATGTTCGATCAGCGTATTGATGTCGCGCGAGGCGGCCTCGATCGAGTCGCCGGCCTGTTGCGAGACCGAGATGCCGGTGTGCACCTGCTCCGCCATGGCGACCATGGTCTCGCTCGACGTGGTGACTTGTTCCTGGATCGTCGCCAGCAACTCTTCCACATTCTGCGTGGCCGACATAGTCTGGTCGGCCAA
>NZ_SNZP01000021.1 GCF_004363805.1 Paludibacterium purpuratum | reverse complement strand
TCAAGCTCAAGCTAAAAGGCCTGAGTCCTGTAAGGTACAGAACTCAGGCCTGGCAAGCCTAGCAGCAAACTGTCCAACTTATTGGGGTCAGTTCAGGATGCTTGCCGTTTTCGTTTGCCGGCGATGGGTGCCCGCGTGGATTACACCCGGGCCAGCGCCGCCCCTTGGGCGAAGTAGACTTTGATGCCGTCGAAGATCGCTTGCGCCATCTTTTGCTGGAAATCGCTGCTGATCAATCGCTGCTCTTCGTCGGGGTTACTGATGAAGGCGGTTTCTACCAGGATGGAAGGTATATCGGGGGCCTTCAGGACTGCGAACCCCGCTTGTTCGACTTTCCCGCGGTGTAGCCGGTTGAGCGCTCCGGCCTGATTGAGCACCAGTCGGCCAAGTTTCAGGCTGTCGTTGATGGTGGCGGTCTGAGTCAGGTCGAACAGCGTATTGGCCAGATATTTGTCGCGGGTATTGGCGATCTTGACCCCGCCGATCAGGTCGGCGGCGTTCTGGCTTTGTGCCAGGTAGCGGGCGGCGGTGCTGGTGGCCCCTTTGTCCGAGAGCGCAAACACAGAGGTTCCGTTTGCGCTCGGGTTGGGAAATGCGTCGGCATGGATCGAAATGAACAGGTCGGCGTTCAGCTTGCGCGCCTTGGCCACCCTGACGCCGAGCGGGATGAATACATCGTCCTCGCGCGTCATGTAGGCCTTCATATTGCCATCCGCCTCGATCAGCGTCTTGAGCAGATGGGCGATCTTGATCACCACATTCTTTTCGTGATTGCCGGCCGGGCCCGTGGCGCCCGGATCTTCTCCGCCATGGCCCGGATCGAGCATGATCACGATCGGCCGGGTACTGCTTGGCGCCGGTTTGCTGCGGGTGCGCACCTCGGGCTGGGTCATGGTGCCCTTGTTGTAGTCCTCCAGGAGCCCCAGCAGAGGGTCGTCCTGCGCGGCGGCACCGGTTGGGTATAGGTCGACCACCAGCCGGTTCTTGAAGTCGGCGATCGGCGCCAGCGTGAACACCTGTGGCTTGATTGGCGTTTTCAGTTCTAGCACCAGGCGCACGGTATCCGGCGAGAACTGCCCGGCGCGCGCCGATTTGATGAACGGATCGGTGGCATTGATCTGGTTGCCGATGTCTTTGAGGATGCTGTTGAGGCTGAGGCCTTGCAGGTCGACCACCAGTCGATCCGGATTGGCCAGGGTGAATGTCTTGAATTGCACCGCGGCGCTGGTTTCCAGCGTCACGCGGGTATAAGTGGACGAGGGCCAGACGCGCACGGCGACCAACTGGCTCTCGGCGGCCTGGCTTACGCGGCTGACCGACAGGATCAGCGTTGCGGCGGCCAGGTTCAGCAGTCGGCGGCGGTTTGGGTCGAATGGCGTGTCAGACATGTTTTTCCTGCCTCGGTCAAAGCGGTGAATCGGTAGTGTCGGCCCTGCTCGGCCACTTCCAGTGCCAGGATCAGATCCGCCGGCGGTAGCAGGCCTTGCGCCTTGTCCGGCCACTCCACCAGACACACGGTCTCTTGGCCGAAATATTCGCGAAAGCCTGCCTCCTCCCATTCCTCGGGGTCGGCGAAGCGATACAGGTCGAAGTGGTGTAACGTGAAGGGAGCGAGCGGATAGCTCTCCACCAGCGTATAGGTCGGACTTTTGACCTTGCCGTGCCAGCCTAGGCCTGCGAGCAGGCCACGGGTGAAGGTGGTTTTGCCGGCGCCCAGGTCGCCATGGAGGTGGATCACCAAGCCCGGCGAAAGTGCGCGCGCGAAACGACCGGCGAGCGCCAATGTGGCGGCTTCGTCGGGCAGATGGCTTTGGCTGGTATCATATGAATCCATGAGCGACATTTCCTTTCAATCTCCGGATTATCCCGAATTGGCGCGGCAAATCAAAGCCTGGAGCCGGGAATTCGGTTTCGCCGATGCGCATATTACCCGTCCGTCATTGCCGGCAGAGGCAGAACGGCGGCTGGCCGATTGGCTCGCCGCGGGTTTCCATGGCGAGATGGACTATATGCAGCGTCACGGCGCCATGCGAGTGCGGCCGGACGAACTGGTGCCCGGCACTTTGTCGATCGTCAGCGTGCGCATGAACTATTGGCCGGCACATGCCGCCGATGCCGCAACCCAGTTGCAGGATGGCCAGCAGGCCTATCTATCGCGCTACGCGCTGGGGCGCGATTATCACAAGGTGCTGCGCGGGCGGTTGCAAAAGCTGGCCGATCGTATCCAGGCGGCTGTCGGGCCGATTGGCCACCGCGCCTTCACCGATAGCGCGCCGGTCGCCGAGGTGGCGCTCGCAGCCCAGGCTGGCCTGGGGTGGCGCGGTAAGCACACGCTCCTGCTGACGCGCGAGCAGGGTTCGCTGTTTTTCCTCGGCGAACTGTTCACCACGCTGCCGCTGCCAGCCGATCCGCCGCAGCAAGAGCACTGCGGTCGTTGCCGCAGCTGTCTGGATGCCTGTCCAACCGGTGCGATTGTCGCGCCGTACCAGGTCGACGCGCGCCGCTGTATTTCCTATCTCACCATCGAACTCGCCGGGGCGATTCCCGTGGCCTTGCGACCACTGATCGGCAATCGGGTCTACGGTTGCGACGATTGCCAGTTGGCGTGCCCGTGGAATCGCTTCGCGGCGGCCGGCGCGGAGGCGGATTTCGATGTGCGCCATGGGCTCGACCGCGCGAGCCTGGTCGAGCTATTCGCTTGGAGCGAGGCCGATTTTGGCGCGCGCATGGCCGGCAGTCCGATCTATCGCATCGGTTATCAGCGTTGGCTGCGCAATTTGGCGGTGGGGCTGGGGAATGCGCCGTCCTCGGACGAGGTCAGGGCGGCTTTGCTCGCGCGCGCAGACGATCCGTCGGCTCTGGTGCGCGAGCATGTCGCCTGGGCGCTGGCCCGGCACGGCGTGCCGAGCCGGGAGTGAATCAGGTGCGAGTCGGCGCGATGACCAGCGACTCGCCTTCCATCACCACTTTGTCGCCCACCGCGCATTGCGTCGCCAGCGTGACCCGCTTTTTGGTTCCATCCAGCGCGACCACCGTCACGCGTGCCACCACGGTTTCTCCTAGTTTTACCGGGGCTTTGAACTTGGCCGATTGCGACAGGTAGATTGTGCCTTCGCCCGGCAGTTTGGTGCCGAGGATGGTCGAGATCAGACTGGCGGTCAGCATGCCGTGTGCGATGCGCGTCTTGAACGGGGTCGTCTCGGCATAGGCTTGATTGAAATGCACCGGATTGGTGTCGCCGCAGGCGGCGGCGAACATGAGCACGTCGGCCTCGGTGATGGTCTTGCCGAATTCGGCACTGTCGCCCATGTTCAGATCTTCGAAGTAAACGGTCATTGTGTGTCCTGTCTATGACAATGAAATTGTGAGTCCATAGTAGCGCAGTTTGCTGCCATGCAAATTATCGATAGATGACGTAGTATCGGAAGTTGGTTGCATTTATGCGACGTTATGCTGGTGGCAAGTAAAACAAACGCTTGTTTGAATTGTCTTGTCATGCATAATTCATGACGTATCCTCAGTCGACGACAACCGGCAACCAGACCGGCCTCGACTGCATGCACGTCTACGCTGCGCCTTTGATACAACCCAATATGCTCAATATGGTGAACCAGAACGATGAAAGCCCTTGTCGCAGTGAAGCGCGTTGTTGATTACAACGTGAAAGTCCGTGTCAAAGCCGACGGCTCCGGCGTTGATATCGCCAATGTGAAAATGTCGATGAATCCGTTCGACGAAATCGCGGTGGAAGAGGCCGTTCGCCTGAAAGAAGCAGGCAAGGTCTCGGAAATCGTGGTGGTGTCGCTCGGCGTCAAGCAGTGCGAGGAAACGCTGCGCACCGCGCTGGCCATGGGCGCAGATCGCGCCATCCTGGTGGAAACCGAGGTCGAGTTGCAGCCGCTGGCGGTGGCCAAGCTGCTCAAGAGCGTGGTCGAGCGCGAACAGCCGCAGTTGGTGATCCTCGGCAAGCAGGCGATCGACGACGATGCCAACCAGACCGGTCAGATGCTGTCCGCATTGTTGGGCTGGGGCCAAGGCACCTTTGCCTCCAAGGTGGTCGTCGCGAGCGAGAGCCTCAATGTGACGCGCGAGATCGACGGCGGCATGGAAACCGTCGAATTGCGCCTGCCGGCCATCGTCACCACCGACTTGCGCCTGAACGAGCCGCGTTACGTCAAGCTGCCGAATATCATGGCCGCCAAGAAGAAGCCGCTCGACAAATTGACCCCGGCGGATCTGGGCGTCGACCCGTCCGCACGTCTCAAAACCCTGAAAGTCGCCGAACCGGGCAGCCGTGCCGCCGGCGTCAAGGTGGCCAATGCAGCCGAGCTGGTGGCCAAACTCAAGAACGAAGCAAAGGTGCTGTGACATGGCCATTCTTGTTATTGCTGAACACGACAATCACAGCCTGAAGGCAGGCACCCTGAATACCCTGGCCGCAGCCGGCAAGATCGGCGGCGACATCCATCTGCTGGTGGCCGGTCACCAGTGCGGCGCTGTGGCTGAGGCCGCGAAGCAAGCCGCCGGCGTCGCCAAGGTGTTGCTCGCCGACGATGCGCTCTATGCGCACGGCCTGGCTGAGAATCTGGCGCGCCTGGTGATCGCCCTGGCCGACGGCTACAGCCATGTATTGGCGCCCGCCACTGCCAGCGGCAAGAACTTCCTGCCGCGCGTCGCCGCGATACTCGACGTGGCGCAGATTTCCGACATTGTCGCCGTCGAATCGCCGAGCGTGTTCGTGCGCCCGATCTATGCGGGCAACGTACTGGCCACTGTCGAATCGTCCGATCGCATCAAGGTGATCACCGTGCGCACCACCGCATTCGATCTGGTGGCCGCGACGGGCGGTGCCGCAGTGTTGGAGAACGTGGCCGCCGCGGGCGATGCGTCGGTGTCGCGCTTCGTCTCGCAAGAGCTGACCAAGTCCGACCGTCCGGAACTGGCTTCCGCCAGCATCATCGTTTCCGGCGGTCGCGCACTGGGGTCGGCCGAGCAGTTCAAGGCGGTGCTCGAACCGCTGGCCGATAAACTCGGTGCCGCATTAGGCGCTTCGCGCGCCGCCGTGGATGCCGGCTACGCGCCGAACGACTTCCAGGTCGGCCAAACCGGCAAGGTGGTCGCACCGCAACTGTACGTCGCGGTCGGTATTTCCGGCGCCATCCAGCATCTGGCCGGCATGAAGGATTCCAAGGTGATCGTGGCCATCAACAAGGACGAGGAGGCACCGATTTTCCAGGTGGCCGACTACGGCATCGTTGGCGACCTGTTCACCGTGGTGCCCGAACTGTTGGCCGAATTGTCCAAGGCCTGAGCACCATGAAGCAGTAACCAAAACCGGCAAGCGGCCCATCGACGCAGCTTGCCGGTTTTTTTATAACGATATGCAGTAACACGGGAGAAGAAAATGAACTATCAGGCACCGCTCAAGGAGCTCAACTTCGTGTTGAACCAGATCGCCGAGCTGCCGTCGATCTGCAGCCTGCCGGGCTACGAGGACTGCAGCGTCGAGTTGGTGGAGGCCATCCTGGAGGAGGGCGCGAAATTCGCCGAACAGGAGCTGGCGCCGATCAACCGGCAGGGCGACCAGGGGGCGCGCTGGCACGATGGCGAGGTCACCGCCGCGCCAGGCTTCAAGGAGGCTTGGCAACGTTACGTCGAGTCCGGTTGGGTGGGGTTGCGCGCGCCGGCCGACTACGGCGGGCAAGGCCTGCCTGCCCTGGTGGCGTTGGCCGCCGAGGAAATGTGGTGTTCGGCCAACCTGGCGTTCTCGTTGGCGCCGATGCTGACGCTCGGTGCACTGGAAGCGATCGAGCACCATGCCAGCGATGTGCTCAAGCAGCTTTATCTACCGCGCATGGCCTCGGGCGAATGGACCGGCACCATGAACCTGACCGAGCCGCAGGCCGGTTCCGATCTGGCCCAGGTTCGCACCCGCGCCGAACGCCAGGCGGACGGCAGCTACCGTATTCAAGGTCAGAAAATCTTCATTACCTGGGGCGAGCACGACATGGCGGACAACATCGTCCACTTGGTGCTGGCACGCCTGCCCGATGCGCCGGCCGGGGTGAAGGGCATTTCGCTATTCATCGTGCCGAAGTTCCTGGTGAATGCCGATGGTAGCCTGGGCGCGAAAAACGACGTGCGCTGCGTGTCGATCGAGCACAAGCTCGGCATCCATGGCAGCCCGACCGCGGTCATGAGCTTCGGCGACCAGGCGGGGGCCATCGGCTACTTGGTGGGCGAGGAGAACAAGGGACTGGCCTACATGTTCACCATGATGAACCATGCCCGGCTCGGTGTCGGCATCGAGGGACTGGCCGTTTCCGAGCGCGCCTACCAGGCCGCGGTCAATTACGCGCGCGAGCGGGTGCAAAGCCGTGCCGTCGGTTCCGCGGATGCGGCGGGGGTGCCGATCATCCGCCATCCGGATATCCGCCGCATGTTGATGACCATGCGCGCGCAGATCGAGGCGCAGCGTGCGTTGGCATGCTATGCCGCCGCCGCGCTGGATCGCGCCGGGCACCACCCGGTGCCGGAAGAGCGTGCCAAGAATCAGGCCTTGCTCAATTTCCTGATTCCGATCGTCAAGGGCTGGAATACCGAGCAGGCCAACGAGATCACCTCGATGGCCATCCAGGTTCACGGCGGCATGGGTTATATCGAGGAAACCGGCGTGGCGCAGTACTATCGCGATGCCCGTATTACTGCCATCTACGAGGGCACCACCGGTATTCAGGCACTGGATCTGATCGGTCGCAAGACGGCCGCCGACAACGGGGCGGTAGCGCAGGCGCTGTTGGAAGAGGTGTTGATGACCGTGCGCGAGCTGGATGGGGCCGGTTTGTCGGATCTGGCGCGCAATTTACGCCGCGCGGCCGCCGACGCCAGCCGTGCCATCGGCTTCGTGCTCGAACATTTCAACGCCCGGCCAACGTGGCCGGCCGCCGGCTCGGTGCCGTTTCTCAAGCTGATGGGCATCGTGCTCGGCGGTTGGCAGATGGGGCGTGCCGCGCTGATCGCCCAACGCCTGCTGGGCGAGCATGGCGCGGATGTTGTATTCCTCGAAAGTAAGCTGACAACGGCGCGTTTCTACGGCGAGCATCTGCTACCGCAAAGCGGCGGTCTGGCGCATGCCATCGTCGAGGGGGCCGAGAGCGCGTTGGCGCTGGACGAGGCCCATTTCTAAATTCAGCATCGGCTGACATGGCCGGGGTGCGACCGCACCCTGGCTGTTTGCTATTCTTCCTTATTGTTCCGAGGTCGGGCCGACCACGCACCCTTGTCATTTTTAACAGATTGTTAATAATGACACGCCGAATTAGGCGCTTAAGCATTGTCACTACATCGTACCTGTGTTTTCGACCACCTGTTCCTATGAACAGGTGAAGGGGACGGCGACGATCAGTACGCTCGGACAGGATGAACCTCTACTTTTTCGATACTCTTTCACCCCGGTTGGCTCGGGGGGCGGCGGCACTGGCGTTGCCGGCGGCACGCGCCCTGATCCTGATGGCCTGCATTGGCTGGACCGGCTGGCGTTTACACCCGCTATTGGCGAATCAGCCCGCCTCATCGCTACGCGATGCTCAGCCCGACCTTGTCGCCGATGCCGCTCAGGCTGCCAACCGGCATTGGTTCGGCGTCGAGACGCCGCCTGTCGCGCCGCAGCTGACCGTGCTGGGCGTCTTTGCGCCCGGTCAAGGCGCTCGGCAGCCCGGCTTTGCCATTGCACGCCACGATGGCGGCGATAGCGCCTTGCTGACCGGCCAACGCGTCGGCGATTGGCAGGTGATGACCATTGCGCCAGAGGGGCTGACGTTGGCGTTGGGGCGGGCGCGCCAATTTTATCCGTTAAACCGTGCCGCAACGGGCGGCGCAGCCGGCGTGTCGAGCGGCGCCGAGGCACCTCCGCTGGGGGACGACGAATGAAGCGTCTCAAAGCGCGCAAGCAGGCTTTAACTGCCGTGTTATTCTGCCTGGCGTTCGCATGCAGCGTCCTGCCGGCCGTCGCCGCCGAGCCATCGTCCGGCGAGACCGTGACCCTCAACTTCGCCAATGCCGACATCGATACCGTGGTGCGCGCCATCGGCGAGCTGACCGGTCGGAATTTCCTACTCGACCCGCGCGTCAAGGGCACGGTCAACATCATCTCGGCGCAACCGGTGTCGCGTCAGCTTGCCTACCAGATCCTGCTGTCGTCGTTGCGGCTGCAGGGCTTCAGCGCCGTCGAGGGCAATGGGGTGGTCAAGATCGTGCCGGAGGCGGACGCCAAGCTGCATGCCCGGGTCGGTAGTACGCACCGCGGCGACGGCGAACGGCTGATCACTCGCGTGTTCATGTTGAAAAACAGCAATGCCGCCCAGCTTTTGCCGGTGATCCGCCCAATCGTATCGCCCAATAACGCGCTATCGGCTTTTGCGCAAGCCAACGCGTTGGTGGTCACGGACTACGCCGACAACATCCGCCGTATCGAGTCCATCGTCGCCAGCGTCGAGGGCGTGGCCGATGGCCAGACGGCGGTGATTCCGCTGCTATACGCTTCCGCACCCGAGTTGGCCGGTACGCTGACGAAATTGATGCAGGATAACGCCGCCGATGGCAGCCGCCTGAACATCAATGCCGATAGCCGTGCCAACGTGCTGCTGGTGCGCGCCGATCTGCCCGGACGACTGAACCAGGTCAAGCAACTAGTGCGCATGCTGGATCAACCGAGCCAGGCCGGCGCCAATGTGCGCGTGATCTACCTGAAGAATGCCGACGCCGCCCGCGTGGCGCAGACGCTGCGCGCGCTGTTGAGCAGCAGCGCGGCGCCGCTGACCGAAACCCGCAAGACCAGCAGTTTGCCGTCGTCGTCGGCTGCCAGCGGTATCGGCCAGGGAACGACCGGCGGCAATGCCGACAATAGCGCCGTCGCACAGCCCACTTCTGCGCCCTCGATGCCATCCTCCAGTGACAACGGCACGGCCGATACCCAGCAGCAGCAAGGTGCCGCTGGCAATGCCGGTTCGCTGATCCAGGCGGATACGGCCAGCAATGCGCTGATTCTGAACGTGCCGGACAGCATGTATCGCAATCTGCGCACGGTGGTCGATTTGCTCGACCGCCGCCGCGCCCAGGTCTACGTCGAAACCCTGGTGATGGAAGTCTCGGCGCAGCGTCTGCAGGAGCTTGGCGTGCAATGGATGGCGCAGCAGCCAACCGCCATTTCGGGCTCGACCTCGGGCGCGACGACGGGGGGCAATCTGACGATTCAACTCGCCAATCAAGGTCTTGGTTTGAGCGCCGGTACCGGCCGCGGCGTGCTGCATGTGCCTGGGCTGGGCAATGTGCTCGACCTGACCGCGCTGGCGCGTGCGCTGGAAACCAAGGCCGAGGGCAACGTGCTGTCCAATCCGACGCTGATGGCGACCGACAACGAACCGGCGCGTATCGAGATCGCCAAGGAGGTTTCGGTACAGACGGCGCAATCGCCCATTACCAGCGGCAGCAGTGGCGCCACGACGGTATACAACAGCTTCGATCGCAAAACGGTGGGTCTGAAACTTGCCATCGTGCCGCAGATTTCCGAAGGCGGTACCGTGCGGATGAAGATTCTGCAGACCGCGTCGTCGATCGACCCGAACAGCGCCAATACGTTGCAGCCGGAGTTCAACATCCGTTCGGTGGAGACCTCGGTCACCGTCGACGACGGCGGTATCATCGCCATCGGCGGCCTGATCCAGGAGACCGTCAACGATACGGAAGACAAAGTGCCGCTGTTGGGCGACCTGCCGGGCGTCGGTTGGCTGTTCCGCCATCAGACGAAATCACGCGTAAAGACCAATTTGCTGGTGTTCCTCAAGCCGACCATCTTGCGCGACGACGCCGGTGCGCGGGCCATCGCCGAGGATCGATACCGCTACATCATCGGCGAAAGCGAGCGTAAAAACGCGCAGCCCTTGCCGCTGGACGCCAAGAGCGCGCTGGAGTCCCTTCCCACCGGTATCAAGGCACTGCAACCGGAGTCCAAGCCGTGAGCGAGCGGTTGCCGTTTGCCTTTGCCCGCGATCGTGGCGTGCTGCGCCTGGACGACGGCGCTTGGCTGGTGCGCGAGGGGGCGCTGCCTGACGGTTGGAGCGAGGTGCAGCGGCTATTCGGCGCGCCGACGCGAGTCGAATTGCAGGCGGGGCGCGACTTCGAGCAGTCGCTGGCGCGGTTTTACGCCAACCACGATGGCGCGGCCGGCGTGGTGGACGATGTCGGGCAGACGCTCGACGTGGCCAGCATGATCGAAGCGCTGCCCACCGTGGAGGATTTGTTGGAGAGCGAGGGCGACGCGCCGATCATTCGCATGATCAACGCGCTGTTGGCGCAGGCCCTGCGCGATCAGGCCTCGGATATTCACATCGAACCTTTCGAGGATCACTCGGTGGTGCGCTTCCGCCTCGACGGCACGCTACGCGACATCGTTCGGCCGCATCGTGCGCTGCATGCCGCCATGGTGTCGCGCATCAAGATCATGGCGAGCCTCGATATCGCCGAAAAACGGCTGCCGCAAGACGGCCGCATCTCGTTGCGCTTGGGTGGGCGCCCGGTCGATGTGCGCGTCTCCACCTTGCCGACCGGCTTCGGCGAGCGGGTGGTGTTGCGCTTGCTGGATAAGGAGGCGGCCAGGCTCGATCTGAGCGCGCTCGGTATGCAGCCGGATACCCTGACGGCCGTGGATCGGGTGATCCGTCAGCCGCACGGTATTTTCCTGGTGACCGGCCCGACCGGTTCCGGCAAGACCACCACCTTGTATGCCGCCTTGTCGCGTCTGGATGCCGGACGCACCAACATCATGACCGTCGAAGATCCGGTCGAATACCACCTGCCGGGCATCGGCCAGACCCAAGTCAACCCACGCATCGAAATGAACTTCGCCCGGGCGTTGCGCGCCATGCTGCGACAAGACCCGGACGTGATCATGATCGGCGAGATCCGCGACTTGGAAACCGCCCAGATCGCCATCCAAGCATCGCTGACCGGCCATCTGGTGCTGGCCACGTTGCATACCAACGATGCCGCCAGCGCGGTGACGCGCTTGGCCGATATGGGGGTCGAACCGTTCTTGCTGGCATCGTCGCTGCTGGCGGTGATGGCGCAACGTCTGGTACGCCGGCTGTGTCCGGACTGCCGTCAGCCGGTAGGCGAGGGCGGACGTTATCGTCCGGTCGGTTGTGCCGTTTGCGGTTTCAGCGGTTATCGCGGTCGTATGGGGTTGTACGAATTGCTCACCGTCGACGAAGCGCTGCAGCGGCTGATCCATGCCGGGGCCGCCGAGCAGCAGATGCGCCAGCATGCGGCGCAGCACGGGATGCGCTGCCTGCGCGACGAGGGCATGCTGCGCGTCGATGCCGGGGAGACCTCGCTGGAAGAGGTGCTGCGCGTGACGAGAACCTGACATGGCCAATTTCCGTTATCAGGCACTCGATGCCGGCGGTCGGCGTGTGCGCGGCACCCTGCAGGCCGATTCGGCTCGCCAGGCGCGCAGTCGACTGCGCGAGCAGGGGCTGGTGCCGACCGTTCTTGCTCCGCAAGGGCGAACCGTGGCGCAACTGCGGCGCGGCGGATTGTCCTCCGGCAGTCTGGTATTGCTGACTCAACAACTGTCGACGCTGCTCAATGCCGGTTTGCCGCTGGAGCGGGCATTGACGGCGGTGATCGAGCAGACGGCCGCCAGTACGCCGCGCCAAGTGCTCGAAGGACTGCGCGGCGACATTCTGCAGGGCCAGAGTTTTGCCCATGCGCTCGAGGCGCGGCCTGGCGTCTTTTCGCCGCTTTATCGCGCACTGATCGACGCCGGCGAGCATAGCGGTCGTCTCGGCGCGGTGTTGGCGCGGCTGGCCGACTATCTGGAGCGACGTGCGCGTGCGCGTCAGAAGGTGGTTCAGGCCCTGGCCTACCCCGCTGCGGTCATGCTGGTGGCCGTGCTGGTGGTGACCGGCCTGATGACTTGGGTGGTGCCCCAGGTGGTCGGCGTCTTCGTGCAGAGCCATCAAGCGCTGCCATGGCTGACTCGGGCACTGATGGCCGTGTCGGCCAACCTGCGCGAATGGGGTGTGGCGATGCTGCTGGCGCTGGCGCTCTCGGTGCTGGCGTTGCAGCGAGCCTTGGCGCGGCCCGTTTGGCGACGCGCCGTCGAAACCCGCCTGTTGCGCCTGCCTGTCGTAGGGAGTCTGGTGCTGGCGCTCAATACCGCGCGCATGGCCAGTACCCTGGCGATCCTGGTGTCCAGCGGCGTACCGCTACTGAGCGCCTTGTCCACAGTGCGACCGTTGCTGGGTTGTCTGATCCTGCGCGAAGCGCTGTCTACCGTCGCGGACGCCGTGCGCGAGGGGCAGACCCTGGCACGCGCGCTGTCGGAACGCGGCTGCTTTCCGCCGGTGCTGGTGCACTTGGTCGGTAGCGGCGAGGCCAGCGGCACCCTGGCCACCATGCTGGAGCGCGCTGCCGAACAGCAGCAACAAGAGGTCGAACGACGGCTCGGCACTTTCAGTGCCTTGATGGAGCCGTTGTTGATCCTATTCATGGGGGGCGTGGTGCTGGTGATCGTGTTGGCCATCATGCTGCCCATTATCGATATGAATCAGATGGTGCGATAAGTCAGCGGGGCTAACGACAAGGAGCGGTTATGCAGCAGGCAGGAAATCGTCAACGGGGTTTTACCCTGATCGAAATCATGGTGGTCATCGTCATTCTCGGCGTATTGGGGGCGCTGATCGTCCCTAAGGTGATGGGTCGGCCCGATGAGGCGCGCATCGTCGCTGCGAAGCAGGATATCAACGCATTGATGCAGGCGCTTAAGCTCTACCGGCTTGATAACGGTCGTTATCCGACCACGGCGCAGGGCTTGTCTGCCTTGGTGCAAAAACCGTCGTTGCCGCCCGAGCCGAGAAACTGGAAGCCGGGAGGCTACCTCGAACGTCTGCCCGAAGATCCGTGGGGTACACCCTATCGTTACGCCAATCCAGGTACCCATGGCGAAGTCGATTTATGGAGCCTGGGGGCCGACGGCCAACCGGGTGGCGAGGGCGTCAATGCCGATATCGGCAACTGGATGCAATAAGCGGCATGCGCGGTTTCACGCTGCTCGAAGTGCTGGTGGTCATCGCGATCATCGGCATCATGACGACATCGCTGACATTGTCGATGCGACCGGATAGCCATCGTCAACTGCAAGACGAGAGCTATCGTTTGGCGCGCGTACTGGAGCAGAGCGTGGCGGCGGCCGAGGAAGGGGATCCGCTGGCGCTCGACTGGCGTCCGGATGGCTATGCCTTTCGCCGCCGCGATGCGCAAGGGCGCTGGCAGACGGTCGGCGATGCGTTTTTCGCCGCGCACCAGTGGCCGGACGGTATCCGCGCCAGCGTGCGGCGCGCCCCCGGCTCGTCGCCTTGGGACTTATGGCTGCAGGGGCAGAGCCCATGGCTGGTCTTGCGTCTGCAGACCGACGAGCGCCAAGTGGATCTGACGCTGTCGCCCCTGGGGCGGGTGACCGTGGCCGGAGGCGTACCGTGAAAGACGAGCGGGGGTTTACTTTATTGGAGGTGCTGGTAGCGCTGGCGATTACCGCCATTGCCCTGGCGGCGTTGCTGCGTGCCAGCGGCTTGGCGGCCGAGAACAGCATGACCTTGCGCGAGCGCATGCTGGCAGGCTGGGTGGCCGAGGATTTGATGGCTTGGCTACAGCGGTCGGATAACCCGCCGCCGCTGGGCGAACAACGCGGCGCGCTGTCGCGCGACGATCACGATTGGCGCTGGCATCAGTCCGTGGCACCGAGCGACGAGGAGGGACTACTGCGCGTCGAGATCAGCGTGCAGTCAGGTCGAGGCGCGGACTATCCCTTGGCCAGTCTGGTGAGCTTTGTGCCGAGGCGGCGCGAATGAACGCCATGCGCCGAAATCAGGCCGGAATGACGCTGATCGAGCTCCTGGTGGCGATGAGCCTGATGGCGATTCTATCGGTGTTGGGCTACAAGGGCTTCAGCGCACTGTTGATCTCCCGCGAGCGTTTGATGGAGGTATCGGCGCAATGGGTGGATCTGGCACGGGTGTTTGCCCGGCTCGGCGGCGAGGTGAGCAATCTGTCGCCTGCCGTGGGCAGTGTGCCCAGTGTGCAACTGGAGGGCGACACGGATCGGCAGGTGTTGCGTCTGGCCTTGCCCAGTAGCTTGCTGGCCAGTGGCGTCGACGATGTGGCCTATCAAGTCGGGGTCGGCGGGCTCGACTGGTCGACCGCGCGGGCCGCCGGCCAGACCTTTCCGCTCTTGGGCGCGGGTTATCGCGTGCATTGGCGGCTGCAACTCGAGGATGGGCGCTGGGTGGATAGCTGGCGCCAAGGCGGCGAGAATCGGCCGCGGCTCTTGGAGATGCAGGTGAGCAACCCGGCTTTCGGTACGATCACGCGTTACTGGAGAGTGTCGTGAAGGCCGAGCGCGGCATGGCGGTGATCATGGCGCTGCTGTTGGTGGCGCTGGCGGCTTCGGCTGCGAGCCTGGTTCTGTGGCAGCAGAGCTTATGGTGGCAGCAGGTGGAAGCGGATCGACAGCGCGCCCAGGCTCAGTTGTTGCTCGACGCGCAATTGGCCTGGGCCGGATTGCGCCTGCGCCCGACGCCGCTGGTGGCATTGAACCAGCCTTGGGCGCGTCCTTGGCGCGGTCAGGAGGGCGATTATCGCTGGCAGGCCGACCTAACCGATTTGCAGTCGCGGCTCAACCTGAATGCATTGGCCGACCCACAGGGGCGAATCAACAAAAGCATGCTCGACAGCTACCGACGCCTGCTTACCGCGTTGCAATTGCCGGGCGCCTTGGCCGACAGCCTGGTCAAGTGGCGGGCGTTGCGCGACCCCGATGCCCAGGATCAAGACCCCAGGCCGGTGCGCGCGGTGCGCGACTGGCGCCAGTTGGGCGAAGTGCCTGGATACGCGCCGCAGGTTTTGCGTGTGCTGGCGCCCTATGTCGCACTGCTGCCGTCCGAGTTCAACCTGGTGAACTTGAATACCGCCTCGCCGCAACTGTTGGCGGCGATGGTGCAAGACTCGTCGCTTGGCACGATCGCTCAAGTGGTGCAGGGACGGGAGCGACTGCCGTTTCGCGATGCCAGCGACTTTTTCTCACGGCTTGGGCGTCGACCCGATGACGGCGCACAACAGATGTTCGGCGCGGGATCCTCGATTTTTCTGCTGAGCGGAACAGTGCGCTACCACACTGCCGTGCGGCGGATCGATGCCATTCTTAAAGTGGAAGCTGGGCGGGTGCGTGTGCTGGCCCGTCCGGATCGGGGGGCACTGCCTCCTTTGTCATGAATGAAAGTTCGTCATGTCTGTTCTGAGAGTTTATCTGCCGGCCGAATCCGTCGATGCCGAATGGCGCTGGGCGCTGAGTAGTGGCCTGGGCGCCGTGCTACGGGAGGGCGATGGCGATGAGCCGCCGCCGCCCGCCGACGATTGCGAACTGGTGCTGGCCGCCGGCCTGTGCCGTTTCGCCGAGCCATCCCTGCCGCCGGGCGCGGCGCGGCAAGGCGAGTCGGTACTGGGTTTTGCCCTGGAGGAGGGGCTACTCAACGCGCCGGAGGAAAATCGTTACAGCCTGCAGTCGACTGGACGGGCGCCGCAGGTTTGCCTTACCGCGCAGGCGCCCCTGCGCCGAATCATGGCGAGTCTCTCAGCGGCGGGGCAGAGCGTGACCCGGATCGTGCCGGAGGAACTGTGCCTGCCCGAGCCGCCGGCGGACGGTTGGACATTGGCGCGCTTGGATAGCGGTTGGGCGCTGCGTTTGGGCTACCACCGCGCCTTGTGCGTGCCTTTGCTGGGCGATGCCCTGTGGCACGATCTGCGCGCCTGGGCATCGCCCGCGCAAATCCTGCTGTGCGGCGATGCACCCTTGCCGGCCGCCCTGCAGGACTTGCCCGTAACGCATCGGGCACGGCCGGATTGGCGCACGGCTGCGGTCGACCCGGCATACGATTTTGCCGCCGGGCGCCGGCGTTGGCGTCAATTCGGCCGGCAATGGCTGCGTATCGCCCGTCAAGCGGGGATGGCGTTGTTGGCGTTGGCGTTGCTCGATTTGACCTTGTCGGCCGGCGAGCTGGGGTGGCTACGTTGGCAACAGTGGCGGATGGTCGATGGCATGACCGAGGCAGCCGGACGCATGGGTGTTCGTCAGGCTGTTGGCGAAGACGTGCTGAACCAGGCGCGCCGGCAACTGGCGGTCGAGCGCACACGGCATGGCTTGGCGCAGGATGGCGATTTCCTGCCGATGTTGGTGGCGTTGCAACCGGCGTTGACCGAACAGGGGGCGCTGCGTCGGCTACGTTATCGCCACGGCGAACTGACGGTCGAGGGCGAAACGCTGCCGGCCGAGGTTGCGCCGGCGCAGCGTAGTCGCCTGGCCGCACAGGGCTGGACGGTTACCGTGCCGGCCCCCGGTCAGGTGACGTTGCTCTTCGCCCCGGTACGACGAGAGGGGGCGCGGCCATGAGAATGACAGTTGGGCAATGGCGGCCGGCTGCCGCGGCAGTGCGGCGCGTCGGCAAACCGCTTGGCCGCGTCTTGTGCGTGTTGCTGTTGGCCGCGCTGCTGCTGCGCTTGGTTTGGTGGCCGTTGTGGCAGGCTGTCGAACAGGCGCGCCAGGCTCAGTTGGCGCAACGGGTCGATGCCGATCGGATGGCGGCATTGGCCAAGGAATGGCGCGCGTTGCGCTCGCAGCCGCCGGTATCGGTCGTGCCCGCCGCTCGGGTATCCGTCTTGCTAACCGAACGCGCCAATGCGCTCGGCCTGGACACCGACGATTGGCAGCTGATGCAGGAGGCGCACGGCGTCAGGCTACGCGGCGAGGTCGGTTTTGATGCCTGGCTCGCGTTACTGGCCGATTTGCAGGCAAGCCACAGTGTGCATGTGATCGATCTGCAGCTGGAGCCGGCCAGTACCGGCCGGGTGCATGTCGATGCGGTATTTCAGGGAATGGGGGAGTAAGTAGACCGTCTCCGTTGGCGTGCCAAAGGTCGTCTTTGCTGATTTTTATGTCGCAAAAATGTAATTGACGGTTGCCAGAAACTGCCGAAAGCCATATGATGATTAGGTTTGGCAAAACGGGACGAGCGCGTGGCGCCAGTCCCGTTATTCATGTCAGACGATCAGAAAAAGACTTAGAGCCTGTTTACGACCCCCTTGAGCGTAGCGTGCGTTCGCGTCGCAACGCACGGTCTCCAAAAAGCGCGTAAACAGACTCGTATCAGGAGCAAGCCGTGTCTGCAACAACCGCCGCGATTCTCGCATTGGCCGACGGCAGCCTTTTCTCAGGGCACGCCATCGGCGCCACAGGCCTGACGGCCGGAGAGGTGGTATTCAATACCTCCATCACGGGCTACCAGGAAATCCTTAGCGACCCGTCATATTGTAAGCAACTTGTCACTTTGACGTATCCCCATATCGGAAACGTCGGCGCGAATTCGGAGGACAACGAATCTCGCGCCGTTTTTGCATCTGGGCTCATCGTTCGCGATGTGCCGCTGTTGCATAGCAACTTCCGAGCCGGACAATCGCTGTCCGACTACCTGATCGAACACAAGGTGGTGGCGATTGGCGGCATCGACACCCGACGATTGACGCGTATCCTGCGCGAGGGCGGCGCCCAGTCCGGCGCTATCATGGCAGGCCAAATCGACGCCGAGCGCGCAATCGAACTGGCGCGTGCTTTCGGTTCGATGGCGGGCCAAGATCTGGCGCGAGTCGTCAGCTGCGACACGCCGTACGAATGGGACGAAGGCGAATGGCGCCTAGGGCAGGGTTACGTAGCGCGGCGCGATATCGCGCGCCATGTGGTGGCCTACGATTTTGGCGTTAAGCACAACATTCTGCGCATGTTGACCGAACGCGGCTGTCGGCTGACCGTGGTGCCGGCCACCACCTCCGCCGACGAGGTCCTGGCGCTCAAGCCGGACGGCGTGTTCCTGTCCAACGGTCCGGGCGACCCCGAGCCTTGCGACTACGCGATCCAAGCCATCCGCCAATTGCTTGCGGCGCGCATGCCGCTGTTCGGTATCTGCCTGGGGCATCAGCTGCTGGCGTTGGCTTGCGGCGCCACGACCCGTAAGATGAAATTCGGGCACCACGGTGCCAACCATCCGGTGCAGGATCTCGACAGCGGGCGGGTGATGATCACCAGCCAGAACCACGGTTTCGATGTCGACGAAGCCTCGCTGCCGGCCAATGTGCGCGTCACGCATCGCAGTCTGTTCGATGGGACGGTACAGGGCATCAGCCTGACCGACCGCCTGGCTTTCGGTTTCCAGGGTCACCCTGAAGCAAGTCCCGGTCCGCAGGACGTGGCGTATCTGTTCGACCGCTTCACTGTGGCCATCGATCAACAGCGCGCCCGTACCCGCGCCTGACGACACGATAAGGAGAACCGGATGCTAGGGATTACCGACCTGACAACCTATGTAATCGGCGTGATCGTGATCGTGCTGTTGCCGGGGCCGAACTCGCTGTATGTGCTCTCGGTCGCGGCCCAGCGCGGCATCCTGCAGGGCTTTCGCGGCGCCTGCGGTATCTTCGTCGGCGATTCGATCTTGATGACGCTGGCAGCCACCGGCGCGGCCGGGCTACTCAAGGCCAATCCGATGCTGTTCGCGGTCATCAAATACGCCGGCGGTGCCTACCTGACCTGGCTCGGCATCATGATGCTGCGTGGCGGTCTGCGCGGTTGGCGCATGCGAGGGCGGGAACTGCCCGAGGCGACGGTGCCGGCCATGGCACTGTCCCGGCCTTTCACTCGTTCGCTCGGCATCAGCCTGATGAACCCCAAGGCCATCTTGTTTTTTGTGTCGTTTTTCGTGCAGTTCGTCGATCCGGCCTATCCGTATCCTGCGCTGACCTTCCTGGTGCTTGGCGCCATTTTGCAGTGCTTCAGCGCGCTATACCTGTCGACGCTGATTTTTACCGGCACTCGGCTTGCGCAAACCTTCCGACGCCGACAGGGGTTGTCGGCGCTGCTCAAGGGCGGGGTGGGTACCCTGTTCCTCGGGTTTGGCGCCAAGCTCGCACTGGCGAGCCTGAGTTGACATAACAGACAAAAAAACGACGAGCGTGAACCATGCCAAAACGTACTGACATTAAAAGCATCCTGATTATCGGCGCCGGCCCGATCGTGATCGGCCAGGCGTGCGAATTCGACTACTCCGGCGCACAAGCCTGCAAGGCGCTCTCCGAGGAGGGCTACCGCATCATCCTGGTCAACTCCAATCCGGCGACCATCATGACCGACCCGGAGATGGCCGACGTGACCTACATCGAGCCGATCAACTGGCCCGTGCTGGAAAAGATCATCGCCAAGGAACGGCCAGATGCGCTGTTGCCGACCATGGGCGGTCAGACCGCGCTCAACTGCGCGCTCGACTTGGCGCGCAATGGCGTGCTGGAGCGCTACGGCGTCGAACTGATCGGCGCTTCGGAAGATGCGATCGACAAAGCGGAGGATCGCGGTCGTTTCAAGGAAGCGATGGAGAAGATCGGGCTCTCCTGCCCGCTATCCTTCGTTGCCGAATCCATGGAGGAGGCGCTGGCGGCGCAGGCGCAGGTCGGCTTCCCGACCTTGATCCGGCCGAGCTTCACCATGGGCGGCTCCGGCGGCGGCATCGCCTATAACCGCGAAGAGTTCGCCGCCATCTGCGAGCGCGGCTTCGAGGCGTCGCCGACGCACGAACTGTTGATCGAACAATCGGTGCTCGGTTGGAAAGAGTACGAGATGGAGGTGGTGCGCGACCACAAAGACAACTGCATCATCATCTGTTCGATCGAAAACTTCGACCCGATGGGCGTGCACACTGGCGATTCGATCACTGTGGCGCCGGCGCAGACGCTGACCGACAAGGAATACCAGTTGATGCGCAACGCATCGATCGCGGTATTGCGCGAGATCGGCGTCGATACCGGCGGTTCCAATGTGCAGTTCGCCATCGATCCCCGTGACGGTCGCATGATCGTCATCGAGATGAACCCGCGTGTGTCGCGTTCCTCCGCCTTGGCATCCAAGGCGACCGGCTTTCCGATCGCCAAGGTGGCGGCCAAGCTGGCGGTGGGGTATACGCTGGATGAATTGAAGAACGAGATCACCGGCGGTGCCACGCCGGCTTCGTTCGAGCCGACGATCGACTACGTCGTGACCAAGATCCCGCGCTTTGCCTTCGAGAAATTCCCGCTGGCAGACGACCGTCTGACGACGCAAATGAAGTCGGTGGGCGAGGTGATGGCTATCGGCCGCAGCCTGCAGGAGTCGATGCAGAAGGCGCTGCGCGGCCTGGAAACCGGCCTTGCCGGCTTCGATCCCCGTTCGGTCGATGCCGAGGAGATCCGCCATGAATTGGGCGCGCCGGGGCCGGATCGCATCCTGTTCGTCGCCGATGCCTTCCGCATCGGCATGAGCCTCCCGGAAATCCACGAAGAGTCGAGCATCGACCCGTGGTTCCTGGCGCAGATCGAGGATCTGGTGCATGAGGAGCGGCGGTTGAGCGGTCATACGCTGGCCGGCCTGGATCGCGAGCAACTGTTCCGCCTGAAGCGCAAGGGCTTCTCCGATGCACGTCTCGCCGTGTTGCTGGGCGTGGCGCCCGCCGATGTGCGCGCGCGTCGTTGGGCGCTCGACGTGCGGCCGGTATACAAGCGGGTCGATACCTGCGCGGCCGAATTCGCCACCTCGACCGCCTACCTGTACTCCACCTACGAGGAAGAGTGCGAGGCCGCGCCAAGTGCCAAGAAGAAGATCATGGTGCTCGGCGGCGGGCCGAACCGCATCGGCCAGGGCATCGAATTCGACTACTGTTGCGTGCATGCGGCGCTGTCCTTACGCGAGTCCGGCTTCGAGACCATTATGGTCAATTGCAATCCGGAAACCGTGTCGACCGACTACGACACCTCCGACCGGCTGTATTTTGAACCGTTGACGTTGGAGGACGTGCTGGAGATCGTGCACGTCGAGCAGCCGTTCGGCGTGATCGTGCAGTACGGCGGCCAGACGCCGCTCAAGCTCGCGCGCGCGCTGGAGCATTATGGCGTGCCGATCATCGGCACGACGCCCGATATGATCGACGCTGCCGAGGATCGCGAGCGCTTCCAGAAAATGTTGCGCGAGCTTGGACTCAAGCAACCCGAGAACCGCACGGCAAGAAGCCCCGAAGAAGCCCTGCGGCTGGCGGCCCAGATCGGTTACCCGTTGGTGGTGCGACCGTCTTATGTGCTGGGTGGCCGGGCCATGGAGATCGTGCATGCCGAGTCCGACTTGGAGCGTTATATGCGCGAAGCGGTCAAGGTGTCGAACGACAGCCCGGTGCTGCTGGACAGCTTCCTCAACGATGCCATCGAGGTCGACGTCGACTGCGTGTCCGACGGCGAGCGCGTGGTGATCGGCGGCATCATGGAACACATCGAACAGGCCGGCGTTCATTCGGGCGATTCGGCGTGCTCGCTGCCGCCGTTTAGCCTGTTCCCGGCACTGCGCGACGAGATCCGTCGCCAGACCGTGGCTATGGCGCGCGCGCTCAACGTTGTCGGGCTGATGAACGTGCAGTTCGCCATCCAGCGCGAAGAGATCTATGTCCTGGAAGTCAATCCGCGGGCCAGCCGTACCGTGCCGTTCGTCTCCAAGGCCACCGGCGTGCCGTTGGCCCAGGTGGCGGCACGTGCCATGGCCGGGATTTCGCTGGCCGAACAGGGTATCGAGCGCGAGGTGGTACCGAGTTACTATTCGGTCAAGGAGGCGGTCTTCCCCTTCATCAAATTCCCCGGTGTGGATACCGTGCTCGGCCCGGAGATGAAGTCCACCGGCGAAGTGATGGGCGTGGGCAAGACTTTTGCCGAAGCCTTCGTCAAGAGTCAGCTGGCTGCCGGCGATGTGTTGCCCAAATCCGGCAAGGTGTTGTTGTCGGTACGCGACACTGACAAGAATGGCGTGATCGAGGTGGCGCGCGAGTTGCAGCGGCTAGGTTTCGGCGTCTGCGCGACCCGCGGCACGGCCAAGAGCCTGCTCGATGCCGGCATCGTCGTGCAGCGGGTCAACAAGGTGACCGAAGGCCGTCCGCATGTGGTCGATATGATCAAGAACGGCGAAATCGCTCTGGTGGTGAATACTGTGGCCGAAAAGCGGCAGGCGTTGCAAGACAGCCGTTCGATCCGCCGCTCGGCGTTGCAGGCGCGCATTCCGCTGCATACCACCTTGGCCGGCGCCAAGGCGGTTTGCCTCGGATTGGCGCATGCCGCCGATTTCGATGTCTACAGTGTGCAAGCGCTGCATGGCTTGCTTGCAGAGCAAATCGACGTTCGATGACCCTGGCATGATGTCGGGCTTTGAACGCTGGACGATTTGCCGTTACAATCGTCGTGAAAAGTGAAGCAAGCCAAGCCGCCGTCCCGTACGGCGGCTTGTGTTTTTGATGATGGCGGGCATTCCGCCGCTGGAGAGTAAAGAATGAGTAAAGTCCCGCTGACTGTGCGCGGCGCTGAAATGCTGAAAGATGAGCTGCAACGCCTGAAGAGTATCGAGCGCCCCGCCGTGATCGAGGCCATCGCAGAAGCGCGTTCGCACGGCGACTTGTCGGAGAATGCCGAATACGACGCCGCCAAGGAGCGCCAGGCATTCGTCGAGGGCCGTATCGCCGATCTGGAAAGCAAGCTATCGAATGCTCAGGTCATCGATCCGACGCTGTTGGATGCCGAAGGCCGTATCGTGTTTGGCGCCACTGTGGCGTTGATGGACCTGGAAACCGAGGACGAGGTCGCCTACCAAATCGTCGGCGACGACGAAGCCGACATCAAGCTCGCCAAGGTTTCGGTTAATTCGCCGATTGCCCGTGCCTTGATCGGCAAGGAAGCCGGTGACGTGGCCGAGGTGATGGCGCCCGGCGGCGTTCGCGAATATGAAGTGCTGGACGTGAAGTACATTTGACGCGGAGGCGGCCATGGACGGCTTGAGGGCAGTAGCCAAAACCTTCTGGATCGGCGGCATGTGGGCAATCGGCATTCTGGTGACGCCGGCCTTGTTTGCCCTATTGGATCGCACGTCCGCCGGCATGGTGGCCGGCCGGCTATTCCAGTCGATCGCCTGGGTCGGACTCGTGTGCGGCACCTTCCTGCTGGTGCACATCATTTGGCGCGAAGGGGTGCGCGGTCTGAAAAGCGCCGCGTTCTGGCTGGTGTTCGCCATGCTGGTGTGCACGGTGATCAATCAGTTCGCCGTATCGCCGATCATCGCCAACCTCAAGCAGCACATGAACCACGCCGCCGAGGGGTTGTTCGGCGGCGGTTTCGGAACCTGGCACGCGATTTCCAGCCTGATCTATCTATTGCAGAGCCTGATGGGCCTGGTGTTCGTGGTGAAAGCGGACGGCGGGAAATGATAAAGGGCCCCTTGGGGCCCCTTGTGGATCAAGGCGCTGCTTTCAGCGCCTTCTTGCTTTTCGGCAGCACGATGCGCTGCTTGTCGGACGGACGCCACACGACCAGCAGTTTGCCGATATGCTGCACCGGTGCGGCACCCAGCTCGTCGCAGATCTGCTCGTACATGGCGAGGCGCACATCGCGGTCGTCGCCCAGGACGCGGATCTTGATCAGTTCGTGAGCATCCAGGTTGACGGCGATTTCGCGCATCACCGATTCGGATAGGCCCTGGTTGCCGATCATCACGACCGGGTCGATACCATGGGCCAGTCCCTTGAGATATTGGCGCTCAAAGGGGGCGAGTTCGATTTTCATGTGTGGGTAAAATCCTGACTAAAAGGGGATTTTACTAGAATTAAGAACCTCTGCGGAAGAGTTATCCGGTTATGAAACGAAGCAAATCCAGCAACGCTTGGTTGCAGGAACATGTCAACGATCACTATGTGCATATGGCACAGAAAGACGGCTACCGAGCCCGCGCGGCGTATAAACTGCTTGAGATCAACGAGAAGGACAAGTTGATACGGGCGGGTACGGTGTTGGCCGATCTGGGCAGCGCCCCGGGTAGTTGGTCGCAAGTGGCGGCACGGATCGTGGGCGACCATGGGCGCGTATTCGCGCTGGATATTTTGCCGATGGATCCGGTGGCAGGGGTGGATTTCATCCAGGGCGACTTCCGCGAGGACGAAGTGCTCGCGCAGTTCGTCACGCTGTTGGGTGGGCGCGAGCTCGATCTGGTGATCTCCGATATGGCGCCGAATATTTCGGGCATGAGCAGCATCGACCAGGCGCGCAGTTTTCTGCTGAACGAACTGGCGCTCGAATTTGCGCGCGATCATCTCAAGCCAGGGGGGCATTTCTTGGTCAAGGTCTTCCAGGGTAGCGAGTTCCAAGCCTACATGAAGGCGATGCGCGAGCTGTTCGCCGAGGTGGTGACCCGCAAGCCGAAAGCGTCGCGTGATCGCTCGACGGAGGTTTACCTGCTGGGCAAGGGGCGGCGCTGATTGCCGCCGCAGCCCAAACGGTGCGCTACGAAACCAGATTGAACCGGTGCTTGCAATTTGCTTGCCCCAACCCCATATGCCAAAGCAGAGTATTTTTCCGGTATGTCGTGTGATGTTTGCGCAAGCGCCCGCATGCGGGCAAAAGCCCGGTGGCGATGAACCTGCGGCTTTCTGACAGGGTCTACGCTGACATCGGACGCGCCGGGAGTTACAATCCGAATCAATCGGAAACCAGCAAGTAGGGCACAGAGGAGTCCGCGCTAGTGAACAATATCGGCAAAAATATCGCCATCTGGATCATCATTGGTGTTGTGCTGATGACGGTTTTCAATCAGCTCAACAAAAAGCAGGAAACGCAGGATCTGGTTGTCTATTCCCAGTTCATTAGCGATGTCGAGTCCGGCAAGGTCACGACGCTGACCATCGAGGGCAACCCGCTACGCGGCCAGTGGCTCAAGGGCAAGCGTACCGATGGCTCGACCTTCACGACCTACGCGCCCTATGATCCGCAACTGGTCGACGATCTGATCAAGAATAACGTGCGCTTCGCCGCCAAGCCGGAAGAAGAGCCGAGCATGCTGATGAATATCTTCATCAGTTGGTTCCCGATGCTGCTGTTGATTGGCGTGTGGGTGTTCTTCATGCGCCAGATGCAGGGCGGGGGCAAGGGCGGTGCGTTCTCGTTCGGCAAGAGCAAGGCGCGCATGCTGGATCAGGATAGCAACACCGTGACCTTCGCCGACGTTGCCGGTTGCGACGAGGCCAAGGAAGAGGTGAAGGAAATCGTCGATTACCTGCGCGACCCGAGCCGCTACCAGAGCCTCGGTGGACGCATTCCGCGCGGCATCTTGCTGTGCGGCAGCCCGGGTACCGGTAAGACCCTGCTGGCCAAGGCCATCGCCGGCGAAGCCAAGGTGCCGTTCTTCAGCATTTCCGGTTCGGACTTCGTTGAAATGTTCGTCGGTGTCGGTGCCGCCCGTGTGCGCGACATGTTCGAACAGGCCAAGAAGAGTTCGCCCTGCATCATCTTCATCGACGAAATCGACGCTGTCGGTCGCCAGCGTGGCGCCGGTCTCGGCGGCGGCAACGACGAGCGCGAGCAGACGTTGAACCAGCTGCTGGTCGAGATGGATGGTTTCGACACCAACACCACGGTGATCGTGATTGCCGCCACCAACCGCCCGGATGTACTGGATCCGGCGTTGCAACGCCCGGGTCGTTTCGACCGCCAGGTGGTGGTGCCGCTGCCGGATATCCGCGGTCGCGAGCAGATCCTGTCGGTTCACATGCGCAAGGTGCCGTTCGCCGCCGACGTCGAAGCCGCCATCATCGCGCGCGGCACGCCGGGCTTCTCCGGTGCCGATCTGGCCAACCTGGTCAACGAGGCCGCGCTGTTTGCCGCTCGCCGCAACAAGCGCCTGGTGGATATGGAAGACTTCGAGGCCGCCAAGGACAAGATCATGATGGGCGCCGAGCGCAAGTCGATGGTCATGAGCGAGGACGAAAAGCGCAACACCGCTTACCATGAGTCCGGCCATGCCGTGGTGGCCAAGATGCTGCCCAAGACCGATCCGGTGCATAAAGTCACCATCATTCCGCGTGGCCGCGCGCTTGGCTTGACGATGCAACTGCCGGAAGAAGACCGCTACGCGTACGATCGTCAATATCTGCTCAATCGTATCGCCATCCTGTTCGGCGGTCGTATCGCCGAAGAGTTGTTCATGAATCAAATGACCACCGGGGCCTCGAACGACTTCGAACGCGCCACGCAGATGGCACGCGACATGGTGACCCGCTACGGGATGTCCGATCGCCTTGGTCCGATGGTGTACGGCGAGAACGAGGGCGAAGTGTTCCTCGGCCGTTCGATCACCACCCACAAGAACCTGTCCGAAGCCACGATGCAGCTGGTGGATCAAGAAATCCGCCGCGTCATCGACGAACAGTACGGTCTGGCGCGTTCGCTGTTGGAACAGAATCGCGACAAGGTCGAGGCGATGACCGCCGCGCTCCTGGAGTGGGAAACCATCGATGCCGGCCAGATCAATCAGATCATGGCAGGCGAAGCGCCCACACCGCCGCAAGGCATGGCAGGTCTTGCCAAGCAGGACAATCCGCCGCCATTGGGCGATCTAGCTCCTGCCGCTTCCTGATACTTCATCCAACCGGCTGGCGGGTTTTCCTGCCAGCCTTTCCATTTGTACCTCGACCATGATGCAATGCGGCCGTTTTCGACTTGATCTGTCCCGCCCCCAGGTGATGGGCATTCTCAACGTCACGCCGGATTCGTTTTCCGACGGTGGACGCTACCGCACGCTCGACGCCGCGTTGGCGCAAGCAGAGCGTCTACTGGAGGAGGGGGCCGATTTACTGGATATCGGCGGCGAGTCGACACGCCCCAATGCCCCGTTCGTTAGCCCGCAGGAAGAGATGGATCGGGTTCTGCCGGTGCTCGAGCGGCTGTCGGGCGCGCCGGTGCCCTTATCGCTGGATACTCGGCGTAGCGAGGTGATGCGCGCCGCGTTGGCCATCGGCGTCGATCTGATCAACGACGTGTCGGCGCTGGAAGACCAGGGCGCCCTGGCACTGATGCACGATTGCCAGGCCGGAATCTGCCTGATGCACAAGCAGGGCAACCCCGATAGTATGCAGCACGATCCAAGCTACCAGGACGTCGTGACCGAGGTCGGCGATTATTTGCGGCGCCGCGTGTCGCTGTGCCTCGATGCGGGTATCGCGCACGAGCGGCTGCTGGCCGATCCGGGTTTCGGTTTCGGCAAGACCCTGGCTCACAATCTGGCGCTGCTGGCCGCCTTGCCGGCTATTGCGGCGCGCGCCGGTGTCCCGCTATTGGTGGGGCTGTCGCGCAAGTCGATGCTGGGCGCCATTACCGGCGAACAGGTGGCCGCCGAGCGCCTTGGCGCCAGCGTGGCCGCGGCGCTGGAGGCGGCGCGGCGCGGTGCGGCGGTGATCCGGGTGCATGACGTCAAGGCGACACGCCAAGCGCTACAGGTGCTGGCGGCGTTGCAAGAATCATCTACAGAGCAGGATGGATACTAATGTCTCGTAAATATTTTGGTACCGATGGCGTGCGTGGCGAGGTGGGACAATTTCCGATCACGCCCGAGTTCGTCCTCAAGCTGGGCTATGCCGCCGGTCGCGTATTGGTCAATCATGATCGCGATCAGCACCCGACCGTGCTGATCGGCAAGGACACGCGCATTTCCGGCTATATGCTGGAAGCCGCGCTGCAAGCCGGCTTTACCGCGGCCGGCGTCAACGTTCTGCTGACCGGTCCGCTGCCGACGCCGGGCATCGCCTACCTGACGCGCGCGCTGCGCTTGTCGGCCGGGGTGATGATTTCGGCATCGCACAACCCTTTCCACGATAACGGCATCAAATTTTTCGCCGAGGGTGGCATCAAACTCGACGATAAGATCGAACTGGAAATCGAGGCGATGCTGGACGAACCGCTGGAGACCAAGCCGTCCACCGGCCTGGGACGTGCGCGTCGCATCGAGGGCGCGGCTGAACGCTATATCGAATTCTGCAAGAGCAGCTTCCCCAACGACCGTAATCTGAAGGGGCTGAAGCTGGTGGTCGACTGTGCCCACGGCGCCACCTACCACATCGCTCCCAAGGTATTCCACGAGCTGGGCGCCGAGGTCATCGTCATCGGCGGCGATCCCAACGGTTACAACATCAACGACAAAGTCGGCGCCACCCATACTAAGACGCTGCAGGCCGCCGTGCTGCAGCACGAGGCGGATTACGGCATCGCGCTCGACGGCGACGGCGACCGTCTGATGATGGTCGACCGCCATGGCCGGGTGTACGACGGCGACCAGTTGATTTACGTGATCGCCAAGGCGCGCGTTGCGCGTGGCGAGCTCAAGGGCGGCATCGTCGGCACCGTCATGACCAATATGGGCATGGAACTGGCGTTGAAGCGTCAGGGCGTCGAGTTCGGACGCGCCAAGGTCGGCGACCGCTATGTATTGGAAATGCTGCATGCCAACGGCTGGCAAGTGGGCGGCGAGGCGTCCGGCCACATTCTATGCCTCGATAAGCATAGCACTGGCGACGGCATCATCTCCGCGTTGCAGGTGCTCGACAGTCTGCATGAGTTGTCGGCCGATCTGGCTTGCGTCTGCGGCGATTGGCAGCCGTTCCCGCAAACGTTGATCAATGTTCGTCTGAACGGACAGGACTGGAAACGGGCCGCACAAAGTATGCTAGAGCAGGCAGAGCGGGCATTGGATGGCCATGGCCGAGTGGTGCTGCGTCCTAGCGGCACCGAGCCGGTCGTGCGCGTGATGGTCGAAGCCGACGCGGCCGATCTGGCCGAAAAATGGGCGCGAGCGATCGCCGGCGCGATTGAAGGAAAATAGCAAGCAATGCGGCGCGGATGCGCCGCATTGCTTCGCGCGCAGCATTACCGATAGAGCTTCGGGACGCGCAGGGTGACGCCGCACATCAATTCGTAGGCGATCGTGCCGACCGAGGCGGCGACGTTTTCCAATGGCACCTCCGCACCCCACAGCACCACACGGCTACCGATGCCGGCATGCTCGATGTGCGTCAGGTCTACCGCCAACATGTCCATCGACACGCGGCCGACGGTACCCGATCGCACGCCGCCGATACTGACCGGCGTGCCGTTGGGCGCACTGCGCGGATAGCCGTCGGCATAGCCGCAGGCCACGATGCCGAGCCGGATCGGTTTGTCGGCGGTGTAGCAGCAGCCATAGCCGACGTTATCGCCCGGTTGCAGGTGCTGCACGGCAATGATGTCGGCCGACAGGGTCATGGCCGGAATCAGCCCGAGATCGCGGCCGGTCTGGCCTTCGAACGGCGAGCAACCGTAGAGCGTAATCCCCGGTCGGATGCGTTCGCAATGCGTATGCGGGTAGCGGAATACCGCGGCGGAGTTGGCGGCGCTGATCGGTAGGCCGGTTTCGCGGGCGATCGGCTCGAAACGTTGCCATTGGTCTGCCACGCCGCGCTCGTCGTCGGCGCTGGCGAAGTGGGTCATCACGGTGCTGAGCGTGACGTCTTGCATATTGCGCAGTTGTTGCGCGGCCAGGCGGACTTGGCGCGGCTGGAATCCCAGGCGGTTCATGCCGCTGTTGACCTTAAGCCAGGCGTCGAAGGCGCCGTGCTTGAAATGGCCGTCCGCCAGCCAGGCGAGTTGATGTTCGCTATGGATGGCGCCGGCGATGCCGTGGGCGGCCATCAGCAGGGTTTCCTGCTTCTCGAACGGGCCTTCCAACAGAGTCAGCGGTTGGCGGATGCCGGCCTTGCGCAGCGCCAGGGCGTCTTCGAGATTCAGCATGGCGAAGCCGTCGGCTTCGTCGGCCAGGGTTTGCGCAACTTCCAGCGAGCCGTGGCCGTAGGCATTGGCCTTGATGACGGCATAGGCAAGGCTACCCAAGGCTTTGTTGCGCGATTGACGGTAATTGTGTTTGATGGCGGAGAGATCGATCTCAACGCGGATGGGGCGAGTCATGTTCGGGATATGGTCTCAAGAGGTGTGTTATTATATTCCGCTCTTGCCTCGCTGGGGCATTGTCCATCAGCATTTTCTTGGTATGAGGGCGGAGTCAGGCAACGGTAGATGGATATTCTTCAGATTCTGATCGACTTCTTTACCGGCTACGGCTATTTGGCCGTGTTCACGGTGCTGTTGTTGTGCGGCTTCGGCGTACCGATTCCCGAGGATATCACGCTTGTGGCGGGTGGCATCATTTCCGGCCTCGGCTATACCGACGTTCACACCATGTTCGTTATCGGCATGCTGGGCGTATTGGTCGGCGACGGTGCCATGTTTTTCCTCGGTCGCAAGCTCGGCAAGCGTGTGCTGAAGTTCAAGCCTATCGCCCGCATTTTAACGCCGGCGCGCTTTCGCGGCGTACAGCAGCAGTTTAGCCGTTATGGCCACTGGGTGCTGTTTGTCGCCCGCTTCCTGCCCGGTTTGCGCTCGCCGATTTTCATTACCGCCGGTATGACGCGCCGTGTGCCTTACTGGCGATTCCTGCTGCTCGACGGCTTGGCCGCGCTGATTTCCGTGCCGCTCTGGGTCTATATGGGCTACTTCGGCGCCGCCAATCGCGACGTATTGCTGACCTGGATCCATCGCGGGCAAGCCAGTATCCTGACCCTGGCCGTGGCCGCGGTGTTGCTCGGCATCTATCTGATTCGGCGCGCGCGCAAGAAGCGTGTGGCGCGCACCGCCAAAATGACATCGCCCGCCAAAGCGGGCGACGAGTGAGTCGAGACGGTTCGCACCGCTCAATCGACTTGTAGCAACTCCACTTCGAAAACCAGCACGGCATTGGGCGGAATCACGCCGCCCGCGCCGCGCGCACCGTAGCCCAATTCGGCCGGAATCGTCAGTTTACGCACGCCGCCGACCTTCATGCCGACAACACCTTGATCCCAGCCCTTGATGACATGGCCTGCGCCGAGCGGGAAGGTGAACGGCTGGAAGCGATCCTTACTGGAATCGAACTTGGCGCCGTCGAGCAGCCAGCCGGTGTAGTGAACGGTGACTTCCTTGCCCGGGGTAGCTTCCTCGCCTTCGCCAACCGCGATGTCTTCGATGATCAGTTCTGTGCTCATGTCGTTTCCAAATGATGTTGAATCTGCGATGCGGATTGTAGCAGGCGATAGTCCGCATGATGAATTTTCCGGGTTGTTTTTCCGGCTGCGGGGTTATAAGAATGATACAGAGAGTCGTTCTCAGTTGAGGATTGCCAACCCCGGAGGTGCCATGGACCTGATTCATGATTCCGTAACCGAACACATCGTCATTCGCCAAGTGGCGCCAAGCCGCATTCGCTTCTGGCTCGCCCAGGCGATCGAGGATATCCGCCGCGCGCCAGCCGATTCGTTGTTCTACGGCGCATTGTTCGTGCTGATGGGCTATATCCTGACCTACTACTTCACCACTTCGCCAGCCTACATGCTCGCGTTGTCCACGCTGTTTCTGCTGGCCGGCCCTTTCCTGGCCATTGGCCTGTATGATCTGGCACGCCAGCGCGAAGGGGTGAAACGACATGAACGCGTCGCGCTGCGCCATAGTTTGGTGGCCTGGCGCGGCAACATTCAGGGTTTTACCCTTTACGCAGCCTTGCTAGCGGTGATGGCGTTTACCTGGTTCCGTGTGTCGCTACTGGTGTTCGCGTTGTTCTTCGACTATACGGCGCTGCCGTCGCTAGGCGATATCCTGACGGAGTTGTTCGATCCGCAGAATCTGGTTTTCCTGCTGGTCTATTTTGCTTCCGGTTTTCTGTTCGCCTTGGTGACGTTCGTGGCCAGTGCCATTGCGGTGCCGATGATGCTGGATAAGGATGTCGATACGGTGACCGCCATGATCACCAGTTTCATGGTGGTGCAAAAGAACCCCAAGACAATGGCATTGTGGGCCGCTATCATCGTGGGGCTGACCGGTCTGGGACTCTTGACTTATTTTGTCGGCCTGCTGATCGTTATGCCGATCATCGGCTTGGCCACCTGGCACGTCTATCGCGATACGGTCTCTTACGAACATTGACGGTGGTCACGCCCTCGGGGCGGGCCGCCCGCCCTGAGGTGTAGGTGTATGACCACTCGGATGGTTTTTCTCGATCGGAACAGTCTGCCGGTTCCGCTGCCCGATTTTCCTTTCCCGCATCAACTGATCGACTATGAGGAAACTGCGCCCGAGGCGCTGCTCTCGCGTTGCATCGACGCCGAGGTGCTGATCGTCAACAAGGTTCGGCTGGGGCGCGAGCTATTGCAGCAATTGCCCCGGTTGAAATTGATCGCCGTGGCGGCCACTGGGGTCAATAACGTCGACCTGGGCGCCTGCCACGATCTCGGTATTTCGGTGTGCAACGTCCGCCATTACGGCGACGAGACGGTCGCCGAGCATGCTTTCATGCTGCTGTTGGCGCTGTTTCGCAATCTGCCGCACTACTTGCAGTCGGTGCGTAACGGCGAGTGGTCGCAGTCGCGCCAGTTCTGCCTGTATGACGCACCGCTGCGCGATCTGGCCGGAAGTTGCCTAGTGATTGTGGGGTCGGGCGGCATCGGTCAAGCGCTGGCTACCCGGGCGCGCGCTTTCGGCATGAACGTGCAATTCGCCGAACGCCGGGGGCGCGGCACGCCGCGGGCGGGGTTCTGTACCTTCGAGGAAGGGCTTTCGCGCGCCGATGCGCTGTCGCTGCACTGCATGCTGACGCCGGAAACCCGTGGCTTGATCGGGGCGGCGGAGTTTGCGGCGATGAAGCCCGGCGCGATCCTGATCAATACCGCACGCGGCGAACTGGTGGACGAGCCGGCTCTGCTGGCGGCATTGTGTAGTGGCCGCCTGGGTGGTGCCGGGCTGGATGTATTGAGTCAGGAGCCGCCGATCCCGGATGCCGAACTGCCGGTTTGCCAGCTGTCCAATCTGATCGTGACGCCGCATGTGGCCTGGGCCAGTCAGCAGGCGATGACCCGGCTTGCTCGCCAGGTGGTCGACAATGTGGCGGCCTTCCTAGCCGGCGAGCCACGCAACCTGGTGGTTTAACGCCTGTCAGAGCTCATCCAGCCGCGGGCGCGGCGTGTCTTCCGCGCTCAACCCTAAGCGAGCACGCACCGCGTTCAGGTAGACATTGACGTCGGGGGGCGTCTGCGCGCGCTGAGCCTGCCAGATCATCTCCGCCAGGCAGTCCATCATCGCATGCTGGGCCGCGTGCTCGTCGCCCAGGCGCAACGCGAGCTGCGCATAAAGCGAGCGGATGCCGAACGGTTGATCGATCGAGCGTTGTTCCTCGATCGCCAGGTGCAGACTCATGTGCAGAAAGGGGTTGGTCTGGCCGAGTTCGGGGGGCCATTCCTGTTCCAGATATTGCTCCGGATGATCGACGATTGCCTGGTATTCGGGATGGGCCATCAGGATGGCAAGCGTCTGGCGCTCCAAATCTCCCAAAGTTTCTTGCGCTTTGTGCTTTGACCAGATATCAAAAAAAAAGCGACGCGCGTCTTGCCGGCTTGGGTTGAACATGAAGACGACCTGAGATAACGGAAACAGAATTATACGCGATGGAGGTATCCCATGCCCACGTTCCATGACTTCAGTGCCGAGACTGGCAGTGGTGATGTCCAGGCGATGTCGTACTATGCCGGTCGAGTGGTGCTGGTGGTCAATACCGCCAGCGAATGTGGCTATACCAAGCAATATGCTGGTTTGCAGGATCTGCAGCAGCATTTCGCCCAAGAGCCCTTCACGGTATTGGCCTTTCCCTGCAATCAGTTCGGCGCGCAGGAGCCAGGCAGCGATCAGGAGATCGCCTCTTTTTGTCGCACGCGCTTCGCGGTGACGTTTCCGCTCATGGCCAAATGCGAGGTCAACGGTGCCGGGGCGACGCCGCTGTGGCAGTGGCTAACCCAGGCGGGCAGTAGCCATCCACAGCCGGTGAAGTGGAACTTCACCAAGTTTCTGATCGATCCGCAGGGGCGCTTGGTGAAGCGTTTCGAGCCGGCGGTCGAGCCGCACGAAGTGGTTGGCGACATCGACCGACTGCTCAGACGGCGTTAGCGGCGTTTGAAAATCACATCCCACACGCCGTGGCCGAGACGAATGCCGCGTAGCTCGAACTTGGTCAGCGGGCGGTAGTCGGGCCGCGGCGCAAAGCCTTCCGCAACGCTATTGCCCAACAGCGGCTCCTGGCCGAACACGTCCAATATCTGCACTGCGTATTCTTCCCAATCCGTGGCGGCATGCAGGTAGCCGCCCGGGCGCAGCTTGGTCGCCAATTTGGCGATCAGCGGCGACTGGATCAAACGGCGCTTGTGATGGCGCTTCTTCGGCCACGGGTCGGGGAAGAAAATGTGGATGCCGTCCAAGCAACCATCGGCCAGCATATGGTCGATCACCTCGACCGCATCGTGGCGGATCAGGCGCAAGTTGGAGAGCCCTTTCTCGTCGATCAGCTTGAGCAGGTTACCCACACCAGGCGAGTGCACCTCGATGCCCAGATAGTCGCGGTCGGGGTTATGCTCGGCGATTTCCGCCGTGGCGGTGCCCATGCCGAAACCGATTTCCAGAATCTTCGGCGCTTCGCGACCGAATGCCTGGGTCAAATTCAGCATGGCCGGCCGATAGTCGATGCCCCAGCGCGGCATGCCTTCGTCCATGGCGCGTTTCTGCGCCGCCGACAGATGACCTTGCCGCAGAACGAAGCTGCGAATATGCCGTTGAAAATCCGGGTTTTCCATCGTATTGACCGTCAAAAATCCAAAAACAGGTGATGTTACCGAAACTTGTCGCCGAGGGCGAGGGCATCGTCGGTTGTGGCGAGAAACGCGCGTGCCGAGCGGTGGCGTAGTACGTCGCCCAGTTCGCGTTTGAGCCGGTCGTTCTTGATGCGACGCGATTCGGCGAGAAACGACGCCTGCATCGGGCTTAGCGTCTGCAACAGCGCCGCAAGCGGCAGCCTGGGCGGTCGGGGCAGGGCGAAGCGGTCTGCCAGCAGATCGAACCAGTCGCCGAAGCGCAGCGGTTCGTCGTCGCAGGCATTATAAATGCGGATGCCGCCCTTGCGACGCAGGGCGCGCGCGCACAGCCTTGCCAGATCATCGGCATGGATGTGATTGCCGAAGCCATCGTCCGCGGCAATGGCGGCAGGCGTGCCGGCACGCAGGCGGTCGAGCGGTAGGCGATCTTCCGCATAGATGCCGGGCGCGCGCAGAATCGTCACCGTCATCGGCCAGGCAGCCGCGTGGCGCAGCAGCTTTTCGGCGGCCAGTCGGCGACGCGCGCGCGCGGTGCGGGGGCGGCAAGGCGCACACTCGTCGATCCATTGGCCGCCATAGTCGCCGTACACGCCTGAAGTGCTGATGTAGACCAGTCGCTGTGGTATGCTGTTGGCTTTTCTTAACGCAGACAATAGGTTAAGCAGGCGCGGATCATGCTCTCCGCTTGATGGCGGGGGCGCGGTATACAGAATAGCCTGGGCCAGGGCGGCAAGTCGGCCAAGGCTGTCGGCACGGTCGAGATCGGCGGCGATCGAGCGCACGCCCAGTTCGCGTGCCAGCCGCCGGGCTTCCGGGGTATGTGTCAGCGCCAGTAGGCGCCAGTGGCCGCGAAGCAGGGGGATGGCCCGGCGTGCCACATCGCCCAGGCCAGCTATCAGGAGTGTCTGCATGCTTAATATTTTAGTGAATTCAAGGTAAGGGCAAGATGGTATCTCAAGTCAAAGTGCAACCGAGTGGGCATGTGTTCGATGTCGAAGAGCACGAAACCATTCTTGAAGCGGCGCTTCGCCAGGGCATCGGTCTGCCGTATGGTTGTCGCAACGGTGCCTGCGGCGCATGCCGCGGCAAGGTGGTGAGTGGCGAAGTCAGTACCGAGGGTTATGCCGAGCAGGCGCTATCCGAGCAGGATCGCGTGCAGGGGTATTCGCTGTTCTGCTGCGCGCATCCCAAGGGCGACGTCACGATCGAGGCCAATGAATTGACCAGCGCCGGGCAGATCCAGATCAAGACATTGCCCTGCCGGGTCGAGAGCATCGAAAAAATCCACGACGTTGCCGTGCTGCGCTTGAAACTGCCTGTGTCCGAACGTCTGCAGTTCCTGGCCGGCCAGTATATCGACATCTTGATGAAGGACGGCAAGAAGCGCAGTTTCTCCATCGCCAACGCGCCGCACGACGATGCCTTTATCGAATTGCACATCCGCCACCAGCCAGGCGGTTCGTTTTCCGAATACGTGTTCCATCAGATGAAGGAGCGCGAGATCATGCGCTTTAAGGGGCCGATGGGTTCCTTCTTCCTGCGCGAGGACTCGGATAAGCCGATCATTCTGGTCGCCAGCGGTACCGGCTTTGCGCCGATCAAGGGCATCGTCGAACATGCCTTGTTCACCGGCTGCCAGCGTCCGATCGTGCTGTACTGGGGCGCGCGCACCAAGCCCGACCTTTATTTGTCGGCCTTGGCAGAGCGCTGGCAGGCCGAGCAGCCGGCCTTGTTCCGTTATGTGCCGGTGCTGTCCGAAGCGAGTGCCGCGGATGCCTGGAGCGGTCGTACCGGCTTCGTGCATCAGGCCGTGCTGGATGACTTTGCCGATCTGTCCGGCCATCAGGTCTATGCCTGCGGTGCCCCGATCATGGTCGAGGCGGCGCACCGCAGCTTCACCACCGAACGAGGTTTGCCGGAAAGCGAATTCTTCTCGGATGCCTTTTTCCTCTCCAAGGACATGCTGCCCAAATAAAACGCGGCTTTTTTGTCTTGCCCAAATGCGACCCGGAATATCTGTTTCGGGTCGTTTTTTTTGTGGGGTATCGCGACCTGATGAGCGCCACTTCCCGTTTCTTGCTAAACGGGCGTGTGCCGCCGTGTCGGCGATGCGGATAGGAGGCGACGGGTGGGTTTGTGGTGTTAAGTTTTTGAAAACATGTGCTTATTTTTGGTTTTTTGCAACGCAGCAAGTGCCATCGGGTGAGTCATTGTTTTAATTTCATTTCCATCTGTTTGGCATAAATATGAGATGGATCAACCCGGAAAACCCCCTGTGGTTGCTAAGGTGGCGTAGATGCCTGGCTATCTTACTGTTTAATTATTTAATAATATTTACGGCATGAACATGTGCTGGAAGCTCACTCCAGAGGCATGTCCCGCCGGCGCGCAGGGTGTCCGCCGGCCGCAATCCACACCCCGCGAAGCGGTCGCCGGGCGGTGACCGTCAAAACCAATTTGGATGCAAGTCCAAGGAGTGCAACATGACCAAGTTTGGTGTCCATTCTGAATGCGGCAAGCTGCGAAGCGTAATCGTCAGCCGTCCCAATCTGGCCCATAAACGGCTGACCCCGGCCAACTGTGACAGCATGTTGTTCGACGACGTGATCTGGGTCGAACGTGCCCAGCAGGACCACGCCTTTTTCGTCGAGCAAATGCGTTCGCGCGGCATCGAGGTCATCGAGCTCATGGATGCGCTGGCCAAGGTGATGGATGACAAAGCCGGCCGCGCCTGGGTGCTGGATCGCAAGGTCAAGCCCGACAATGTCGGCATCGGCATGCAGAAGGAACTGCGCGCTTGGCTGGACGAAATGCCGTCCGCGCAACTCGCGGAACATATGATCGGCGGTATCGCTAAATTTGAATTGCCGTTCGACGCCAAGGGCCTGTTCGGCGGCTATCTCGATCGCTCCGATTTCGTCTTGCCGGCGGTACCGAATATCCTGTTCCAGCGCGATACCAGCTGCTGGATGTACGAAGGCGTGACCCTCAACCCGATGTACTGGCCGGCTCGCCGCCAGGAAACCCTGCTGCTGCAGTCGGTTTACCAATTCCACCCGTACTTCGCCGGCAAGGTGAACGTATGGTGGGGCGACAGCGACAAGGATTACGGCCTGGCGACGCTGGAAGGCGGCGACGTAATGCCGATCGGCAACGGCGTGGTCCTGATCGGTATGGGCGAACGCACCAGCCCGCAAGCTGTGGTACAAGTAGCGCGCAATATCCTCGGTAAGGAAGGCGGCGCAACCCGCGTCATCGCCTGCCAGATGCCGAAGAGCCGCGGTGCGATGCACCTCGACACCGTCTTCAGCTTCCTGGATATCGATCTGATCTCGGTGTTCCCGGACGTGGTCGACGAAATTGTCTGCACCAGCATGTACGCTGGCGACAAGGTGGGCGATGTGCGTTTCGAGCGTCACGAAGGCAAGCATCTGCTGGAAGTGGTGCGCGAGGCGCTGGGTCTGAGCGAAATCCGCGCACTGGCAACCGGCGGCGACGCTTACCAGCGCGAACGCGAACAGTGGGACGACGGCAATAACGTGGTGGCGCTGGATCGCCGCGTGGTGGTGGCCTACGACCG
>NZ_SNZP01000020.1 GCF_004363805.1 Paludibacterium purpuratum | reverse complement strand
GGCGCAAAATCTACGTCACAGGCATTAGGCCTAAGGAGCGGTACGGCATCCAGCCTCCCCCTTCTCAACTTCACTTCCCACAATACAAGGAGCGGGTCAGGTATGGGGTGCGCCGGGGGGACAGGCGGCTTAGAACCGCTCCCAGCCTTGCAGGTAGCGCCATTGCCCATCCGGCAGCTTACCCAGGGCGAGTCGGCCGATACGGATGCAACGGATCGAACGCGCGGGCGCACCCAGCTCGGCGCAGAGCGCGGCAATCTGGCCAGGGGCCGGCTGCGTCATGACCAGCCTCAGTTGGCGGTCGCTCTGGCGGCTGAGTTTGCCGACTGTGGCTTGTTTCAACGCTTCGAGCGCAGGTGCCGCGTCGACTGCGATCAAAAACTCCATCTCGCATTCGGCCAGTTTCTTCAGCAGCCGGCGATCCTGGGTCAGCGCCAGCAGGCCGCCGCAGGTGTCGTCGGTGGCGCCGAAGGCATGCAGCTGGCGTAGGTGGCGCGGCAGGAAGACCTGCTCGTCGTGGTCGTCCTGCCAGCGGGTGTCGACGTTGAGCAGGGTACGCCACTGTCCGCCATCGCCTGGTTTCCGGTGGTAGAGCAGGGTGACCGGTACGTCCGCCAGCGGCGTGGCCGGCCGGGTCAATTCGATGTGCTGATGCGGCTCGACGCGGCTACCGAGCACGCGCACGACCTCGCCATCGACCTTGACCAGGCCTTGCTCGATATATTCGTCCGCTTCGCGCCGCGAGCACAGCCCAAGTTCGACCATCCGCTTGGCCAGGCGCACGCCTGTCGATTGTTCCATTGAGCCATATCCTTGTCGTGAAGGTGGGCGATTATCCGCCTCCAGTTGCACGACGTATAGTTGAATATAAAAAGCTACCTTGCAATGCAAGGTACTTGAATCTATAGTGGGCACATGACGTATCCGTCATGGCAAAGCAGTTTCTCGTATGGCGAGACAGTGAGGATGTATGAAGACACAACTACGCAAGGGCACGCTGGAGATGTGCGTGCTGGCGCTACTGTCCCGGCAGGACAGCTATGTGTACGAAATCGTCGGACGGCTGGCGCAAAGCATGGAGATCGGCGAAGGCACGATCTATCCGCTGATGCGCCGTCTGCAAGCCGACGAGTGGGTGAGCACCTATCTGACCGAGTCGAACAGCGGGCCGGCGCGCAAGTATTACACCTTGACCGCTTCGGGCCGAAGCACGCTGGCGAGCATGCGCGGCGAATGGGACAGTTTCGTGGCGGAAATCAACGATGTGCTGGCGCAAAGCGGCGCACAAACTGGAGAAAACGAGCATGAAGCGTGATGAATTTCTCGAGCGGTTGGCACACGCGCTGGCGGGGCTGCCGCAATCGGAACGCGAAGAGATCCTGGCCGACTATCGGGCATACTTCGACGACGCCCTGGCCGACGGTCGCGATGAGGAGGCGGTTTGCCGGGCGCTGGGCGAACCCACGCGTTTGGCGCGCGAGTTGTGTGCCGAGCGCAAGCTCAAGCAGTGGGAGGCGCATAAGACGCCCGGTAATCTCGGGCAGGTGCTGTCGGCGTTGGCGGGCTTAAGCGTGCTCAACCTGCTGCTGGCATTCCCCTATCTGGTGGTGATGACGGTGTTGACCAGCCTGTGGCTGGGCGCTTTGATGCTGCTGTTGGCCGGCGTGCTGTGCACCGGCGCGTGGCTTAGCCATACGCTGACCGGTTGGCCGGCATTCAATCACATGATGTTCAATGACAGCATGACCGGGCCGATGATGATCGCCGGCAATACCAATATCACCATTGACGGCGACGGCGAAAACCGCGGTCATGTGTCGATTCGTACCGATGCCAGCACGGGGTCGGTGCAGATCGCCGTGCGCGACGACAACGGTAGTTTCGTGCTGCAGAACGCCTCCGACGGCTCGATCGCCCGGATGATGTCGAGCGATGCGCACGGCCGTGTCGTGTTGGGGCACATGCGGCCTGAGACGCCGTTCGGCATCCTGGTGGTCGGCCTGGTGCTGATGCTGATCGGCGGCCTGGGCAGTTTCTTCGGTTGGAAGGTGATCGTGGCGGTTTGGCGCGGCACCGGACAATGGTTGCGTTGGCAGTGGCGCTTGCTGCATGGAGAAAGCCGTCCATAATCAGCGGGATAGCTTGGCGTCGCGCGCCGGACACGGTTAAAGTCAAGATATTTTGAAGTAAAGATATTATTCGTTTATGATTCGATTTACTTCATATAAACATTATCTGATTTTGACAGTGTCCGCGCCGCGCGCGGCCAACCGGGTACCGCTCTCATGACTCAATCCTCCCCCGCTACCGTGCCGGGTTATCGTATCGCGCTGATTATTCTCGGTATTGCCATGTCGCCGGTGTTGTTGGCGGCTTCCACCCTCGGCAGTCATCTGGTGATGGGCGATGCGCTACGCGCCATCCTCAGCGGTTCGCTGGTGCTGTGCACCATCGGCTGCCTGACGGGGTGGGTCGGTGTCAGCGCGCGCATGAACACTTATCAGATCGTGCGTTTCGCCTTCGGTACCCAAGGTAGCAAAGCGATCAACGCGCTGTTCGCGCTGGCGCTGTTCGGCTGGACCTGCGTAACGGCCAATAGCTGTGGCCACGCACTGCAGGAGTTGTTGGCGATGTTCGGTTGGCAGGTGCCGATGTTGCCGCTGGTGCTGTTCGGCGGGGTGTTGTTCATCGGCGCGACGGCATTCGGTTTCGAGGTGCTGGACAATATCGCGCTGGTGGCGATTCCGGTGTTGATCCTGCTGCTGTCGTGGAATCTGCAGCGTTTCTTCAATGTGGCGCCGTTCTCCGGACGTAGCCACGTCGATACCATGAGCATGGGCGTGGCGACGTCTTCGGTGGTGGGCACCTTCATGATTCTGGCGACCACCATGCCGGACTTCGCCTCCATGGTGCACAACCGTCGCCATGCCCTGATCGGCGCGATTTTGGCGCTAGGCGTCGCGTATCCGGCGCTGTTCGTCGCCGGTGCCGTGCCGTGCGCGCTCAGCGGCAAGGTGACGTTGGCCGCCGCCATGGCACTGGCCGGCGCCGCGATGCCGGCGGTACTGATGCTGCTGATCGCCACGATCACCGGCAATGCCGGCAATCTGTTCCAGGCGACGCTGGTCACCTCGACCTTCGTCAAACTGCTGTCGCGGCCGAAGATCACCTTGCTGCTCGGTGTGCTGGCTTGCCTGATCGGCAGCCTGGACATCTTGTCGTGGTTCATTCCCTTCCTGGTATTCCTCGGCATCGCCGTGCCGCCGATCGCCGGTATCTATTTGACCGACTACGCGCTCTCGCGCCGCGGCGGTTACGACGAGGCCGTCCTGGCGCATCAGCCGGCCGTGCCGGTCGGTACCTTCGTGATCTGGGGCGTGGCCACGCTGATCGGCTTCCTGGCTTCGCGCCAATTGCTGACGTTGACGGCGATTCCCTCGCTGGATGCCCTGCTCACGGCGGCGGCGCTGTATGCGCTTAAAAGCAAAGTGGGGGTGCATCGGCGCGCCATGGCGCATTAAGCCGATACGGTGAGGGATGACAGGCCCCGGCCATTTGGCCGGGGCCTGCTCGTTTCAGGGGCCCGTCATCCGCGTCTGGAGCCAGACACCGGCCGGCCCCGGCGGCCGGTCGCGCGACCAGACCACGTCGACGGTCACTAGGCGCGGCCAACCGGCCAGGGGCAAGCGTTGCAGGCTCTCCGCGCCATAGCGCTCGACCAGCCAGCAGGGCAGCTCTGCCCAACCGAAGCCGCCTTGCGCCATTTCCATCAACATCAGATAGCTCGGCGCCGACCAGCTGTGTCCGCGCGGCCGTTGCGGCGTTTGCTGCTGTACCGTGGTCAGTCGTAGCGCGCGATAGTCGTCCAACTGTGCCAGCTCGACATGCGAACGTTGCGCCAGCGGGTGCCGGCGCGAGACGTAGACGTCCATGGCGCTGGGCTCGGCCGCCGGTGCGTACGCCAGTCCCGGCGGGTAGTCCGGCTGGCGTTCGACGAAGCCTAACTGGGCGCGGCCGCTCTCGATCAATGCCAGCAGGTCGGCGCACTCGGCGATCAGACACTCCAGCTCGATCTCCGGGTAGCGCGCGTCGAACTCGGCCTGCAAGGCTTCCAGCCGATCCGGTTGGTAAGTGTCGGATAAAGCGATGCTCAAGCGCGGTTCATAACCGCTCGCCAGTCCAGCGGCGGCGCGCAGCAGTCGATCCTGCGCCGTCAGCACCTGTTCCGCATTGGCCAGCAGGTGCTGGCCGGCGCCGGTCAGCACGGGCAGACGCGCATGGCGATCGAACAGCGCCACGCCCAGATCGATTTCCAGGTTGGCGATGCTGGCGCTGACGGTGGATTGGCTTTTGTGCAGGCGGCGTGCCGCTTCGGAGAAGGAACCGTGAACCGCCGCTTCGACAAAAATGCGTAGCGCTTCGATGGAAGGCATGATCTATCGCTTTTATCGATGGTATCTAATTTCATCATATCGGTTTTTGTCGCGAGAATGGGGGCATTCGAACGGGGTTGGCAAGGAGTTTGTCCATGATGGCGCACAAATCGACGCTGGAACGCAGCCTGCAGGCAATCGGTTTCGAAATGTTGGCGCTGGTGCTGGTCACGCCGCTGTTTGCCTGGCTGATGGGCACATCGCTGACCAGCATGGGGGGGCTGGCGCTGGCCAACTGCCTGGTGGCGCTGGCCTGGAACGTATTGTTCAACGCCGGATTCGATCGGGTGCTGTCGGCGTTGGGGTGGGAGAAGACCGCGCGCGTCAGGGTCGGGCACGCGGTCCTGTTCGAGGGGGGATTGGTGCTGGTCTGCATCCCGCTTGCCATGGCTTGGCTCTCGCTCGACCTGTGGGCCGCGCTGAAGCTGGACGTGGGGCTCAACTTGTTTTTCCTGCCCTATACCTACCTCTACCACTGGCTGTACGACGTTTGCCGGCAGCGGCTGGCCGGGCAGGCCTGATCGCCCGCCGCTTACGCCTGGGCGCAATACATCCTGGGTTGTGCGCCGCTTTGCTGCGGGAACGGGATATCGATACTGAACCGCTCGTTTTCCAGCCGTAAGCGGCCATCGCGCGAGGGCGACAGTTCCTCGGGCGTCAGCGCGATCGCATAAAACCGGTCGCTGCCGGGTGCGCAGTCGAAGGCGGCGCCGATCTGCGCCACGGTGGCGGACTTGATCCGGGCTCGGCCTCCGCTCAGCGCGAGGGTGGCGTCGAATCGATGGATCAACGTCCTGGGCCCATGGCTCAAGCTGAAAAACCCGGCTGACTGATAACTGCCGCGCAAGGCCGAGTCCGGGAGCAGCAAGATTCGACTATCGCTCGCTTGCCAAGTCTGGACGAATGGAGAAATCGCCAGACCGATCCAACCCAGCCGGCGTTGCACGACTTGGCGAATCCGCTCGTTCAGCGCCTGATCCGCGTCATTGACGATGGGTGGCTCGCCCTGTAACAACAGGTCCAGCGGCGTCGCTCCCGCGGCAACGCGCTGCCACCAGGAAACGCCGCGCCGATCCAGCAGGGCGCTGGCAAGCGCCCCCAGCGTATAGCTTTCTTCGTCCACGGAGATGCCCACTCGGTATTCCAGATCGTGATCGGCTTGCTTCAGCAGGATCCGCCGCCATTGCGCCGAGTAACGCGGGGCCCGGTTGGCGAGCAAGACGGCTAGCCTATCCACATACATGGCCACGCCTTCCATGCGGTCGGTGTCGGCGATGTTGCGCGCCTCTTCCGGATATTCCGCCTGCCAGCGCTTGAGCCAGTAACTCGCCTGGCCCAACGCCTGGGGCTTGCCGTCGATGGCATCGCGTAACCGTAACAGCAACTGGCCGCGGTATTGCCTGGGCGTCGTTTCGATGGGAAAGGGCGTGGCGCGCGATGTCTCCGCCTGTTCGTGCCAGTTATTCTGGCCGTAGAAGTGCAGGGCTTCGTGGGTGGCGAGCGAAAATAGGTCTTCCCAGGTATGACATGGCTCACGGGTCGGGCAGCGGTTTTTTGCGTCGGCGAGATCGCCGGCCATACCGAGATACACCGTGGGTTTCCCCTGCCACTCAAGCGGAGCGTACGTTCCGCCGTCAGGAGGGAGATCCAGGGCGCGCACCGCTTTGGCATCGATGGCCCGGTGGCCGTGCGCATCGATCAGCCAGGCGCGCCGGCCATCGCTGGCCAGTATCTGCGCCGAGCGATAAAAAGCCATATCCAGCTTTTCATCCGCCAGCGCCGGCCATGCCGCCGCGGTCGCCTTGGCGATTTGCTCGATCGTCCAGTCGGTTCGCACGCGGGGGGTATCGACGGCGGCTTGCGCCGTCAAGGGGGACAAGGCCGCGATCAGGCCAGCATAGGCCAAGAGATGTCTGGGCATATCCGTTCTCCTCTGCACATTCAAAGGTGGTGGATTGCGCGCCGCGTAGCGTGGCGCCGCGCGAGACAACATATAAGCGGTTTTCCCGCTTGTCACGGCATGGCGGTATTCGCCCCGCAGGGGGAAAAAATAAAACCCCGGCCAATGGGCCGGGGCAAGAGGGGGTGCGAGGGTGAATCGATTTAGAAGAAGCCCAGCTTGTCTTCCGAATAGCTGACCAGCAGGTTCTTGGTCTGTTGATAATGTTCCAGCATCATTTTGTGGGTTTCGCGACCGATGCCGGACTGTTTGTAGCCGCCGAAGGCTGCGTGCGCCGGGTAGGCGTGGTAGCAGTTGGTCCAGACACGGCCGGCCTCGATGTGGCGCCCCATGTGGAAGGCGGTGTTGATGTTGCGCGTCCATACGCCGGAACCCAGGCCGTATAGCGTGTCGTTGGCGATATGCAGCGCTTCCTCCATGTCCTTGAAGGTGGTGACCGAAACCACCGGCCCGAAGATCTCTTCTTGGAAGATCCGCATCTTGTTATTGCCGTGGAACACGGTCGGCTGGATGTAGTAGCCGTCCTCCAGCCCGCCGCCAAGGTGGGCGCGGCTGCCGCCGGCCAGCAGTTGCGCGCCTTCGTCGCGGCCGATCTGCAAGTAGCCCTCGATCTTGTCCATTTGTTCCCGCGAGGCCTGGGCGCCGATCATGGTCGACGGGTCGAGCGGGTTGCCCTGCTTGATGGCGGCCACGCGCTTCAAGGCGCGATCCATGAAGCGGTCGTAGATCGATTCGGCGATCAGTGCGCGGCTGGGGCAGGTGCAGACCTCGCCCTGGTTGAGCGCGAACATGACGAAGCCCTCGATGGCCTTATCGAAGAAGGCATCGTCGCGTTCGGCGACGTCGGCAAAGAAAATATTGGGCGATTTTCCGCCCAGCTCCAGCGTAACCGGAATCAGGTTTTGGCTGGCGTATTGCATGATCAGGCGGCCGGTGCCGGTTTCGCCGGTAAAGGCGATCTTGGCGATGCGCTTGGAGCTGGCCAGCGGCTTGCCGGCTTCCAGGCCGAAGCCGTTGACGATATTGAGCACACCCGGCGGCAGCAGATCGCCGATGAGTTCAGCCAGCACCAGGATCGACAGCGGCGTCTGTTCGGCCGGTTTGAGTACCACGCAATTGCCGGCCGCCAGTGCCGGCGCCACCTTCCAGGCCGCCATCAGAATCGGGAAGTTCCACGGGATGATCTGGCCCACCACGCCCAGCGGTTCGTGGAAATGATAGGACATGGTGTGTTGATCGATTTCGCCCAGCGTGCCTTCCTGGGCGCGGATGCAGGCGGCGAAGTAGCGGAAATGGTCGATGGCGAGCGGAATGTCGGCGGCGCGGGTTTCGCGGATCGGTTTGCCGTTATCCCAGGTTTCCACCTCGGCCAGGCGGGCCAGGTTGGCCTCCATGCGGTCGGCGATCTGGTTGAGGATGATGGCGCGCTCGGTCACCGGGGTGTGGCCCCATTTGAAGCGCGCGGCATGCGCGGCATCCAGCGCCAGTTCGACATCTTGTTCGTCCGAGCGTGCCACTTCGCACAAGACCTTGCCGGTGACCGGCGTCAGGTTCTCGAAGTAGCGGCCGTTGACCGGCGGCACCCACTTGCCGCCGATGAAGTTGTTGTAGCGGGACTTGATATCGATGCCGGGTTGCAACTGTGTCATGCCATTCTCCTTTGTGTCGCTTGTTGTCTTCGGTCCCGTCGGGACGTGCGCTTACTACTGCACAAGCCGTGCCAGAAATTTTCGTTCTTGCGGCGCAGCATGCGACGAAGCGCGTCATTTAAGCATTTACTCTAATTGTTTTTGCATAGCAGCACACCTGCCAAGCCTGACAGGGCTTGCGGCCACGACAACAGCATGCATACTCAAGCAAACAAACGGCCGATGACTGTGCCGACGTGCGACAACTGTCGCGCGACAATGACACATGGGAGGAATCATGAGCCTGACCCCGTCTTTGCCGTTGGCCGAGGCGCGCAAGCGCTTCTTCGATGGCGACGCGTTGCCGGAGGGGTGCGTGCCGGCGTCGATCCTGCATTCGTGGCGTCGCTGCCTGGGGCTCGGCCTGCCGCTCATCGGCCGCGGCGGCGAGCGGCTGACGGCCACGGCGCTCGCCGAGCGACGCGAGGCCAATGCCGACTGGCTGCATTTGGCGCGTCCGCAGATCGACACCTTGTTCGAAAGCGTGGTGGATGAGGGCCTGGTGGTGATCGTGGCCGACCGGCAAGGTGTGATTCTGGACGAGATAGGGCACCCGGCGTTTCTCGATAAGGCCGAGCGTGTGGCGTTGACGCCGGGCATGGATTGGAGCGAGACGCAACGCGGCACCAATGCCATCGGCACCGCGCTGTTGGCCGACCAGCCGACCCGGGTACGTGGCGGCGAGCACTATCTGGAGCGTAATCGGCTGCTGTCCTGCCACGCGAGTCCGATACGCGATCCGTTCGGCCAGGTCATTGGCGTGCTGGACGTGTCCGGCCCGCCACGCAAGCTCGGCGCGCCGCAAGCGGCCGGGGTGGAGGCGGCGGCACGGCTGATCGAACAGCGGCTGTTCGCGCAGGCTGCCGGCCATGCCCGCACATTGCTGTTTCATAGCGATCCGGCGCAATTGGCCACGCCGCGTGCCGCAAGGCTGGCATTCGACGAAGCCGAACGGCTATTGGCCGCCGACCGGCTGGCGTTGGCGACCTTGCGTTTGGGCTGGGATGCGCTGGGCAGGGTGACCTTCGGCGAGCTGTTCGGGGAGACGTTGGCGCACTGGCAGGCGCGTGCCGACGTGCATCGTGCGTTATTGGCGCACGGCGAGCGGCTGTTTTCAGCCCGCCTGCTGTCGCCTAGGCCGCCATCGCCTTCGCCTTCGCGCCCGGCAACCATAGCACCGCCGGTGCGTTTAACCCAGGTGGAGCCTTCGCCGCTTGACGCCGGCGGCTTGCCGTCCGAGTTGTTGACGACCGCCGGCAAACTGCTGCAAGCGGATATCCCGGTGCTGATTTTAGGTGAAACCGGTACCGGCAAGGATCAGTTCGCCCGGGCCTTGCACGCCAGAAGCAGCCGTCGCGGCGCGCCGTTCGTGGCGGTCAACTGCGCCGCCATTCCCGAAGGGCTGATCGAGGCCGAATTGTTCGGCTATGAGGAAGGCGCCTTTACCGGTGCGCGCCGCCAGGGCAGCCGCGGCCGCTTGCGCGAGGCGCATGGCGGCGTGTTGTTTCTCGACGAAATCGGCGATATGCCGCACGCCATGCAGGCCCGTCTGCTACGCGTGCTGCAAGACCGGGTGGTGATGCCGTTGGGCGGCGGCAGCGCCCACCCGATCGATATCCGCTTGGTGTGCGCCACCCACCGCGATCTGCGCGCCATGGTGCAGGCCGGGGCTTTTCGCGCCGACCTGTATTACCGACTGTGCCATTTCCCGCTGTGTCTGCCGCCGCTGCGCGAGCGTGGCGATGTGGCGCGGGTGGCGCAGCGGATCTTGGACGAGGCCGGCGCGGCAACGCGCGGCATCACCTTGTCGCCCGAGCTCGCGTCGGCGATCCGGCGCTACCGCTGGCCTGGCAATTTACGCGAGTTGGCCAACCTGCTGCAGACATTGCTGGCCTTGGTCGATGATGGCAGCGTGCTGACGCTTGCGCATTTGCCGGTCACCTTGCGTGAAGAGATGTCGGCGGCGCGCGCCGAAACGCCGCAAGCCGGTGCCGTGGCCAGCTTGCTGGCGCAGTTTGGCGGGAATGCCAGTGCCGCCGCGCGGGCTCTGGGTATCAGCCGCAGTACGCTGTATCGCAAATTGCGCCAGGGGGCGGAAACAGGCGATCCGTCCTCGACGCGACGGCCCCGCTGAACGGCGCTCAGGCAGGTCTGAATCCGCGATGCGATGTTGGCTGGGTATATATGAATATTATGTTATGATATAAAGATATTATTGATATAGGCATATGGCATAAATATATTCAAGACTCCTTGTTCGTATCTTGAAGGAGTCGATATGTCGATGAAAGCGTTGTTCAGATTGCTATGTGCCGCCGCAATCTCCATGCTGCTATCCCCTATGGCCCAGGCCGCCGGCGATGTGCATCGAGGTGTTGTGACCCTGCCGTTGCGCACCATCACCGCGCTTAACGAAACCGGCGCCCCGGACCCCGCCATGAATGCGGCCTGCCAGAAGGAGTTTCAGCCACTGCTCGGCAAGAAGGTCAGGACCGAGTATGTGATCAACACCAAAACGTTGATGATGAGCGCCAAGTCGTACTTCGAAGGCCATAGCTATCCGTTGTCCGCCCTGGGTATCGCCGGCGTCTACGCTTTCGCGAAGTATTTCAATCCGCCGCCGGCCTACCTGCCGTTGTATAGCGTGCAGTTCATGATTTCGACGCAGTTCACCCAGGCGCGTAGCCGCTTGGCGCTGCATCTGGCGCAGGATCCGAAGACGATGTGTCTGGTGAGCAGCATGGGGATGATGATGCCGCTCGATGCTTCCGTGCCGCTGCAAGCACCGGCCAAGTAATTCCCACGCAATGGCATAGGGGCGGCCTAGTGGCCGTTTCTATGCCCCGGGTCGATTCGCTTTCTGCCGTTCCAGCGGAATCGCCCGGCGGACATAGGCAATCAGCTTATCCAGGCTTTGCGCAATCGATTCATCCGAGGTGTCGATTGTGAGCTCGCAGCTTTCGGGCTGCTCGTATGGCGCATCGATGCCGGTGAAATCCGGCAGTTCACCCATTCTCGCCTTTCGGTACAACCCTTTCGGATCCCTCGATTCGCACACCGCCAAGTCGGTGGCGATATGCACCTCGTGAAATGTCTGACGGCAAGCGCCGCGGGCGCGCTCCCGGTCGGCGCGGTAGGGGGAGATGAAGGCGGTGATGCAGACGAGGCCGGCGTCGGCGAACAGTGCCGCGACCTCGCCGACCCGTCGGATGTTCTCGCTACGATCCTCGGGGCTGAAGCCCAGATTGGCATTGAGGCCATGGCGGAGATTGTCGCCATCGAGAACGTAGCAGGAATAGCCGTTACGCGTCAGTTCCTGCTCCAGAGCCATGGATAGCGTCGATTTGCCGGAGGCGGAGAGGCCGGTGAGCCAGACGACTGCGCCGGCATGGCCGTAATGGCGCAGCCGGTCTTCGGCGCCGAGCCGGTGGGTGACGTAGGTAAGATGCTGGGTCATGGGCGGTCGAAATCCAAACGCGGCCAAAGGCTGCTCCACTGTGCCGCCCAGCAGCAGCGATGGTCGAATAGCGGTTCGATGATCACGGTCGGGCGGCGACCGGGCGGAAAACGAGCGACAAAGGCGGTGACGAGATCCGGTGGGACGATCGTATCCTGCGCGCCGACAAAATGCCATTGCCTCACGCGCTGCAATGCGGCGACCTCGTCGACCGGATTGAGCGATCCCTCCAGAGGCTGGACGCGATGCTGAGCCGTCCAGGCCGAATGATCCAGGTTGCCTGCCACGGTCACCAGGCGATCGACATCGTTGCGCCGCGCCGCCACCAGCGCCGCAATCGCTCCGCCGCCGGAATAGCCCACCAAGGTGAGGTCGGTGGCGCCGGCTTCCTGCTTCAGCACGCCGATGGCTCGATCGGTGGCTGCGACGACCTCCTCGGAGAATCGCCGGTCAGTCCAATAGGCCACTGCGCAGTGTGTCGCTTCGGCATCGATGAACTGGCACGGGCGGGCCAGGTAGGCGACATTGCCGTTCGGTTGGGCGAGCGCCAGCTTGAGTGCGATCGGATCGAGCGGCGTGGGGTCGATGGCGGGCTGGGACGGGCTGGCCCAGGCGAAGCCATCGCCTTCGATGTAAATGGTGAGCCTAACATTGTTCGGCATCGGCGCCGGGCGCCAGGCCGCGAGCCGGAAGCGGCCTGCATCGATGTATCGGATTTCCCAGTTCTTGGCCCGAGCCAGTTGATCGGCCGCCGCCCGCCGCTCGGTCGGCGTCGGCATCGTCGAACAGGCGGCCAAGACCGCTGCAGCCAGGAGCAACGGAATCCGTGTCATCGCGGCGCCAACTCGCCGAGTGCGTCGAGCAATGGACCCAGGTGGCTTTGGTAATGGCGCCAGCGTTCGATCGAGCTCGAATAGATCGGCTGGCGAACCTGGGCGATGCTTGCCGTACGGACGGTGCGCTTCGTCGTGTGAAATGCCAGGCAGGCATCGTCCCATGGCAGGCCGATGAATTCGACCAGCCGTCGTGCCTGTCCTGCCATATCGGCCACGATGTCTTCGTATTGGACTTCGAGGAAACTATCCGATGGCAAGACCGCTCGCCAATGGTTCATGAGGCGAGCGTAATCGACATAGTGGCGCCCCAGTTCGGTCAGATCGTAGGTGGCGTCCTGGTATCGGTTGAACAGCCTCGTGAAGCAGGAGACGCAGGTATCGATCGGGTTGCGCCGCACATGGATGATTTTGGCGCGGGGCAACATGAGTGGAATCAGCCCAAGCGCCAGATAGTTGATCGGCATCTTGTCGGTGATGCGTTTTGCTTTCTGTGCGCGCCGACGCACGCCGGCCACATAGTCGCGTCCCCAAGCACTCAGCGTTTGGCTATCGAGGTCGATCAGATTTTCCGGGAAAGTCCGCCATTCCCCGCCCGCGCCTTGGCGCTGGCAGAGATCCATCAGGTCAGGCAATTCGCCGGCCCCATGCACGGCCGGGTGGCTGGCGAGAATCTGCTCGGTGAGCGTCGTGCCCGAGCGCGGCATGCCGAGAATGAAGACCGGCACGTCGGATGGATCGCCGGCGTGCCCGTGGCGTTCGATGAAGCGCTGATCGACCACATCGATGATGCGTTGGGTGCGGGCTGCCGCCAGCCCTGCGTCGTAGTCGAGTTGGGCGCGTTTCAGACGGGCGCCCGCCAGGAAGTGGGGGAAGGCGCGATCCCACTCCTCGAGATCGTCGTAGGCTTTGCCGAGCGCGTAGTGCAGGGAGATCAGGTGCTTGGTGTCGGATTCGCCGGCCAAGCGGGCTTCCAAGGCGGCGACATTTTCATCCCGGGAAGCCACTTTTCTAGCCTGAACCAGGTGGAACCGGGCATCGAGTTGATCGGGGTCGAGCGCAAGCGCCTCGCGCAAGATCGCCTCGGCCTCTTCGGTTCGGCCTAGCGCCATAGACAGATACCCCAGGCCGGTCAAGGCACCTGTGGCTTCCCGGTCGATGTCGAGCGCGCGGCGGTATGCCGCCTCGGCCTCGTCGGGCGCATCGCGTTCGACACAGACGGTGCCCAACAGCGTCCAGGCATCCTGCTTGTCGGGGGCGACGGCAATGGCCTCTTGGAGCAAATCGAAGGCGGCGGTCAGCTCACCTTGTTCATGGCGCACCGTGGCGAGCCCGATCAGTGCCTCGGGGTAATCCGGGCGAAGCTGCAGCGAACGTCGCAGGAGGGCCGCGGCGTCCCCTGGCCGATCCTGTTTGAATCGGGCCAGACCTAGATTGCACAGGGCTTCCGGATAGGCGGGCTGTAACTGCAACGCTCGTTCCAGCGGCGCGACCGCGTCATTGTATTGCTCGTTTTCCACCAGCGCCGCCCCCAGATTGGACAGCGCTTCCAGATAGTCGGGAGCGCTCGCCAGCGCTTTGCGGTACCAGTCGATGGCCGCGCGTTTGTCTTTGCGCGCCCGGGCGATGCTGCCCAGGTTGTTGAGCGACTGGACGAGCCTTGGCGCTAGGGCCAAGGCTGTTTGATGGCAGCGTTCGGCCCGCGCATAGTCGCCGGCGTCGTAATAGGCGATACCCAGGTTCGAGACCGCCGAAGCCATCGAGGGGTCGAGCGCGACCGCCCGTTCGCCATGGCGGATGGCCTCGTCAAGCCGGCCGGCTTGACGGCGCATTTCAGCCAGGTTGCTGTGGAATAGGGCGACATTCGGTTCGATCTCCATCGCCTGTCCGATGAGGCCGATCCCTTGTTCGCTGTTTCCCGCCTGGTAGGCGACCACGCCCAGCAGATGGAGGGCATGGGCATGACGCGGCTGGATCTGCAGTATTTGCCGCAAGACTTGCTCCGCTTCCATCAGGCGTCCGGCGCTCTGATGTTGTCCGGCCACGTGTAGAGCGGTCTCCGCCGTCATGCTGGCGGGTGGCGCAGCGCTGGACGGCACGCGTTGCCGGTTCGCCTTGGACGAAGAAGCGCGCTTCCCCGATTTTCGTGATCGGATGGGGCGGGATGATGCTAACTGGGCCAGTGCATCGGCCGCGTCGGCCAATGGCGTTGCCCAGTCGCCGAACTCGCTCTGCCGGAAGATGCGCAGGCTCGGATACCAGGGGCTGTGCGCGCGATGGTGCAGCCAGCGCCACTCGTTGTCGAAGCGGTCGAGCATCCATATCGGTCGGCCCAGCGCCCCGGCCAGATGTACCATGGCCGAGTCGATGGAAATGATCAGATCCAGGTTTCCGACCAGCGCGGCCGTGTCGGCGAAGTCCGTCAGCTCGTCGGTCCAGTCCAGCCAGTCGATGGCCTGCGGGATGTCCGGGCGCATGGCTTGCGGCGCCCACTTTTGCAGGCTGACCCAGGTGACGCGCTTGTTGTCGAAGAGGGGCGCGAGTTGTTCCAAACGCAGGCTGCGCCGCTGGTCGCACTGGTGGCCCTGGCGTCCGGCCCAGGCGATGCCGACGCGGAACCGTCCGGGCGCGGCTTGTTCCAGGCGTTCCCGCCAGTATGCCAAGGCCTTCTCCGGAATCCGTAAATAGGGTGTGTCCGCGGGGATGCTGTCGAGCCGGGTTCCGAATGCCCGCGGCAGCGACATCAGCGGGCACTGCAGATCCCAGGACTGCCAGGCATCCGGTGTCGCCGGCAGCCGTGTCAGCGTGATCAGCTCTTCGCCGAAGCTCCATTCCATCAAACGTTGGGTCGGCAGCGAGCAGGCGAAACCGAGTTTGGCGAAACGCCGGGCGGCTAGCGGCAGGTAGCGCGCCATCTGGAGGGTATCGCCAAAACCCTGCTCGGTGATCACGAGGAGCCGCAGCCCAGCGGTATCGGCTTCGCCGTTCCATTGCGGCAAAGGGCAAACGTGGGCTGCCAACTTGCCGGAATTCGCCTCGGCGGAGCCCGACCAGCGCGCCTCGTAGTTGTCCCAGCCCGAGGTGAAATCGCCGAGCTTCAACTGCGCCATGCCCAAATTGAGGCGGGCCATGGCCATTTCCGGCGCCAGCGTCACCGCGCGCGAGAAGTCCGTCAGCGCCTCATCCATCCGGTCGAGATCCTGCAACAGGAAACCCCGGCTATTCAGGGCCGCCGCGAAATCCGGCTTGATCGCCAGCGCTCGGTCGTAGCAGGCGAGTGCCTCGGCGAAACGGTTCTGGCGATAGAGGGCGATGCCGGTGGCGTGAACTTCTTCCGCGGTGGCGGGCGGTACTTCGCAGGCCGAGATTTCGGCTCCGTCTGCGGGACGGTGGTCGCGGACGATATCGAGCAGGGGTTGCAGGTGACGGGCGAAGTGCTTCCAGCGCGCGACCGAGCTCTGGTAGATGGGTTTGCGAACCTGGGCCACGCTGGCCGTTTTGACCAGGCGCTTGTTCTCATGGAACTTCAGGCAATTCTCGTCCCAGGGCAAGCCGATGAACGCCAGGACGCGGCGTGCCTGTCCTTCGGTATCCGCCACCATGTCTTCGTAAGGGAGGTCGAGAATGGTGCCCGGAGGCAAAACCCGGTGCCAATGCTTCATCAAGGTGATGTAGCGCAGGTAATAGCGCCCCAGTGTCCCCTGATCGTAGGCGAACTCCATGGTTTCGTTGAAGAGACGGGAGTAGCACGAGAAGCACGAGTCCATGGGGTCGCGCATGGCGTGAATGATCTTTGCCTGCGGCAGCGCCAGGTGGATGAGTCCCAGGTAGAAGAAATTGGCCGGCATCTTGTCGGTGATGTAAGCGCTTTCCGGCGAAAGCGCCCATACCCGCCGAAGGTAGTCGTCGCCGATGCGCTTCATTTCGGCTTCGGACAGCAACCGAACCCCCTCGGTAAACGAACGGTCGCCACCTGCGCCGGTTGCGGCGCCCACGCTCTCGCTCAGTTCGGTCAGCTCCCCGGCGCCGTGAACCGAAGCGTGGCTCGACAGGATCTGCTCCAGCAGGGAGGTGCCGGAGCGCGGCATGCCGACGATGAAGATGGGGGTGCGACTGGCATCGACGGCGCCTTGCCAGTGACGCCGTTCGGCGAAAAAGTCGGCGTCGAATACCGTCATGATCGCCCGCATCAGCCGATCGGCCCGGGACTCGTCCATCGGTAGCCCGGCGTGCTGGATGCGATTGCCTTCCTCGTAGGCCGCAAAGGCCCGGTCGTATTCCCCGATATCGTCCAGCGCCTTGCCCAGGGCGAAGCCATAGCGGATGCGGGCATGCTCGCTGAGTTGATTCCGCCGCGCATAGAGCTGTTCCAGCAAGGCCAGATGCGGGTCGTCGGGCGTATAGCTTTTCAAGGAAGAAAGGTTGTAATGCGCCTCGACGAAGTCCGGCCGGGCGGCGATGGCGGCGATGAAATGCGCGCGGGCCTCTTCCAACCTTCCCGCTTCGAAGCAGAGCGCGCCGGCGTTGTTCTGTGCTTCGGCGTGGCCGGGGTCGATGGCGATGGCCTGCTCGTAGGCCGCCAGCGCAGCAGTCTTGTCGCCTTTTTTCTCCAGGGTACTGCCGAGGTTGTTCCAGGAAAGGTTGTGCCGTTGGTCGATTTTTAGCGCTTTGCGGTACGAGACGATGGCATGCGGATAATCGCCGGCATCGGTGTAGGCCAGTCCAAGGTTGTAATGGGCGTCCAGGTCGCCCGGGGCCAGCCGTACCGCCCGGCGCCCGGCACGGATCGCACGGTCGAATTGTCCCTGGCGGCGATACAACTCGCCGATATTGCGCAGGTAGATCGCCACCTTGCCGTCGATGGCAATGGCGGCCTCGAGGCAGCGCACGGCCAGCGGCAGGTTGGCGGCCTGGAACGCGAGTAGCCCCAGGGCATGCCAGGCCGAGTGATGGTTGGGCGACTGCTGGAGCAGGCGGCGGTAGATGGCCTCGGCCTGTGCCAGGTCTCCCCGCTGCTCATAGGCTTGGGCCAAGGCCATGTCGTTTTCAGGACGTGTGGCAAGTGTCATGGACATTCAGGTGGCATCCTGTCGCTTGCGACGATAATACCTATAAGACTGCCAGATTTCCGGCTTGCAAAAAACTCCCGCGTATCGCCGATCAGAACGCCCAACGGACACGGGCCGAGACCGTTTGGTTGAGGTAGCCGGAGGTGCGGCCCTCGACGTCGTAGCGCAAGGAGTATTCCCATCCCTTGCGGTCTTCCTTGATCAAACCGAAACCGGCGCGGTATACCCATGGAGAGACCGACAAGCCATTGGTGACGAAGGCGGGCCCGCCGCCGGTAAAGGTCGAGGCGGTCTGCGCCTGCTTGTTGATGAAGTCGTAGCCGACGCTGATGTTGCCCACCAGTTTCAGCGCTGTCGACAGCTGGTGGGTTCCCTTCATGTCGCCGGTCAGCAGGAATTCGCGGTAGGTATTGCTCTGCACCTGCAGATTCATCGGGCCGGCGCCGCTTTCGCTATACCCATCCGTCTCCATCTGTGTGTAGTCCAGGCGGATCGATGGGGTGACAGTGGTTTGCGGGGAGAGGGTCAGCGTCCGCCCGATGCCGAGGCTACCGTGCCAGGCCAGGCTGTCAATGTCGGCCGAGGCGGTGGTGCCCATAAAATCGATCTGCCGGCGACTGGTCGCCTTGTTCTGACCGACGTCCAGCTGGGCATTGATATCGGTCGCTTGATCGAGGTTGTAGCTGGCGTATCCCGCCAATTCGTAAGTATCGACATCGGCATGGTTTTGCGCGGTGCCGGAATTGCCGGTGATGGTACTTCGCGCGTAAGTGAACGCGCCGCCCGCCCGTAGGCGGTCGGTCACCGGCGCATCGGCCCCGATGACCAGACCCCCGGTATTCGATTTGAAGCCGGGGACACCATTGCGGTCATCCTGGTCGCCGTGGTTGCCGAAGGCTCGCACCCACAGATATTTGTCCGGCACCGCGTCGCCCGAGGATAGGCCGTGGTTCGACTCGATCCTGGACTGGATGATCTTGTTCATGCTATGCAGCGCGCTCATGCCTGCCTGCGGCATGGCGCCCTGCAGCGCCGGCAGCATCTGGGAGACGGCATTGGACACCTGGGACGAGGTCATGGTGCTCAGGCGATCGAACACAGGTTGCATGCCCGTGGGGATGCCGGTGTTCAGCATGGTCTGCAGCGCCCCTGCCGCCCCGCCGCCCGCCGAATTGTTGTTGCTATCGACCGCCCCCGAGAAGGCGGTTGGATTCACGGCGGCGACCAGATCCACCTCCTTGGCGTTGCGTGTCGTGGACGCTGTAAAGTTATAAAGGGCGCTGTTGTCGGTGACGGTAATGTTGGCCGGCGTCGCCGTCAGTGTCCCTCCCGCCACCAGTACCCCTTGTACCGTGGTGCCGCTGGTGATCGCGGGGGATCCCGCGATGTTCACGTCGATGGTGGTACCGCTGGCCAGTGTCGCGTTGCCGGTGACGTGCAGTTTGCCGTAGTTGCTCGTGGGATCGACCAGGCCGATGCGATAGGCGCCGCCCGCGGCCTGGCTATAGGCGCCGGTGATGGTTTGGGACGTGGTGCCGACGTTAAGCACGCCGCTGTTGTTGAAGTGGCCGCCGCCGACGGTCACGCCGTTGGCGATGTTGAACAGGCCGCCGCTGGCGATGTTGAAGGTGTTGACGTTGAACGTGCCTTCGCTGGTGAATGTGCCGTTGACATTGACCGTACCGCTGGCCCCGGTGACATTGCCGATCACGCGGGCGCTCGTCCCATTCAGATTCAGGCTGTTGATGCCGATATTGGCGTCGCCCTGCAGCATGCCGCTGTTGGCGACGACAAAGCCGCTGACGGTGTTGTTCAGATCCAGGGATCTGGTCGTACCGGAGATCAGGCCGGCATTACTGATGCCGTCGGACAGGTGACTGCCGGTTTCGACATAAATGCCATTGGTGCCGCTGATGGTTCCGCCCGACAGGTTGGTGATGCCGCCGGATGTCAAGGTGGCCGTTCCGCTGAGGCGTATGCCGTCGCCGGACGTCGTATGGATGAACCCGCTGTTGGTGATGCCGCCGGTGAGCGTGGTGGTGTCGACCTCGAGCGCGTAGTAGTTGGCGCCCAGAATCGTACCATCGTTGCTGATGCCGCCAGTGATGGTGGATTGATAGATATCCAGCCCCGCACCCGCGGCGGAGGAAATCAGCCCGCTGTTATGGATGCCGCCATTGATGGTTCCCGCTTGTATCGACAGGCCGGACCCGCCGCCGGTGGCGATGATCTGTCCTTGGCGTTGATTGAAGATGCCGTCGTTGATCGACCCGCCCGTCAGCAGTTGAATCGCCGCGGTGGCGGACTGAATCGTGCCGGCATTGGTCAGGCCGCCACTGATCGTGGCATTTCCCTGAACCGTCACCCCGGCCTGGCCGCCGTTGACTGTACCGGTATTCGTGACGCCGCCGGCTATCGTTCCATGGCTGATGACGGCAATGCCATACGCACCGCCAGTCAGGGAGCCGCTATTGGTGACGCCGTCGGCAATGGCACTGTGGTTGACCACGCCGATCCCGACCGTCGTCCCCGAGATTAAACCGCTGTTGGCGATCCCCCCGGCAATGCTGCTGGCCGTGCTTCCCCCCACGGTCCCGGGGACATTGCCCACGCCAATACCCGCCGCTGCGCCGGTGACGGTGCCATGGTTGACGATGCCGCCGCTGATGGTGCTGTTTCTGTCGGCTTCGATGCCGGAGAACGTTCCGCCGCCCATGAGCGTGCCGTCGTTGACGATGCCGCCGGAAATACTGCTACCTACGGAGGCGTAGATGCTGTATTTCACCCCTGTAATGTTGCCGCCGGACAGGTTGTGGATGCCGCCGACCACCGTCGATGCCGTCAGGAGGACGCCGGAGCTGCTGCTGCTGGAGATGGTGCCGGCGTTCGTGATGCCGCCCGATACCGTGTCGTGGCTTCTGAGGAAGATGCCCGCCTGTACGCCGGCAATCGAACCGGAATTGGTAATGCCGCCTGCGATGCTCGAATAGGAACGCACCCTGATGCCCGTCGCGCCCGACAGATGCCCGGTATTCGCGACCCCTCCCGTGACCGTGCTGTGATTCTCGACATCGACCGCCGCGACGGTCGTCGACGTAATGGTACCGGTATTGAGGATATTCCCGACAACCGTCGAGGTGCGAAGGTTGATGCCATCGTGTTGGCCTTGAATCAGCCCGCTATTGACGATATCCCCGCTCACGGCCGAATGGAATTGCAGATAGATGCCATCGATCCCGGTGCCGACGATGGTGCCGCTGTTGGTAATACCGCCGCTTAGCGAGCCGCCGGAGCTGGTGATGCCGTAGGAAGCGCCGTTGATCGAACCGGCGTTGTTGATCGCGCCGAAAGACAAACCGTCCAAGCCGTCGGTACCGCCGGTGATCGATCCGCTGCCCGAGACGGTGACGCTGGCACCGTTGCTGACGGTGCACGGGCCGGTCACGGCGGAACTGATCGTCGTGTTGCTGCTGATGGGGCTACACACGGCCAAGGCATCGGATGCCCCGAGCGCGAGCAGCGCGGCGGTCACCGCCTGGAGGGCGGCTTTGTGCGTGTGCGAAGGTTTACCGCGTGTGGCGGCGTTTTCGTGAGTAACGACAAAGGACTGGCGTGCCTCGTTCCATACGGTACGATGGATGCGATTCATTCATTTCCCCCAGTGCTGGCACACGAAATGCTGGCATCTCATCCAGCAGTCCACAGCGTCGGAATAAACTCATTTATTTGGAATGCTTCATCATCGTAGTTGCCGACCGACTGGCATGGCCGCTGTACTTTAGGAGGGTTGAAATTCCAGGAATCCATTTTTGAACGCTGGCAAGCAGAAGGGCACCCGGGGCATTGCCTGCCTGGCTTTCAGCACTGCTTCATTGCAATGGGAAATTGGGGCCGGAGGCCGCCGGGCGACTCAGGGCCTTCACTAAGGCCGCCAGCGCGTTGCGAATGGTTTGGCTGATCTCGGGGGTGGCGAGCATGTCCTCTTCGGTCGTGCAGGCACCCAGTAAGGGTAGGGTGATCGAAGCTTCGGGGATAATGCGGGTCGACATGGTCAGCAAGACTTCCCGTAGCGCCTGATAGCCATGTTGCGCGCGCGGCGAGGTGTTGATCAGCGCGATGGGTTTGCCGACCGTGCCTTCGAAACTGACCAGCCAATCCAACGCATTCTTCATGACGCCGGAAATCCCGTGCGCGTACTCCGGGCTGGCAATGATCATGGCGTCCGCCTGTGCCACCGCGCGACGAAAATCCAAGACGGCCCTGGCAGGGGATGTTTCCAAGTCGGGATTGAATAGCGGCAGGTCGTTTAATCCCGTAAACACCTCGACCTGCAACGGTGGCGAGGCGAGGCGCGCCGCCGCGCGGCAGAAGGCCGAGTTGATCGAGGCCGCGCGTAGGCTGCCGGAGAGCGCAAGAATATTCATGGATGCTTGCGGCACGCGCACGCGAAATGCTGAAATCCCATCCTGCAGTCCGCTGCGTCGGAACCAACTTATTTGTTCGAAACTTTTATTATCGTAGTTTTCGAGAGTTGGCTATGACTCTGTACTTTTGTGCGGTTGAAAAACCAGAAATTGATATCGTTAATGGTATAACCTTGTGTCGGTCGAAGTACGAAAAAGCCCGCAAATGATTGCGGGCTTGAAGGGGCTGGCTACGGTAGGCGGCAGTTCAGCATCCACTGAACGCCGAACCGGTCGGTCAGTTTCCCGTAGTAATCGCCCCACGGCTGCATCCCGAGCGCAGTCGTCACCACGCCCCCCGATCCCAGCGCGCCAAACAGCCGATCCGTCGATTGCCTGTCGTCCATGGCCAGATGGTGCGCGGATCCTCTCATCGGTTCGGCGTCGTCGTTGTCGGAGGCGTAGAAGGCTACCCCGACTCCTTCAAACTTTGCGTGCCTGACTTTGCCGCGCATGGCCTCGTGCTTGAGGGGGATTTCGTCTGCGCCGTACCGTCGCATTTCGACAATTCTGCCGAGTCCGCATGCCTCATAGAAGCGCAGTGCTTCTTCGCAGGTATCGGTAAAAAACAAGTAGTTCGAAAGCTGCATCGAGTGCTCCAGATAAAAGGCAAGAAGGGGCGATCAGCCTCTCCTTGCCACTACTCGACTACGTGCCCGGCACTTAGCCGGTGAGCTGTGCGTTAGTCAACGCCACGCCGCCAATTCCCCAAGCGCCGTCCACCGCGTGAACCACGTTGACCCAGATGCGTTCCCTGGGCTGCTTTTCGCCCGACATCGAATGAATGATGTCGGTAGCCTCTTCGATGTATCCCAATTGAATCTCGCGGCTATTGAATGCGAAAGCCGGAACTTTCCACTCGATGAATACAACAGGCGCCTCCTTCGAGCCGGAGAACGTATGCTCCTTTGGCAAGACGTTGATCGAACCGACGATATTCGGCGTGATCGCCGAGTTTCCAGTCAACCCGTGCCATTTGATCATGGCATCCGAGAGACGGGCGAAGGCGATGCTTTCTTGCCCCTTGGGGAGAACGCCTTCGGTGAGCGTGAGCGTGAGTGGCATGAGATTCCTCCAGCCAGGTGGTTGAGGGGGATTGGCGGTCTTGCCCGCCGAGGATATTTAACATAACGATCGTGATGTCATATTAGATAACGATCGTTACTTGATCAAGTACAATGCGGATATGCCGACTTACCTGGAGGTTTCCATGTCACGAGCTGAACAGAAGGCGCACACGCGTCAGCGCATTCTCGAGGGATCGGGGCGTGCGTTTCGCAAAGGCGGATATGCCGGAACGGGCGTCGATGCGCTGGCCAAAGAGGCGGGCGTCACGTCCGGCGCCTTCTATGTCCACTTCGACTCCAAGGGCGAGGCCTTCCGCGAGTCGCTAAAACAAGGTATGGCCGATCTGCGCGAGGGCATCCTCTACTTCCAGGCACAACATGGGCACGCGTGGTGGCCGGAATTCATCAGGTTCTATCTCAGCGTCAAGCGGACCTGCGACCTGTCGGAAGGCTGCACGCTGCAGACGATGCCGATTGAAGTGTCTCGCTCCGATCTGGCGTCGCGAACGGCTTTCGAAATCGCGTTGCGCGAAGTGGCACAAGCTGTCGTCGACGGCCCTGCCTCTCCGCATGCGCCGCGGGGCGTTGACGCCGCTTGCGCGGCCTTGGCTTCATTGGTGGGGGCTGTCACGCTTGCGCGAGCAGTGGAAAGCGCGGCCTTCGCCGATCAGATCGCCGGCGCAACCGAGTTGGCGTTGCTGGGGCCGCTTCGGTCGGAGTAAGCCTCGGCGCTTCGACGGCAACGGGTCGGAGGGCTTCGCCCTCCGCCTCCTGGAAGGCCGTCAGTCGGCCGTCAGTACCAAGCACCCCGCCAAACTACGCGCCTGTGCGGCCTTGGGCAGAAACATCCACGACATATTGCTATCGAGCGGTTCGAGCGCCCAAAACAACCGGCTATCGACGATCAAACGGCACTCGTCGGAATTTGCGCGACTGCGACGCGGTGAGCTCAACACGGAAATCAGCGAAAACAACTGCTGCTGGCGGGAATCCTGGTTTGATGAAAATACAGGGGCTACTTTAACATGATCGGCAACCATACTAGCTCCTTGTCAGTTGGTGTGGCCAGCGGGTTCGGCGGTGTTACGAGCACCTCGAACCTGCGCCTCTACTCGCGGCAAAAGCCGCTCCTACAGGCGACCCACGTAAAAAAGGCCGACTTGAGGTCGGCCTTTCGTGGTTTATTCCCACTCGATCGTCGCCGGCGGCTTGCCCGACACGTCGTAGACCACGCGGTTGATGCCGCGCACTTCGTTGATGATGCGGTTCGACGCGCGGCCCAAGAGCGAGTAGGGCAGTTCGGCCCAGTGCGCGGTCATGAAGTCGCTGGTGACCACGGCGCGCAAGGCCACGACGTAGTCGTAGGTGCGGCCGTCGCCCATGACGCCGACCGATTTCACCGGCAGGAAGACGGCAAAGGCTTGGCTGGTCTTGTCGTACCAGGACAGGCCGTCTTCGTCGACGGTGTTGCGCAACTCTTCGATGAAGATGGCGTCGGCGCGGCGGAGCAAATTGGCGTATTCGGCTTTGACTTCGCCCAGGATGCGCACGCCCAGGCCCGGGCCCGGGAACGGGTGGCGGTAGACCATGTCGTGCGGCAGGCCGAGCGCCACGCCCAGTTCGCGCACTTCATCCTTGAACAGTTCGCGCAGCGGCTCGAGCAGTTTGAGGTTGAGGGTTTCCGGCAGGCCGCCCACGTTGTGGTGGCTCTTGATGGTGTGCGCCTTCTTGGTCTTGGCGCCGGCCGATTCGATCACGTCCGGGTAGATGGTGCCTTGCGCCAGCCAACGGGCGTTGCCGAGCTTCTTGGCTTCTTGCTGGAATACTTCGACGAATTCGGCGCCGATGATCTTGCGCTTTTTCTCCGGATCGGTTTCGCCCGCCAGCTTGCCCATGAAGTCTGCCGCGGCGTCGACATGCACGACCTTGACGCCGAGATTTTTGGCGAACATGTCCATGACCATTTGGCCTTCGTTCAGGCGCAGCAGGCCGTGATCGACGAAGACGCAGGTCAGTTGATCGCCGATGGCGCGGTGGATCAGCGCGGCGGCCACCGAGGAGTCGACGCCGCCGGACAGACCGAGGATGACCTCTTCGTTGCCGACCTGGGCGCGGATCTTGGCCACGGCTTCGTCGATGTAGTTGGGCATGGTCCAGGAGGGAGCGGCCTGGCAGATGTCGAGCACGAAGCGGTGCAGCATGGCGCTGCCGTGCTTGGTGTGAGTGACTTCCGGATGGAACTGTACGGCGTAGAAGCCGCGGTGTTCGTCGGCCATGGCGGCCACCGGGCAGGCGCGGTTGCTGCCGATGACGTTAAAGCCGGCCGGGAGTGCCGTGACCTTGTCGCCGTGGCTCATCCAGACCTCTTGCACATGCTCGCCGTTGGGGAGGGTTTTGCTCGGCAGGCCGTCGAACAGCCGGCTCGCGACGGTGGTGACTTCGGCGTAGCCGAATTCGCGCGTGTGGCCGGACTCGACCTTGCCGCCCAGGCTTTGCGCCATCCATTGCATGCCGTAGCAGATCCCCAAAACAGGGACGCCGAGCTGGAACAACTCGGCGTCGGCCTGGTAATCGCTTTCATAAACCGAGTTGGGGCCGCCGGACAGGATGATACCCTTGGGGGCGAAGGCTCGGATCTCGTCGATCGGCATGTCGAACGGGTGCAGTTCGCAGTAGACATGCGCTTCGCGCACGCGGCGCGCGATCAGTTGGGAGACCTGGGAGCCGAAGTCCAGAATGAGGATTTTGTCCATGCTGTTCCTTGATAGTGGCCCGCCGCAATTTCCGTTGCGTGCGGCGGGTGTTTCCGAATGCTTGATTAACCTTTATCGCGCATCAGGCGCTGTTTCTCGCGCGCCCATTCGCGGTCTTTTTCCGCGGCGCGTTTGTCGTGTAGTTTCTTGCCCTTGGCCAGGCCGATCTCGGCCTTGATGCGACCGCGGGTGTAGTGCAGATCCAGTGCCACCAGGGTGTAGCCGGCGCGCTCGACCTTGCCGATCAGTTTGTTGATCTCGGCTTGATTGAGCAGCAGCTTGCGGCTTCTGATCGGGTCGGGATGAATGTGGGTCGATGCCGACTGCAGCGGCGAGATGTGCGCGCCGATCAGCCAGAAGGCGCCGCGTTGCCAGACCACGTAGCTCTCTTTGATCTGCGCGCGTCCGGCGCGGATGGCTTTGACTTCCCAGCCCTCGAGCACGAGCCCGGCCTCGTGTTTCTCTTCGATGAAATACTCGTGAAAGGCTTTGCGGTTGTCGATGATGCTCATTGTTCGATGGCATGGCTGCTAATGGTGAATCCGCTATTTTAGCAGACTCCGGGGCTTCGCTGAATCCCTCGAAAATTCAGCGGCTTCTGGTCGGCGGACAGGCTTGATTCTTGTCTGGCCGGCGCTAAACGGGTAACGTTCAATTTTTTTGCCGTGCGTGCGCAATGAAGGTTGTCGAAAAGAATGTGCTGGTCGGGCATACCCCGAGCCAGATGTATGCGTTGGTGAACGATTTCGAACGCTACCCGGCGTTTCTTCCCTGGTGCTCGCGTGCCGAGGTGCTGTCGCGTGAGGACGGCCAGGTGCTGGCTCGTCTGCATATCGATTATTTCCGGGTCCGGCAGCATTTCTCGACACGCAATGTCTGCGTCGAGGGAGAGTCGATCACCATGTCGCTCGACGACGGTCCGTTCGAAACACTGTCCGGCAACTGGCGTTTCACGCCGCTGGGCGAACTGGGCTGCAAGATCGAGTTCAAGCTGAGCTATCAATTTTCCAGCCGCATCCTGGAAAAGCTGATCGGTCCGGTGTTCGACCATATTTCCGCATCGCTGGTCGATGCGTTCATCAAGGAAGCCGACCGGGTGTATGGCGATGACTGAGCTAATCGAGGTGGAAGTGGCCTATGCCACGCAGGCGGTACAGCGGCTGGTACCGCTCTCGGTGCCCGTTGGCACGAGTGCGGGCGAGGCGGCGGAACGCTCTGGGCTACTCGCCGAGTTCGCCGTGGCGGCGGAGGGGCTGCGCCTGGGGGTGTTCGGCAAGGCGGTGCCGGTCGAACACGTGTTGCGTGCCGGCGATCGGGTGGAGATCTACCGCCCGTTGCTGGCCGATCCGAAAGAAGTGCGCCGACGCCGGGCGCGTGCCGGCAAACCGTAGGGTGCGTTCGCGAAGCAACGCGCCAATCGTCATTGCGGGTGTGGCATTGCCTGCGGCGAATGCAACCTACGCCAACTGCCCCATCCCTTCCTCGGCGCTGCAGACTCGGTTCTTGCCGGCTAGCTTGGCCTGGTACATCGCCTGGTCGGCGCGTTCGATGACGTCGATGTCGCGTTCGCCCAGGCGCCATTGCGCCACGCCGGCGCTGAAGGTGATGACCAGGCGGTCGTTGTTGGCCAGGAAGAAGGTCTTGGTCAGTTCGCGCTGCAGGCGCCGGATGGTTTCCAGCGCTTCGTCGTGACTGGTGTCGGGCATCAGCAGGACGAACTCCTCGCCGCCGAAGCGGGCGACGACGTCGGCCGGCCGGATGTTGTTGCGGATGATGTCGACCAGGTAGATCAAGGCGTCGTCGCCGGTCAGGTGGCCGTAGTGGTCGTTGAGTTGCTTGAAGTTGTCGACGTCGATCAACGCCACGCACAAGGGGCTATGGGTGCGTTCGGTGCGACCGATTTCGCGCTGGAAGTGCTCGGCCAGGCCACGGCGGTTGTAGGCGCCGGTCAGTTGGTCTTCCTTGACCTTGGCACTGGCGGTTTCCAGGGCTTGTTCCAATTCCTTGATGCGCTGTTCGGCGGCCTCGACCTGATTGCGCGCAGTGACCAATTCGTCGCGCGAATGCGTTAGACCTTCCTGCATTTCCACTGTGTCTTCCACCAGGTCGGCGATGATGTGGTTGAGCTCGCCCACATCCGTCGTCTGCTTGATGCGCTGGCTATGCAGTGTGATCTTCTGCTGAAAGTCGTCGGTGCTGTCGGTGATGGCCGATAGGCGAGTGATGAAGCTATCGAGCAGGCTACGCAGCGAGTTGGCCGCTTCGTCCAGCGATTGCTTGAGGTTGCCTTGCTTGCGGATGACTTCGCGCAGGCTGGTTTCCAGCTGGTAGAGCTGCTGCATCGACATCGGTTGCTGCGCCAACAGTTCCTGCAGGCTGGCGACCTGGCCGAGTAGAAAGCCATCGGACTGGTTGAGTTCGGCGATGTTGTCGAGCATCAGCTTGAGCAGGCTGGAGAGACCGTTGACGAGACGGCCTTCTTGCTGCGTCTGCAGCTCGAGCTTGATCATGAAGGCGCGCAGGCGCGGCAGGTAGGCGTCCAACGCCGGGGCGTCGGCCAAGTCTTCCAGTTCGGCGATCAAGGCCTCGAGGTCTTGCTGTAGTTCCGGGCTATCCATGAGCCGCGGCTCGAGGCCATGTTTAAGGGCGTAAGCCAGTGTGCGCTGCCAGGTGATCCAGCTATCGTCCTGACATTGCGGCTGCCCGGTGCGCGCTTCCGGCTCGGCGCCGGATACGTCGTTATTGCCGCTCGATTCGCGTTGGCTGGGCGGCAACCCCCAGTTGGCGACCAGTGCGTTGAGCTTGCGATTGAGTTCTTCCGACTGATTGCCGTAGTTGATCAACACGCGCTCGAGCGCGGTCTGTTTGAAGTGTTGCGGCAGGTCGGGCACATGCCTTTCCCAGGCGCGAATCAGGTCGCCGATCAGCGTGCCCCAGCTTTGGGTCAGCTCGATGTCCTTCAGCGCTTCGCGCATGCAGTCGACCGCTAGTTGCGGGATTTGCTCCCAGTGTTCGGCGTCGGCGGCCTGCTGAAGTTTGACCAGCAACAGGCGCGATTGCACGGTGTTGACGGCCTGCGATTCGATGGCTCGCACCAGTTGCCCGGCCAGTCGCCCCTCGCGGGGTTGCGGGTTCTGGGTGAGTTCGTTGTACACCCGCTCGAAGTTTTCAGGGGTGGGAAGTAGTTTGCGCGTCGAGAGCTGCTTGAGCGTTTCGCGTGCGACTTCAATCGGATTGTTGGTCGTCATGGCCCATACCCTGGAGAACTTGTTGCCACGCATGCTCATCGGCCTTTCGGGAGAAAGGGCGGCCTCGCAAGATGGCTATTGTCGGTTTGCGCTTGCAGGGGCCAGCAACTGGAAAAATACCTCGCCGTTGCGGACCATGCCCAATTCGTTTCGGGCGCGTTCTTCAATGGCATCCGTCCCTTGCTTCAAATCCCGTACTTCGGCGTCCAGTGCAGCATTACGGGCAATCAGTTGTTGGTTGACCACCCGTTGCTGCTGTAACTGGCGATCCAGCTGCCAGACCCTGAACCAACTGCCCTTGCCAAGCCAAAGCGGCCATTGAAGAGCAACGAGCAGTGTTATCAGGGTCACGGTCAGCCAGCGCATATTTTATTTATATTATTTGATTTGATAAAAAGCTGTGCGGCCCGGGTAGGTCGCGGCATCGCCGAGTTCTTCTTCGATGCGCAGCAGTTGGTTGTACTTGGCCATGCGATCGGAGCGCGACAGCGATCCGGTCTTGATTTGCATGCAGTTAGTGGCCACGGCCAGGTCGGCGATGGTGCTGTCCTCGGTTTCGCCCGAACGGTGGCTCATAACGCTGGTATAGCCCGAACGCTTGGCCAGGTCGACCGCCTTCAGGGTTTCGGACAGGGTGCCGATCTGGTTGACCTTGACCAGGAGCGAGTTGGCGATACCTTGGCGGATGCCTTCGGCCAGAATGGTCGGGTTGGTGACGTAGATATCGTCGCCCACCAGTTGGACGCGTTTGCCCAGACGATCGGTCAGCGCCTTCCAGCCTGCCCAGTCGTGCTCGCTCATGCCGTCTTCGATGGAGATGATCGGGTATTGATCGACCAGCTTTTCCAGGTAGTCGACGAACTGTTCCGACGAAAGGGCCAGGCCTTCGGCGGTCAGGTGGTAATGGCCGTCGCGGTAGAATTCGCTGGATGCGCAATCGAGCGCCAGCATGACGTCCTGGCCGGCGATGTAGCCTGCGGCGTCCACGGCTTCGAGGATCAACAGGATGGCTTCTTCGTGCGAGGCCAGGTTCGGCGCGAAGCCGCCCTCGTCGCCGACGGTGGTGGCGAAGCCCTTGTCGTTGCAGATCTTCTTCAGGTGGTGGAAGATCTCCGCGCCGCAGCGCAGCGCTTCGCGGAAGCTTTGCGCGCCCACCGGCATGATCATGAATTCCTGGATGTCCAGGGTGTTGTTGGCATGCGCGCCGCCGTTGATGACGTTCATCATCGGTACCGGCAGCGACATCGGACCGGCGCCGCCCAGATAGCGGTACAGCGGCAGGCCGGCGTCTTCAGCCGCGGCGCGGGCCACGGCCATGGAGACGGCCAGGGTGGCATTGGCGCCCAGGCGGCCCTTGTTGTCGGTGCCGTCGAGCTCGATCATGGTCTTGTCGATGAAGGCTTGGTCGTTGGCGTCGAGGCCGATGATGGCTTCGCAGATTTCGGTGTTGATGTGCTCGACCGCTTTGAGCACACCCTTACCGAGATAGCGGCTCTTGTCGCCGTCGCGCAGCTCCAGCGCTTCCTTCTCGCCGGTCGAGGCGCCGGACGGCACCGCGGCACGGCCCATCACGCCGGATTCGAGCAATACATCGGCTTCTACCGTCGGATTGCCGCGGGAATCTAGGATCTCCCGCGCTACCACATCAATGATCGAACTCATAGTGTTATACCTATCCTGGTTTGGTTGATTTTATTGCCCCCGAAAGGGCGGGTCATGCAAAACGACAAAAACAAAATCAGCGATAGCGCTCAGGGAAAGGGACGGCCGCGGCCGTCGAATCGATTGCGTATTCGGTGCGGAGGCCGGGCGATGCCCGGCCCCTTTAGCCATTTTATCCCCGGCTTCCGTTCTTTTCTGCCTTATAGGTCAGGGCAGCTTGAATATAGGCGATAAACAGCGGATGGCCATCGCGCGGCGTCGAAGTGAATTCCGGGTGGAATTGGCAACCGAAGAACCAGCGATGTTCGGCGAGTTCGACGGTTTCGACCAGACGCTCGCGACCGGCGGACAGGCCGCTGATCTTGAGCCCGGCGGCTTCGAGGCGTTGGACGTAGTAGTTGTTGACTTCGTAGCGGTGGCGATGGCGTTCGACGATCTGTTCGGCGCCATATACCCGTGCCGCCAGCGAGCCGGGTACCAGGTCGCATTGCTGGCCGCCCAGGCGCATGGTTCCGCCCAGGTTGGAGTTCTCGTCGCGAGTCTCGATCTTGCCGTCGTGGTTGACCCACTCGTCGATCAGCGCCACGACCGGGAATTCGGTGTCGGGATTGAATTCGGTCGAGTTGGCGCCGGTCATGCCGGCCATGTCGCGCGCGTATTCGATCAGTGCGATCTGCATGCCCAGGCAGATGCCCAGATAGGGAATATTGTTTTCCCGTGCGAAGCGCACCGCCTTGATCTTGCCCTCGACGCCGCGTTTGCCGAAACCGCCGGGCACCAGAATGGCGTCCATGCTGGAGAGCGACTCGGCGCCGTCGCGTTCGATCTCTTCCGAGTCGATGTAATGGATGTTGACCTGGCTCTTGGTGTGCACGCCGGCGTGCTTGAGCGCCTCGGACAACGACTTATAGGATTCCGTCAGATCGACGTATTTGCCGACCATGGCGATGTCGACGCTGTCGGTCGGGTGTTCGATGGCGTCGACGATGCGATCCCAGGCGGACAAGTCGGCCTGCGGGAGCGTGAGCTGTAGTTGTTCGCTGATGATGTCGTCGATGCCCTGGGCGTGCAGCATGCTCGGCACTTTGTAGATCGAGTCGGCGTCGTAGCAACCGATGACGGCCTGTTCTTCCACGTTGCAGAACAGGGCGATCTTACGCCGCTCGTCTTCCGGCAGTTCGCGATCCATACGGCACAGCAGGACGTCCGGCTGAATGCCGATCTCGCGCAGTTCTTTGACGGAGTGCTGAGTGGGCTTGGTCTTGATCTCGCCGGCCGTTGCGATGTACGGCACATAGGAGAGATGCACATAGAGGGTGTTCTTGCGCCCCAGTTGGGTGCGCATCTGACGGATGGCCTCAAGGAAGGGCAGCGACTCGATGTCGCCGACCGTACCGCCGATTTCGACGATCGCCACATCGGCGCCGTTCGCACCTTCGTTGACCTTCAGCTTGATTTCGTCGGTGATGTGCGGAATGACCTGCACCGTACCGCCAAGGTAGTCGCCGCGGCGCTCCTTGGTGATGACCGATTCGTAGACTTGGCCAGTGGTGAAGTTGTTGCTTTTCTTCATCTTGGCGTGGATGAAGCGCTCGTAGTGCCCCAAGTCGAGGTCGGTTTCCGCACCGTCTTCGGTGACGAATACCTCGCCATGCTGGAACGGGCTCATGGTGCCCGGATCGACGTTGATATAGGGATCGAGCTTCAGCATGGTGACTTTTAGCCCGCGCGATTCGAGAATGGCGGCGATGGACGCGGCAGCGATGCCCTTGCCAAGGGAAGAGACCACGCCGCCGGTAACGAAGATGAACTTGGTCATGGATCTGCGACTCTGTTGGAATCCGGGATTGTACCCTGAAAGTGGGGAAAATTTGAACCGTCTCGATTCGGGAATGTCGCTTGGATCGCTGAAAAGCCCGCTTGATACGCGGGCGATCTGTCTCCATTGCCTATCCGTGCCTTGGAAAACCGGCTGGCAAAACTTGGCTTATGGCATACCGGTGCTTGCGGGCTGCGACAGGAAGCGCTGCAGTTCCTCGGTCGGAGAGGGCGACATCCATTCGCTGAGGTGGACGATGGGGGGTGCCGGAGCGAAATGCGCCTCGACGGGAAGGGGCGTCTGGCCGAGGAAGTCCAACACGTCCTGGACCCATGTGCCGCCACCGATGTTGTCGTCGCCGGCTGGCTCCGACAGCTTGGCGAGCATCGTGTCCAGGTTCCAACTGGTGGTTGCGTCGTGAAAAACAATGACCTCCACGCCACGGTTGAAGCCCGTGTAGTCCTCGCCGCGGAACATGTCCTTGAGCGTGACCGAACCGCCGTCATTGGCGCCGGGCGAGGATTCCCTGATGTGCACGATGTAGTCGTTGCCATTGCGCGCGACAGTCACCTCGTCCGGGTGAATGCCTTTGAGTTCCAAGTAATCAAAGCCCCCGTCCCGGTTTTCGATAATGGTGTCGTGGCCATCGCCGCGGTAATAGTAGTATTTGTCGTTTCCCGAACCTCCGGCGAGTACGTCGTTACCCAGGCCACCCTTCAGAATGTCGGGGCTGCTGAAACCGTTGATGGTGTCGTCGCCATCGGTTGAGGCCATGCTGAGCAGCTTCCTGCGTACGTCGGCCTCGTTTGCGCCGGAGAGAGTCCAGCGCTGGCCGTCGATGACGACGACGACGCCGTCGCCGGCATCGGCGCCGGAGGTGTTGTCGGCCTTTGCGAACGTGGCCCGCTTCGTGCGCAAGCCTGAAGAAGATTGTGTCGCGTCGGCGCTGCTGGCTGGGATATGGGTTTCCATTTGTTTTTTTCCTTGTGCGAGATGTTGTTTGCATGCGCGGTCAACCGGAAGTCGGATTGGCTCACCGAGCGGCTGTCAATTTGGGTGGCGCGTGCACAGCCCGTCAACGCACTAAAATCGGAAAAGTCATTAACTGTCTTGAGAAGAATCTTCTGCCGTCGGAGAAATAGGCCGACGATGTCGGGGTGTGCGGCAAGGGAGGGGGCTGACGCTGGATGGCGCTCGTGCGGGCATGCCACAAATATGCGACATGGGCGGCCTCTTTCGTGCAGAGGATTCGACTTGAATGCCGAATTGAGGGTATACTGCGCAATTCATCCATTTAAATAACGCGACGCCGCATTGCCCCGAATATTGGGCACAAGGCGTGCACTGGCTTGAATATAACGCAGATTTTGTGGTATAAAGCCAGTTTTACCGGTTTTGGGAGTTCAACATGGCGCGTGTTTGCAAAGTCACCGGCAAGCGTCCGATGACCGGGAACAACGTTTCCCACGCCAACAACAAAACGAAACGTCGTTTTCTGCCGAACCTGCAATATCGCAAGTTCTGGGTAGAAAGCGAAAACCGCTGGATCCGCCTGCGCATCTCCAATGCTGCGCTGCGCACGATCGATAAGCTGGGCATCGATGCTGTCCTGGCAGATCTGCGCGCTCGCGGCGAGATCTGATTCGGCGACAACACGGATAGCGACTGAGGTATACCATGCGCGACAAGATTAAGCTGGAATCGACTGCCGGCACTGGCCATTTCTACACCACCTCCAAGAACAAGCGCACCATGCCGGAAAAGATGGAGATCAAGAAGTTCGATCCCGTCGCCCGCAAGCATGTTCTGTACAAGGAAACCAAGCTGAAGTAAGCCTGGCTCCGGTGACGTGGCACACATGAAAAACCCTTCGAAATCGAAGGGTTTTTTGTTTTTTGCACTTGTTGCATTGCCTGCGGCGAATGCAACCTACGCCAATGTACGTTTCATGAGTAGGGTGCGTTCGCGAAGCAACGCACCATCCCGCTACGCCAACGTGCGTTTCGCCAGTACCCAGTCTTGCCAGGCCTTGGATTTATCGGGTGGATTGCGCAGCAGGTAGGCCGGGTGATAGCTGACGATCAGCGGATGGCCTTGGTAATCGTGCACTTTGCCGCGTAAGCGGCTGATGCTCAGTTCGGTCTGCAACAGGGTTTGCGCGGCGAACCGGCCCAGCGCCAAGATAATGTCGGGCTGGATGTGGGCGATCTGCTGCAGCAGGTATGGCTGGCAGGCGGCGATTTCGTCGCCCGCTGGGTTGCGGTTGCCCGGTGGGCGGCATTTCAGCACATTGGCGATGAAAACGTCGTCCTGCGGCGAGAGTCCGGCCGCGGCCAGCATGTTGTCGAGCAGCTTTCCTGCCCGTCCGACGAAGGGTTGGCCTTGTCGATCTTCCTGCTCTCCCGGGGCTTCGCCCACGATCATCCAACGTGCGTGGCGGTTGCCGCGACCGAACACCGGTTGAGTACGGGTGTTGCAGAGGCGGCACAGCTGGCACGAGCGCACGGCGCTCTCGAGCGCCTCCCAGCTTGGTTGCTCGGTCGACGACGGCGCGACGTTTGGCGCGGGCTGCTGGGTAAAGTCGCTTGCCGGCGGACTGGCGGGCTCGGGGGAGGGCATGGCGACCGCCATGTCCTGTTCTTGGGATGCGCACTCGATCATGGGGAGCGGCGCGGGCGCCTCGATCTGGGCGGGCGCCTGCAGCCAACTGCTGGCCGGATGCGCGGCGAGCCGCGCGTCGCGGACTTGCCAGATCGGCCCGAGTCCAAGTGCTTCGACGATCTGCGGCTTGCGGCTCACAGCTGAATCTCCATCAGAATGGCATGTTCCCGACCGGTTGCGGTCGGGTAGTAGTGCTTTCGCAACCCCGTTTCGACGAAGCCGCGGTGCTGGTACAAGCTCCGGGCTGCCCGGTTGCTCTCGCGCACCTCCAGGAAGACTCGGTGGGCGCCGAACTGGCGAAGCTGTGTCAGCAGTTCATCGAGCAACTGGCGTCCCCAGCCCTGGCCTTGATGAGTGGGGTCGATGGCGATGTTGAGAATTTCGGCCTCGTTCAATACCAACATGGCGAATGCCTGGCCGCACACCGTGTCGTCCTGCGTCATGACCAGGCAGAGATGGCCGGCGAGTAGCGAATCGCGATACTGCCCTATACGCCAGGGGTGCGCGGTGGCGCGTGCTTCCAGCGCCGCCATCTCCTCGACGTCGCCGGGTTTACCGGCGCGAAAGGCGATCATTTGCGCAGCGCCTGTTGTTCTTGGCTCGTCAATGCCACCTTGTCGCGCACATAGAGCAGGCTGGCCTCGCGCGCGTGGGTGGACGGGTAGCGACCGCTTGCGGCCAGTCGGATCAGATGGGTTGCGGCCGGCACGACCTGGTCGTCGACCGAAGCGAGTTGTGCCGCCAGGCGTTCTGTCAGCGCTTGACGGTATTGGCGGAATCCGGAGCCCACGCCGACCCAGTCGCACGCTTGGTCGGGGAGTGCGACATCTTCGGGGTTTTGCAGGGTGATCGGCGTCAGGCGTTGCCAGTGCTCGGTATCGTAGCAGGCGCAATACACCTGCTGCATGCGCGCATCCAGGCAAACCAGCACGCGCCCCCGTGCCTGGATCGCCATGGCGTCGAGCGTTGGAATGGCGATCACCGGCAAGTCGGCGGAGAACGCCAGGCCCTGGGCCAGGCCGCAGGCGATGCGCAGCCCGGTGAACGAGCCGGGGCCCTGGCCGAAAATCACGCTATCCAATTGCGATAGGCTGACGCCCATGTCGTCGAGCAATCGCCGTACGCCAGGCAGCGCACGCTCGGCGTGCGCCTGTCCGGCCGGTTCGTGCAGTACCGTCAGTTGTCCCTGCCACTGCAGTGCGAGCGACAGGAAGTCGGTGGAAGTGTCGATGGCCAGGCAGTTCATCAGCGCGCTCGAGTCGGGTCGGAACCGGGCATTATAAGCCGAGGCCTTCTACCCAGGCCAGCGCGGAGGTGTGGGCCAGGTTGAAACGCTCGCTGTTCAAGCCGAGTTCGGTACACAGTTCCGGGACTTCGGCCAACGATAGTTCCTCGCAGGCTCGCGCCAAGCGCAGATAAGGCGTGTAGTCGCTATCTCCGCCCAGTAGCGCCGCCTTGATGGTCTCGGGCAGATGCATGTGCGCGATGACGGCATCCATCGGCATGTCGAACAGTACGTTCAGCAGACTGAACATGCCGGTGATGAACAGATTGTCGCAGGTTTCCGGCGATAAGCCCTTGCCCTGACCCAGTAGCTCCATCAGACGGCCGCGGGTGACCACGGTTTTCTGCAGCGCCGGCGGCACGGCATCGCCGTCGTCGGCGGTGATCAGCAGCAAGGTCAGCCAACGGTATAGCTTCTTGTAACCCAGCACAGTCACGGCATGCGCGAAAGAGGTGATGGAGGTATTCAGGCCGGCCGCTGCCGAATTGACATAGCGCAGTAGTTTGAACGACAAGGCGACGTCGCGCTTGAGTACATCTTCCAGTGCGCGTATGTCCGCATCCTGACGCAGCAAATTGAGCAGTGTCAGCGTGTTGGCAAAGGTCGCATTGATGACCTTGGCGGACAGTGTTTCCGGCCGGGCGAAGTAAAAGCCTTGGAAGCCGTCCAGCCCCAGGTCGTGGCAACGATGGAATTGCTCGCGGGTTTCGACGCGCTCGGCAATGCGGCTGACCGGGAAGCTGCGCAGGCGTGCGGCGCACATCTGGAAATCGTTGGCAGGCGTGTCCTGCACATCGAGTTTGACGTAGCTCGCATGTTCGAGGAAGGCTGCCGATGGCGCCTCGAAGCGGAACTTATCCAGCGCGATGCTGAAGCCCATCGAGCGCAAGTGGCGCACGCGCGACTGTAGTTCGGCACTGAGCGGGATATCCGGCGGAATTTCCAGGATGATGCGGCGCGGCGGCAATAGTTCGAGGAAATCGCTCGTGAGCATCTCCTCGCCGACATTGATGAAGGCGAGCTTATTGCCGACCAGCCAGCTCGTGCCCATGTGGTTCAGCGTGTTGACCAGAACCTGGGTATCGGCTTCGAGAATGGCGGTCGGACCGGCGGCATCGGCCACGGCCGTGGGACGAAAAAGCAGCTCATAACCTATGAGCTGCTGATTTCGGTTTAAGACGGGTTGTCTACCAATGAATGCGTTCTTTGTTGTCATGCCTGCTTATATGGAAATTAATTCTGACATTCGGGTACCGCCGCCGGCCTCGTTGGCGGACAGGAGGTCTTCCATGTCCAGCACCAGAACCACCGAGCCGTCGCCGGAAAGCGTGGCGCCGGCAACGCCTTTGGGGCGGATGTTTTGCAGCGGCTTGATCACGACATCGTCTCGACCGATGAACGAATCGATCGCCAGGATGAACGCCTTTTCCGCCGACTGCATCAGCACCCCGAAGCAGGGCTTCTGAGTCGGTTCCCAGCCGAGTAGGCCGGCCAATGTCTTCAGCGGCAGGATCTCGTCGCGAACCACGATGGTCGGCTTGCCGGAGACTTCCTGGATGGCGTCCGGATCGATGGTGATGATTTCCCGCACCATCGCCAGCGGCACTGCAAAAGCCTGGTTGCAGACGCGTACCACCAGTACCGGCAAAATCGCCAGGGTCAGCGGCAGCGAGATGCTCATGCGCGTGCCTTCGCCCGGCACCGAGCTGATGTCGATGCGGCCATTGAGCTTCTGGATGTTGGTGCGCACCACATCCATGCCGACGCCGCGGCCGGAAACGCTGGAAATCTGATCCTTGGTCGAGAAGCCGGGCAGGAAGATCAACTGCAGACACTGCTTCTCGTCCAGCGAGTTGGCCGTTTCTACGTCGATCAGGCCCTTCTCGATCGCCTTGCGACGCAGGGAGTCGGCATTCATGCCGCGGCCGTCGTCGGTAATTTCGATCAAGATATGATCGCCGACTTGTTCGGCGGTCAGTTGCACGGTCGACTGCGGCTTCTTGCCGATGGCGATCCGCTCGTTGGGCAGTTCGCAGCCATGATCGACCGCGTTGCGCACCAAGTGCACCAGCGGATCGTTCAAATCCTCGATCATGGTCTTGTCGAGTTCGGTTTCCTCGCCCGAGAGCACCAACTCCACTTCCTTGCCCAACTGACGCGCCAAATCGCGCGCCAAACGCGGGTATTTCTGGAACAGTCGGCCAATCGGCTGCATCCGGGTCTTCATGACCGCGTTTTGCAGATCCCCGACCAGCAGATCGAGCTGGCTGATCGATTCGTCGAGCGAGCGCAGCGTATTGGTATCGTGATTGCCCTGCAGGATTTCGGTACGCAGGGTGGTCAAGCGGTTCTTGGTCAGCCCGATTTCGCCGGACAGGTTGAGTACCATGTCCAGGCGTACCGTATCGATACGGATGGTGTTTTCCTGCGGCCCGCTGACGTTGCCGCCGGCCTTGGCCTGCGCCACGGTGGGCTGTGTCTTGGCGGGCGACGGCGGCGGGACGGCCGCGACCGGTGCGGGAACGGCCGCCGGTGCGACGACCTCGGCCACCGGTGCGGGAGCCGGCGCGGGCGCCGCTGCTGGTGCCGGGGCGGCCTGGGCTGCCGGCTGGCTGCCGGTCACGCTTTGATGCAGCGCGTTCCAGTCCGGTCCGCCATCCGCCGGTGCGGCGGCGGGCTGTGCAGGAGCCGGTGCCGGGGCGGCGCTGGCTGGAGCGGGTGCCGGTGCCGGTGCGGCGGCTTGTGCGCTGCTCGGGCTTTCGCCGGCCAGTACGGCGTCAAGCGCGGCCAACAGCGCCGGATCGCACGGTTGCGGCATCAGGCCTTGTCCCAGCGTGCCGAACATATCCTGCACCACGCCGGTGGCGCTGAGGATCACGTCCATCACTTCGGGCGACAGGCTCAATTCGCTGTTACGCAGTTTGTCGAACAGGTTTTCCGTGCGGTGGCACAACGTGACCATGGCTGTCACGTTGAGAAAGCCGGCACCGCCCTTGATGGTGTGGAAACCCCGAAAGATATCGTTGAGCAGGGCCTTGTCGTCTGGACGTTTTTCCAGTTCGACCAATTTGTTGTCGACGTCCGACAGCAGGTCGTTCGACTCCATCAGAAAGTCCTGCAGCAGCTCTTCCATTCCGCCGAATTCACTCATGGTGACATCCTCGTACTCAATGTCTTACGACTCTTGTTAGAACCCCAGGCTTTCAAGCAGATCGTCAACCTGCTGCTGGCTGGTCACCACATCGGTGCGCCCTTCCGGGTTGACGACCGGGCCGTTGAGCAGGCTGGTATCGACCTGGACGTGCTTCACGGTCGGCGAGTAGGCAATCAGGAACGATACCAACTCATGCTCGATACCCTTGAACATATCCATCATCTTCTTGATGACTTGGCCGGTCAGATCCTGGAAATCCTGCGCCATGACGATTTCCAGCAGTTGCGTGCTGGTCGCCTGAGTCTGTTCCGGCACCGTGGTCAAGAAGCTGCGGGTTTCCTCCGCCAGTTGCTTGAAGTCGCCGACCGACATCTGGTTGGCGAAGACCATGTTCCAGCGCTTGGCCAGCGCATCGGCTTGCGTTTCCAGGCCATCCTGAATCGGCTTGGCGATGTCGGTGGCGTTGAGCACGCGTTCCGCAGCGGTCTCGGTTAGCGTTGCGATGTAGGTGAGTCGATCCTTGGCATCCGGAAGCAACTCCACCATGCTTTCCAACGACTTGTCGTAGCCCATCGACTGCATGGCGTCATGCAGCTTGCGAGTCAATTGGCCAATCTGTTCGTACATTATTACTGGATCGACCTGGCTTGGGTCGATGGGCGCGGTCGCCGCAGGCGTCGCAGGCGACTCTACGGCGGGGGCGGCGGGCTGTGCCTGCTCGGCCGCGGTAGTGTCCTGAACTTGATGCGCGATGGAGTTGAACAACTCCTCGAGCTCTGGCGAATCGCCGTTTTCCAAGATGTGATCCGGCACGATCATTCCTCCTGATACAGGCCCCTGGTGGGTCCGGTTCTTATTTGTTCATGGTCTGGAAGATTTTGTTCATCTTCTCTTCCAGCGTCGCCGCGGTGAAAGGCTTGACGATGTAACCGCTGGCGCCCGCCATGGCCGCTTCGATAATGTTCTCCCGCTTGGCTTCGGCAGTAATCATCATGAACGGCAGTCCCTTGAGGGTGGGTTCGGACCGTACCGCCTTCAAAAGCTCAATCCCGGTCATATTGGGCATATTCCAATCCGACACCACGAAATCGTAGTGCTGGGTCTTGAGCTTGTGTAGCGCAACCTGGCCGTCCTCGGCTTCGTCCACGTTAGTGAACCCGAGCTCTTTCAGCAGGTTGCGTACAATTCGGCGCATCGTGGAAAAGTCATCCACCACGAGAAAGCGCATATTCTTGTCTGCCATCAGGGTGTATCCCGAAATTATTCAGTCAATCCAAAAACGCTAATTCTAACCATTACCTTTGCAAGAAAGGAATCAAAGTTTCTGCCAATGCCACCGGATCGAACTTGGCGACATAGGCGTCGACCCCGACGCTCGAGCCCATGGCCCGGTTGGCGTTCGAGGAGAGCGACGAGTGCATGATGACCGGAATGCCGTTGAAGCGATGATCGGATTTGATCAGTCGCGTCAGGACATAGCCGTCCATCTCCGGCATCTCGGCGTCGACCAGAATGACCTTGAGATAGTCATGCAGCGATTCGCCCTCGACCCAATTGCGCGAGGCGAACATTTGCAGGCGTTCCCAGGCTTCGCGGCCATTGGTCGCTTGCTGGAATTTGATGCCCATCTTTTCCAATACGCTGGAAATTTCCTTACGCGCCACCGCCGAGTCGTCGACGAAGAACATGTACTGATCGGTGCCGAGCTGGGCTTGCGGCACATCCGGGACGCGTGCTTCGCCGACCACGCTGGCCAGGATCTGCTCGACGTCCAGGATCGAAACCAGCTTGCCGTCTTCCAACTCTGTGATCGCCGTGATCAGATTTTGCTGCACGGCGGCGCTGGTAATCATCATATTGTCCGGCGCGCGCACCTTGTCCCAATCGACGCGAATGATGCGATCGACCGAATCGACCAGGAACGCCTGGGTGCTCTTGTTGAATTCGGTCACGATCATCGTGTCGAAACGTCGCGCCGAATTGTCCGGGCAGATGAATTTGGCCAGCGAAATCACCGGAATGATATTGCCGCGCAGCGACAGCACGCCGGTCACGCCGATCGGCATGTTGGGCGATTTGGTAATGGCGGGGGTCTGCGACACTTCGCGGACCTTGAAAACGTTGATGCCGAATGTTTCGCGCGTGCCAAGCGAGAACAGCAGGATTTCCATTTTGTTGGAACCCGCCAGCTTGGTGCGAGCATCGACAGTTGCCAGCAAGGAGGCGTCGTTGGCTGCCATCTTCTGTCCCTTCCCGATTCTGTTCGATTTTTATTCGTGAATATTCAGCATTTCGCGCAGTTTCATCGACAGCTTCTGCGGCTCGAATTTCGATACATAGGCGTCCACACCCACCGACTCGCCGAGCTTCTGGTTCGAAGCGCCGGACAAGGAGGAGTGCATCAGCACCGGAATGCCTTGGAAACGCGGGTCGCTCTTGATCATCTTGGTCAGCATATAGCCGTCCATTTCCGGCATTTCCACGTCGGTCAGCACCAGGTGCAGAATGGTGTTCAGCTTTTTACCGGCCAGGTCGGCTTGCATCGCCATGCGCTGCAGCTCTTCCCAGGCCTTGGCGCCGTTGATCGCCTGGGCAGAATGGATGTTCATGACCTCGAGCGTGCGCTCGATTTGCTTGCGCGCCACCACCGAATCGTCGGCGAAGAAAATCATTCGTTCTTCGCGGATCGGCTTGACGTTGATGTATAGGTGGGCGTCGTCGTTGAGCGTGGTTTCCGCCAGCACCTTTTCCACGTCCATCATCATCACCAGCGTACCGCCGTCCAGTTCGGTGACGGCAGTCACCAGGCCGGCCATGCGATTGGTGATCATGTCGGGTGGCATGCGCATCGCCGACCAGTCCAGGCGTAGGATGGTATCCACCGATTCGACCAGGAAGCCCTGGGTATGGCCGTTGTACTCGGTGACGATCATGATCTCGGGTTTGCTGTTGGTCACGATGCCGGAATACTTGGCCAAGTCGATCACAGGAACCAGCGAGCCGCGCAGGCTGACCATGCCTTCCACCGAGGAGGGCATTTCCGGCGCAGTGGTAATCTCGGGCGTGCGCATCACCTCGCGCACCTTGAAGACGTTGATGCCGAAAACTTCCTTGCGGTTGGTTCGCTGATCAAAACCTAGCGAAAACAGCAGGATTTCGAGTTTATTGGTACCAGCCAGCTTGGTTCGGGCATCGATTTTTTTTAGAAGCTCTGACACAGCAACCTCCGCAGCATCTTGTTGTGTGGCGTATACACTCCCTTTATACGCCAGTTATGGGGAGTTCCCGATATTTTTTAACGAATGCGCTATGGCATACGTCTAGTATACCCAGATTACGTGGTCTCATTATCATACTGATTAACCGCTTTTTACAAATACCGCAAAGCAAATGCAAAAAAATGTTTCAAAGTTACCTGATCAACAGCAACTCGAAGCGGCTTTCGAGCAATTCAACGCCGTTTCGGATCAGTTGATCGGCGCCTACCGCCAGCTCGAAGGCCAGGCGGCAGTGCTCAATCAACAGCTGGACGAGGCCAATAACGCGCTGCGTCGCCAAGTCGAAGCCAACGCCAACCTGGCCGAACGCCTGGGGATGCTGCTTGAGGCGCTGCCGGCCGGGGTGATCGAGCTGTCGGACGAGGGCCGGGTGATTTCCGAAAATCCGACGGCCATCCAGATGCTGGGCCGGCACGTGTTAGGCGCCGACTGGCAGGATATCCTGCCCTTGTTACAGCCCACCGAGCTCGATCAGTCCTTTCGACTGGAAAACGGGTGCCACCTGACCCTGCAATACAAAGATCTGCCCGGGTCGGGCGGGCGGATTGCCCTATTGCACGATGTGACCCGGCTCAATCAACTGTCGGGCGAATTGGCGCGGCAGGAAAAACTGGCAGCGATGGGCAGTATGGCCGCCTCGCTGGCGCATCAATTGCGTACGCCATTATCTACTGCAATGTTGTACGCATCTAATCTTAAAAAAACCGATTTGAAAGAGGAAGATCGCAGTCGTTTTATTGACAAGATATTGACGCGCCTCAAGGCTTTGGAGGGGTTGATTCAAAATATGCTGGGCTTTGTGCGGGGACAGGTGACCGAGCGGGAACCGCTTGATCTGGCGAGTGTTTTAGACGATTTGCATGCGGTTTTTCTTCCACAATGCCAAGCGCGTGGTATTTATTTCGTTTGCGCTTCCGTACAACCTTCTGCCATAACGGTGATGGGAGATCGCAAAGCATTGGTCGGCGCCATGACTAATCTCTTGGAAAATGCCGTGTTTTTCTCCCCGGAAGGCAGTTGCATCGAACTGGATCTGACCCAGGTGGACGGCATGGTGCGTCTACGGGTCGCGGACGCCGGGCCGGGTATTGTGCAGCAGGAGCGCGAGCGGCTTTTCGAGCCGTTCTATACCACTCGATCCGGTGGCACGGGTTTGGGGTTGGCAATCGTCAAGAAAGTGGCCGAAGAACTGGGTGGCCGTGTCGATTGTCACAACCGGGCGGAAGGGGGGGCGTGTTTCGATTTCTTTTTGCCTCTCGGTTAACGGATATACCAACGGAGAACACGATGAAGCCGGTAGTGAAAGTCGAAGGAAATATCGGCAGACTGGTTTTGCTTGGCCAGTTTGATTTCAATATGCACAAGGACTTCCGCCAAGCGAGCCAAGAGCTGCTCGACAACGAGCACGTTGTCGAAATTCAGGTCGATTTCGATCAGGTTCCCTTTCTCGACAGCTCGGCGCTGGGTATGCTGCTGCTCCTGAAGGAGCGGGCCGCCTTGCAGAAGAAGTCACTGTCGCTCGTCAATTGCCATGACACCGTGCAGCAAGTTCTGGAGATTGCCTGCTTCAATAAGATGTTCAATATTCAGTAGTCCCCTTAGGGGCTGTGTCATGCAACTGTATGCGTTGGTCAGCGAGGCCACGCGCCGTCGCATGGGCGTGGATCCCTGGTTGTCGTGTTTCGAATGGCATTTCATCGAGCACCCGGGAGCCGTGCCGACGACGGGCATGGCCGCGCTTTTTGTCCTGGAGGGCGATCTGCTGCCTTCCGGCCAGGCTCTGCGGGATATCGCTTGTCCGTGCTGGTGTTTCGCCGTCAGCGCCCGTGTTTGGGATCTGCCTCCACATTTCGACCTGTTCGAGTCCCCGTTGGATATCGCGCGGCTCGGCGACCGCCTGCTGGCCTGGATGTGGGTCGAGGGCGAATTGTCGCCGGCTTGCGTCGCCGGTTTGACGCTGTCTTTGCTTAACGGCTGCATGAGCCTGACCACCCGGGAACCCGATAGCGACCAGGTGCAGATGGCCGTCAGCCCGACCGACGCGGTCGGCGGCGATATGGCGCTGTATTGGCAGAGGCCCGGACGCGATTTGGCGGTGTTGGCCGATGCCATCGGGCATGGCGATACCGCCGCGCTCGACGTGGCGCAATTCATGCTCGACGTATTGCGGCTATTGCGCGATGCCAGCCTGTCATCCACCTCGCTGGCGCAGCTTTGCCATAGTCAGACGGCACGGCTGGCCTGGGGACGTTTCGTCGCCGTCGCGGTGGTCGAACTCAATCGCGAAGCCGCCACGCTGACGCTTGCCAATGCCGGTATGCCGGCCATTCTGGTTCTACAATCCGGCCGGCCGATGGCCACCTATGCCTCCATGCAGCCGCCGCTCGGGCTGGCTGCTTGTCCCGAGCCGCCGTTGTACACCGTACCGCTCTTGCCCGCGACGCAATGGGTGCTGACCAGCGATGGGGTGGATGCCGCGGCGCTATGCGATTCCCTGACCGATTTTGATCTTACTCAACAATCCGACAATCAATCTGTGTCATTGCTCTTTCAGGGTATTCCACTAAAAAAATCAACAGGCATTCTCGATGATGCCTCGCAAATCGTCTTATTTATTTTGCATGATCAGTGATTTTCACTGGTGCCGGCCAAATTTCGGTGTGTTGCTACTATATTGTCATTATGCATAACCATAAGATATTGGTTAAACATCTTGCATTAAGTCGGGTTATGTATGATCAAGAGATAAGACGACAATCCATAATCATTCATAGGGCATGAAAATGTCTCCAGGCAGCGTGTTCGTGCAAACTCGTACTGTCTTGGTAGTGTTGGCGGGATGTGCGCTGATGCTCCTGATGCCGGTATTGTTCGATTCGGCCTGGATTGCCGCTATCGTCGGCGTCGTCCTGCTGCTGGCCGGCTGGTTTGGGGCCACGCGGCTTGCCGCTAGCCACGCTCGCACGCTGAAGGCCGTGCCGGATGATCTCCTGGCGGTGCAGGCCGAGTGGCGCTTGGCGCCGCGCCATTTCGCCATCGAACAGACCTCCGAAGCGCAGACGGAACTGGCACGCACCAAAACTTTGATCGGCGATGCGGTCGCCACTTTGGTGCAAAGCTTCGACGGGCTGGCGCGCGAAGCAGAAGCGCAACTGTACTTGGCGCAGAGCCTGGCCCGAGGCGAATCGACCGAACAACAGGCGACTGTCTACGGCATCTCCTTCAAACAGTTCGTCGACGAAATTGCGCAAACCATGGAGACCTTTGTCGCCAAAACCGTGGAAAACAGCAAATCGGCCATTCTGTTGGTGGAGCAGATGGAGCGCATCGTGACCGAAGTCAACTCGGTCAACACCTTGCTGGACGAAATCGGCAGCATCAATAACCAAACCAATATGCTGGCGCTCAATGCCGCCATCGAAGCCGCCCGTGCCGGCGAGCTCGGTCGCGGCTTCGCCGTGGTGGCCGACGAAGTCCGCAATCTCTCCGGACGCACCGAGTCCTTCAGCGGGCAGATTCGCGAACTGATCGCCAAGGTGGGGCATTCGGTCAACGATGCCGAGAGCCTGATCAACCAACTTGCCTCGCAGGACATGATGTTCACCTTGCAGGCCAAACAGCGCCTATCCGAAACCTCTTCCCGCATTGCCCAGCTCGACGACAGCATGACGCAATCGCTGCAGAGCCTGCAGGTCGGTGTGGCCAAGCTCTCGACCGAGGTCGGCGATGCGGTGCGCTGCCTGCAGTTCCAAGACATGACCTCCCAGTTGCTCGACCACATCCGTCGCCGCCTCGGCGGTATCGAAGAAGCACTGGATCTGCTGGGAGACGCCCCTCCCGCGGATGTCCAGCAACAGCTGCGGGAAATTGGCGAGCGGCTGTCGCATTCTCCGGTACTGCAGACTGCCATGGGCAGCGGCAGCGTCGATCTCTTCTGACGGGATGCATCATGGCAAAGAAGATTCTGGCTGTGGATGACTCGGCCTCGATCAGGCAAATGGTGAGTTTCACGCTAAAGAGTGCCGGCTACGAACTCGTTGAGGCGGTCGATGGGCAAGCCGGGCTGGCCGCCGCACAAGCCGCGCGCTTCGATCTGGTACTGACCGATCAGAACATGCCCGGTATGGACGGGCTAACGCTGATTCGCGCCTTACGCAAGTTGCCGACCTATGGTTCCACGCCGATCCTGATGCTGACCACCGAGTCGAGCGAACAAATGAAAACCATGGGCCGTGCCGCGGGTGCCACCGGCTGGCTGGTCAAGCCGTTCGATCCCCAGAAACTGTTGGACGTGGTCAAGCGGTTAGTCGGTTGAGCTAAATCCAGGCTCGATCTCGTATCCCGACAAGCGAGGGCTTCCAGTGTCGATCGATATGTCGCAGTTTCATCAGGTGTTCTTCGATGAGACAGACGAACACCTGGCCTCGATGGAGTCCCTGTTGCTGGAGCTGGATCTGAATGCCCCCGACCCGGAGGCGCTCAACGCCATCTTCCGTGCGGCGCATTCCATCAAAGGCGGTAGCGCCACGTTCGGTTTCGGCGATCTGGCCGCGTTGACCCATGTGCTGGAAAACCTGCTGGACCGGATCCGCAAGGGCACGCTGGCCTTGACCGCGCCGATGGTCGACGCTTTTTTGCGCGCCAAAGATGTGTTGGCCGCGTTGTTGGCGGCGCATCGTGGCGGCGCGCCAATGGCCCCCGAGGAGGTCGACGCGGTCAAACGGCAGCTCGACGGTTTGGGGCAGGGCGACGAGGGCCCCGCCGCCCCGGAACCCGCGCTGCCGGCCGAACCGACGACGCATGCGCTGGTCATCGAGCTTGACCCGGTCGAGGGCGTCGATTTCCCGGCGCTGGTCGAGGAACTGGGCCATCACGGCGCGCTGACCGTCATCCAGGAAGGCTGCGCCGAGCCGGCGCAGCCATGGGTACTGCAATTGGTCGGCGACCTGGATCTGACCGAGATGTGCGAAACGCTGGCTTTCGCCCTAGATCCGGCGACCTTCCGCGTTTCGCGCGATCAAGGCACCGAGGAGAGCGATGGCTTCGGCCTGTTTCTCGGCGCGCCGGCGGCGCCCAATGCCGATGTGATGCTGGAGGAGGAGGGGTTCGGGCTGTTTTTGCCGCTGGAGGCGAGCCAGGAGCCGATCGAGGACGCCGGCTTCGGTCTATTTCATCCCTTGCCGCCGAACCTGGCGCTTGACGCCGTGGCCTCCCCGTCGACGGCGCCCGCCGTTGTGCAGCATGCCGAGCGCACGGTGCAGCAAGCCAGCGCGACGGGCGCGGAAAACTCGATCCGCGTGAACATCGAAAAGGTCGACCTGTTGCTGAATCTGGTCGGCGAATTGGTCATCACCCAGTCGATGCTGATGCAGTCAGGCTCGGTGCTCGATCCGGTGGCGCACGAACGGTTGATCAACGGCATCGGCCAACTGGAGCGCAATTCGCGCGAGCTGCAAGAAGCGGTGATGTCTATCCGCATGACGCCCGTGGCCTTCGTTTTCAACCGTTTCCCGCGCGTGGTGCGCGATATGGCACAGAAACTCGACAAGCAGGTCGAGTTGAAGATGGTGGGCGAGAACACCGAACTGGATAAGAGTTTCATCGAGAAACTCGCCGATCCGCTGACCCATTTGGTGCGCAATAGTCTGGATCACGGCATCGAGTCGCCCGAGGCGCGCGCGAGCAAAGGCAAATCGCCGCAAGGGCAGTTGACGCTGCGCGCTTTCCACCAAGGCGGCAGCATCGTCATCGAAGTGACCGACGACGGCGCGGGCCTCTCCCGCGAGCGGATTTTGGCCAAGGCGCGCGAGCGCGGCATGCCGGTCTCCGATGGCATGAGCGACACCGAGGTGTGGAACCTGATCTTCGAGCCCGGTTTTTCCACCGCGGCTCAAGTGACCGATGTTTCGGGTCGCGGCGTCGGCATGGATGTGGTCAAGCGCAACATCCAGGGGCTGGGCGGCCGGGTAGAGATCGAGTCGTTGCGCGATTACGGCACCACGATCGGCATCCATCTGCCGCTGACCTTGGCCATCATGGACGGCATGTCGGTACGCATCGGCCAGGAAACCTACATTCTGCCGCTGTCGTTCATTCTGGAATCGTTGCAGCCGCAGCCGCAGGACGTGCGCACTGTCGCGGGCCGTGGCCGAGTGGTCAACGTACGCGGCGAATATCTGCCGATCGTGGCGCTTGGCGCGCTGTTTCATGTGCCGGACGCGCGCGGCGAGCCGACTGAAGCCATTCTGATCATCGTCGAGAGCGACGATACCCGGCTGGCGCTGATGGTCGACGATCTGATCGGCCAGCAGCAGTTTGTCGTGAAGAATCTGGAAACCAACTACCACAAGGTCGAAGGTCTATCCGGCGCCACCATCATGGGCGACGGGCACGTGGCGCTGATCCTGGATGTGACCACCATCGTGCGGCGCAACCAGAAGCAGGCCCAGAACCACGCGGCGATGCTGACGACCGAATGAGCCGCGCGGGGCGGCGTGACAAGAGGTGAATGCATGGAACAAACCGACATTGCCGACCCGGTGCGTAGCACGGTGAGAGAACTGCTGGTCTTCACGCTCGGTACCGAACAGTATGCGATCGATATCCTCAAAGTGCAGGAAATCCGCGGCTACGAATCGGTGACGCGCATCGCCGGCGCGCCGGCTTTCATTAAAGGGGTGGTCAACCTGCGTGGCAGCATCGTGCCGATCGTCGATATGCGTCTCAAATTCGACTTGGGCGAGGCCAGTTATACCCCGTTCACCGTGGTCATCATTCTGAATGTGCTCTCGCGCACCGTCGGCATCGTGGTCGACGGCGTATCCGATGTGATCCAACTCAAGCCCGACGCCATCCGGCCGGCGCCGGAGTTCGGCGCCGCAGTGGATACCGCCTATATCGAAGGACTGATGCCGGTGGGCGACGGCATGGTGATCGTCATGGACATCGAACGCCTGATGAGCAGTGCGGAGATGAGCTTGATGGAAGTCGAGCGCCATGCCCAGAACGGACAACAACAGGGAGGTGTGTCAAATGGTTAGCATGAAAGTGAAACACCGGCTGACGCTCGGCTTTGGCCTGGTGATCGTGGTGATCGCCGCTAGCATGGGCATTGCCGTGACACAGATCGGCAATTTACGGGCCGGTATCCTGGAAACTTCGACCGTACACGTGCCGCGCGCCAAGGCGGCCAACGACATCATCGACGCGGTCAATCTCCATGCCCGCTCGGTGCGTACCGCGCTGTTGGCCGACTCGCAGGAGCTGATCGACAACCAGCTTCAGCAAGCCGGCACGGCCAGCCAACTGGTGAGCGACGCCATGGATCGGCTGAACGCCATCCAAGGCAGCCCGGAGAGCATGCGTATTCAACAGGATGTCGCGACCGCGCGTAGCGCCTATCGCGCCGATTACATGACTTTCCTGCAGTTGTTCAAAGCCGGCAAGAAGGACGAAGCGCGCCAGTTTTTGCTCAAGCAGATGCGCATTACCCAACTCAGTTACATGGATCTGGTCGAGAAGCTGATCCATTTGGAGGAATCGCAGTCCCAAAGTATTGCCTCTCAAGCGGCCACCGATGCCACACAGGCCGAACGCATCTTGACCATTTCGGCGATCGTTGCCTTGCTGCTGGCCCTGCTGGCCGGTTGGCTGATCACCCGTTCGCTGATGCGCGAGTTGGGCGGCGAACCGGATGATGCGCGCAAACTGATGCAGGAATTGGCCAACGGCGAGGTCACCACCACGCTGACGTTGAAGAAGGGCGACGAGCGTAGCCTGTTCGCCTTCATGAGCAAGGCGGCGCAGAAGGCCGTCGAGAATATCCGCATTCGCAGTGCGCTCGACAATGTCGGTACGAGCGTGATGATCGCCGACCCGAACGGCAACATTATTTACCTGAACCGTAGCGCGCAGGACATGATGCAGGCCGCCGAAGCCGATATCCGCCAGGAGCTACCCAGTTTCGAGGCGCGCAGCCTGCTTGGGCGTTCGTTCGATTCCTTCCACAAGAATCCCTCGCACCAGCGCAATCTGCTGGCCAATTTGCGGGGCACTTATCGTAGTCAGGTGGTTGTCGGCGGCCACACCTTCGCCCTGGCGGCGAGCCCGGTGTTCAATACCGGTGGCGACCGGCTGGGCACGGCGGTGGAATGGCGCGACCGCACGCTGGAAGTCCACATCGAAGAAGAAGTGGCGGAAATCGTCGCCGCCGCCGCACGCGGCGATTTCGAGCATCGCGTCAAGCTGGAAGGCAAGGATGGCTTCTTCAAAATGCTGAGCGGGACCCTCAACCAGCTGTTGGACGTCACCAGCAGCGGTCTGCAGGATATTGCCACGGTGCTCTCCGCCGTGGCGCGCGGCGACTTGACCCATACCATCCACAGCGACTACCAGGGACTGTTCGGCACGCTCAAGCAGGACACCAACACCACGGTCGAGCGCTTGCGCGACATCGTGCAGAACATCAAGGAGTCGACCGACTCGATCAATACCGCTTCGCGCGAAATCGCCGCCGGCAATGCCAACTTGTCGAGCCGCACCGAGCAGCAGGCCGCAAGCCTAGAGGAAACGGCCTCCAGCATGGAAGAAATCACCAGTACCGTGCGGCAGAATGCGGATAACGCCAAGAAGGCCAATACGCTGGCGATCGGCTCGTCCGATATCGCCTCGCGCGGTGGGCAGGTGGTCGGCCAAGTGGTCTCGACCATGAGCGAGATCAACGACAGTGCCAAGAAGATCGTCGACATCATCAGCGTGATCGACGGCATTGCCTTCCAAACCAATATTCTGGCGCTCAACGCCGCCGTGGAGGCGGCGCGAGCCGGCGAACAGGGGCGCGGTTTCGCCGTGGTGGCCAGCGAAGTGCGTAACCTGGCCCAGCGTTCCGCCGGCGCCGCCAAGGAGATCAAGGAGCTGATCGGCAACTCGGTGGAAAAGGTCGAGTCCGGTTCGCGCTTGGTGGACGAGGCGGGTCGTACCATGAAGGAAATCGTCACGGCCATCACTCGGGTGACCGACATCATGAGCGAGATTTCCGCCGCCTCGGCCGAGCAGAGCTCCGGCATCGAGCAGGTCAACCTGGCGGTGACGCAGATGGACGAGAACACGCAGAAGAATGCCGCCTTGGTCGAAGAAGCGGCGGCGGCGGCCGAATCGCTGGAAGAGCAGGCGCGCAACCTGTTCGACGCCGTATCGCTGTTCAAATTGAAGGACGCGGACAAGATGACCGCACGTCGCGAATCGGCCGCGCCAATCGGCAAACCGGTCGCGACCCCGATCAAGCCGGCTTCGATGGCTCAGCTTGGCCGTGCGGCACCGGCAGAACGGGTACTGCCGCGCGTCGAACCGCGAGCCGTGGCCTCGCCCATTCGTCTCGCGCCCGAAACGACGCCGCGCGACGTGGAGGGGGAGTGGGAGGAGTTTTAAACGATTGACCGTGGTTGGGGACGGTGCATGGCGGCCGTTCCCCCTTTTCCCCTTTAGAGTATGCCCATCGACGACCGAGATCTGACCTTTACCGCCGCGGATTTTCGCCGGGTGCGCGATATGGTGTACCGCCATGCCGGCATCGCGCTGTCGGATGCCAAAAGCGACATGGCCTATGCCAGGCTGGCGCGCCGCGTGCGCGCCATGGGTGAAAAGCGCTTCAGCGTCTATCTCGACGTGTTGTCGGCCGACCCCGCGCATCCGGAGTGGCAGGCGTTCGTCAATGCCCTGACCACCAACCTGACGGCGTTTTTCCGTGAGCCGCACCATTTCGAGATGCTGGCCCAGCATTACCGCATGCACGCCGACGGGCAGATTTACCGAGTGTGGAGCGCCGCCGCCTCCACCGGCGAGGAGGCCTATTCGGCGGCGATGACACTGGCCGAGACACGCTCTGCGGGATGGTGTCGCTTTGAGCTCTTGGCGACCGATATCGATACCAATGTACTGAAGACGGCCGCGGCCGGGGTCTATCATGAAGAGCGGATCGCCCTATTGAATGAGCGCCAAATCAAGGCGCACTTCTTGCGCGGCAAGGGGGGCAACGAGGGGAAAGTACGCATCAAACCCGAACTCAGTTCGGCCATCCGGTTCGGCCAACTCAATTTGGCCGCCGAACGCTGGCCGGACATCGGTGTGTTCGATGCGGTGTTCTGCCGCAATGTCATGATCTACTTCGACGGTCAGACCCAGAGGGCCATCCTGCAGCGGCTGGCCGAACACATGCAGCCGCATGCCCTGTTGTTTCTCGGGCATTCGGAGAACATTCAACTGATTACCGATGCATTCACGCCTTGCGGCAGGACCGCCTACCGCAAAGCAGGGTAGAGGCTCATGACGCTTGCTGTTGCCAAAACAAGAGTGGTGGTGGTGGACGATTCGGCGCTGATTCGCAGTCTGCTGACCAGCATCATCAACGAGGCCGATGATATGGAGGTGGTGGCCACCGCTTCCGACCCGTTAGTTGCGCGCGAGCGAATCCGCGCCACCAACCCCGACGTCATCACCCTGGACGTGGAAATGCCGCGCATGGACGGCATCGAATTTCTGCGGCGCCTGATGCGCTTGCGCCCGACGCCGGTATTGATGATCTCCACCCTGACCCGGGCCGGTTCGGAGGCCGCGCTGACCGCCCTGGAGCTTGGCGCGGTCGATTTCATCGCCAAGCCGGACAATAACGTCAATGCCGGCATGCAGGCCTATGCCGACGAGATCCGGGACAAGATCCGCGTGGCCGCCGCGGCCAAGAGCCGACTGCCGCGCCGTGTTGCCGTGCCGGCATCTACGCCTGTGCCTGCGCTGGGACAGCCGCGGATCAATCCGAACGCGCTGCTGTTCGTCGGTGCCTCCACGGGCGGCACCGAAGCGATCCGTACTTTTCTCGGCGGCTTGCCGGGCGAGTGCCCGCCCATCCTGATCGTGCAGCACATGCCGGAACACTTCACCTTATCCTTCGCCGCCCGGCTCGACGGGCTGTGCGCCATGCACGTCAAGGAGGCCGTCGATGGCGAGCCGGTATGTCGCAATACCGCCTATATTGCGCCGGGACATTCCCACATGCGCATTCGTCGAGCGGGCGCCGGTTGGTATATCGGCCTCGACCGCGGCGAACTGATCAATCGCCATCGGCCGGCGGTGGACGCGCTGTTCGATTCCGCCGCCGAGCGAGTCGGCAAGGATGCCATTGCCGTGATCATGACCGGTATGGGTAAGGATGGCGCGCGCGGCATGTTGGCCATGCGCCGCGCCGGTGCGTACACCCTGGCGCAGGACGAGGCGACCAGCATCGTCTACGGCATGCCGAAGGAAGCGGTGGCACAGGGCGGCGTCGACGAGATCTGCCCGCTCGATCAACTGGCGCCGCGCGTGCTGGAACGATTGCGGACCGGGTGACCCTGCCATGGCGCACAGCAGGCACGGGCTCGACTACTTCGATCAGCAGTTCCATCTGCCGGCAGTCAAGCTGTTGCCGGGCGACTTCGTGGCAACCCACAACGACAAGCTGCTGGTGACGGTTTTAGGCTCCTGCGTGGCGGCCTGCCTGCGCGACCCGACCGTCGGCGTGTGCGGCATGAACCATTTCATGTTGCCGGATGGCGGCGGGACATCGACGGTCGAAAGCCTGTCCGCACGCTACGGCGTACAAGCCATGGAGCTATTGATCACCGATATGCAGAAACGCGGCGCCCGGCGCGACCGGTTGCAGGCCAAGGTATTCGGCGCCGGCAAGGTGCTCGACGGCATGAATGTGGTCAATGTGGGCGAACTCAATGCCGCCTTTGTGCGCCGCTACCTGGAGGTCGAGCGTATCCCCATCGTCGCCAGCGATCTTCTGGGCGATACGGCGCGCAAGGTCTATTTCTTTACCGAAAGCGGCAAGGTGATGATCCGGCGTCTCAATACCGACAGGCTAGCCAAACTGGCGCAACGCGAGCGGCAGTATCGCGACAGCCTCGCCTCCGGGGAGGGGCCGGAGGGTGGGGTCGATTTGTTCGATTAAATGGTCGCGAACATTCGCGAAGCAATGCGCCGTCCCGCGACATGTCGCATTGCCTGCGGCGAATGCGACCTACGTAAGGGGCGTAGGATGCGTTCGCGAAGCAACGCATCATCCTCATAAGCTATTTTTCCAGAAGATCCAGTTTGTCCTGTACGGTTGCCCAGTGCGCATGCTCGGGTAACGGATCCTTTCTCTGGATGATGACCGGCCATGTCTTCGCCAGCTCGGCATTCAGGGCGATGAAGGGTTTTTGCCCCGCAGGCACGTCGTCCTCGGCATAGATCGCTTCGACCGGGCATTCGGCCACGCACAAGGTGCAGTCGATGCACTCGTCCGGGTCGATGGCCAGGAAATTCGGCCCCTCGTGAAAACAGTCGACCGGGCAGACATCGACGCAGTCGGTATATTTGCATTTGACGCAGGCTTCCGTTACAACATAGGCCATCTCGTTTTTCTCCTTGTGAATGTTCTGATAGTCATTTTAATCGATGTTGCGTCATTCCGAATTTTCCCCGTATCGCGGGCGTTTCGCGCCTAGCCCTACCGGGCTCATGCATGCCGGTTCGCTGATGACCGCCGTCGGCAGTTTTCTCGAAGCCAAGGCCCATGGCGGCCAATGGTTGGTGCGCATCGAGGATCTGGATACCCCGCGCATGGTGCCGGGCGCGGCGGATGAAATTCTGCGCACACTCGAACGCTTCGGCTTCGCCTGGGACGGACCTGTCGAGTACCAAAGCCGCCGCCATGCGTTGTATCGCGAGGCGCTCGATGGCTTGATCCGCCAGGGGTTGGCTTATGGCTGCCGCTGCTCGCGGCGCGAAATCCAAGCCGAGGCCCCGCGCGGCGTCGATGGCTTCGTTTATCCCGGTACCTGTCGCGAGCGTGGCTTGACCGGCGCATCCGCACTGGCTTGGCGTCTGCGTGTCGACGGCGCTGGCGAGGTGGCCTTCGACGACCGCTTGCAGGGACACTATGCGCAGCGGCTGGCGTGCGATATCGGCGATTTTGTTCTGCTGCGCGCCGATGGCTATTGGGCCTACCAACTGGCGGTGGTGGTCGACGATGCCGAGCAGGGGGTGACCGATGTCGTGCGCGGTGCCGATCTGCTGGTGTCGACGCCCAGGCAGATCTGGTTGCAGCAGTGCCTGCACGCGACGACGCCGGGATATTGCCATCTGCCGCTGTTGGTCAACGCGGCGGGCGAGAAGCTGTCCAAACAGACGCTGGCGCCATCGATTTCGGTCGGCGATGCGCTCGATGAGTTGCGTCTGGCGTTGTCCCGGCTCGGTCATCGTCCGCCTGTCGAGCTTCATTCTCTCTCCGATGTGTGGTCTTGGGCACACAAGCACTGGCGCCTGGCGCAAGTGCCAAAAGGTCCGGTTTTGATGTGAATATGTCGTGGATATAAATCGACTTGCGTGAATGCGACGCAAAATTTCGCCTAATACCGCTTGCAAGAAGGTTTGTCAATAAAACGCAATATAGATAAATTGATTTTTATCAAGTATTACATAAATCTTCTTTGCTCGAACGTCCTCTCCTTACTATGATTGCAGCTCAGTAAATCGGAATGTTAATATTAAAGTGTTTTAGAATATTCTAATCTTCACCTCTAATGACATTTCCAGTGACTGAGCATCAGGGTTTCTAATTTCAGTTTCCAGACATGTGCCGATGCTCGCGGCGCATGCGGCGAATCGGGTTTTCCCCGAGAGGCCGGGCGCTGGATCCGCTCTTGGCGGTGTCCGCGCACAATTTCACAATATGGCGATAAGAAGGAAGCAAGATGACCAAGTTTGGTGTCCATTCTGAATGCGGCAAGCTCCACAGTGTGATGGTTGCCCGTCCTGGCCTGGCTCACAAACGTCTGACCCCGGGCAACTGCGACAGCATGTTGTTCGATGACGTGATCTGGGTTGAACGTGCGCAGAAAGACCATGATTACATGGTGGAACAGATGCGTGCCCGCGGTGTGCATGTCATCGAATTGACCGAGGCACTGGCCAAGGTGATGGATGACAAGGCCGGCCGTACCTGGCTGCTGGACCGCAAGGTCAAGCCCGACAATGTCGGCATCGGCATGCAGAAGGAACTGCGTGCTTGGCTGGACGAAATGCCGTCCGCGCAACTGGCCGAACATATGATCGGCGGTATCGCCAAATTTGAATTGCCGTTCGACGCCAAGGGTCTGTTCGGCGGCTATCTGGAACATTCCGATTTCGTCTTGCCTGCTGTACCGAATATCCTGTTCCAGCGCGACCCGAGCTGCTGGATGTACGAAGGCGTGACCCTCAACCCGATGTACTGGCCGGCTCGCCGCCAGGAAACCCTGCTGCAGCAAGCGGTTTACCAATTCCACCCGTACTTCGCCGGCAAGGTGAACGTATGGTGGGGCGACAGCGACAAGGATTACGGCCTGGCGACGCTGGAAGGCGGCGACGTAATGCCGATCGGCAACGGCGTGGTCCTGATCGGCATGGGCGAACGCACCAGCCCGCAAGCCGTGGTACAAGTAGCGCGCAATATCCTCGGTAAGCAAGGCGGCGCAACCCGCGTCATCGCCTGCCAGATGCCGAAGAGCCGCGGTGCGATGCACCTCGACACCGTCTTCAGCTTCCTGGATATTGACCTGTTGTCGGTATTCCCGGACGTGGTCGACGCCATCATCTGCACCAGCATGTACGCTGGCGACAAGCCGGGCGAAGTGCGTTTCGAGCGTCACGAAGGCAAGCACTTGACCGAAGTGGTGCGCGAGGCGCTGGGCCTGAAGGAAATCAACATCATCCAGACCGGCGGCGACGCTTACCAGCGCGAACGCGAACAGTGGGACGACGGCAATAACGTGGTGGCGCTGGATCGCCGCGTGGTGGTGGCCTACGACCG
>NZ_SNZP01000019.1 GCF_004363805.1 Paludibacterium purpuratum | reverse complement strand
CGAAGAAACCCGAAGGTTACTTTCTGTCTCTTGCAGTGCAAGTGTCGGCTCTTCCCGGCACTCACACCTATCGGTTGTTCTGTTTGTTAAAGAGCAGTGCTGCGTTTGTTGCTGCAGCGAAGGAGGTGAACTATACGCCGGACGTAACGTGCCGTCAACACCATTGTGAGAAACAAGTTACGCCGGCCCACACCTATCGTTAACGCGCTTCGGCCAAAGCCCGCTGCAACACCCCGACCTCTTCCGGCGCCGCCTGCGGATTGCGCCAGTACTCACGACCATCCGGCGTCCGTCCGAGCGCGCCTAGCATCACCAGATCTCGTCGGATGAGCGCATAGTCGCCAAAAGTATGACGAGCCGAAATCAAGGCATTGACTTGCGGCTCCGATAATACGGCGCCAATGGGTATGTGTTCGGCGATCAACCAAAGACAAGGCACCTGCCACGACCGCTTACGCGGCCAATGCGTCAGCCGTCCCTCGCGGTCGTAGTAGCGCACTAGTCGCGCCACGGCTTTATGCGCAGCCGAAGTACCCAGCTCAGCCCGGGCCGGCTCAGCCACAGCCGGAACCGACTCCTGCGTCGCACGCCAACTTTGGTAATTGGAAAACCCAACTGCGCGCGCCAGCATATTCAACATGGCCTGATGACCAGGCACATCGCCTAGCGAGGCAATTTGCTGACAAAGGGAACGAGAGAGACGAGAAATATCGTCTGCATGAAAACGAAAAACAGCACGGGTCACGATGACACCTCCTGCGCGCCTCCCCTAATAAAATGGGAATTGGTAGTCGCCCTTCCAATGCGGCACGAAAGATTGGTCGCATCGGCATTCATGCATTGAGAGTGCAGGAATGCATCGTTTTGGTTTGCCGGCAGGTTCAGCGTTGTCCCGAAAGGGACAGGCGACGTCTGGGTGGACTGCGGACCCGGCGCAAAGTGTGCAATCGGCACCGCGACACTGTCAACCCCATGTCACCACCAATCGATGCGTCGAATCTGGTAGGCTATTTCTTTCATTCATCTAGCCGAGCGCCCTTACCCTTAATAGCGGGCGATACTTTCAAACCATGCTCAAGTACGACATTTTGATCATCGGCAGCGGGCTTGCCGGCATGACATTGGCCTTGCATCTAGCCGAAACGCGCAAGGTCGCCCTCGTTACCAAGCGCGACTTGCTGGAAGGCAGCTCCAGTTATGCCCAGGGTGGCATCGCCGCCGTATTGGACACGGAGGACTCGGTCGAGGAGCACATCCGCGACACCCTGATCGCTGGCGCCGGTCTCTGCGACGCAGATGCCACCCGCTTCATCGTCGAGCACTCCGAAGAGGCCATTCACTGGTTAATTTCGCTCGGCGTCCCCTTTACCAAGGACGAGACCCACCGCACCGGTTATCACCTGACGCGCGAGGGCGGCCACAGCCATCGCCGCATCATTCATGCGGCAGATGCCACCGGCGCCGCCGTAACCAGTACGTTAGGGCAAAAGATCAAAGCCCATCCGAACATCACCGTCTTGGAAGAGCACATCGCCATCGACCTGATCACGTCAAGCAAGCTCGGCATATCGGGCAACCGCTGCCATGGCGCCTACGTGCTCGACAAGAAAGGCGATGTCGTCAAGACGGTGGCCGCAAAACACACCATCCTGGCCTGCGGTGGCGCGGGCAAGGTCTACCTATACAGTACCAACCCATATACAGCGACCGGCGATGGCATCGCCATGGGCTGGCGCGCCGGCTGCCGCGTGTCGAACATGGAGTTCATTCAGTTCCACCCGACCTGTCTGTACCACTCGCATAGCGAGTCCTTCCTGATCTCCGAGGCCGTGCGCGGCGAAGGGGGCATCCTGCGCCTGCCGGACGGTACGCGCTTCATGCCCAATCACGATCCGCGCGCCGAGTTGGCGCCGCGCGACATCGTCGCGCGCGCCATCGACTTCGAAATGAAGCGCCATGGACTGGATTGCGTTTACCTGGACATCTCGTACAAGCCGGCCGACTTCGTCAAGGAACACTTCCCCAACATCTACAATCACTGCCTGGAGCTGGGTATCGACATCACCCAGGAGCCTATCCCGGTGGTTCCGGCCGCTCACTACACTTGTGGCGGCTTGCTGACGGATCTGCACGGCCGCACCGATGTGGACGGACTCTACGCCGTCGGCGAATCCGCCTGCACCGGCTTGCACGGCGCCAACCGCCTGGCCAGCAACTCGCTACTCGAGTGCCTGGTCATCGGCAAGGCGGCGGCCGAGGACATCCTATCGCAGGGCAAGCTAACGTTCCCCGCCATCCCCGACTGGGACGACAGCCGCGTCACGGATCCGGATGAATCGGTGGTGATTTCGCATAACTGGGACGAACTGCGGCGGGCCATGTGGGACTACGTCGGCATCGTACGCACCAGCAAGCGCCTGGAGCGGGCACTCAACCGGGTTCGCCTGCTCGAGGGCGAAATCGACGAGTACTACAGTAATTTCCACGTCAGCAACGATCTGATCGAGTTGCGCAACCTCGTGCAGACCGCCGAACTGATCATCCGTTCGGCGCTTGCGCGCAAGGAAAGCCGCGGTCTGCATTTCAGCCGCGACTTTCCCGATACGCTCGCCGACGCCGTGGACACCATCTTGCAGCCAGAACCGCTCCGACGAGCGGCAAATGCATGAAGAGTATCAGCGTCACACCGATACGCATCTCCGCTTGCATTCGGCATATAGCCCGAATGCAAGCGGCCAGCCTATAATGGCCTACTTAAAAAAGCAGACTTCCGTCACATACAGGAGCGCACAGAGAAATGGATGAGCAACTGCGCCAAAGCGCACTCGATTATCACCAATACCCCAACCCGGGCAAGATTCAGGTCGCACCGACCAAGCCACTGGCAACCCAGCGAGATCTGGCCCTGGCCTATTCCCCCGGCGTCGCCGCAGCCTGCGACGCCATCGTCGAAGACCCCCTGAATGCCTATAAATACACTGCGCGCGGCAATCTGGTGGCGGTGATTTCCAACGGCACCGCCGTGCTCGGTCTCGGCAATATCGGCGCCCTGGCCGGCAAGCCGGTCATGGAAGGCAAAGGCGTTCTATTCAAGAAATTCGCCGGCATCGATGTATTCGACATCGAAGTCAGCGAGACCGACCCCGACAAGCTGGTCGATATCATCGCCGCACTGGAGCCCACCTTCGGCGGCATCAACCTGGAAGACATCAAAGCGCCCGAATGCTTCTACATTGAAAAGAAGCTGCGCGAGAGGATGAAGATCCCCGTCTTCCACGACGATCAGCACGGCACCGCCATCATCACCGCCGCCGCGGTGCTCAACGCTCTGCGCGTGGTTGGCAAGGACATCAAGGATGTGCGGCTGGTGACCTCCGGCGCGGGCGCCGCGGCCATCGCCTGCCTCGACTTGCTGGTCGCACTCGGCGTGCAGCGTGCGAACGTCGTGGTGTGCGACTCGAAGGGCGTGATCTACCATGGCCGCGACGAGAAGATGGACGAATCGAAGAAGCGCTACGCTATCGACGATAAAGGCCTGCGCACACTCAAGGACGCCATCGCCGGCGCCGACATCTTCCTCGGCTTGTCGGGCCCAAAACTCGTCTCCCAGGACATGGTTCGCTCGATGGCGCAACAGCCGCTGATCCTCGCCCTGGCCAACCCGGAGCCGGAAATTCTTCCGCCGCTGGCCAAAGAGGCTCGGCCTGATGCCATCATCTGTACCGGTCGCTCGGACTACCCCAACCAAGTCAACAACGTTCTGTGCTTCCCGTTCATCTTCCGCGGTGCGCTGGATGTCGGCGCCACCACCATCAACGAGGAAATGAAGCTCGCCTGCGTGCACGCCATCGCCGATCTGGCCTTGGCCGAGCAGTCCGACGTCGTCGCCTCGGCCTATGGCGACGAGGAGCTGACTTTCGGTCCGGAATACCTGATTCCCAAGCCATTCGACCCGCGCCTGATCGTCAAGATCGCCCCCGCCGTGGCACGCGCAGCCATGGCGTCCGGCGTCGCCACCCGGCCGATCGCCGACATGGAAGCCTACATCGACAAGCTGGCGCAATTCGTCTACAAGACCAACCTGTTCATGAAGCCCGTCTTCACGCAGGCACGCAAAGACCGCAAGCGTGTCGTGCTCTCCGAGGGTGAGGACGAACGCGTATTGCACGCCACCCAGGAAATCGTCGCGCAAGGTTTGGCCCAGCCGATATTGATCGGTCGTCGCAGCGTGGTGGAAAAGCGCATCGAAAAACTCGGTCTGAAGCTGACCATCGACCAGGACTTCGAACTGGTCGACAACGCCTCCGATCCGCGCTTCAACGACTACTGGAAAGAGTACTATCAGCTCATGCAGCGGCGCGGTATTTCGCAAGAGCAAGCGCGTCGCCGCATGATCGGCCAGACGACGCTGATCGGTGCGATGATGGTACGGCGCGGCGATGCCGACGCGCTGATCTGCGGCACCTTTGGCGCCTACCGCCACCACTTCGAGATCATCGAGGACGTACTGGGGTACAACAACCCGCAGAAGCTCGCCTGCGCGATGAATGCGTTGATGCTACCCAACGGCAACATTTTCATCACCGACACCTACGTCAACCCCTCGCCCAACGCCGAGCAACTGGCGGGCATCACCGAAATGGCCGCCCAGTCGATGAAGCGCTTCGGCATCGTGCCCAAGGTGGCCCTGCTGTCCAACTCCAGCTTCGGCACGGTCAACTGCCCGTCGGCGCAGAAGATGCGCGATGCACTGGCACTGATCCAGGCACACCACCCCGGCCTGGAAGTGGATGGCGAGATGCAGGGCGACGCGGCATTGGTCGAAAACATCCGCCAGCAAGCCATGCCGGAAAACAATCTAAAGGGATCGGCCAACCTGCTCGTCATGCCGAACATCGAATCGGCCAATATCTCCTACAACCTGCTCCGCGTCTCGGCGTCCGACGGCGTGACCATCGGCCCGATTCTGATGGGCGTCGCCAAACCGGTGCACATCCTGACGCCGATCTCATCGGCACGCCGCATCATCAACATGGTGGCGCTAGCCTGCGTGGACGCACAAACCGCCGGCTAACCCGCCGCGCCCCCACCCTACTGCAATGCAAAAAGGAGGCCTAGCCTCCTTTTTTTATTCCATCATGTTTACCACCGGCACATTCATTACAGTTGAGAATTATTTTCACCTGTCGCACTACTCTTAACAGATAATAAAAAATGCAAATAACATAAAGGTTACTCATGAATCATATACAGTCCAATCAGGATCAGCGTAAGCGCGTCCTGGCCATCCTCTCGGCGTCCTCGGGCAACTTCGTCGAATGGTTCGACTTCTATGTCTACGCCTTCTGTGCCATCTACTTCGCCCCGACCTTCTTCCCCGCAGCCAACCCGACGGTCCAATTGCTCAATACCGCGGGCGTCTTCGCCGTCGGCTTTCTGATGCGACCGATCGGCGGCTGGCTATTCGGTAGACTGGCCGACCGCCACGGCCGAAAAAAATCCTTGGTCGCCTCAATCCTCATGATGTGCATGGGATCGCTGGTGATTGCCTGCCTGCCAGGCTACGGCACCATCGGCATTTGGGCACCGATCTTGCTGCTGCTGGCCCGTCTATTGCAGGGACTATCCGTCGGTGGGGAATATGGCACCACGGCAACCTATATGAGCGAGGTCGCCGCAGCCGGTAGGCGGGGATTTTATTCTTCTTTCCAATACGTCACATTGATAGGCGGCCAACTGATGGCCGTACTAATCATCGTGATCCTGCAGCATCTGCTCAGCGAGCCGGCACTCAAAAGCTGGGGCTGGCGCATTCCCTTCGTGCTCGGCGCATTGACTGCCTTAGTGTCCCTCTGGCTGCGCCGCAGCCTGACGGAAACCGCAGCGCCCAACGCTAGCAACAACCGGGATGCCGGCAGCCTGCGCGTGCTACTGCGCGACCACAAAGGCGCATTCCTCACCGTCCTCGGCTTTACCGCTGGCGGTTCGCTCAGTTTCTACACCTTCACCACCTACATGCAGAAATACCTGGTCAATAGCGCGCACATGCCGATCGGCACCGCAAGCACCATCATGACCGTCTGCCTGCTGGTCTACATGTTGGCGCAACCGCTGTTCGGCGCACTGTCGGATCGCATTGGTCGCCGCGCCAGCATGCTACTGTTCGGCGGGCTGGGCGCACTACTGACCCTGCCCTTGCTGAGCGCCCTGCACCACATAACGAGCCCGCTTCTGGCCTTTTGTCTTATCACCCTGGCCCTGGGCATCATCAGCTTCTACACCTCGATTGCCGGCATCGTCAAAGCCGAGCTCTTTCCGGTCGAGGTACGGGCGCTGGGCGTCGGACTCTCCTACGCCATCGCCAATGCTTTATTCGGCGGTTCGGCGGAATTCGTCGCCCTAGGGCTAAAAACCGCGGGACGAGAGGAAGTTTTCTTCTGGTACGTCACCGCCATGCTGATCGTCAGCTTCCTGGCCAGTCTACGACTGCCCCGGAAACCGCCGCACCTCAATTAGGCCGACGCGCCCCAGACCGGAAAGCATCGAGCGCAGCGGGGAAACACGCCAGCGTGCGCTCGAGCACCCCCTGTACCTGCGAGATCGCCATGCCGTAATTGGTCATCGGCACATTCTGCCGTCCAGCCAGATACTGCCGGTGCAGAACCATCTTGCGCGTCACCATGCAGCCGCCGCACTGCACGACCAAGGCGTACGGCGACAAATCATCCGGGAAATCTTTTCCGGCAACGACGTCGGTCTGCAGATCGCCGCCGGCGAACTGACGCAGCCAGCGCGGAATTTTCACCCGGCCGATATCGTCGGCCAGCGAATGATGCGAGCACGACTCGGTGATCAAAACCCGATCCCCGGGACGCAGCGCATTGATCGCACCCGCACCGTGCGCCAGCCGAATCATATCGCCCTTGAAGCGAGACATCAGAATCGAGAAGGTCGTCAGCGGAATTTCCGGCGGCGTATCGGCCGAAGCCTTCAACACCACCTGCGAATCGCACACCACGATGCGCGGCCGTACCGTCATCTTCGAAAGCGTATCGGCCAATTCGCGTTCCTTGACCACCACGCAACTGGCATCGCTGTCGAGCACATCGCGGATCGTCTGCACTTGCGGCAGAATCAACCGCCCCTTGGGCGCCCCAAGATCGATCGGCACCACCAACACCACCGTATCGCCCGGCGACAGCAAATCGCCGATCAACCGCGGCTCGTCGACCGGATTTTCCGGCGCCAAGTGAAACAGCGCCTCCTTGATCTGATCCAGCGCCTGAGCCTCGGTCGCGCTGGCCCGCACATGCACGACCTTATCCCGATCGAGCTCGGCCAGGCACTCGGTCGGCGGCGCGCCCAGATCGCATTTATTGAACACCAGCAAAAACGGCGTCTTGCGCTCGGTCAACAGCGCCATCACATCGCGCTCGTAGTCGGTGAGCCCCTCGGGCGTCGCCACCACGATGCCTAGATCGACTCGATCCAGCACCTGCAGCGAACGTTGCTTGCGCATCTCGCCCACGGCGCCGACGTCGTCGAGCCCGGCGGTATCGACAAACACAATCGGCCCCAGGGGCGCCATCTCCAGTGTTTTTTCCACCGGGTCGGTGGTGGTGCCCGCCAGATCCGACACGATAGACACCGATTGGCCGACTAGCGCGTTCATCAATGAGGACTTACCGACATTGCGCCGGCCGAATAGTCCGATATGCAGTCGCAGTCCCTTGGGCGTATCTTGCATGATGTCACTCCTTATTTCGGCTCGCGCGGCTGGCCGCGAAAACCCAACGCGGTCATGGCCGCCGGCGACAAGGCCTGCGCCAGCGCCTCTTCCGACAACAACTGCCGTTCGCGCACCACCTCCGCAATCGAACGTCCCGTGTCCTGTGCGTGCTTGGCCAGTGCCGCGGCGGCTTCATAGCCGATCAACGGCACCAGCGCCGTGACCGTCGACAACGATGCATCGACATGTGCGCGGCAAGCCGCTTCATCCACCTGGATGCCCTCGATGCAACGCTGGCGGAACATCCGATTGGCGCGGCACAGTAACGACAGCGAGCCCAACAGCGCATGCGCCACCAGCGGCAGGAAGGCATTGAGCTCCAACTGCCCCGACTGCGCCGCTAGCGTAATGGCGGTATCGTTGGCGATCACCTGCATCGCCGCCTGCGCCGTCGCCTCGCAGATCACCGGATTGACCTTGCCCGGCATGATGCTCGATCCAACCTGCATCGCCGGCAACCTCAATTCGCCGAGACCGGCGCGCGGCCCGGAAGCCAGGAGCCGCAGATCCGCGGAGATCTTCAGCAGATTGACGGCGTGCGCTTTGAGAATGCCGGACACCTCGACGAACACGTCGGCGTTTTGCGTCGCGTCCACCAGATTTTCGGCACGGGCGAGGCCCATACCGGTCTCCTCGCGCAAACGCTCGACCACGGCGAAGATATACTCGCGCGGTGCGGTCATGCCGGTACCGATCGCCGTGCCTCCCAGGTTCACCACCCGCAGCCGTTCCTCGCACTTCGACACCCGCCAACGATCGCGCGATAAACCCTCGGCCCAGGCCGAGAACGCGGCAGCCATGCTCATCGGACAAGCATCCTGCAATTGCGTACGGCCGATCTTCACCACATGGGCGAATTCGCCCTCCTTGCGCTGAAACGCCATCTGCAATTCGGAAATATCGACGTGAAGCTGGCGCAGCAGGCCGATGGCCGCCACCTTGAGCGCGGTCGGATAGGTATCGTTGGTCGACTGGTGCAGGTTGACGTGATCGATCGGATGGGCCAATCGATACTCGCCGCGCCGGCCGCCAAGCAACTCCTCGGCGCGGTTGGCCAAGACCTCGTTGACGTTCATATTGAGCGAAGTGCCTGCCCCGCCCTGCAATGCGTCGACCACGATCGCTTCGCGCCATTGGCCGGCGGCCAGCTCGTGCGCCGCACGCACGACGGCATCGGCCACCTCGGGCGCCAGATAACCCAAAGCCGCGTTGGTACGCGCACAGGCGACTTTCACCTGGGCGAACGCGGACACCAGCTCCGCGGCAACGCCCTGCCCGCTGAGCTGGAAATTGTCGCGTGCCCGCGCGGCGTGCGCCCCGTAGAGCGCGTCGGCCGGCAATTCGACGCTTCCCAGCGAATCGCTTTCAACGCGCGTCGCCATGGTCGTCTCAGCAATAAATGTCGCGACGGCCGTTGCGGATCATATTCAGCATCTTCTCGGCGTTGCGGCGGGTTTTCGGATCCATCTTGTCCAGCGACTGCACGATGGCACTCTCGCCGGCGGCTTGCGTGGCCGGTTCGGCATAATCGCACAGGTACTCCTGCAGCGTGGTCACCGCGTTAGGATCGCACTTACGCTTGATCAAGCCCGGCTTGGCCAGATCCATGAAATCCTTGCCGGTGCGTCCCATGCGGTAGCAGGCGGTACAGAAAGACGGAATAAAGCCGGTCGAGGCCAATTCGCGCACAACCTCCTCCAACGAACGGTGATCGCCCAACTGGAACTGCTCGGTCGACGTGGCATCGGCGGCATAACCGCCCGGATTGGTACGGCTGCCGGCGGAAATTTGCGAAATACCGAGCGCGATGGCCTCGCGACGCATCTCGGCCGACTCGCGCGTAGACAGGATCAGACCGGTATACGGCACGGCCAGACGCAAGATGGCGACCAGCTTCTTGAAGTCCTCGTCCGTCACGGCATACGGCGGCGCGCTGGCGAAGTCGGAACCTTCAGCCGGCTCGATACGCGGCACACTGATGGTATGCGCGCCCACGCCGAAACGTTCCTCCAGATGCGCGATGTGCTGCATCAGGCTCATCAGTTCGAAACGCCAATCGTACAGGCCGAACAAGGCGCCCAGCCCCACATCGTCGATGCCGGCTTGCATGGCGCGATCCATCGCACTGGCACGCCAGTCGAAATCCGCCTTTTTGCCGCGCAGATGCACTTCGGCATAGGTCGGACGGTGATAGGTCTCCTGGAACAACTGGTAGGTGCCGATCTCGCGCGCCTTCAGCGCCTGGAACTCTTCGAGCGTGAGCGGCGCAACATTGACGTTCAAGCGACGGATATTCCCGTTCTTGTGTTCGACCGAATACACCGCATCGATGGCGTCGAGCACGTAGTTGAAACCGCCGTTGGCTGCCGAATAGCCCTCGCCGGCCACCAGCAGCACCCGCTTCTGGCCCTGGTCGATCAGGCACAATGCCTCTTGCTTGATCTCCTCCATATCCAACGCATGGCGCTGGATGGACTTGTTCGAGGCACGGAATGCGCAATAGCTGCATTCGTTGCCGCAGACATTGGAAATGTACAGCGGCGCGAACAACACCATGCGCTTGCCGTAGATTTCCTCTTTGACGTAGCGCGCGGTGCCATACAGTTCATCACGCAATGCGTCGTCATCGATGCAGGCGAGCGTCGCCACATCGTCGAAATTCAGCCCCTGCAATTCGCGGGCCTTGGCCAGCACCGCACGGACGTGCGCCGGGTCGCGATTGGGGTTCTTCAGGGCATTCTCGACCACTTCCGGGTCGAGCCAACTTGCCTGGGTATCGTGAATGTGCGTCATGTTTTACTCCAATATGATGATCTTCGAGAATCCCCGTCCAGCCGGGCCCTCGAGGCCCCGCGCCCTGACCGGGCGACGGGGCGGGCCTCTCATTACGTCGCCACGCGCTTAAACATCGGTCTCGCGCGGTTTAGCCTGGTAATGCGTATGCAGCAGATCGTGCGAAGCATGCGATAGCGGTTCGCCCAGGAAATCCTGGTACAGCTTCTGCACCTGCTGGTTATTGTGCGACTGGCGCGCGCCGGTCTTGCGGTCGATGGCATACAGCCCCTTGCGCCGCGCCTCGGCATGCTTCAGATAGCCCTTCTTGCTGCGTAGATGACCGCCGCCGTCGATACAACCGCCCGGGCAGGCCATGACCTCGATGAAGTCATACTTGACCGAACCGTCCAGCACGGCCTGCGCCACCTGCGCCGCCCCCTTCAGACCATGCACCATCGCCACGTTGAGCGTGCCGACCTGGCCGCCCACTTCGATGGTGGCTTCGCGTACACGGTCGAAGCCGCGCACGTCGTGCACTTCGATGCCGTCCAACTCCTTGCCGTTGGCCACAAAGTACAAGGTACGGATTGCCGCCTCCATCACACCGCCGGTGGTACCGAAAATCACCCCGGCGCCGGTGTACTCGCTCATCAACGGATCATCGAAAGCCGAAGGTTCGAGCTCGGCCAGATTGACGCCTTCGCGGCGCAACAACCGGGCGAATTCGCGAATGGTCAGCACGACATCGACGTCCGGCACGCCGTCCTTCGCCAACTCCGGCCGTGCCGCTTCCTGTTTCTTGGCGGTACAGGGCATGATCGATACCACACGGATGTGCTTGGCATCGATATCCATCTTCTTGGCCAGGTAAGTCTTGGCCAGCGAGCCCAGGCACTGCTGCGGCGAGCGGGTCGAAGACACCATCGGCAGGATGCCCGGGAAATGCTTCTCGGCGAAATCCACCCAGCCCGGACAACAGGAGGTGAACGTCGTGCCGCGGCCTTCCAGCACACGGCCCAGCACTTCGTTGCCCTCTTCCATGATGACCAGGTCGGCGGCGAAATTGGTGTCGAGAATCACATCGGCGCCGATGGCACGCAATGCCGACACCACTTGGCCTTCGACGTTGGTACCGGCCGGCAGACCGAACTCCTGACCGAAGCCGACGCGGATCGCCGGCGCGATCTGGAACACCGTCACGATTTCCGGATCGATCAGGTAATTCAGCACGGCCTGGGTCTGATCGTTTTCCGCCAAAGCGCCGGTCGGACACACCATCACGCACTGGCCGCAAGACACGCAGTCCGACTGACGACGACCTTCGCCGCCGTTAAGCACGATGGCCGTCTCGGCACCGCGCCCCACCAGACTCAATGCGTCCACGCCCTGGATATCGCGGCACATGGCCACGCAACGCATACAACGGATACAGCGGCTCGGGTCGAAACGGATCGCCTCGTCGGTGCCTTCGCACACCGAGGTCACACCAGGCTTGGCGATGGTACAAGCCGACTGGCGCACGCCGACCGCTTCGGCCACGTCCAACAATTCGCAATCGCCGTGGCGCGAACAGGCGGCACAATCCTGGTTGTGCTCGGCCATGATCAGCTCCACCTGCACACGGCGCATGTCCTGCACCGCCTGGGTGCGGGTCATCACTTGCAGACCGTCCTGCATCGGCGTATCGCATGCGGTGACGAACTCCGAGGTTGCCGAACCTTCGCGCTTCACTTCCACCAGACAGACGCGACAGGTTCCCGGGGCATGGCCCTGGTCATGCAACTCGCACAAAGTCGGGATGAACACGCCGTTCTTGCGCGCCACCTGCAGGATCGATTCCTGCGCTTCGAACGAACATTCCTTGTTATTGATCTGTGCTTTCATAATCTTTCAACCATTATGCGAATTCGACGGCGCAGGCGGTTTCGGCCAGCGGGTTCTCGGTCACCACCAGATAGTGGCGGTAACAACGCAGGCAGCGCTCGGCTTCCAGATAGGCGTCGCGTTGCGTCAGCGCGAGCTCCACCTCGGTGAAGTTGCCGATGCGGTCTTCGACCTCCTGCTCCGGCACCGGCTGGCGCCCCTTCGGCATCACATCGCGCTGCAGGCACTCGTTGTTGAGCAACTTATTGGCGGCGATCAACTGCTGCATGCGCTGCTCCGGCAATACCGACGGCTGCTGGCCCTGCAGATGCTGCAGGATGCTGATAGCGGCACGTTCGCCGTGCGCCATCGCCTGGATCAAGGTCTGTGGCCCGAGCACACAATCGCCGCCGGCGAACACGCCCGGACGCGAAGTAACCATCGTATCCTTGTCGGCCACAACGCATCCCCAGCGATCGGTCTCGATACCGTCGGCGTCAACGAGCGTCGCACGGTCCACTTGCTGGCCGATGGCGGCAATCACCACGTCGCAATTCAGTCGATGCTCGGAGCCTTCCACGGCTTCCACGCTGCGGCGGCCACGGGCGTCCACTTCGGTCTGACGCATGTCGACCACTTCCACGCCCACCACTTTGCCGTTATCCGAAATCAGCCGCGACGGGTTGGTCAGGCAATGGAACACCACGCCCTCCTTCTCGGACGCCTCGATTTCCTCGTGATCGGCCGGCATGTCGGCCACGGTTCGGCGATACACCAAATGCACCTTCTTGGCGCCCAAGCGCAGCGCCGAGCGTACACAGTCCATCGCCACGTTACCGCCGCCGACCACGATCACTTCGCCCTTCACTTCGAACGGCACACCGTCCTCGACACGATCGTGTACCGCCTTGAGGAAATCGATGCCGGAGAAATAGCCCTTGAGCGAGGGATCTTCATCCACGACGCCCAAAAGCGTGCCGCGGCTGGCGCCGTAACCCAGGAACACACTGTCGTAGCCCTGTGCGAACAGATCGTCGAGCGCGAAGTCGGTGCCCAACTTCTTGCCATAGACCATCTGGCCGCCCAGGCCGACGATGGCGCCCTCGGTTTCGGCCTTGAGAACATCCTTGGGCAGGCGGTAGCTGGGAATCCCCACCGAGGCCATGCCGCCCGCCTTGTGCTGCATGTCGATCACATCGACATCCACCCCGCGCTTGAGCAACTGGTAGGCACAGGTCACACCGGCCGGACCGGCACCGACCACCGCCACCTTCTTCTTGGTAGGCAACACCGGGGTGACGCGTTCTTTACCGAAAAACGGCTTGCCGGTGTCGTAGGCCTTGTCCGAGGCAAAGCGCTTAAGCATCTTGATTGCCAGCGCCCCTTCGGCATCCTGGCGCCGACAGGCCGATTCGCAGAAACGCACGCACACACGACCACAGGAAGCGGCCATCGGGTACTTTTCGAGGATGACCTCCATCGCCTGGGTATTGCGGCCGGCACGGATACCGTCGATATAACGCGGCACATCCAGGCGCGACGGACAGGCCTCGATACAGGGCGCCGTGGTGTAGATCACGCCGTTTTGCTCGCCCACGGGCGTCTTGGGCGTGAATTCGCTCGGGAAATGAGTCAACGCGTCAAGCAGTGCCCGTCCGGAGGATTGGCCCAGACCGCACAGCGACGTGGTGGCCAACAGATGCGCCAGCATGCGCAGATTATGCAGGCCGCCCGCAGGGGCCTCGCCGCGCCGCAAAACGTCGAGCTGGTCGCGCAGCTCCACCGTGCCGACCCGGCACGGCGTGCACTTGCCGCAAGATTCGTCGGCGGCGCGCGCCAGATATTGCCAGAAAGCACCGGCCAAATTGGCTTGTTCGTCGAACACCATGAAACCGCGGTCGGCGACAAAAACCTTAACCGGATTACCGGGGGCGAACGCCTCGAATCCGGTCAAACCCGGGATGGTCGCATCGTCAGAAACGGATTGTTTTCGCAAGTCGTAGACCTTGCCATCCCAAACCCCATACACCAAAGTTTCCAATTTTTCCTCCAGACCTGGATTGCTGTGCCCGGCACGCCGGGGCGATTTTTTAATGCACTAATCTCTTGGCAACCGCATCAATCCTGCTTCAGATGCAGTTGGATAATCTTGTCGGTGCGCACATTCGGATGGCGCGGCACGGCCGGTGCCTGGGGCGACTCGACCGGCAAATCGTTGCGACGGGCAAAGTGCACCGAATCGCCCCAATGGTGATAACGGATGAAGCGATTGACCGAAGCGATGCGGCCTTCCAAACAGGTGGCGCATTGGCCGGCGCTGTCTTCCAAACACGGCTTGCCGTCATACAAGGTGTACTGCTTGCGCACCGCCAGCGGTGTGACCTGCGGCATGATCACATTGGCGCCGAAACGCAGGCCGCGCTCTCGACCGACCGGGTCGAGCGCCTGCAGTGCGGTGGTGGCGGCGATATTCACATCGCCCAGCGTCAACCTGGCCAATGCGATCATCTTGAAAGCCAGATCCAAACGCTCGGCCACCGGCGCCACCGGCAACGACGCCGGCATGGCGGCAGCCCCATGCGGGATGTACGGCCCCATGCCGAGCATGTCGATATCCAGGGAACGGAAGAACAGCAAGTCATCGGCCAACTGCGTCAATGTCTGACCGGGAATGCCGATCATCACGCCGGTGCCGACCTGGAAGCCAACCTCGCGCAGCGTCTTCAGACATTGCAGGCGGGTTTCGAAGCGCTGTTGTGCCGGGTGGATCAGGGCGAACAACTCGGGCGAAGACGTTTCCATGCGCAGCAGATAGCGGTGAGCGCCGGCGTCGAACAACCGCTGATAGTCGTCGCGCGACTGTTCGCCGACGCACAAGGTGATGCCGACACCGTCCGGCTGTCGCGCCGAGCGCGTGGCTTGTTTGATGGCGCGCACATTGGCCGCCAGTCGGTCGATGAACTGTGCATCGCGCCGCTCGCCCGATTGCAACACCACCGAGCCATAGCCCATTTCGGCGCACCAGCGCGCCGAGGCGACGATCTCATCGTCGGTCAGGGTATAACGCTCGACTTTTCGGTTATGTTTACGGATGCCGCAGTACAGACAGTCGCTGATACAGACATTGGAGAATTCGATCAGGCCGCGCAGGCTGACACCGGCGCCGACCTTGTCGAGCAAGGTGGCCTCGGCCGCGGCGCGCAAGGTTTCCAACGCCTCGGCGTCTTGCGTGCCGAGCACGCGCACCAGGTCATCGCGTTGCCACTCGCCCGCCTGCACGATGCGCTCGATATCCGCCTTCAGTGCCGCCACCATGACTGTCCTTCCCTGCCTCGACCGAGGGATGCCGACGCCGCGAGGCCGAACGTGGCATGTTCGTTTGCGCGCATCAGTGCCTCCGCAGAGAGACGCGCAACGCGATTCATTCTGAACGGTAACGAGCCCTCAAGGGCCCGGTTTCAGACGTGATACCCGTTGAAACCGACAGAGCGCCGCTAGCGCGGCGATGAACAGAAAGGGCGAGACACGCAGAAAAGCCGCCAGCTCCGGCATCATGTTCGCTAACGAACATTGGCGAACATCGACGCCGATCTGACTTCATTATCGAACAGCCATTACGGCAACTCTTTGATCCTGATCATTCCTTGTATGCCAAATTCAAGGCATTTGGCATTGAATCCGAACCGTGGATTCGCTCCCGCACTCGACGCCTCAAACCGGTTGCAATCCGCCAAGGCAAGCAGCGCGTGCCATACACGGCAGAAGCCGCTACGGCGGCCCGATCGCACGCTGCGCTTGGCACATGAATCCATGCGCACAATGCATCAGCTGGCCAAAAAAAATGGAGTAGCCTAGCGGCATCGAAATTACGTCATGAGTCGGCCCGATTAAACCCATTGGCATAACAGCGGATTTCCCGGCCGACCGAATACATCATGATCAAGTTTGAGCGCGCAGCCCAATGTCCAGGCTGCAAGTATTTGCAGGCCGTCCAGTCCGACCCTCAGGCGCCGTGGCACACCGTTGCGCTGCTGGACGCCGACGCTCCACCGGTACTGCTATTCCCAGTGCCCGCGATCAAAAAAACCGATCCGGTGATTTTGCGCGAAAAACATATTCCATTCGCACCATCCATCCATACCTACATCAATTAAACGGAGACTCAAATGGGTTCCAAATTTCCGCCCGTGGACATGCCGATCGACGCCAAGGTCAAAACGCGCCTGACCGAACAAGACATCCTGGCCGACCCGCTGTTGAACAAGGGCACCGCTTTTACCGAAGAGGAACGCGCCGAGTTGGGTCTGCACGGCCTGTTGCCGCCGAATGTCATGACGCTGGAAGAACAGGTGTCGCGCCGCATGGAAGCCCTGCGCGGACTGCCGACGGACTTCGATCGCTATGTCATGCTGCGCGAACTGCAAGACAGCAACGAAACGCTGTACTACGCGGTCATCACCCAACACATCGAAGAAATGCTGCCGGTCATCTACACCCCGACCGTCGGCGCCGGTTGCCAGCGCTTCAGCCACATCTACCGCAAGCCGCGCGGCCTGTTCCTCAGCTACCCGCATAAGGGCCTGATCCGCAAGATCCTGGCCAACCCGCGCTTCGACAATATCGAAGCCATCGTCGTCACCGACGGCGAGCGCATTCTCGGCCTGGGCGACCAGGGCGCCGGCGGCATGGGCATCCCTATCGGCAAAATGGCGCTCTACACCGCCTGCGGCGGCCTGCACCCGGCCACGACCCTGCCGATCACGCTGGACGTCGGCACCGACAACCAGGAACTGCTGGCCGACCCGCTGTACATCGGCTGGCGCCACGCCCGCATCCGCGGCGCCGAGTACGATGAATTCATCGACGAGTTCGTCTCGGCGGTCAAGGAACGCTGGCCGCATGTCCTGCTCCAGTGGGAAGACTTCGCCAAGAATAATGCCAGCCGCCTGTTGGAGAAGTATCGCGACACGCTGTGCACCTTCAACGACGACGTACAAGGTACCGCCGCCGTGGCCAGCGGCACGCTGCTGGCCGCCATCAACGTCACCGGCGTGCCGGTGACCGAACAACGCGTAGTGATCCTGGGCGGCGGCTCGGCGGGCTGCGGTATCGCTTCGCTGATCCAGAACATCATGGTGGAAGCTGGATTGAGTGCCGAGGAAGCGGCAAGCCGCTTCTACGTGGTCGGCCGCGCCGGCCTGATGATCGAAGGCAAGACCGACCTGGCAAAGTTGGAGCCGTTCCAGCGCCGCTACGTGCAAAAAGCCACGGCGATCGAAGGCTGGGATAAGGAAAACGACCAGCCGTCGATGATGGATGTCATCAAGAACGCCAAGCCGACCGTGCTGATCGGCGTCTCCGGCCAAGCCGGCTCGTTCACCGAAGCCATGGTGCGCGAAATGGCCAAGCATGTGGCACGCCCGGTGATCTTCCCGCTGTCGAACCCGACCGCCAACAGCGAAGCCCGTCCGGCGGATCTCATGGCCTGGACCGAAGGCCGCGTGATCATCGGCACCGGCAGCCCGTTCCCGCCGATCGAGCGCAATGGCCGCGCGTTCAAGGTCGACCAGACCAACAACTCCTACATCTTCCCGGGTGTGGGTGCCGCCGCGCTGGCGCTGAAGATTCCGCGCATCACCGACCGCCTGTTCATGGCGGCAGCCAAATCGCTGGCCGAGCTGTCGCCGGCCCGCGCCGATGCCGAAGCCAACCTGCTGCCACCGGTATGCAAGCTGCGCGACGTGGCTCGCGCGGTAGCCATCGGCGTCGGCAAACAAGCCATCGCCGACGGCCAGATCGCCCCGATCTCCGACGCCGAGATGGCGGCCAAGATCGACGCTAAAATGTGGGAGCCGGTCTACCCGCACGTCTTCCTGGCCAAGTAAACCGGCCGGAGAAACGCAAAAACCCCGTCAAGCAGATGCTTGACGGGGTTTTTCAATGGCGAACGCTCACACCGCCTGCGGCACAGCCCGGCGCTGCTGCCCGGCCAGGTAATACAGCCCCGCCGGCACCAACCAACCCACCAACCACGAAATATCCGCACCACCCAATCGGGCCACCATCGGTCCGCTATAGAACGCGCTATCGATAAACGGCAGTTGCACCGCAATACCGATCAGGTAAACGATCAGGCCGGTCCAGGCGATACCGGCGTAGCGCCCGCGCGTATCCCCCAGCGCATCGACATCCACTCGGCCCGCACTGAGCAGATAAAAATCCACCAAATTGATGGCGCTCCATGGCGTAAAGAACGCCAACAGGAACAAGAGGAAGTGCTTGAACAGCGGGAGAAAGCTATGTTGCGCCGACACGGCGATCGACACCGAAATCAGCACCATGGCCAAGATGGTTAGCCAGCGGCGCAGCGGACGAATGGCGCGTTGGCCGCCAAAAGCGCTGGCGATGGTACTAAAGCACATGAAGCTGCCGTAGGCGTTCAGCGTGGAGATGGTGACTTTGCCGAAGGCCACGCAGAAAAACAGGATCGCGGCGATGGTGCCGGTCGCCCCTAACCCGACGAAGTAAGCCACCTCGTGACCGCGGAATGCCGCCCCGCCGATGGCCGCCACCAAGACCCCCAGCGACATGGCGATCTGCGAACCGATCACCGAGCCCAGACCGATGGCAAGCCCGGTGCGCCACGGCGACGTCTTCGACGGTAGATAGCGCGAATAATCGGACACGTAGGGCGTAAAGGCGATCTGCCACGAAGCCGATAGCGACACGGCGGTCAGGAAGGCCGCCGCATCGAAATGCGTGTGGGCCGCGACCAACGCCGCCAGATCCTCTCCTTGCAACAGGCGCACAAACAGATAAAGGAATGCCAGCACCCCCAGGATGCTGGCAAAGCGGCCGAGCCGATGGATCGCTTGGTACCCCAACGTCGCCGCCACCATCACCACTGCGGCGAAGATCAGGATGCCGGTCTGGTCGCTGGCGTGCAGCAACTGTCCGAGCGCCTGGCCGGACAGGATCATGCCGGTCGCGTTGAACCCCAGGTACATAACGCAGGCCAGCGCCAGCGGCAGTACCGCCCCGATCATGCCGAACTGCACCCGGCTACCGATCATCTGCGGCAGCCCAAGGCGCGGCCCTTGGGCACCATGCAGCGCCATGACCGCGCCGCCGATCAATTGGCCGATCAACAGGCCGACGATCGACCAGAAAATATCGCCGCCCAGTACGACCGCCAAGGCACCGGTAATCACCGCGGTGATCTGCAGATTGGCGGCCAGCCACAGCGTGAACTGGCTAAACACCTTGCCATGGCGTTCGGCCTCCGGGATGAAATCGATGGACCGACGCTCGATCAGTGTCGAGGCGGCCGTGTTGGCTGCTTGTTGCATATGATGGTCTCTCCTTTGTCGTGTGGTGCCGCCCTCCGTCTGATGCGGATTGAAAGCGACAAACATAGTTGTATATACAAATTCATAAAATGACAAGTGAAAGCCATGCCAACAACGCAAAATAGTCGTCCGTTTTTCGGTTGCGCCATGCGAGGGCTCGGCTCTAAGGTAGGCGCCTGCACAGGAGAATCCGCATGCGCATCACCGACCCCGCTCAGATCCAGCGCTACTACCAGGCGCTGCTCGACCGCTCCCCCGAGTACATCGGCACCTTCTACGTCGGCGTGCGCACCACGTCGGTGTTCTGCATCGCCACCTGCCGGGCGCGCAAGCCCAAGGCCGAGAATGTCGAATTTTTCAGCGATTTCAAAGACGCGCTGGACGCAGGCTATCGACCGTGCAAGATCTGCCGGCCGACCGAGCACGCGCACGACATGCCGCCGCCGGTCGCCTCTGCAATGGCGTTGTTGCGTGCCAACCCCAAGGAAAAAATCGGCGATGCGCGTTTACGGGCCGACGGCATCGGCCCCGAGGCGGTGCGGCGCTGGTTTCTCAAACACTACGGCATGACCTTTCAGGCCTACCAGCGCATGACGCGCATCAACCAGGCGATGGAAGAGCTGAAGACCGGCAAGCGCAGCATCGACACCGCGCTCGATCACGGCTACCAGTCGCTCAGCGGTTTCGGCTACACCTACCGCAAGCTCATCGGCGGCTCTCCGAGCGCCGCCGGACGCGACACGGTGATACTGATCAGCCGGCTGACCACGCCGATCGGCCCGATGTTCATCTGCGCCACCGAGCAAGGCGTATGCCTATTGGAGTTCGTCGACCGGCGCATGCTGGAGACCGAGTTCGAAGACCTACAGCGCCGCTTGCGTGCGCGCATCATCGCCGGCGAAAACGAGGCGATCCGACAAGCGCGACGCGAACTCGACGAGTATTTCGCCGGCACGCGCCCAACCTTCTCGGTTCCGCTCGACACGCCTGGCAGCGACTTCCAGCGCACCGTCTGGCAAGCGCTGCAATCGATTCCCTGCGGCCAAACCGCCAGCTACAAACAACAGGCCGAGCGCATCGGCCGCCCGCAGGCGGTACGCGCCGTGGCCGCCGCCAACGGCGCCAATCGCGTGTCTATCCTCATCCCCTGCCACCGGGTGATCGGCAGCAACGGCGACCTGACCGGCTACGGCGGCGGCCTGGCACGCAAACAATGGCTGTTGGCGCATGAGGCAAGCCTGGCTCGCCATACGGACAGCTGCGACGACAGCCGATAGGACGTATATAGGCTATTTGCCTGTCGATTGAGATTGTGGCCTGCTCGACCATTCCCGCTAGCGCCGAACCCGCACGCCGTGGCGTGCCGCGACGCCATTTCTGGCACCACATGCGCCAGTGCTGTGGACGTGCCGTCGCGCGCGGGCAAGTTTTCGTTTTGATACTGCGCCATGGTGCGATACAAGCGGACGAATCCCTGCTCAGCAGCGAAGAACGCCGGCGCGCACAGCGCTTTCTGCGACGCATCGACCGCGACAATCTGATACTCGGCCGTTGCATGATCCAGCATTTGGTTGCACCGGCTAGCCGGCCTCGGCCGGTTGACATCGCAGTCGGCACGCATGGTAAGCCTTACATCGACGGCGGGCATGCCTTCAACTTGGCACACTCGGATCGCTATGTCGCCTGCGCAGTCTGCGCCTCGCGACCGGTCGGCATCGATGTCGAGATCTTCAAACACGGCCAAACCAACGCAGAACTGCTGCCATTGATCGCCCATCCGTCTGAACGCCAACTCATCGAAGCCCAGTCCGGCACCAAGCGCGATGCCCTCTTCCTGCGATGCTGGACACGCAAAGAGGCACTACTCAAACAACGGGGCACCGGGCTTATCGATGACCTCTGCGATATCGATGTCATGCTCGATGTCCCTAGTCCGCTGTTACAATATCCGAACGCCATCCGGTTACTGGATATGGTCGCCCCTGTCCGAGGGCTGTACGCGGCGCTCGCCGTCGATGGCGCCATTCGGCAAGTCGTGTTGTGCTTCGCCGAGTTGGCTGCCGATACCGACCATCGCCCCACCACCGTCATCATTCTGTCCCAACAGCGGATTATCATCGACTCATGAAGTTGTATACAGAATGCATTATTCCATTCCAAAAAGTTAGCAAGAAAAATCAAGACATGCCTATGCAATAAACATGTAAAGTAGCGTCTTGTAGTATTCACAGAGGATAAGCGCCGGCACATCTGTCCGGCGAGGAGCGTGAAATGCTGGAAAAAACCGCTCGGCCCGGCACTCTACCGGGCCGTTTGTCGTGTCTGGCCGGCGTCATAGCCGGTCTCATGCTGGCCGGCTGTGCCGTCGGTCCGGACTTCGCTACACCGACGCCCCCGCCCCATGCCGACTATCGGCCGGGCAATGACAAATCGCTGCAAACCCGACCGATCGCCGCGCCGGATGCCGGCAATGCCGGCGTCCAACAGACGCTGAGTCAGGGCAGGGATTTGCCGGCCGACTGGTGGACACTCTTCCATTCGCCTGAGCTGGATACCATGATCCGCGAGGCGCTCGCCCACAGCCCGACCTTGGCGGCGGCTGAAGCCGCAGTACGCCAGGCGCAAGAAAACTACAATGCCGAGCTGGGCACGCTGGCTGTCCCTACGATCAACGCCCAGGGTAGCGCCGCGCGCCAGCGTCAGGTACAAGGCTCGCCGCCGCCCAAGGATTTCACGGTTTATAGCGGCGGCTTGACGGTGTCGTACTCGCTGGATGTATTCGGTGGCGGGCGGCGCGAGCTGGAGAGCCTGGCCGCCCAGATGGACTACCAGCGCTATCAGTTGGAAGCCGCGCGGCAGACGTTGATTTTCAATGTGGTCAGCACCGCGGTGCAGGAAGCTGCCACACGCGTCCAGGTCGACGCCACGCGCGCGACGCTGGCCGCCTTGACGGCGCAGCTCGGTATCGTCATCAAGCAACACCAGCTTGGCGCCCAGCCGCTAACCGCGGTTCTGCAGCAGCAGCAACAAGTGGCGCAAATCAACGCCTCGCTACCTGCGTTGGAAAAGTCCCAGGCACTTTACCGCAACCAATTGGCGACCTATCTGGGCCGCTACCCGAACGATCCGGACCTGCCGCAGATCGATCTGGATGCGTTGCGCCTGCCGCAGAACCTGCCGTTGTCGCTGCCATCCGAATTGGTGCGCCAGCGTCCGGACATCCAGGCCAGCGAAGCCTTGCTGCACCAGGCCAGCGCCGAAGTCGGCGTGGCCACGGCCAACCTCTATCCGCAAATTACGCTATCCGGCAGCTACGCCCGACAGCGCACGGACATGAACGGCGGCAGCAGCTACGCCTCGCTATGGAATATGGGCGCCGGCCTGGTAATGCCGCTGATCGATGGCGGCGCACTGCGAGCACATCGCCGCGCCGCTGTCGCCGCCTACGACCAGGCAGCCGCGCAATATCGCCAAACCGTGCTCTCGGCCTTCCAGAATGTGGCCAATACCCTGAACACCATCCAGGCAGATGCCGGCACGCTGGATGCCGAAGCGGATCAGGCAGAGGAAACGCGTCAGCTGCGCGATATCGCGCAGAAGCGCCATCAACTGGGCGCCATCAGCTACTTGACCGTTCTGGACGCGGAACGCGCCTATCAGCAAGCACGCTTGAATCTGGCTTCAAGCCAGGCAGCGCGTTTTGCCGACACCGCCATGCTGTACATGGCCTTGGGCGGCGGCTGGTGGAATCGCACCGACCCGACGCAGGCCGGCGGCAACCTGAAAATGGCGGCTGGCAACAACGATAACAACATTCGATAAAAAGGAATCGCAATCATGACCAAACGCATGTTGATCATGCTAGGGGGCGTGCTGCTGCTGATCATTCTGCTGGGTTTCGGGTTTTTCCTGCACATCCGCAGCCTGATCGCCAACTCGCCCAAGCCGGGCGCGCAAACCGTCACCTCGACCATCGTCCAAACGCAGGAGTGGCAGCTGCAACTCAACTCGGTCGGATCCCTATCGGCCGTCAGCGGGGTAGAAATCAGCAGTGAAGTCTCCGGCATGGTTCGAAGCGTGCGCTTCAAATCCGGCCAGGAGGTCAAAGCCGGCACGGTGCTGGTGGAACTGAACACCGACTCGGACGTCGCTCAGTTGCATGCGCTGCAGGCAAGCGCCGAACTGGCCGCGATCACGCTCAAGCGCGATCAGGCGCAACTGGCAGCACAAGGCGTGAGCCAGGCTCAGGTGGACAACGATGCCGCCGATCTGCGCGCCAAGACGGCGCAAGTCGAACAGCAGACGGCCCTGATCGCCAAAAAAGTGATCCGCGCGCCATTTTCCGGCCGCATCGGTATCAGCGCCATTAACCCCGGCCAGTATGTCAATCCCGGCGACAAGATCGTGACCTTGCAGGAAATCAATCCGATCCATCTTGATTTCAATATTCCGCAAAGCCGTCTGGCGCGCCTAGCGGTTGGCCAGCACGTCGACGTGGGCACCGACACTTTCCCGGGCCAGACCTTCGGCGGTCGTATCACCGCCATCAATCCCAAGGTGGATACCGCCACGCGCAACGTACAGGTCGAGGCACTGATCGACAACCCCGAGCGCAAATTGCTGCCCGGCATGTTCGCCAATGCCCATGTGTCGATCGGCCAGAAGCAGCGCTATCTGACCTTGCCGCAGACAGCCATTTCCTACAACGCCTACGGCTCCACGGCCTATGTCGTGGAACAGAGCGACAAGACGGTCGCCGGCAGCAACAAGGTGGTGCGACAGATATTTGTCACCACAGGGGAAACCCGTGGCGACCAAGTCGCGATACTCACCGGGCTCAAGTCTGGTCAGGAAGTGGTTACCAGCGGTCAACTCAAGCTGAAGAACGGCGCCCCGGTCGTAATCGACAACTCGGTACAACCGGCCAACGATGTCGCGCCGGCACCGCAGGAACACTGAGATAGACCATGAAATTTACCGACATATTCATCCGGCGACCGGTTCTGGCCACCACCATCAGCTTGCTCCTGGTGGTGCTGGGCCTGCGCTCGCTCTTTAGTCTGCCGGTCGAGCAATACCCGCGGACGCAAAATGCGGTGGTGACCATTTCCACCACCTACTACGGCGCCGACGCCAAGACCGTGGCCGGCTTCATTACCCAGCCGCTGGAAGCCGCCATCGCCCAGGCGCAGGGCATCGATTATCTGTCGTCCACCAGCTCGAGCGGCGTATCGACGATTACGGCCACCCTGCGCCTGAACTACGACGGCAACCGTGCCCTAACCGAAATCAACAACCAGGTTAATTCGGTCAAGAACCAGCTACCGGCCCAAGCGCAACAGCCGGTGCTGACAGTGCAAAGCGGCCAGACCACCGACGCGATGTACCTCGGCTTCTACAGCACGACGCTGCCGACCAACGGCGTCACCGACTATCTGCAGCGCGTGGTCAAGCCGAAACTGGATGCCATCGACGGGATTCAGACGGCGGAAATCCTCGGCGCGCGCCTGTTCGCGCTACGCGCCTGGCTCGATGCCGGCAAAATGGCGGCACATGGCGTGACTGCGGCCGATGTCTACGCCGCGCTCGGCAGCAACAACTATCTGGCGGCAGTCGGCAACACCAAGGGCCAGATGGTATCGGTGCCGTTAACCGCCGCGACCGACCTGCATACGGTGGACGAGTTCAAGCAGTTGGCGATCAAGCAAAGCGGCGATGCCATCGTACGCCTGGAGGATGTGGCAACCGTCACGTTGGGATCCGAGAACTACGACTTCAACGTCGCCTTCAGTGGCGAGCGGTCGGTCTTCATCGGTATCAAAGTGGCGCCGGACGCCAACATTCTGGACGTGGCCAAGCGCGTGCGCACCGCGTTCCCGGAATTGCAGAAGCAGCTACCGACCGGGCTGACCGGCAAGATCGTCTATGACTCAACCGACTTCATCAATACCTCGATCGACGAAGTGGTGAAGACGCTGGTCGAGGCGCTGGTGATCGTGACCGTCGTGATCTTCCTGTTCCTCGGCAGCCTGCGCGCGGTGCTGGTGCCGGTGATCGCCATGCCGCTCTCGCTTGTCGGCACCTTCTTCATGATGCTGATGCTGGGCTACTCGATCAACCTGCTGACCTTGTTGGCACTGGTGCTGGCCATCGGTCTGGTGGTCGACGACGCGATCATCGTGGTGGAAAGCGTCGACCGCCACATGCGCGAAGGCATGTCGCCGCTGGATGCCGCCATCGATGCGGCGCGTGCACTCGGCAGCCCGATTCTGGCCATGACCGTGGTGCTGGTGGCGGTGTACGTGCCGATCGGTTTCCAAGGTGGCCTGACCGGCGCTTTGTTCACCGAGTTCGCCTTCACCCTGGCCGCGGCGGTCACCGTGTCGGGCGTGGTGGCGTTGACCCTATCGCCGATGATGTGCTCGCGCTTCTTCAAGCCGGATCAGGACAGCGGCCGCTTCGTACAGTGGATCGACCACACCTTCGAACGAGTGCTGAACGGCTATAAGCGTCTGCTGGCCAACCTGCTGTCGACATGGCCGGTGTTGGTGGTGATGGGCGCCATCCTCATGTTGCTGCTGTTTGGCATGTCCAAGATGTCGCAGTCCGAACTGGCGCCGGAAGAAGATCAGGGCATCGTGCTGGGCCAAGTCGTCGGCGCCCCGAATGCCACCGCCAACCAGATGCTGACCTACGCCAACCTGATGTTCCAGGCCAGCCGGGCCATGCCGGAATATCAGCAGATGTTCCAGATCACCGGTACACCGACCGTCAACGCCGGGATCGGCGGGGTGCTGGTCAAACCCTGGAGCGAACGCAGCCGCAGTGCGCACCAAATCCAGATGGAACTGCAGCAACGCTGGAACAAGATCGCCGGCGCGCGCGTCGCGGCCTTCCAGTTCCCGCCGCTGCCCGGCTCCTCCGGTCTGCCGCTGCAATTCGTGATCAAGACCACCGAGCCGTTCCAAAACCTGAACCAGGTCTCGCAGCAGGTGATCGACAAGGTGCGCAGTTCCGGCAAATTCTACTTCGCCGACGTCGACCTGAAGGTCGATAAGCCGCAGGCCACCTTGGTCGTGGATCGTGACAAGGTAGCGGCGCTGGGCATGACGCAACAGGATGTCGGCAATGCGATGAGCGCGGCGATGGGGGGCGGCTACGTCAACTATTTCGCCATCGACGGCCGCTCGTACAAGGTGATTCCGCAGGTGCAGCAGAAGGATCGCCTCAATCCTGATCAGTTGCTGGATCTGTACATCCGCAGTCCGAACGGTGTCATTCCGGTCAGCACCATTGCTCACCTGAAGTACTCCATCGAACCGGAATCGATCACACGCTTCCAGCAACAGAACTCGGCGACGATTTCCGGCGTGCCGGGCGTGGCTCAGGGCGACGCGCTGCAGTTCCTGCGCGACACCGTGCAGGAAATCGCACCGTCCGGCTATAGCGTCGACTATGCGGGCCCGTCCCGGCAGTACATGCAGGAATCCGGCGGTTTCATCGTCACCATGCTGTTTGCCGTGATCATCGTGTTCCTGACGCTGGCCGCGCTGTTCGAGAGCTTCCGCGACCCGATGATCATCTTGGTGTCGGTGCCGCTGGCGCTGTTCGGCGCGATGATCTTCATCTTCCTCGGCTTCGCCTCGCTCAACATCTATACCGAGGTAGGCTTGGTAACGCTGATGGGGCTGATCAGTAAGCACGGCATTCTGATCGTGGAAGTCGCCAACGAGGAGCGCGCGCGCGGCGTGGGCAAGCTGGAGGCCATCCAACGCGCCGCCGCCATCCGGTTGCGGCCGATCTTGATGACCACCGCCGCTATGGTATTCGGCGTATTCCCACTGGTGATCGCCTCGGGCGCCGGCGCCGCCGGTCGCCACGCTATCGGTTTGGTGATCTTCAGCGGTCTATCGATCGGCACGTTGTTCACGCTGTTCGTGGTACCGGCCATGTATATGCTGCTGGCCTCGGATCACAAGGTGGAACAAGTTTCCGCCACCGACGGCGGCGATATCGTCTAACCGCCACTGCTTCATCCAACGGCCGGATGCCTGTCATCCGGCCGTTCTTTTTGGGGCCGCCGCCACGATCCTGCGCCTTTTTAACGCTGCCGTCACAGTTCGTCACATTCAGCACAATCCTTAACAGACTACCCCCCCGATTGCCCCGCTAACCCCCTAACATCCGGGGAAAAGGCCTCAAGCCACATTGGTATCTGGTCGATAAATAGAACATGTCGCGGGATGCGTGCCCGCTCGTCCGTTTCGGGGAATCATCATGTCAACACCCTCTATTTCCTCCGCCACCGGCCCGCTAGACGTACAGGGATTGGTCTCGCAGTTGATGACCGTGGCGCAGCAGCCGCTAAACCGGATGAACACGCAACTGCAAACCGACAACAGCCAGATTTCCGATTACGGAACGCTCAGTTCCGATCTGACTTCGCTGCAATCGACCTTGTCGGGCCTGTCTTCCGGCACGTTCATCAATACACTCAAGGCCGCCAGCAGCAACACCACCATCCTGTCCGCCACCGCCGACAACACGGCCAACGCGGGTAGCTACAACGTCACGGTCAACAATTTGGCGACCGCGCAGAACCTGGCCTACACCGGCCAAGCGAGCGAAACCGCCAGCCTGGGCAACACCGCCGACTCGCTGAACTTTACTTTCGGCAACGGTACGACCTCATCCGTCAGCATTGCCGCCAATAGCTCGCTGGATCAGATCGCCTCCTCGATCAACGCCGCAGGCATCGGCGTATCGGCCAGCGTGGTGAAGGCCGACAGCAGCGCGACCCCTTATCGCTTGGTACTGACCGGCAATACCGTCGGGGCGGGCCAGAGCTTCAGCACCGCCTCGGCCTCCGGCCAGGCCTCGCTCTCCTTCTTGAGCTTCGACGCCGCCTCCGCGGTCAACGGCAGCAATCAGATCACCGATAGCCGCCTGACCGCCCAAGCGCAGGACGCCAATCTGACGGTCAACGGGCTCACCATGACCAGCAGCAGCAATACCGTCACCACGGCGGTACTGGGCGTCAGCATGAATCTGACACAGACGGGTTCGACCGTGCTGAACGTGACCCGCGACAGCACGGCGATCCAGAACAAGGTGCAAAGCTTCGTCACCGCCTACAATAAGCTGCAAAGCGATTCGACCAGCCTGTACGGTGGAGACCTGCAAGGCGACTTCAATCTCGTCCAGTTGCAGAACACCTTCAACAGCCTGCTGCAGACCCCCATCTCCGGCGCCAACGGCACGACCGAAGTCGCCTATCTGGCGCAGGTCGGCGTCAGCATCCAAAAGGATGGCTCGCTGTCGCTGGATAGCACGGCACTGAACAGTGCCATCAGCAATAACGCCACCGCGGTCGCGAACGTATTCGGCAACAGCAACAATGACGGTTATGCCCAGCGCTTCAATACCCAGATCAACAATCTGCTCGGGCCGCAGGGGCTGATCACCACGAAAACCACGTCGCTCAACCAAATGGCCTCCGACGAGAAAACCCGGATAACCCAAGAACAAACCCGGCTCAGTACCGTTCAGGCAGGCTATCTCAGCCTGTATACCAATCTGAACTCGGCACTGATGCAGATGGAACAAACCAGTTCTTCGCTGGCGAAAATGATCTCGAGTACCTCCAGCGGTTGAGCCAGCGCGGATAAGACACCGATCCCCGCCCAATATGGCGGGGATTTTCATTTGTACGTTCGCTTACACAACGTCACGCATGCTTACCGCCTCATGCAGCTATCATGAAACTGCCTGCCGTTAAGTTGGTCTGACACATTTTAAGCGTCGATATAACATCGGCTCGAAGGGAGTCACAGATGAAACAATCCGTATTGATCGCCAGCGTCCTCGGTGGCGGGGTTGCGCTAGGCGCCGTCGGCGTGGCCGGTTACCAGGCGTTGTCGCACAAGGCAACCCCTGCCGCGCCGGTCGCCGCAGCCTCCCAGCCCGTTGCGGTAGCGCAAGTGGCCTCGGCGCCGACCCCGGCCGCCGCGTCCGTACCGACCCCCGCGCCGGTCGCCGCAGCCCAACCGGCGCCGGCGGCAAAGCCGGCCGCGCCGCAACACGCCAGCTACGCCAAAGTACTGAGTACCAAGCCGATCACCGAAACCGTCAACGGCACCAAGGTCGTATGCCACCAGGAACAAGTCGTGCGCCAAGCGCCGGTGCAAGACCAGAACCGCGTGGCCGGCACGCTGATCGGCGGCGTGGTGGGCGGCCTGCTGGGCAACCAGGTAGGCGGTGGCAACGGCAAGAAACTGGCCACGGTGGCCGGTGCGGTGGCCGGGGGCTATGCCGGCAACCAGGTTCAGGATCAGATGCAGAAACGGGATACCTACGCCGACACCGAGAATCGCTGCATGGAAGAGCCTTCGACCAGCCAGAAGGTCGTCGGTTACCAAGTACGCTATTCGCTCGATGGCAAAACCGGCACGGTGCGCATGGATCACAAGCCTGGCAAACGCATTCCGGCGCGCAACGGCCAATTGCTGGTGCCAACAGCGCAGTGATACCGAGGGCGCCGGCGGCCGACACCGGCCGGCGCCGCATTTTTTCGTAAGCCCTCTTGACTCGGAAAAAGCCTATCGGTATAGTTCCCTTCTCGGATGGCAGCGACCTACGCCACCGAACCTCATGTGGGGGTATAGCTCAGCTGGGAGAGCGCTTGCATGGCATGCAAGAGGTCAGCGGTTCGATCCCGCTTATCTCCACCACAAATTCAAAAGGCCGACTCGCCGAGTCGGCCTTTTTCATTCCCCCGCCCACGCCTCACAATTTACTCGTTCAGATTACTTGTATTGTCTTGTTTACTCATAACGACAATGCGCCGCCAGCAGATGAAGGAAATAGGGAAATTTTCTACACAAAGGGCGGCCACGTCTGACTTCCTTAATTTCACCGCTGGTTAAGATGCCTGAGCCGCGAGGTTTTCCAAGCCTCGCCGTGCAATCGCTCCGGCGGCGCAACGCGCCAACCGCCGGAATGCCCTCGAAATCCGCCTCCGGCGAAAGGATTCGGCCATGTCTCGACTAGACGGCGCAGACGACCATTCGGTCATGCGCGTTCCGCAATCGGCCCGCAAAAGCATGCTCACCATTTTGAGCATTCGCGTCGCCGCCTTTGCATGCATCTCGCAGGTGCTGATCGGCGCGACAATCGGATATGGCATGACATTCTGGCAGGCGGTGGCGGCAACATTCGCAGGCAGCATTATTCTGCAAGGCGTTTCCTGCGCATTGGGCATCATGGGCATGCGAGAAGGCCTCCCGACCGCACTACTCACGCAATGGACCGGCTTCGGCCGCTACGGCTCGTCAATGATCGGCGCCGTTTTCGCCATTTCCATGACCGGTTGGTTCGGGGTTCAAAATGCCGTATTCGCCGAAGGCGTGGTTCACATGAGCGATGGCAGCATTCCCTTCACCGTGGCTGCGATCATGACCGGCATGAGCACCACCCTGCTGGTCCTGTACGGCATGAATTGGTTGGCCAAGGTCGCCAACATTGCCGGCCCGCTCTTCCTGATTGCGATGGGGTATGCCGTTTACCTTGTATTAAAGGAGGAGAATTTGTCGGCGCTGATGCAGAGCCCGCCGCCCGGCCCTCCCCTGACGCTGGGCACCGCGGCGACCATCATCGCCAGCGGCTTTATTGTTGGCTGCGTTGTCGCACCGGACTTAAACAGATATTCGAGATCGGCCGCCGATGTTGTTTGGACCACCGTGGTCGGCACACTGATTGGCGAACTGGGCGTGAATCTGGTGGTCGTGCTGATGATTCACGCCACCGGCAACGCCGACATCATGGCGACCATATTCAAAACGACCGGCCTGACCGGCGGTTTGATCGTCATGCTGGCCACCGTCAAAGTGAATAACGTCAATATCTATAGCTCGTCGCTCGGCATGGGATCGCTGCTGAAAACACTGTTCAACATCCACATGAGCCGCGGTTTGCTGACGCTCGTGCTAGGCACTTTCGGCACGTTTTTGTCGGTCGCGGGGATTTACGATCAATTTACCGATTTTCTGATCCTGCTGGGCATTACCATCCCCCCCATCGCCGGCATCATGGTGGTCGATTACTACGTCTTGGGCACCTCGCGTGTCGCGCTCGATGCGAGTCGCGCCAGCGGCACACTGCCGACCGAGGTCGAAAAGCTCAACCCACATGCGTTGATCGCCTGGATCGGCGGCGCCCTGATCGGTCATTTCGATGCATGGGGCATCCCATCGCTCACCGCCATCGTCGCCAGCGCCGCGATCTATTATTTTTCCATGAAGGCCATGCGTCGCCCCGCAGCGTCGAACTCGGCATCGGCAAAACAATAGGCAAACGAAAGCGCCGACGGCTCTGCTCGTGCTCGTCGGCGCTCGATTTGTCTCGATTTGACTGGCCCCGTCAGGGCAACAGATGCCCCATTTTGTCGGCTTTGGTTTTCATGTAACGGTCATTATGCGGATTCTGCCCCACCAGCAGCGGCACCCGTTCAACCACATCGACCCCCAGCGCTGACAGCGTTTCGATTTTCTGAGGGTTATTGGTCATCACCCGCACCCGACGAATGCCGACCGCCGCCAACATGTCGCGTACCAGACTGAAGTCGCGCATATCGGCAGGGAAGCCGAGTTGCTCGTTGGCTTCGACGGTATCGGCCCCCTGGTCCTGCAGTTTGTAGGCGCGGATTTTGTTGATCAGACCGATACCGCGGCCTTCCTGGCGCAGATAGAGCAATGCACCGCGCCCGGCCTCGGCAATGGCGACCATGGCCGCTTCCAATTGAAAACCGCAGTCGCACTTAAGCGAAAACAACGCATCGCCGGTCAGGCACTCGGAATGCAGACGAATCAATACCGGCTCTTCGTCGGCGAACGTTCCCATGGTCAGCATGACGTGTTCTTTACCGCCATCCCCAGCGAAACCATGCAAGGTAAACACGCCCCATTGGGTTGGCAATTGGCAGGATGCGACCAAACTGACTGCAACATCCCCGACTTCATTCGACATGCAAACTCCCGCTATTCTCTTCTGACGCTCAGCCTACACGCACAACCCGACAAGAAACAGCCGATTATCGGTAATGAATTATTTACTCGGCCTCAACAAAAGGCAGAGACGCCAACGGTTTGGCCAGCACAACGGCCAAAGCAACCAGCCAGGCTTGGCGTGCCGGGTCGAAAAAACCACGTTCGCTTGCCTCGGCATCGATAATGCCGAGCACACGCCCAGTGTCATCCAACACCGGCAGGCACACCTCGCTGCGCACAGTCGGATCGCACTGGTAATAGCTGCCGCCCAAAGCACGCCACTCGGCCACATCCTCGATCACCACACCCCAGCCGCTCAAACCCACCCGACTGTTGTTACTCACGTCGGCAAAGGCTTCGGTCAACGGAAACTCGGCGCGACTAGGCCGACCGTGGTAGGCCATCTTGACCAACCTTGCCGACTCGCCCTCCCCGCGCACGACATAAATCCCGAGCCAATCTGCCCCAATCTGGCGATTAGTCGAATCGATCAACGCCACCAGCTCGGCCAGTGCGGCACGTGCCTCGTCGGTATCGCCACCAAACCAGACGCTTAGGTCGTAAGGCTCGTCGGACAGCTCATCCACCAGAGAGCAGGCACCGTTCTCGCCCAAAACCGGCACAGGAAAGCGGAATAAATCGCGCGCCGGGATCGGTTTTTGCGCCATCAGCACGGAAGCGAGCGTGATCGCCGCCACCTGAACCTCGGTCTGATCCAGTTCGAGCGACTGCTCCCTGAGATAGGCCTTCAGGACTTGGGCTGCAATCATCGACGACACTCCTTATATGCACCGGTCATTCCCCGGCGGTCGAATTCTTTATACACTTGGGTATCGAATATGGGGTCTGACTTAGAAATGACAATACAGAATGATGAGGAAGTTTTGACCATCCGCGCCGGCCGGCAAGCCCTGGCGCAACTGCGGCGCGAAGGCTTGCGCGCAGACCAGGTTGCCATCGTTCCCGGTGCGGCAGGCGGTCCAAAGGCCATCGGCCTGCTCGGCCTGGATCAAGCGATATTCCCTTGGTTGGAGGCCACGCCTAGGCCGAGAGAATTCATCGGCGCCTCAATCGGTGCTTGGCGTATAACCTGCGCACTCCAGGCAGATGCGCCTGTGCGACTGGCCCGCCTGGCCGAGCTGTATACCTGCACCACCTATCCTAGCCGCGATATTGGCGACATCACGCGCCAAACGCGCGATATGCTCGACGAACTATTCAGCCACGAAGATCTACGTGAAGCGCTCTCCCACCCCCACCACCGGCTGAACCTCCTGGTAGCGCAATCGCACGGCCTGCTCAACCGGGAAGCGCGTGCGCCGCTGTTGGCAGGCCTTGCGCTGGCGGCAACGCTCAACGCCTTGTCGCGACCGCTATTGCGCCATGTCTTCACCCGCGTCATCTGCCACGACGAGCGCAGTAGCCTGCCCTTCCTGCCCGTCGACGGCATCCCAACTCGGCGTCAGCCGCTTAACGACAGCAATTTGCAGCCGCTCTTGATGGCCACGGCATCCATTCCCGGCGTGATCGAGGGCATTCGGCTCGACAGTCTGCCCGGCAGCCTGCTGCGCGATGGCGGCCTGACCGACTACCACCTCGATCTACCTTTCGCCAATGCGCCTGGGCTGACGTTATTTCCGCATTTCACCGATCGCATCGTGCCGGGCTGGTTCGACAAATTTCTCCCTTGGCGCGATGCCGACCCGGCGCGTCAGGCCAATACCATCGTCGTCGCGCCGTCGCGCCGCTATCTGGCCAAGCTGCCGCAAGGCAAATTACCGGATCGGGGTGATTTCAAACGTTTCATCGGACAGGACGCAACGCGCCAGCACCTTTGGCGGCGCGCGGCGGCGGAAAGCCAGCGGCTGGGCGAGGCCTTTCTGTCGCTTTGCGACAGCGGCCGCATTGCCCAAGTCGCCCAGCCGTTATTCGAAGTTCAGTGACGTGGCTCGCGGGCAGCATCCATCACGTTCATCTGAAAGATCTCGTTGACCTCGTCCTCGTCGAAGACGTAGCGCTGATTGCAGAAGTCGCAGCCGATCTCCACACTGCCCTGTTCGTGCAAGATCGACGCGGCTTCCTGTGCCCCAACCATTTTCAGCATCTCCGACACGCGTTCGCGGCTGCAGGTGCAGGCGAACGCCAGCCGCTCGGCCTCGAACACGCGCACGGTCTCTTCGTGATAAAGGCGATGCAGAATATCCAGCGGCGCCAGGGTCAGCAGCTCTTCGGCCTTCAGCGTGTCGGCCAGCGTGCGCGCCCGCGTCCAACCGTCCGCATCGCCATGCCCGTCAGGCAGGCGCTGCAACAACATACCGCCGGCGCGGTTGCCATCGGCGGTCAGGATGAGACGGGTATCGAGCTGTTCGGATTGGCGCATATAGTTTTCCAGCATGGCCCCCACGCTCTCGCCCTCTAGCGCCACGATACCCTGCCAAGTCTGGGACTTGTCGACCTTGGGCTCCAGCGTCAGCACGAAGCGGCCACCGCTACCGAGCAGTTCGGGTAGCGATACGCTTAGTGGCGTTCCATCCCACTTGGCGGTCGCCCGTAGCGTGCGTTCGTGGGTGTACTCGACCACGGCCAGTCGCAGGGCGCCAGTACCGTGCATTTGCAACACCAGCGTGCCGTCGAACTTGAGATTGGCGCCCAAGAGTGCGGCGGCGGCCATCATTTCGCCCAGCACCTGACGCACCGGCGCCGGATACCCATGACGAGACAACACCTGGCGCCAGGTATCGTCCAGCGAAACCAGCGCGCCGCGCACCGGCGACTCGTCAAACAGAAAACGTTGCAGGCAATCAGTGTGACTCATGCTCTTTTTGATCCTTGATACAGTCCAGCGTATATACCGTCATCGGCATGGACGAATTGACATCGAACTCGCAACCGGCGCGCACGCCGATTTCCGCAATGGCACGGGCATCCAGATCCTGTTCATAAGCGACCTGCATCGCGCCCATGGCAAATTTGCGGCCGGAACCGATGGCCCAGAAGCGGGAAAATTGATAGACCTCACGCATCGGATAGACACCGAAAATACCGTGGGCGTTGGCCACCAGCACCATCATCTGACTGGATTCGTAGGGGTCTTCCTCGTCCTCTTCCGGCCGCAGGAAAAACTGATCCTTGAGTTTGGGATGCAGCTTGCGGAAGGTATCGAACAAGCCGGCGCGGCTGGTGAAGTTTTTCTTCTTCAGGCCGTCGAGCGCCGACTGCAGCACCAGGTCATGAGCCGCCGAGCCGGAGATCGCAAAGTAGCTGTCGGCCCGTTGGAAAATCTTATTGTGATAACAGTCATAGGCCGCCAGCAATTTATGGTCGTCGCCGAATGTGGTCTGACTGTCGGCGGCGATGGCGATCCGGTCGTCCTTCTGTACCACCACGATGGTCGTCATGGCATTGGTCCGTCGTAAACAAAAAAGGAAATTGGGGGCAAGTTGCCTATTCTCAAGTCAATGTAGTCTCGCACCGACGCCGATGATAGCCCCATTCAGCATCTGGCATGTAAGTGGCATTCCATGGAAGAATGAGGTTTGCGTCGCGTTTTCAACACAGGATCATCGCCATGTGCCAGTTATTGGGCATGAACTGCAACACCCCCACCGACATCGTGTTCTCGTTCGAGGGCTTCCACCGCCGCGGCGGGTTGACCGACCATCACGCCGACGGATGGGGCATCGCCTTTTTCGAGGACAGAGGCTGTCGGCTGTTTATCGACGATAGGCCGTCGGTCGACTCGCCGCTGGCCAAGTTGGTGCGCGACTACCCGCTCAAGTCGATGAACGTCATCGCCCATATCCGCAAAGCGACGCAAGGGGAAGTCCGTCTGGCCAACGCGCACCCCTTCATGCGCGAATTATGGGGGCGTTACTGGATTTTCGCGCACAACGGCGACCTGAAAGACTACCGGCCCGCAACAGGACAATATTACCGGCCGGTCGGCGACACGGACTCGGAACGCGCCTTCTGCGCGATTCTAGAGGCGCTACGGCAGCGCTGGGACGAGATGCCGGACGAGGATGCGCTGTTCGAGACATTGGCGCGATTGACTGCGGAAATCGCCAGCCATGGCGTGTTCAACTTCATGTTGTCCAACGGCGCATTCCTGGCGGCGCATTGCTCGACCAATCTGTATTACATCCTGCGTCAGTCGCCGTTCAACAAGGCGCACTTGGTCGATGACGATCTAACGGTCGATTTCGCTCAGATCACCACCCCCCATGACCGGGTGGCGGTGATCGCCACGCTACCGCTGACCGACAACGAGATTTGGACGCAGCTATCGCCCGGACAACTGATCCTGTTCAAGGACGGGATACCAGTACGGTAGGAGGGTGCGTTCGCGTAGGATGCGTTCGCGAAGCAACGCATCAACCTCCTGCACAAAAAAACCGGGAAGCCAAGCTTCCCGGAGTCCTCGTGTGCGGCAGGCCCTGCGCCCGCCGTTTGATGGCTAATACGACTGCTCGCCGTGAACCGGCTCGACCAGCGTGCCGGTGCACAGGGACAACATCAGCAAAGCCACGCGCTCATGTACGATAACCGTATGGGTGTTGCCGGAAAATTGCATAAAGCGACGCAGGTCTTCCCGCACCTTGGGCGAGCCGGTCATATCGATGATGATGTCGACCTTGGCACCCAGTTCGGCGATGTCCAGCCCGTTGTGGGTCACCAGCACGCCACGCGATTTCGCCAGCTGCATACCCTGCGTTTCCGCATTCAGATCGGCAACGCCGACCACTTCGACAAAAGGTGCATTCAACAGTTGTTTCAGCAATGGGGTGCCGGTTTCTCCGGCCCCGATAATCCCGATCTTGAACGACGCCATGCGCGCGATCCTCTAAGTGTTTTTAAAAGCTCGAAAACACTGTAGCAAGAAGGATCGTCATTGATATTTGCGCTAAATCAAGTCGCTGTCATATCAAATATTGACCAACTCCAACGGTATGGGGATGTATGTCTCCACCGGCGCTTTATCCAACACGCGGCATGCCGCCAACACCGCCTGGTGGCCGATCAGATCGGGGCGCTGGGCGATGGTTGCGGCCATCTTGCCGGCACGGATCGCCGCCAGCCCTTCGGCGGAGGCATCGAAACCGACGATTAGCGTCCGGTTCTGGCCTGCTGCTCGCAACGCACGTTCGGCGCCAAGCGCCATTTCATCGTTCAACGCAAATACCGCATCGATCTCGCCATATCGCGCAATGATTTTCGCCATCATCGCCTCGGCCTTGGCGCGGTCGAAATTTGCCGACTCGCGAGCCAGCAGATGCAGCCCTTTGGCCCCGTTCAACACCATGGCAAAACCTTGATCGCGTTCGATGGTCGACGATGCCCCACGCACGCCGAGCAGTTCGACGACCCGTCCCTTGCCACCCAGGCGATGCTTAATGTATTCGCCGGCCATGCGACCGCCGGCCATGTTGTCGGAAGAGATATGCGCGACGACATTGCCGGCGTCGACGGAGCGGTCGAGGGTAATCACCGGGATGCCCGCCCGATTGGCGGCGGCGACACTACCGACAAGCCGTTGCGAATCGGTCGGATTGACCAGCAAGACACGAACCTTCTGAGCGATCAGCGCCTTGATTTCCGCTTGTTGCGTCTCGGTATTGTCGCGTGCATCCACAACCTGCAGCCGTAGACCGCACTCGCGAGCCCCTTGCTCCGCGCCTTGCTTGAGTATTTTGAAAAATGGGTTGCCGATATTGGAAATCGCCAGTCCGACTGTCGGCGTCTCCCCTACCGTCTGGACCGTCGCACTCACCGTATGGCGGCTGCGTTCGCCACTGGGACAGCCGGATAAGCACAGCACGGCCACAGCCAGCCATAACATCCGCCCCCCCATGCCTAGTCGCATTGTTTTCTCCGCCATCGTTTCTGTTGCTATTTATACACCAATATTACATATGAATTTAATGACCCCTCATTGATCGCGCCGCTGCCCTACTAATTTCACTTAAAGTGAAATTACTTCCGATAGCGTTTGACATACTGGTTCGTGCGACAAAGAATACCGCAAACGATTGCGCAATCGTTTTCGCAACATCACACAGCGCATTTCAACCTCGTTATCGATGGAGAAAAACACGATGAAATCCGGTCGTCTCTTCAAGTCCCTGACCATGATGCTCGTCATGGCCGCCATCCCGATGCAGTACGCCTCCGCCGCCGAGAAGCCCAAGGTGGCCCTGGTCATGAAGTCGCTGGCCAATGAGTTCTTCCGCACCATGGAAGACGGCGCCAAGGCACATCAGAAACAGCACGCCGGCCAATACACCTTGATCGCCAACGGCATCAAGGATGAAACCGACACCGCCAACCAAATCCGCATCGTCGAACAGATGATCGTCGAGCATGCCAATGCGATCGTGTTGGCGCCGGCCGACTCCAAGGCGCTGGTGCCGGTGGTCAAAAAGGCCGTCGATGCAGGGATCCTGGTCGTCAATATCGACAACCGCCTCGACCCCGCCACGCTGAAGAGCAAGGGTCTCAACGTACCGTTCGTCGGCCCGGACAACCGTAAGGGCGCCCGCCTGGTCGGCGACTACCTGGCCCGTCAACTCAAGGGCGGTGACAAGGTTGGCATCTTGGAAGGCGTGTCCACCACCACCAATGCACAACAGCGCACTGCCGGCTTCCAAGATGCCATGAAGGCTAAGGGCGTCACTGTTGTCGGCGTACAGTCCGGCGACTGGGAAATCGACAAGGGCAACACCGTGGCGTCCGCCATGCTGCGCGAACATCCGGATATGAAGGCGCTGCTGTGCGGCAACGACAACATGGCGCTTGGCGCCGTCGCCGCCATCAAGACCGCCGGCATGGCTGGCAAGGTCAAGGTCGTCGGCTACGACAATATCGCCGCCATCAAGCCGATGCTGGCTGACGGCCGCGTGCTCGGCACCGTCGACCAATACGCAGCCAAGCAAGCGGTGTTTGGCATCGAACTGGCACTGAAGGCGATCAAGGCCAAGACGCCGCAAAGCCAACTGCCGGCCGTTTACGAAACGCCGATTACGCTGGTAACGCGCTAAGCGTTCAATGCGCATCCGCCGGCCGTCTCGCGGCCGGCGGCCACATGGAGACGCTGCATGAGTGTTCAAGCACCGATCCTGCGCTTACGCGGCATAGGCAAGACCTATGCCACGCCGGTGCTATCGGATATCGATCTGGCGCTGTATCCCGGCGAAACCCTGGCGCTGACCGGCGAGAACGGCGCAGGAAAGAGCACGCTATCCAAGATCGTCGCCGGGCTGATTCCAGCCTCGCAAGGCGAAATGCTGCTGGGCGACACCCCCTATGCGCCGACTTCGCGTAGCCATGCCGAAGCGCTCGGCATCCGCATGGTGATGCAAGAACTCAGCCTGGTACCGACGCTAACCGTGGCGGAAAACCTGTTTCTCGGCCAGCTACCGCAACGCGGCGGCTTTATCCGTCGCCATTCGCTGTTCGAACAAGCGGCCGCCCATATGAAGGCCATCGGTCTGGATCGGATCGACCCGCACCAGTTGGTCGGCGAGCTCGGCATTGGCCACCAGCAGATGGTGGAAATTGCCCGCAGTCTACTCGGCCCCTGCCGCCTGCTGATTCTGGACGAGCCGACCGCCATGCTGACGCGGCACGAAATCGACCATCTGTTCCGCCAGATGGCGCGACTGAAAGCCGAGGGCGTCAGCATCGTTTATATTTCCCATCGCCTCGACGAGGTTGAACAGATCGCCGATCGCGTCACGGTCTTGCGCGATGGCCGCCATGTCGCGACTCACCCGATGTCGTCAATGACGCAAGAGGAGATCGTACGGCTGATGGTCGGTCACGACGTCGCGGAAAGCGAAGCGCGGCCTCCGCGACCGGCAGCCACGCCGATGCTGCGACTGGAGGGTCTGGGACGCGGCACGCAAGTGCAGGACGTCAGCCTCAGCGTGCAACCCGGCGAAATCTACGGTATCGCCGGCCTGGTCGGCTCGGGCCGTACCGAGTTGTTGCGGCTGATCTTCGGCGCCGACCGCAAGGATCGAGGCAATATATTCCTCAACGGCAACCCGCAGCCCGCTCGCATCGATTCGCCGATGAGCGCAGTGCGCCAGGGCATCGGCCTGATCCCGGAAGACCGTAAATCGCAGGGACTGCTGCTCGACAAATCGATCACCCTCAACACCACACTGGCGCGGCTAGGTCGTTTCGCACGTCGCGGCTGGCTGAATTTGACCGCGGAGCGTCAGTCGTCTGGCGAATACGTCCAATTGCTCGGTATCCGCTGTCACTCGTCCGAACAAGCCGCACGCGAGCTGTCCGGCGGCAATCAACAGAAAGTCGTGTTCGCCCGCTGGATGCTGCGCGACTGCGACATCCTGCTGTTGGACGAGCCAACGCGCGGCGTCGACATTGGCGCCCGTGCCGACATCTATACCCAGATGCGCGCGATGGCGGACGCCGGCAAGGCGTTGCTGGTCGTCTCGAGCGATCTGCGCGAGTTGATGGAGATCTGCGACCGTATCGGCGTGATGAGCGCCGGCTGCTTAGCAGGCAGTTACCAGCGTGGCCAATGGGATCAGCAAACGCTATTGGAGGCGGCCTTCAGCGGCTACAGCACCCGGCCCCAAGAAGCAAATCAAGGACAATCATGACGACACACACCCCTTCCCGACGCTGGTACACCGGCGTCGCCGGCACCTATATCGGCCTGGCGATCGCCCTGTTGGCCATGGTGCTGTTCTTCGGCTCGATGAGCGAATACTTCCTCTCCGCCAACACCTTCATCACCATCGCCAACGACATCCCGGCACTGACGGTACTGGCAGTCGGCATGACCTATGTGCTGATCATCGCCGGCATCGATCTGTCGGTCGGCTCGGTTATGGCCTTGTCGAGTGCCTTGTGTTCGCTGGCCATGCTGCGCTGGGGCTGGGGCCTGGCACCGGCGCTGCTGCTCGGGCTTGTTAGCGGTGCGGCTTGCGGTTTCCTGACCGGCTTCGTCTCGGTGCAATGGCAATTACCGTCGTTCATCGTCTCGCTCGGCATGCTGGAAATCGCCCGCGGCGCGGCCTATGTGGTCACCGACTCGCGCACTCAGTACATCGGCAGCGACGTCGACTGGCTGAGCTCCAACCTGATCGGCGGCATTTCGCCGGCATTCGTCATTGCGTTGGCCGTTATCGTCATCGGTCAACTGGTACTGACGCGCAGCGTATTCGGCCGCTACATGATCGGTATCGGCACCAATGAGGAAGCCATGCGGCTCGCCGGCGTCGACCCGCGCCCGATCAAGGTGGCGGTGTTCACACTGATCGGCCTATTGGCGAGCGTGGCCGGTTTGATGCAGACTTCGCGCCTTGAAGCCGCCGACCCCAACACCGGGATCGGCATGGAGCTGCAGGTGATCGCCGCCGTGGTCATTGGCGGCACCAGCCTCATGGGTGGACGGGGATCGGTCATCAGTACCTTCTTCGGGGTGTTGATCATCGCCGTACTGGAAGCCGGCATGGCGCAGATCGGCGCCTCCGACCCGACCAAGCGCATCATCACCGGGCTGGTCATTATCGCCGCCGTGATGCTGGATAAATATCGCGACCTGCGCAAACAGGGACGTCAGGCAGGATAAACAATGGCAACGATGAAACAGGTAGCCCAGCGCGCCGGGGTTTCGGTCAGTAGCGTGTCGCACGTACTCAACCGCACACGCTACGTCAGCGAAGACGTCAAGACGCGCATCGAGGATGCCATGCGCGAGCTTGCCTACGTGCCAAGCGCCGTGGCGCGAAGCCTAAAGCACAACGTCACACGCACGCTGGGCATCATGCTGCCCAACAACAGCAACCCCTACTTCGCCGAGTTGATCCGCAGCATCGAGGATCGTTGCTACAGCGCCGGTTACAACGTGGTGCTATGCAACTCCGACGACGACCCGGTCAAGCAGAGCGTCTATCTGCGGGTGCTGATGGAGAAGCGTGTCGATGGGTTGATCGTCATGTCCTCGGGCGACAGCCCCGATCTGCCCGGCCTGCTGGCCACCCTGAAGGTGCCGCTGGTATTGGTCGACCGCCAGTGGAAGTCGCTCGAGTGCGACACGGTCACCACCGACCATCGCATGGGCGCCTACTTGGCAACCCGGCACCTTATCGAGCTGGGGCACCGCCACATCGCCTGCATCTCCGGTCCAGAACACCTCGCCCCTAGCCGACTGCGCATCGCGGGCTGGCGCGAGGCGCTTACCGAGGCGGGCTTGGCGGACGACACGCTGCTACTCGGCGACTTCACAAGCCAAGGCGGCCACGATGTCACCTGCCATTTGCTGCAGGCATCCAACCGCCCGCACGCTATCTTCGCCTGCAACGACCTGATGGCGATCGGTGCGCTGTGTGCAGCCCACAAGGCGGGGCTCTCGGTGCCCGACGATTTGTCGGTCGTCGGCTTCGACGACATCGAGCTGGCAGCCTTCATGAGCCCGCCGCTCACCACGGTCGCACAACCCAAGCAATTGATCGGGGAAGTAGCGACCGAACTGCTGTTCGAGCGGCTGCATCACGATCGCACCGCCCCCTGCAAAATCGCCTTGCAACCCGAACTGTTGGTACGGGCCTCCTCCGCGCCGCCCCGCTCCGTATAGGAAAGCCGAAATGCCTTCGACTCGCTTCCCCTCCCCCCATATCGCCGTCGTCGGCAGCCTGAATATGGATCTGGTGCTGCGCGTGTCGCGCTGCCCAGCCCCTGGCGAAACCCTGCTGGGCCACGACTTCGCGCAACATCCCGGCGGCAAGGGCGCCAACCAGGCTGTCGCCTGCGCCCGACTCGGCGCGCAGGTACGCATGATCGGCAAGCTCGGTAACGACGCCTTCGCTGCGCCATTGCGCGCCACGCTCGATGCCGCCGGCGTCGACCACCGACATGTGTCGACCGATACAGGCGCCAGCGGCATTGCCATGATCGTCGTGGAGGACAATGGCCAGAATCGCATCATGCTGGCACCGGGGGCCAATGGCGCGCTGACCCAGGCCGATGTACGGCTGGCCGCGGACGATATTCACTCGGCGGCACTGCTTCTTTGTCAATTGGAAGTGCCGACCGACTGCGTGCGCATCGCTTTTGCCGAGGCGCGCGGCGCTGGCGTGCCGATCTTGTTCAATCCGGCACCGGCCATACCGCTCGACTCGGATCTGCTGGCCGTCGACTACCTGGTCGTCAACGAAACCGAGGCCGCGCTGATTTCCGGACTGCCGGTTACGACGCGTGCGGAAGCGATGGCGGCGGCCCGTCGACTGCTACGCGGCGGAGCCGGGGCCATCCTACTGACCCTTGGCGCCGATGGCGCACTCATCGCCGATACCAACGGCGTGCGCCACTACCCGGCGCAACCAGCCCAGGTCGTGGACACCACCGCCGCAGGCGACACCTTCATCGGCGGCATGGCGGCCGGCCTGCTCGAAGGCATGGTCATCGACGATGCCGTACAGCTCGGCATGCGCGCCGCCGCGCTGTGCATCGGCAGACCCGGCGCCCAACCTTCGATTCCCTTCCGCCATGAACTGGATGACTTGACGCCGGGCGATCCAAAGCCCGACACAACGAGAAAATCATGAAAAAAACCGTGCTACTGAATAGTGCCTTATCCGAAGTCATCGCCCGACTCGGGCATGGCGACATGCTGGTGATCGGTGACGCGGGTCTGCCGATTCCGGCCGGCCCGCAGCGCATCGACCTGGCGGTCTGCCGCGGCACGCCCGGCATGTTGGCCGTTCTGGAAGCGGTAGCGAGCGAAATGCAGATCGAGTCTGCCATCGTTGCCAGCGAACTCTCCGAGCGCAATCCGTCGTTATTGGCGGCAATGCAAGGTCACGTTGGTTCGGCGCAAGTCGAAACGATGGATCACGAAGCCTTCAAGCAAATGACGGCCGGCGCCGTGGCGATGGTACGCACCGGCGAATGCACGCCCTACGCTAACATCATTCTTCGTGCAGGCGTGGTGTTTTAAGCGCCCCCCTGTCGAGCGGGTCAAAGCACGCCCGCGGCAGAGCCGCGGACGCGCGACGTCTTAGTGCAGACTTTGGCGCGACAGAAAGCGCAAGTAGCCGAGACCTTCCAGCCAAAAACCGCCATCGGCCAGCGGCGTGGCCTCTTCCAACTCTGCCACGGTCAAGATCAAGTCGTGGCCATCGACTCTGGCGGCCAGTGCGACATCGTCGTCATCGGAGAACTCTTCGGAGACGGTGTGGTGCTCCGGTTTGATGAACTGGTTGTTGACCTGGATGTATTCCGACTCATTAAGCAAGCGCAGGATGTTCATGATGAGCTCCTTGTGATGCGTGAAAGAATCGATTGCGACAGTTAACAACCGGTCGACTTCGGCAGATGCGCACCGTCTTTACACGCATCCCCCCGCCTGCACTCCCTTTCTAGCAGTATCCTCGCGCAGCCAGGGAAACGGTCTGTTGGCGAGTGACGATCACATGATCCAGTAACCTTATATCGACCTCTCTCAGCAGTCGCTGAAGGGCCTCGGTCACCAGCAAATCCGGCATGGAAGGCTCGGGCTCCCCCGATGGATGGTTATGCGCCAGGATCAATGCCGCCGCGTTGTGACGCAACGCCAAGCGGACGATCTCGCGCGGATACACCCGGGTTTCGGTCAATGTACCTCGAAACAGTTCCTGTGCCGTTAATATATGATTGCGCACAGAGAGGAAAATAACCATAAAAACTTCCACTTCGTGCCCCCCCATCAACAGACGCAAGTAATCGGACACCCGCTCGGGCGAATCGAGGATATTCGTTGCGGCCATCTCCTCGCGCAGTGCCCGGTGAGCCAGTTCCCGCACCGCCAGCAGTTGAGCGACCTTGCTCGGCCCAAGGCCCGGGAGGGCCGTCACGTCCTGTTCCTGGGCGCATAGCAAACCGGATAGCGAACCAAACCGGCGGATCAGGTCGCGCCCCAGATCCACCGCACTATGCCCGCGGATACCGGTACGGAGGAAAATCGCCAATAACTCCGCATCGCTCAAGACGCTGGCGCCGCGCTCAAGCAGCTTCTCTCGCGGGCGCTCGGCAACTGGCCAGTGTGCAATCGACATGCTCGTCCTCCTGTCGGCGAAAGATCTATTTGTAGCATTACCTCGCCGAGCAGACGCGTTTGCGCGGTCATGTCAGGGCAGCGCAAGATAAAATCCGTTAAACTTCTGGGATGAATTCCGCCAAAGGCATCATGCAAATGTCGTCAAAACGCATCCTTCTCGGCATCACCGGCGGCATCGCCGCCTACAAAGCGGCCGAGCTGACCCGTCTGTTAATCAAGGCCGGCCACCGCGTCGAAGTCGTCATGACCGCAGGCGCCACGCACTTCGTCGCGCCGTTGACCTTCCAAGCGCTGTCGGGCAATCCGGTTTACACCGATCAATGGGACGACCGGCCGGCCAACGGCATGGCTCATATCGATCTGTCGCGCCGCGCCGATGCATTTCTGATCGCCCCGGCCAGTGCGAATACCCTGGCCAAGCTTGCCCACGGCCAGTGCGACGATCTGCTCACCACGCTGGCGGCGGCACGCACCTGTCCGTTGATCGTGGCGCCGGCCATGAACCGCCAGATGTGGGAAAACCCGCCCAACCAGCGCAATATCGCCACACTCGGCGCCGACGGCGTCACGATTTTCGGTCCGGATCGCGGCGAGCAGGCCTGCGGCGAAACCGGCGAAGGCCGCATGATGGAACCGGAGGCCATCGCCGAACTGCTCCACGGCTTCTTCCGCCCCAAATCGTTGGCGGGTCGCCGCGTACTGCTGACCGCCGGCCCGACTTTCGAGGCCATCGACCCGGTGCGCGGCATCACCAACATCAGCTCCGGAAAAATGGGCTATGCACTGGCGCGCGCCTGCCGCGACGCCGGCGCCGAGGTGACGCTGATTTCCGGACCGACCGCGCTGCCGGCACCGGTCGGCCTGACCCGCATCGACGTGCAAAGCGCCGACGAGATGCAACAAGCGGTGCTCGGCCAGGTCGGGACCTGCGACACCTTCATCGCGGTGGCCGCCGTGGCCGACTATCGCGTCAAGAACCGTACGGAGCACAAGCACAAGAAGCATGAAGGGCCGCTCGACATCCAGCTGGAGGAAAATCCCGACATACTGCGCACAGTGGCCGCCCTGCCGGCGGCGCCGTTCTGCGTCGGCTTCGCCGCCGAGAGCCGCGACCTGCTCGAACATGCCGAGCGCAAGCGCCGCGACAAGAAGCTGCCGCTGCTGGTTGCCAATCTGGTGCAAACCGCCATGGGGGCTGACGACAACCAAGTCGTCCTGCTCGACGATCACGGTGCGCACGCACTGCCCGCAATGCCCAAACAGGCGGTGGCAGAAGCCATCGTCGACCATCTGGCCGCTCTATTGGCCAATAGACTACCCAATTAAGCGCGAGGACCACATGAAACCCGTTATCGACGTCAAAATTCTCGACCCGAGGCTAAACGACAATCTACCCGGCTATGCGACGCCTGGCTCGGCCGGCCTGGATCTGCGCGCCGCCATCGATCAGGATATCCAGATCCACCCGGGCGAAACCCATCTGGTGCCGACCGGCATGGCCATCCACATCGGCGACCCGGGCTTTGCCGCCATGATCCTGCCGCGCTCCGGACTGGGGCATAAGCACGGTATCGTGCTGGGCAACCTGGTCGGCCTGATCGACTCCGACTACCAGGGACAATTGTTCGTCTCGGTTTGGAATCGTGGCGGCGAGTCGTTCCGTCTGACGCCGCTCGAGCGCATCGCCCAACTGATCGTGGTGCCGGTGGCCCAGGTCGAATTCAATATCGTCGACGATTTCGCGACATCCGAGCGCGGTGCCGGCGGATTCGGCAGCACGGGAAGAGGCTGAGCCATGCAGGAAGCCGGTCTGTACACTCTGCTGGCCGAGTTGAGCATCACCTTTGAGAAAGTCGAGCACCCGCCCTTCGGCTCGGTCTCCGACTATCACCGCGAAGGCATCACTTTTCCCGGCCAGAACGTCAAGAATCTGTTCCTGAAAAACCGCAAGGGCAATCGTTACTATCTGCTGGTGCTGGACGAATTGAAAACCGCCGACCTGGCGTCGGTTGCAGCGCAAATCGACGAAGCCCGGCTGTCGTTTGCCTCGGAAGAGCGCCTGCAGGAATATCTGCACCTGTCGGCAGGCTCGGTCACGCCGTTCGGCCTGGCCAACGATGCCGAGCACCGTGTGACGGTATTGCTCGATAACGACATCGACCCGGAACGGTTGATCGGCTTCCACCCGATGGTCAACCACTCGACGCTGTGCATCAGCGTGCCGGACTTTCTGCGTTTTCTGCGCCATACCGGACACGAGCCTCGCGGCGTCAACGTCTAGTCGCACACGAACCGGCGCCCCACCACGGGGCGCCACCCCAAACGACGATCTGCTCAAGGAGAACCAACATGTCCATCGCCTTCGCGTGGCGGCAACTTATGCCGCTCATTGGGTTTTGTGTCATCGCTCCACTGGCGCAGGCCGACATCGTCCCCTTATCCGAGTTGCAATGCGAAGCCATGCGCACCGCCGGCGTCATCTCCGACACCGCGCCGGTCGGTTGCGAGCGCTTGCGCCAAGTCACTTTCCGCCACGTCGATTTCGCCGGGCGCACACGTATCGGCGACATTGTGGTACTGGACGCGGTGGCGCCACATGTGCAGGCAATTTTCGACGCGCTTTACGCACGCCGCTTCCCGCTTGCCAAGGCGCAACCGATGGAGCTCTATCGCGGCGACGACCAGGCGGCGATGGCCGACAACAACACTTCGGCCTTCAACGCCAGGCCGATCACCGGCGGCACGCGCTGGTCGTTGCATGCCTATGGCGTAGCCATCGACCTCAACCCATGGCAAAACCCTTACTTGTCGTTCGACGACACAGGCACGGCGCGCGTACAGCCGGCCGCGGCTGCACAAGCCGGGATCAATCGGCTCGACAGCCGGCCGAACAAGCCAACGCGTGCCGGCATGGCGGAAGACGTCGTCGATCTATTCGCCGAACAGGGTTTTCTCGGCTGGGGCGGGTATTGGGACTCCCCGATCGACTACCAGCATTTCGAGCCCGGCTCGCGTAGCCTGGTCGAACAAATGGCTCGCGCGACACCGGAGCAGGCAAGCCGGTTGTTCGACACGTACATTGCCGGTTACACGGCCTGCATGGCTCGGGCCAAGACCGGATCGCACGCGGCCCGGCGCGCATCCTGCGTCGCCCAATCAACACGCTAACCGAGTCCGGCTGGCGGCATCATGCCGCCTCGCGTCGGATCGCGCTACGCAGCAATAGGACTTTCAGGTGTTCGCTGATACGGTCGACCCGGTCGTGGAAGTGATTCAGGAACACCAGCCCGATCAACGCCACCGTAATCCCCATGGCGGTAGCCAAGAGCGCCGTACCGATGCCGGCCGACACCCCCTTGGGATCGGAAATGCCGTGCTCGGCCAAGGTGGTGAAGGTCTCGATAATACCGAGGATCGTACCGAGCAAACCCAACAGCGGCGCTGCCGTCACGATGGTATCCAACACCCAGAGATTCTTCTGCAGTCGCGATTTGGTCGACAAGAACACCGCGCTCGACAAGTGCTGCAAATCTTCCGGCGAACGGGTATTGGGAATATCGGCCATCATGGTGCGTAGCGCCTGTGCCGGCAGGCTGTCGCGCTCGGTCAACTCGCGCGGCAGCAGGTGCAACTCGCCGGCGTGGCCGGTCACCGCCCCTTCCAGTTCGCGGGCGTGCTTCTGCGTCTGTACGTAATAGATCAGCCGCTCGACGCAGACGAAGATAGCCAATGCCAGGCAGGCGTACATCAGGTAGAAAGTTGCGGTATGAAGACTGGTGTAATCGATGGTCATGCTCATTGCCCTCCATGGCCGGGGCTTCCCACCCCGGCCGATTGCCAAATGCGTTACAGGTCGGTTTGCAAGGTCAACGCCACGCCGCGCGGCGCGCCCAGGTAATAGCGCACGGGATTGCTACTATCCGCAGCCGTCGGTTGCAGACCGCTCGGTACGCGATAGCTGGTATTGAAGATGTTCGACAGGTTGAACTTGATGGTCGGGTTCTTCAGCCACCCCATATTCGGGAAACGATACCCGGCATCGAAATCGACCAAGGTGTACTCGGGCACCACTTCGTCGTTCACCAGCGTGGCGAACTGCTTGCCGGTGTGTTTGACGTTGGTCCGCGCGTAGAACGGCCCTTGCGCATACTGCAGCGACAGCGCCGCCATCCAACGCGGCGTCAATGGAAATTCCTTGCCTTGCGTTGCGAGCGTGGTGCTGGCAGCCGTTTGCAGATTGCTCTTGATTTCGCTGCGGTTGATCGTGAACGAGGTATAGACGCTCCAGCCGGCCACCGGCGTGGTACCCAACTCAAGCTCCGTGCCCCAGTTGTGAACATCGCCGGCGTTGGTGTAAACGCTCTTCTGGGTCACCGGGTCGTAGGCGTTGGCCTGACGATCCTTGTACTCCACGTCGAACAGCGTGCCGCTGAACGTGAAGGCCGTGCCTTGGTAGCGGTAGCCGACATCGGTATTGATCGCGGTCTCGGCCTTGACGTTGGAGGACAATACCACCTGACCGTTGACGACGCTGACGTTGTTGCCGGTCGGCGCGAAAGCGAAGTTCGGCGGCGCGCGGAAATTCTTCGTCACATTGGCGAAAACCTGATGCGCCGGGGTGAAGTTGTAGCGGAAACCCACGCTCGGCAATACGTCGCTGTACGTCTGCTTGAGGTGGTAGCCGACATTGGAAATGCCCGAGCCTTCGCTGGCGTTGTTGGTGAAGTCGCGTGTCACCGATGGCGTGCGCAGCCCCGCCGTCACGTTCAAGTCGTCCTTCAATAGGTTGATCGAGTCCTGGGCGAAGAACTGCCAGGCGGTGCTGATCGTATCCCAATCGCGCCCCTGGTAGAGCGAGCCGTCCGGTCGCGTGATCAGGTTGCTGTCGAGCCATTGGCTCGCCGGGTTGCCGTTCTGATCGACGGAGGTGGCCGGCTTGGTCTGGCGGTGCTCGGCGCGCTCGAACCAAACCCCGGTGTCGATTTGATGGTTGTCGAGGGTTTTGCTCACCGCCAGCGTAATGCCCGGCCGGTTGGTTTTGGTCAACGAACTGGACGCGACCAGGATCTTGTCCAGCGTGTCGCCATCGCCGTTCAGATCCTTGGTGCCGTTGAGCGCGCCGGTGGCGGCGTTGTAGAACCCGTTTTCCTTCAACGTGGTCTGCTGGGTGCCGCCGGTACCGTAGCCATACCAGTAATACGGCTGAATCTTCAGCTTGGTGCTGTCGCTGAGCTGGAAGATGCCATCCACTTTGAAAATGGCATTTTCGAACGGGTTAATCGCCAGTTGGTAATAGGCCGGATTCGGACCCGATTCGTTCTGAGCGGTGCCATTGACCGGCGGCAGATGCCCTGGGGTGAATGTCGGCGAATAATCGGCGTTATACCCGTTCGCGTTCAACTGCGCCAAGGTCGGGTTGAGGAAATTGTTGGCGACTTCGCGGCTATAGAGCAGCGACGCATTGATATAGCTGCCCGTCGAGAGGTCATAGCGCATACCGGTATCGATATGGTCGCGCACCGCCGCGCCCGGCCCTTTCCATTTCTCCACCCGGGAGTGGGAGTATGACAGGAAGGCCTTGGCCTTATCGTCGGCAAAGCGCCCGGTATCGCCGCGCAAATAGGTGCGGCTCAATTCATTGCTGCCGACCGTCTGAGCAAAACGCACGCGGCGTTGATTCTCCGGATCGCAAGTAACAAAGCCGATATTGCCGCCTGTCGCGCCGACATGCGGTGCATCGGTATCGGTCGACCCTTGGGTGACGAAAGCCTGGCAAAGGTTTTCATTCTCGACGTATTCCTGCGGATAAACGGAGAAACTGCCGGAGTCGTTGACCGGCACACCGTTGATCGTCACCCCCAATTGATCCGAGTTGAAGCCACGCACCGTCAGAGCGCCACCGAACATACCCGTTGCATCGTAGCTGGAGGCATTCACGCCCGGCAGCATATTCAGATCCTGGTAGATATTGCTGGTCGGACTGGATTTTTCCAGCGAGGCACGCGTAACGTTACTGCGCGATTTGACGCTGTCTTCCGGCTGAATATAGCCCGCGCCCAGCTTGTCCCCTTCGCCGGTAATCACCACGGTGCCCAGCTCGGTACGGTCGTCGGCATGCGCAAGCGGACTGGACAATGCCGCGAGCACGGCCAGTACCACCGGCCGTATAGGTTGGTTTCTCATTGCGATCTCTACACAAGTGAATTAAAGGTCAGTTGGAAGGCGGCTCGTACTTGAGCCGGGTACAAAACACATGGCTGGCGGCCCCCGCATAGACCGCCTCCGGGAAGGCCGGATAGGACAGAGTGTTCATCAAGCGCTTGGCGGCCTGATCCAACAGCCCGGCACCGGCACTTTCTTGAATACTCACCGAACGCACGGCGCCGTCTCGCGAAATATCGACACAGGCATGCACGATGCCGGCCGGCTTTTCGATCGCGGCCTGGCGGCCGGTCGGATAGGTTTTCTGTTGTTCGATCAGGGCGCGGATGCGCGCTTCGAACTCGCGATCCGCACTGACATTGACACGCGGTGCGGGCGGCGCAACGGGTGCCGGTGTCGCCTCCGCCTTGGCGGGAGCACTTGGCATCGGCGTTGCACTCACCGGCGCGGCAGCCAGCGGGCGCGCACTAGGTGCCGGCGTGGGCATTGGTGTAGGCGATGGCGTGGCGTGGGATTGTGGTTGCGATTTGGCAAGCACCGGACGAGGCCGCGGCGGTTGCAGCGGCGTCGCGACCGGTTCTGGCGGCACCGGCAGCACTTGCAGCACCACCGGCGGTTTCTCGTGGTGGAAGCGCGGCATGGGCGAAAGGTGCCCCACGGCATACAAGCCCAGCATCGCAGCGGCGGCGGCGACTGCCGCGACCGCGTCGCGGCGTTGATCGGCATTGGGCGGCACCAGCTTCAGCACGCTCATGCTTTCTTCTTCGCCGCAATGGAGATCTGGTTAATGCCGCTGTCGCGGATCAGATCCATGACGTCGACCATACGCTGCACTTGGGCCGCGCCGTCGCTCTTGACGATCACCGATAACGGATTGCCCGGCTGCTGCAACGCTTTCAGTTCGGCAGGCAAGACACTGGCGGCCACATCGCGACCATTGAGCTGTAGCGTGCCATTGGCGGTCAGCGTGACGATGACGGGCTTGTTGGGCGTCTGCTGCGCAGCATTGCGCGATGTCGGCAATTGCGTCGGCAAGCCCGTCGCGGGAATGACATTCAGACTGATCAGCACAAAGAAGACCAACAGGAACATCATGACGTCGATCATCGGAATGATCTCGATCCGCGCTTTCTTGCGCGGCTCTTCATCCAAGAAATACATGACACTTCACCTCGAAAACACTGTTTTGGTTTCGGATGAAGATACATGGACGGGCTTACGGTTATGCTAAATGTATATTATTTTATTATTTCTATTAACATTTATCACCAACCGTCACAAAGGCGATAAAAACCATCGAACGCGGACGAAGCCAGCAACAAACGGTGCCAACAATACATTGATTTAAATAATTATATTTAAAAAAACATCGAGTAGCGCCAGTCTCCACTCGACTAAACGCCCACACCCAACCAATGACAAATGCGTTAATTTAAAAAAACTAGAAATATCAGTTAAATTTTTTAATTTCTAGCCATCCAAAAAACCATAGACATCGACAAATAAAAAAGCGCGCCCTCTCGGACGCGCTTTACGCCATCAACCATCTCGATCATGCCAGCATATGATTGCTCAGCTCGCGCATACCGGCAGACAGCATGGCTAGATCCAGCGTCTCGAAGGCTTGCAACTCGGCGAACATCTGCTGGCAGATATCGACATGCTGCGCGCGCTTGGCAAGCCACTGCTCGGCAAATACCCGATTGTCGCCGGCATCGTGTAGCGCCAGGCCAGTGAGCGAACGCTGCATGCGGTACAGGTCGTCACGCAATGCAGAGCGCGCCAGCGACTGCCAGCGGTTGTCGCGCGGCAAGCCGGTAATGGCATCGCGCAGCCAATCGAGCTGCAGATCGGCCGACAGCCGGTAGTAGTTGCGCGCCACGACTTCCGGCTCCGCGTTGCCGGTTTCCGCCAGCTCCAAGATATCCATCAGCGGCACAGCGAACTCTAGTCGCGCCAAAACGCGCGCCAGATCCTGCGGTACATTCGGCAGATTCAACCGGGCTTCCCCGTCTGCCACCGAAGGGTATTGCTGCGAGCCGACCAACTCCGGCAGCTTGGCCAGCAAGGCACGCACCTTATCGGTGTATTGGGCGAGCTGTTTGTCGACCGACCCGATCGGACGCTTATTGCGCAACACCCAGCGCGTTACGCGTTCGACCAGCGTGCGCACCAGCACCATCATGACCATCTGACGGTCGGCCGGCACGCGACTGTCCAACGCCTCGATACGCTGCCACAGCGACTCGGCATCGAAGACCCGGCTCGCCACCCACCAGGCACGCGCGATTTCCGCGGCCGAAAACGGCGACTCTTCCTGCAACCGGAACACGAAGGTGGTGCCCATGCGGTTGACGATCTGGTTCGCCAGTTGATTGGAGATGATCTCGCGCTTGAGGTGATGGCGTTCCATTTGGCCGCGGAATTTCTTCTGCAATGCCTTGGGAAAGTAATTGACCAGCACAGGCAGGAAATCGGGATCGTCCGGCAGATCGCTGGCCAACAGCGCCTGATCGAGCGAAATCTTGCTATAGGCCAGCAGCACGCCGACCTCAGGCGAGGTCAGCCCCTGGCGAGCCAAGCGGCGCTCGTTGACCTGCGTATCGCTAGGCAGAAACTCCAACTCGCGATTAAGTTCGCCGCTCTTTTCCAGATGGTGGATCAACCGCGCATGCGTCGACAACATCGACGCAGCCTCCTGGCGCTTGATGGCCAGCAGTTCGGTCTGCAGGTAGTTGTTGCGCAGAACCAGGTCGCCGACTTCCTCGGTCATCTCGGCCAGCAGTTCGTTACGCTGCTTGAGCGTCATGTCGCCGGCCTGGATGACCGCACCGAGCAGGATCTTGATGTTGACCTCATGGTCGGAGCAGTCGACCCCGGCCGAATTGTCGATCGCATCGGAGCAATTGAGCCCCCCCTTGAGCGCGAACTCGATCCGTCCGCGCTGCGTGCAGCCCAGGTTACCGCCCTCGGCCAATACCTTGACCCTGAGGTCGCCGGCATTCACGCGCAACGCATCGTTGGCACGGTCGTGCGCGTCGGCGTGGCTTTCGCTGCTGGCCTTGAAATAAGTCCCGATACCGCCGTTGTATAACAAGTCGGCTTCGGCCATCAGAATGGCTCGGATCAGCTCGTTGGGCGCCAGATGTTCATCCTCGACGCCGAGCCAAGCGCGAACTTCGGGCGATAGCGGAATCGACTTGGCCGAGCGCTCGAACACGCCGCCGCCCGCCGAAATCAGCTTCGGGTTGTAGTCGGTCCAACTCGAACGCGGCAATTCGAATAAACGCTGGCGCTCGTCGAAACTGCTCTCGGCATCCGGGCTCGGGTCGAGAAAGATATGCAGATGATTGAATGCCGCCTTCAGTCGGATGTGACGCGATAGCAACATGCCATTGCCGAATACGTCGCCGGCCATATCGCCGATGCCGATCACGCTAAAGTCCTGCTCCTGGGTGTTGAGGCCCAAGTGGCGGAAATGACGCTTGACCGACTCCCAGGCGCCGCGCGCAGTGATGCCCATCTTCTTGTGGTCGTAACCGGCCGACCCACCCGAAGCGAAGGCATCGCCCAACCAGAAACCATAGGCCTGCGACACGCTATTGGCGATGTCGGAGAAAGTGGCCGTGCCCTTGTCGGCGGCCACGACCAGGTAGGGGTCGTCGCCATCCAGACGACGCACATCGACCGGCGGCACGATGGCGCCGCTCACCAGGTTGTCGGTCAGATCGAGCAACGCCGAAATGAAGATGCGATAGCAAGCGATGCCCTCTGCCATCCATGCCTCGCGGTCGGTGGCCGGCGGCAGTTGCTTGCAAACGAAACCGCCCTTCGAGCCCATCGGAACGATAACCGAATTTTTGACCTGCTGCGCCTTGACCAGCCCAAGTACCTCAGTGCGAAAGTCTTCCATACGATCGGACCAGCGCAAGCCGCCGCGCGCCACCTTCGAACCGCGCAAATGCACCCCCTCGACTCTTGGGCTATAAACCCAGATTTCGAACAGCGGCCGCGGTTGCGGCAGGAAGGGAATCGCGCCGGATTGCAGCTTGAACGAGATATAGGGTTTCGGCAGACCGTCGCCGTCGCGTTGCCAGAAGTTGGTGCGGCGCGTTGCCAGAATCACCGTCAACAGGCCATTGAGGATACGATCCTCATCCAGATTGGCCACCAGATCCAAGCGCTCGTGCAAGCGCTCTTCCAGTTCGGCGGCCAGCTTCAGGTCGGCTGTATTCGGATCGAGGCGCACAGCGAACAATTGCACCAGGTCGCGACTGATCTCGGGATAGTTGGTCACGCACTGCTCGATGTAGGCCTGGCTAAAGGTCAATCCGGCCTGACGCAGATATTTGGCCAGTGCGCGCACCAGCGAGATCTCGCGCCAGTCGAGGCCGGCTACCAATGCCAGACGGTTAAAGCCATCGTTTTCGCAGCGTTTGCTGAATACCTGACTCAACAATTCCTGAAAATCCTGCTGCACCTCGTCGTTCAGCATTTGTTCGAAGGTGCCACCCAGATCCAGGCCGAAGTCGCTGATCCAGATCGTGCCGCCGTCGGCGCGGCGCACACAATACGGATGTTCGTCACGAACCTTGACGCCCATGTTCTCCAGGATCGGCAGACTGGCCGACAGCCCCAGCGCTTCGCCGAAACTAAACAATTTCAGATTGAAATCCTCGGCATTGCGGTGGAACGGCCGATATAACTTCATCGCCAGCGGTTGTTCGGCGCAAACACCCTCCAGATGCTGGATATCGAGCACGGCATTGCGCACGGCGAATTCTTCGCGGTAGGCCACCGGGAATGCCTGCTTATAGCCGTTGAACAGGCGATTACCCTCCTCTTCGCCATGCGCCTCGATTAATTGTTGATGCAACTCCTCGGTCCAACCGCGAACCAGACGCTCGATTTCGGTTTCGATATCGCTTTCGCGGAAAGTCGGCAACTTGGCCGCATTGGTACGAATAATGTAATGCACACGCGCCAACATAGCGTCGCCGATCTGAACGCTGAACTCGGTCGAATTACCCTGGAAGGCGTTAAGCAAGACGCGTTCGATCTTCAGCCGCACTTCTGTGCTAAAGCTGTCGCGCGGCACATAGACTAGGCAACTGACATAACGGTGGTAGCGGTCGGTACGCACGAACAGCCGCACGCGCGGCCGCTCTTGCAGATTGACGATGCCTTCGGCGATCGGCGCCAGGGTTTCGGCCGGAATCTCGAACAATTCGTCGCGCGGATAGCTCTCCAGCACGAAGTTGAGCGTCTTGGCCTTGTAGCTGTTGTCCACGTAATCGCAGCTCTTGATCACGCTTTCGACCTTGCGGCGCAGGATCGGGATGTTCTTGGGCGAGACCTGGTAGGCACGTGCGGTATACAGGCCGAGAAAGCGCCTTTCGCCGATCACCGCGCCCTTGGCATCGAAGCGCTTGATGCCGACGAAATCGACATAAGCCGAGCGATGGATGATGGAGCGAGTCTGCGACTTATTGAGGATAATCAGTTGCGGCAAGTGCGCCAATTCGCGCAGCTCCTGCGGCAATTGCTCGAAACTGGCCGAATACTCCTTATCGCCCTGATCCTGAAGAATCCCCAGCCCGGATCCCTTGACGATCTTCAGGCTGTCCTTGCCGTCGCGCTTGACCAGATCGTAGTCGCAATACCCCATGAACAGGAAATGATTGTCGGCCGTCCACTGCAGAAACTCGATGGCTTCCTTGGCCTCGGTCGCACGCGCACCTTTGATCTTCGCCAGATCCTTGCCGATTTCGGTCAATGCCGCGCGCATCTTCGGCTCATCGCTGACCACCAGACGGATATCGGCAATCACCCGGTGAAGTTCATCTTGTAAGCCTTGCATGACGGATTGGTCGCTGACGCGGTCGATCTGCACATGAATGTAAGACTCGCGCAGTACATCGCCGTCACCTGTGCGCTGGATGTCTTGCAGGTTGCCGGCCGAGTCGCGCTTGACCGCCAGAACCGGGTGCACCAGCAGATGCAGATTCAGATTATTACGCCCCAGGAACAACGCCAATGAATCGATCAGGAACGGCATGTCATCCGTCACCATCTCGATCACCGAGTGAGTCGACTGCCAGCCGTCACGTTCAAAATCGGGATTGTAGATGCGAATTTTATGTTGACCGACGGCGCGCTTACGGCCGAAGTCATAGTGCGCCATCGCGGCGCCAAATAAATCCAACGACGAGAAGCGGCTTAAATCGCCATGCTCGGCGCCTTCGAAATAGACCGGAAAAAAGGCCACATGCTTCTCGGCCTCCACGGCCGACAGCTTGCTTTTGGCAACGGACTGAATATCCGAGATCAGACTAGCCAATTCGGTTTTATTGGTCAGGGACATAGGTTTCTCTTGTTGTTAGCGTGTAGATGCCCGAAACAATGGCCGGCGGCTCTCTATGAAGTCCTGTCTCGCATTGCTCGTGGTTGGCGGGCACCGCCAAAACCGCCGCAGATCGCCAAACCAATATAGCCGTATACACTTCGAAAAATCCAAATGCATAGCAAGAAATATCGTCAGACAATACAGCGGTTTCTCCACGCATTTAATACCTTTTCCTAAGACTAGAGCAAGCTGATAAACTGTTGGCATCCTGCAATAGCTGCCTCGGTCGGAATCTGGATCATGCGATTGAACGTACTGTGGCTTGCCGCCCTATGTTTTCCCGCCCTGCTTCATGCCGAAACCCTGCGCTTCGGCATGGATCTCAACTATCCGCCGTTCTCTTGGCAAGATAGCAATGGTCAGCCACAAGGCTTCGACGCCGACATCGCGCGCGCCTTATGTCAGGACATGCAGGTCGACTGTCGGATCGTACCCCAGGACTGGGATGGCCTGATCAAGGCGCTAAACTTAGGCAAGTTCGACGCCATCCTTTCGTCGATGCAGATCACCCCGCAGCGGCGACAAGAACTGGATTTCACTCGACGCTACTACCACATCGCCAGCCGCATCGTGACGCGCACCGGAACCGACGTCGGTCGCCACGGTTTCGACGGACAGTCGATCGGGGTGCTGCGCGGCTCGACGCAGGCAAGCTTTGCCCATGACTACTGGGGCAAGGCCGGTGCCCACATCGTGGCATACGACAAAGTACCGGCGGCGTTTACCGACTTGATGCGAGGAAAGCTCGCGGCAGTATTCGTGGACAATGTGGTCGGCAGCAATAGCTTTCTCTGCAAGCCGCAGGGCAAGGGGTATGCTTTTATCGGGCCGAAATTCGACGATCCGCATTATTTCGGCGAGGGTGCCGGCATTGCGGTCAAAAAGGGAGACGACGCACTGAGACAGCGTCTCGATCAGGCTATTGCTCATCTGCGTCAGAACGGCGTTTACCAACAAATCGAGCGCAAGTATTTCAACTTCGACATTTACGGCAGTGCACCATAAATAAAGGCCTTCCGATTTGCCGTTCGAGGGTACTAATCTTGCTCACCGAACCGCAAATAATCGTACAATACATACCTAGCGTCATTAATGCGGCATACCAGCTAAACGTCATTGCGTGACAGCGGGCCGTTTACTTACTTACGGAAGCTATGGGTCTCCAACCGCAAGCAGTCAAACCTCTCCGCTATGGCATGCTCTTGCTGCCGCATGCCTCGATGGCAGACTTCGCCATGGCATGCGAAGTGCTGGCACGAGCCAATCAACTGGCCGAACGCAAGATCTATGAATTTCTGACGCTGTCGCTTGACGGCACCCCAGTCGCGCTTAGCAATGGGCTGCAGTACGCGGTAGATCTCCCCCTCGGCTACAGCCCGCGCCTAGACGGCCTGCTGATCTTTGCCGGAGACATTTCCAGCGACATCAATATCGACGAGTTGTCACGCGGCATCCATGCCCAGAACATGGAAAAAATGCAGTTGGCCGGCATCGGTTGCGCCAGCTATTGGCTGGCGCGCACCGGCATGCTGCATCAACACCGCGCCACCATTCACTGGCAAGACATCAACCAGTTTACCGAGGACTTCCCCGAAGTCGTGGTGTCCTCCAATCTGTACGAAGCCGACAGCAACGTCATGACCTGCGCAGGCGGCGCGGCCACAATGGACTTCGTGCTGTCGCTGGTTGCCGGCCAGCAAGGCCACGAATTCGCCTCGCGACTATCCGAAGTGTTCATTATGGAGCGCACGCGGCCAGGCAACGAGCGGCAGCGCATTCCGTTGGCCACCCGCATTGGCGGCAGCCAGCCAAAGCTGACCGAAGCGGTCAGCCTGATGGAAGCCAATATCGAGGAACCGCTCTCCACCGACGACATCGCCTACTACGTCGGGGTCTCGCGTCGACAACTGGAACGCTTGTTCAAGCAATACTTGAGTACGGTGCCCTCCAAGTACTACTTGGAACTGCGCCTCAACCGTGCGCGCCAATTGTTGCAGCAGACTTCAAAGTCCATCGTGCAAATCAGCCTGGCCTGCGGCTTCTCCAGCGGCCCGCACTTCTCCAGCACCTATCGAAACCATTTCGGCATCACCCCGCGCGAAGAACGCGCGCAGCGCACTCAACCACAATCGCAGGCTTGACGACAAGACCAGCCTAATGGCACAAAAACAGCCCTAATCATATGTTTTAGGGTGTTGTCATGCCAGAAATTCATCAGGCCGCGTCATGCGGTTTTGGCCAAGGCGCCGACATCTACGAACGCGGCCGCCCCGATTATCCAGATGCTTTGCATGCATGGTTACACGATCGTCTAAGCATCGCACCGGGCAAGCAAGTACTCGAACTCGGTGCGGGCACTGGAAAATTCACCAAGCTGCTCCATGGCACCGAGGCCACCGTACAGGCGTTGGAACCAGTCGCCGCCATGCGCGCTCAACTGAAACAACAGCTGCCGAATATCGCGACATTGGACGGGCGCGCGGAAGCGATCCCCCTACCCGATCAAACCGTGGACGTCGTCGTATGCGCCCAGGCCTTCCATTGGTTTGCCAATGTCGACGCATTACATGAGATTCGGCGCGTACTCAAGCCCAGCGGACGACTGGGATTGATCTGGAACGTGCGCGACGAACAGTGCGACTGGGTACGGGAAATCACGGCATTGATCACCCCCTTCGAAGTGGGCGTACCGCGTTTCCATACCGGCGAGTGGCGACAACCTTTTACCCAAGGCATTTTCAGCCTACCCGAACCCGACTGTTTCACCCACGCCCATACCGGCTCGCCGGAGCAAGTGATCGTCGATCGCACGATGTCCGTCAGCTTCATCGCCGCACTACCGCAAGCTCAACGCGAACAGGTGCGGCGACAGCTCCACGAATTGATCGAGCGCCATCCCCATCTAGCGGGTCGGACCTCTATTTCTTTCCCCTATCGAACCGAAGCCTACTGCTGCGAGGCGCGCCACTCGGCGCAAAGCCCCTCATCCCGATAAGCGCCGCGCAAAGCCAAAGCAAAAGCAAAAAGCCCAGACCTAATGGTCTGGGCTTTTCTCAAGAGGCGTCTGGCAGTGTCCTACTTTCACACGGCGAATGCCGCACTATCATCGG
>NZ_SNZP01000018.1 GCF_004363805.1 Paludibacterium purpuratum | reverse complement strand
TCAAGCTCAAGCTAAAAGGCCTGAGTCCTGTAAGGTACAGAACTCAGGCCTGGCAAGCCTAGCAGCAAACTGTCCAACTTATTGGGGTCAGTTCATTGCGTGCCGTTTTTTTACCTGAACCGAGCCGCCGGACGCTCAATCGCGGAACACCGCGGATTGCTTGCTCATCGCCGCCATGCCCGCCTTGACGATGTCCTCCGACAACAACATCGCGGCATTCCAGTTGGCGACATATTCCAAACCATCGGCCACGCTGTGGTCGCGACTATAGTTGAGTACCTGTTTACTGCCGCGTACCGCCAGCGGCGATTTGGCGGCAATCAGGCGTGCGGTTTCCAGCGCGGCGGCGCGCAGACTGTCGCCGTCCGGCAATACGCGATTGACCAGCCGCCAAGCTTCGGCTTGGCGCGCGTCGATGTCGCAGCCGGTCAGCGCCATTTCGCGCGCCACACCTTGCCCAACCACAGTCGGTAAACGCTGCAAGGTGCCGACATCGGCCACCATGCCGATATCGACCTCGCGCACGCCGAACTGCGCATCGGCGCTGGCATAACGGAAATCGGCCGCCAGGGCGATATCGAGCCCGCCGCCGAGGCAGAAGCCTGAAATCGCAGCGATGACCGGTTTACGGCAACGCTCCAGACTGTTGACGCAGTCCTGCAACTCCAGGATCAACGCGCGCAATTTTTCGCGTTTGCGTGCCTCGCACGCATCGTCGATCTGCCCTTGCACCCCCATCAACAACGACAGATCGATGCCCGAGCTGAAGTGCCGGCCCTGACCTGTCAACACCACGGCGCGCACACGGGCTTCCTGGTCGCACCAGGTCAGCGCCTGCTTCATCTCGCGCCACATGTCGGCATTTAAAGCGTTGGCCTTATCGGGCCGGTTGAAAGTGACGAGCGCCACCGCATCGTGCAACTCGACCTTCAGTGTCGTGTAGTCCATCGCATTGCTCCTCAGCGTTTTTTCGGCACCCAGGCCCAGACCATTTCACATTGGATCGGCGCACCACCCGATTCGTCGGTTACCAGCACCTCGACTTGCGTGTTGCCCTTCTCTTCCTGATGCACCGCGGCGATCTGCTCCGGACGCAAAGTGGCGACAGCGCGCATATTGCCCTGGCTGCGCTGCAAATAGTCGATCTTCATCGATTTGAGCAACATCAGTTTGTCGTCCGGCACATTCATCGCCATAACGAAACCCGAGGCGGTCTCCGCCAACAGCGCCATGGCGGCGGCGTGCACGCCCTTGATATGGTTTTGCACTTTACGCCGGTTCTGGATCGACACCACCAGACGCTCCGGACCGACTTCCTCGAATCGCAAACCTGCGGTACCGAGAAACGGCACAACGCGACCGAATAAACGCGACACGACCAGGTTGCGCAATCCGCCGGGCAGGCGCGAAGCCTTGGCCACCATGCGGCTCATGCTGTTTGGCTTAGTTGACATCCCCTACTCTCCCCTTGTTGTTGGCTTTTATTCGACGCCTAGCAGGCGTTTAATCTGTCGCTTGACGGTATCAAGCCAAGTGTCGTCGACCCGAGCCAATTGCAGGCCGCCTTGCAGGGCGGAAAACATCAAAACGCCCATTTCCTCGGCCGTTCCAGGGTAGTGGAAAATACCGCCATCCCGTCCGCGCTCGGCCAACTCGATCGACCAATTTCGCATCTCGCCGATGAAGGCAGCAGCTTGGTCGCGCATGGCATCCGGCAGCGTATGGAATTCCGTGCACAGCATGCCGCTTGGGCAGACCTGCTTGTCTTGCAGAAAATAACTTTGCGCCAACTCGAAATAGCGCTCCAACTGGCCGTCCGGCGGCAGCGTGGCCTGAGCCTCGATAAAGCGGCGCAGGCGGCGGCGGTAGCGCTCGATCAGCGCCACGCCCAGGTCGGTTTTATGGGGGAAGTGGTAATGAATGGCGGCATTGCGCACACCAAGCTCGCTGCTCACCAGCTGATAGCTGAAGGCATTGAAGCCGCGCGTCAGCAGCAATTCTTCCGCAATATCCAGAATTCGCTTGCGGGTGTCGCTCTTGGCGTCGGGGGCAGTTTTCATTCAGGCACTTTACTTACTGGTCAGTAAGCTGTCAATGCAATAAGCATACGCTTTGGTGCCCTGCAGACTTGAGTTATGATGAACAATCACACAGTGCGCGGGGCCACAGTAAATGAAATTGAAGTTCTGCAAAATGCATGGTTTAGGCAATGACTTTATGGTCATCGACGGCGTGCGGCAGACTGTGACGCTCACACCGGAACGAATTCGCCAATGGGGCGACCGTCATTTCGGCATCGGTTTCGACCAATTGCTACTGGTCGAACCGCCCCACGGGCAAGACAACGATTTCCGCTACCGTATCTTCAACAACGATGGTGATGAAGTCGAGCAATGCGGCAATGGCGCACGCTGCTTCGCTCGCTTCGTCAGCGAACAGGGTTTGTCGCATCGGCGCGTGCTGCGCGTTGAAACGGCGCGCGGCGTCATCGTCCCCGTGCTGATGGACAACGGGACGGTCAAGGTCGATATGGGTGTGCCGCGTTTGGCACCGGACGAGATTCCGTTCGTCGCCGACGACCAAGCCGCCGTTTACTCGCTCGCGGTCGCCGGCGAATCACTGGAAATCAGCGCGATCTCGATGGGCAATCCACACGCCGTGCTCATCGTCCCCGAGACAGAGTTGGCACCAGTCTTGTCGATTGGCCCGGCGCTGCAAAACAGTCGTTATTTCCCCGAGAGCGTCAACGTCGGCTTCATGCAGATTCTGAGCCCGACGGAGATCCGTTTGCGGGTGTACGAACGCGGTGCCGGCGAGACCTTGGCCTGCGGCACCGGCTCTTGTGCCGCGGTGGTCGCCGGCATCCTGCGCAAGCGATTGGATCATTGCGTTCAGGTGCATACCCATGGTGGCGACTTGACGGTAGAATGGGCCGGCATCGGCCACCCGGTGCAGATGACAGGACCGGCAACCACGGTATTCAGCGGAGAAATCGATGTCTGAACACAATGCGACCATGCAGTCCGACGATGTATTGGCCTTCCTGGAAAACCATCCCGATTTCCTGCAGCATCATGCCGACCGTTTCGGCCTGAAGCATGGCGGCGACCGCGTCGTGGTCTCGCTGGTGGATCGGCAGATGCTTGAGCTGAAGGATCGCTGCCGCCAACTGGAAGCGCGACTGCAACAATTGGTGCGCCACGGCGAGAACAACGATCAAATCCAGGCGCGCATGCACCGACTGGCATTGACGCTACTGAAGGCCGACACGCCCGCCCGGCTGGCCGGCGAGCTGCGCACCGGCTTTGCCGAGATATTCGGATTGGATCGCATGGCGTTGCGTCTATGGCACCCGGCTGCGGAGTCGCTGGGCGAACTATTCAATGCACGCGGCGAAGTCTCCCTATTGGCGCGCAACCTCAACACCCCCTACTGCGGCCCCTACGTCAACGATGAAGTGATGTCTTGGTTCCCTGCCGTGCCGGTTCTGCAATCATTCTGCCAGGTCGCATTGCGCGACGCAGCGAGCGAACCGTTCGGCCTGCTGGTGCTAGCCAGCGACGATCCGCAGCGCTTCACGCACGACATGCACACCCATTACCTGGTGCAGATCGGCGAGTTGATCGGCGCAGCGTGGTCGCGCTTGCTGGGCCCTGCATGAGCTTTCCGCTCCTGCCGTCATTATTTCTGCTATTGATGGGCGGCTTCTGGCTGTTCGCCTTATGGCGTGTCGTCGCCAGCGGCAACGGTATCTCGCAGGCTTGCTTTGTCGCCGGCTACTTTCCGCTAGCCATCGTGATACGGCTCGGTCGCCCATCCGATCTCATGGCGCCCATCTGGGCACCCTTCCTTTACGCTTACACATGGAGCGGCATCGCTGCGCTCTTCTGGGCCGCGAGCCAATTACGGCCGACGCGACGCGGATTGGCCGTCGCCGACACGCCGCCGCGCATGGCGGCCTTCTATCTGGCACTATTGGTACTACATATCGACGTCGCGCTGGCAGCTGCGCTGTCGTACGACCGAGCCCTGGCGCTATATCTGATGGTGCCGCCGGCCATGGCCATGCTGGCCATGCTGCTCTACCTGGGGTTTTGCCGCTTGACGGTACGTCCGGAACGCACGATGGTGAACTGGGGGTCGCTGGCCTTGCTGATGCTGTTCCCTTTGGCCTGGTTCAAGCTGTGCGAATTCGCCGTGCCGGTGGTGCTGCGCTATAGCTGAGTGCGCGCACATGGGCAATCGCGGCCGAAGCCGCTCCTGCGGCCGCGAATTTCAACTTAGCCCTTGACTCCGACGATCACACTGGACGCCTTGAAGAGCGCCGAGGCGGGTCGATCGACCGCCAGTGCCAGCGCGGCACAACTTTCGTTGGTGACGATCGCGGCGATTTGCCCCACCCCTTCGACATCGATCAGCACTTCGCTATTGACGGCGCCGGGCGTCACGCGCGCGATCTTACCTCGCAGATGGTTGCGTGCGGAAAACAGCACACCTTGATCGTCGGTCACGACGATGACCGACGAGGACTTAATCAGCGCCACCGCCTCGCGCCCGACTGACAGGCCAAGGGTACGCGCACTTTCATGCGTTACCACTGCCACCAACACTTGACCGCCAAGTAATTCCAGTTCGATTTCATCGTTGACCGCACCGGTTCGCACAGCCTTGACGACGCCGGAAAACTGATTGCGCGCACTGCTTTTCATGCCAGAGATCCTTAGAGCGAACGATTCATGACCGCAGCCAACGGGCGCAAGGTCTCTATCAGCGTCGATAATTGCGCCGGCGTCGAAGCTTGTTCCGCGTGGCTGCGCGCCTCGGCTGGATTTGGATGCACGTCGAGCCACAAACCATCGGCACCGGCGGCGATGGCGGCGGCCGCCAGCGATGGCGTCATCCAGGCCTTGCCGGTCGCGTGCGCGGGCTCGACGATCACCGGCAAGTGGGTTTCGGCCTTCAATGCCGCGATGGCGCCGATATCCAGCAACGCACGGTAACCGGGTTCCAAACTCTTGATACCGCACTCGCACAAGACAATCCGGTGGTTGCCGCCGGCGGCAATGGTTTCGGCGGCCATCAGCCACTCGACCAACGTCGCGGCCGGGCCACGTTTAAGAATCACAGGCTTGTTCAGGCGGCCGACTTCGCGCAACAAATCGGTATTGGCCATATGGCGCGGGCCAATGGCCAGCGCATCGATGTCCAGTTCGAGAAAAGCCTCGATAGCACGCACGTCGGCCAACTCGGATACCGAAGGCAGACCAGCTTGCGCCGCCGCAGCCCCGAGTTTGGCTAAGCCATCAACCCCCAACCCCTGAAAACCATAGGGGTTGTCGCTATGCAAAAAGGCACCGCCATGCAGCAGTTGGCAGCCGGCGGCACGCACAGCCTGGGCGGCAGCGGCGATCTGCGCATCGTTCTCGACAGCAGGCGGCCCGGCGATGATCGTGAGCGCTCGCCCGCCGATGGCTTGTCCGCGAATATTGACGATCGACGATTCAGGGTGAATTTCCCGTCCGACAAGCCGATATTCGCGTACGACACGCAGCGCACGCTCGACGCCGGGCATGCGTTCGAACAGCGCCGGGTCGAGCGTGCGCTCATCGCCGATGGCGCCGATCAACGTGCGTTCGGTGCCGCGCGAGATGTGCTCGGCAAGCCCGGCGGCGCGAATGCGCGCCACCACCTCGGCGATGTCGGCCGCAGCGGCGTCCGACGACATGACGATGATCATGCGGTCTCCTGTTGGGTCAGCAACCAACCTAACGCAGACGCGCCGGCTAGACAGGCACCGAAAATTTCGGCCGGACTAGCCTTGCCGTACAACCCGGCCGGCAAGCTGGCGAAACGGCACGCGAGGTCGATGCACGCCTCGTCGAGCGCGCACTCGACATGGCGCATCCCCCACCCTTCCAGCGCCTGCACCAGTTCGCTGGCCTCGTCCTCATGCCCGAACGTCAGACGCGCGCCAAGCCTCCCCGCCTCGCGAGCCAGCAATGCCGGCACCAGTGCGGCAGTACCCAGGCCAACCATCGGCCGCCCCGCCTGCAACAACGGCATCAAGGCATCGAGCACATCGGGTGCGAGCGAGGCATCGGCGCCGCGCGCGGCAAAATTGGTCAGGTTGCGCAGCACACCGCCCCCGCCCGGCAGCATGACCGCATCCAATCGATCGGCATCCAACTCCACCAGCGGCTCGATCGTGCCACGCGTCACGCGGGCCGACTCGATCAGCATATGGCGCGCATCCTGCATGGCGCGGCCACTGGCATGGTCGACCACCTCGCGCTGCATGCGACTGGGCGCAAAAGCGCGCACACGGTAACCGGCCTGCGATAGTGCGACCAGACAGCCGGCGGCTTCAAGCACATCGCTGCCGTCGCCGATACCGCAACCACATAGAACTAGCGCGATGGTGGGGGTCGAAGTCATCGGATCGCCACGCTCAGGTACGATCCAACCCGAGCCACTTGCTGGCGGTGACCGGACGATAGTCCTCGATGCGCGTCAGCAGCGTCGGCACATCGTCCGCCTGGCAAAACAGTTCGAGATGGGCGGGACGGATAAAACCCTGCTCGGCCATGTGACGCACCATTTGCAGCAGCGGCTGGAAGAACCCCTCGACATCCAGTAATCCGATCGGCTTGGCGTGCACGGACAGCTGCGCCCAAGTCACGATCTCGAATAACTCGTCCAAGGTGCCGAAACCGCCAGGCAGCGCAACGAAAGCGTCAGACAACTCGGCCATCAACGCCTTGCGCTCATGCATGGACTGCGTGACATGCAGCTGCGTCAAACCGAGGTGCGCCACTTCGCGAGCCTTGAGGAATTCCGGAATCACGCCGATCACTTGGCCGCCCGCCTCCAGCGCAGCATCGGCCGCCGCCCCCATCAGCCCGATATTTCCACCGCCATAGACCAGGGTCACCCCCTGCCTCGCAAGCTCGCGACCAAACGCGCGCGCCGCGTTCAGGTAGGCGGGTGAGGCGCCGCTGGCGGAGCCGCAAAATAGACAAACGGAACGTAGGGTCATATTGATCAAATCACGGCCAGCGGGTAGGAACCCAGGATTTTGACAAAGGCGGCGCTTGCCCTGAGGGCTTCGAGCGCGGCCTGCACGTTGGCATCGGTTCGATGCCCCTCGATATCGATGAAGTAGACGTACTCCCACAAACCGGCGCGAGCCGGACGCGATTCCAGCTTGGTCATCGACACCCCGTTGGCGGCAATCGGCGCCAACAAGGTATAGAGCGCGCCGGCGCAGTTGGGTGCCGCCACGATCAGCGAGCTCTTGTCCTCGCCCGTCGCGTCAACCTCCTGGTGACCTAGCACCAGGAAGCGTGTGGTGTTGTTCGGCTCGTCCTCGATGCGTTCGGCGACCTTGACGAGTTGGTAACGCTCGGCAGCAGCTTGGCCGGCAATGGCCGCCACGCCGGATTCGACGCTGGCCAAACGCGCGGCTTCGGCGTTACTCGCCACAGAGACGCGCTCGACATCCTGGGGAAGATTTTTGTTCAGCCATTCGTGACATTGCGCCAAGGCTTGCGCATGGGCATAGACACGACGGATCGGCGCTTCGACATCGTCGGCGCGCCGCAGCAGGTGGTGATGGATACGCAGCACCACCTCGCCGCAGATCTTGAGCGGACTCGCCACCATCAGGTCAAGCGTACGGCCGACCGCGCCCTCGGTGGAGTTTTCCACCGGCGCCACGACATAATCGAGCGTGCGCGCCTCGACCAGGCGAAAAGCCTCGTCCACCGAAGCGCAGGCAACGGTGTGTGCCGCATGGCCGAAGTGTTTGATGGCCGCGAGCTGGGTGAAGGTGCCCTCGGGGCCGAGGTAGGCGATCGACAGCGGTCGCTCAAGCGCCAAACACTCGGACATCACCTCGCGAAACAGGCGCGCCACCGACTCGCTAGAGAGCGGCCCGCGGTTGAGCGATTTAATGCGACGCAGCACCTGGGCCTCGCGTTCAGGCCGATAGACCACGCCGCCGCCTTTGATTTCGCCGATGGCACGCGCGTGCGATGCCCTCTGATTGAGCAAGTCCAGCACTTGCGCGTCGATGCTGTCGATGGCATCGCGATGTATTTTCAGTTGATGATCCGACACGTTTTATTCGTCTTTCAAAATGACAAATTGCCCTTTTCCGATCGGGTAAGTTTCGGCGAGATAGCCCTCGGTCGCAAGTACTTGCTCGATGAACGGCGCGCACTCGTCGGGATGGGACAACGCGTTGTCCATCACCAGCAGGCCGCCAGGCCGCAGTACACGGCGAATCTGCGGCCAAAGCGCCGGGTAGCTCGATCGGTCCGCATCGAGAAACAGGAAGTCGACCGGGCCGGCTTCGAGCGCGGACAACCACTCGCCGGCCTCGACGGTCTCAAGTCGCACCAGGTGCGCCAGACTGAAGGCCTCCAGCCGGGCCTCGGCCACGGCGCGGAAATCGTCGGCATTATCCAGGCTCGTTACCTTGCCTTGATTGGTTTGCGCAGCCAGCGCAAGCCAAAGCGTCGAGTAGCCGCTGGCCGTACCGATTTCCACGATACGCCGGGCGCCGGAGGCGCGAATCAATTGATACAGAAATTTGCCCGCATCGGGTGAAACCATGCGCCAGCGCGCCGATGCCTGTGAAAGATTGACGTCGTGCTCCTCGCCCGACAACCAGAGGGCTCTTAACTGTTCCAGCGTTTCGTTTAGCAGCATGATCTCTCCTCCTTCTTCATGCAAAGGTCGGGAATAGCCACGCACGCGTGGCCGTTCAGGAGAATGCCCGTGCGGCGACTATCCGTGCTGGCGGGCAAAGTCCTGCATAAAATGAACCAGCGACTTTACACCCTCGATCGGCATGGCGTTATAGATGGAAGCGCGCATGCCGCCGACCACGCGGTGGCCCTTGAGCTGAACCAGGCCGTTCTTCTTGGCCTCGCTGACGAAACTGTCGTTGAGCGACTCGTCGCGCAGGCGGAAGGTGACATTCATTTTCGAACGGAACGGCGTCTCGATATGCGAGCTGTAGAAACCGCCGCTGCTGTCGATGGTGTGATACAGCAGGCCGGCCTTCTCCTCGTTGCGTGCCGCGATCCCCTTGATGCCGCCTTGCTCTTCGATCCATTTGAGCACCAATCCGGCGATATAGATCGGGAAGGTGGCCGGCGTGTTGTACATCGAGTCGGCATCGGCATGCACGCGGTAGTTGAGCATGGTCGGCGTAATACGCAACGCCCGATCCAGCAAATCTTCGCGCACGATGACAACCGTCAAACCAGAAGGGCCGATGTTCTTTTGTGCGCCGGCATAGATCAAACCGAACCGGTTGACGTCGATTTCATGCGACAGGAACTCGGAGGACATGTCGCAAACCAGCGGCACGCCTTCCGGCGGTGTGGGAACGAACGGGAACTGCAAGCCGCCGATGGTTTCGTTGGAGGTGTAATGCAGATAGGCGGCGTTCGGGTCGCATTGCCAGGTATCTTCGGCCGGCACATAGGAAAAGTTGCGGTCTTCGCTACTGGCGACCACGTTGACCTTGGCGTAGTGCTTGGCCTCCTTGATGGCCAACTTCGACCAGTGCCCGGTATTGACGACGTCGACGGACTTCTTCTCGCCCAACAGGTTGAGCGGCACCATGGAGAACTGCTGCGAGGCGCCGCCTTGCAGAAACAGCACCCGGTAGTTCTCCGGAATTGCCATCAAGCGGCGCAGATCGTGCTCGGCATCATGGATGATCTCCATGAACTCCTTGCCGCGATGGCTCATTTCCATCACGCTCATGCCGCTGCCGTGCCAGTCGAGTAGCTCGCTTTGCGCCTCGGCCAGCACCGAGTGCGGCAGAACCGCCGGACCGGAAGAAAAGTTGTAGACCTTTGCCATGACTATCCTTTGTTGTGGAAGCCTGTCCGGGCGTGGGCCTGCCGCGGCTTCCTCTAGTTGGTGTTCGTCGCCAGCAGGAAGTGCGCGCGCGCCACGGCCACCGGCTTCTCGGGGCTGTCCTGCCAGGCCTCGATCAGCACATGCGCCACGCGCTTGCCCTGCTTGGTGATCTCGCAACGGGCAAACAGCGTTTGCGGTCGCCCCGGGCGCAGATAATCGAGTGAGAAATCGACGATCTTGGGAATTTCCAGCGACTCTCGATTCCACATCAAGTGGATCAACGCGGCGTTCTCCATAAAACCGCCGATCAAGCCGCCATGCAAGGCCGGCAAGGTGGTATTGCCGACGTTGCGCTCAGCAAAAGGTAGCGTGAACAGCAGCGCACCCTCCTCGCCCTCTTCGCCGAACTCGACACCCATCAGCCGGGCATAGGGAATCGCATCGATAATTGCACGATAGTTCTTTTCGTCGCGCAGGCGATTGAAACGCTCGGTAAAGTCGCTCATTTCACCGCCTCGCCGACCATCGGGACAGGGCTCGACTCGCGCATGAAGGTGGCAATGCCATGGGCGATCGGCTCGTCGGCACTGTCGTGAAAGCACACGGCCCGGGTAAAAGCCACTTGGCTCGCCAGCCGATAACACTCGGCCGTGCAATAGATCGCCCGCCCCGGCGTGGCCGCCTTAAGGTAGTCGATACGCAGATCCAGCGTGGCGATGGTTTCGAAGTCGGGCAACTGCGCCGCCACCGACACGGCGCTCGTGGTATCGACCAGCGAGGTAATCACCCCGCCGTGCAGCACGCCGCTTGCCGGGTTGCCCACCAGATCGTCGTGCCAATCGATAGCCAGCGTCGGCTTGCGCCCGACCGTGCCGACGTAGCGCATGCCGAGTGTCGTCGCGTGCGGCAACGACACGAATAGCCGGCTCAGCACGTCGAGCACTTGTGGGTTGGCGGGCGCAGCCGTCAGACTCATGCCTCTTCCCCGGCGGTAAAGTCGTCGCCAGCCTCGCCGTCAACGCCTTCGACGCCTTCCACACCATCCTCTTCGTCGGACTCGCTTTCAGCCACCTTCTCCAGGCCGATCAGCTTCTCGCCCTCGTCGAGGTTGATCAGGCGCACACCCTGCGCGGCACGTCCGGTTTCGCGGATCTCTGCGACGCGGGTGCGGATCAACACGCCGCCGGTGGTAATCAGCATGACTTCGTCGCTTTCCACCACCAGCGTGGCGGCCACCAACGAGCCATTACGTTCCGAGGTATCGATGGCGATCACGCCTTGGGTGCCGCGGTGGCTCTTGCGATAGTCGGCGATCGGGGTGCGCTTGCCGTAGCCGTTTTCGGTCGCGGTCAGCACTTGGGTGTCCTCGCTATCGGAAACCAACAACGAGATCACGGTCGCACCCTCAGGCAGATCCATGCCGCGCACGCCGCGCGCGGTGCGGCCCATCGGGCGCACGTCGCCTTCGGCAAAGCGCACGGCCTTGCCGTGACTGGAGAACAGCATCACTTCATGACTGCCGGAGGTCAGCGCCACGCCGATCAGTTTGTCGCCCTCGTCGAGGTCGAGCGCGATGATGCCGGCCGAACGCGGACGCGAGAAACTCGACAGCCCGGTTTTCTTGACCGTGCCGCCCGCCGTGCACATGAAGATGTAATGGTCGTCGGTGAAGGCCTTGACCGGCAGCATGGCGTTGATCTTCTCGCCGTCGGACAACGGCAGGACGTTGACGATCGGCTTGCCGCGGCTGGCGCGCCCACCCTGCGGCAGCTCGTAGACCTTGATCCAGTAGCAACGACCGAACGACGAGAAACACAGCACGTAATCGTGGGTATTGGCGACGAACAGCGTGTCGATGAAGTCGTCGTCCTTGGTGGCCGCGGCCTGTTTGCCGCGCCCGCCGCGCCGCTGGGCGCGGTAGTCGTCCATCGGTTGGGTCTTGATGTAACCCGAATGCGAGACGGTGACCACCAGGTCTTGCGGGGTGATCAGGTCTTCGATATTGATATCGCCGCCGAACGGTTCGATCTCGGAACGGCGCGGATCGCCGAACTGCGCGCGAATCGCGGTCAATTCGTCGACGATGATCTGATTGATGCGCTCCGGCTTTTCCAGGATGTCGATCAAATCGAGAATCAAGGTCATGATTTCCTGATACTCGGCGACGATCTTGTCCTGCTCCAGGCCAGTCAGGCGCTGCAGACGCAGGTCGAGAATGGCTTGCGCCTGGGTTTCCGACAGTTGATAGCCGTTGTCGGTCAGACCGGTTTCGACGCCGTCCGGGCGAGCCTTGATCGGATCGACGCGCGAGAGCATGTCCTCGACCAACTGCGAGCGCCAAGTGCGGCTCATCAGCGCGGCCTTCGCCACCTGTGGATTTTCCGACGCCTTGATCAAAGCGATGATCTCGTCGACGTTCGACAAGGCAACCGCCAGGCCTTCCAGAATGTGGCCGCGTTCGCGCGCCTTGCGCAGTTCGAAGATCGTGCGACGTGTCACCACTTCGCGACGATGGCGCAAGAACTCTTCCAGCACCTGCTTGAGGTTCAACAGCCGAGGCTGGTTGTCGACCAGCGCCACCATATTGATGCCGAAGCTGTCCTGCAGCTGGGTCATCTTGAACAGGTGATTGAGCACCACCTCGGGCATTTCGCCGCGCTTGAGCTCGATCACCATGCGCATACCCGACTTATCGGATTCGTCGCGCAGGTCGGAGATACCCTCGATCTGCTTGTCGCGCACCAATTCGCTGATGCGCTCCAACAGGCGAGCCTTGTTCACCTGGTACGGCAATTCGTCGACGATGATCGCCTGGCGCTCGCCGCGGCCGATATCCTCGAAATGGGTGCGCGAACGCATGATCACTCGGCCGCGACCGGTGCGGTAGGCTTCCTTGACGCCGGCCGTGCCATAGATGATGGCGGCGGTCGGAAAGTCGGGCGCCGGCACGATGTCGATCAACTCGTCGATGCTGATGTCGCTGTTGGCCAAGAGCGCAAAACATGCGTCGACCACTTCGCACAGATTATGCGGCGGGATGTTGGTTGCCATGCCGACGGCAATACCCGAACTGCCGTTGATCAGCAGGTTGGGGATTTTGGCCGGCAAGATCAGCGGCTCGTGCTCCGAACCGTCGTAGTTGGCGCCGAAATCGACGGTTTCCTTGTCGATGTCGGCCAGTAGTTCGTGCGCAATGCGCGCCATGCGGATTTCGGTGTAACGCATGGCGGCGGCGTTATCGCCGTCGACCGAACCGAAGTTGCCCTGCCCGTCGATCAAGGGATAGCGCAAACTAAAATCCTGCGCCATCCGCACGATGGTGTCGTAGACGGCGGTATCGCCGTGCGGGTGGTATTTACCGATGACATCGCCAACGATACGGGCCGACTTCTTGTAGGCCCGGTTCCAGTCGTTGGATAGTTCGTGCATGGCGAACAAAACGCGGCGATGCACCGGTTTGAGACCGTCGCGCACGTCCGGCAGCGCCCGACCGACGATCACGCTCATGGCGTAATCGAGATACGAGCGACGCATTTCCTCTTCCAGGCTGACCGGAATGGTTTCCTTGGCGAAAAGCTGATCTGTCATGGGTGAGAGCTTGTCTTTTATTGTTGGCGAACGATGGCAATTCTACCACGGACGCAAATTTCACGCATGGCGGCAAGAAGTTTGCCGTCAAAGAAAATCTCTCTGCCGGACAGGCTTACGGGAATTTACTGCCCGGTTCCGAAGTATTTCTGATATAACGCCGCGTAGCTACCGTCTGCGCGCGCAGCCGCCAGGCCGGCATTGATCTTTTCGCGCAATCCGGCCCGCCCCTTCTTCACCGCGAAACCATAGTGTTCCGGAGCGAAACTCGCCGTGTCTTCCACAGTAAAAAACATGCCTTTGGAATGACGAACAAAGCCGGCCACGACCCCGTTATCGCCCACCAGCGCCTTGACCTTGCCTGCCTTGAGCGCATCGAACGCTTCCGTCATGGTCTGGAAGCGGACGATATTCTGACTTGTCTTGCCGACCAGCTGCTGCAAATCCACATCGGCGGACGTGCCAACCTGCACGGCCACCCGCTCGCCGGCCAGATCCGCAAAAGAACCGATGCCACCCGCGCCGTGCGGCACGGCGATCACTTGGCGCGCATCGAAATAAGGATCGGAAAAGTCGACATTGCGCGCTCGCTCGGCATTGATACTGATGGCCGACGCCAGGATATCGCGCCGACCTTGCCTCAACTCGTCGAAGATACCTTCCCAGGGGGTATTCACGAAACGAACGCGAAACCCCGCATGCGCAGCGACGATACGCAATAGATCGACATCGAACCCCTCGATCGCCTGATTCGCGCCCACCATCGATTCGAATGGCGGATAGCTCGCATCGCTACCGACCACGTACTCCGGTTGCGCCGCCGCATCTTGCGTATCGCCCCGCTGACCGCAGCCAGCCAACAGTACGGACAGCAGAACAAACACCGCAATACGCCGCCCGCGCGTAAGATTCATGACCGCCATACTCCAATTTCTGTAAGGTGCTTTATAATCGAACGCTCTGATGGGCGTTTATTGCCGAACATCTTACTCGGCCGCACCCATTATTCACAATGTATAAATATCGCGAACGCGGTATTAAGACACGGAATCGACAGACATGGCACTGAAACCGTTCCTCACTACCCTGGCCGCCAGCCTGCTACTGTGCGCCGCCAGTGCGGCACTGGCCGAGGACACCACGCCGACCGACACGCCGCTACCTGGCGACGTGCAGGTCAGCCAGCCGGCCGCCAGCCACCACAAAATCCACAAGGTACAGGGCAGCAGCAATCTGGTGACCGCCGACACGGGCACCAAGCACCGTGCCACACACAAGAAGACCGCCAGTCGGAAACACGCTAAACATGCCGCCAAGCGGCATGGCGTAACGACCGGCAAACCGGCGGCAAAGAAGAACAAATCGACCAAGGCACCGGTGGCGCACAAGGCTAAAACGGCGCACGGCAAGCACGTTGCCAAGCCCGCCCGCCACGGCAAGCCGACCCCGCACAAAACGGCCAAGACGGCGAAAAAGGTCGCTCATAAGAAAAAGTAACGGCGATGCGCTTGTCTTGAGGCGCCAATTTACGCATAATGGCGCCCTCTCGCCGGTGTAGCTCAGTTGGTAGAGCAGCTGACTTGTAATCAGAAGGTCGGGGGTTCGACTCCTCTCTCCGGCACCAAACAAAAAACGGGTTGCAGCTTAACGCTTGCAACCCGTTTTCCATTCCAGCCTCTCTGCGCCGCCATGCTTCGATAGCAGCACCCCACCCAGCCGCGTCTCAGTGACGCAATGCCGCTTGCACGTGATCGAGCTTATAACTCACAGCGGCCAGCAGACTGCGTGCAGCGCGCACATCGAACGGCTGATGCGTGCACGGCGCCAACTGTTGCACCATGCGGTCGACGGTATGCTGGATGTCGCGCAGATCGCGTAGCGCGGCGGACGGGGTGGCGAGAACATGATGTGCCATGGTCGAACTCCTGCTGAAAACATCGTAGAGGAGCTGCCGCCAGGGAGGCGGCAGGCCGAGCGAAGGTTGGCAGACCGGGACAGCGTACCGGCACACCGGCGGGCAAACCCGCCGGTGTCCTCCGCCGGCCCGCCATAGACACACGGATCGACGTAATCAATGAACACGGGGTTGACCTCGTGTTCATCGCTGTCTCGAAGCTGCCAAGCCTCGTGTTGCCAATCTTCATTGGCAACGGTGACGGAGGTTAGGGGCCTAGGCGGGGAGCGTCAAGGGAGCGCGGTTCGACTGTCGGCGCTTGGGCCGCATGGCTGTCGGCAACTCCCCCGGCAAACAAAAATGCTTTTGGCATAAAATACTAGCCCACACACACGACACCCCAAGGCCCACCATGCCCACCTTCACCACCATCGGATCGACGCGCATCGCGCGCACCCATCGCGCAAGCTGCCATTGTGGCGGCGTGGTTCTAGCGTTGGATTTACCCGACGGGGTGGAAAACCCACGGCGCTGCGACTGCTCGATTTGCCGAAAGCGCGGCGCCATCTGCGCTTCCGTACCGCTGAAGAGGCTGCGTATTCTGCAGGGCGCAGAGTTGCTCACCCTGTATCAGTTCAATACTCGAACGGCCAAACACTACTTCTGCAAGATTTGCGGCATCTACACCCATCATCAACGGCGTTCGGATCCCAATGTGTACGCCTACAATGTCGGCTGCCTGGAAGGCGTCAACCCGCGCGATCTCGGCGAGGTACCGACCTCCGATGGCATCAATCACATCTCGGATCGGCAACATCGCGCTTAGCGGACCCTAGCCAGACTCATGTCACCACCCCCACCAGCAACGCATGCCAGAAACAGCCGACGGGAACTCCACTAATTCTGTACGTACAAAAAACTTGTCTTTCCAATATTTGTACGTACAATAAATCAAATGATGATCACTTACGATGTCGCCAAAAGTGCTACCAACATAACCAAGCATGGCATATCGCTAGCGGAGGCAACCAACATTGAATGGGACACGCTTTGGGCATTCGAAGACACGCGAAGAAACTACGGAGAAGTGCGCATTATCGGCTATGCCTACATTGGCCTCCGCCTATTTAACGTCGTGTTCGTGGATCGAGATGAGGTAAGACGAATCATCAGCCTCCGCAAAGCCAACAACCGGGAGATCAAAAACTATGCCGAAGCTTAAACAGGGGACGATTCTCCCCTCCATCGAAGAAGATGCCGCGATCGATGCCGGGATCGCCGCAGACCCCGATACGTTCGAGGCGAGCGCCGCCGACTTCAAAGCCATGAAGCCCATGCGCGGGCGACCGAAAGCCCAATCGACCAAGCGTCCAGTCACCATCCGCCTGGATGCGGAGGTGGTCGATGCTTTTCAGCTTGGCGGCGAAGGCTGGCAGACACGCATCAATGAGGTACTGAAGGACTATGTGCAAAAGCACAAAGTCGCGTAGTACCGCATTTTATTCGTCGTCCGGCCGCGTCATGCGTATCGGATCGACCCAGGCGTCGAACTCCGCGCCGGACAACAAGCCCAGCGCCAGCGCCGCCTGTCGCAAGGTTTCGCCTTCATGCAGCGCCCGCTTGGCGATTTTCGCCGCCTGGTCATAGCCGATGTGACGGTTCAGCGCCGTCACCAGCATCAGATTGTTGGCCAGGTTGCGCGCGATCACCTCGCGATCCGGCTCGATACCGACCGCGCAATGCGCCCGGAACGCCAGCATGGCATCGGCCAGCAGACCGATACTTTCCAGTACGTTATGCACCATGACCGGCTTATAGACATTGAGCTGGAAGTTGCCTTGACTACCGGCGAAGGCAGTGGCGGCATCGTTGCCGAACACCTGGACGCACACCATGGACAGCGCTTCGCACTGCGTGGGATTGACCTTGCCGGGCATGATCGACGAGCCGGGCTCGTTCTCCGGGATGCGGATTTCGCCGATACCGCAGCGCGGACCGCTAGCCAACCAACGCACATCGTTGGCCAGTTTCAGCAGCGCACCCGCCAGAGTGCGCAGACTGGCCGAAACGTTGACCAACGCATCGTGCGCCGCGAGCGAGAAGAACTTGTTGTCCGCCGAGCGAAACGGCCGGCCGGTCAAGGCTGCGATATGGCGCGCGCAAGTCGCGCCGAACGCGGGATGCGAGTTCAGTCCGGTGCCGACGGCCGTGCCGCCGATGGCCAGGTCGTACAAACCGGCGCTTGCGGCCAAAATACCGTCCCGGGCGAAATCCAGCTGAGCGACCCAACTACCGATCTCCTGCCCCAGCGTTATCGGCGTCGCGTCTTGCAGATGGGTGCGCCCGGTTTTGACCACGTCGTCGAAGGCGGCGGCCTTGTCGGACAGCGTTTGTCGCAGTGCGTCGAGCGCCGGCAGCAGCACATCGAAAAGCTCGCCAGACGCCGCGATATACATGGCAGTAGGAAAGGTGTCGTTGGACGACTGGCCACGGTTGACGTGGTCGTTCGGGTGAACAGGCGACTTGCTACCCAATTTGCCGCCCAACTGCTCGATGGCCCGGTTGGAGATGACTTCGTTGGCATTCATATTGGACTGCGTACCGGAACCGGTCTGGAACACCACCAGCGGGAAATGCGCATCGAGCCGACCGTCGATGACCTCTTGCGCCGCCATGGCAATCGCCTGACCCAGCTCTACCGGCAACTCCCCCAACTCCATATTGGCAAGCGCCGCGGCTTTTTTCAGCACCCCCAAGGCCCGGATCATCGGCGCGGTCCACTGGAACCGAGCCACACCGATAGGGAAATTCTCGATCGAGCGCTGCGTTTGAGCACCCCAATACTTGCCGACGGGAACCGACACCTCTCCCATCGAATCGCTTTCCTTGCGCACCTGCGACATCGCCCTCTCCTTTTATCGTCACCCGAGGATCATCTCGGATGAGCGCGAAAAACCGAACAAGCCAAGTGAAACACTTGCGCCATCGCAAAGCCGAATAGGAAATCGACCTAAAGTCATTGCATTTTATGTTTCATCTCATTTAAAACAAAACTGTACACGCGTATCGAGCTGGCAGGCCCGGCCAAATGGGCAATATAGCCAGAAGGGGGAGATGGTGCTGAAAACAATATTGAAAAATGCCTACGACCGGTTCTACTTTTCCCGCCTGCGTAACGCATTGACGCTGCGGCGCAGCCTGGTCTTCGCGCTGATCTGCCTGGCGGTCGCCCTGACGCCCGCGACACGCTCGCCTTGGATCTCTCGCCTACTTTTGTCGTTAGGCATCTTGCTGATCGCAAGCCTGATTCCCGGACTGATCGGTTTTCGCAAGTCGATGCTCAATCTGATTCCCTGCGGCAACGGCCGCTGGGAGATCCGCCTGGCACTATTGCCATTCTTTCGCGCGCGCTCGATGGCGCGGCTGGACACCAACTACCTCGAACTAGAAGTATTCACCATATTGCGTTACGCCTATGCGCAACATCTGGTCGGCACCATCACCATGGCAAGCCATCTGTTTTCCAATCGCGAACGCCGCGCCGGCCGCGCCGAGGACATCCAAGCCTACTTCATCGGTTGGCAGGCCAACCAACAGGAAAATCTGGATCGGGTCACCAACTGGCGCGCCTTCCTGATCAACCGCATGATCCGCGCCCGCAATCGCGACGATGGCAAGGCGCGGCATTTAGTAACGCCCGGCCCGATTCACGGCATCGTCATCCATTGCCGAGCGGAAACCTTTCACTAATCCTCGCAACCGCCCAGACCGCAGAACGGCGCATCGGCACGACCGGCAGTAGTCGGCGCATTGGCTTGCGCCAGCCAAGCGCGCCAGTCGTCGACTCGTCCAAGCCAAGCGCCGACGTCGACTGGCGTCAACTGCCCATTCCGCTCCAGCAGCAGTGTCGGAAACCCCTGTCCACCGCATTGCGCCAGCAGGCGCCGGCTATCGGCCAAATGCCCGGTCACATCCACCTCGGCCAGCGCCGCCGCGAAGTTGGACGCGTCAAAACCAAGTTCGCACGCCAGCGCCAGCAACACCGACTGCTCGGCAATGCGACGCCCCTCGACATAATGCGCATGCTGTAGCCGCGCCAGCATGTCCAGCTCCCGGCCGGCCAGTAGCCCGGCCGCCAGCACGGCGGCGATCGGCGGCGTCGAATCGAACCAGGCATCAGGATCGTTCAACAGCCCGTCGAAGTAGGCATCGCCAAACGGTTGGCCTGTCATGGCCGCGATGCGCCGGTCGTGGCCGACGACATAATCGCGCAGCGATGGCGTCACGCGCTGGCGGTGCGCACCGGACATCATGCCGCCGCCATGGGCCACCACCGGCAACTGCTCGCGGGCGGCGGCAATCAGCGGTGCGGCGCCGTAGCACCAACCGCACAGCGGATCGTAAATGTAATGCAGTTTCATGTTATCTCCGATTTACCACTTCATTTCGCCCTTGGCGACCCGGGCGCCGATCTCCAACGCCGCCGGCAGGCCGGCTTGCGGATATTGCCGACGCAAAGCGGCGATCAATGCATCGCCGCTGGCCGCCTTGACGGATTGTGCATCGAAGGCGCGGATATAGCCGGCGGTATAGTCCGGGGCATCGAGGTCGGCGACCGCGCCCGGCAAGGCATGCCCCGGCACGATGACACGCGGCTCGAGCGTGCGGATCTGCGCCAAGGTGGCCAGCCAGTCGGCATGCGATTGCGGACTTTGCGTATCCGCCATCCATACATGCAAATTATTGAACAACACCACCCCGCCCACGACCGCCTTCAAGTCTGGAATCCAGACATAACTCCGCTCAAGTTTACCGTTCAACCCGCGCACCTCCAGCCGATGCCCTTCCAGCATCAAGGAATTGCCCGGCAATACCTCCGGCGTCACCGTGGACTTCGGCGCATCGACACCCAGCTTCGGCCCCCAATAGGCTAGCTTGCCGGCGGCGGTATCGCGGATATGGGCCACGGTCGGCGCCGTCGCGACGATGCGCGCATCCGGGAAGGCCGCCTTGATCGTCTCCAGGCCGAAGTAATAGTCCGGGTCGCCATGACTGATGTAAACGGCAGTCAAGCGTTTACCGCTTTGGCGGATCAGTTGCACCAGTTGCTCGGCCTGCGACTTGCCGAATTGGGCATCGATCAGCACCGCATCGCGTGCGCCACTGACCAGCACCGACGCAACGGGGAAGAAGGCTTTTTCGCCAGGGTTGTAAACCTGCAGATGCAGACTGGAGGCCGCCGATGCACCGGCGGACAAACCCAAGGCCAGCGAAATGGAAACTATGGAACGGCTAGCGAAACGTCGCAACATGAGAACTCCTTGCACTCGGTGTATCAATCAGAGCTGCAGGATAATTTCTTAAAACACCACAAAAAAGCCTAAAATGAAACACTGTTTATTGCGAAAATCGTTCTAATCATGGATAGACTCACTGCCATGCGGGTATTTGTCACGGTGGTAGACTGCGGCAGCCAGTCGGCGGCGGCTGATCGACTCGATCTGTCGCGCCCGGTGGTGTCGCGTTATTTGGCCGAGCTGGAGGATTGGGCCGGCGCACGGCTGATGCATCGCACGACGCGGCGACTCAGCCTGACCCCGGCCGGGCAGGAGACGTTGCCGCGCTGCCGGCAAATGCTCGCCTTATCCGACGAACTGCGCACAGCCTTGACCGCGCCGGACGACGCGCCTCGCGGGCTGCTGCGCGTCACCGCCAGCACGTCGTTCGGTCAAGCACAGCTCGCCGCCGCACTCAGCGTCTTCGCGGCGCGCCATCCGGCGGTGACGGTCGATATGCAGCTGCTCGATCGCACGGTCAATCTGGTGGAAGAGCGCATCGACTTGGCGATCCGCATCACCAACGACCTGGATCCCAATTTGATCGCGCGACCGATCAGCATCTGCCGTTCGGTGCTATGCGCCTCGCCGGACTACCTGCGGCGCCATCCGGCGCCGGCCCGGCTGGATGGGCTGGCGCAACACAACTGCCTAACGCATATCTATGCAGGCAAGAGCTTGTGGCAATTCGAGCACGACGGCGAACCGCAGAGCGTGGCTGTCAGTGGCAATCTAAGCGCCAACGAGGTGACCTCGTTGATGGCGGCGGCACTGGCCGGCGCCGGCATCGCCCAACTGCCGACCTATCTGGCCGCTGCGGAAATTCGTAGCGGTCGACTGGTGGCGGTACTGCCGACACACCGGCCGCGTGACATGCGCATTTACGCAGTCTATGCCTCGCGACGACTGATGTCGGCCGCCTTGCGCGCGTTGGTGGATTTTCTAGCGGATTATTTCAGCGATGCGCCGGCCTGGGACCGGCAATGACATGCAAATACTTGTCGTGTGTGCCGACATCGGGTAAAACGCGGCCATAGCACTGACAAACTAGAGGAGAAGCCATGGATTTCGAACAGGTCGTCGACGAAGGGGAAATCGGCCCATTATCGCCATTGCACAATGTGGCGCTGGCTACTTACATCCTATATGGCCTAGGGCTATTCTTCCCGGTCTGCACGCTGATCGGGCTAATCGTCGCCTATGTCAAACGCCAGGACGCCGCCGGCAGCGGCTATGCCTCGCATTTCACTTGGCTGATCCGTACTTTCTGGATCAGCCTGGGCGTGGCCATCGTTGGCGTTCTGACGATGCTGATCGGTATCGGGGTGCTGATTCTAATTGCGCTATGGATCTGGCACGTCTACCGTCTGGTGGCCGGCTTCCTCAAATTCAACGACCGCCGGCCAATCGACCGTCCGACCCGGTTTTTCTGAGCGCGCGACTCAAAAACCGAGATCGTCGAGAAATTTGTCGACCTCGGCCTGCGAGGCCAGCGCCTGCTGACCGGCGATGTCAGACGGCATCGCCGGACCGTTGAGCAAGCTATCGGTTTTTTTCTTGCCGCCGCCGCCCATTTGGGCTTGCTGCAAGAGCGTCAGCAATTCATTCTCCATTTTGCTCGCCACATCGACCACGCGTTTGATCACCTGACCGGTCAGATCCTGAAACTCCTGCGCCATGACGATTTCCATCAGCCGATCCTTGTGAGTCTGGCTGTCTTGCTCACTACACTGCAGGAAATCCAGGGTGTCTTGCAGCGTCTGACGGTACTCGCTCGAATCGCGCCGCTTGTCGGCCACGCGTTGCCACTGCACAAGCAAGCGCTGGGCGTCATGCTGGCTGCGGTCCAGTACAGGCGTCATGGCATCGACGGCGTTGAGCACGCGCGACACCGCTTGTTCGGTCATCGACAGCACGTAGGCCAGCCGCTCGCGCGCATCCGGGATGGCATCCATCGCCCGCACCAATTCACTGTCGCCCTCGACGTCCTGCAAGGCCTTGTGCAAGGTGCGCGTCATCTGGCCCAGCTGTTGAAATACCGCTTGCTGTTGTTGTTTTTGGCTGCTCATAACCACCTCATTGTCGTGGGCTGACATTCATTACAGTGCATTATAAATCGATCATGTTTAAAACCTACAGATCTAGCGCAAACAGTTGACGGGTTAATGAACTATTTTGCAGTGCGGCAATCCTATGTAGGCCAATGCAATTTTTTACTCTTGTTCACTAAACAATTGCCGTGCCATCTGGCCGCCTACCGCCAAGGAGTGATAGATGCAAAAAAATACCGCCCTGCTGACTCTGTTCCGCCCCCCGCGCCGCAAACCGAAAAAGGCCCGGCTCGTGGTATTCAGTGAGCCAGCCCGCGCCTCCGCCACTTGATCAAAAGTCGCCCGCAAGGCGACTTTTGCATTTCAGCCTGCGTGCAAACCGTTTGTCATGATCGGCCGATCGCCTTATTCTGGGATGGTTCGGGAGGGCAACGATGAAATTCAGCATCCGGCTCAGCGGCCTGCAGGATTCGAGCACTTGGCTGCATCACACCAAATTGGCGCTGGCCTGCGAAGGCGGAGGCCAACGGGGCATCTTTACCGCCGGCATCCTCGACACCTTCTTGGAGCATGATTTCTTTCCGTTTCGCACGTTGGTCGGCACTTCTGCCGGTGCGCAGAACCTAGCCGCCTACAGCAGCGGCGCCCGTGGCTACGCACGGCACATCATCATGCGCTACACCACGCAAAAGACGTTTTTCGATCCCCTTCGCTTCGCTCGCGGCGGTCATCTGATCGACCTGGATTGGTTGTTCGACACGACCGGGGACGCGTATCCGCTCGATGCGGAACGCGCGGCTCGACGTCTTCTGCGGCGCGACTTGCGTATTGTGGCGTGCCGCAGCGACACGCTGACCGCCGACTACCTGCCGTTCTCGGCCGACAGTTGGAGCACGGCCGTCAAAGCTTCCAGCGCCATTCCACTGTTCTATCGCGGCGGCGTGACCATCGACGAGGCTAATTATTGGGATGGCGGCGTCAGCGACCCCTTGCCGCTCTGTGCCGCACATCGGCTCGGCGCAGACTGCATCATGGTCATTCGCACCCTGCCGGCAAGCTATGCGGTCAAGCCGCTCAAGCTGCCGCCACGGCTAATGAAAGGTCGCCTGAGCAATATGGCGGCCGTCCTGCAAAGCCACCTCGACGGCTATCTGCAAGCGCACGACTTCATTGCCCAACCGCCGGCCGGCGTCAAGGTCATCGAACTGGCGCCGCGCCTGCCACTCAGAAGCCAGTTGCTCGGCAGCAAGCCCGAGGCCTTACGCCACGATTACCGGCTGGGTCAATCCTGCGCGCGACAGTTTCTCGAACAGCACGCCTGGCGCTTACGCCGCCAACAGCCGCCGTCTTAACGCACCGCCGTACGCTGCAGAATCAGCCATTGCTGACCCGGCAATCGAATCTCCCCGTCGTGCAGACCCTGTTCGGCGCCACTGGCGGCCAACACCTGCCATGAACCGGCCGGCAGAGCAATCGCCACCGGGTGTGGGGCGTAGTTGAGCGCCACCAGCAACCTGCTATCGGCCTGCGAACGAGCAAAGACCAGCGCATCGTCGTCATCGCGGCTCAACAACTCGAAATCGCCGACTGCCAGCGCCGGTTGGCGTTGGCGCAAGTGAATCAGCATCCGGTAGGTATTGAGCAACGAATCGGCGCGCACACTCTCCGCGTCGACATTATAGTGCGCCCGGTTGTCGGCAAGCGGCCGGAAAGGCCGTCCGGCGCTGAAACCCCGGCCATCGGCATCCCAACTCATCGGCCCGCGCAAGCGCTGATCCTCCTCTTGCACCGGCTCGGAGAAGCTTTGGCCGACCTCCTCGCCGTAATAGACAAACGGGATACCCGGCAAGGTCAGCAATGTCGCCGCTGCGAGTTTGTAGCCGGCCGGATCGCCATCGAGCTGTTGGAAGACTCGCGCACCGGCGAAACTGTCGTGATTCGACAGAAAGGTGCCCATGCGTGCCAGCGGGTTTTGCTTGAGATAGTCGATCAGACCGGCCTGCACGCGGCCTAACTGCACACTCTTGATGATCTGGGTTTGCAAGCCAAAGGCAAAGGCGCTGCCAGCCGAGTCAGCCGCCGCGAACTCGGCCGGCGCACCGGGCGCTTCGGCCACCATGAAACGTTTGCCGTATTGATCGAGCAAACCGCGCACTTGCGCCATGATCTGGTGATTTTCCGGCTGATTTTCCCAAGCTAGCGGCCCATTTTCCACCAAGGCGCCCACCGCGTCGAAACGAAAACCATCGACACCTCGGTTGAGCCAGAACTTCAGATTGTCCAGATGAAAGGCCAACACGGCGGGATGGCGTAAATTCCAATCCGGCATATTGGCGGAGAAGGCACCATAGTAATAGCCGGAAATCGATGGATGCCACGGGTCGCCGCCGTAAGTCGTCCAACCGGATGGTTTGTCCTTCGACCAAATGAACCAGTCGCGCCATGGCGAATCGGCATGATCGCGAGCATGCGCGAACAGTGGGTGCGTGTCGGCGCTATGGTTCATCACATAGTCGAGTATGACCGCCATGCCACGCCTGTGCGCCTCGGCGATCAGCGTATCGAAATCGGCCAGGGTGCCGAACTCCGGTGCGACATTGCGATAGTCGCTGACAGCATAACCATGGTCGTGATCGGCACTAGGATAGATCGGCGACAGCCACAATGCGCCGATACCCAGCGATTTGAGGTAATCCAAGCGGCGCGTCAGCCCAGGCAGGTCGCCGATGCCGTCGCCGTCGCTATCTTGGTAGGCGCGAACCAGGATCTCCATGAATACCGAGTGCCGCGGCCAATCCGGTGCCAAGCCGCTATCGTGCCGTTCTATCGGCTGCGATGTCAGATCCGCCGGCAACGTGGCACCAGCCATTGCACTCATGCAGGCCACGGCCGCCAGTGCCCCGCCCACCATCTTCTTTATGCCTGCCATACCGCCCCCATTTGGATTTGTCATGGCATGAATATCATTCAAACCGGTTTAAATGGCAATAAAAATAGTCGCTTGCTTGCGCCATATCAGCCTACACACGACGAATTCCATCTAGACGACCGGTCTAATTAAAGCTATCATGCTGATTATGAAGACTGAATCCCCCTGCGTGCGCCAGCACATCATCGACACCGCCAAACCCATCATTCTCGGCAAAGGTTACGCCGCCGTCGGGTTAAGCGAGATATTGTCCGCGGCCGATGTGCCGAAGGGCTCGTTCTATCACTACTTCAAGTCCAAGGATGCTTTTGGCGAAGCCTTGCTTGAGCATTATTTCGACGACTATCTCGCTTGGATCGATGCGCTGCTGGCAGATGACGGCACGCCTGCCGCCGAGCGACTGATGCGTTACTGGCAAGGTTGGGGCAACCATCAGGCGTGCGACAAGCGAGAAAGCAAGTGCCTGGTGGTCAAATTGGGGGGCGAAGTGTCCGACCTATCGGAAGCCATGCGCGAGGCGCTCAATCGCGGTACCGCCGCCGTGGTGCGCCGCTTGGCCGCTTGCATTGAGGCCGGACAGGCCGACGGCTCGCTGGCGACGATCGACGACGCGCACGCCGCCGCCGAAACGCTATACCAAATGTGGCTCGGCGCCACATTGCTATCCAAGATCCGACGCGACGACAGCCCGCTGCGGGCGGCACTGCAATCCACCCGCCAGTTGCTACACCTGGCGTGAATCAGCCGGCGCGCACACCATTGGGCACCGGAAACTCCGGCTGAGCCAACGCCGACGGAATAATACCGTCGGCGTAGCCGATGTCGAACAGCATCCCTTCAGACACCACGCCGGAAATCTTTTTCGGCGCAAGGTTCACCACGAACAAAGCTTGCCTACCCACCAGGCCGGTCAGATCGGCTCTCTCTTGTTTGATGCCGCACAGGATCGAGCGCTGAAAATCGCCGAAATCCACCGTCAGCTGCACCACCTTGTCGGAGCGCGGCACGTCGTCGACGCTAAGGATGGTGCCGCAACGGATATCGATCTTGTTGAGATCCTCGAAGGTAATAACGGGTTTGACGGGCTCGCTCATGGTCTTGCTCCGGGGAAAGAGGTCAAAGCGCCATTAAACCCCGCTTTGTTGCGCTAGGCAAACCCACCTCCTTTTTATTCGCATGGGATATACTGAGCTTTTCCACGCCTGGTCGCGCCATGAACGATTCGATGATCGATTTTTCCTGCCAGCACGGCATCGCCCATATCACGCTCAACCGCCCTGCCGCTTTCAATGCCCTGAATACCGAGGGGATCATCCGACTCGCCGAAATCGCCAGCCAGCTATCGCATGACCGATCGCTGCGCGCGGTCATCATGACCGGCGCCGGCGACAAGGCATTCTGCGCTGGCGGCGATGTCGCGACCTTTGTCGAACAGGCGGATCGAGTTGGTGAGCTATTGCAGGCCATGACCGACCCGCTAAACCTCGCCATTACCCGCTTCATGCAATTATCGGCACCGGTTATCGCGGCAGTGAACGGCGTGGCGGCCGGCGTGGGACTGAGCCTGGTCGCCATGGCGGATTTGGCGATCGCCGTCGATGGCGCCCGCTTCAACACGGCCTACACCCAGATCGGGTACACCCCGGATGGCGGTTCGAGCTGGTTGTTGCCGCGACTCATCGGCCAACGTCGCGCCATGGAGCTGTATCTGACCAACCGCACCCTGTCCGCCGCCGAAGCGTCGGCATGGGGCTTAGTCAATCAAGTGGTCGCCGCCGACGCACTGGCCGACACGGTCGACACGCTAGCCCGGCGACTAGCCGATGGCCCCACCGGCAGCTTTGGCGGCGTCAAGCGCCTGATGCTGGAAAGCCAAGCCCAGCCGCTGGAAGTTCAACTGGCACTCGAGGCGCGCACCATCATCGCCCAGAGTCAGACGACCGAGGGCCGAGAAGGCGTGCGCGCCTTCGTCGAAAAACGTCCGGCTCGCTTTCGATCAGCTTAAAGCCATCCCGCCAGGCGCTTTGCAAGGCTGACGGTAGCCTATAGACTTGAGCCAACAACCTATCGGAAAGCGCCGAATGAAACGTCTATTGCCCGTCTTGCTGGCCTTTTTCTGCGTCGGTGCCAGCGCGCGAGCCCTGGTGCCGGACATCGCCATCACCAAGACCACCACACTGCAATACCTCTGCACGGGCGACAAATATAAATCGCTCAAGGTTCGCTATCTGTCCGGCCATAATGGCCAGAACTTCGCCTTACTGTCGCCTGCCGGCAAACCGCTGCTGTTCGTACAAACGCTGGCGGCTTCCGGTGCAAAATATCAGGCGGATCACTTCGTTTGGTGGACCAAGGGAGAGCAAGGCGATTTGTACGACATGATGCGCGGCCAGGATGGTGCGCCGATCGCCAGTTGTCATACCAACTAGGCGCGAACCCATGCTTATCGCGGCTAAAGAATCCATGGATTAGCGCAAGGGGCTACCTCCATGTTTTGGTCAAATGTCGTGCCGAATTTGGCCATGGAATAGGCAATACGGGCCAGCTTGCGCGCCAGGATGACATAAGCCGCGATAAACTCAATCGGTGCGACGCGGGCGCCAGAGGATATCCGGCCGGTCGGAGAGACGATTCAAGTGGCGGGCAAGCACGAACAGAAAATCGGACAGGCGGTTCAGATATTGCCGGGCCGACACCGACACCTCTGACGTCTCGGCCAACCCAACCACCGTGCGTTCGGCGCGTCGGCACACGGCCCGAGCTTGATGCGCCAACGCCGCCGCCCGCGTGCCACCCGGCAAAATAAATTCCTTGAGCATCGGTAGCTCGCGGTTGATGTCCTCGACCCAAGCCTCCAGAGTCAGCACCCGAGGCTCGCTCAGGGCCGAGAATCCCGGCACGGCGATCTCGGATCCCAGGTCGAATAGATCGTGCTGAATCTCGGTCAGCCATCCGGTCACATCGTCCGGCAGCGATTCGGCCATCAGCACGCCCACCAGACAATTGAGTTCGTCGACCTCGCCCAGCGCATGGATACGCAAGGCATCCTTGGAGACACGGCTGCCATCGCCCAAACCGGTGGTGCCGCCATCGCCAGTGCGGGTAACGATCCGAGACAAGCGATGCCCCATCAGTAGCGCTCCCCGCGGTCTTCCCGGCCCATTTCGGCAATCGCTTGGCGCAAGCTCTCACGCAAAGTCTCGCTGAACAGCATTTCGTAGTCCTCTTTCAACTGATGCATCACACCGGAGAGCATTTGCTTGCTTTGGTGATCGAGCGCGTCCTGCAGCCATAGCGACAACTCGACCTTCATGCGTGGCAGAATCTTGTCGTAGAGCGAGTCGATCAACATGGCCTCGTCGACCAAAGTGACGTAGGACTTGCGTACTGGCGGCAGGTTGAAGGTTTGCGGCGCGGGCGAAGAGGCCAAGCCGGCGACATTGATGATTTCGACTGGCCGCATTGAGGCGCCACTCACAGGCTCGGCAGCCTGGGTTGTAGGCGCCACGACCGGATCGGTCACGTCGGACGCAGGGAATGGCATCGCTTGTTCGCTCGCCTGTTTCAGCCGCTCTTGCGCCAATGTGCGCTCCGCGGCACGGATCAGGTCCTGAACGCTGGGGTCATTCTCTTCCGCCTCAGCCTCGGCCAGCGCTCGTCCACCTCCCAGCACACCACGCGGCAAACTATCGAGCGAGATCGAACGGAATGGTTCGCCACCGGTCGGCATTTCGGCGACGGAGGACTCCTCCAGCGACACCGGTTCGGGCGTCGGTTCGGCAGGCACGTCCTCCAGCACCGGCAAGTCGTCGAGCATCGGTGTGGATTCGACCACCACCGGTTCTTCCGGCGGCACCTCCGCCATCGCCTCGGGCTGTACATCCTCCAACACCGGCAAGTCGTCGAGCATCGGTGCGGCTTCGACCGCCACCGGTTCTTCCGGCGGCACCTCCGCCATCGCCTCGGGCTGTACATCCTCCAACACCGGCAAGTCGTCGAGCATCGGTGTGGCTTCGACCGCCACCGGTTCTTCCGGCGGCACCTCCGCCATCGGCTCGAACTGTACGTCCTCCAGCACCGGCAAGTCGTCGAGCATCGGAGTGGCTTCGACCGCCACCGGTTCTTCCGGCGGCACCTCCGCCATCGCCTCGGGCTGTACATCCTCCAACACCGGCAAGTCGTCGAGCATCGGTGCGGCTTCGACCGCCACCGGTTCTTCCGGCGGCACCTCCACCATCGGCTCGGGCTGCTCATCCTCCAACACCGGCAAGTCGTCGAGCATCGGTGCGGCTTCGACCGCCACCGGTTCTTCCGGCGGCACCTCCGCCATAGGCTCGAACTGTACGTCCTCCAGCACCGGCAAGTCGTCGAGCATCGGTGCGGCTTCGACCGCCACCGGTTCTTCCGGCGGCACCTCCACCATCGGCTCGGGCTGTTCATCCTCCAACACCGGCAAGTCGTCGAGCATCGGTGCGGCTTCAACCGCTACCGGTTCCTCCAACGGCACCTCTGCCATCGGCTCAAGGGGCGCATCGGATACCAGTTCGCGTACGACCGTGTCGTCCAGAACATCGTCCAACATCAATTCGGGAATCGCCGAAAGTTGCGACGCCAACTCGGGGGGCGGCGCATCTTGCGACAAGGTGTCTGCCGACGATGGTCCAGGCAAAACATCGTCAAGCGTCAGTTCGGGAATCAGCGTATCGGATTCCGATAGTGGCTCAGCATGCTGTTCGGACATGCCAGCCGCCTCTGCGATGTCGGCCCCGTCGAACTCCGCACGCGCTACCGTGGCATCGAGCTCGGAGACGCCGTGCTCCCCTCCGGCAACCGGTTCCAGCTCGAATACGAACTCGCTACCATCCGGTGCGACCTCGCCATCCAAGTCAAGAGAAGGCAACTGATCGAAGTCGATCGGCCCCTCACCGGGTGCAGCTTTCTCACCGACAACATCATCCAGCAACAGTTCCGGCGGGAATTCCAGAGGCGTTTCCTTCGGCGCACCTAGCGTATTGGCCATCCGATCCAGTTCGTCCGAAAAATCGAACTCAGGGATCTCGACGCCTTCGACTACCGCATCATCGTCCACATCGGTCAGGATCGGCAGATCGGCATCCTGCCAGTTCTGCGGATCGGGCTTGGGCTTCTTCGGCTCAGTCATATCATCGGTTGCTCATATCGTGATGTTCGATGGCGAACCCGTACTCCCGGTAAATCTTGAAACGCTCTCGTGCCATGGCCAGAGACGCCTCGTCGTTGCCGACGATCTCCAGAATGCGCTCGAATCGCTCTGGCGCGCTCGGCGCATCAGGGGACAAATTCAGCAGCACCGCAGGGCCATTCTCCTGGGGCGCTTCGGCGGTCAACCAAACGGGGGTCGCCGCCGATTCGGGCGCATCGCAACGGCAATGCGGCACGAAAGCCACGTCATCGAAGCTCCACAGACGGGTACTGAAATCGTTGAGCGCCGCCTCGCTTTCCAGCCAGACCAGCAAGCGCTCCCCCCTGTTATACACCGTTTGCGTCAATCGACAGGCGAACAGTGCCGGCGCGTCGACCCGCGTATAGAAATCAATCCGCGTCATCTTCGGCCGGTTCGGTGACTTCACGACGCGGGCGACCACGGCGCACCACATTGCCCAAGGCAATGTCCGCCCGGTCTTGCAAGAACTGCACCAACAGCGGCACAGGCCGGCCGGTGGCCCCCTTGTCCTTACCGCCCCTCGATGCCGTGCCGGCGATATCCAGATGCGCCCAATCGTAGCCCTTGGCAAATCGCGACAAGAAGCAGGCCGCCGTCACGCTGCCCGCCGGACGGCCGCCGATATTGGCCATATCGGCAAATGGGCTCTTGAGCTGCTCCTGATACTCTTCCCACATCGGCATATGCCAGGCGCGGTCGCCCACTTCTTCGCCGGCGGCAAACAACTCGCGAGCCAGCGCATCCTGATTGCTGTATAGCGCGGTGGCGACGTGGCCAAGCGCAATCACGCACGCACCGGTCAAGGTAGCGACATCGACGACGCAGCTGGGATTGAAGCGCTCAACGTAAGTCAACGCATCGCACAAGATCAACCGGCCTTCAGCATCGGTATTGAGCACTTCGATGGTCTGACCCGACATCGAGGTGACGATATCGCCGGGCTTGACGGCATCGCCGGATGGCATGTTTTCGCAGGTCGGCACCACGGTAATCAAATTGATCGGCAGCTTCATTTCGACTGCCGCCTTGAAGGCCCCCAGCACCGAGGCGGCGCCGCACATGTCGAACTTCATTTCGTCCATGCCTTCGCCGGGCTTGAGCGAGATACCGCCGGAGTCAAAGGTAATTCCCTTGCCGACCAACACGACCGGAGCGTCGTTACGATCCTTGGCGCCCCAATGCTTGAGCACGATCAGGCGCGGGTCTTGCACGCTGCCCTTGGCGACCGACAGGAACGACCCCATGCCCAACGCCTCGATGGCGGCACGATCGAGAATATCGGCCTCGGCGCCCAGCGCCTGCGCCATATCGCGTGCTTCGTCGGCCAAGTAGGACGGCGTGCAGACGTTACCCGGCAGGTTGCCGAGATCCTTGGCCAGCGTCATGCCCGCGCTAATTGCCAGACCGCGTGCCAGGCCTTTTTCGCCATCGGCCAGATCGCTACGGCGAGGAACCGCCAACGTCAGTTTGCGCGGACCGCGCAAGGGATCGTCGACCTTACTCTTGAAACGGTCGAAGCGATAAAGCGTATCCAGGGTCACGACCGTAGCCTGCTCGACCATCCACTCGACTTCGTGCTTTTTGACCGGCAACTCGCTCAGATAACTGACCGCCTCGTTGGCGGAAGTTTGCGCCAAGGCGCGAATCGAAGCGCGAATGGCCTCGCGGTATTCTTTGGCGCGGAATTCGCGTTCCTTGCCGAGACCGACCAGCATCACCCTATCGCATAGCGCATGCGGCACCGAATGCAGCACCAGGGTACTGCCGAGTTTGCCTTCCATATCACCGCGTCGGATGACGTCGCTGACAAACCCATTGGAAATACGGTCGAGCAAATCGGCCGCCAGCGTCAGCTTGCGAGACTCGTAAACACCGACGATCACGCAGGCCACGCGCTGTTTTTCCGGGCTTCCGCTTTTTATGTTAAATTCCATTCTATACTCCCGTTGTTATCGCGTGTCAGCCACCCAACTCGGCCGCGAAGATGGCATCGGCCCATCACGAGTGAAGGCGGATATTTCAGTTTCCGACATGCCTGGAAATTGCATATCAGTATTTTCGATTTGAATTATCACTACGCTAGTCACAAAAAGTCAAAAAAGGCACATCATCCATGGTTTTTTTCAAAAGCCTGACTCGCGAACTGACTTTGAACGCAGTCGGTGTTTTTGTCGTCCTATTGGCGATTCTGGTTTCCACTCAAGCAATCAACCTGCTCGGCCGTGCCGCCGAAGGACAGATTGCCAACGACGCAGTGGCCGCCCTGATTGGCTTCTGGGCTCTTGGCCTGTTTCCGGTTCCGCTCATTCTCACGGTATTCATCAGCACCCTGGTGGCCCTGACTCGGCTTTGGCGCGACCAGGAAATGCAGGTCTGGCTCGCAGCCGGGCTGTCGCAAAAAAGTCTCCTCGGCCCGGTACTTCGCTTCGCCGTACCGCTATCGATCCTCGTTGCAGTGGTTGCGCTGGGTATCGCGCCCTGGGCGGATCAGCGCAGCCAAGTCTATGCCGATCAACTGAAACAGCGCGAAGACATCTCGGCCATCTCCCCCGGCGTATTCAAGGAGTCGTCCGACGCCAACCGCGTTTATTTTGTCGAAAACTATGCAGGCCAAAACGGAAGTGCAAAGAATATTTTTTTCCAAGACCTGACAGATGGGAAAATTTCGACAATCCTCGCCAAGAGCGGCCATTTGACGTCCGACGACCTCAATCAGCGAATTATCGTTTTGGAAGACGGCAACCGCTATGTCGGCTCGCCGGGGCACGCCGACTTCGACGTTACCGCCTTCAAGCGCTATTCGGTGGTCATCGGCAAGGATCATGAACTGGTGGCGGCTCCGCGCTCGCGCCAGTCCCAACCCACGCCGCTTTTGCTCGCCCAACTGGACGACCCAAGCGCACGCGCGGAGCTCGCCTGGCGTCTTTCGCTGCCGCTCAGTTGCCTTGTCCTGGCGATCCTGGCCATACCGCTGGCCTACACCAATCCCCGCTCGGGTGGGCACACCTTCAACCTGATCGCTGCGTTGTTGAGCTATTTCGCCTATCAAAACGGCCTGACCTTGGTGCGCAACGGCATTCTGCACAACTCGCTGCCGGCCTGGAGCATCCTCTTCGTTCACCTGGCCGTACTGGCGTTGGCAATGTTCGGTCTGTATTACCGCGACCGCCCTGTGCAACCGGTATTGAAAACCCTAGGTTCGTTCTTTGGAAAGAAAGCCTGAGTCATGCGACTGATTTCTCGTTACATGCTATCGCAGCTGACCAGCGCGACGCTTTACACCCTGCTGGCGCTTTTGGCGCTGTACGGCTTTTTCGACATCATCCAGGAAATGCCGCGCGTCGGGCAGAACAGCTACGACATGCAGACCATGCTCACTTACGTGGCGCTATTGGTGCCGGGGCATTGCTACGAACTACTGCCACTGGCGGTGTTGATCGGCGTGTTGGTCGCCATGACGCAATTGGTGACGCATAGCGAATACACGATCATCCGCACCAGCGGCGTCACCTTGATGAAAATTGCCAGCTTGCTATTTGGATTCGGCCTGGTCTGCGCAATCATCACGCTCTTCCTTGGCGAATTCGGCGCGCCGCGGGCGCAGCAGAAGGCCGAACAGCTCAAATTGGCGGCAACACGTTCGCTGGTGGCGCAAGAGTTTCACTCCGGCATCTGGGTCAAAGACAACAGCAATTTCATCAATGTGCGCGAAATGCTGCCCGACTCGACCTTGCTCGGCATCCATGTCTACACCTATGACAGTCAGTACCGCCTGATCAGCACCAGCCAAGCCGAGCGCGGCATCTACGATCCGCAGGACAAACTCTGGCGACTCTCCGATATCGATGTAACCGAGTTTGCGCCCGACCACGTCACCACACGCCACAAGGATCGGCTCGACTGGCGTTCGGTCATCGAGCCGGCGATCCTCAACGTTCTGCTGGTCGTGCCGGAACAGATGTCGGCACTCAATCTGATCACCTACATCCAGCATTTGCGTGACAACAACCAAAAGACGCAGCGCTATGAAATTGCCATGTGGGGCAAGCTATTCTACCCGCTGGCATGTATCTCGATGGCGCTGGTGGCTCTCGCTTTCACACCCAAGCAACGGCGCCACGGACAACTGGGTTTGCGCCTGTTCGCCGGCATTTGCATCGGTGTCACCTTCCACTTCACCAACCGGTTGTTCGGCTATCTTGGACTGCTGCACGATTGGAACCCGGCGCTATCCGCCACGCTGCCGACACTGCTGTTCCTCCTCGCCGGCATCGCACTGATCGCCCGACAAGAGACGCGCTAATGAGCGACGACGACCTGGCTCTGGCGCGCCACTGGCGCAATGAATTAAAAGCGCGCCGCCAGGCGTTGGCCGACAGCTATCGCGAAGATCGCGACCCGCACACCTACCTCACCCGCCATTGCGCCGAGGTCGACCGCGCCATCGCGGCACTGTGGCACGGGCTCGGTTTCGGCGAACAAGCCACCTTGATCGCGGTCGGCGGTTACGGCCGCGGTCAGCTGTTCCCGTGCTCGGACATTGACGTTCTGGTTCTGCTGCCACCGGACGCGGCGCCGGCGCTGACCGAACGTGTCGCCCGGCTGATCGGCATGATGTGGGACATCGGCCTGGAGGTCGGGCACAGCGTGCGCACGCAGGCCGAATGCCTGAGCGAGGCCGCCGCCGACATCACCGTCGAAACCAATATGCTGGAAAAGCGGCCGATAGCCGGCGACCGGCTCGCCTTCGAGGCACTGGCCACCGCTCTCGACAACCAGAGAGATCCGCTGGCCTTCTTCGAAGGCAAAACGCTGGAGCAGCAACAGCGCCACAATCGTTTCTTTGGCGTCACCAACAACCTGGAACCCAATCTCAAGGAAAGCCCAGGCGGCCTGCGCGACTTACAGACGCTGCTCTGGATCAGCAAAGCGATCGGACTGGGCGACGACTGGGACGCGCTGGTCGCGCGCCGTATCCTGACACCGGCCGAGGCGAGGCTGATCAAGCACGGCGAGCGTCAACTGCAGCGACTGAGAATTTTTCTGCACCTGTTGGCGCGCCGGCGCGAAGACCGGCTGATCTTCGACCTGCAACAGCAACTGGGGCAGGCGTTCGGCTTACCAGACAGCACTGTGCTGCGCGCCAGCGAACAGGTCATGCAGCTCTACTACCGTGCCGCGCGCACGGTTACCCAGCTCAACGGCATCCTGCTGCCCAACCTGCGCGGACGCATCTACTCGCAAGTACCTCGCATCACCCAAGTGCTCAACGACCATTTCTACTCGGTCAACGGCATGCTCGGCATCCGCCGCCCGGACGTTTTCGATATCGAGCCATCGGCGATCCTCGAAGCTTTCCTGATGCTGCAGCTACACCCCGAGCTAACCGGTTTCGCACCGCGCATGCTGCGCGCTTTGTGGCACGCGCGAGCCAAGATCAACGAGCGATTCCGTCAGGATCCGGTCAATCGGCAGTTATTCATGCAGATCATGCGCCACCCCGGCCTGACACGCGGTTTGCGCCGTATGAACCTATACGGCGTGCTGGGCAAGTACTTGCCGGCCTTCGGCAAGATCGTCGGCCAGATGCAGCACGACCTGTTCCACGTCTACACCGTCGACGAACATATCCTGATGGTGGTGCGTAATCTGCGACGCTTCGCCATCAGCGCCTTCAACCACGAATACCCATTCCTATCGCGACTGATCAACGATTTCGAACGCCCCGAGACGCTCTACATCGCCGGGCTATTCCACGACATCGCCAAGGGTCGTGGCGGCGACCATTCGCAACTCGGCATGGACGATGCGCGCGAGTTCTGCGAACGACACGCGTTGCCGGCCGAGGATACCGAACTGGTCGTCTGGCTGACCGCCCAACACCTGACCATGTCGCATATCGCGCAAAAACAGGACATCTACGACCCGGAGACCGTCCAGCGCTTCGCCGAACTGGTCGGCACGCCGCGCCGCCTGTGCGCGCTCTACTTGCTGACCGTGGCGGACATTCGCGGCACCAGTCCGAAGGTATGGAACGCCTGGAAGGCCAAATTGCTGGAAGACCTCTATCTGGCGACCCTGAAGGTATTGAAAAACGGTGGAGCGGTCGACATGCGCTCCGAGCTGGAGGCGCGCAAGCAGCAGGCTCGCACGCTGCTGCGCCTGTATGCCGTACCGGACGGCGCGGAAGAGAGGCTCTGGTCGCGACTCGACATTGTCTATTTCCTGCGTCACGAAGCACGCGAGATCGCCTGGCACGCCCGGATACTGAACCGTATCGTCGACAACCGCGAACCGGTGGTGCGCGCCCGGCTTTCGGACGACAAGGAGGGGATCCAGGTATTGGTCTACACACCGGATCAGGCGGCATTGTTCGCACGCATCTGCGCCTTCTTCGGACGCACGCACTATAGCATCGCCGATGCCAAGATCTACACGACGACCAATGGCTACGCCCTAGACACTTTCCACGTGTTCATCCCGGAGAATCATGACGACAATTATCGCGACATGATCAACTTCATCGAGTTCGAGCTGGCAGCGAGCCTGCGCCGCACCGACCCGATCGAACCGCCGGGAGAGGGGCGCATCAACCGCCATCTCAAACACTTCCCGATCACCCCGCAAGTGCAAATCCGACCCGACGACAAGGCCAACTACTTCGTGCTATCGATCGTCGCCGGCGACCGCCAGGGCTTATTGGCGCGCATCGCCGCCGTCCTGGCCGAGCACCAGCTGGTCGTGCACTCGGCCAAGATCATGACCCTGGGCAGCCGCGCCGAGGACTCCTTCCTCGTCACCGGCCCAGGGCTGACAGACGACAAGACCGTGGTCGCACTGGAGTCCCAGCTGTTTAACGCATTGAGAATTTAGGAAACCGCCATGTCCTTGCCGCGCCTCTTCGCCCTGCTCCCGCTCTTAGCCCTGCCGGCGGGCGCGTTCGCCACCCCGCAGACCGAAACCCTGGTATTTCTGCGACATGCGGAAAAGCAGCCCGACGACCTGGGCCAGCTGACCTGCCAGGGGCTCAATCGCGCACTGGCACTGCCGCCACGGCTGAAGACCCTGTTCGGCAATCCGGACTACCTGTTCGCCCCCAATCCGGGCGTACCCAACCACGGCTTCAACTACATCCGCCCATTGGCCACCATCGAGCCCACCGCGATCCAGTTACGCATGCCAGTCAATACGCACTACGGCTACGACGATCTGGACGGACTAATGGGAGAGCTCGACCAGCCGCGTTACCGGCAATCGATGGTCTGGATCGCCTGGGAGCACAACATGATCGAGAAGCTGCTCAAGCGGATGGCGGCACGCTATCCCACTTCGGGAATCGAAATCGACAAATGGCCAGGCAAGGAATTCGACCGCCTCGCCGTGGTTACGCTAACGCGCGACGGCAACACGGTACGGATGGGTTATCGCATACAGCAGCAGAATCTCAACGGTATGGCGGAGACCTGTCCGTAGGGTGCGTTCGCGAAGCAACGCACCAACTCGCTGCGCGATTTAGTTCGGTAGGGTGCGATCGCGCAGCATCGCACCGGCAACGCCCCTAATCCCACTCGTCGAACAGCCGGCCGGTACGGCCGGTCTGCGATTGACAGGCGATCTGCAGCGCGCGATTGATCGCCTCTTTCTTGCTCACTCCCCACCACTCGATCATCTTCTCCAACGCGCGCTGAGCATCGCGCGTCAGCTCCACCGTCACGGACAGCTCTTGCAGGCGATTACGCCGTTGCTCGCGACTGCGGCGCTTGCGTTCGGCCACGGTCATGGCACGCGCGCCCAGGGGCTTGCGTCCGGGCTTTTTACGCACGCCGCCGATCAAATCGAAGGTGTAGTGGTCGCAGGGGTCTTTCATGCAGCAATCAGGGATCGACGGAAAGGGCCGCAAGCATAGCATAGACACGGGTTTCCGTCATGAAGTACCCCCATAGATTACCTAATTTATTTGGCCAATGTACTCGTGACAGCAGGCGCGGCTTTAGCCGCGCCTACAAGCAAATATGAAAACGCCCCGGAACCTGGCGTAAATCACCGGTTACCGGGGCGCGGCGCCGACAAGCGGCGCGGGGTCAGTCTTTTTCGGCGCGAACGGCCTTGCGGCGATCATGCTCCTGCAGGAAGCGCTTACGCAGGCGGATGTTCTGCGGCGTGATTTCCACCAACTCGTCGTCATCGATGAACTCGACCGCCGACTCCAGCGTCAGCTTGATCGGCGTGGTCAGGCGTACGGCTTCGTCGGTACCGGAGGCGCGCACGTTGGTCAGCTTCTTGCCCTTGAGCGGGTTGACCACCAGGTCGTTGTCGCGCGAGTGGATACCGATGATCATGCCCTCGTACAGCTTGTCGCCCGGGCTGACGAACATGCGACCGCGATCTTCCAGATTCCACAAGGCATAAGCGACGGCATCGCCGGTGTCCTGCGAGATCAGCACGCCGTTGTGACGCCCCGGCATATCCGGCTTGACCGGCGCGTAATCGTCGAACACGTGCGACATCAGACCGGTACCGCGGGTCATGGTCAGGAAGTCGCCCTGGAAGCCGATCAGGCCGCGTGCGGGGATATGGTATTCCAGGCGGGTACGACCCTTGCCGTCGGACTCCATGTTCTGCAGCTCGCCACGACGACGACCCAGCTCTTCCATCACCGCGCCTTGATGGCCGTCTTCCAGATCGATGGTCAGGTTTTCATACGGCTCGCATCTTTCACCGTTGACTTCTTTGAAGACCACGCGCGGCTTGCCGACGGCCATTTCGAAGCCTTCGCGGCGCATATTTTCCAACAAAATCGTCAGATGCAATTCGCCACGACCGGAAACGCGGAACACGTCGGCATCTTCGGTGTCTTCGACGCGCAGCGCCACGTTAGTCAGCAATTCCTTGGTCAGGCGATCGCGGATCTGACGGCTGGTGACGAACTTGCCTTCCAGGCCGGCCAGCGGCGAGGTGTTGACCATGATGTCCATGGTCAGCGTCGGTTCGTCGACCGTCAGCATCGGCAGGCCGACAGGATTGTCGCGATCGGCGATGGTCACGCCGATACCGATATCTTCCAGGCCGGAGATGATCACAATATCGCCGGCGCCAGCTTCCTCGACCGGAACGCGTTCGAGGCCCTTGAAGCCCAGCACCTGGTTGATGCGACCCTGGCCGACTTGGTTCTCGTGATTCATGACCGCCACGACCTGGCCTGGGCGGACCTTGCCGTTGAGCACACGACCCACGCCAAGGCGGCCGGTATAGGTCGAATAGTCGAGAGCGGAAATCTGCAATTGCAGCGGCGCGTCGACATCGCCGGAGGGCAGCGGCACGTTCTGCAGCACCACATCGAACAGCGGACGCATATCCGGCGACTCGTTGGCCAAGTCGAGCGTGGCATAGCCGTTCAACGCCGAAGCGTAGATCACCGGGAAATCGAGCTGCTCGTCGGTTGCGCCCAGCTTATCGAACAGATCGAATGTCTGATCCACCACCCAATCCGGACGCGCGCCCGGACGGTCGACCTTATTGACCACCACGATCGGGCGCAAACCCAGGGCCAGTGCTTTTTTGGTCACGAAGCGGGTTTGCGGCATCGGGCCTTCCACGGCATCGACCAGCAACAGCACGCCATCCACCATGCCCAACACGCGCTCGACCTCGCCGCCGAAATCGGCGTGTCCCGGGGTGTCGACGATGTTGATGTGCACACCCTCGTACTCAATAGAGGTGTTCTTTGCCAGAATAGTGATGCCCCGCTCTTTTTCGAGGTCATTGCTATCCATGACACGTTCGGCGACATGCTGATTTTCGCGGAAAGTGCCGGCTTGGTGGAGAAGCTTATCGACCAGGGTAGTCTTGCCGTGGTCGACGTGCGCGATAATTGCGATGTTGCGGATCTGACGAATCATTGAACTCTGCCGGAAATAATAAGCGGGAAAAACGTAATATTTTAGCACAGGGAACGTTACAACAGCACTATGACTTTCGGCGCAAAAGCGGCTAAACTGCGCGCCATCTATATCAGGAGTTGACGATGTACGACTGGAACACCCTCTGGCACACGCATCAAGGCTATCGCACCGGCTACGCCGCCGGCCAGGAAGACATCAACCAACTGGCGGGCGAATTAAACGCTCAACTGGTCAAACCAGCCGCGCATCAAAGCGATGTCGCGGTCTACGACCAGGGCGACCAGTTCCTGCTATTGGGCCACGACCATGGCTTACAACTACTAAGCCTGGCCAAGCATGCGCTCTACGACATTCAGGTGCGATTCCTGCCGGATAGCGCCGCGGAACCCTGCGTCGAAGTCCATGTACGCAATCTGGCCACACAAGAAGAAGACAGCTGGCGCGCACCGGTACGTCGCGACGAACAGGGGCAAGTCTGGCTCGGCAAACGCTTGCTGGCGGAAGGCACCATGCCGCCCATGCCGTTCGACGGCCTGTCTTTCACCGACAACGCCCGCTTCCGCGACCTGCTCTACAGCGCCTGGCAGCACGCACTGCCGCGGTTGACCCAGGAAATCTCCGGCTGGCGCCCCGGCGCGGCCATTGCCGCGCGCAGTCAGGCCCGTTATCAGGCACTCATGCGCTTCGAGCAAGCCCGCCTTGCCTTACGCTTTGGCGACACCGCGCGCCAGCGGCTGAGCCTGGCGCTGGCCGATAGCGACTTCGACGAGGCGAGCGATTGCCGCGGGCTGTGGCTCCACGTCGAAAAGTGGTGGCTCGATCATGCCCCCGAAGAGGATATGAGCGAGCTCATCGCGGCGCTGCGCGCGCTCGATTACGCCGGCGAAATCGCACTCGTGGAGTGGCTGAAGAAATAAGCCTCGGACACTAAAACCGCAACGAATCCTCTAGCCCAAAAAAACGGGCGACTGTTTTCAGTCGCCCCCATCTCATCCGAACCAGGTCATTCGAGAAGCCTTACAGGCCTCCCAAGCACAATGTACAACAAAGCAAATACATTGTCATCAATTCATAAACGTCATTCCATTTGAAGCATAATTTTGCCCAGGTTACGATTGCTTTCCATGTGCAGATGCGCGCCCGCCACCGCAGCCAGCGGATAGACGGAATCGATCGTCACGTTGACAAGCCCCGACGCCTGCGCCGACAGAACATGCTCGACAATGGCCGCCGCCAGACGCGCCTTGACCTCCAGCGGCTGCGGCCGCAGCGTCGACCCTCGTAGCGTCAAACGCTTCATCAGCACCTGCGCCAAATTGAGCGCCGACTGCGCTCCGCCCATGACGCCAATAAAAATCAAGCGGCCATCCGGATTCAGGCAGGCGATATTTTCCGCCAGATAGGAGCCGCCGACCGGATCGAGAATCAGATCCACCCCACCCCACTGCCGCACCATGGGCGAAAAACGATCCAAATCGCGCCAGTTGTAAACTTGCTCCGCGCCGAGCCGGCGGCAGAAATCCATTTTGTCCGCAGAGCCCGCGCTCGCGAAGACAGAAAGCCCCAATAGCCGCGCCAACTGAATGGCCGCCGCCCCGACCCCGCTCGCGCCGGCATGGATCAGCACGCGCTCGCCTTCCACCACCCGGCCGATTTCGACCAGATTGAACCAGGCGGTCATCCAGGCCTCGGGCAAACTGGCCGCCTCGACCCAGGACAGCCTCTCGGGCTTCGGCATAGCCAGCGCCGAATCGAGCACCGCGTATTCGGCATAGGCGCCACCGGGCACCAAGCCGAACACCGCGTCGCCGACCTTGAAATGCGAACTGCCGCGCACCTCCTCAACAATGCCAGCCACCTCGAGTCCGAGGATCGGCGACGCCCCGGGCGGCGCCGGATAATGGCCCTCGCGCTGTACGATGTCGGCACGATTGACACCGGCCGCCATGACGCGAACCAGCAATTGGCCCTCATGGGGGATAGGGCGCTCGACGACATCGAGCCGCAAGGTATCCACGCCGCCGGGCGCGGACTGGACAATCGCTTTCATGGACATAGTAATCTCGTTCGCGGCATGCGGCCGGCGTTCCCGGGAAGGGAGCCTGCGAACCGCATCATATTCCATTACAATAGCACGCCATGACAGAGCACTGTTTCCACTGCGGGCTGCCGGTCCCGCCAGACACGCACTTCACCATCAGCGAGTCGTCACGTCGGCACCCCGCCTGCTGCGCCGGATGCCAGTCGGTGGCGCAAGCCATTTTCGACGCCGGCCTGGGCGACTATTACCGCCATCGCGAGGCCTCGGGTCAGCAAGCTCAGCCGCTCCCGCCGGAAGTGATGCAGCAGATCGCCCTGTACGACGACGAGGCACTGCAACAATCGTTCGTGCGCGCAGAGCCGGACAATGTGCGCGAGGCGGCCCTGATGCTCGAGGGCATCACTTGCGCTGCCTGCGTCTGGCTAGTCGAACAACAATTGCTGCGCCTGCCAGGCGCGCTGTCGGTCGACATCAACTACACCTCGCACCGCGCCCGGGTGCGCTGGGACAACGCGCGACTGCGGCTGTCCGACATCCTCGGGGCCGTGACCCGCATCGGCTACCGCGCCCATCCTTACGATAGTGCGCGCCAGGAAGCACTACAGCAAAAGGAACGGAAGCGAGCGATAAACCGCCTTTGGGTGGCCGGTTTGTCGATGATGCAGGTCATGATGTACGCCGTGCCGATCTATGTGGCGCAAGTCAACGAAATCGAGCCGCGCTTTCTGTGGATGCTGCACTGGGCCAGCTTCCTGCTGACCCTGCCGGTGATGCTGTACTCGGCACTGCCGTTCTACCGCGGCGCATGGCGCGATCTGCAAGCGCGCCGCGTCGGCATGGACACGCCGGTGGCCATCGGCATCCTGACGGCCTTCGGCGCCAGTAGCTGGGCACTGTTCAACCACATCGCCCAGGGCGTGTACTTCGACTCGGTGTCGATGTTCGTTTTCCTGCTGCTCGGCGGCCGCTACCTCGAAGGCATGGCGCGCCGCAAGGCCGGCGAGGCACTGGAAAGCCTGGTCAAACTGATTCCGGCATTCGCGCACAGGCTCTCCGAATGGCCGACGACACGCCAAACAGAAGAGATCGCCGTCAGCATGCTCGAGCCCGGCATGACGCTCTTGGTGCGCCCAGGCGAAACCATTCCGGTCGACGGCATGGTGCTCGACGGTATCAGCGCCAGCAACGAATCGCTACTAACCGGAGAGAGCAGGCCGGTAGACAAACACATCGATAGCCCCGTGATCGCCGGCAGCGTCAATCTGACCGGTCCGCTGGTGGTCCGCATCACCGATACGGGTCCGAACACCCGACTAGCCGCCATTGCACGCCTACTGGATCAGGCGTTGGCGCAAAAGCCGCGTCTGGCGGTGCTGGCCGACCGTTTCGCCAGTCTGTTCGTTGCCCTACTGCTCATCACGGCCGCACTGAGCTTCGCGGCCTGGGAGTTCATCGAACCCTCGCGCGCCTTATGGATCATGGTGGCCGTTCTGGTGGTTTCGTGCCCCTGCGCCCTGTCGTTGGCGACGCCGGCCGCACTCACGGCGGCGGGCGGCAGGCTGGCGCACATGGGGGTACTGGTCACCCGCGGACACGCGCTGGAAACCATGGGGCGCATTACCGACGTGGTGTTCGATAAAACCGGCACACTGACCGACGGCGATATGCAATTGCTGGCCATGCAGACATATCGACCGGATTTGAGCGAGGACACGGCACTCGCGCTGGCGCAACAGCTCGAGACCGGCAGCGAGCACCCGTTGGCGCGCGCATTATTGGCCGGCGCGGTGGCGCCGCATGCCGCCGCGGCGCTACGCAATTATCCCGGTCGCGGCGTCGAGGGCATGGTGGACGGCGAAACTTGGCGTCTCGGGCAAGCCGAATTTATCGCCGAGTTAACGGGCCGCACGCCCGAAACCGACGACTGGCAAACCGGCAGCTCGCTGATCTGGCTCGGCAACCGGCACGGCCTGGCGGCACGCTTCGCCATCGGCGACCAAGCGCGTCCCGAGGCCGCCCAAACCGTCGACACCCTGGCGCGGCTCGGCCTGCGCATTCATTTACTAAGCGGCGACGGCGAAGGTGCGGTCGCCCGGCTGGCCCGGCAACTCGGCATCGCACACTGGCGCGCCGCCGCCACCCCCCAGGAAAAGCTCGACCATGTCGCCGGACTGCAAGCCGCCGGCGCACGGATCCTGATGGTCGGCGACGGCATCAACGATGCCCCCGTACTGGCGCGCGCCGATCTCTCCATCGCCATGGGCGGCGGCACCGACGTCGCCCGCGCCAGCGGCGACATGGTACTGATCGACGACAATCTGAATCTAATCGCACAAACCTGGCGCGTCGCCAAAAAAACGCAGCGCATCATTCGGCAAAACTTGTGGTGGGCCGCCGCCTATAATCTGGTAGCGCTGCCGTTGGCCGTCAGCGGTCACGTCACCCCCTGGCTGGCAAGCCTCGGCATGGCGACCAGCTCGCTACTAGTCGTCTCCAACGCGCTGAGATTGATCGAGAGGAAAGCCTGATGGAAAGCCTGTACTTGCTGATTCCGCTGAGCATCGTACTGACCTTCGTCATCGGCCTGATTTTCTGGTGGGCGACGCGGAACGGCCAGTTCGACGATATGGAAGGCCCGGCGCACCGCATATTGATGGACGACGACAACGTCGACCAGCAAGAAGAACGCGACAACCATCCCTAAACTCAGCCCAGGAGCCCGCTCACGTGCAAGCCGGTTTTGACTTTTTCGTTACTCGTCGCTTTCTGCCCCTGTTTGGCACCCAATTCATGGGGGCTTTCAACGACAACCTGCTGCGCACAGCCGTGGTGGTATTGATCAGCTATTACGGTTTGTCATTTCTCGGCCTACCGGCCGAACAGTTGGTCAACCTGGCCGCCGGGATCTTCATCTTGCCGTTTTTCCTATTCTCGGCCACGGCCGGCAAAGTCTCGGAATGCTTCGACAAGGCGCGCATCGCAAGGGTGGTGAAGCTGGCGGAAGTCGGCATCATGCTACTCACCGGCGCGGGGCTATTCTTGCACTCGACGCCCATGCTGCTCGGCGCATTGTTCTTGATGGGCACGCATTCGACCTTTTTCGGTCCGCTGAAATATTCGGTACTGCCACAATATCTCAACAGCCACGAACTGGTCGGCGGCAACGGTCTGATCGAAATGGGCACATTTCTGGCGATTCTGTTCGGCCAGATCATCGGCAGCCTGATGATGCACCACGGCCCGCTGGCCGCCACCGCGATCACGCTCGCCACCGCCCTAACAGGTTATGGCTTCAGCCGCGCCATGCCACCGGCGCCGCCGACGGCGCAGCATCTGAAACTATCGCTCAACGTTGTGGCCGACAGCAGCCGATTGGTGCGCAGCGCATGGCGCATCGACGGTGTCCGTTCGGCCATTCTGGGAATTTCCTGGTTCTGGCTGATGGGCGCAGTCTATACCACACAACTGCCCACCTTCACCCGACTGCATCTGGGCGGCAACGCCGATGTCTACACACTGCTACTGGCTGTGTTCTCGGTCGGCATCGGCGCAGGCTCGGTGCTGTGCGCCAAGCTGTCGCGCGGCCGCTTGCAACTAGGACTGGTTCTGGCAGGCAGCCTGGGCATGACCGTCGCCGGCACCGACCTGGCGCTTGGCGCCCTGCCGCTCTATCGCGGCGCCCTGCTCGACATTGCCACCTTCGTGCAAAGCGGCGGCAATTGGCACCACATCGTCGACTTGGCATGCCTGGGTTTTTTCGGCGGCTTCTTCACCGTGCCGCTCTACACTTGGCTGCAAACCGCGAGCCCAGACGCATTTCGCTCGCAAGCCGTGGCGGCGAACAACATCATCAACGGCTTTTACATGGTGGCCGCCGCCTTGGCCAGTGCGCTGCTGTTGGGCTGGTTGCACAACATCGCCATGCTGTTCTTGGCCGTCTCGCTCATCAACGTACTGGCACTCGCCTTGCTGGTGCGCGGCGCACCCATTATCTGGAAAACGCGCCTAGCCTGGCTGGGACGCTAGCGTCGCCCCCTCCGCCGCACACGCCGCCAGCAGCGCCGACTCCAGCGCACTGGCCTCGCGTAGCGGACGCAACTGCTCGAACAACATCGCCGCCTCGGGAAAACCGCGCTTGAGCTGACCGAGCCACTGCTTGAGCCGCGCAGCCGGATAGGTCGACCCTTCGCCGCAGGCCCGGCACTGGCGCAGGAAATCCAACAGCCAAGGCAAAAAATCCGCCCAGCGCATCGGTGCCGGCGCCTCGCCGCGAGCGCGCGCCGCAATACGTGCCGCCAGATCGGGCCTGGCGATCAGGCCGCGACCGATCATCACCCGTTCGCAGCCGCTGATCTGGCGGATAGCGTCGTAATCCGCCAAGGTCCAGACCTCGCCGTTGGCCACCACCGGAATAGCCACCGCCTCGCGGATGCGCGCCACCCAATCCCAATGCGCCGGCGGCCGATAGCCCTCGACCTTGGTGCGTGCATGCACCGTCAAGCGTGACGCGCCACCCGAGGCCAACGCGCGGGCGCAATCCAGCGCACGCATTTTATCGTCGTAACCCAACCGCATTTTGGCGCTGACAGGCACTGCCGGCGGTAGCGCCTGACGCACCGCCCGCACGATTTCGCCCAGCAGTTCGGGTTCGTTGAGCAGTATCGCGCCGCCACGATGGCGATTGACGCTCTTGGCCGGACAACCGAAATTCAGATCGATGGCCGGCGCACCCAGTTCGACCGCGCGGGCGGCATTGTCGGCCAGACAGGCGGGGTCGCTCCCCAGCAGTTGGACATGTACCGGCGTACCGGCGCGGGTGCGCGCACCATGCGCAAGCTCGGGCGCCAGACGCAGCCAGGTGCGCTCGGGCAGCAGAGAGCTGGTCACCCGCACAAATTCGGTTACGCACAAATCGATGCCGCCCATGCGCGTCAGCACATCGCGCATCACGGCATCCACCAACCCCTCCATCGGGGCCAAGATCACTTCCATGACAAGGACTTCCAGATCGCAACCAGGCGCAGATTGTACCCGCTCCCCCTGCCCGCGCGAGAAAAACCGTTACACCGCCCTTGCGGCGCGTGCGCCCGGCGCCGCCATTGACTATAAAGTGAAGGACAATTACAGCGGGAGAGGCTCTTGGGGCTCAACTTGCCGTCCAATCTATTCACCATGCACCGACTGGTGGAAGACGCGGAGTTCGTCTACCGACTCAACGACAAATACCGCGCCACCTTGCTCGCCGGCAACGACGCGCCACTACCGACCAACCTCCCCCCACTGGAGACGGCGCCCCTGCAGGCGACACAACATCTCGCCCGCTGCCTGGGCGGCATACTCGGCCATTTCATCCGCCTGGACGACTCCCGCCAACTGCTACAGGCGATGATCGCGCACATCGTCCAGATGGTGCAGCAGTCGCCCGACGGTTGCGTAGCGGCCATCCTGCTCACGCCTCACAGCCAATACACCGCACACCATAGCGTCAATTGCGCCTTGCTCGCCGCGCGCATGGCCGACAGCCTGGCCATGCCCGCACAGGAAAAGAACATCCTGATCGGCGCGGCGCTGACCATGAATCTGGGTTCGGTCGATGTGCAAAACCAGATGGCCAGCCAGGACGGCCCACCCAGCACCATGCAACGCCAAGTGCTCGACATCCATCCGCTGCTCAGTTCCGCCATGCTGCGCGAAGCCAGCATCGACGATGCGCTCTGGCACAGTACAGTCATCATGCATCACCAGCGCAGGGATGGCCGCGGCTACCCCTTTGACATCGGCGAGACGGACATTCCACCCTTGGCACAGCTACTGCACTTAATCGACGTCGTCACCGCAAAACTCATGACGCGCACCTATCGCAACAGCATCGCGCCCAAAGTCGCCTTGGCTTCTATTTACGCCGGACACGGCGAAGCGTTCGACCCCGCCAACATCGCCCAGATCGTCAAGATCCTCGGCATCTACCCGCCCGGCAGCTTCGTCGAATTGGAAAACTTCGACAGAGCCTTGGTCATCAAGAACGGTTCGAGCGCCACCACGCCCCTGGTGGTGCCGATTCGCACCCCGAACCAACCGATCGACACCTCATTACCGGGTTATCATGTAAAATCCGCATTAAGCATGCGCGTCGAAGCGCGCTACCTGCCGTTATTCTCTCAATACTGGCGTTAAACCCATGCACCCCATTCCCGGCATTTATCGTCACTACAAGGGCCAGCTCTATGAAGTGCTCGGCATCGCCCGCCACTCGGAAACCGAAGAGCCGCTGGTCATGTACCGCGCGTTATACGGCGAATACGGCCTGTGGGCCCGCCCTCAGGCCATGTTCAACGAAACCGTGACAGGCCCAGAGGGCGAGATGCCGCGTTTTGCCTTGATCCGACCCTTCTAACTGCCATGAGGCGATGACGCCGCACCGCCAGAAACGTCCATTAAAGCGCTAACCTTAGAAGAACTTTCCCCAGCTTCAACGACCTTATTTCCTCTTCTTCAAACTCGTGCTGCGCGGCAAGCTGTTTGCCTTCACGGCGCTCGCCGTGCCCAAACACCAAGCCCCCCCTGGAGCGCGATGAACGAAGACACGCTATTTCGCCAAGAAGCGATTGATGGGCAAGCCGATCAATTGTTGGGGCCGGTATCGGTGGCGTTGTCGTTCAAAACCGGCGCGCTGGCTTATCTGTTCGCGTCGCTCGCCACCATGACGGCGGCCTACCTGACGTGGGGCAACTATACCCGGCGCGTCACCGTGGACGGCTATATCCTGCCTGCCAGCGAAGTACTGCGCCTCTACGCCGCCCAATCCGGCACCGTGACCCAACGTCATGTGCAGGAGGGGGCGTTGGTGCAAAAAGGCCAACGCTTGTTCTCGGTCAGCGGCGAACGCCACGGCGAATCGGGGCCGGCACAGGGAAAAATCGCCGAAACACTGCTCGCTCGGCTGCACTCGTTCGAGCACAGCATGCGGCAGCACCAGGATCTACTGAAGTTGCAAACGCAAGATATGTCGCTGCGCTTGCAACTCTTGGCGCGGGAAATCGCCCAGGCGGGGCACGAACTGGCGTTATCGCGTCAGCGATTGGATCTGGCGCGCCAAACCATGCAGCGCTATCGGCAGCTCGCCGAGGCGGGCTTCGTCTCGCCGTTGCAATTGCAACAAAGGGAAGTGGAGCGGCTGGAGGTCGCCCAGCGGGTCTCCACGCTTGCACGCACGTTGGTCACGCTGCAGCGCGAAAAAGCAGAGCTCGCCGCGCAACAGCGCACGCTACCGCTACGGCAGGCAACCCAGCAGGCGGAGCTCCGGCGCGGCACACAGGCCGTGCAGCAGGCACTGCTAGAGAACGAAGTGCTGCGCGAACTGCTCGTCGTCGCCCCCGAAGCCGGACGCGTCACTGCGATTGCCGCCCAGCCGGGCACCAGCGTCACTCCCTTGCGCCCGATGGCCATATTGATCCCCCAGCAGGCACCGCTGGAGGCGCAGTTATTCGCCCCCAGCAAAGCGATCGGCTTCATCCAACCGGGTGCGCGCGTCAAACTACGGCTGGAAGCGTTTCCGTACCAAAAATTCGGCCATGTCGACGGCACCGTGACCGAAGTGGCACGCACCGCCCTGTTGGCCGGGGAAATCCAGGCGTTGAGCCAAATGACGGAACCGCTATATCGCATCCGTGTCGCGCTGCAGAAGCCCACCATTCTCGCCTACGGCAAGGAAACCCCACTACTGCCGTCAATGCGCGTCACAGGCGATATCATGTTGGAAACTCGCCGCTTGTACGAATGGGTGTTTGAGCCGCTTTATAGCGTCACCGGCAAATGGTAAATCTGAAGCAGCGCCTCGCCTTTGGGCCGACACTACCTGTCGTGTTACAAACCGAAGCGGCCGAGTGCGGGCTGGCGGCATTGGCCATGGTCGCCGGCTACCATGGCCACCGCATCGACTTATTGACGCTGCGACGCCGCTTTGCCACTTCGCTCAAGGGCATGACGCTGGCCGACCTGGTGCGTACCGCCGAGCACCTGGGCATGGCTGGCCGAGCACTCAGACTGGAACTCGCCGAGTTATCGCAACTGCAGCGCCCGGCGATTCTGCATTGGAATCTGAATCATTACGTGGTGCTGGCACGCGTCGCCGAACACGGCATCGTCATCCACGACCCGGTCGCAGGCCGGCGCCATATCAATTGGCATGAGGTATCGCGCCATTTCACCGGCATTGCGCTGGAGCTATCCCCGACAGCGGCGTTTCGCAAAATCGAAGAAACGCAATACCTGCCCTGGCGACACTTATTGGCCGGCACCACCGGCTGGCGCCAGGCCGTGGCACAGATTTTTCTATTGGCGTTGATGCTCGAACTGTTGGCACTGGCTACGCCACTGTTCTCGCAATGGTTGGTCGATAGCGTACTGTTGAGCGCCGACCAGGATATGCTCAAAGTGTTGGTGGTCGGCTTTTTGCTGGTCGTCATGGCGCAAGCCCTGGTGTCGGCTGTGCGTGCCTGGGCCGTACTGCAGTTCAGTACCCTGGTCGGCCTGCAATGGACCACACGCATTTTCAGTCATCTGTTGCGCTTGCCTCTGGCATGGTTCGAAAAGCGCTTCATCGGCGATATTTCGTCCCGCTTTCAGGGTGCTGCCACGATCCAACAAACCCTGAGCCGTTACTTCATCGAAGCCCTGCTGGATGGCTTGCTGGTCATCGGCACCTTGTGCGTCATGCTGCGTTATAGCACCTCTCTGGCAATGATCTCCTGCATCGGCCTAGCGACTTACGGTCTGCTGCGTTGGGCCTGGTATGGCCATCTGCGAGAAGTCAGCGAAAAATTGCTGGTCTTGGAGGCCCGCCAAGATGGCCACCTCCTGGAAACGTTGCGCGGCATTCAAGCCGTCAAGCTGTTTCAACGACTGGGCGAACGACGTTCGGCTTGGCTGAATCTGTTGATCGAGCGCACCAACACACACGTCAAGTCGGAAAAGCTCGCTATCGCCTACCACACGAGCGAAATGCTGCTGCTCGGCCTGCAGCAGGCTGCGGTACTGTGGTTCGGTGCCTCTTTGGTATTGGACCAGTCGTTCTCGGTGGGCATGTACCTCGCCTTTACCACGTACAGCACGCAATTCGCGACACGCATGGCAGGGCTGATCGGCAAGGCGGTGGAGCTGAAAATGCTACGCCTGCAAGTCGAACGCTTGGCGGACATCGTATTGAGCGAGCCCGATCCGCCGCCCCGATTGGGTACGGTAAGCCCCGCGGATTCTTCGATTGAATTTCGCCACGTTTCGTTTCGCTTTGCCCCCAACGAACCCTGGTTAATACGCGACCTCAGCTTCACCATACGCGACGGCGAATCGGTCGCCCTGGTCGGCCCGAGCGGGTGCGGCAAAACCACCCTGTTAAAAATGGTGTTAGGCATTTTCCAGCCGATCGACGGCGAAATATTGATCGGCGGCGTACCGTTACGTGCCTTAGGTCATCACGGCATACTGGAACGTTGCGCCTGCGTCATGCAAAACGATCAACTGTTCGCCGGCTCCATCCTGGACAACATCGCCTTTTTCGACCCGCAGCCGGATCTGGCGCGCGTGGAAGCCTGTGCCCAATCCGCCGCACTGCACGCCACCATCATGGCGCTGCCAATGGCCTACCACACCTTAGTCGGGGATATGGGCACCACGCTTTCCGGCGGGCAAAAACAGCGCCTGTTATTGGCACGGGCCCTCTACCGTCAACCGCATATCCTGCTGCTTGACGAAGCCACCAGCCATCTGGACGTGGATCTCGAACGGCAAATCAATCACGCAGTGGCGCTGCTCAACATGACACGCGTATTGATCGCCCATCGGCCCGAGACCATCGCCTCGGCGGAACGCGCGATCCACATTGGACAGGCGGCAAGATTTGATATCTGAATTAACCTGGATATGCTGAAATCACACGCCGCACTCGGCAAAAGCGGGTCGACTAGCCCTAGCGACAATCCAAGGAAACGTCATGACAAACCACACGGCAAGCGAAGTCGCTGTTACGCAGGAACCCCTTGAAATGGCCTATTTGGCTGGTGGTTGCTTCTGGTGCCTGGAAGCCATCTTCTCCAGCATCGGCGGCGTGCGGCAGGTGATCAGCGGCTACTGCGGCGGACAATCGCCCAACCCGGACTATCAGGCGGTATGTGGCGGCGAGACCGGCCACGCCGAGACGGTGCGCATCGAATTCGATCCGAGGGTCGTGTCCTACATCACTTTGCTGGAGGTGTTCTTCAGCATTCACGACCCGACCACCCTCAACAGACAGGGGCACGATATCGGTACCCAGTACCGATCCGCCATCTTTTATCAGGATGACACTCAACGCGATTCGGCGCGGGCAATCGTGCGAAAACTCACCGAAACCGGACATTTTCCGCAGCCTATCGTGACCGAAATCGCGCCCGTCGGCACATTTTATCCTGCAGAAAACCATCATCAACGATATTATTGGCAAAATCGCCAGGCGCCCTATTGCCAAGCCGTCATCGCACCGAAGATTGCCGCCTTTCTCCGGCAGCACCCCGCTCTGTTCGACGACTGATTGCCGCAATGGCGTGCAGCCGGGCTTTCGGGCGCGCGCGCCGTTGTCTAGTCAGGCTGTATGAGAAAAAAATTCACCCGCAAGCTGCTGTATCTATTGGGACTCTTGCTGGCAACCTTGCTAGCGGGCACGCTCGGCTACACGCTCATCGAAGGCTGGTCGGTACTCGACAGCCTGTTCATGACGGTCATTACGCTATCGACTATCGGCTATGGCGAAGTGCATCCGCTGGATACCGGCGGCCGCATTTTCACCATCCTGTTGATCGTGCTGGGCACCGGCGTCGTCGGTTACGGCATTTCCTCACTGACCCTGATGCTGTTTCAGGGCGATCTTCCCCTCTACCTCAAGCGTAAAAAAATGGAAAAGGTCATTGCCCGCTTTTCGGGACACGTCATTCTGTGCGGCCTCAGCCGAACCGGACTTTACACGCTGGAAGAAATCGAGCGCAGCGGGCATCAGGTGGTGGTCATCGAACGCAACGATGCCATCGCCAACCAACTCGAAGCACGCGGCGTACCCTACATCGTCGGGGATGCCACCCAGGACGCCAATCTGCTGGCCGCCGGCATCGACCAGGCTCAAGCGATCATCACCTGCCTGACCTCCGACGCGGAGAATGCCTTCGTCATCGTGACCGCCAAGAGCCTGAACCCGGCGATCACCACCATTTCCAAGGCGGAAAACGAAAGCACCCGCAAGAAACTGACGGCTGTCGGCGCAGACAAGGTCGTGGTGCCCTCGATGCTGGGCGGCATGAGCATGGCCAATAGCGTGTTGCGCCCGGAAACCCAGCGCTTTTTCGAAACGCTGCACAACCGCTATCCCGATACATTCAAGGCCGAGATCATCACCACCGAGGAACAGTGGGATGGCCAGCCGCTGCAGGACTACCAGGCCGCCCAGGGTGGCCGCTTGCTGATCGTCGCGCTAGAGCACCCCGGCGAAGAAGTTCAGTTCGGCCCGGGCCCGGACACCCTGCTGAAGACCGGCACCGCCATCATGATCATCCGCAACCGCTGATATGTCCAAACGCGACACTCCTCCCACGGCGCATACCGGCTTCTGGCTCGGGCAGAAACTTCTGCTGTCCGAGGCACCCCGCAAGGCCTGGGCCTGGTTTTTCGCCACCTGGCTCGTGCTGAGCCTGCTCGCGGTCGGCCTGATGATCGGTGCCGACATCCAGCGCCAGCAACAGCATTTCAAACGCGTCTCGTTCTATCTGACGCGCAGCGTCGAAGCCCGGTTAAAAAGTTGCGAACTCGTCATGTTCGGCTTCGAAGATATCATCGCCAGCGATCCTGACGTGCGCGACACCGAGCTGCGCAGCTATGCGCAGCAGGCCGCCAAACGCTACAGCTTCATCTACTCCATGGGCTTTCAACAACGTATCGCCCATTATCAACGGCCAACCTTCGAGTACGCCCAGCGCGATACCTTTGGCCCGGACTTCCGTATCCGCGACTATCAGCACGATGGCCACGCCGGATGGCTCCAAAGCGCCAACTGGCATACCGCGCCGGCCCGAGAATCCTACATCCCCTTCACCATGGCGGAGCCCGCGCTGACGCAAAACGCCCGTAGCGCCATGGGGCTCGACCTTCTGGCAGACACGATCGTCGGTCCGACGGTGGAACGTGCGTTGCGCAGCACCGATATCGAGGTCACACCGCTGTTACGCCTAAGCAACGACCAATCGGCCATCGCCTACATCCATGCCCTGTACTCGCCTTCGCCACCCTCGACCAGCCCGATCATGCGACCGGAAGAGAGTATCGGCATCGTCACAATACTGTTGCGTATCGACGGACTGATCAACCTGCACGACGAGCAATCGGATTTATTCGACATCACGCTCTCGCGCCAGGAGGGTGCTTCCAGCCAGTACGACAGTGCCGTCTACTCGCGGCACGCCCTCCTATCGCCCAGCCAGCTCGACTTGCTGCTGCCGCGCATAGAGCGCCGCGAACAAATCGCCACGCCTTACTTCCCGTACGAACTCAACATCTCGAGCCAGTTGCGGCTCCACACGATCGACCGTGCGAACCTGCTCCTGGCCATCCTGGCCGCTGCGCTGCCCAGCTACCTGATTCTGCTGATCGTGACCATCCGTCACAACGCGCGCAAGGATCGGGAATTCGCCGACGACAGCCTATATCGCACGCGGGAACACGCCATGGTGACGCTACAGGCCATCAGCGATGCCGTGATCACCATCGACAATCAGCGCATGGTGCAATACCTGAATCCGGCCGCCCAGCGCCACCTCGGCACCAGCGAAGAGCAGGCCATCGGCCATCCATTGGGCGAGGTCTTCAAGTTGCGCTACGAGTTCGCCCGCCGCGCGGTAGCCGATCCATTCATCGAATGTCTCGCCAAGCAGCAGCCACGGGAATTGGAAGAAAACAGCTATCTGCTGTGCCCCGACGGCGAAAAACTGCTGATCGAAGGCTCCGTGTCGCCGTTGTTCGATCGCAACCGCGGCCTGATCGGCGCCGTGCTGGCCTTTCGCGACACCGCGCCGCTGCGGCGCCGTATGCTCGAGGCGCTAGAAACCAGCGAGGCGCGCCTCAAGCAACACGAGTACGAACTGGCCCGCGTCACGCGTATCACCTCGATGGGGGAGATGGCCTCGGGTATCGCCCATGAAATCAATCAACCGCTGTCGGCCATCATGAGCTATTGCCAGGCCAGCCTGAGCCTGCTTGAGGAAGACGACCCCAACCTGGAGCTGATCGTCCAGGCCATCCAATCGGCCGTCAACCAGGCAGACCGAGCGGGCAAGATCGTGCACCGTCTGCGCGAATTCGTCTCCAAGAAGACACACCAACACACGCCGGTGGACGTCAACCACGCCATCAGCAATGTACTGGCTCTGGCCGACTACGACCTGCGCCAGCACGAAATCACCGTCGACTACCACCCCGGCAGCCACCTACCGCTGGTTTACGCCGATACCATTCAATTGGAGCAGGTTGTACTCAATCTGGTACGCAACGCCATCGACGCCATGCACGGCCAATCCCACCCCGGCTGCTTGTTCGTCGAAACCAGCTTCAGCGCTCGCCACGTCTGCATCAAAGTGGGCGACAACGGCCCGGGCATCGGCGATGATAAGATCGACAATGTTTTCGCCCCGTTCTTCAGCACCAAGAACGGCGGCATGGGATTGGGCCTGACCATCTGCCAAACCATCATCGAAAGTTTCGGCGGACACATCAGCACCCACAACCGATCGAGCGGCGGCGCCGAATTCGTGGTCGAGCTGCCGCCGCTCGACACCGGCACACCACCGTATATCGATACGAGAGAATGACATGACCACCATGACGCCCACCGTCTATATCGTGGATGACGACCCGGCCGTCCTCGACTCATTGGCACTATTGATCAGCGCCCAGGGCATGCGCGCCCTCAAATTTTCCAGCGCTCAAGCATTTCTGTTGCAGTGCCAGCCTGGCGAGATCGGCTGTGCCGTCCTCGACATCCGCATGCCGCACATTAGCGGACTGGCGCTGCAGGACACGATGGCCGAACGCGGCATCAACATCCCGTTGGTGTTCATCACCGGCCATGGCGACGTCGAGCAATGCCGACGCGCCTTCAAGAACGGCGCGATCGACTTCCTGACCAAGCCGGTCGATCAGATGCGATTGGTCGAGAGCTTGCGCCGAGCCATCCGACTCAGCATCCGTCAACACAGCCAAGAGGTGGAAACCCAAGAGGTTCTGGCACGGCTTGCACGCATCAGCGGCCGAGAGCGCGAAGTACTCGAAGGCGTGGCCGCCGGTTTGTCGAGTAAGGAAATTGCCAGAGAACTCGACCTCTCGCCACGCACGGTCGAAGTGCACCGCGCCAACCTGTTCAGCAAGCTCGATGTGACTTCGCTGGCCGATCTGATCCGCTTCTACCTCAAAGCGCTCGAAGCGACCGGCATGAAGCACAATGCAGACGACATGAGCAACAACCGGTAAACTACCCGAATGCAAAGTCTGTTCAAAAACGTCGGCCTAGTCGCTCGCCACAGTAAGCCGAACATCGTCGCAAGCTTGCGCCAGTTGGCCGACCACCTGGCACAGCACGGCATCAATGTCTTCATCGACAAGGAAAGCGCCACGCAGGTCGAGGCCGGCGGGCATGCGCTGATCGACCGCATGGACATGGGGAAACTGGTCGACGTGGCCATCGTGCTCGGCGGCGACGGCACCATGCTGTCGATCGCGCGCCTGTTGGCGCCCTACCGCGTGCCGATGATCGGGGTCAACCAGGGCCGGCTTGGCTTCATGACCGACATCCCGCTGCATGAGATGCTCGATTCGGTCGACGCCATCCTGCAAGGGCAGTTCATCCCCGAAGATCGCATACTGCTGCAGACCGTGGTCTTGCGCGAAGACGCCGAAGTGGCCAACGCCCTGGCCTTCAATGACGTGGTATTCAACCGCGGCGCGGTCGGCACCATGATCGAATTCGAAGTATTCATCGACAACCAGTTCGTCTACAGCCTGCGTTCGGACGGCCTGATCGTCTCGACTCCGACCGGCTCAACCGCCTATGCGCTGGCCTCGGGCGGCCCGATCCTGCAGCCCACGCTACAAGCGATCACCCTGGTGCCGATCTGTCCGCAATCGCTGAACAATCGACCGATTGCCGTCAACGACTCCTGCGAGGTCGAGTTCATGCTGACGCGCGGCCTGGATGCCCGCGTACATTTCGATGGCCAATCCAACTGCGACCTGATGGAAATGGATCGGGTGCTGATCCGCAGCTACCGCAACCCGCTGCGCATCCTGCACCCGCTCGGCTACAACTATTACGACATGCTGCGCCACAAATTGCACTGGGGCGAGCGACTTCTCTGACACCGGATGCCGACTGCCATGCTGTTATCGCTTAGCATCAAAGACTTTGTCATCGTCGACGAACTGGCGCTCGATTTCGCCGCCGGCTTTACCGTGCTGACCGGCGAAACCGGCGCCGGCAAATCCATTATCCTCGACGCGCTGGGCTTGGCGCTCGGCGACCGTTCCGAGGGCGCGCAGATCGTGCGCGAAGGCTGCGACCGCGCCGACATCTGCGCCCGCTTCGCCATCGTCGACCGCCCGGATCTCGCCGCCTGGCTCGCCGACAACGAACTGGCCGGCGACGAAGGCGAAATTCTGCTGCGACGTATCGTCGACAAGAGCGGCCGCTCCAAAAGCCTGATCAACGGTCAGCAAGCCACGCTCGCTCAGCTCAAGCTGCTCGGCGACGCCCTGATCGACATCCATGGTCAGCACGCGCACCAGTCGCTGGCAAGTGGCGACACTCAGCGCACGTTGCTCGATGCCTACGCCGGCGCGGAGGCGCTCGCTCGCGAGGTCGAAGGCGCCTGGCAGGCATGGCAAAGCGCCCGGAGAGCCCGGCTCGAAGCCGAAAAAAACGCACAGCACACGCAAAGCGAGCGCGAGCGGCTCGACTGGCAGATCAGCGAAGTCGCCGCACTCGGCATTCATCCCGGCGAATGGGAAACCCTGAATCAGACGCACGACCGACTGGCCAACGCCGCAGAATTGCTTGCCAGCGCCCACCAAGCCATCGACGCGCTATCGGAAACGGACGGCAACTGCCTGTCGCTACTGGCCGCGGTGCAAAACCGGCTAGGCAAGCTGGCTCACCTCGACCCGCGCCTGTCGGAGGTTCAGACTTTGCTCGCCTCGGTCGACGCCGAGCTGCACGAAGCCACGCACAGCCTGCGCGACTACGTCGGCCATATCGAAGAAGACCCGCAACAACTCGCGGAGATGGCGCACCGACTGGACACCTTGATGAGCATGGCGCGCAAATATCGCTGCCAGCCGCAAGACTTGCCGCAACGGCTGGAAGAGTGGCAGCGCCAGCTCGGCGAACTCGACGCCGCTGCCGATCTGGCGGCGCTGTCGCACGCCGAAAACGAACTCGACGCCGCCTATCGTCATATCGCCGACAAATTGAGCGCAACGCGCCATAAAGCTGCTGGCAAGCTTGGCCGACGCGTCGCCGAGGAAATGCAAACCCTGGCCATGAACGGCGCCCGTTTCGACATCGCCCTCACCCCGCTCGGCACGCCAGGCTCGCACGGTCTGGAAGACATCGAATACCTGGTCGCCACCAACACCGGCACCCGCTTGCAAGCGCTAGGCAAGATCGCCTCCGGCGGCGAACTGTCCCGCATCAGCCTGGCGCTGCAAGTCGCCATCAGCCAAGTGGCGCGCGTACCGACGCTGATCTTCGACGAAGTCGACGTCGGCATCGGCGGGCGAGTGGCCGAGGTCGTCGGCAAGAAACTCCAAGCCTTGGGCCAACACTACCAAGTGCTGTGCGTCACCCATCTACCGCAAGTGGCTTCATGCGGCGATCAACACTGGCAAGTCAGCAAGGAAACCCGGAAAAACCAGACCTTGAGTCGCATTCAAGTCCTCGGCGATAACGAACGGGTGCACGAAGTGGCGCGCATGCTTGGCGGCGTGGAAATCACCGACGCCACTCGGCATCACGCGGCGGAAATGCTGGCGCTTAACGCCCGACCGGTGTAGCGAAGTCTCGATCCACAGATCCAGAACTTGGCCGATCTCGTCCAAGCTCAAGCCTAGGCGCTTCAAGGCGGCGATCCGCTCCAAGCGGTGAGCCACCGGCTCGTCGTCGTGCCTGCCGTTGGCTTACAGCAACATCGGTAGACGAACATTTCCCCTTAATGTCAAAAACGCAGACAGATAGCATTTTTTTTGACATAATCATATCTTAAATTCATAGTTAACAATTGATGGCCTTAATTTAAATCGAAACCGCAATTAGCCATACCGGTTACCGATGCCAACCGCCCCACAAGAGACCCCATGAACATTGCCCTACTCCAAGAGACCGGCCGCGCCATGCCATTTGGGCTGCCTGCATTGTTCTACGGCGCATTGGGCGCGCTGGTCGTACATCTGTGCCAACAGCTTGTGGAGGAAACCAGCAATGCCATCGACCCTGCCAGCCGCGTGATCCGAACCTCGCGCGCCGCATTTAGCATCGGCGGCCTGGTTTGGGTGCTCGACGTGACCGGTTTCTTCATCTATCCGGACCTATCCACCGACGGCTTGCCACTCACGCCGGCACTGTTGGGGCTATTGATCAACAGCTTCAGCGCCAGGTTGACCGTCCCCACGCTGAGCACCGACACGCACGCCGGTCGCGTCTGCCTAGCCGCGCTCGGCTTGGCGCTCGGCATGCTACTCGGTCATGCCGTGCTGTCGTTCGGCTTCGTACCCGGCACGCTGACCATCGAACCGTCGGCCTTCGCCGCATCGCTGGCGCTGGCGGTTCTTCTCGCCGCCGGTCTCGCGCTCAAGCATCGCAAAGCACGCCTCAGCGCCATCGGCAGCCAGTTCACACCCCTGACCTGGCGACTGAAAATCCTGGCAGGCATGCTGATTCCGCCTTTACACTGGTGCCTGGTCACGACGTTCCCCCTGCCAAGCTCGACCGAGCTCGTCCCGAACAGCAGTGCACACTTACTGATCACCGTCCTCGCCTTCGGCCTGGCCATTACCGCCGACCAGCTGCAGGCCATACACTCCGAACGGCGCCGGCAACGTTCATTCCGCAACGTAGTCACACCGGGCGCCAGTAGCGTCGCGGCAAGCCAAGGCCACGACCGGCAACTCGCCCTGATCTCCGCCCGATTGCCGGAGCTTTTGCACCCCAAGCAGCTGCAGATCCACTTTCAGCCCATCGTCACACCGCACCAACCCAAGGCGCACTTCGAAGCGTTGCTACGCGTCAGCGACCCCGTGCTGGGTCGCATCAACCCGGAAAAATTCATCCTGGCCTGCACGCTGCAGGCCCAGGGCGCGCACGTCGACATGCTGATCATCGGCAATGCCCTCGATCACCTGGCCGACTGGACCCGCCAAGGTTTCGACAGCGCCACCATCAACATCAACGTCTCGCCCGCCACCCTACTGGAGGCGGACTTCGTCGACTGGATCCACTGCCAGCTACAGCAACGCGAACTGGCCCCCAGCCGTGTGCGGCTGGAAATCACCGAACACGCGCTGATCGCCAACGGTGGCGAAATGGTGCGCATCATCCGCCAACTGAAGGCCAAAGGTATCGGCGTGATCATGGACGACTTCGGCTCCGGCTACTCATCGCTCGGCCTGTTGGCGGATCTCCCCATCTCGGGCTTCAAATGCGACCGCCTATTCATTAAAGGCCTGGTGCAGGACACCCGCCGCCAAGCCCTGCTGAAGAAAATCGCCGAATTGGCGGTGGATCTAGGCATCCCGGTCACCGCCGAAGGCGTGGAAACCCGGGAAGAGTTGGATATCGTCATGCAAAGCGGCATCGCCAGCGTGCAAGGCTACTACTTCGCCAAGCCGATGCCGGCACCGGACATTCCCGCGTGGTTCGCCGGGCAGGCTTGGTGACGTGAAATTTTAAAGGCCGTCAACGACAAATGTCGTTGGCGGCCTATCAATTTATTCTGGCGGAAGCTCAGGGATTCGAACCCTGGAAACCTTTCGGTTTGCCGGTTTTCAAGACCGGTGCAATCGACCACTCTGCCAAGCTTCCGGGAAGTGCGACATGATAGCGGCTCGCGCCGCTTTTGGCTAGGGCGTCACCGGCCGCATCGCGCCTTGCGCCCGCTTCTCGCGCACAAACTCCTCCACCGTCAAAGGCGTGCCTGGCAAGCCGGTACGGTGCGCCAATTGCGTGACGTGCGGCGGCTCGAGATGGGCTTGGCGCAGCACTTCCTCCTCGGCGAACACTTCGCGCGTCGAGCCGTCGAGCAAGACCCGCCCTTGCGCGAACACCAGCGTGCGCTCGAAGGTTTCCGCGACGAAATCCATGTCGTGAATGATGGTCAATACCAGCTTCCCCTGGGCAACCAAGTCGCGAATGATCGCCTTGATGTGTTCCTTGCCGGAAAAATCCTGAGCAATGGTCGGTTCGTCGAAGATGATGATCTCGGTATTCATCGCCACGATGGAAGCGATACTGATCAATTTGCGTTCGGACAGACTCAAGTCGTAGGGGTTGTCGTTGATGCGCCCCGCCAGACCGACCATCGCCAATGCCGCATCGGCACGCTCGCGCGCTTCGTCTTGGCTTTGGCCGATATTGAGCGGGCCGAACATGACTTCGTCGAGCACCTTGTTCTTGAATATCTGGTCGTTGGGATTCTGAAACACCAGCCCGATGTGGCGCGCCAACGCCGCCACGGTGGCATCGCTGGTATTGATGCCATTGATGACCACGTCGCCGCCGACAGGCTTCAACAGCCCCTTGAGCAGCTTGACGAAGGTTGTTTTGCCGGCGCCGTTCTGGCCGATGATGGCGGTCGAGCGGGCGTCGAAAGCCAACGAGATATCGTTCAGGATGGGCTCGCCCGCGGTGTAATGAAACACCAGGTTGCGGATCTCGATCTTATTCATGCCAATTCACCACCTGGTCGTAGGCGTCGTCCAACGTCATCGGATAGAGCCCGGTCTGCGGGGTCCGGATGCCCAGCCCCTGACAGATGCGGGCGAAGATCGGCGCGGCGATGCCGTATTGCGCGAGATCATCGCGCGAGAACACGCGCTCGGGCGTGTCGAAATCCACCAGCCGCCCGTGGTCGAGCAGCATCACCCGGTCGGAGTAACGGGCGATCTTCTCCATCTTGTGCTCGACCATGATCACCGTCATGCCTTGGCGGCTCAAGGCCTGGATCGCCTGGAACACCTCTTCCGAGCCTTGAGGATCGAGCTGTGAAGTGGGCTCGTCCAATACGATGATGTCCGGTGCCATGGCAATCACACTGGCGATGGCCATGCGTTGCATCTGGCCACCGGACAAATCGAATGGGTTGCGCTTACCGAAACGCTCGATGCCCAACAGCGCCATGGCACTCTCGATACGCGGCATCATTTCCGCGCGCGGCACCCCCAGGTTCTCCAAGCCGAAGGCCAGCTCTTCGTACACGGTCATCTTCGAACCGCTCACCTGGGTAAACGGGTTCTGGAATACCAGACCGACCTTACGCGCCAGTTCGCAGATTTCGGTCTGGGCGACGTTCAAGCCGTCCACCGTCACCGAACCGCCGTAAGCGCCTTTATAAAAATGCGGCACCAGCCCCATCAGGGCTTGGCACAACGTGGACTTACCGGCCAGATTGCGGCCGATGATACCGATGAATTCGCCCTTTTCGATTTCGAACGACACATCGTTCAGCGCCAGCTCGGCCGTTAGCGGATAACGATACTTCAGCCCTTCGACGACGATCTTCTTCATGACACGACTCTCCATGCCACCGCCGCCGCCATGGCTGCCAACAGCACAATCTTGATCACCCGGTTACTGGTGCTGACCCGCTCTTCGTTGAGGAAGGTCTTTTGTGCGCGCGAACTGAACGCGCGCACTTCCAGCGCCAGCGAGCGCTCGCGCGTACTGACCAGCGAATTCATCACCACCGGCCCGATCAGCGGCAGGAAGGCACGCAGGCGCACCATCAGGCTACCTTCGGTTTCCATGCCTCGCGATCGCTGGGCGTCGGTAATGGTTTCCATGGTGCCGGTCATCTGCGGGATGATTTGCAGCACGGAAGACAGCACATAACCGAAATGCGGCGACAGTCCCTGGCGCACCAACGACTCGATCAGATCGGACGGACGGGTGGTCAGCACCAACAGTGCGAAGGCGCACAGGATGTTGAGCACCCGCACGCAAATAGCGGCGGAGAACAGCAAGCCTTCGCGGTAGAAATGCACGCCGCCGAGTGCGAACATGACTTGACGGTTGCCGGCGTAAAACAGCCCTTGGATGATCACCACCGAAATCAACACCAACATACTGAAGCCGATCAACGGCACCACCTTGCGCAGCACTCGGGCCAGCACCAACAGCATCAGGCTGAGCCCGAGCATCGCCAAGCCGGCGGTAAAGCCGGTCAGCACCACGGGGATGAAGATGGCGGCCGCGATATACAGCAGCTTGCTGATCGGATCCACTCGGTGGATCAGCGTGCCGTTATCCTGATAGAGGCTAAGCGCTTTCAAGATGGGCGTCCTTACAGTTGCTCGGTCTGACTATCGTGGCGGAACAGGATCGTCATCTTTTGCGGCAAGCCCTTGAAGATGCCATAGGCCACGATCACCGTCGCGATCTTGTCCGGCACGTCGACGATGAATTCGTCGACCGTCGACGACATCCACACCGGGAAGTGATGCGCCGCCATCCAGGCAAACACCAGGTCGCCCCAGACGTTACCGGTCTGACCGCCCCAGAAGCCAATATTGATCGGCGTGGAGATCACCGTGGACACCACCGCGGCAATCAAACCGACCACCACGGCACTGCCGATGCCGGTAATACGGCCGCGATGCGCCAACACACCCACCGACAGACCGATACCGATACTGGTCAGGCCATAGATAAAGGAGATTGGATCCATGGTCAGGCCATAGATGACGTTGTTGATCGCGCCGCAGATCGCGCCGACCACCGGCCCGGCAAGCATGGCGGCCAGCACGGTACCGATGGCGTCGAGCCACAGCGGCAGTTTCAGCAGGCCGGCGAACAGCTTGCCGATATAGTTGATGCCGACAGCGGCCGGAATCAGCACCAAAGCCGATGTCGAGAGTTTCAGACTCCACATGCTGTTTTTCATGACAGTGCCTCCTGTGTGTGTGACATATCCGCGCCTAGGCGCAGACGTAACTTGCTCATTGCCGCGCCAGGCCGACGATGGCTTCCAGCGCGGTCAGTATCTCGTTGCGTTCGCCGACGGCGGTACGGCTTTCGCCGGTGACGTAATCGTTGATGCCGGCTTCGATATTGCCGTCGTGCTCGACCACCACATTCAAGATCGATGCCGCGCGCAAACCGCGCAGCCGGGCGATCACCAGCAACGCCGAGGTTTCCATATCGGCGGCCAACACGCCGTGCTGGCGCCAGTGCTCGCGCGAAGCCTCCTCGCGATCGGTGTAAAAGCTGTCGTGGCTATGGACGATGCCGCAATGGTGGGCAAAGCCTTGCGCCTTGGCACTGGCAAGCAAACCGGTCAATAGCCCGGTGTCGGGCACCGCTGGAAAAAGGTCGCCGACATAAGCGCGCGAGGCGCCATCGTCGCGCACCGCGCCACAGGCGATGACCAGATCGCCCAGCCGCATGTCGGGCTGCAGCGCACCGCAACTGCCGATGCGGATCAGCGTGTGCACGCCGATACTGCGCAGCTCTTCCACCGCGATACCGGCCGATGCCCCGCCGATCCCGGTGGAGACCACCATGACCGGCACACCTTTATAACTGCCTCGGCAACTCTTGTATTCGCGGTTGAAGGCGATATCCACCGGATGGTCGAGAAAAGCCTTCACCCGATCGACCCGCTCCGGATCGCCGGGCAGAATCGCGAACGGGGCCGCGTCTTTGCGACCGCAGCGGATATGCGGCTGCTTCGCCTCCGACATGATGCGCTCACTTTCTTTGGTAAAAATCGTATGTTTTCTTTTCGGACTCGGTCTGCAATGCGGGCCAGTCGACGATGGCGATCGTGTGCCCCTCGACCGCGATCAACCCTTCCTCGCGCAGACTTTTGAGTATGCGGTTGACGCTCCGTGTTGCCACGCCCATCAACTCGCCCAATTCCTCGCGGTCGACCGTCACCGGCTTCTCGCGCGCCACCACCGCCAGCAGATACTGGCAGATACGCTGGCGCAAGGAGTACAGCGTATCGACCCCCGCCTTTTCGCTCAGCATATAGATCTGATGGCACAGGCTGCGCGTGAACGAATCGCTGATATTGCGATCGAGCCCCAGCCAGCGGATAAACGGCTCGCGCTTGAGCTTCAGCAGCACCACATCGGAAATGGCTTCGACGAAACAGCTATACGGCCGCTGATCGAAAATTTCATGCTCGCCGATGTAGTTGCCTTGCTTGTAAATCGCCAGCGTGTACTTGCGCCCGCTTTCGGTCATCACATAAATACGCACCAGGCCGGAGACGACGATGTACAAGCTGTCGTAGACCTGGCCCTGGTTGAGTCTGAATTCGCCCTTGCGGCAACGCGCCACCGAAAACTCTTTGAGCACCTCGTAGGGGCACCCTTTCAGCAGTTCGTAAATGCCGCGTTCCTGCTCGACAATCGTGATGACGTCGTCAATGCTTCTCGCCATTGCGCCCTCTCCAGCTGTCCCTAGCCATCATACAAGTTCGGGGTTTTATATAAAGGACAAGTAGGTTTTATCCATGAGTAAATCGACTACCATAAGCGGGAATTTTCTTCATTTTCGGGACATTTGTCCCGAAGCATGTAATGCCATGACTACAGAACGGCATGCGACGTACTTTGGTCGAAAATAGAAACGGCCGCAGAAGTGAACTGCACCCCAAGAGTTGGACACCGTTCCAACCTTTGGGGTGTTTTTCATGGCAAAACATAATGAAGATTTCAAACGTACCGTCGTTCAGGA
>NZ_SNZP01000017.1 GCF_004363805.1 Paludibacterium purpuratum | reverse complement strand
CTCAAGGCGCGCGGTTGCGTGTTCCAGGCCTTGACCGCCTCGGCGGCGATGCTTGCATAGTCGGGCGGGCGGTTGTAGCCGGGCGCCTGCGGCGGTGGGCTCGAACTGCCGGCCAAATGGCTGAGCATGCCGATTTCCGGCAGCGGATGATTACCATGCGCCTGCGGCCGGCCCGGCAGGCTGTACTGGTCGTTCAAGCTAATTTCCAGCTGTTGCAGGATCGGGTGGTAACTATCCTGGTGCAGCGCACCCCAGCCGCGCCGTTTGGCTTCCGCCGTGGTGAGCCAAAAAAGGCTGTCCGGCACCTGGCAAGGGCCATCCGGGTTGACCTCGGTGTTGTTCGGATCGAAGAGTACTTGGCGCTCGGCAGGATCTTGGAAGGTGCCCTTGGTGGCGGCGCCAATCCCTTCAAGCGTGCCATTGGGCGGCGCCCATGCGGCCCCCTTGTTGTCCGCTAACTTCAAATTCGTTCCCATGATCCCCGGCACGAAGATCACCGGAATCACGTTGTGCGGCGGATTCACGCATAGCGCACGCTGTTTGAAGCTGTCCGGGCTTTTGACCGATTCGAAAAACGGGTTGCCCTGCTTGTCGAACTGTAGTTTGACGCGGCGGGTTGCGGTGTTCAGTACGTCGGTCATCATCCGCTCCGTTTCAGGGTCATTTTGAGGGCATCGATGGCACGGCCCGCCAGGGTGGGCGTAGCGCCGCTGCCATCGGTGCTGCCCGCCCCCTCCGGTTGGCTCTGACCATTACGTACGTCGTGTCGCAGGTCTGGCCGTGCCTGGCCGGCGCGGCCGGATACGCCGAACTGCTCATGGGTCGCCATGGTGCTTTGCGGCATGTTGGGCGGTGCGGCGCTGACGCTGGCCGGGCCGTCCATGCTGTGGCTGGCTGCGTGTTGCTGGTGCGTGGCGGTGGTCTTGGTAACAATGCCGCCGCCGTATTCGGCGCCGGCGTTGCTGGCCTTGATGGTGACCTTCGGTGCTTCCAGAATCAGCTCTTCCAGCGCATACAGGTGCAGTTTCTTGGCGGCGCCGATTTCGATGTCGTCGCTTTGCGCCTGAATGCGGATCTTGCCGGCGGCGGCGATCAGCTTCATGCCCAGTTGCTGTGCGAACAGCGATAGCGATTGGCCGACACGCAGGCGGAAGTGCTGGCCGATGGTCAGGTTGTGGTCTTTGACGGTGACCACGTCGTGACTACCGCCGCTGACCTGCTGAATGCTGGCCTCGCTGGCAATGGCGATGCCTTGTGGCGCACCGAGAGCCAGAATGGCCTTGCCGCCACCGGCCTGGTCTTTGGCGGTGTTGCTGCCACCATGCCATTGCTTGATGTCGTCGGCCAACTGCTGCTGCGGTGCGGTATCGGTTGGGTCGGCCTGGTGGGTGTCGGCTTGGCTCGACAGGCTTTGCGCCATGGAGAGCGCCATCTCAAGCAGCCCGACCAATTCCTCGCGGGCCAGCTGCCCATCCTTGGCCTTGGCTTGCGCATGCGTACTCAGCAGCAAACCTTTGGCGGCGCGGATCGCCCCCTGCAGATCGGTGCGCAGCTCGAAGCCCTCGCCGCGTGGCTCGGCTTTACCATCGATTCTAGGGTGGGTCAGGAAACCTTGATTGAGCTGCGTGGAGCCATGCTCGTTGGACAATCGGGTGCGGGTCTGGCCGCTGGTGTCGTCGAACAGCAGTTCGCCGAAGCCGCTGCCCTGATGTTCTTTGGACTTGATGCCCGACAGCGTTTTGTTGCCCGGCAGGTTGCCGGCGCCGCTGAATTGCGCTGGGGTGTGGCTGCCGTTGTACAGCACCCCGGTGACCACCGGGCGGTCGATGTCGCCTTCGATAAAGTCCACCAGCACTTCTTGGCCGATGCGCGGGATGAATTGATGCCCCCAGCCGGCGCCGGCCGAAGGCATGGCGACGCGGATCCAGCAACTCGAACGTTCGTCGCTGGCGGCGCCCGCTTCGGGGTGCTCCTGGCCACGTTGCCAATGCAACTGGATTTTGATGCGGCCGGACTCGTCGGTAAAAACTTCCTGGTCGGCCGGCCCCACCACGGTAGCGGTTTGCACGCCCGGGGCGGTTGGTTTGGCCAGGGCGGTGTTGGCGTAAGGCGGCGATAGCGGCAGGCCGCGCGGCTGGGCATTGAACTGGGTGGTGAAGGGCGCGCTGTCCGGCGTACTGCTCAACGACTGTTTGAGCGCCTCCGGCAGGTTGTTGCGCGCGTTGAACTGCTGCTTGGTCACCACGAATTCGCGCTGATCGGCCGGCTGGCTGTCGTGCGCGGGGTGATTATCCAGCCGAAACCAGTGGCCGGCGTGTAGCCCGCGCAGCGTGCCGCCCCCCTGAAAACCTTGAGCGGCCAGGTCGTGCGCTTGCTGACGCTGTTGCGCATAACGGGTCAGGCCATCGGCGTCCGAGGCGTAATACAGCGTTTGGGGTTGATAGTCTTCCAGCGTGCTTTGCGCCGCGCGTTCGCTGTCGCTCAGGGCGCGCGTGCTGCTGTCCTGGCCGTGACCGGTTTGCACCGCCTTGTAGTCGAAGCTGGCCAGACTAACCTGACCGCTGGTCAACTGCCGTTGTGCCTGCCAGTCGGTCAGGCCATCCTCGCTTTCGGTGGCGTCGGCACGTTGAAAACGCACGCGCTGTTGTGCTGATTGCGGCAGGCTGAACGGATCGTCGAACACCGTCAGTTGGCTTTGCAGCGTCGAGCCGCTGCTGACATGTTCGAAGCGCCAGGCCAGGCCCTCTTCATGCATTAAGCGGCGCAGGAAATCATAGTCGCTTTCGCGATACTGCAAAGTGTAGCTACGGGGCGCGTGCTGGCCGCTCAACTGAAAGACGAGCGTCTGCAAGTGGGTGAAGACTGGGTTGTTCGCCTGATGTTCGGCGATAACCTGTTTGACGATGTCCGGCACGCTTTGGTCTTGGAAGACCCTGCTGGTCACCCGGTGGGTCAACAAGGCTATGGGCGGCACAATCACCAGGCGGTAGCGGCTGAAGCCGCCGTCGCTGCCGAGCGCCTGTGCTTGGCTGACCACGCCGCCGCGCAGTACCGGCTCGCCGTTTTGATCTTGTATGGCCAGGCGCGCCGACAGGCCGAGTAGATTTTTTAGCGGTAGATTGCCGTTGGCCGACAGACAGTCGACGGTGTAACGATAACTATCGGAAACCGCTTCGCTGCCTTCGACGCTTTGCGGCAGCAGCACACCGTCCCATTGCTGATCGTCACCCAGCTGCAGCGATAACAAACGTTGATCTTGCGTGAAAGCGGAGGCGAAGGCGGCCAACAACGAGGAAAAATCCATGGGCGCGGAGACTGTCGCAGCAATTCACGACATTCTTATTTAAAATAAAGTCATAGATTTTAATTGATCGTTATGAGAGGGACAAGGTAGCCTGACCCAAAGGACAGGTTTTTAAGATTCATCCGAACGGGCCAGTCCCCTATAAACCGTTCCTACTCCCTCTCTTACCCCGCCCCCAGCACCAGCGCCACCACGACACCCGCCGACAACGCCAGACTCAACAGCGCCAAACGCAGCGGCGCGAAATAGAGCGGCGCCACCTCGGCGTCGAACGCCTTACGGCCGGAGAGCATGGCGCCGATCAGGTTCTGCCGTTTGAACACGCGGTGATAAACCACCGCGGCGACATGCACCGCCACCAGCAGCATGATCAAGTTGAAGAAGCCCTTATGCAGATCGGTCAGGACTTCGGAACGCCCCGAGGCAATCAAATGCGCCAGGGGACCGTTGTACAGGTAGCTATCGACATCGGAGGCAAACAGACCGGTGGAAACCTGGAACAGCAGCACCAGGATCAATGCCAGCACCATCAATCCGCCCAGCGGATTATGGCCAGGCTGCTGATGTTCGGGCAGACGACCGCGCAAATAGCGGCGGATCACGTCCGGCCCCTTGAGAAAATCGCTGAAGCGCGCGGTTTGGCTACCGAAGAACCCCCACACAAGGCGGAACAGCAACAATACCGCCACACCCTCGCCGCACCAGATGTGATAGCGCAACCAATCGCCACCTTGCGTGCCGGTAAACCACATGCCGGCGAATAACCCAACCAACGTCCAGTGAAATAACCGCGTAGGCAGATCCCAAACCGCCACGACTCGCTTCATTTTTGCATGCTCCTTCGTTGGCGTGCGCCGGCGCACGCCATGTCATCGACATTATATTTTAGAAAATATGGTACTAGAGTACGCAAGGAAGATTAAATCGGGCTTATGGCCGAGAGAACGATGCATTTTTCCGCGCGACCAGCAACAAGCCCGGCACCGGCCGGCCAAGCTCCACCCGCACAGTCACCTGGTTCAACGTCAGCAAGGTCAGGCCAGCCGCCGCCAACGCGGCGCGCAGATAGTCTTGGGTATGGTTGTAGCGCCCGCTAGGCGTAATACCGAAGCCGTCCTGCTCGAAACGCTCTTCCACCGAGGCCACCAGCAAGCCGCCCGCGGTCAACGACGCCGCAGCGGCATTCAGGAACGGCTCAAGCGCGCCGAAGTAAATGAAGGTATCGGCACTGGCAATCAGATCGAAGTACGCCGGGTGCCGTTGCAGATAGCTGACGATTTCCACCTGGTGCAGCGCATCGTAGCAATCTTTCTTCGCTGCCAGCGCCAAGCTTTTCGACGACAGATCGATACCGATCAACTCGCGTGCCCACGGCGCCAAGAACGATCCGCACAGCCCAGTGCCGCAACCGGCATCGAGCACGTTCAGACCGTGGGCAGGCAGATCGTATTCGGCCAGCATCTGGCCGATCAACTCGGGAATCCGGTAATCGAGCGTGTCGAGCATCTTGTTGTCGAACTGCACGGACGCCTGGTCGAAATACATCTCCAGATAGGCATCGGACGCACGCGGCGGCACGTTCTCCACCGTGCAGGCCGCCAGCATGTGCTCGGCGATCGGATTGCCGGGTTCGGCGTCGAGCCATTGACGGTAAACCTCGGCCGCCTCGTCGATTCGCCCAAGCACGTAAAAAGATGTTGCCAGCAGCCGGCGCGGCTTGGCCTCGTGCGGCGGCAGGACATAAGCCTGGCATTGGCAATGCGCCGCCTCAAGCACATTGCCGAGCGCTTCATGCAACGCAGCCAAGTCGCACCAGGCTTCTGCGCGCGTCACATCCAGCGCCAACGCCTTCTCGAAGGCGGTCAGCGCCTCATCCAGATGCCCACCGCGCTGCAGAACCGCACCCAGATTGCGCCAAACCGGCGCCTGGTGCACATCGCATTCCAGCGAAGCGATGAAAGCCGCCGCAGCTTCGTCATCGCGCCCCAGCGCGGTGTACAGATTACCCAGGTCGTTGTGCCAATCGGCACGCGCCGACGCCAACGTCACGGCGCGTTGCAACGAAGCCAACGCCGCCTCGCCTTGCCCACTCTGGTATTGCCACAAACCGAAGGAGTGATGCGCATCGGCCAAATCGGGCCAACGCGCCAGCACGCGCCGATAGCCGCTGCCGGCTGCACGCAACCGTCCCGCGCATTGCGCCTGCCAGGCGGCAGCCAGCATCATCTGCGCCTCGGGCGGCATCTCGGCATGAGAATGGGTGGTCATGAACAACTCCTGGGTACGTACGATGGCGCCTGTCCCTAGCATACAGCCGCGCCATGGGACGACTTATATACCATCATTCGGCCATCTAATAAATTTATATATTCATTTGTCCGCGCGGAATTGTTAAATATAATCGACTTGCATTCTACGACCGGTCGGCAATAATGACTGCTGAGAACGATATCGGATGTAACTTGCGTACCAGAACCCGTCGAGCGGGTCCTTCGCACTCAACGCCTGTTACTGAAAGCCAATCGACTTGAGGCACCCATGCCACCACCGCTAATTTTGCTGGTCGATGACAACAGGTTTTCACTTGAGCTGCTGACACACGGCCTCGAACTGGCCGGCCTACGCTGCCACGGCGCAGGGCGAGGTCAAGATGCGATCGAATTCTGCCGGCAGCAACGTCCCGACCTAGTGGTCATGGATATGGCCATGCCGGAGATGGACGGCCTGCAAACCACCGCCGAATTGCGCCAACTATTCCGCGACGATTGGGTACCGATTCTGTTCCTATCGGCCAACGGCGATGAAGAACAGGTCATGGCCGGTCTACGTATCGGCGGCGACGATTATCTGATCAAACCGGTCAATCCCGAGCTGCTGCTCACCAAGATCCAGGTCTTCTTACGCATTGCGCACCTGCAACAGCAAATCACCCAAGACGCCATACGCTTGGCACGCTACTACGAAGAAAACGAGTTCGAGCAGACGCTGGCGCTGGAGCTCATCCAGCGCCTGACCTACCGCTCCTTCGTCGGTCAAGCGCACATCTGGCACAAGCTCCACCCCGCGGGCATTTTTAACGGAGACGTTGTCTGCCGCAGTCTGTCCGCACCCGGTATCGAACACTTTCTGCTCGCCGACTGCACCGGACACGGTCTAACGGCGGCGATCAGCGCCTTGCCGGTCATTGACGGCTTCTACGAACTGGTCAAGCAATACCTCTCCACCAGCTTACTGGCCAGCGGCATCAACAAAAAACTGCACAGCCTGTTACCGACCGGTCGCTTCGTCGCGGCCGCACTTTGCTCGATCGACTATACCCAACACACCCTGTCGATTTGGAACGGCGGGACTCCCTGCGCGCTACTGATCGGCGCCGGCGGAAAGCTGAAACACCTCTTCCCGCCGCGTTACCCCCCCTTGGGCATTCTCGACGAGAGCGATTTCGACTCAGGACTCGAGCAGATCCCCTGGCAAGACGGCGACCTGCTGGTACTGACGTCCGATGGCATTACCGAGGCATGTATGCCGCACGGCAAGCTATTCGGTATCGACGGCGTCATCCGTGCGATCGAAACCGGCTGGCCCGACTCGGTCGGCAAGCATGTTCTCGCCGCATTGAGCGAACACCTGGACGGTAACCACGCCCAAGACGACGTCTCGCTACTGATCGTAAAACTACATACCCCGAAAGACTGATTTGCCTGGCGCAGTAACACCGCTAGGGTTTATCGGACACCGACAGCGCCTGTAGTCCCGCGCCGAAGTGGAATTGATAAAATGCATCCAGACTGCCATCGTCGCGCATCTGCTGCACGCCCCGATCGATGCGGTCTCGCAGCCACCCCAGACCCGGCCGCAGAGCCAGCGGCTGCGGCTTACTGGCGACGACTTCCGGCAGGCGACGGATTGCTCGCGCAAAAACCGGATCGACGTCTTGCGTCACAAACGGATCGTCCAGCATCAGATCGATGCGCCCGTTGGCCAGCAGCGCCACCGCCTCCACGGAATCGACCGCCGGCACACGCCGATATTGCTGGTCTTTATCCAGCGTCTCGGGGTAATCGTAGGCGTCGATCCAGGCCAGGCGCTTACCGGCAAACGCTTCGGGCGAGAAATGGGTGACAGGGCTCTTTAACGGCACCCAGGCATACAGCACCCAGGTGACCAGTGTCTGACGGGTGTTAAGCCAGCCTGGCGGCAAATGCGACATCGTGGCGAAAGCCGCCAGGTCGACCTGCCCTTGCCGCATCAGCTTCTCGCAACCGGCCATGCCCATAAAACGGTAGCGGATACGCACATCGGGCTGACGCTGCAGCGCATCTACCAACAGCCCCCTTGCTTGCCCCGCATCCTGATAGATGAAGGGGTACCAGGGTTCGGCGCACAGCAAAAACGGCTTCGCCGCGACCGGCAACCACCACAAGCAACCCAGCAACACCAACCAACGTTTCATGTATTTTTTCCTGGCAAAGTCATGGTTTCACCAAAAGAAATTCTGTGTTGAAGCACTTGCCCGCCGGCGCGCGCATCAGCAGACTGATACGACAAGGAAGGCAAACCATGAACATCCACAAAGAGAACAACAACGCCAAAGCGCCACGACCGACCATCCGTCTGGCGGTGGCATCGGGCGTGGCGCCTTGCGAACTGACCGCGCTGCCCGACGGCTGGCAACTTACGCTCGACAGTGCCGTATTGGCACAGGTCGCCATGACGCCCTTGCCGCCGCGCCCCGAGCGACTGGAGGCCGCGATTCAACTCGTCGAGGATCGAATCGCGCCACTTGGCGCACAGTTGCCCGCCAACGCACGCTGGCAGGCCGATTCCCCGCTGGTCCGCCAAGTGCTCGCTATCGTTTCGCCGCCGCCGGTGAGCCGCGCGGCGCTGGAACAGGTTTACCAGCAGTTGGCGGACAGCGCTCTGGGCCGCCCCTGGCCGCGCAACGGCCAGACACTCGACGCCGAGCTTGCGGCGACATTGCTGATCCTACGCGAATTGATGCATCACCTGGCAATCGACTTCCTGTACGACCAAGCCGACGACGCCGGCTCGCTCAAAGTTTGAATTGGCCGATGGCCCGAGCCATAGCAGCCGACAGCGCCGTCACCTGGTCGGCGTCTTGGGCGGTATGCAACGCGGCTTGCTCGGTCTGAGTCGCCTGGCTTGCAACCCGGGCAACCTCCTGAGCCACTTCGCCGGTATGCGCATTTTGCTCCTCCAGTGCCCGGCTGATCTCCCCAACCAAGGCCAGCACCTCGCCGGCGCTGGTCTTGATTTGCGCCACCGCGTCGCCGGTTCGGTTGACATGCTCGACCCCGGATTGCACCTGTCCCTCCACCGTGCCCATGGTATCGGACACTTCGTGCGTATTTTGCTGAATCTGCCGGATGATCTGCTCGATCTCGTCGGTCGATTGCGTCGTGCGGTCCGCAAGCTTGCGCACCTCGTCGGCCACCACGGCGAAACCGCGCCCCGCCTCGCCGGCCCGCGCCGCCTCGATGGCGGCATTGAGCGCCAACAGATTGGTCTGCTTGGCCAATTCGTCGATCACACCCACCACGCGGGAAATGGCATCGGTCGAGGCTTGCAGTTCGGTGATCTTGCCCGCCGCCGCCGACACCGAGCTGGCAATCGTCCCGATCTCCTCGACAGCCAGATGGATAATCTGGTCGTTGTTCTCGGAAATTTCAAAAGACTTCCGGGTCAACTCGGCGGCGGCACGGGTTCGCTCGTTGAGCACCGCCAGGTTGGCGACGATCAGTTCGAGCTCCTGGTGCATATGCGCCGCAGCGCGCGAGCCGTCCTGCGCCGCGCTCTTCATCGAGGCGGATGAAGTCTGCAAATGGCCGGAGGCGCCATCCATCTCGCTTAGATTCTGCAACACCTCGCGCAGACTGCTCTGCAGCCCCTCCAACAGGGTATTGAACGCGACAATGGTGCGCTGCGCCTTACTCTGCGCGGCCGCGGGCACACGGGTGGAGAAATCGTGTTCGCTGGCGACTCGCAGGATGGTCGATTCCACCCCGCGCAGTGCGCGCATTTCCACATGATTGCGATGCTGCCGGTAGACAAAAAGCAACGCCAGCAGATAAAGCAGCAACAGCACGCAAAACACTGTCACGAGCCGGCTGTGGTAAGCCGAGACCACGGGGGTAAGCGCCTGTGCCAACATCACCGGCGTCACGTGGAGATACAGCACCCAAGGGGTATCGGAATGGATCTTCAGCGGACGGGCGAGCAGTTGCTCGCCGGCGTTGTCTGGCTGCGCCAGCAGCTTACCCAGCGCTTTATTGCGACGGTCGAAAATACGAATGCCGTGCGCCTCGTTGACCAGACCGAACGGCGAGACGCCGGGCGGCATGGTCACGCCATCCTTATGCGCGCTTTCGCGATCCTTGTCAGTCAGAATCAGATACGGCACATCCAGCAGTTCGGCTTCGAAGGCATTGGTTCGAGAAATCACGGCGATCAGGCCGTTGAGCACCTTGCTGTCCCCGCGATAGATCGGGATCGAGTAGATGAAGCCGTTGGCGTCGAGCACGCTGCAGGCCTTCTTGGAGTAGTACTGGGTGTTGTCGCAAGTGCGCATCACCGGGGAGAAATACGCAGGGATATCGTCGATCGCGTGGAAATCGAAAGTGGGATGTGCCGCGCGGATGCTATCCAACTGCTTGGGGAAATAGGTGTACTCCTCGTCCTCCAGCTCTTCCGGCTTGTCCGGATTCTTCACCTCCGGGCCACTGTCCTCGCTTTTGGCATTGTTATCGACGATCAGCGTGTCGAACATAAAAAAGGGCACCTCGCCCTTTTTGTAATCCAACCCCGGCAGCACCGCATAGACCTCGGATACATGCGCGCTACCGGCCAAGTTGTTATAAATCTGCTGCACGGTCTTGAAGCTATCGGCGCTCATGCGCCCCTGGGCGACCACATCTTCCTTGTCGTTATGGCGGTTGCCGCCGGAAATGCCCCGAATGCTGGGCAACAGCGAGATGGTGCGCGCATTCTGGTACATCGCGTTGAAGGTGGCCTCCAACTGGATGGCCTTACCGGCCAATACTCGATCCTTCAGATCCTGAACCGCGACCTGGCGTGCCTGTGCTTCGCGTTCCGCTTCGTCGCGCATCAGGTAACCGTAAATCGCGGCCGACACCGCCAGCATGCACAGGGTCGCTAAGCCGGCACGCACATACAGGTCATTTCGCCCCTTGGTAAACATTGTCGACTCCGCGTGGATGCTGAATTTTTTCTTGGAATTATTTAGTCATATGTCCTGGGTGCGACAATGTCAAAAATATAGCCCTATCCCTGTGCAACAGGACTCACGCCGCCTTCGCATTGTCCGTCACCGCTTTCCGAAAACTCACGAGAGCATAACCGCGTCGACGCGGACTAACACCCTGTCGACCAAACCCAGCCGACACCCCGTACACTTCAATGTACTTAGGAGATTTTCATGAGACATCCACTTGTAGCCGGCTTGGCCGTGGCCTTCATGAGCAGCGCGCCGATTCTCGCAAACGTCAGCGGCACCTCGACCGAAGACTGTACGCATCAGAAATGGAAGCAGCTCTCCGATCGCTACATCAAGGCGCTTTACGACGACGACGTCAGCGTCGAGCAAACCGTGTCCTACGCAAACGAACTGACCGCATGCGAGGATGATCGGGTTAAGCCAAGAACATAACTTCGCCTAGCCGTACCATCGCGGCGGGGCATGCCGCCCGCCGCCGCCCTCCTCACCTGCCGACATCAAATCCCTGGCCGACTGCGATCTGACTGCCATAATGAATGGCAAAGTAAGATCCCAACGCACACGCGATCGAGAAGCCATGGACACGCCCCCTTGGTCGCACACCCAGGGAGGCCCGCATGGCACTGCAAGCACAAGATACGCTGCGCTCATTCACATTGAGCGACGGCCGGAATGCGCGTTTCCATGCGCTGTCGGCATTGGCCGACCTCGGCATCGCCCAGGTCGAGCGTTTGCCGGTGTCGCTACGCATCATCCTTGAATCGCTACTGCGCAATCTGGATGGCCAACGCGTCACCGAAGCCCATGTCCGCCAACTCGCCAATTGGCAACCTCAAGCGACGCGCAACGAGGAAATCCCGTTGATCGTGGCGCGCATCGTACTGCAAGACTTTACCGGTGTGCCGTTACTATGCGACCTGGCGGCCATGCGCAGCGTCGCCCAACGTTTCGGCAAACCACCGCAGATCGTCGAGCCGCTGGTACCGGTGGACCTAGTAGTGGATCACTCGGTACAGGTCGACCATTTTCGCGAAAGCAATGCGCTGGATTTGAACATGCAGCTCGAGTTCCAGCGCAATGCCGAGCGCTACCGTTTCATCAAATGGGGCATGCAGGCGTTTCACCATTTCCGCGTCGTGCCGCCCGGCATCGGCATCGTGCACCAGGTCAACCTGGAGTATCTGGCACGCGGCGTACTGCGGCAGGACGACGTCTACTATCCGGACACGCTGGTCGGCACCGACTCGCATACCACCATGATCAATGCGCTGGGCGTCGTGGGCTGGGGCGTCGGCGGCATCGAGGCCGAAGCCGGCATGCTGGGTCAGCCGGTGTCGCTCTTGACGCCGGACGTACTGGGCATGCAGTTGACCGGCAGTTTGCGCCCCGGGGTCACCGCCACCGACCTGGTGCTGACGATCACGCAAATGCTGCGCAAAGCCAATGTCGTGGGCCAATTCGTCGAATTCTTCGGCAGCGGCGCCAGCACGCTGACACTGCCGGATCGAGCCACTTTAGCCAATATGGCTCCGGAATATGGCGCCACCATGGGTTTCTTCCCGCCGGACGAACAGACCGCAGCCTACCTGACCGCCACGGGGCGCACGGCCGACGAAGTCGATGCCTTCCATCGTTATTTCCAAGCGCAGGGTCTGTTCGGCATGCCGCAAGTCGGCGCCATCGACTACAGCCGGGTACTGACGCTTGACCTCGCCGAGGTGGAACCCAGCGTGGCCGGTCCACGTCGGCCGCAGGACCGCATTCCCCTATCGGAACTCGATGCCCGATTCCGCGCCCTGCTCTCGCAGCCGATCTCCGATGGCGGCTACGGCAAGGCCGAGCATCGACCGACTCCGGATCAACTGGATCACGGCGCGGTATTGATCGCCGCGATCACCTCTTGCACCAACACCTCCAACCCCAGCGTGATGCTGACGGCGGGCCTATTGGCCGCCAAAGCCGCCGCCCGCGGCCTAACCGTCTCGCCCAGGATCAAAACCTCACTGGCGCCCGGCTCGCGCGTCGTCACCGACTATTTGGAAAAAACAGGCCTGCTGGCGCCTTTGGCGCAATTGGGGTTCCGGCTGGTGGCCTATGGCTGCACCACCTGTATCGGCAACGCCGGCCCGCTGGATCCCGAACTGGAAGCGGAAATCGCCGCCCGGGATCTGATTTGTGCCGCGGTATTGTCCGGCAATCGCAATTTCGAAGCCCGCATCCATCCGGCGATCAAGGCCAATTTCCTGATGAGTCCGCCGCTGGTGGTGGCCTTTGCCATCGCCGGCCGGGTCGATATCGATTTGACGCATGAGCCGCTGGGCTTCGATGGCACAGGCCAGCCCGTGTATCTGAGCGAGATCTGGCCCGATGCCCAGGAAGTGGCCACCACTTTGCAGCAAGCCACCGAACCGGCCAGCTATCGCCGGCTGTACCAGGATCTCGACGGCATGAACCCTTTATGGCAGCGCATTGTGGCGCCGGGCGGGCCAGTCAGCGATTGGACGCCCTCCAGCTATATCGCCGAGCCGCCGTTCTTCACCGACTTCGCGCTGCAGCCGCCTGCCGTCCCGCCGATCCGAGACGCTCGGGCACTGGCGATTTTCGGTGACTCGGTCACCACCGATCACATCAGTCCGGCCGGCTCGATCAAACCCACCTCGCCGGCCGGCCTCTATCTGCAGCAGCTAGGCATCAAACCGGCCGACTTCAATAGCTACGGCTCGCGCCGCGGGCACCATGAGGTGATGATGCGCGGCACCTTTGCCAACGTGCGGATCCGCAACTTGATGTTGCCTGCCGACGCCAACGGCCAACCGATCGAGGGCGGATTGACCCTGCGCCAGCCCGACGGCACGCAACAGTTCATCTACGATGCGGCGATGCATTATCAACAAGCCGGCACGCCAACGCTGATCTTCGCCGGCGAGGAATACGGCACCGGTTCCAGCCGGGATTGGGCAGCCAAGGGCACGCGCTTGCTGGGCGTCAAAGCGGTGATCGCCCGCAGCTTCGAGCGCATCCACCGCGCAAACCTGGTCGGCATGGGCGTGCTACCGCTGCAATTCCTGGGCGACGATAGCGCCGCATGCTTACGCGGCGACGAGTTGTTCGACCTGATGGGCATGGATAACGGGCTGCAGCCGCGACAGCACGTCTCGCTAACCATCCGCAGCCCGGATGGCCAGACCCGGCAGATGACCTTGTTGCTGCGGATCGATACGCCGATGGAGATCGAGTACTACAGACACGGCGGCATCCTGCCCTATGTCATGCGGCAATTGCTTGGCTGAGACCGCCGGCCGTCGCTACTCGGTGGTGCTTGGATTCCAGAAGGCTTGTTTGATATAGGCTTTGGCCGACAATCGCTCGGCGATGCGATCCAGCTCGGCCGAATCCGCCGATGTACATAGCAAAGTGGCGGTCAGTTCGACGTCGTCGTCGCCGAAGGGATCGACATCCAGGTCGCCCACCGGGTATTGCGCCTGCTCCAGCAATTCTTCCACCATGGCGCGCGCCAATTGCTGCTCGTTGCTGGTGGTGATGACGCACAGCTGATAGGTGACTTCGCTGTCCCGGTCGTGCAGCGGTTTGCGGTTGATCGAATCCACCACCGGGCGCAACAGCGTATTGGCCGACAGGACGGCCAGCGTCGCCAGCAAAGCGGAATCGTACAACCCCGCGCCGGCGCAGGCACCGGCCGCGGCCGACCCCCACAAGGTGGCGGCCGTGTTCAGGCCGCGCACATTGAGACCATCCTTCATGATGGTTCCGGCACCGAGAAAGCCGACGCCGGACACCACATACGAAACGACGCGCACCGCGCCGTCGGCGCCGGTCAGGCGCAACGCCATATCGACAAAGGCCGCCGCCCCCACCGCCACCAGCGCATTGGTCCGCAAGCCGGCGGTACGCTGGCGCACCTGGCGCTCATAGCCGATGCTCGACCCGAAAACGAAGGCCGTCACCAAGGCTAGCGCCGAGTGCAGAAAAGGCGAAAGACTGAAATTGAATAAGGTTTGCATGGCAGACTCCCATGGCGGCACGCCCCGGGCCTAGACCCGGGGGCGCTTGAATCAGATTGCGTGAATCACCGAATAAATCACCATCCCCATCGCCACCAGCAGGTAGATCCGCAAGATGGACATCCACAGCTTGTTGCCCGAAGACAGGGTCATCGGCTTGAGCTTGGCCAACGGCGCCATACGGAATTCGTACAGGGCTTTCTGGCTGATCTGGCGATCGCTCTGCTCGTCGCCGCCCCTATCGGCCGCTTCGCGGGCGCGCAGTACATTGACGACGATCGCGCAAATCAACGAAATCAACCCGCCGCCGATCAAAATACCGACGATCGTTTCGCTCGAAATATCCGGGAACGCGACCGAGGCGGTCAGGATGACCGACAGCACCACCAACGCCGCCACGATGACGGCCGCCATCACATTGGTCGTGCGCGTATTGACCCACGGCCCCAGCACTTCCTTGTCGTTGCACAGGATCAGCAAGAACACCACGGCGCTTGGCAGCAACACGCCGGCCAACGTTTGCACCGCATTGGTCAACAGTCCCAGCGGCACACCGGGGATCAGCACCAGAGCCGCCGCCACGGCGATCAGGCCGCAGTACATCGCATAAAAGCCCGGCGCGTCGGTCGGCTTGCGATGCAGCGAGTGCTTCAGGCTCAGTACATCGCCCAGCGCATAGGCAGTGGACAGCGAGACCGCCATGGCGCCGATGATGGAGGCGTCGATCAGGGCAATGGCGAACAGCACGCCCGGCAGGCGGCCATAGTATTTGGCGAAGCCGGCGCAGATGGCGCCCGCATCCTGGAAATTGCCGAACTCGGGGTGGCCGGCAAAGATCTGCGCGGTAAAGGAGATCATGGCCACGGCGCCGACGATCACCAACACGATGCCCAGCAGTAGATCGGCACGGCCGTATTTGATGAAACGCGGCGTAATGCGCTTATCGATGACGTAGCTCTGCTGGAAGAACAACTGCCATGGCGCCACAGTGGTGCCGACAATGCCGATGATCAACAGCATCACATCGGTCAGCTTGGCGCCCGCCGGCATCTGCGGCGTCACAAAATCGTGCGCCACTTGCGACATCGGCGGATGCACCATCACCAGGATCGGCACCAGGATCAGACTACCGATCACCAGCAACATCGAGACACGCTCGAAGCGGCGGAAGTCGCCGGTACTGGCCGCCGCCATGATGAACACCGCCGATAACAAGACCCCCATGACCTTGGGCACACCGAGGAATTCCATCCCCAGGCTGATGCCGATGAACTCGGTGACGATGGTCAGCGCATTGAGCAAGAGCAGGTCGATCGCGCTGAAGGCGCCCCAGAATTTGCCGAAGCGTTCCAGAATCAGGCGCGCATGCCCAACGCCGGTGATCGCGCCCAGCCGCAGCACCATTTCCTGGCTGACATACAACACCGGAATCAGCATGGCCAAGGTCCACAACAATGCCGTGCCGTAGTTTTGGCCGGTCTGGCCATAGGTGCTAAAAGCGCCGGCATCGTTATCGCCGACCATGACGATCAGCCCCGGGCCGATAATCGCCAACAGCGTTCTAAGCCGTGCGAACCACCCGGTACGCTTGGCGGTGTCGTTGTGGCGAATGGTGCCAAACGCACCGCGAATATCGCCGATATGGGCGCTGTCGAGCACAGCGGCCTGAATGTTTTTGTTTTCGGACATGAGACTTCCCTTACACAAACTGCTATCGGAGCGTCTTTCTATTGCCTGCGCTTAACGCATGAACGGCGTTGCTCTGGCGTGTCGATGCACGAGAGCGCACAACACGGGCAAAAGAAAAACGGAGCGAGGAAGACCGGACCCGAGGGGTCGGCGTTCCCGAGGGAGGTCACGCTGGAGGGAATGTCGGTAAAACGAGGAATCGAGGCAGGATCAAGCGATTGCCTATCTGCCTGGCGGCGCCATTCCGATCAGCATGACCGCACGACTAGGTGATGGTTCCATGGTCTGCCTTTCTCAAAATCAGCGGCTCGATTGTCCGAGCGGATACCCGCGAGGGGTGCCATCCGGAGAGCCTGTATTATTACGACAAGGTCGTGGTCGTCATGACTGGGCCGTGCAAGGAATGCCGCACACAACATCGCGACGTTTTCGAACGCATGCCATGAACGCACGCAGCACGAAGGCTTCGACGATTCGGATTTGGAGGTGTACCACAAAGATGAAACCGAAGGACACGCACCGTTTGCTCAAGCAAGACGGCGGCGGATGGAAACGCGGGTCTTGCCTAGCTTATTTGTTGAATCCGTAAGTGTTACAACTCTGACAGTCCAAGGCAGTCGCCCATGTAATTAACTTGGCGGCGATTCTAGTCGCGAAAAATGCCATCGTCAACCACAACACCTTGTTCCTAGCACCAGGTTCTTTTGCACCCAATGCGATTTGCCCAAATGCCAGCATGCCAATCCTGGCCTTTCGCTCAGTAGGGAAGCCTATTTTTTTTCCTAAATTTAGCTGGCGTTTCCTAAATAACGCATTTCGACAGGAGAAAACCATGGTCCCTATCCCCAGCCCGGTCACCCAGGTTCGTGTCTTTCCGTACATCCCGGATGCCCCCATCGTCGTGCCGCCGGTCTTTGTCAGCGGCGCCGGCACCTATTCGGTGGGCACACTCGGAAGAAGCGTGTTTTACAACCTCGACCTCACCTCGGGCGAAACCCAAAACGGCGGGCCGCACGCCGGCGTCAAATACTACGCCATCTGTAAGAACGCGGACGGCCAGGAGTTCACCACCACTTGGCTTACCTGCTTGAAAGGCGGCCCCACCCCGCAATTCGGCCGTACCGTGACCCTCGGTGGCCGCGTAATGGAAACCGAAGCGGCCGTGGGCAGCGACATCGCGTATCAAGTCCATCTATCGGATGTTTCGGTCAACGCCTACATCCCGCCGAATGAGCCGTTGATCCTGCCGCTGATCGAATGCGGCAAGGGCATTGCCACCTTTGCCGGCCTGCTCCCCGGCGGCTCGTGGTCGGTATCGGTGGCCGGCGGCGAACGCATCAACCCGCTGCACGTCGGCATGACCGTCACCATTCACGGCACCAACGTGGCCACCGGGAAACCATTCTTCATCCCGGCCACCTTCGTCACGCGAGATGCCGGCGACCCCGCCGAGTTCGTGGAACGACGCATTCCGCGCGATGCGTGACGGGCGCCTCGATATGCGGCGATAAAAAAACCGGGCCTATGCCCGGTTTTTCTGTCTTCGACACGAATGATTTCTTAATCCGTTGATTGCAAGATAGGAAACCTAGTGCGACTCGGAATCCAAAACAAAAGCAGTGCTGAATTTGATCGCGGTCTGGTATTGATGGAAAACCTCAGAAGCGCTCGTATCACGAAGGGAATGTTCATCATCCATGCCATAAGGGGACAGGAGGTGCAGGGATCTGACTCGCTGGGCGGAAATCTCCAAAGGTAACTGTTGGCGAATCGAACTTAATACTGAATCACCAGGGTTCCCCCCCATTCGCACCAGCCACACCAACGCAATGGTGGCGCCTTGCTCCTTGATATCGGAAGCAGACGATAGTTCTCGCAGAGAAAGCCGGCGGGCATCCAAATGTTGCGCTCTCAGAGCAAGCAACAAAATTTCAGCAGCCAACTCATCAGGCTCTCCGTCTGCGGCAATCACAGCCACCACCGATTTTGTTCCTTGCCTTTGACCACGCCCACTTTCACTGAGACGGCGCCAGGACCTGGCAATAGGTTCACCATCCAGCACAGCAGCGCCTCTCCAATGCAACTTGCGCCCTTCCAGCGCCCCAAGCAAGGAGATAATCGCACGATTTACCTTGCGGCGTTCATCCGCCGTTATGTCACGTTGATCGAAATCGGCTTTGGCCAGAAACATGGCAGGGATCAGGACTTTGTCACAATAGGTGCCAAGCGTGTGCTTGCGAAGAAATTGCCTAGCCTGAAAGATAAGCCCATGGGTATCGCCACGGAGCACTCGCTGATAAAACCGTTCCGGCAAATCCAGTGACGGCGCATCTCCAAACAAGATGTCCAGAAAACGCAAAGCTGGCAAATACCTGCCTGCCACGACCATGCACAGGGTTAATGGTGTCGATAAAACCAATCCGGCAGGCCCCCACAATGCACTCCAGAAGATGGCGGAAAGCACCACCGACAACGCCGACAGCCCGGTGCTATGTCCATAGAGATGTGGTTCCAGAAACTGGGAAACAATCAGTTCAGTTACCAGGAATACCGCAATGCATTGAACAGCAAGCAACCACCCGGGAGAAATGGCTGCGGCCAATAGCGAAGCGCACAAACAGGCGATCCACATCCCGATATAAGGAACAAAGCGAAGCAACGCAGACATCGCCCCCCATAAAAAGGCCTGCGGAACGCCAATCCACTTCAAACCAAGGCCGATGATAATGCCGACGGCCAGATTGACCGCAAACTGTGACACAAAGTAATGAGATAACCGTTGCGCCGCATCGCTGACTGCCGCAGTCGTCACCCGCAAACTACCGGGGCCGGTCAATCGAATGAATCGGTCACCCAGCGTATCTTGTTCAAGCAGGACAAAGATCAACACAATCATCACGACACTGACCGTCTCAAGCATACTCGACAGCTGACCAGCAATATTCAGTAAAAGTTGAATCGGTCCTGGCTTGGGCGTCTGTAGCTCTACAGTCATTGGCGCGACGACATTGCGGGCTCCCTGGACGGCGGTCGAGGGCGGATTTACAGATGCCTGAGCACGATTGATATCGCCAAACAGTTGATCGGTCCGTTTTGTCAGATCGTTCAGTTGCCCCAATGTCAGTTGATTCAATTGGGAGATCTTGTCATGGATAGTTGCTTGGTACTGGGGAATTTCGCTCCCCAAGTGCACCAACTGTTCTCCCAATTGGGCGCCCAAGATCAATAGACTCAATGAAAAGGCGAGAACGGCGAGGCAGACAGAAATACCTTGGCCAATGCCCAGACGGCGTAGGGCACGCACCAATGGCGCGATCAAAAAACTGAGCATGATCGCCATGGCAATCGGCACCAAAACACGACGGCCCGCATATAACAACGTGATCACGGCACCAGCATCGATCATATGGCTGGCAAACTGAGGGGAAGAGCGATTGACTTGCGGGCGAAACACACATTCTCCTTTGTATCCGTTGCGGCGAATGAATCGCCCCGGCATCAGCAGACCGTTTCTTGCCGATTGAAATATTGCCGTTCGAACTCTACCGGAGAAACCCCGCCAGCATAACCATGACGGCGTTTCGGGTTGTAAAATATTTCAATGTAATCGAACGCATGACACCGAACCGGCTCGCGATCCATGCACGCCAGCATCCTGCGCGCGGAATGCGGCGCAGCTCACTAGGCGTAATACCCACTGGGATGGACGGACATCAGATAAAGAGAGACTTACTACTATTCAGTCAATCACCGCTCACAACCAGGCAGTCGCGGGCAGAATACTCGCCGTCGAAAACAGTGGCTTCTCCAGCACCAGACTGATATAACGACGCCCTTTGAAACGCATCGATTCGGCAATGCGAAACCCCATGTGCAGATAGAAGGCGCGCAGCTTATCGGCCCGCTTGGGTGTATCGAGCGCCAAAATGGAAAAACCGGCTTGTTTGGCGGCACATTCGGCCAGGCGCAGCAGCGCATCGCCCACCCCTTGTCCCTGATAGCCGGGATCGACGGCGAACTGATGCACGCTGGCGACCCGGCCATCGCGATAAACCCGGCTACCGCTGCCCTGCTCGCAGGGATACACCGTGATTGTTCCGACGATACGCCCCGCGTCGACGGCGACAAAGCTCCACCCGCGAGCGATCCGTGCCAACGTCTCGCTCGATGGCTGGTTCCCGCTGGCGCAATGGATACCGCACCGCGCCAGATCGGCAAAGGCACGGTGCAACAGGTCGGTAAGCACCTGCGGCGAATCGCCTGCCTGCCATGGCCGATAGAGAATGGCGCGGGCACCGCGCCGATCCGAGGGAGGGTTATCGCGTGCCATGCTAAAACCGAACCACCCACTTATGTTCGGCCACGAAATTCGGCCGAATGACACTATCCGAGCGGGCAAAATAGCGCGCGGTGTCGTTCAACATTTGATCGCGGCCACGCCGGCATAGCACCGTTCCCACGCCTTCATTGGTCATCAGTTCGGAGATCAGCCCGCCGCATTCGGCGGCATCGACCAAATGCACGGTCGACACCCCAAGATCCACGGCATCCCTGGCCGCGCACACCTCCGGCTCCAGTGCATCCCGCTCATGCACGGCCAACCAAGCGGACAGTGCACGGCGGTCGATGATGCCCGGTTGAACGCCCGCCTGCTGCAGCAGATCGCCCTCGCTCACCAACACCAGCGAGCGCGCGCAAAGCCGTAGCGCCACTTGGGCGGCAAACCGTTCGGGCGGCAAGGGGTGCAAATGGCCATTGGCATCCGGCGCGCACGCCATCAGAGCGGGAATCATGCCGCTGGTTTGCAACAACGTCATCAAAGACATGTCGGATTCGCGCAGCCCCTGCGACGCCTGCTCCGATGCCTGCGCCCAGCGCGCATCCTGCCCGGTGAGCCCCACCGCGCGCACCCCTTCGCGGTTGAGGAGACGCACCAGGTCAAAGTTGACTTCGGACATCGCGGCACGCATCGCCGCCGGCGACTCTTGCTCGCCAACGCGCATACGCGGAGCACCATGAACCAGCAATGGCCGCGCCCCCAGCAGCGCCAACAGGGCAATGTCCTGCATCCAACGCACACGCGTCGGCACATCGAATAATGCATCACCTAAAAAGCCGATCACCACAGTCTGCCCATGCAATGCCTGCACGAACGGCAAGGACTCGCGCAACAGCAGGGCCTGCCGCGTCGGCGTACTGCCTGAAACTTTGCTCATCATGACTGCCCCCCATCGCGCATGACCGCATGCACGTCGGCAATGGAAACACTGGTCCGCAACCCATCGCGCACGCGACGCTCGCACAATATCCGCGCCGCATCCGCCAAGCGCTGCAGATGCTCTTGAGTTGCCTGTTCTGGTACCAGCAGGATAAAAAACAGATCGACCAGCTTATCGTCCGGCGCACCAAAAGCAATCGGCAACGCCGTACGCACCAACACAGCAATGGGCGTCGCCAGGTCGCGTAAACGCGCGTGCGGGATGGCCACCCCCTGTCCCAACCCGGTCGAGCCGAGCGTCTCGCGCTCGTCGAGCTGACGGGCGATCGCCGACGCCGCGTCTTGCCGCTGCGGGCTCAAAAATCGCCCAACTGTTTCAAATAGCTGCCTACGGTCTTGTATGTCTACGTCCAACAATATGTGTTCGACATCGCAAGGTCGAACCAAAGTGTTCATCATGGCAAGGGTATCCTTCTGGAGAGCAGTCGAGTCCTCCGACCTGTGGCCGGCGATCTCATGCTAAGCAACACCACGTAAAGATCGCATAAAAGTTCGGCGCCATCCGGTCTGCCCCAGAAAATCGTCGAGCCTGCGCAGGCCGGCAGCCAGGGGTTCTACGGCGGCGCCGAGCCCCCCCCAGTTGCCCCCTACTGATCTGGCGCGCGCGAAGTTCGCGCACAAAAAAGGCGGCCGAGGCCGCCTAGGTGGCACGAAAATAAGTTGTCATCCGTTCTTCACGACGTGGCTGAGCAGCGTCAGCTTCTGCCCCATCGCCACCATGAGCACAGCGACAGTCGCCGGGGTGTAGCCGTTGGCAGGGCTGTTCAGTTGCCGAATTAGCACGTTGAGATTGCGCCTGACATCGCGCAGATCGTTTTGCAGCGCTTGGGAGGGGGAAATAGCGGCGTTCATCATGGCAGGTATTCCTTGTGTACGTGTATTGTTCCCGCCCTCTTTCTGCTAGATGGGGGGGCGGGCCGAGGCGGGGTTAGCAGACCGGACACGTACACCAACCGGCACACCCGAAGGTGTCCCCCGCCTGGCCCGCCATAGAAAAGCCTTGCCAGACGTGCACGCACCGCCTGACGGCAGTGCTGCGATTGTGTACGTGTCGTTGGGCTGCTAAACCCCTCGTGCAGGTGCACGACGAGCGGACGATAGGATCCGAGCATCCTAGCGTCAACGGCATGGCCGCGTTATCGGAAAAACCTTCATATCGCTTAGGAATCAAGCGCATTTGTCGCTGCTGGCATACCCCGTTTCCTACGCCGCCCCCCTCTAAGTCGCACCCTAGCCCCTTGACCACCAACAGTCGGCACTCACGCCATCTACGCCAGATACAACCTATCGAGCGCACAGCAGATATTTAACAATCGTCAAAAGTATTTCCAAACCGTATCATTACCTTAATGTCATATTCAAAATATGAGGACGGTGATGAGCGATCAGCTAACCCCTGCACAAACCAAAGCAGCAAGAGCACTACTTGCTTGGTCACAACAAGAATTAGCCGCCCATGCACACCTCGCCACCTCAACAGTGGCTGACCTTGAGCGTGGCCAGCACACATCAATACACCAAAATGCGCATGCAATCCGCGAAGCCCTAGAAGCTCAAGGGTTGAAATTCGTCGCGGGAGGGGTTGTCGAGAAGGACATGCTGTCACTCCAGCCCCTAGCGCGACCAGGGGCATTAATGCGCTGGATCAATGCCACACATTTATCCCAGTGGTGCGAGCAGCGCGAGGGGCAGAGCAGTATGCCTGAACTGATTCGGCGTCTGATTTTTGCAACCGTTGGCCCTGCCGCCAAGGTACGGTTTCCATCAGATGAAAGTGTCCAATATGCCGGCTTGGATGGTGCCTGTACTTCTCCGGATGGGACTAGTTTTGTCCCTGAAGGAGAGTCGGCATGGGAGATTGGAACCCAGCGAACAAAGATCACAACCAAGGCCAATGGTGATTTTGCGAAACGCACTGCTGACCCACTCGGCAAAGATCAAGCGCAAACCACGTTTGTGTTTGTCACCCCCCAGCGATTCACCGGCAAAGATGCATGGGTATCGGCCAAACGTAAGGAGAGCCCCTGGCTTGATGTGCGTGCCATTGATGGGGATGATCTCGTGCATTGGCTCGAGATGTGTCCTGCAGTTGCCCTGTGGCTGGCGACAAAAATCGGCCGACGGCCACAGGGGTTGCGGAATCTAGAAGAGTTCTGGTCAGAATGGACACGGGCGACACGCCCTCCACTGACCCACGATATCCTCCTAACTAATCGCGATCAGACACAAGCCGCTATATCAAAGTGGCTGCGCTCATCGACGTCAGAAGTAATATCCTTGCAAGCAGAGGCCCCTGATGAGGCCATCGCCTTTTTCTATTCCTCTCTCTGCCATTTCCCCGAAAACTACCGTCTCCACTACTTGAGCCAATGTGTCGTTGCAGACAACGCTGACACGGCACGTGCACTCATTGGCTTGGGAACCCCCTTGATCATAGTACTGATCGATCCAGAGCCCGGACTAGCTCAACGATTGGTTGAGGATGGGCATCGTGTCCTCACAGCACATGGGCCAAATGCACACGATCTTAACGGCAACCTACTATCTCTTCCCAAACCTTGGCGATCCGATCTGCAAAATGCGCTCATGGGAGCAGGCCTACCCGAAGACGACGCTCATCGCTTGGCACGCGCATCAGGGCGTAGCATCACTATACTGCGTCGTTTGATGCCTGCCGCCCCGAATTACCGACCCAAATGGGCAGAACAGCCGTCGTCCGAACTTATCGCGGCAATGCTCGCTGGATCATGGCGTGAGGATTCAGAAAAAGATCGAAAAATTCTTAGCGATCTAGCCTCTCGCTCCTATGAGCAAATCGAAGAGGCTTTGGCTCCTCTGGCCGCAACCATGGGCGGCCCACTCGTGCGGTCAGGCATGATCTGGAAAGTCGTTTCACTACGCGATCTTTGGCTTCAAATTGGAGGCCAACTCACGCCAAGCCAGCTAACTCGATTCAAAAAAGCATTCCATGACGTCATGAGCACGATCAACCCGCGGTTTACACAAAAGCCTAAGAGTATTTTTTACGAAGCCCCGGGGGAATTTGGAGAAGAGATTTCTGGCGCACTCCGACGCGGGATTACTGAAGCCATGATTGCAATGGCCACGCTCCCTACATGCGCCAAACTCATTTGCAATATTGAACAACATGCATACGATGCCATCCATACATTGCTTGACAGTGCCGATGGCTCGCTTTGGTGGTCACTATCGGGAGACTTCAGGAATCTTGCCGAAGCCTCTCCAACTGCATTCCTGGATGCACTAGACATTGCTCTCGAGAGCAATGCCACGATCATGCCGCTGTTCCGTAGCGACGAGGGCGCCTTATGCCCGACGGAATACCTAGCGAACCTCCTGTGGGCATTGGAAATGCTAGCGCGAAGTCCAGACTATCTATACCAATCGACCTCATTACTTGCAAGGCTGGCTGAGATAGATCCAGGGGGAAAATTGGGCAATCGCCCAGCCGCGTCGCTACGACGAATCTTTGTTAGCTGGTCGCCTCAGACCTATGCAACTCCGGCTCAGCGCTTGAAGGTGATAGCCTCCCTCGTACACCAATTCCCAACGATAGGCTGGAATTTACTTCTAGGATTGGCGCCACGCTCTTACGACACATCAGAACCTTCTGCGATGCCAAATTGGCTCGACTTCGCTCCCGATGAAGAGGAGGTGGTCACATGGCAAACTGCAGCGGTAGCAGCGAAGGCGATTGGCGAACTACTTTTGGGGCAAGTGGGCAACAGTACGGCACGCTGGCACTCGATTTTGGACTTATGGCCAAATTTTGACCCGCAGTGGCGATCGAAAGCTATCGAACAGCTTAAGGACACCGCTCTCATGCTCACTGACGCCACTGAAATTGAGATGTGGCGAAACAAGCTGCGAACATATTTGCAACATCACCGAGATTATCAAGATACAGAGTGGGCCTTACCCGAAGAGGATCTAAAGCAGCTCGATGAAGTTATGGAGTTGCTACCGCCCGAAAACGTAGAAGAACAGGTTCGCTGGCTATTTTCCAATAGCGTTAACAAGTTGAGGCCCAATATCGACTGGGAGGCACAACAATCTGAGTTGGCAGAACAACGGCGTCAAGCGATAGAAACACTCTTAGCAGACTATTCGTCCGACCAGTTATTTTCCTTTGCCACAACAATCGCAGCACCACGTGCCCTTGGAATAGCCATTGCAACATCATCCCAACCAGAAGCGACAAAACTCGCGCTGATAAAGCGAGGACTGTCGGCCGGCGGTGCTGTTGAACTAGAGCTCGGGCTGGGTATTTTCTATGGGCTAAAAGTCGCGGCGGGATCTGAAGGGGACACATGGGTGCGTACCTGCTGGGCACAAGCCATAGCGGAAAGCTGGGGGGAAAGCGCAGAAAACTGGATTGTACAAGCTCTACCGCTGAACACGTCGACTTGGTCAGAAATTGACGCTCGCTCAGCTAACCTTAGCAAGACCTACTGGGAAACATTGCCTCTATTTCTGGCATCGACAGGGGCCGAACCAGCTTACGTGGTCGAGCATCTGGTGGCAGCAAAACGTAGCCATGAAGCGATAAGCTGGTTGGGAATGCACCTCCAAATGAAGCCAGATAGTGCTCTGGTCATTCGATGTATGCAAGAAGCTGCACGCTCGGGGCAGAGCCGCGACAATACCGATACGACCATGCTCAGCCATTATGTAGCCCTGATTTTGGATTACCTTGCCAAGGACAACACAGTTGACAGGCATAGCCTTGTACAGCTGGAGTGGATGTACTATCCAGCACTTTGCTTCTCTCAACGAGGCACCCAAACGTTACATCGAGCACTGGCGCAAGAACCTGAGTTCTTTGTCCAACTAATCAAACTAATCTATCTACCGACCGAAGCCAGCAGCATCGCCGAGGAGGAGCCTCACAATCCCGATATACTACATCAAGCGTACAGTGTCATACGCGACTGGGCATGCGTACCTGGAGAGGATGATCAAGGCATCATTGACCCAGTCGCCTTGAAGGCTTGGATTACTCGCGCAAGAGAACTCCTTACAGAGGCGGGTCGCCGCAGCATTGGCGACAAACAAATTGGTGAAGCCTTATCAGCGGCCAAGAGTGAGCCTAATCAACCTTGGCCCCCAACACCTGTACGTGACGTGATTGAACTTTTCCGTAGTCGAGACCTTGAAGTAGGCTTTGAAAGAGGAGTCTACAGCCGTCGTGGGGTAACTGTCCGAATGCCCCATGATGGCGGCATGCAGGAACGGGCCCTTGCTGCGCGCTACCGTCATGATGCCGAGGTGCTACGCAACGATTGGCCACGAATGGCTGCTTGTCTTGAGAGAATAGCGGCAAGCTACGACGATAGTGCAACCCGAGCGGATCTCCGAGCCGAACAAGGGGACTGGTAATGAATTGAAAAGAGTACTCCTAATGAATACTCATCTCAGGACATGGCCACAATTGAGGCGTCCTCGGAAACATTCCTTTGCCGTATGGTGAAAACATACTCTTGCTTTTTGGTCATGAAGCCGATACTCGACCTAGCTTCGTTCGACGAGATCGATGAGGCGCAAATAGCGTGGATCTGATGTCAACCTCGGTTCGGTTTCTGCGATCAATGTGAGTATCTGCGGTAACTCGTATGGCGGCCGTGTAAGAACCAGCGGCGTCACTATGTTCACCAGATCTAGTGTCGTTTCGGGGAATCGAGTGGTAATCGGTCTTTCTCCACTTATCTCTTGGGTGAATCGGTAGAAGGGATGCTCATCTGTCTCCACCGGCACCAAGAACCTCTTCACTGCCTCATAGACGTAGGGGAAGGCATCACCCGTGTCATCAAGTAGGCCAATCCATGCCTTTACTGATGCAGAGGTTCGGTATCTGCGTTCTCTCGGCCAATCATCGGCAATTAAGGGGATGACATGATTTACCCAGCTATTCTCCTTTTGCTGTCCAACCCGACCCAACCAAAAAATGAACTGGCTCCGGGTGTCGTCAGACATTGCACGCAAAGCCGAACGCATTTCACTTCGAGAAAGACTGCTCACGCCCGAATAAAATACCCTCATGACGCCTAGCCACTGAGCAGCTTGGCTTGAGAAGTCGCGTTCCCAAGAAAAACCTTCAATCCACGGGTAGAGGTCAAGCATGAGCGGTTTGAGGATCTCGGCTAATGGAGTCCAAGGCGCTCGGCCGCTGTAAAGGAACCCATTCCACGCTGGTTCTGCAGCTGGATGCCCAAACGCCAACATGGGAATAAGACGTTCTTCAGTCCAGATGGGATCAACGTACATGAGCCAGTTCAGCTTGCTCGTCGTTATCGATACCGCATGGTCGGCTCCTTCTCCTGGCGCAGTAAATAGGCGCTCGACGCGAGACTTGATGTGATCCGGGATCAGTGAGCTAGCTTCCGGCTTTACGCCGGAGACCGCATGGAAAAGGGCTTCTGCGCACATGCCGACAGGGCCGTTGACCGCATAACCGAATGTACGCCGCGATCGTGGAATGACTTTCCCTCCTTGGTGAACTTCGCCCAAAGCACTTTTCGTGGCATCAGCACCTCCGCTCAGGATGCCATCGACGGTGTGATCATAGACAGCCCAACCGAGATCATCATCAAACTCAAGAACCGCAGCCAAGTGATCTCGGAGCCACCGACCCAAGGGATGGCGTAATTGGGCGATAACCGCATGAGGGAGCCGTGCTACTCGGTTCAGGAAAGCCCGTCTGAGCCTCGGGCGGATATCTAAGGGGAGAGCCTCAATCAAGGACGACCAGAACACTACAGGGTAGTCGTCAGCCCGTCCTGCTATCGTCAGCGCAGACAGCGCCTTTCGCGGATTTGTTTTCACCAAGCCCGTGAAGGGGCGTTTCTCGGTGAAACTATCAAAGTCCCACTTAAGGTCTTCCTTGGCACGGGGAATTACCGCGTTTATGGGAAGGTTCAAAATCGCATCAGGTGTTTCGTCCGTGCCGACCACCCCCATGTGTGACCCCTCTTCAACAACCACTGAGGTCGCCCAGTCATCGCGCCATCCAGGTATGTTTCCAATAATCTCGACAAGCCGTTCATGGGTGGCCGCCGTCAGTTCGCAATCTTGTAGTTCGAGATACCGGGCATATTTGGCAGCGAGTTTATCTCGTAGCCTTGAGAACTCCTCGTCAGGCCAGTAGGAAAACTGATCAGGGCCCGCCAAGATACGTTCAGAGAGTTGCGCCCTACTCTCCGGAGAGAACTCCCCCCATCGGTCCCCGAGTAGAAAAAGAAGCTCTCGGATCACATCGCTGTCCCAGAAAGTCTCCTGATCTAAGGATAAAAGTCCTTCAGCAACATGATCAGCATGGAAGACGTTTACTTTGCTGTATGCATACAACTTGAGCTTTCGGAAAAAGAATCGGTCAGTCAGAGGCCAGGTCGTTGCGTATGCGTTCGCCAGTATGGGCCATTTGGCAGCCATTCGATCAAAAAGCCTGACAAACCATGTGATGACCTCTGCGCCTTTTGTAATGAGCTCTCTGCCGTTGACTTCACGGTTCGGGTAGCAAGTTGGTATCTGAATGGAGGCTGGCTGAATATCCGCAAGGAGATCAGAGGTGATGATCAGCTGTTCCTGCAGAATGCCAAATACCTTTGGTAATATCTCATCAGGAACTTCAAGATCCTCGTCATACATCTCAAGGAACTGGACCGCAAACTGTCCAAGGTCACTGGGACGTACATTTTCCCAAGTTGATGAAGGGGGTTTGGCCTCCCCTAGGCCAAGTGGTGGCCTGATACTGACTCGGGGCATCACTGCCCGGCTGAATTCACGCAGAGTGCTGGATGTCCAACCTTCGGCATCGACCCGGCCCTTCAAGTCGAACCACTCGCCCCTCCACTGACGATTGCGCGGATCTCTATGGCATTCAAGAATCAGGCGCCACGTGTGGCGCGCGCGCTCATGAAGACCTTTCTCTTGCTCTAATTGCCAATCAATTTCATGCAACAATCTTGGATGAAGCTCGTTTTGCCGAATGGCCCACCAAGCGAGTACTGGACTAGCGATGGACTTCCTGACCCAAGCAATGAGGTGCCCAAGCCTTTTCGGGATCGTTTCAAAACCGTCTAGATGTCGCCCACCCATACGATGAAAATCGTGGGGGTTATCATCTTCATTACGCCAAACCAGGAGATTGTCGTTACAGACCCCCTGCCTGCGTTCATCCTCAGAGATATCCCTCAAGTCATCATCCAGCCCATACGCTGCTCTAGGATCGAAAACTTCAGCATTATCGCCATGGCTGCGGCATTGGTTGGCGGATCGGACACTTGCATCCATCACGCACACCCACTCCGGGTGAGGTGCAGGATCTGTATCCGCGAATAATCTTGCCCCCTGTACAGTGCGAAGGACATGAGCAACTTGGCCCCGCTCATGAGGAGTCAGGTTCTTCGGATCTTGCTGACTTTTAGCAATTATGGATGCTCGCCACCCACGGGGATCATCGGCTCGACCAGCCCAAGCTTCCAAGCTCGTCCATAGATCCGGATGATTGGAATAGGCGATGGCAGTAACGCCTCGGTCACGCCACTTGGCCTCAATATCCTCAGGAAGTCCACGGTCAAAAGCATAGAGTCTAGACCGGTCATACTGACCATCATGGTTGAGGCCCTGAAGAAGGTATTTTATTGGCGGATCTTCCGCCTGATAGCCAACCAAAACGACAGTATATTGTTCGAGGAGGTGCCGGATGAAATTGGTTGCCCATCCTTCAGAGAGATAGGCACGTCCAAAATCCGCGCTGCTGAGCACATAGGGATGGCTTTCAGAACCTATATCCACCAACCGCCCGTGTAGATACGTGATTCCTTCTATCGTCGACCCGAAGTTCAGATCGGGGAAAGCCGGAGGTTCGTGCCGGGCCAGGCTCTTACCCTTCTGTTCGGCCTCGAACAATCTGTCAAAGTTCGTGGTTACAATTTGCGGCACGCCGTTCTGACTCGAAGAAATCCTCTTAATTAGAGCGTGCTCACGTCCAGAATCTTTGGTTTCTAGGGACTCGCTCAGCCGCTTAGTGACAAGAGCGTTCACTTCATCCTTGCCATATTCAAGATGGAGGAGGTTGAAGATTTGGTCGAGAGGGGTTTTCACAGCAGATTGATCAGATTGATCAACCAACCATGGCTGAAACGCAGCCATGATTTCTGAGTCGACAGGTGGATCAAAGAACTCAATGACGTACTGAGTAAGGTCGACAAAGTTCGGCATGCCAGATGGCACCGAGACCCCTGCTCCACACAAAAACACTACGCGCCCCGCATCACAGCGCTCAAGGAGGACGTCTGGTATGGATGGGCCATTTGGATGGAATCTCATGAACTCAATTTACCATTGATTCGGATGCAGCGCCTATCGACTCTAGCCTAGTTCCTGCACGGCAAGTGGATATACAAGAGTCTTGGCGAGGAATGTTAATGATAATGGCAACGCTTATATTGTCATCAGACGCATACAAATAATGCGCTGCGTAACTTTCCATGTGTAGCAAACTTGCGGCAGGGATAATCTTCGACTACCGGGGAAAAAGCTGGATAAGTAAAGCACCGTCTTGAAATTTAAACGGGCATTATTATGTTGTATGATTATACTTTTGGATATGTTCATGCAGCATGCCACTTCTCCTGCTGTTTCCGTTGCAAAGCAGTGCACGTTGCAGATTCAGCTAGCCCCATCACTGCTCAACGCTAATTCTCATACCGTAGCGATATCTCAGCTGCCAACAATACAGGTCAGGGCGACAAGCCCCACCGACTGGTTCGCAATCGGCAGCCTGTTCGTGGGGGCGTTGGCCACGGTGCTAGTGGTGTTGGCTGGTGCTTGGCTTACTGACCGTAGTAACCGTAAGCATGCCGAGGAATTGCGTGAGCAGGCCAATGCAGGGCAGCGCGCTGCGAGCCGCCAAGCATGGATAGATACATTACGGGATAGCCTAGCGGAGTACATCGGGTGTCTGAAACGACTGTGGGACTTGCATCAACTGAAGCTAGGTAGGGAGCCCGCACTCCGTCAACATGTAGACAGTAGTTACGTATTGCAAGAGACGCAGCAACATGCGTTGACTCAAAACCAATTAGTGGCGGAGGCTGAACGGGTTCGCGCCAAGATCAAGCTTTTGCTGAATCCCGCGGAGCCGAATTATGGTGAACTGGAACGACTGCTGGATCGCGCTCTTGACTGTGCCCGTGATGGCGACATCAACGTGCTTCCCGCCTGCAATAATCTGGTACAAGCTTTTCAGCCAGTGTTAAAGGCAGAATGGGAGCGGGTGAAAGCCCGAGAGTAGTATCAATAAATCCATTTGGAAATCCATTTGGATCGCGAGCAGGCCCGCCGGCGCCATTCAAAGTTGCAAAAGAGAAGATAGCAATGAGCGAAAGTCCGGGTGAATTGTGTCACCTGAGCCTTACCCTCGGCCAGCTCTCAACAATAAAGCAAAATCTTTTGCCAGGGCGGGCGTATAGCCAGCGAATCAGTTTGGCCCTGGCATTGCAGCTGGCGCAGATGAAGGTCGAGCGCGACTATTTCGATTGGGTGGTTGACCAACTCGATTTTTTGGAGGGCCTGTGCGTATCTTCTTGTGTAGTGGCCAGCACGCAGTTCAAGCATGCACCTCTGTTTCCGCTCTGGCATGCCCACTATTCAACGCCAAGCGATATCGCCAGAAACCTCCGCCAAAACATCACGGGCAAACAGGGGGCCCGCTGGCTTCACTCCCTTATCAACGAGGTGGCCACACAATGCGGAGAGAATCCTGATGTTTGGCCCGGTGTGCTAGCCCATCGCATGGTCATCGATGGTTACCGCCACCGCACCAGACAGGGTGAAAGTGCAACGATCCATGAGATGCCCCCCGGTGAACCGCGCGGACAAGGGCTCACCGGTGAATGGATCATCTATGGTAAGCATCAGGGAGAGAATTACTATTTATCCCTTGCTACGCATGCTGAAGCGGAGCCGGAACAAGTTGCCGATCTCTACGAGCGCTTGCAAGGCAGTTGCCAGGCAGAATTTCCGTTCTTGTTCTCTGCGGATAGCGGCGCGGGTTAATCCTGATCTCCCTCTATTCCATCCGTACTCCTTACGGGGTTGGTTATCGTGCTCAAAAACAATCTTCAGGAGCCTGTTGCGCCATGATTTCGCCTTCGACACATGGAGGCAAGTCTTAGCATAATGTCGCGCCCAGAAGGAGGCTTCTGAAAATAGCCGACCTCAACCATTTGACAGTGACTGCTAAACAATGAATAAGCTAAAATTATAAGTTTGCTGTTAACTGCAGGTGACTTCATGGCTAAACGTGCCATTATTCGGGTCGGTGATCTCACATCACACGGAGGCCAAGTTGTAGAAGGTTTTGAAACTCTAACTGTATATGGCAAGAAAGCTGCTGGCATCGGCCATCACGGCTTTTGTCCCTTGTGCAAGAGGCCTTTTGTGATTGTAGGCGGCGCGGAAAACTTCACCTACTTCGGTAAAAACGTCGCGCTGGAAGGCATGTATACCTCATGTGGCGCGCAGCTGATCGCCTCCCAGGGCGAGGCGACAGTGGACGACTCGGCGGGCAGTGGCGGTACCGCGTCGAGTGCTACAGCGCAAAGCGCCTCAAAGCGTATGTTGAGTCGCCCCGATTCGATGTTCAACGACAAATTCCAGCTACGTGATGAAGATGATCTGCCTCTGGCCAATGCCGAGTACACGATCTTCCGTGCCGATGGCAGCAAAGAAAGCGGCAAAACCGATGGCAGCGGCCATACGCATATGATTGACGACCACAAAGCCGCTGAAATCGTGGCCATCCATATCGGAGATTTCGATGACTGATACCGCCACACTGACCAGCGAGTCTGGCACGCCGTTGATCAAAGTTGCAGAGAAGACCACCACGCCCAGCGCCGACAACAAAGCCAAGGTTATCAAGGTAGACAAAAAGGCTGTTCGCAAAGCGCAGAACGAGGCGTATTTGGCTAATTCCAACGTGGCCGCATTCCTAAAAGCAATCGCCCAAGCCGAAGGTGGTGGATACGATTTCATGTATGGTGCGATCAAAGGCAAGAAGAACGACAAGTGGCGTTTTAGCGATTACTCTAAGCACCCTGGTCCCGGCTACGATGGCAAGACCAGTGCGGCGGGCATGTACCAAATCAACCTCGTAACGTGGCGCGATATGGGCGGACGGATGGGGCTGACAGACTTCTCTCCGCACACGCAAGATTTGATTGCAGTAGAAATTTTCAGAGCGCAGAAGGCTATTGAGGCGATTGTGGATGGTGATCTGGAAACAGCTTTGAGCCGTTGCTCCGGTCGATGGGCCGCACTCCCCCAAGGCAAAGGCAAGCCAGGACGATACAAACAGCCCTATGCCAAATATGAAGATTTTGCCGGTTACTACACTTCAAACGGGGGGACTATTAAATGAGACTAATTCTAGCCCTGCTAATGATGGCGAGTATTTCGGTCTATGCCGCTGATCAGGCCGATTCCTTCCTCAAGAAAGACCAGCCATTCAAGCCAGCACGAAAAACGGTGCTAGCGCATGGTTGGAAGCCCTTCAAAAATATGGATCCGAGCACTTTGATAGGTGTGGACAAGATGCTGTACCGTGCCGGGTATAAGGAGGTCTACTCTTGCGCCATGGATATTGGCGTCTGCATCCTCCAGTACAAAGACAAGAAAGGCCAATGTCTGTCGGTGTTCGTGAAGGGTGAGGAGCTAAAGGACATGGTTGTCAGTGATTGGAACAATCAGTGCCAGTAGGGTTAGGCTGCATTGGACAGAAGGGTAAGGCGAAGTGACCTTGCCGCTGGGGGGAAGGTCAGAAAGGGCATGTATGATGGCATTGAGTCGTGCAGCCAGAAATGCAGGCCTACAAACCAAAGAAGCCATGCAGAACAGGCGGTGCAAAACCGCACCGCCCGCCAACTGGACGTGTCCAAGCGTTTACTGTAAAATGCCACCTCACCTAGTGAGATAAGCCTCTGACTAAGTTAGGAAATTAATAAGGTGAGACCATCGCAGAGGCGGCCCATTTGAGTCGGGCTACATGCTTTGGTTATAGGTTGGAAGTTCCAAGCCACATTATTTTCCTTTCTAGTCGGTTCCACTCATCGACCTGAGTGTCTTGGTAGACATTAGTTGTAAATGAAGGCTCGAACGCGCCAAACGTTCGGGCCTTCGCCATTTTTAGCTCAAAACCCAACCCTGTCCGCGCAAATTTTTGAATTGCTTTCCAGCGGAAAGCATCTTAGATAGCCGCAGTTGCGGCTCCTCATAATTCATTTCAACATTCCCAGCAACAAGCGCTTCGTAAATTTCAGAAATGGACAAAGGCCGTGAAGCGCACTTCAACAAATCGCTCATAGCCGCAATCACCGGCTTCTGAGATTGCCGCTTTCGTGAAATTTCACCGGAAGTTTCCGCATTAACAGCAACGGAATCAGCTTCACTACCATCACTCACCCCAATCGCAGGAGCCATCATTGGATGGGCCACCCCCTCATTTTGAATAGAGAAAAGCACTTTAACTGTGGTGTCAAGTTCAGAAATTTGCACTTCAATCGATTGCATTTCACGCTCAATCTCAAGTCTTCTCATTTTGAGACTCTCAAAACTCGCAATCAACTCAGAGCGTTTGACTTCCAAAGCCTCAACAACAATCTGAATGTCCTGTGTTTTCCTCACGGAGCAGCCCATCCTTACGTCAAGATACGTAAATCATATCATTAAGGGAATTGAATCGCAACACTTGTGAAATATTGTGACAAAAAATTCGGGAACACATGAATGGCAAGAAGTCAGCGCTTTCTCGAATCTCAACTTCAAAAACCCAAGGTCGCAACAACAGAAAACAAGATAAAAGCCAGCTCAATAGCCTTCCGCGATGTAGCATACAAATGCTCGATGTTCAATCCATTTTGACGCTAATGTCGTCAGTCACACTGCGACTTCCAACGCTCATCTGTACTGGATGTAAGTTTCATCCCTCGTTTTACATCGCTATTTTCTCCTAGCCTACAGCGCTCCTTTGTATCCAGTAACGATTTACAACGATCTTTTGTACCAGATTAAAAATCCTGCCCGAAGAATTTTGAGCTTGCTCGACAAACCGGATCGCAGCAGAAAAGACGTCACCGAGCGCGGCAAGCCGCTCGGCCCCACCCGAGCACGCTCTACGAGTGGATTCAGCGATACGACGACAGCCACTTGCTGACTGCCCTACTGCTCGCACTCGTAGTAACAAAGGCTCAACCAAGTTCGCGCCGGAAATCGAAACCATAATCCAGGCGGTCGTTAAAAGCGCGTACCTAACCAAACAGCGCAAGTCGCAACAGAAGATCTGCGACGAAGTGCGTAAACGTTGCATAAATGCAGGTTTCGAACCACCGCACGACAACACTAATACGTAATCGCCGTCGGCGAACAAACGATAGCCAAGCGCAAGGGCCGCAAAACGCCTATTCGCCTATCGAAGGCAACTTCCCAGGCGCCTATGGACTCCTGGATATCGTCAGATCGATCACACGCCGCTGGACATCATCCTGGTGAATGACATCGACCGGCGCCCAGTTGGCCAGCCATGGAGCACACTCGCCATCGACGTATTCAGCCGGATGGTTGTCGTGTTCTACGTGCCGTTCGACCCGCCAGGCGCGCTATCTACTGGCCAGTACCTCGCCAACGCCATCCTTCCCAAGATAGCCTGGCTGGCCAAGCACGGCATCATGGGTGAATAGCCATGCTGGGGCGCCCCGACAAAGCTGCACATGGACAAATACCAAAGAGTTGCGCGGCGACATGCTGAAGCGTGCCAGCGACAAATACGGCTTTGATATCGAATGGCGCCCGGTGGTGCGCACCCATTTCGGCAGGCGCATCGAACGGCTGCTTGGCACTTTTGCCAAGGAGATCCATACCTTGCCGGGCACCACCTTTTCGAATACCCGAGAACGCGGAGACTACGGCTCAGAGAGCAAAGCAGCGATGAGTTGGACTCTTGGTTCAGAAGGAACCTGGGGATTGTGCTCTACACCACCAAACCAGTCTACCCTCCAGACTCGACCATCATCTGGAAACTCTCTGATCTTCGGTATTGCCCTTCGCATACCCGCCCCTTTCAGTAGCGATTAGCGATGTAGAGTACAAATTAGCGTTGTTCAGTCGCCATGAGCACTGGCATCGTCAGTCACGCCCCCGCGCCATGCGCCTGCACGTCGGCATGATAGCTGGAGCGCACCATGGCGCCGACCGCCGCATGCTTGAAGCCCATCGCATAGGCCTCGCGTTCGAACATGGCGAAGGTGTCGGGGTGCACATAACGCAACACCGGCAGATGGCCGTCGGACGGCTGCAGGTATTGGCCGATGGTCAGCATGTCGACGTTGTGCGCACGCAGGTCGCGCATCACTTCGAGGATTTCCTCGTCGGTTTCGCCAAGCCCCACCATCAGGCCGGATTTGGTCAACACATCCGGTTTTTTCGCCTTGTAGTCGCCGAGCAATTGCAGCGAATGGGCATAGTCGGCGCCCGGGCGGGCCTGCTTATAGAGGCGCGGCACGGTTTCCAGGTTGTGGTTCATCACGTCCGGCGGGGTTTGGCCGAGAATGTCGATAGCCATTTCCAGCCGACCGCGGAAGTCGGGCACCAGGGTTTCGATCTGCGTATCGGGCGACAGGCGGCGAACCTCGCGGATGCATTCGGCGAAGTGCTCGGCCCCGCCGTCGCGCAAGTCGTCGCGATCGACCGAGGTGACCACCACGTAGCGTAGGCGCATGGCCAACACCGACTCGGCCAGATGCAGCGGCTCGTTGGCATCGAGCGGATTGGGACGGCCGTGGCCGACGTCGCAGAACGGGCAGCGACGGGTGCAGATGTCGCCCATGACCATAAAGGTGGCGGTGCCCTTGCTGAAACACTCGCCAATGTTCGGACAGGTGGCCTCTTCGCAAACGGTATGCAGTTTCTGCGAGCGCAAGATGGCCTTGATCTCGTGGAAACGTTCGCCGGTGGGTAGCTTGGCGCGAATCCACTCGGGCTTCTTCAACTTCTGTTCCAGCGGCACCACCTTGATCGGGATGCGCGCGGTCTTGGCGGCGCCCTTCTGCTTGACGCCCGTCATGTCTTCCGGCTTCAAACCACTCTCCTCATCACACCGTCAGTTGTCGTTCCAGTTGCGGCAGCAGCCGTTCGGCCACTTGGCGCACCGACTCGTCCACACCGAGATCCTTCAAGTGCGTTACCCGCAAATTGGGGTAGCCGCAGGGGTTGATCCAGCCAAAAGGGGCCAGATCCATGTCCACATTCAACGATAGGCCGTGATACACGGCGCCGTTCTTGATGCGCAGACCGAGCGAGGCGACCTTGGCGCCATCGACATAAACACCCGGGGCATCGACATCGCCATTGGCCCGAATGCCGTATTCGGCCAGGGTGTCGATCACCGACTGTTCGAGCCGGCGCACCAGTTCGCGCACGCCAATATGCATGCGTTTGAAATCGACCAGCGGATAAACCACGAGTTGTCCCGGTCCATGATAGGTCACCTGCCCGCCACGATCGGTGCGCACCACCGGAATCGGCAGATCGGTACGCAACAGATGCTCGGTCTTGCCGGCCAGGCCGAGCGTATAGACCGGCGGATGTTCGAGCAGCCAGATTTCGTCCTGGGTTTCGGCATCGCGCGCCTCGGTGAGGGCTTTCATCGCATCCAGCGTCGGCGTGTACTCGACCAGCCCGAGGAACTTGATCTTGCGCGTCACTACAGCACCACCTTGACCATGTGGTGACTGGTCAGCGCCAAGTAAATGGTATCGAGCTGCTCGCGCGAAGTGGCGGTCACCGTCACGGTGAGCGACAGATAGCGGCCGGAGCTACTCTCGCGCAGCACCACGTCGTGCTGTGCCAGATCGGGCGCATGCACGCGCACCACCTCGAAAATGGTGGCGGCGAAGGTATCGTGCCGTTCGCCCATGATCTTGAGCGGAAAGCGGCAGGGGAATTCGAGGAGATCCTTGCTAGGCTGAGTCATTGCGTATTCTTTCACTTGCGGATCGGTCTGCCGCCCTTCACAGATGCGGGCATCCGGCCAGAGTGCAAGTTAGTGGTTCCGGGTAATGCGCCCAGCATTATACACCTAGCGTATGCCAAGCCGACAGCCGAGGCATGATGCATTGCAACAACCGGCTTCCGGTCACTATCCGATGCTGTTAATCTGCTGAGACAAAACGAGAAATATAGGACGAAGAGATATGAATCAAGATTACCTGGAGCGTATCCTGACCGCGCGCGTCTACGACGTGGCGGTCGAGACGCCGTTGGAAGAAGCGCCCAATCTATCGCGCCGCTGCGGCAACCGCATTTTGCTCAAGCGCGAAGATCTGCAGCCGGTGTTCTCCTTCAAGATCCGTGGCGCCTACAACAAGATGGCCAAGCTGACCCCGCAAGAGTTGGCGCGCGGTGTGATTACCGCCTCGGCAGGCAACCACGCTCAGGGTGTGGCGCTGTCGGCGCAAAAGCTGGGTTGCAAAGCCACCATTGTCATGCCCGTCACCACGCCGCAAATCAAAATCGACTCGGTACTGCAACGCGGCGGCCATGTCGTGCTGCACGGCGATTCGTTCTCCGACGCCTATCAGCACGCGGTCGAGCTGGAAAAAACCAGCGGCGCCACCTATATCCCGCCGTTCGACGACCCGGATGTGATCGCCGGCCAAGGCACGGTGGGCATGGAGATTCTGCGCCAGCACCCCGGCCCGATCGATGCCGTTTTCGTCGCCATCGGCGGCGGCGGCCTGGCGTCCGGCGTGGCGGCTTATATCAAGCGGCTCAAACCGGAAATCAAGATCATCGGCGTGCAGCCGGTCGATTCCGACGCCATGGATCAATCGATTCGCCAAGGGCAGCGCGTGGAATTGAAGGATGTTGGCCTGTTCGCCGACGGCGTGGCGGTCAAGTTGGTCGGCAAGGAGACCTTTCGTCTATGTCGCGAACTGCTCGATGAAATCATCCTGGTCGACACCGATGCGATCTGTGCCGCCATCAAGGACATTTTCGAGGATACGCGCTCGATCGCCGAGCCGGCCGGCGCCCTGGCGGTAGCTGGCGCCAAAACCTATGTCGAACGCGAGGGGGTCAGCGGCCAGACATTGGTGGCGATCAACTGCGGCGCCAATATGAACTTCGACCGTCTGCGCCACGTCTCGGAGCGTTCGGAGCTCGGCGAGCGGCGCGAGGCGATCATCGCCGTGGCCATTCCCGAACGGCCCGGCAGCTTCAAGAAATTCTGCAGTCTGGTCGGCAAGCGCAATATCACCGAGTTCAATTACCGCTATGCCGATGTCGATGTGGCGCATGTCTTCGTCGGCATCCAGATCACGAAGCGCGAGGATGTCTCCCAGCTATTGAGCGAGCTGGCGCAGGAGGGACTGGAGGGGATCGACCTGACCGACAACGAGTTGGCCAAGCTGCACATCCGCCACCTGGTCGGCGGCCATGCGCCCAGCCTACGCGACGAGCGAGTGATCCACTTCGAGTTTCCCGAACGCCCGGGCGCACTCATGCGCTTCCTGGAAGCGATGCGCACGGACTGGAACATCAGCCTGTTCCACTACCGCAATCACGGTGCGGACTACGGCCGGGTGCTGGTGGGCATTCAGGTACCGTCGCAAGATACGCAGGCGTTTCAGTCGTTTCTCGATCAGTTGGGCTACCCCTATATCGAGGAAACGGACAACCCGGCGTATAAGCTGTTCCTGGGCAAGACCGCCTGATCCGTGACTTGTGAGCCGGGAAGCGCGGGGAGTAGACTCTCCCGTTTCCCGTCTTCCGAGTCCTCCATCATGATCAAAGCAGTCTTGTTCGACCTGGACGGCACGCTGGCCGACACCGCGCTCGACCTCGGCTCGGCGCTCAACCGCCTGCTGACCGAGGAAGGGTTGCCGACGCAGCCGGATCATCTCATCCGCCCGATCGCTTCGCACGGCGCGCGCGCCTTGGTGGCACTCGGTTTCGGCATCACCCACGAGCATCCGGATTTCGAGGCGTTGCGCCAACGTTTCCTCGACCATTACGACGACAGTTTCGCCGATCGCACCTGTCTGTTCGAGGGAGTAAGCGAGCTCATCAGCGAGATCCACCGGCGCGGCCTGCCGTGGGGCATCATTACCAATAAGCCGATGCGCTTCACCGACCGGCTGATCCCCACGCTGCCCTTCCCGGTGGCGCCGCAGGTCGTGGTCAGCGGCGATACGGTCGGCGTGGCCAAACCCGACCCGCGCCCCATGCGCTACGCCAGCGAACGGATCGGACTCGATCCGACCGCCTGTCTGTACGTCGGCGATGCCGAGCGCGACATTCAGGCAGGTCGCAACGCCGGCATGCGCACCGTCTTGGCTGGCTGGGGCTATATCGCCGACAGCGACCGCCCGCAAGAATGGGGCGCCGACGTGCGTATCGAATCGCCGCTCGACCTGCTTCAACATCTCTAATTCCCTTGCCGGGGCGCGATGCGCCCCGCTTCCGCACAACCTTCCGGCCACCGCTTGTCAACCCGAGCGCGCTGGGCTATAGAGGTGATAGACCAAACCCAACGTCATTGTAGGCACAAAAACCTGTGCCAATGTACTTGGCCACCGCCAGGACGGCCAAGTGCGGTGCTGTGCCAACCCGGAAAGGTGCCGCGCATTTATGAAGCCCATGCTTGCGATGCCACAGGAACGCCACCCTTTCATTTCGACCGTGGCGACAACGCCGGGCGCACGCCGGTTGGCACTGGCGGTCACCTTGCTGTCGCTGGCGGTATTTCTGGCGTTGGTGCCATTCGCCAAGCTGCCGCTGGCCAAAGTCTGGCCCTTCATTCCCATCTATGAGTCGGCCCTGGTCGTCAACGACCTGATCACCGCGGTGCTATTGTTCGGCCAATTCGGCATCCTGCGTTTGCGCGGTCTGCTGCCATTGGCTTGCGGCTATCTGTTCACCGCCTGTATGGCCGTCTTCCACATGCTGAGTTTCCCCGGGCTGTTCGCGCCCACCGGACTACTGGGAGCCGGATCGCAGAGCACGGTTTGGTTGTACATGTTCTGGCACAGCGGTTTTCCGCTGGCGGTTCTCGCCTATGCCTGGCTCGGCACCGCACAGAACACCGCCATCGACAACACCCGCCCCATCGGGCGGCTGATGTTGGCCGGCATCGTCGCGACCGTCGCCATCGCAGCGGGCTTAGCGACACTGGCGACGCGCGGCCAAACCCTGCTACCGACTCTATTGCTCATTACACCGTACGGTGTCCAGTACACCTCTTTGCTACGACCGGTCGTGAGCTTCGCCCTGATTTCATGTTTGGCGACACTATTCTTGCTGGGACGACGGCGCGACCGCTCCCTGCTCGATCTGTGGCTGATGGTGGTGCTGTGCGTCTGGCTGTGCGACATCGCGCTATCGACCTATTTCAATGCCAAACGCTTCGACCTCGGCTTCTATGCGGGTCGCATCTATGGTCTGTTGGCGGCCAGCTTCGTGCTGATCATGCTGCTGCTCGAAAATGGCCTGCTGTATGCCAGGCTAAACGAAACGGCGGTCGCGTTGGCGCGCGCCAAGCAGCAGGCCGACGAAGCCACCCAGGCTAAATCGCTGTTCCTGGCCAATATGAGCCACGAAATCCGCACACCGATGAATGCGATCATCGGCTTGTCGCATCTGGTGCTGCGTACCGAACTGACGCCGATGCAACGAGATTATCTGTCCAAGATCCATCACGCCGGCACCTCGCTGCTGGGCATCATCAACGACATCCTGGACTTCTCCAAGGTCGAAGCCGGCAAGCTCGAACTGGAAGCGGTCGATTTCCGCCTCGACGACGTGCTCGACAACGTCACGATGCTGGTGGGCCAGAATGCGACCGACAAAGGGCTGGAGTTCCTGATCGATAGCGGCCGGGACGTAGAACAGGGCCTGATCGGCGACCCGCTCAGACTGGCACAGGTGCTGACCAACCTCGCCAACAACGCGATCAAATTCACCGAAAAAGGCTTCGTTGCGATCACCATCCGGCTGCGCGAACACGATGGCAGCAACGTCACGCTGGATTTCGAGGTGAGCGACACCGGCATCGGCATGACGACCGAGCAGATGCAGCGTCTGTTCCAGTCGTTCACCCAGGCGGATGAATCGATGACGCGCAGGTATGGCGGCACCGGCCTGGGCCTGACGATCGCCAAGCGGTTGGTCACCATGATGGGCGGCGACATCCAGGTCGCCTCCACACCCGACAAGGGCACCACGCTCAGCTTCCATGCCCGCTTCGGCATTTCCGGCGCCGGCGCCATGCACCGCAAGCCGCTGCCCGCCGAAATGCAGGGACTGCGCGCACTGGTGGTGGACGACCATGATTCGGCGCGCGCCATCCTGGCCGAGCAACTGCGTGGACTGGGATTCGACACCGAAGCCGTCGCATCGGGCGCAGAGGCATTGCACGCCATCCGCCAATCGACCGCCGCCCGCCCGTACAACTTGGCGCTGATCGACTGGATGATGCCCGAGCTTGACGGCATCGAAACCATTCGCCAGATCCAGGCCCTCGAATTGGCGCCGCATCTGATCATGGTGACCGCTTTCGGCCGCGATGAAGTCCGCACCCAAGCGGAACGGCTCGGCGTCGAGGCCTTTCTGGTCAAACCGGTCAGTCAATCGTCGCTGTTGGATGCCGTGCTGAACGTCTTCGGTTCCCCCTCCGGCGCCGCCGCCTCGCCGCAGACAGAAGCGGCGCTGCCCCATTTCGCCAACGCGCGGGTCTTGTTGGTGGAGGACAACGAAATCAACCGCATGATCGCGGTCGAACTGCTACAAAGCGCCGGCATCGCGGTAACGCTCGCCCACAATGGGCAAGAAGCGCTGACCAGACTGCAGTCGGGAAACACCGACGACTTCAACGCCGTGCTGATGGACGTGCAGATGCCGGTCATGGACGGCATCGAGGCCACGCGCCATTTGCGCGCCGATACGCGTTTCGCCCACCTGCCGATCATCGCCATGACGGCGCACGCACTGATCGACGAGCGCGACAGCTGCCTGAGCGCCGGCATGAACGACCATATCGCCAAGCCGATCGACCCCACCGTGCTCTATCGCACGCTGGCCCGCTGGCTGCCCATGCTGCACGAGCAGGAAGCCTGCCCGGATCTGAGCATCATTGCCGGGCTGGATCACGCCACAGGCCTTAAGCGCGTCGGCGGCAACAGAGAGCTATACCTCAAGCTGCTACGCGTCTTTTGCGAAGATGAAGCCGATTCCGCGCGCCAAGTGTCCCAGGCGCTCGCCACCGGCGACAAGGACACGGCGGCGCGCATCGCCCACACAGTCAAAGGTGTGGCCGGCAGCCTCGGATTGTCCGCGCTGCAGACCTCGGCCCAGCTCCTTGAGCGGCAGATCAAAGAGCATAACGAGGGGAAGGTGCCCGCACTGGAGCCATTCGAACGACAGCTCGACGAGGTTATCGATAAGTTGAAGCGAACCTTGGCCACATGACGCCACACGGCAAGCCTAAAATAAGATCGAAGCCGGTCATGTAAGAGGAACGAACACTATGACGCAGATGCCTGGAACGCCCAAGAATCAGACGATATTGATCGTCGACGACACCTCGATCAACCTGACCCTGATGAACGAGCTGCTGAAAGGGCAATACCGGACCCTCACCGCCAACAGTGGCGAGCAGGCGCTGCAAATCATGCAAAACGACACGCCGGACTTGATCCTGCTGGATGTCATGATGCCGGGCATAGGGGGACTCGAAGCCTGTCGCCAAATCAAGAACAACCCCAAAACCGCCGGCATCCCGGTCATCTTCCTGACGGCCAAGTCCGACATCGAGGACGAACAAATCGGCTTCATCACCGGCGCGGTCGACTACATCACCAAGCCGATCTCCCCCGCTATCGTGTTGGCTCGAATCAAGACCCACCTCAAGCTTAAAGCGATGAACGACTTCCTGTCGGATGCCAATGCCTTCCTCACCAGCGAAGTGGAGCGACGCACGCACGAGGTGCAGGTCATCCAGGACGTCACCATCATGGCCATGGCCACGCTGGCCGAAACGCGCGACAGCGATACGGGCCAGCACCTTCGCCGTACGCAGAACTATGTGCGTCGGCTGGCCCAGGCACTGCAATCGCACCCGCAATTCTGCGACGCGCTCACCGACGAAAACATCGAGCTGATCTACAAGTCCGCGCCGCTACACGACATCGGCAAGGTCGGCATTCCCGACCGCATCCTGCTCAAGCCCGGCAAGCTGACGCCCGAAGAGTTCGAGATCATGAAAAGCCATACCGTGATGGGACGCGACGCCATCGCCGCGGCGGAGAAGCTGCTCGACACGCCGAGCAGCTTTCTGCGCTTCGCCCGCGAAATCGCCCACCGGCACCAGGAAAAATGGGACGGCAGCGGTTATCCGGATGGTCTGAGCGGCAACGATATCCCGGTCGCCGCCAGGCTGATGGCGGTCGCCGACGTCTACGATGCCCTGATCTCTCGCCGCGTCTACAAACCGGCCTTCCCCCATGCCGACGCCGTAACGATGATACAGGCGCAAAGCGGCAAGCATTTCGACCCCGCGATGGTGGATGCCTTCGTGCGCATTGCCGACGATTTCCAGGAGATCGCTCAGCGTTTCAGCGATCCGGAAACATCAGATCGCGAACACGAGTAGCACCTTGAAAAAAAAGACTATATTTGCTTATCGTCGCCGGCCAAATCTGGCACAATGCGCGTCTGCCTGAAAATCCGAGTTGTCATGACGCAAGTACAAGCCACACCCAAACCGATTTTTTCCTATCGCAAATACTGGGCCGAACGCTTTGGTTTAGCGCCGTTTTTGCCGATGAGCCGTGCCGAGATGGATCAGCTCGGCTGGGATAGCTGCGACATCATCCTGGTGTCGGGCGATGCCTATATCGACCACCCGAGCTTCGGCGCGGCGCTGATCGGCCGTCTACTGGAGGCGCAGGGCTTCCGCGTCGGCATCATCGCCCAGCCCGATTGGCACAGTGCCGACGACTTCCGCCAATTGGGCAAGCCCAACCTGTTCTACGGCGTGACCTCGGGCAATATGGACTCGATGATCAACCGTTACACCGCCGACCGCAAACCGCGATCCGACGATGCCTACACGCCGCACGCCGCCCCGAACAAGCGGCCGGACCGCGCCGTGGGCGTCTATGCCCAGCGCTGCCGCGAGGCCTATCCGGGCGTTGGCGTGCTGATCGGCAGCATCGAGGCCAGCCTGCGCCGCATCGCCCACTTCGACTATTGGAGCGACAAGGTGCGCCCGTCGGTACTGGTCGCCTCCAAGGCCGACTTGCTGGTATTCGGCAATGCCGAACGCGCGATCGTCGAGATCGCCCACCGCGCCGGCCGCGGCGAGAAATTGTCCGAGATGCGAGATATTCGCGGTACGGCCTTCATGACGCAGCACGGCTGGCGGCCCGACGAAGACTGGCAGGAACTGGACTCGACCACGGTGGATCAGCCCGGGGCGGTCGATACGCACAAGAACCCCTACGACATGGAGCCGGCCGCCGCCCCAGCGACCGCGCAAGACGGCGTGCAGCCGATACGCTTCATGAACCTGCAAGAGCGCGTGGCGGCACGACGCGATGCGCGGCGCCGCACCGTGGTGCGCCTGCCGGCCTTCGAGGCCGTTGCCTTCGACCCGGTGCTATATGCGCATGCGAGCCGGACGCTACACCTGGAATCCAACCCGGGCAACGCGCGCGCACTGGTGCAACTGCACGGCGAACGCGACGTTTGGCTCAATCCGCCGCCGATACCGCTTAGCACCGAAGAGATGGACTATGTCTACGGCTTGCACTATGCGCGCAATCCGCACCCGGCCTACGAAGGCGCGCGCATCCCGGCCTGGGAGATGATCCGTTTCTCGGTCAACATCATGCGCGGTTGCTTCGGCGGCTGCAGCTTCTGCTCGATCACCGAACACGAGGGCCGCATCATCCAGAGCCGTTCGCACGAGTCGATCCTGCATGAGATCGAAGAGATTCGCGACAAGACCGAAGGCTTCACCGGACACATCACCGACCTGGGCGGACCGACCGCCAACATGTACCGGCTGGCGTGCAAAGACAAGAAGATCGAGACCTCGTGCCGGCGACTGAGCTGCGTGTATCCGGACATCTGCGAGAATTTGAATACCGATCATAGCTCGCTGATCGAGCTGTACCGCAAGGCGCGCGCGCTACCCGGCGTGAAGAAGATCAGCATCGGCTCGGGCCTGCGCTACGACTTGGCGGTGCGTTCGCCGGAATACATCAAGGAACTGGTCACCCACCATGTCGGCGGCTACCTGAAAATCGCACCGGAGCACACCGAGGAAGGCCCGCTGTCGAAAATGATGAAGCCGGGCATGGGCGCCTACGAGAAATTCAAGGAGCTGTTCGAACGTTTCTCGCACCAGGCCGGCAAGGAACAGTACCTGATCCCCTACTTCATCGCCGCCCATCCGGGTACGACCGACGAGGACATGCTCAATCTGGCGCTCTGGCTCAAGCGCCACAATTTCCGCCTCGACCAGGTGCAGGCCTTCGTGCCGACGCCGATGGCGCTGGCCACCACCATGTGGCACACCGGCCGCAACCCGCTGAAAAAACTGGCGCGCAGCTCGGAGAAAGTCGACGTGGTGCGCGACGCTTACCGCCGCAAGCTGCACAAGGCCTTCTTGCGTTACCACGATCCGAACAACTGGCCGATGCTGCGCGAGGCGCTCGTCGCCATGGGCCGGGAAGATTTGATCGGCTACGGCAAGCAGCAATTGATCCCGACGCGCCAGCCGGCCGAGGGTCGCAATGAGCGCAATGCCCGCTTCAATCCGGCCCACACCAAACATACCGGCGAGCCGCGCGTACCGGGCCGTAAACCGCCAAGCAAGGGTCGTCGTTAATTTCATCCGCCAGAGAATCATTACATGTCACAAAGCGAACACTTCATCCCGGGCAAGGACGCCGCGCTCGAAACGACGATCGCGCGTCTGCAAGACCGACTCGCCGAGCTCGGCCTGGAAGTCGAGGAACAATGCTGGCTCAACTCGGTGGAGAACGTCTGGTCGGTGCATCTGGCCAACAAGCATTGCCCGCTGATCTACGTCAACGGCAAGGGCGCCAGCGAGCTGGCCGCCCGCGCCAGCGCCTTGGGCGAGTTTTTCGAACGCGTCGGCAATAATTATTTCTGGTCGCACTACTACCTGGGTGCGGACATTGCCCGGCGCGACACCGTGTTCTTCCCGCAAGAACGCTGGTTTGCGCTGGAAGACGGCGACCACTGGCCCGAGGGGTTGCTCAATCGAGAGCTTAAGGCACTGTACAACCCGGAGGGCGCCATCCCGGCCAGCATGCTGGTCGAACTCAATTCAGGCAATCGCGAACGCGGCATCTGCACCCTGCCATATCTGCGCGAGCGCGATGGCGCCACCACTTGGTTCCCGATCAACATCATCGGCAATCTGTACGTCAGCAACGGCATGGCGGCCGGCAACACCGCGCCGGAAGCCCGCACTCAGGCACTGTCGGAAATCGTCGAGCGCTACGTCAAGTTCAAGGTTCTACGCGAGGGCCTGTGCCTGCCGGACGTACCGCAAGAAACCATCGACCGCTACCCGGCCATTGCCGCCGGCATCCGCGGCCTGCGCGACGCCGGCTTCGGCATTCTGGTCAAGGACGCATCGCTGGGCGGTCAATTCCCGGTCATGAACGTCACGCTGCTCAATCATCGCGACCAAGGGGTATTCGCCAGCTTCGGGGCGCACCCGCGCTTCGAAATCGCGCTGGAGCGCGCGCTGACCGAGCTGCTGCAAGGCCGCGCGCTGGCGCAACTCGACGGCTTCCCCGAACCCGGCTTCGACATGGATGAAGTGGCCGACCCGCAGAACCTGGAGATTCACTTCGTCGACTCCAGCGGCGTCATCGCTTGGCGCTTCTTCGGCGACACGCCGGACTTCGACTTCCACCACTGGAACTTCAGCCAGACCACGACCGACGACTACGCCTGGATCACCGACTGCATCCATCGTGCCGGTTACGATATTTACTGTGCCGACTTCGATCATCTGGGCGTCTATGCCTGCCGCATCCTGGTGCCTGGCATGTCCGAGATTTACCCGCTGGAAGAGTTGGAATGGGAAAACAACAGCGTCGGCAACACGCTGCGCCCGTATTTGCTGCGCCTGCCGTCGCTTAATCTGGCCGAGTGCCGCGATCTGCTGGATCTGCTGGATAGCTTGGGCCTGGACGACCTGCGCCCGGTGCCGGCGCTGATCGGGGTGGCGGCCGATGCCGACTCCGCCTGGAAGGAACTGCGCATTGGCGAACTCAAGACGCTGCTCGCGTTGGCGCTCTCCGACGAGGACGGCATCCGCGAAGGCTGCGACTGGATACGCCACTTGCGCCACATGCCCCCCGCCCGCCACAAGGTCTATCGCGCCATTGCCGCGCTACTCGATCTGCAAGGCGATGCCGAGCACAGCCTGACGCTGTTGTACGGTGTCGACACGGTCGCACAGGCCAAGCGAGTGCTTAGCGGCGAAACGCGCTTTTTCGGCCTGAACGAGCTGGGCGCCAACATCGAGCACAGCCGCCTGCATCAAAGTCTGCTGGCCGAATACCGCAAGCTGTGGCCCTAAAAGCCGGTTCGATGCGCGCAACCGCTCTCCATGCGCTATAGTGTCCATGTATCCATGACAAATGGATTGCGCATTCAAGCGGCTTGGAAGGAGGCGCCATCATGCACATGGAGCGCTGGTTGCTCGAATTTCCGGCATCGGTACGTAAGGCGGCATTGCAACAGGATCTATCCGGGGCAAAGCTGATCATGGCACGGCTGGAACGGCATTACGCCAACAAGAGTTCGGGCGAGCGCCAGGCGATTTATCTGAGCTTGGCTCGCACGATTCTGGAAGATCTGGACAAGGAGACCTACCGCCAAGCGGAAGGTTTTTTACTGCAGATCGGTCTATTGCAACACCAGAAGGCCTGAAGTCCCCCGTCACGCCCGCCGCCTCCGCGGCGGGCTTTTCATTGCACCACACAAAGTATCGAGGCTTTCCACGATATGGCATTGTCAATTCGTGTCGACCCTGTTATTTTGGCCGACTGCGCGCGACGCAAACGCCGTAGAGCGATAAGCACACCCGCCGCAGAGGAACAACGCCACTTAGGGAGCACGCATGGCCACACAACGCAGCAGCGTTCAACGAAGACTGATCACCCCGGCCTCCTGGGGCAAGAAAGACCCGCGTCAGATAAACGCGTCCGGCGAGGAACGCGCCTGCGGGCACTGTTCGCACCGCGGACTCAAGGCCGAGAGCACCATTGCCGGACAGATGTTCCGCTGCCCCGCCTGCAAAAAACTGCAATTCTGAGCACCGTCACGCCCGACTGAGATGTATCAAACCACTCGGCGATCGTTCGTGACATAGTGACGCATCGAACCTCTTTCATCGGAACGCAGCGCACATGGCCTCTCTGTTCAAACGCCTCGTCGACAAAGTCTTCGGCCCCGACCCCGAACCGCCTCCGCCCTTAAGTGAGCAAGAGCTGGCCGCGGTCGAGCGCTTTCTATTCGAAATTTTCGTCCAACAGAAAGCCAAAGCCGGAATGCCAGTTGGCGCGGTACTATTTTCTCCTCGTCTACGTCGGCTCAGCCCCCTGGTGCAACATATGGAGCAAGGCATGAGCTCGCTGTTCGAAAAGGGCTGGGTGGAAACCCATAATGCACGCTTCCTGGTGCTGACCGATGCCGGCTACGAACGGCTTAAATTTCTTGGCCTGGAAAAAACAGTCGACTGATACGCCAGAAGCACAATCGGCGGCAGCGCCGCCGATTGCCTCCCACTCCCGCGATTTCAAAGTTTGAAGTTGCTGAACATCTTCTCCAGGTTCTGCGCCAGCTCGTTGAGCTGATGTACCGCCGCGCTCGCCTGATGCAAGGCCTCGTCCGACCCTTGCATCTGCCCGGTGATGCGCTCCGCACTTTGCGCCATGGCGGTGGTTGCCGCCAACTGTTCGCGCGTGGATAGCGCGATCTCCTCCATCTTGTTCACTACCGCATCCATGTTCTCGCGGATCGAAGCAATCTTCCCGGCCGTCTCGCCAGAGGCGCCGGCACCGGTTTGTACTGTTTGCAAAGTGCGATGCATGTCGCTGACCGCGGTGCCCATCTCGCTCGTCATGCCCTCGATCATGCCGGTGATCTGCACCGTCGCTTGACCGGTACGCTCGGCCAGCTTGCGCACCTCATCGGCAACCACGGCAAAACCGCGCCCCTGCTCACCGGCACGCGCCGCCTCGATGGCGGCATTCAGTGCCAGTAGATTGGTCTGGTCGGCGATATCCTTGATCACGCGTATGATGCCGCTGATTTCCTGCGAGCGCTGGCTCAAGCCGTTTAGCAGACTCGACAACCCCTCGACTTCGCGCGCCGAACGCCCCACATCGTCGGCCACCACCTGAACCGAATGCGCCGATTCGCTCGACAGCGCACCGGTGTTCTTCACCAGTTGATCGGCATCGTTGGTATGGTCGGCGATATGCGAAATGCTGACGGTGATCTCTTCGATGGCGGCGGCATTCTCGGCCGTCAGGTTCGACAGGGCCTGGGTATCGCGCGACAATTTGCCGATCACCTGATTGATCTCGTTGACCCCCGTCGTCAACCTCGCCGTCTCGTGCCGGATCTCCTGGAACATATTGCGCAGGATATCCAAGAAACGGTTGAATGCCCGCGCGGTCGAGGCGATTTCGTCCACACCCTGGATGTCGATTTTACGCGTCAGGTCACCGCCGCCCTCGGAGATTTCCTGCATGGCATCATGGATGCGGCGCATGCCGGAGAGCATATGGCTGATCTGCAAACCGGCTAGCGGCAGAATCAATAGGATCAGCACCAAGAGCGTCAGACCGGCGCGCAAGACCAAACCGTTGAGCGGTGCCAACGCGCTGGCCTTGTTCACCGCCACGGCCAAATAGAGATCGGCGCCAGGTACCGCCTGGACGTAGAAATAGTTGACGCCGCTATCGAACTGCACTTCCCGCACCTGCCCGCTGGCGGCAAGATCGGCCAATACCGTCGCACTGAGGTCGGGAGACAGATCGCCGACCGGCTTGTTGATCCGCTCGGCATCCTTGTACACCAACACCTGTCCATCCTTGCCCATCAGCATGGCGAACCCTTCGCCGGACAAGTTGATACCGAGCACGTTCTTCACGATATCGTCGAGCAAGGTGTCGGTGCCGAGCACGCCGATCAAATTACCGTTCTTGCGCACCGCACCGGCGAAGGAAAGCACCAACTTGTGCGTCGACACGTCGACATAGGGGGGCGCCATCGTGGTGCCGTTGGCGGCGACCGCCGACACATACCAGGGCCGATGGGTCGGATCGAAGCCAGGCGGAATACCCAAATCATGGTCGCCGATCATCCGCTTGTCGGTCGTGCCGAGATAAGCCGCTTGAAAAAGGCCTGACTTGGCGGTCTGAACGATGCCGGGCAGCGGATCATCCGCCTTGGACAAGTTTTCGACACCGGCAGTGACGATAGACATGCGCACATCGATCCAGGACTTGATCAAACGTGATGTATCGGCGGCGGCATTGGTGATTTCATTCTTGATGCTAACGTCGATCAACTGATTGCGCATTTGGAGATAACTGCCGACCGTCATGGCACATGTGATCAATACCGCCAGCGCCACCACGAAAACAATCAGCTTGGTTCGCAGAGTCATTTTCATCCGCCACCCCATTTTGTCGGTACCGCCCGATGGCGGAATATGATTGGTATTCATACGGTATAGCGCATAGAAATATGAAAAAAATGCGCAAGATCAAAAAAAGGCCGCGAAAGCGGCCTTTTTTGCAGGATGCGGCTCATGACCACTCAGCGAGTGTTGATTTCACCCTGGCAATTTTCATATTTCATCAAACCAGCCGGGCAGGCGATCGCTTTCAGCCCGGTGTCGACGCACAACCACAGCCCGGTCAAGAACTTCTTCTGCTGGGGATCTTTGTCGCAGGTGGCGAACTGGGCGGCAGCCGGATATTGCGGATTGCGCTCGGCAAAACGCTGCTTGATGGCGTCGACCGTACTCTGCGCCGCCAGCGCCGGCACCGTAATTTTTTGGTAGGCGGCAATGGCGTCGCCAAAATAGCGGTTCACACGCTGGTAATACCCGGCGGCATCGCTTTGCTCGCTGCCCGGCTGATAAAACGGCGTACAGGTGGCGTGCTTACTCCACTCGTGATCGACAAATTCGACCGCGTTCTTCAGGTACGGCCGATAGGGATTGGCAAAGGTCAGCCGCGTCGAATCGAGTGGCGGCACGGCATGGCAATCGTGCGGATAACTGCCATCGCTACGCTCCGGCCACAAGCCATGGAACATCAACGGCGCCACCTTCTCGCCACATGCCTGAGACGGATCGAGCGTCGCACCGCTCTTGCCGGCCGTGCCGGTCTGACACCAGCCCGGCACCCATTGCGTGGACAACAAGTAATAGTCGAATCCGTTACCGGCCGGTATATCGGCCGCCATTGCTAAACCACTCAGTACCGCCATGGCGCCGGCCACGACAACAAGCCACGTTTTCATCATGCAAAGCTCCCCATCAGGTCAACATCGAACGGCGGACAGTATATTCCAATGGGTTAACAAATAAAGCTTCGACATCAAATGACCCAACGACAAAGGACATCAGAGGCAATACTTGCCGCCGTCAGGCCACGCAACCACAAAATATGGTAGGCTTGCCCAACCGTTTGCCCAGAACACACCATGAACGCCTCTCAGATTCTCAGCTTCATGATTCAGGCCAAGAGCAGCCAACAGATCAAGTGGGCGGCCATTCCGGCACTGTATGCCGTCACCTTGGCACAGATCGCGCCCAAGCTCAGCGAAGAAGAACTCTTCAGCCTGATCGCCATCGGCTCGGTGCTGTACGACCACAGCACCAAGGAACTCACGGCGCAGGCCGCCACCAATCAATTGATCCAATCGCTGATGCACCCCACCCCGGATCCACAATAGAGACAAGGGGCCCATAAGGCGCACTGCAGGAGCGGCTGTAGCGGCTTCAGCCGCGATACCCTCCACCCCGCACTACCCTGTTCGCGGCTCAAGTCGCTCTCACAGCCCCTGCGAGCGATCAAGAAAAATGCCAGTCGGCGTTAACTGACTGGCATTAGGCGAAAACCCCATTTCATCGAACGATCAGCCCTTACTTGGCGGGCCGACCAGTCTTGATTTTTTCCAGTTGCGACAGCGCTTGTTGCAACTGCGCGTTGGATAGCTTGCTCAAAGCGGCCAGGCCGGCACGCAACAACTCGCTCTTCTTCACCTCCTGCCCAAGTGTCAACACACGCTGCTTCAGCGCGGCAATCTGCTGGTACTCGCCCTCAGGCATGGTGAAACTATCCCTAACCAACTTGGGCTTCTTACCCCCAGCCTTCTTCTTGACCCGAATCTGCGACGCGACCTGCACCTCGGCAAGCACCTGGGCCGGATGCGGATCGACTGCGGGCTTGGCTGCTACAGGCTTGGCTGCTACGGGTTTGGCCGCTGCGGGTTTGGCTACTGCGGGCTTGGCCGCTGCGGGCTTGGCTACTGCGGGCTTGGCTACTGCGGGCTTGGCTACTGCGGGCTTGGCCGCTACAGGCTTGGCTACTGCGGGCTTGGCCGCTACGGGCTTAGCTACTGCGGGCTTGGCCGCTACGGGCTTAGCTACTTCAGGCTTGGCAACAGCCGATGCGGCAGCCGCCGGTTTGGCAACAGCCGATGTGGCGGCCGCCGGCTTGGTGGTGCGATTACTTGCTTTCATTGCTCACCTCTGTGCACAAGTTAACCTTAACAGTATAAACAATTTATACTGTATTTCAATTAACCGGCATGAAATGCGCAAAATTTGACCGCTCCATATCCCCAACGACCGGACAAGCACTTGCAGCATTTGCCCACAGTCTTATCCACAATCTCTGTGGGTAAAGCCCACCTCGCCAACCCCCGTTCAGCCGCCCGCGCCCCGAGCCTCGCCACGCAAAACGACCGCCGCCTCACGCAAAGTGGCTTCGGTCGTTTCCCAATTCAGACAAGGGTCGGTCACAGAACAGCCATAGCGCAACGCAGACAAATTTTCCGTCAACGGCTGGTTACCGGCCTCCAGAAAGCTTTCCAGCATCAAGCCGACAATACTGCTGTTGCCATACTCGATCTGGCGCAAGACATCGCCAACCACCAGCGGCTGCAGCGCGGCCTGCTTGCCGCAATTGGCGTGTGAGCAGTCGATGACGATATTGCAGGGTAAGCCCGCCGCGCTGAGCGCCGCTTCGGCCATGGCGACACTGACGCTATCGTAGTTCGGCCGCCCGCCCCCGCCGCGTAAAACCAGATGGCCATAGCGGTTGCCGCGGGTACGAATAATCGACGAACGCCCCTGGCCGTTGATACCAAGAAAACTATGCGGATACGAAGCCGACATAATGGCATTGACCGCGGTGGCGACCGAACCATCCGTGCCATTTTTGAAACCAACCGGCGTGGACAAGCCGGACGACATCTCTCGATGGGTCTGCGACTCGGAGGTGCGCGCGCCGATCGCCGTCCAGGCGATCAGATCGCCGATGTACTGCGGCGCAATCGGATCCAGCGCCTCGGTTGCCGCCGGCAACCCCAAACGGTTGACTTCCAACAGAAACTCGCGCGCACGGAACACCCCTTCGTCGATCATGAAGGAATCATCCATGCGCGGATCGTTGATGAACCCCTTCCAGCCGGTTGTGGTTCGCGGCTTTTCGAAATAGACGCGCATCACCAAGTAGAGCACGTCGGATAGCTCATCCGCCAACCGCTTGAGGCGGCGCGCATAGTCGAGCCCGGCAACCGGATCGTGAATCGAACAAGGACCGACCACGACGAACTTGCGTTTGTCGGATCGATCGAGAATCCGTTGCAGCGCTTGTCGACTGGCCAGCACATGCTCGGCCAACGCATCCGACAGCGGCAGGCGTTGATGAATATCATCCGGCGTCGGCATCGGGTCGAATGACTCGATATTGAGATTTTCCGTTTTAACCATGGCAATATTAGAAAAATAATGTCACCACAGCTTACCAGAAACACTCAAGGACTTGCAGTTAATCCATCAGGGAAAAAACCCGCACCCGCTGCACATAGCAGATCAGACAAGAACCGAATACGAAACTGGCCAGCAACCCCCACTCCACCGCACCCAACCCGACACGCGCCAAATTATCGCCTTCCAGGTAAGAAACCAGGGCAAGGCCCATCCAGGCGGATAGCGTCACCAGGCTTCCGAAAATCGCCCGATTGTCGACGTCAGGAAACATCTTGGGCAAAGAAAGGGTCAACGCCATGCTAATCACCCGATCCAAACCGACAAAGACGACAAACAACAGCGTCGCGCCCCACAACGGGCAATACGCCTTGACCAGAACAAGAAACACCGCCGCTGACAAGACAATGCTGCCCACCAGCGTTTTGACATAACCGAAATATCGCAGAACATAGGGCGCCGCAAAGGTCATTGCCACCTCGGCCATACCGATAAAGAACAGCCGCGAGCCCACTTCGAGCAATTGCAGACCGTAATGCCGGTAAAACCAGATCCCGGCAATGGCATAGATACCGAAATAACAGGCCTTACTGAATACCATGCCAAGGTAAAACGGCATCGCCTGCGGCTGGCCAAGCGCCATGCCGTAATCGCGCAGCAGGCTCTTCGCCTCCCATTTTTCAATCGTCTGCGTCACCTTTCCCGTCTGGGCATACAGCAACGCGCCACACCCCAGAATCAACACGGCAAACAGCAAAAACGGGCTGTGCCAAGCCGACTTGGCCGCGACGATGGTGGCAAATGGCACACCCAGCGCGGCAGCCAGCGGCCGGGCCGACATCAACACATTCACCATGGCCTGATAATTGGCTTTGGAAACCCCATGAAAGGTTAGCCACCACATCAACGACGCCATAATCCCGCCGCCCAAGCCAAAAACAAAGCGGAACACCACGGCCATCGCAAACGAAGGAAAAGCCAGGAAACCCGCCACGCCCAACACCATGGCTGCAACAGTAACAACGACCAGCCTGGACAACATGACCGAGCGCGTCAGCATCGGCCCCCAAAACACGCCCAAGACGATCCCCGCCGTACAACTGGAAATCAGCAGCAGAATTTCGTCCATGGAAACGCCGAAATGCCGATGCAACGGCAACACCATCGGCGAAATCGATGCATCCACCGTCGTGAATGCAAAGATGATCAGGAATGATGCGTAAACAACCCAACGCTCTTTCAACATAACCCACTCTCGACTTTGCTCGTAACAACCTGGGATGACAGGCGCTCCCAAGCTAGCATCGAGAAAATTCCTTTGGCATGTTTTTCGCCGGGACATGACCTGAATCAACAGCGGCTTGCAGCGAAAAATGCCATGCAACCTCGGGGAACTTACACAACAGACTACGTCACCAAATCGATGCCGATCTTGGCAGTCACATCATCAAGAAGCGCGTCCCGCTCCCTGGCCGAGGCAAGCGCAACGGAGCACGTACCTTGCTGGCGTACCGCCATGGAAACAAGGCGTTTTTTATCTATGGATTTGCCAAGAACGAGCGCGACAACGTTTCTCGCGACGAGCTGAGAGCCTTAAAACAATTGGCCGAGGTGTATTTAAACTTTCATACCGCGCAACTTGCGTTAACGCTGCTCGAAGGCAATTTGATCGAGGTTCCTTACGATGACTAGCCGCTTGCTAAACACCTTGCATGAAACGGCCAAAGAATTGGCCGATATAGGTCTGATCGACGCTCAGACCATGCGTGAGTTCGATGCCAGTTGCTTGCCGCCGGTCAAGCCATTTTCGCCGACCGAAATCAAATCGCTGCGACTGAGCTGCCGCGCTAGCCAAGCCGTATTCGCCGCATACCTCAACACCAGCTTGTCGACAATCCGCAAATGGGAGCGTGGAGAAAAACACCCCAACGGGCCTTCGCTGAAACTCTTGAACCTGGTAGCCCGCAAAGGACTGGAAGTATTGGCATAGCGCCACACGCCACCATCAGCCAGCATCGAAAACATTCCTCTGGCATGCCTTTCGCCAGAACATGACCTGAATCAACAGCGGCAAGCGAAGCACAACCGTCGCCAAAGCGCTCGTCATGCCACAATCGAGGAACAGCGAAAACCCCGTTCAGCCACCCCGAAAGAACAGCATGCCCCACACCGCCCTACAACCGGAAACCATTCAAAAATTGGGCACCGCCGCTTATCCGGCTTTCGCCATGATCGCAGGCATGCAGTTGGATTTGTTCACGCCGCTGGCCGCCGGCCCGATGAGCGCCGAACAATTGGCGGCAGCGCTGAACGTGGCGCCGGCACGATTGACCCCATTGCTATACGCGCTGGTGGCGGCCAAGCTGTTGACGGTCGAGCAAGCGCTGTTCGCCAACACCCCCGAAGCCGATGAATTCCTGGTCAAAGGCAAGCCGACCTACCTCGGCGGCCGGCATGCTTTCTACACCGCCCGCTACCAGGAACTGCAACATACCGCCGCCTCCATCCGCGCCGACCGGCCGCTGGCGAAGCTGGACTTCGGCACCCTCCCGTCCGACGCAATGGAAACCTACCTACGCGGCCTGCACCCCGCCACAAAAGCTTGTGGACGCATGCTGGCGAGCCGTTGGGATTTCTCACGCCATCGCCACCTGCTCGACGTCGGCGGGGGATCCGGCGGGCTGGCGACGGCGCTATGCGCGGCCCACCCATCGCTGCGCGCCACGGTTTTGGAAATGCCCATCGTCGCGCCGATCGCTCAGCGCCTCATCGCCGAAGAAAACATGACGGAACACGTTCGCGCGCTCGTAGGCGATGCGGTACAAGGCTCGTTCGACGGACGCTACGACGTCGCCGTCCTGCGCTCCTTCTTTCAAGTTTTGTCGCCCGCGCAAGCACAGCAGGCTCTCAAGCATGTTTTCCAAGTACTCGAACCCGGCAGTCCGGTATTCATTCTCGGCAAAATCCTCGACGACTCGCGCCTTGCGCCAGAGGAAGCGGTGACGTTCAACCTGGTATTCGTCAACATCTACGACGAAGGCCGCGCCCACACCGAGCGGGAGTATCGGGAATGGCTGACCCAGGCTGGCTTCGAGGAAATAACGCGCGTCGTGCTCGCCGGCGGCGAAAGCCTCGTCACCGCACGCAAGCCCGCATGGACCTGATCGGGCACGCCCGGTTAAACCAGCGATTTTTTCAAGAAAAAGCGAGAAAAGCCGCGAGGGTAATCCGGCAGCTCACCAAAAACCGTGTATCCCAGCTGTTGGTAGAATCCTTTGGCCTGAAACTCAAACGTATCCAGCCACGCGCTATGACAGCCTCGCGCAATGGCCTCCCGCTCCGCCATGGCTAATATTTTTTTGCCGAGGCCTTTACCGCGGGCCGCCTCAGGAACGACAAGGAGCTGGGTAAACAACCAACCGTACGACGTCGCACCCCAGAGACCGCCCACCACCTCATCCGCCTCATTCTTGACAGTAATGACCAGCGGGCGGTAACCGCCTGGGCCAGCCTGCTGTTCATTGAACTGTTTCAACGGGCCGATAATCCGCTCTCTGACTTGCTCATCCGCAATATCGGAAAGATCCAGTTTAAACTCCATCGAAGCTTCTTTCTTGCGATAGCACCCGATTGAATCATGGCGCGTTGCGTGTCGACTTACCGTTCGGCTTTGTCGTGCGGCAATCCTTCACGTCAGCGCTTTCATGAATGCGCAGCCATTTTTGCCAATACCATTTGATGAATCGAAGGATGTATCGCATGTTGTGATATCGATTTGGTCGTTATTTTATCGAAACGATGAGGTCGACCTCGACAGCAGCGCCCTTGGGAAGCTGCAGCACGCCAACGGAGGTTCTGCTGTGCATGCCGATCGAGCCCAATACCTTTGCCAAAGTATCCGATGCGCCATCGGCCACCTCGCTTTGTTGTGTGAAGGACGGCGCAGATCGGACATAGACAGTCATTCTAGACACACACTGAATTGACGCCAGAGAACCGATGGCGCGCTGAATCAGGGCAAGGGCACGCATCACGCAAACCGCGGCGGCTTTTTTCGCGGAAGCCAAGTTAATGCCATCACCGACAGCGCCAACAAACAATACCTCGTCGCCCATCCTGGGGATTTGCCCGCTAATGAAAAGCTGCTTTCCATCCTGAACAACTGGCGAACAGTTGCCGCCAATTTTCAATTCCCCAGAAAAATCATACCCCAGATCTTTCGAGGCATCTGCAAAGCGATTGTCCGCCGTCATGCCACCCTCCATTATTGAAAGTCGGTCATCAATCTGTGATCGAGCATTCGATACCCCGCCTTTCTGCCGACAAATCATGCCATATAGGTAGATTAATCACCAAACTGGGCATATGACCGTATCCAGGAATGAAGACGATGGGCGCGATCGCACCTTACGGCCACAAATTTCAGCATTTTCTGACGGCCGCGCTTGATTGTCAGTGGGTGTGTGGCTGGGTAATCTACGGGTGCGGCGTTTGCCGCGTTATGAGGCGCGGGCCCGGGGTGGTAGCACACCGCCGAACCCGCTGGCCACACCAACTCTCACGAGGAGCCAGTATGGTTGCCATCGATAGTAATGCAGTCCCTGTGTTTTCACAAAAGCAGGATTCCCGCCAGCATCAGTTGTTTTCGCTGATTTCCATGTTGTGCACGCCGCATCAGCCTCGCCCAAATTCCGACGAGTGCCGCTTGGTGGTCGATAGCCGCTTGTTTTGGGCGTTTGAGCCGATCGATGCCGGCATGACATGGATGGTGCTGCCGCAGGTCGCGCATGCGCGCCATCTTGCGAACTGCTTGGTGCTAACGGCCGATTAACGGCCTTCACTGGAGGCGGGGAGCACGGCTCCCCGGCCATCCTCTCGCGCTTGACCTATCGACTAGTCCTATACGCGGCTTGGTTGAAACCTGTCCACAATCACAACTCGGCTACGGCTGAACATTTTGGAATTGGGAAAAGCAGTGTGAAGAGGATGACCTGACTGGTTTTATCGAACCGCTAGCATCTAGAAATTCATCACTCCAGGTTGGGTTGTCATCTCCGACTTCCGGCGAAATTCCATCGGTGTCAGGTACTGCAAACTCGAATGCGGGCGCACTTCATTGTAATGAATGTGTCAGTCTTCGATCACGATCTTGGCTTCAATCCGGTTCCGGCATCTATCTCTTCCGCGCAGCGCATGTAGTGCTTCAGTGCGTTGTATTGACTGTTTTCTTTGCCTTCCTCGGTGCGCGGGCCGGTGCTTTTCTCCCATGGTTTCCACTGTCTGATCAGCTCTGCCTGCCAGGCCCGTCGCTCGGGTGTCCAGCCGTTCCCCATGCTCATGCGCCAACGGACACTCTCGGAAACTAATGGACAACAAAAAACCCAGAGAGCCTTTAGCTGTCTGGGTTTCTTGATACTTCTCGGTACTGCATGGGAAGTAAATTTGGTGGAGGCGGCGGGAATCGAACCCGCGTCCGAAAGCCCTCTACAGTGAGATCTACATACTTAGCCGTGTCGTTTGAATTTAACCTCTCCCCCGCCGACGGGCAGGCTGGTTTGAGGCGAGTCACCTTAATTTAACCCTGGATCAAGTAACCCGAAGCAAGGCGAGCTGATGTAGGATGACTCTGCGGGAGTTGCCTCCACGGCCCATCAGCGAGCCGCTGCAGAGTCCGACTTAGGCCGCTAGGGCTGTCGGAGCGTAAACGTTGTCGTTTGCGGTTATTACAATTTCAGCGTTTTACGGGGTAACTGAAATCCCGGTATGCACCCATCCGCTTTGCAACCCTCGTCGAAACCAGGTCGCCCCCAGATGATCCGCCAGTATACCGCTAGGCGGGGTAGGCGTCCATGACCTTATGGAGCCCCCCCAGCAATTCGCGACATTCTCATTTATGGTTCATGTTTCTCGCATACAATGCCATTTAGGTAAACAACACCTATCGGCATAGCAATTCACAGACCACGCGGGAAATTGCACATGACATCGAAGAAATGGCTATTGGCGCTGGCACTCGGTTGCCTGCTCGGGATGGCACATGCTTATGCAGACGATCCGAACGACACGGCAAATCAAAGTCAATTGGTCGAGCAAGGCAGCTATAACAACGTCGACGGGCAAACCGTACATAAACCGGCACATTCGAAGTCCGGCAAGCGTCCGGACGGCGCCACAGCAAAGTGCGGGGATGGCACGTATAGTTTCAGCCAACACCACCGCGGCACCTGTTCGCGGCATGGTGGCGTAGCTGAGTGGTTTAAATAACGAGACAGCGGATAGGCAAGACCAGCTATGCGCCGTCATTCATGCACGGCGCATGTGCCATCGCCTGCCACTCGTCCCAACCCTGCACCCTCCCCGGCCATGCCACGGCTTCGAACGGCCATTCGGCATTCAACCAGTCGCGCAGGGTGGCGAGTACGCTGCCCGGGTCGGGCTGCGCCTCGTCGTTCGCCAACCAAAAGAAGGCCTGAGCTTGAAACAGCCGTCGGCGCGCATCGTTGTCGATACGCGATTTGATCGGCTTGATATGCAGGCACCCCAAGTAACGCTCGCCTTGTAGCATGGCGTAGGCAAAGGCCTCGCCTTCATTGAACTCTCGCTCATGACGCAACAGATCGGCCAGGTTCTCTTCGTAACTGATGTCGGCGTCAGGCCAATGATTATCTGGGCCAAAGACATGGCGGATCGTGTCGGCACAGCGTTCCAACGCGGCGAAATCCTGCTGAGCCCATTCCGGCGACAAGACCACCAGATCGAGATTCGCCAGTGAAACGGTGCGCGGCGGCACGAAGCTTGCAGGTATCAAATGCATGGCGGACTCTCCTGTGGGTTTTCCGATTATGCACCAGCCGCCAAGATTTCGGAAAATCTCATAGAGTCAGGTCGGAACAAAAGGTAGAGGCAGATCAACACGCTATCGGTGCTCGCCACCGCATAATGACATCCTGTCTTCACCCATGCCGGGGCTTCATATGCACACCACCGTCAGCGCGGCCGTCGATGCCGACATCAAGGCACAGGCGGTCAGTATTCTGCAGCGAGAAGGCCTGACGATGTCGCAGGCCATTCGCGCATTATTGAGCTACGTCGCGCGCGAAGGACGCCTGCCGGGCGACATCGCCTTTTTCGGCGCCGATAGCCAGCCATCCACCGGCGACGCGGATGAGCACGACCTGCCGACCTATGCCAGCTTTTCCGAGTTGATGCGCGCAATCACCGGCGAACCGTGAATTACAGCAGGTGCCGCAGGCCGGAATAGCCGATCGACAACCCCACCAGCACGATCAATACGCCCGAGAAGTACGGTGCCTTGCGCGCGAACTCGCCCGCGCCGCGCCAACGCCCGGACAGGTGTTTGAGGCTCAGCGCCGCCAGAACGCCCGAGGCCACCATGGTCAGTGCCAGGCCAACGCTAAAGCACAGCACCAACGTCGCCCCCAACGCCACTTTCTTCAATTGCAAGCACAACAACAGCACTGTGATCGAGGCTGGACACGGTACGAGACCGCCGGTCAGACCGAATAGCACAATCTGCCCGGTGGTCGCCGAGCGGCCGGCAAAACGGCGGCGAATGTCTTCGGCGTGTGCTCGCTCGTGAGCATCCTGAGCTTGGCCCGCCATGATCTCGAACGCCGCCATGGCATCTTGTGCGGCAACCGGCCGGTATTTGCCCACAGTGACGCCCCTGCCATGAGCATGCTTCAGCGAGCTGCCCTGTGCGTGTGGATGGGCATGCGAATGCGAGTGGCCATGGGCGTGATCGTGCGGGTGATCGTGCTCGTGGTGATGCTGCTCGCGCCAAGTGCGCCACAACATCCAGCAGGCAACGGCCAGAATCATCACCGCCGATACCAACTGAAAATACGGCTCGCTTGATTCGGCGCGCCATTGTCCGCCGAAATGCAGTCCAACCATCGCCACCAGCCACACGACGGCAGTGTGCGACAAGGTGGCCGACAGGCCGAGTAGTACTGCTTGGCCGATCGTGCCGCGGATCGCCACAATGAACGCCGCCATCATGGTTTTGGAATGGCCGGGTTCGAGGCCATGCAAGGCGCCGAGCAGGATAGCGCTGGGGATAAACAACCAAGCGTTACCGTACTGCAATAGATTGGTGAAGTTCAACATAGTCGTTTGTCATCCAATAGTCATTGACGGCAGTATACTCCCCCGCAGTATAAAAATACTACCCCCCTGTATTTTGTGCTACGCTGCCGGCTAATTGGAATCGATAAGGAGAAGGCATGTCGCACACCATTCGCGACCAAGCCAAACTACTTGCTCGAGTGCGTCGCCTGCATGGCCAAACGGCCGCACTGGAAAAGCTATTGACCAATGGCACCGAGTGCAGCGCCGTGCTGCAACAGATCGCCGCGATTCGCGGCGCAGTCAACGGGCTAATGGGCGCGGTGATCGAAGGCCATTTGAGCGTTCACCTGGTCGATGAGCCCGATCAGGCGCAACGCCAACAAGATCTGGAAGTCGTACTGCAGGTGATCAAGTCGTATTTGAAGTAACACAGCCGGATCGGCAAAAATGCAGTCGCGCCCAAACCCATGATTCCGTTATACTTCCGCCCCACATCATTCGTTCACGCAGGAAGTTTCCATGAGTTTGTTGCCGCACCAGGTCGAGTTGCTGTCCCCCGCTAAAACCGTCGAGATCGGCCGTGAGGCCATCCTGCACGGCGCGGACGCCGTCTATATCGGCGGACCCAGCTTCGGTGCGCGCCACAACGCCTGCAACAGCGTCGCCGACATCGCCTCGCTCACGCGATTCGCCCATCTCTATCACGCTCGCGTGTTCGTTACGCTCAACACCATTCTGCACGACGCCGAGCTGGATGCGGCGCGTCGGTTGATCTGGCAATTGTACGACGCCGGGGTCGACGCGCTGATCGTCCAAGACATGGGCATTCTGGAATTGGATCTACCGCCGATCGAGCTGCACGCCTCCACCCAGTGCGATATTCGCGACGCCGACAAGGCGCGCTTCCTGGCCGATGTCGGTTTTTCTCAGCTGGTGCTGGCACGCGAGCTATCGATCGAGCAAGTGCGCGCCATCGCCGCAAGATTGGACGGCGCCGCCACCATCGAATACTTCGTCCACGGCGCCCTGTGCGTCGCCTTTTCCGGCCAGTGTTACATCAGCCATGCCGAAACCGGCCGCAGCGCCAACCGCGGCGACTGTTCGCAGGCCTGCCGGCTGCCCTACACGCTCACCGATCAGAAGGGCGGCGTCGTGGCCTTCGACAAGCACCTGCTGTCGATGAAAGACAACAACCAGAGCGAAAACCTGGCTGCGCTACTGGATGCCGGGGTGCGTTCGCTGAAGATCGAAGGCCGCTACAAGGACATCAGTTACGTCAAGAACATCACCGCGCATTACCGCCAGTTGCTGGACGAGATCTTCGAACGCCGGCCGGATTTGGCGCCGGCAGCCAGCGGCAGCAGCGAGATCTTTTTTACGCCCGACCCGGACAAGACCTTCCATCGAGGCAGCACCGACTACTTCGCCACCAGCCGCCAAAGCGATATCGGCGCGTTCGACTCGCCAAAGTTTGTCGGCGTAGCGCTTGGCACTGTGCACAAGGTCGGCCCGGACTGGTTGGAAATCGCTAGCCTCGAGACGATGAGCAACGGCGACGGCATCAACTATCTGCACAAACGCGAAGTGATCGGCATGCAGCTCAATACCGCCAAGCCGGCCGGCCTGAGCGATGAGGGCGTGCCGCTATGGCGCTGCCAGCCGAATGACCCAACGCTGCTAGCCGGGCTCAAGCCCGGCGTGGAGATTTGCCGCAACCGCGACCATGCCTGGGAGTTGGCGTTGCTCAAACCCTCGGCCGAGCGGCGCATCGGCGTCTGGCTGAGCCTCGCCGAGTGCGAGGGCGGCTTGGCGCTGACACTGACCGATACCGACGGTTGCAGCGCCACCGCTCGCCTGCTGACGGCACTGACGCCGGCCAAGGATGCCGAGCGTGCGCGCCAGGGGCTCGTCGACGGACTCGGCAAGCTCGGCAACACCTGCTTCGTCGCCCATGAGGTCCGGCTCGATCTGAGCCAACCGTGGTTCGTGCCGGCCTCCGCCATCAATGGCTTGCGGCGCGAAGCGATCGAGCAATTGGAAGCTGTCCGGCTGGCGGCCTGGCAGCGCCCAGCGCGCAAACCCGCCATCGAACCGACGCCCCGCTACCCGGCCGACTCGCTGAATTATCTGGCCAACGTCTACAACGAATTGGCTTGGCGCTTTTACCGCCGTCATGGCGTCGAAGTGATCGAACCGGCCTACGAAGCGCATCAAGAGGATGGCGAGGTGAGCCTGATGATCACCAAGCATTGCCTGCGCTTCAGTTTCAATCTGTGCCCGAAACAGGCGAAGGGGATCAAGGGCGTGATGGGACAAGTGCGAGCCGACCCGTTGATTCTCAAGTCCGGCAGCGAAACCTATACGCTGAAGTTCGATTGCCGCCCGTGCGAAATGCATGTCATGGGCAAGATGAAAAAGCACATTCTCAAATCGGCACCGCCCACCGAGATCCCGGCGCTGGCGCCGATCACCTTCTTCAAGCAGCGACCATAGTCCGGTCCACCCTAGGCGGGTTCACCCGCTGCTCCACCGCCTCGGCAACGGCTAGCAAGCGCGCCTCATTTCCAGGCGCCGCCACCAGCATCAAGCTGGGCGGCAGACCGGTGGCCGGGTCGGCGAACGACCAGGCCGGCACGGCGATCGCCGGTAGATCGGCATAGTTGCACAGCGCCAGCGGGCTAATCTGTTGATTGAGTCCCGGCCGCAAGGAGCGACGATTCATTTCGCCGTGCGCGGGCGCCAGCATACCCATCGTCGGCAAGAGCAGGATGCCGTCGTCGCCAAGCATCGTGCGGTACAGCTCGCGCACCGTCTGAAAGCGGCCGATCAGCCGCTCGGAACTCCCCGCATGTTTCGGCACCGAGAAACGCCCAAACGTCGCGCCATAGAGCAGCCACATGAACAGGCCTCGGTCGATGCCGGGCCGATCAATTATCTGACGCCAGGCCTCCGCCAGAAAACGGAAGGTTCGATCGCCGCTATTGAGCGCTCGATACCAATCGGCTTGCATGTCGTGCAAGATCATCGGCGCGATCAGATCGTACAGCGGCACCACTTCGTCGAAGCGCTGCCTTTCTTGTCGCATACCGCTCGCCAATAGCGCCGCGCGCGCCGCGTGCAGCGCTTGATCGATACACGGCGACTCGCATTTCAATGGAAAGTCCGCCGCCTCGATCAGTCGCAGTCCGCTCAACGTATCGACTGCGGGCAGCGTGACTTGTGCCAACACTTGGTACACCAGCCGGGCATCGCGCACCGAGCGGGTGAGCGGTCCGATGGCGAGCCAACTATCGGTGAAGCCGTCGATTTGCGGCCAGGCACCTTGCTTCGGCACGGCCGTCGAGGCCGGCTTGAAACCGACCACCCCGCAACAAGCAGCCGGAATACGGATCGAGCCCAGGATGTCAGAGCCGACACCGAACGCCACCGCGCCCGAGGCCACCAACGCGGCGTCGCCGCCGGACGAACCGCCAGCCACCCGATCCGGAGCGAGCGGGTTGCGCGTGATGCCGTGACGCGGGCTGGAGGTTTCGGCGGTCATGGCGAACTCCGGCACGTTGCCGCGCGCCACGATGAGCGCGCCGGCGGCCTTGAGTCGCGCCACCACCGTTGAGTCCTGCGCCGGGATCAGTGGCCGCATAAAGTTCGAACCGGCATGAATCGGCTGCCCGGCCATACCGAGGGTCTCCTTGACCGAGCACGGCAACCCCGCCAGCGGGCCAGGCTGGGCGACGTCGCACTGCTGGCGCGCCTCATCGCGCAAAATGCAGCTCGCCGCATTGAAAAGCGGCTGCACCTCGCCCAAGCGCATCAGATGACGATGCAACAGTTTCTCGGCACCGAACGTCCCCTGCGCCATTTGTTGCAACAGGATCGTGGCATCGGCTAACTCGCGCGGCAGCGGTTCGGACATACAAGCCTCTCATGACATTCGGATTACGCACATTGTGATCACAATGACATAAAGCATGCTAATGCGCACGCAAAAGCCGTCAGGCAGCCACGACAAATGCATGACAAAGATGCCGAGCCCCCTGCGCCTCTGCTATGATATTCAGGAAAAAAGGCGGGCATTCACATGAAAAAAACACACGCTTTGCTAATGTCTCTCCCTCTGGCATTCCTGCTGGGCTGCAATGCCTCCGGCTCCACCACCGAGCAAGAGCAGCAAGATGTCACCGACACCACCTATTTCAAGGCACAAGCCTTGCGCCAGTCGCTAAGCTGCCCGCTCCCCAAGGGCACGCGCGCCTTCAAACCGCTCGGGAACATCAAACCGGACGACGTCAAAACCCAGGCGCTGGCCCGGGAATACGTCGAATTGAAGCGGCGCGAGACTGAGGCCTCCTGGCAATCGGCAGCCCAATATTTCAACCAGGATCAGTACTCGGCGGAAAATTGGAAAGCCCGCATGCGCGACAACCTCGCCGCTATCGACGACAGCATGCTGGCCTACCGCAAGAACAGCTACAACTTCGCCACCCCGCTGGACGAGTACGTCCAATCCCAGGCGGACCAGTACCACCAAGCCTGCAAGCAGTACATCCAGGCCAATCAGGAGTGGGTCGACAAAGACCGGGCGTTGGAGCGACTGCGCCAGGAGAAGAAGCAGCCCTGGCTAGACCAGACCCGGCCGCTAACCTGTTCGATGATGGCGGGCAAGAACTGCTACGACGATTAAAAAGAAGCGAACACCCGTAGGAGTGGAATGAAAAAACGGGCGCCTCGGCGCCCGTTGTTTTTCGAACTGACCGAACCGGCTCAGCGTGCTCGGTCGGCGGTACGCTCGGCGATACGCATGATCACGGAAACCGCTTTTTCCATGCCTTGCAGCGTGACGAACTCGTGCTTGCCGTGGAAGTTATAGCCGCCGGTAAACAGGTTCGGACATGGCAGACCGCGGAAAGACAGTTGCGCACCGTCGGTACCGCCGCGAATCGGGCACATCTCCGGCTCGACGCCGACGTCCACCATCGCCTGGCGGGCGATCTCCACCACATGCGGGAACTTGGCCACTTCGTCGCGCATATTGGAATACGAGTCCTTCAGGGTCACTTCGATGCGACAGTCGCTCGGCAAACCGGCTTGCACATCACGGGCGATCTGCTGGATGCGCGCTTTGCGCGCGGCGAAGTTGTCGCGATCGAAATCGCGGATGATGTAATTCATTTCCGCCTGTTCGACAGCACCGCTCAGCGAGATCAGGTGGAAGAAGCCCTGATATCCCTCGGTATGTTCCGGCGTTTCCTCGGTCGGCAGCATCTGGTGAATGCGAGTAGCCAACGTCAGCGCATTGACCATCACGTCCTTGGCGCTGCCCGGATGCACGTTGTTGCCGAAAATCTTGATATTGGCCGAGGCGGCGTTGAAATTCTCCGCCTCCAGTTCGCCCACGCCACCGCCATCGACCGTGTAGGCCCACTCGGCACCGAAGGCCTCGACGTCGAAATGCTGGGCGCCCTTGCCGATTTCCTCATCCGGCGAAAAAGCAAAGCGGATCGAACCGTGCGGGCGGTTCATCTCTCGCAAACGCAGCATCGCGGTGATGATTTCGGTAATGCCGGACTTATCGTCCGATCCCAAAAGCGTGGTGCCGTCGGTCGTGATCAGCGTGTGGCCAATCAGCGTGTTCAGCACGGGAAAACGTGTCGGCGACAGCACTTCGCCGCTCATGCCCAACTTGACATCGCCACCGCGATAATTTTCCACCACTTGCGGCTTGATACCCTTGCCGCTGCAGTCCGGCGCGGTATCCAGATGGGCGATGAAGCCGATCACCGGCACCGGCCAGTTGACATTGGAAGGCAGCGTCGCCATCACGCACCCCTTGTCGTTCAGCGTGATTTCCTCGAACCCAAGCTCAGTCAGCTCTTTGAACAAGGCACGCGCCAAGTTCAGCTGTCCATCGGTGCTGGGCACGCGTTCGGCAGCGGGGTCCGATTGGGTATCGATAGAGATATAGCGGAAGAACCGTTCTAGAATATTGTCCATTTTGTCCTCAATGCGAGCGTTTTATTGCATTGTGCATGCAATATGAGGCACAAATTTTGCGTTACATCAGAAAGCCGACGATCACGGCAACCACCGGTTAAATCGCACTCAACACCGGAAAATGATATCGCCACGGCATCGGGCGTTTGCGTGTATATTTCATATTTCTTACTCCCCCGGCTCGCTGCCATGTATCGATGGCTACTCATTCTGCTTTTCTGGTTGCCGATGGCGCTGGCCGCACCGATGCCGCCGTCGCCGATTAAGCCGTTGACCCTGCTGACCGAGTCCTACCCACCGTTCAACGACGCGGATTCCGCCGGCAATCCTACCGGCATTTCCACCCACATCGTCACCCTGCTGATGCAAAAAGCGGGGCTGAGTTACAGCATAACGGTCGTCCCCTGGGTACGCGCCATCACGCTCGCCAAAACCCAAGCGAATCATTGCGTATTCTCGATGTCGCGAACGCCCGAGCGCGAGGCGTCGTACCAGTGGATCGGCCCACTGGTATACAACGATTGGGCCCTGTTCGCCAAAGTGCCGGCGGATCGACTAGATCGATTGGAGCAGATCGGCCAGCGCGCCATCGGTTCTTATCAGGGCGACGCTATCGTCGCCTATCTGGCATCTCGCGGCTACAACGTGGATGCGACTGTCAAAGACGAGCTCAATCCAGACAAGCTGCTGGTCGGCCATATCGCCTACTGGGCCACCGGCAAGCTCATCGGCCAGTACATCCTGCGCCAGCAAGGCCGACAGAACCAAATCGAACCAATCTTGGTCTTCAATCGCACCGAGATGTATCTGGCCTGCCATCGCAGCACTCCGGAAGCATTGGTTTCCCGCCTCAACGCGCTGATACGCGAGATGCGACAGTCGGGCGAGATCGAGCGCATCTACCTGCAAGCCGGCTATTCACCCTAGAGACAGCCCGCCACAGCCGGCCATCAAGGTATCGGATTGACGAGTGATGCGGGGCACCGGGACAATGAGGGCGACATCAACACTAGGTCTTCCATCATGCCGGACAACCAGCGCCACCAGCCGATCGAACTGGCCAAATCCTACCGATTGCTCAATCACGGCCCAGTCACCATCGTCACAAGCAGCCACAATGGCGAACGCAACATCATGGCGGCGGCCTGGGCCATGCCGCTCGATTTCGACCCGCCCAAGGTTGCCGTGGTCATCGACCGCAACACCTGGACGCGCGAACTGATCGAGGCTTCGGGTCGTTTCGCGCTCAACATCCCGACCCGCGCCATCGCCAGCCAAGTTCTGGCCGTTGGCGCCAGCTCCGGCCGCGAAGGCGACAAGTTCGCCGCATTGGGACTAGAGACCTTCACAGGGTCTAGCGACCTGCCGCTCGTGGCCGGCTGTGCCGGCTGGTTGGAATGCCGCATTCTGCCGGAAGACTCGATTCAACAGCGCTATGACCTGTTCCTCGCCGAAGTAACGGCAGCCTGGGCCGATCCGCAGCTCTATAGCGACGGCCGCTGGCACTTCCCGACCCCGGACAGCCGAACCCTGCACTACATCGCAGGCGGCGCGTTCTTCGTTACAGGCGACGAATTGGCGCTCTAACGCTGGCACGCTAATTGCTGCAAGAGGGGCTGGACAATCACTCCATCCAGCGCCCTTGCAATGAATTCGACACTTCCGATCGCCATGACCGCCTCGAGCGGCAATACGCCGAACTACGGCCAGGCAGATTTTGCCGCAACAACGGCAAACCCTGCCCATGCCACGGACGCCGAGAGCGGCGCAGCCCCACACGAAGATCGCGTCTCCCTGTCGGCCCAAGCGCTCGCACTCTCGCAAAGCGCTGCACAGGCCGACGACAAGGCAGCAAGGGCACAGCAGACCCAAGCCGTCGAGCCACATCAGTTGCAATTCCCCGATGCAGCCCTAATGGCGAAATTGCGCGCACAAGGCATTCCGACGCAGCCCGCCTTCATGTTGGATGTCGACCCGGCCACGCACCGCGTCAGCGTGCTAGGCGCCAGACCCGACGCCAGCCGCATCGCCGCCATGATCAACACCAGCGCTTAAGAAGCCGCTCATGATCGTTGCGTGGCGACAATCGACGCATGGCGTGCACGCGCGACACACCCAACACGGCGCCACCACCACATAGAGCCGCCTTCATCTGCGCATCTGCCCACCATCAAAGTTCCGACTGATTTTTGAATTAATTCCTACAGATCAATAAGCCAATCGATGTAAACCAGGAGTCGATCGGACTGCCTATGCGAGGCATCCCGAGGCAACCTCCAATGTTTCATCACGCAAAAGGCATCGCCATGCGCACTTTCTCATGTCATTTCCTCGCCATCCCCTTATTGGCAGGCTTAAGCCTGCCGGCAAGTGCCGACCAACCGGGCGCTGCGCCACCGGCGACGGAGTGTTCGCTCAAGTGGCTGCAGGAACTCAGTACCGCCGCACGGGTGGCATTGACCAACAACAATTCGGACGCGGCAGCGACGCTAATCAGGGCAGCCACTCTCTGCAAGGCAAATAAGCGAGCACAACTAAGCAGCAACTAAGCAGCGTTAACAGCAGCAGCCCCGCCGCGCGCGGCGGGGTTCGATTTTTATCATGGTGGCGCCACCGGCTCCCTGCTACACTCTTCCTCTTTTCAACTTCCGCGCGCGCGACCGACTCCGTCACGACCGCCCGGGCTCTGATGCAACAGCTTGATCGACATGAAGAATGCTTTACGTTTTCTGGGTGCGCTGCTGACTAGCGCCTGGCTGGCGCAAGGCGTGGCCGCGAATCGGCCGCTCGCCGACCTGCTGGGCGATGCCGCGCTATGGCAACAGCTCGATTGGACGCAGGCGACCGGCTCGGCGCCATGGCAGGATCGAGCCTGGGTCAACTTTCTAGGCAAGCAGACCGGCAGCATCACGCACGACCGCATCCAGGCGCTACGACTGGACGGCATCGACTGGCAAGCCACGCTCGACGAGCACCAGGGCGTCACGCCTTCGGCACAACTGACTGTCTACACGCCGGCGGAAGACAACCAGCTCGACCACTGCGGCAACCTTTACAGCTGGGCACAGCATCATTTCGGCCAACCCGGCATGACCGTGGACGGCAGCTATCGCATCGCCGGCAGCGGCGGCTCGTCGGCGCACGGTTATACCGACCGCCATTACCAGTGGGATCTTGGCAATACGCGCATCATCGAGGACTGCCAAGGACAGAGCACGGGCGACGGCACCATCGTCTACGCAGCCAGTTCGCTACGTTTCGCGCCGCAAAGTGCCGGCAACACCGTCCATCCACTCATCCTCGCCAAGTGCTCGCGCTCGCTGCGCCTGAACGATGCCAGCGACATTCCGCTAAAGATGTCGGACATCGTCTTCGTAGTGGATGAGAATAATGGATCGATCCGCCGTCCCGACTTGGTACCGATCCGCGTGCACAACGTACAAGTCAATCCGCGACAAGTCAGTTTCAATCTGACACTCGACCAGTCGACCAACGAGTACCAGGTCGACCTACCGTCCGGCCAGCTCACGGCCACCATGTCGATCGCCGCCATTCGCGCAGGCCAAGTGACCGGCCAATGCAGCCTGCGTCCTTTGCCGCCCCCGGATCGCGACCTGCCTGCCGCAAAGTAAGCCCATTAAGCAAACAGCCCGGCACTCGCCGGGCTGTTTGCAACGTCGTTCCGAAAGTAAAGCTAGCGCGTTTCCACCGCCAGATTCGCATCGGCCACCGCAGTCCGTCTTGCATGCAAATCGGGTAGGAACGCCGTCAATAGCCCCAAAAGCGGCAAGAAAGCGCACACCCGATAGACGAAGAAGATACTCGTGTGATCCGCCAGTGTTCCCAATGCCGCGGCGCCCAGCCCCCCCATGCCAAACGCGAAGCCGAAGAACAACCCGGAAATGGCGCCGACTTTGCCAGGTACCAGTTCCTGGGCATAGATCAGAATGGCGGAGAAGGCCGAGGCCAGCACCAGCCCAATCACCACCGACAGTACTTCGGTCCAGAACAGATTGGCCGAGGGCATCAGTAAAGTGAACGGCGCCACACCGAGAATCGACACCCAGATAACCCGTTTACGGCCAATGCGGTCGCCGACCGGGCCGCCAATCAAGGTACCGGCCGCCACCGCGAACAAGAACAGGAACAAATGCATCTGCGCCGACTGCACGCTCAAATGGAATTTACTGATCAGGTAAAAGGTGTAATAGCTGGTTAGGCTGGCCAAGTAGAAGTATTTGGAAAAAATCAGCATCGCCAGGATAAATAACGACCAAAACACGCGACGAGACGACAGCCCGGTGCTGTGGCGCACAACCGCCTTCTTGGCTTGCGCCCGTTGATGGCCGCGGTACCAGTTGCCGACGGCGGTCAGCACCAACATGCCGATGAGCGCCGCAGCGCCGAACCAAGCGACACTCCCCTGCCCATGCGGCAGAATGATCCATGCCGCCAGCAGCGGACCAAGCGACGAGCCCAAGTTGCCGCCAACCTGAAACACCGATTGCGCCAGTCCGTGCCGGCCGCCGGATGCCATGCGCGCCACGCGGGAAGACTCGGGGTGAAAGATCGACGACCCCATCCCCACCATTGCCGAGGCCATCAGCAGCGAGGACATGCTCGCGGCCGACGACAACAGCAACAGCCCCGCCAGCGTACAACCCATGCCGACCGCCAGAGAATAAGGCTGCGGACGCTTATCGGTATACAACCCGACCACCGGCTGCAGTAGCGAAGCGGTAATTTGATAGGTCAAGGTAATCAGGCCGATCTGAGCGAAGCTCAGGTGATGCGAGCCCTTGAGCATCGGATAAAGGGCAAAGATCAGCGACTGCATCATGTCGTTGAGCATATGCGAAAAGCTGATGGCGACCAGCACGGCCATCACGGTACCGCCAGCCGCCGCTTGAGCGCCCGGCGAGCTGGCGAGCGCCTCGATTTTGCGATTCATCGAACTGCCCCATGGAAATGAAAGACATTCTCATTTTACGGTGGCATTAAAAATAGATCTTGCCAAACTATATCGCCAATCAGCCAAATGACGATAAAAAAAGCCGACCTCGCGAGGCCGGCTTCTTACTGTCGCTATCGCGGTTTAGCGCGATTTGACGAACGGGATCCCGATGGCTTTCGGTGCCACGGCACGGCCGACGAAGCCAGCCAGCAACAGCACGGTCAGCACATACGGAATCACCTGGATGAACTGCGACGGGATTTCGCCGATGAACGGCAGCGGCACCCCCTCCAGGCGAATCTGCACCGCATCGGCGAAGGCGAACAACAGACAGCCCATGACCGCATAGGTCGGCCGCCACTTGCCGAAGATCAGCGCCGCCAAGGCCAGGAAGCCCTTACCGGCAGTCATTTCCTTGATGAACGACCCGGTTTGATACACCGACAGGAAGGTACCGGCCATACCGCACAGCATGCCGTTGCACAGCAGCGCCAGGTAACGGATGCGCACCACCGAGATCCCGGCGGTATCGGCTGCGTGCGGGTTTTCGCCCACGGCGCGCAGACGCAGACCGAAACGGCTGCAGTACACCGTCCAGGTCACCAAGGGCAGCACCACCAGGAAAGCCAGATACACCAGGATGCAGTGGCCGGACAGTAAACCGCTGTAGATCTGACCGATCACCGGCACGTTGGCGATCGAATCGGCAAACGGCAAATTGATCTCGTGAAAGCGCGCCACGTCGTCGAGCTGCGGCGAATTACCGCCTTGCTGGAACCAGGCGAGCCCCAGCACCGGCGTGATCCCCGAGGCGATGGTATTGACCGCCATACCGGAAATCAGCTGATTGCCGTTGTAGGTCACCGACACCAGCGCATGCAGCATCGACAGCATCGTGGCGGCGAACATACCGGCCAGCAAACCAAGCCAGGGGTTGCCGGTGGCGTAGGCCACCGCCGCGCTGGCGAAGGCAGCGGTCAGCATCTTGCCTTCCAGGCCGATATCCACCACGCCGGAGCGCTCGGAGAACAGGCCGGCGAGTGCCGCCAGCACCAGCGGCGTGGAAACGCGGATGGTCGAATCGAGCAAACTGATCAACTGTTCCATGTCATTTCCCTCGCTTGAAGAACGAAGCCAGAATCGGCTCGAACAGATTTTCCAGGCCGCCGCAGAACAGAATGACCAAACCTTCGATCAACAGCACCATTTCCCGGGTGATCATCGGCTTGGCAAACGACAGATCCAGGCCGCCTTGAGTCAGCGCACCGAACAGCAACGCCGACAGGATAATACCGACCGGGTGGTTGCGCCCCATCAGCGCCACAGCCACGCCGACGAAGCCGATGCCGTTGGTGAACAGCACGTTCATGCGGTGGGTCGAGCCCAAGAGTTCGTTGACCGAGGCCAAGCCCGACAGCGCGCCGGATGCGCACATGGCCAGGATGATGATCTTGGTGACATTCATGCCGGCATAGCGCGCGGCATGCTCATTGGTACCGACGGTGCGCAGTTCATACCCCCAACGGCTGTGCCATACCACCAGATAGAACAGCACGCAGGCGATCAGCGCCAGGAAGAAGGTGCCATTGAGCGGCGTACTCGGAATACTGATACCGATGCCAGCCAGAATGTTCTGCATCGCCGGCATCCACGCGTTCTGACCGAATTCGCGCGTCGTCGGGTTTTGCGAACCCGGCTCGATCAGTTGGTGACCGATCAGGTACAACATCAGCGAATACGAGATGAAGTTGAACATGATGGTGGTCACCACGATGTGGCTACCGCGTCGAGCCTGCAGCCACGCCGGGATATAGGCCCAAGCTGCGCCGAAAGCCATGGCGGCGAGCATGCACAGCGGCATCAGTATCCAGAACGGCAATACCTTGTCGAAGGCGAACACCGTAAGCGTGATGCCAAGGCCGGCCAAGTAGGCCTGCCCTTCGCCACCGATGTTGAATAGCCCGGCATGGAACGCCGCCGCCACCGCCAGACCGGTGAAGATGAAATCGGTGGTATAGAACAGTGTGTAGCCGATACCCTCGCCATAACCCAGTGCGCCATGCACCAGGATCTTCAAGCACTCGAGCGGATTTTCACCGATGACCCAAGTCACGACACCCGTGACCAGGAGCGCCGCCAACAGGTTAAGCGCCGGCAGAATCGTCAGCTGCGCCCAACGCGGCAAAGTAGATGGTTGACCGAACTTCAATGCTTGTCTCCTCCGCCCATCAACAGGCCAAGGGCAGGAGCGGTTGCATCCTTGCCGGCCATTTCGCCAGTAATCTGACCGCCCGCCATCACCAGGATGCGGTCGGACAATGACATGATTTCTTCCAATTCGACCGACACCAGCAAGATGGCCTTGCCGGCATCGCGCAATTCGACCAGGCGTCGATGAATGAACTCGATGGCGCCGATGTCGACCCCGCGGGTCGGCTGACCGATCAGCAGCAGATCCGGGTTGGCGTGAATCTCACGCGCCAGCACCACCTTTTGCTGATTACCGCCAGACAACAAGCCGACGCGCAGCATGGGATTGTCGGGACGGATGTCGAACTGCTTGATCAGTTGATTCATACGCGCAACCAGGGCCTTGCGGCTGTAGAGCGGCCCCTTGCAGACCGAGCGGTCGCATTGGTAGCCCAGGATGGCATTTTCGTAATTGGGGAAAGCCTTGACCAAACCCTCGCGCGAACGATCTTCCGGCACATGGGCGATGCCCAGTTTGCGCAGCACGGCAGCCTTGGGCTGGCGATATTTGAGCGTACCGAGGTTCTGACCCTTGTAGAAAATTTCGCCCGTAGAGGGTTGCTGCATACCGGCCAGCACCTCGAGCAGCTCGGACTGTCCATTGCCGGCAACGCCGGCGATGCCGACGATTTCGCCGGCACGGACTTGCAGATTGATGTCCTTGAGCAGCTTCACGTTACGACGATCGACCAGGTTCAGATCCTTGACCGACAGCACCACTTCGCCCGGCTCGCGCTGCGCCTTGTCGACCTGCAGGTTGACCTTGCGTCCGACCATCAGATCGGCCAGACCGGCGCGATCGACGTCGCAGGTGCGCACGTTGCCGACCATCTGGCCACCGCGCATCACACTGACGTTGTCGGTAATGTCCAGCACCTCGCGCAGCTTGTGCGTGATCAGGATCACGGTCTTGCCCTGCTCCTTGAGCGTGCGCAGGATGCGGAACAGGTGATCGGCTTCCTGCGGGGTCAGCACCGCGGTCGGCTCGTCCAAAATCAACACGTCGGCGCCGCGATACAGCGCCTTGAGGATTTCCACCCGTTGCTGCAGCCCTACGCCGAGCTTGCCCACTACGGCATCCGGATCGACCTCGAGGCCGTATTCCTTGTTGAGTTCCTTGAGATGGGCGCGCGCTTGCTTGACGCCGTGCTTCAGCACGAGGCCGCCTTCGGCGCCCAGAATGATGTTTTCCAGCACGGTGAACGTGTCGACCAGCATGAAGTGCTGATGCACCATGCCGATACCGAGGCGGATCGCCTCCTGGCTATTGCGGATATGCGTATCCTTGCCATTGACGCGGATAGTGCCGGCATCCGCCTGATAGTAGCCATAGAGGATACTCATCAGGGTGGACTTCCCAGCGCCGTTCTCGCCGATAATGCCGTGGATCGAGCCCTTGGCAACCTTCATTTCGATGTCGCGGTTGGCCGCGACGGCGCCAAAACTCTTGCAGATGCCGATCAACTCGATGGCTAAGTCGGTCATTCTTATATTTCCCTGAATGCTGATTGCCCTGAGACTTTCCCACACAAATCAAACGGCCACGCCACCAAGGGCAGGCGTGGCCGTTTCGGGGATCGCTCCGATCCTGACTACGTCGCTACCTTATTGAACCGGGCAGCTGTTGTTGGCGCGGTAGTCCACAACCTTGATCTTGCCGCTGATGATATCGGCGCGTGCTGCCTTGATATGCTTTTCCATATCCGGCGTGATCAGCGGGCGGTTGTTGGCGTCCAGCGCCCAGTCGATACCGTTTTCCTTCAGACCCAGCACTTGAATACCCGGCTTCCAGGTATTGTTCTTGGCATCCATGAAGGTGTTATGCACGGCGATGTCGACGCGCTTGACCATGGAGGTCAGCACGGAACCCGGGTGCAGGTAGTTCTGGTTGCTGTCGACACCGATGGAGTACTTACCGGCGGACTTGGCGGATTGCAGTACGCCCAGACCGGTACCGCCGGCAGCGGCGAAGACCACGTCGACACCACGGTCGAACTGGCTCTTGGCAAGCTCGGTACCGCGAGCCGGGTCGTTGAAGGCAGCCGGCGTGGTGCCGGTCATGTTTTGGATGACCTTGTCGTTCTTGTTAACGAACTTGACGCCTTGAACGTAACCGCAAGCGAAAGCGCGGATCAGCGGCACATCCATGCCACCGATAAAGCCGACGGTATTGGTCTTGGACTTCATGGCGGCGGCCATACCGACCAGGAACGAGCCTTCTTGTTCCTTGAACAGGATGCTCTTGACGTTCGCACCCTTAGCGACCGAGTCGATGATCACGAAGCGAGTTTTCGGGAATTCCTTGGCCACGGACTCGATAGCCTGGGTGTAGGAGAAACCCACGGCGATAATCGGATCCATGTTCTTGCGTGCCATGTCGCGCAGCACTTGCTCTTTTTGCGCGTCGGAGGAAATTTGCGCGTCGCGGTACGCTACGCCGGTTTCCTTTTTGAACTGCTCAGCACCCTTGTACGCCGCTTCGTTGAAGCTCTTGTCGAATTTACCGGCCTGGTCGTACACCACGGCAGGCGCGAAGGCGGCAAAGGCGGAAGACGCCATCAGGGCCGACGCAACGGCAAGGCTCACACGTTTCAGTTCGATTTTCATCTTTATCAACTCGCATCGTTGGTGATAGGAAATGTGCGTCAAGCCGAGGCTGGCCAGAGCGGCACACTCTCAAAAGAGCAAGCCCGAAGCGTGCTTCACCTCGAGCCAGGGTCAGGTGTTTCAGGATTTTCCATGTCTGCGACATGCCCCGCATCGACCCCAGACGACACCGCGCATTGAGCGGAACCCGGGACGATGTTGCTGAAACATCAGCGCATTCTGAGGGCGCAAATTGTAGTTTTACCATGCAAACCTGTAAACACTGAATAGCTTATCAGTATTTACTGTAGATGGTTGGCTATCACACCCACAGAACGATCAGTCATCGCCCGCTGTTGCAATATTCTCTTCCGATGAAGATATCTATGCAACATGATTGGCATCTTTTAAATACGCAAAGATGAATTTATTTGACGCGGATCAGCCATCGTCATGACAACGGGATTGGCAAGTTAGCTTTTAATGAAGATATCTAGGTGCACTGCGCGAAAGACGTGGCATTTCCGTTACAATCAGGCCCGTCAGATTGAAGAAAACACCCCATGCTGAGCTATCGCCACGCCTTTCATGCCGGAAATCACGCCGACGTTCTGAAACACCTGATCGAAGTGCTGCTTTTGCAACACTTGGCTTTGAAGGATACCCCGTTCTGGTATGTCGACACCCACGCCGGCGCGGGTTTGTACGCACTGGACGACGGCTTTGCCAGCAAGAACGCGGAATTCGAGTCCGGCATCGCCCGACTCTGGCAGCGCGACGATCTGCCCGAGGCGCTGGCCCCGTATCTGGCAGTCATCCGAAGCTTCAACCCCGATGGCCGGCTGACCCGCTACCCCGGCTCGCCGCTGGTGGCGGATAGGACGATGGCGGCGAACGGCAAGCTACGGCTGTTCGAGCTACACCCAAGCGATCACCGCATTTTGCAGGATAATTTCGCCGGCCGGCACCGCCGCTGCCAAATTCAATGCACAGATGGCTTCGAAGGCATCAAGGCCATTCTCCCGCCTCCGCCGCGCCGCGCACTGGTGCTGATCGATCCGCCTTATGAAGACAAGAAGGACTACCAGCGCGTACCGGCGGCGCTACGAGAAGGCCTGAAGCGCTTCGCCACCGGTGTCTATGCCGTCTGGTATCCACTGCTGCAGCGCGCCGAAATGCGCGAATTGCCCGAGGCGCTCAAAAAATTGCCGGTCAGTAGTTGGCTCGACGTGACGCTAAGCGTGCAGCATCCATCGTCGGATGGCTTCGGCATGCATGGCAGTGGCATGTTCATCCTCAATCCGCCCTGGACGTTGGCTAAAACGCTGGAAGCCACCCTGCCCTGGCTGAGCCAGACCTTGGCGCAAGACACGGGTGCCGGCTATACACTACGCTACCAGGCGGACTGATTCGTCTCAGCGGTCGCCAAACCGAGCCAGCAGCGCCGGCAGATCACGGATGCCTTGCTGCGGATAATACTTGCCGATCAAGGCCGCCAACTCATCGGCGAAGGCGGCGAAGTGCGCCGAATCCTCGTTGACCGCCCCCTCCGTTTCGATGGCCCGTTCGATCATGCCGCCTGCGGCGGTAGCGTGATTGAAGCGGTCGATGACAATGAAGTTGCCGGTATGACGGCATTCGCGGTAAGGGTCGAAGATCGCCGGCGCGTCGAGCACCACATGGCACAGTCCGATCTCGTTCAGCGTCAGTTGCCCAGCCTCCGTGGCGGCATGCGAATTGACATCGATCCGCTGTACGATGCGCGCCACCCGGCCCGGCACTTGGCGCCCCGCCAATTTGAACAGATATTCGCGCCCCGGCTGCAACGGCGCCTCCGCCATCCAGACAATATGCGCCTCGAACGCTGCGGATACCGCTGGCAAAGCCTCTTCGACACGCACCAGCATATCGCCGCGCGAAATGTCGATTTCATCGTCCAGCGTCAAGGTAATGGCTTGGCCGCGATGCGCTCGCGCCAAGTCGCCATCCGCCGTAACCACCGCCTTGACTCGGCTCTCACGCCCGGACGGCAGCGCACGCACCAGATCGCCCGGGCGAATCTCGCCCGAGGCCACCGTGCCGCTAAAGCCACGAAAATCGGCATGCGGCCGATTGACCCACTGCACCGGCAGACGGAATGCCCCCAAACCCGGCCCGGCCGAAAGCTCCACCGACTCCAGCAGTTGCATCAAGGTCTGGCCGTGATACCAAGGCATGCGCGCACTACCCTCCACCACATTGTCGCCGCGCAATGCCGAAATCGGCACAAAGTGCAACGAGTCGAAACCCATACCGACGGCCAGACTCAGATATTGGTCGCGGATGACATCGAAAGCCGCCTGATCGTAATCGCGTAGATCCATCTTATTGATGGCAACGATCACATGGCGGATGCCGAGCAGGCTGACGATATAGCTATGACGTCGCGTTTGCTTCTGGATACCGTGACGCGCATCGACCAAAATCACAGCCAAGTCGCAGGTAGAAGCGCCGGTGGCCATATTGCGCGTGTACTGCTCGTGCCCGGGGCAATCGGCAATAATGAATTTGCGCTTCTCAGTCGAAAAATAGCGATAGGCGACGTCGATGGTGATACCCTGCTCGCGCTCTGCCTGCAGCCCGTCCACCAAGAGCGCCAGGTCGATATCGTCGTCGGTGGTGTTATAGCGCTGCGAGTCGCGCTGAATCGCCGCCAGTTGATCCTCGAAGATCAGCTTGGAGTCATGCAACAGCCGGCCGATCAAGGTGGACTTGCCATCGTCGACGTTGCCGCAGGTAATGAAGCGCAGCATATCCTTCTGCTCATGCTGCTTCAGGTATTCGTGGATGTTTTCCGCGATCAGTCCGGATTGGTGTGACATGGCGTTCGCTTCCGTGTGCAGGGGCGGGCTAGAAATAGCCGGCGATCTTTTTCTTTTCCATGGAGCCGGACTGATCGTGGTCGATCAGACGCCCCTGGCGCTCCGAGGTCTTGGTCAACAGCATCTCTTGGATGATCTCCGGCAACGTGGCCGCGGTCGACTCGACCGCACCGGTCAACGGATAACAGCCCAGCGTACGGAAACGCACCTTACGTAGCTGCGGCACTTCCCCCGGCGCAAGCGGCATGCGCTCGTCGTCGACCATCAACAGCATGCCGTCGCGTTCGACGACCGGCCGCTCGGCCGCGAAATACAGCGGCACGATGTCGATATTCTCCAGATAGATATATTGCCAGATGTCGAGTTCGGTCCAGTTGGACAACGGGAACACCCGAATGCTCTCGCCCTTGTTGATGCGGGCGTTGTACAGATTCCACAGTTCCGGACGCTGGTTCTTCGGATCCCAGCGATGCTGACGATCGCGGAACGAATAGACCCGTTCCTTGGCGCGCGATTTTTCCTCATCGCGGCGCGCGCCGCCAAAAGCGGCATCGAAACCATACTTGTCCAATGCCTGCTTCAGCGCCTGGGTCTTCATCACGTCGGTATGCAGCGAACTGCCGTGTACGAAGGGATTGATGCCTGCCGCCACGCCATCCTGGTTGATGTGCACCAGCAATTTGAGTCCCAGACGCGCCGTCAACCGGTCGCGAAAGGAGATCATGTCGCGGAATTTCCAAGTCGTGTCCACATGCAACAAAGGAAATGGCGGCTTGCCGGGATAGAAAGCCTTCAGCGCCAGATGCAGCATGACCGCCGAATCTTTGCCGATGGAATAGAGCATTACCGGATTATCGAATTCGGCAGCCACTTCACGAATGATGTGGATGGACTCCGCTTCCAGCTGCTTGAGATGGGTCAATCGATCTTGCTCAATCATGGATACCTGCCTGATTCTTGGTCCGGGCGGGACTGTCTGTATTACCAGCAATCTAAATCAGACAAAGGTCGTAAGCAAAATCGATTTGATATATCAATATAATGGGCCGAAGTACCGCAATACGCTCTCGCGCTCAAGCACGTTGACCAACCATGCCAGGCGGAAAACCAAAGAACCGCTTGAAAGCCACGATAAAGGCAGAAGCCGAGGTATAACCCACCTCTGTTGCAACGAGCGATACCGCAGCCCCCTCGCCCAGCCGCATCATGGCGCGCTGCAGCCGCAAACGCTGCCGCCAAGCGCGAAAGCCCATGCCGGTTTCCGCCTCGAACAGCCGGCTCAGCGTGCGGCTCGACGCTGCCGCGCGCTCGGCCCACTCATCCAGGCTGCGCTCGCAGCTCGGATCTTCAATCAACTGCCGGCAAATCGCCTTCAGCCGGACGTCCTGAGGGAACGGCAGCAGCACGTCGCGTGGCGGCAAACGGCCGAGTTGATCGAGCAGCACGGCAATCAGTCGCCCCTGCTCGCCACCCTCGTCGTACTCGACAGGGTAAGAGCCGGCCTCGTGAATCAGTTCGCGCACCAGAACAGTCATGTTTACCACACCGCCGCGCCCGGCCAGCCGCACCCCCGCCGAACCTCCCACATAGAGGCTCTCCTGCTGGATCTGCTGCACCATCTCCACCGAATGCTCTATGTTGGGCGGAATCCATAAGCCCATGTCCGGCGTCATGACATAACTGCCGATCTCGGTTGTCACCGACATAACGCCGCTACTGCAGTACAAGAACTGAGCCCAAGTATGTCGGTGCGGGCGAACCACCGAATTCTCCGGGCGCATCTCAATTCGCATCATCACCGGCCGAGGCAAACTAGCGTAATTCGGCAGACTCAGTTCAACAAGATGATTTAGATTCATGGCGATTATATGCAAAGGGGAGGCCATTTTAGTAACGGCCATTGGAACCACACAGCTGTACGATATTACATTCCCATGAACCTATTAACAATAAACAAACGTTATGCCTTGATTTTGTTGGCTTTATAACCCATCCCGCCATAGAGCCGGCCTTCCAGACATTGACTTCGCGTCATCTGTCAAAACGGACAGTTTATATAAAATTACAAACCATCGATTTTAAAAATGGCGAGCAAAAGTGCCGCCATTTAAAACGGAGAAATAGATGGTTAATAACCAAACCAAGAAAATATATAGTGTCACATTGGGTGCATTTTTCCTGGGCAATCTTGCCTGGGCACAAGCCGGCCCGACTTGGGTCGATACCCAAACCAAGAGCATCAGACCGCCGGTCACCACAATGGCCGCTTTGCCGGCCCAGCCCGGCACACCGATGCATGTGGTTGTTGCACTGAAGCTTCGCAATCGTGCCCAGCTCGATCAGCAAGTTGCCCGCATGCGCGCCGACCCTCTCCATGCGCAACACCTCTCCAAGGAGGCATTTCTACGGCAATACGCGCCGCTAAGCAGCCAGGTGAACCAAGTCGTGCGCTACCTGCAAAAACAGGGGTTCCGCAATATCCGCGTCGCCGATAACCGCTTGCTCATCCAAGCGGATGGCACCGCGCTGACGGCTGGCAATGCGTTCAACACCTCGATCCGCCTCTATTCGCAAGGCGAACATGCTCGCTTCGGCAATACGCGCCCGGCACAGGTGCCGGCTGCGCTCGGCGGTACGGTGCTATCCATCATGGGCCTGCAGAACGTCTACAAGGCCCACTTCATGGCACGCCCGGTAGCCGCCGGCACACTTGCGGCCACCCCCAAGGGAGTCTCGGGGCACGAACCGTTCACGTTCTCGGCCATCTACAACGGCACCAAAGCACCGAACGCGAGCAAGGCCACCATCGGCATAATCGCCCAGGGCGATCTGACGCAAACCCTGGCCGACCTGCAAACGTTCCAGCAGAAGCACAAGCTGAACGTGCCGGTCGATGTCGTCCAGACCGGCGACGCCAGCAGCGATACCAGCGGGTTGGTCGAGTGGAACATGGATAGCCAAAGCAGCCTGGGTGCGGCTGGCGGCGTCGCGAAACAGATGCTGTTCTACGTGGCCCCCACCCTGGAAAACAATGCTCTGACCGTCGCATTCAACCAAGCCGTCAGCGATAACCAGGCGCAAGCCATCAACGTATCGCTGGGCGAGTGCGAAAACGACGCCAAGAACGACGGCTCGGCAGACGCGCAAGATCAAATCTTCCAGACTGCGGTAGCACAAGGCCAGACCTTTGCCGTTTCGTCCGGTGATTCCGGTTCCGACGAGTGCGGCAACGGCGGCACCAGCCAGAGCTATCCGGCCGTCTCGCCCTATGTCGTTGCCGTGGGCGGCACTACCGTCACCACCAGCAGTAATGGCAGTTATCTGAGCGAGAGCACTTGGTCCGGCGGCGGCGGCGGCCCAAGCGACACCGAGTCGGCACCGGATTGGCAAGCACAATCCGGCGTATTGGGTTCGTCCACCCAGCGCGGCGCACCGGACATCGCTTTCGATGGCGACCCGGCAAGCGGCGCATTGGTTCTGGTGAACGGCGCTCAGCAACAGGTGGGCGGCACCAGTCTGTCGGCACCGATCTTCACCGGCATCTGGGCGCGCATGCAATCGATCAGAAACAATCAGGCAGGCTTTGCCGGCCCTACGATCTATCGTCTGGCCAAGAGCAAGCCTAAGACCTTCCACGATGTCACAACCGGCAACAACGGTAGCTTCAGTGCCAAGAAGGGCTGGGACTATGCCACGGGCTGGGGCAGCATCGACATCTACGCGCTGTCGCAAGCCATTCAGCAAGGCCTGTAATAGTCGCAAACGCGTAGCGTGCATTCGCTGAAGCCAATGCACGGGTTTGAAGGGTATGGAGAATTTGTGCGTTGCTTCGCGAACGCACACTACGCAAGCACCAAAGCAAAAAGCCCAGACCTAATGGTCTGGGCTTTTCTCAAGAGGCGTCTGGCAGTGTCCTACTTTCACACGGCGAATGCCGCACTATCATCGGC
>NZ_SNZP01000016.1 GCF_004363805.1 Paludibacterium purpuratum | reverse complement strand
CGAAGAAACCCGAAGGTTACTTTCTGTCTCTTGCAGTGCAAGTGTCGGCTCTTCCCGGCACTCACACCTATCGGTTGTTCTGTTTGTTAAAGAGCGGTGCTGCGTTTGTTGCTGCAGCTGAGGAGGTGAACTATACGCCGCGACATTCCCTTCGTCAACACATTATTTTAAAAACAAGCGCAAAATGGCTAGTTAATTTCATAACACACTGTTTGTTATAAATATTTATCTGACGATGTCTCTATTTCCCTTAAAACAGCCCGTTCCTCCAGGCCGTAAATCAAGCCAACTCGACATTTCTCCATCGTGCCGAACATTAAAAAACCGCCCTGGGGGCGGTTTTTTTTACAAATTACCGTTTTGCAGTAATTAAAGGACATAGCGCGCCAGATCTTCGCGTTGCGACAAGACATCCAGCTTGCTGTCCACGTAAGCATCATCGATCAGGAACTGCCCCGGACGCGCATCGAACGAGATTTCCTCCAACAGCTTTTCGATCACCGTATAGAGGCGGCGCGCACCGATGTTCTCGGTTCTCTCGTTGACCGACCAGGCAATTTCGGCCATGCGGACGATACCGCTTTCGCTGAAGCACAGCTCGACGCCCTCGGTGGCCAACAGCGCTTCATATTGCCGCGTCAGGCATGCATCCGTGTTGGTCAGGATCTGACGGAAATCGTCCACCGACAGCGACGTCAGTTCGACGCGGATTGGAAAACGTCCCTGCAATTCGGGAATCAAATCCGATGGCTTGGCGAGATGGAAAGCCCCGGAGGCGATGAACAGGATATGGTCGGTTTTCACCATCCCGTACTTGGTGGTCACCGTGGTGCCTTCGACCAACGGCAACAGATCGCGCTGCACGCCGGCACGCGACACGTCGGCGCCCTGCCCTTCGGACCGGCTTGCCACTTTATCGATCTCGTCGATGAAGACAATGCCGTTTTGCTCGACATTGCGTAGCGCCTCGAGCTTCAAGTCTTCTTCATTGACAAGCTTAGCGGCTTCTTCATCGGTGACCTGGCGCACTGCCTCCGATACCTTCATCTTGCGCGCTTTGGTACGACCGCTGGAGAAGCCCTGGAACATGCTTTGCAATTGGCTGGAAAAATCCTCCATGCCGGGCGGCGCCATGATTTCCATTTTCGGCATGACGTCGGCCACCTCGATCTCGATCTCCTTGTCGTTCAGACTGCCTTCGCGCAGCATCTTACGGAATTTCTGTCGGGTTGCATTATCTTCCGGCTTATCCGCAGTGGCGTTCGCCGGTTCGTCGGCAAAAAAGCCGGCATGCTGGCGCGGCCGCGGCAGCAATACATCGAGAATGCGCTCCTCGGCCGCATCCTCCGCCCGGTAGCGGTTGCGCTTGATGGCGGCATCGCGCGCATCCTTGATGGCAATTTCCACCAAGTCGCGGATGATGGTATCGACATCGCGGCCGACATAGCCCACCTCGGTGAACTTGGTCGCCTCGACCTTGATAAAGGGTGCGTTGGCCAGACGGGCCAGACGGCGAGCGATTTCGGTCTTGCCGACGCCGGTCGGGCCGATCATCAAGATATTCTTCGGGGTGATTTCGTTGCGCAGGGCTTCATCGACCTGCTGACGGCGCCAGCGGTTGCGCAACGCAATGGCCACGGCGCGCTTGGCGGCATCCTGGCCAATAATATGCTTGTTCAATTCATGAACAATTTCTTGTGGGGTCATGTGCGTCATGGACCTCTCCCTCGCGAACAATCGGCCATGGCCTGATTATTCGTCGCCCAGTGTTTCGATAAGATGATTCTGGTTGGTATAGATGCAGATATCGCCGGCAATCTCCAGCGATTTCTTAACGATCACTTGCGGTGCCAGATCGGTGTTCTCGAACAGCGCGCGCGCGGCGGATTGCGCGAAAGCGCCGCCCGAACCGATCGCGGCGATGCCTTGCTCGGGCTCGAGTACATCGCCGTTGCCGGTGATGATCAGCGTGTTCTCGGTATCGGCCACGATCAGCATGGCCTCCAACCGACGCAACATGCGGTCGGTTCGCCAGTCCTTGGCAAGTTCGACCGCCGAGCGCACCAGATGGCCCTGATGCTTTTCCAGCTTGGCTTCGAAGCGCTCGAACAAGGTAAAGGCATCCGCCGTACCGCCGGCGAAACCGGCCAGCACCTTGTCGTGGTATAGCCGGCGAATCTTGCGCGCGCTGGCCTTGATAACGATGTTGCCCAGGGTGACCTGACCGTCGCCGCCCAATGCGACATGACGCCCACGGCGCACCGACACGATAGTCGTTCCGTCAAACTGCTGCATGTGATTATCCAGTCGTGAAAAACCATGGCGATATGCCCATGGCCATGGCTCATTAAATGTAGCCAAGCAAATAGATTACAAGTCAGAACCCAAGCGCCTGTCGCTCCTCGGCGCTCAGATAGCGCCATTTCCCCTCGGCCAGCGAGCCCAGTTCCAGCGTACCCAACGCTTCGCGGTGTAGCGCTTCGACCCGGTTGCCAGCCGCGGCCACCATACGCTTGACCTGATGGTAGCGTCCCTCGGAGATAGTCAATGCCAGGATATGGCTATCTCGCACAGAGATCTCATCCGCCCATACCGGTTCACTATCGTCTTTCAATATGACGCCGCTTTGAAGTTTTGCCACCATCTCAGGCTCGATCGCATGTTTGACTGTGACTCGATAACGCTTTGGCACATGGCGGCGCGGCGAGGTGAGCGCATGGACGAACTGTCCGTCCGTTGTCAAAAGCAATAACCCAGTCGTGTCGGCATCCAGCCGGCCGACCGCAGTCAGACCGGCCTGTTGCATGGCGGCGGGCAACAGGGTAAACACGCTGGGGTAATGCGACGGTTGGTGCGACACTTCGTAGTCGCCCGGTTTATGCAGCAACACATATAGCGGAAACGGCAAGACTTCGTGCGCTTCGCCGTCGATGTGCAATTGGCCGATTTGCGCAGGAACGACGGCTCGACGCGGATCGAGCATTACCTCGCCATCGATCTCTACCCGCTGATCGTCGATCAGTTGGCGGCAGCGTTTACGCGAGCCCAGGCCTTGCTGCTGCAAGAATTTAATGAGTTCCATGGCCGGCATGGTAGCTCAGGCACGGGCGCTGTCGCCAGGAAGTTATCATCGGCAAGTTTGTTCTTATTAAGCTATCTGATTGAAATCAAACCTCTTTATTTATATGATGGTGATCATATAAATAAAGATTTTTTGGCAACCAAAATGCGCTATCGTCCTGAAGATAAAGAAAAAACGCGTCAACGTATCCTATCCGTCTCCGCCAGGAGATACCGCTCGGAGGGGCTGACTGGCGTCGGAATAGCCAATCTAATGGCGGATTTGGGCATGACGCATGGGGGTTTTTATGCGCACTTCACCGACAAGGAAGCGCTGGTAACGGCCAGTTGCGAATATGCCTTCTCCGCGATGCTTAAAAATTGGGATCAGTTGCAGCCAACCGGCGGAACACCCTTCGCCGCACGCGTGCGGGACTATCTGTCGCGCCAGCATGTGGATCACCCGGAGAACGGCTGTTTTGCGGCAGCGTTGGCAGGAGAAATGGCCAGACGAGACACCAGGTCGCGCCAAGCCTTTAGCCATGGAATCGAACAGATGCTGCTGCGGCTCGCAGAAGAAGACGGCAGGCCCGCGAACCTGGCACCTGAAGCGGTGCTGAGCATGATGCTAGGCGCGGTGATGCTGGCACGGGCCGTCAGCGACCGCCAATTGTCGGAACGCTTCCGACAATTGGCAGTCTCGGCATTGACCGGCGCAGAACCCGATCAGCCCTGACGCGGCGCGGGTTTACGCGGCTTGTTGGTACGCGCTGCAGTAGAATTGGCTTGGGGTTTGCGCTGAGTGGCATTCGGGCCGGCCTTGGCCTGACGCGGCTGCGTATGACCCTGACCATTACCGCGGCCGTGCGGTGCGCGCGGCTGACGGTTGCCGCCGCCCATCGGAATCGGCTCCGGCTTAACGCTCAAATCGGCCTCGAACCCGGGGATGGTGAACTGCTCGATCGGCTGACGAATCAGCTTCTCGATATCCTTGAGGAATTTGAATTCATCCACGCACACCAGCGACACGGCTTCTCCGGTATGACCGGCGCGGCCGGTTCGGCCGATACGGTGTACATAGTCTTCCGCTACGTTCGGCAGTTCGAAATTCACGACATGCGGCAACTGATCGATATCCAGCCCGCGCGCCGCGATATCGGTCGCCACCAGCACCTGCAAGGCACTCGACTTGAAATCGGCCAGCGCACGCGTGCGAGCCCCCTGGCTCTTGTTGCCATGGATCGCCGCTGCGGCGATGCCGCTCTTGGTCAATTTCTCAGCCAAGCGGTTGGCGCCATGCTTGGTACGAGTGAACACCAGCACCTGGAACCAGTTGCCCTCCTTGATCAGGTGCGTCAAGAGATCGGTCTTTTTGTCGCGGTCGACCAGGTGCACGCGCTGAGCCACCTGTTCGCTGGCGGTATTGCGGCGCGCAACCTCGACCAGGCCCGGATTGTCGAGCAGGCGGTCGGCCAACGCCTTGATGTCATCGGAGAACGTCGCCGAAAACAACAGGTTTTGCCGCTTGGCCGGCAACAACGCCAACACCTTGCGAATATCGTGGATGAAACCCATGTCGAGCATGCGGTCAGCCTCGTCCAGCACGAGGATTTCGACATCGCTCAGATTCAGGGTCTTTTGCGCCACGTGGTCGAGCAGACGGCCCGGCGTCGCCACCAGGATGTCCACCGGCTTACGCAATTGCGCGGCCTGCGGATTGAAGCCGACCCCGCCGAACATCACCATCGAACGCAACGGCAAGTATTTGCCGTAGATACGCACAGCCTCTTCCACTTGGGCAGCCAACTCGCGCGTCGGCGTCAGCACCAAGGCTCGCGGGTGGCCGGCGCGCTTGCACGATCTGTCGGCAAGTCGCTGAAGCAGCGGCAGGGTAAAACCGGCGGTCTTGCCGGTGCCTGTTTGGGCCGCGGCCAACAGGTCGCCGCCTTGCAGCACCAGCGGAATGGCTTTCTGTTGAATCGGGGTCGGGCTGGTATAGCCGGTGTCAGCCACGGCGCGCAGCAAAGGGTCGGCCAGGCCGAGGGCGGCAAATTGATTGTCGGACATAGATATAAGGAGCTCCAGCGACGGCCTGTCGCAGCGGGTGCGACACCAATCCAGGCAGACGGGTGAAAATTGAGATGAGACGAACCCAACACAGAATTGGCTCTTGCGCGGGGTGCGCAAGTTTAACGGGATTTGTCGGACAAGAAAACCTCAATCCTGCCAAGTCCGTACATGCAGATACAGTCGAACAGCGGCAAAGCCTATACACTCCAGGCTTTCAGACTCGACCGGAAAGAGCCGCATGGCGCTCAAATCCACCATCTATAAAGCCGAACTCGACATCGCCGACATGGATCGCGGCTACTATGCCAGCCACGCGCTGACGCTGGCGCAACATCCCTCGGAAACCATCGAGCGCATGATGTTGCGTCTGGCCGTGTTCGCGCTGCATGCCAGCGACAGCCTGGGCTTTACCAAAGGCATCAGCACCGACGACGAGCCGGATCTGTGGCAGAAGAACTACTCGGACGAGATCGAGGTGTGGATCGAGCTGGGCGAACCTGACGAGAAACGGCTACGCAAAGCATGCGGCCGGGCCGAGCATGTGCTGGTCTACAGTTATGGCGGCCGCGCCGCCGATATCTGGTGGCAGCAAAACGCCAGCAAATATGCCCGCTTCGACAATCTGCGGGTACTGAGCGTCGCGCCGGCCACGCTGCAAGCGCTGTCGGCGCTGTGCGAACGTGGTATGTCGATGAGCGCGACGATCCAGGATGGGGTGCTGTGGCTATCGAGCGCCACGGGCAATGCACAGCTGACGCTCGACATCCTGAAAGAGGAACGGCGCTAGCGGCTGTTCCCGCCGGCCGGGGCTATTGCCCGGCCGCCGCGTCGTAACCCAGGTTCGGCGCCAGATCCCGCACGACCTGAGCGACCGTCTCCCCCTTGCGCGCCGCCACATCCGCCACCTGGTCGCGGTCGATCTTGCCGACGCCGAAGTAACGGCTATCCGGATGGCTGAAATAGAAACCGCTGACCGCAGCGGTCGGCAACATGGCGTGGTTTTCGGTCAGCGTCATACCGATGGCCGGCGCGTCGAGCAGCTTGAACAGCGCCGGCTTGACCGAATGATCCGGGCAGGCAGGGTAGCCAGGCGCCGGACGGATGCCGCGATAGGTCTCGCCGATCAACGCATCGTTATCCAGCAGCTCGTCAGCCGCATACCCCCAGAATTCCTTGCGTACTCGCTTGTGCATCAACTCTGCGAACGCCTCGGCCAATCGATCGGCCAGGGCTTTGAGCAAAATGGCCGAGTAATCGTCGTGCTCGGCCTCGAAACGGGCCACATGCGTCTCAATGCCGATACCGGCGGTCACGGCGAAGGCGCCGATATAGTCCGGGACACCCGATTCGACCGGCGCGATGAAATCCGCCAATGCCCAATTGGGTTTGGCCGCGTCGCTGCGCGCCTTGGGCAACTGTTGCCGCAGACCGACCCAGGTCATGCGTTCGCAACCGCTTTCCGGGTCAAGAATGCGGATATCCTCGCCATTGACCGACTGCGCCGGGAACAGGCCGACCACCGCGTTAGCTTGCAACCAGTTTTCGTCGATGATCTTCTGCAACATCGCCTTGGCATCGCGCAATAACGCGCGCGCCGATTCGCCGACAACCTCGTCGTCGAGAATCGCCGGATAGCGCCCCGCCAACTCCCAGCTCTGGAAAAACGGCGTCCAATCGATATAGCGGCTGATCTCGGCCAACGAATACTGTGTGAACTGACGCACGCCAAGCCATTGCGGCACGGGCGGCCGATACGCGGGCCAATCGATATTGTGGCGATTGGCTCGCGCTTCGTTCAGTGTCGCCAGCTTCACCGCGCCGCGACCGGCATGGATGTCACGCGCCACCTGATAGTCCTCGGCCACTTTGCGCTTGAAATCATCGGCAAGCTCATCGGACAGCAGATTGGAGCACACCCCAACTGCGCGGCTGGCGTCCGGCACATACACCACCGGGCCGCTGTAGTGCGGCGCGATCTTCACCGCGGTATGCACACGCGAAGTGGTGGCGCCGCCGATCAAGAGCGGTTGATCGAAGCCTTGGCGCTGCATTTCCCGCGCCACGTGGCTCATTTCCTCCAGCGACGGCGTGATCAGACCGGAGAGACCGACAATGTCGGCTCGGTGCTCGCGTGCGGCGTCGAGAATCTTCTGCGCCGGCACCATCACGCCCAGGTCGATGACCTCGTAGTTGTTACAACGCAGCACCACGCCGACGATATTCTTGCCGATGTCGTGCACATCGCCCTTCACCGTGGCCAGCACGATGATGCCCTTCGATGATGCGTCAGCGACGCCGGACCGGCGCTTTTCCTCTTCGATGAACGGCTCCAGATACGCCACGGCCTGTTTCATCACCCGCGCCGACTTCACCACCTGCGGCAAGAACATCTTGCCGGAGCCAAACAGATCGCCGACCACATTCATGCCGTCCATCAGCGGCCCTTCGATCACATTGATCGGTCGCGGCAAGGTTTGGCGCAGGACTTCGGTATCTTCGACGATATGGCTGGTGATGCCCTTGATCAGCGCGTGCTCGATACGCTTTTCCACGGGCAGGCTGCGCCAGGCAAGATCTTCGCTCTTGCCGGCGCTCGCCTCGCCGCGGAAGGTTTCCGCCAGCGCGATCAGTTGTTCGGTGGCATCGGCACCGTCGCGCGGCACCCGGCAGAGGATCACGTCTTCGATGCGCTCGCGTAAGCCCGGATCGATTTCTTCGTACACCTCCAACGCGCCGGCATTCACAATCCCCATGGTCATGCCGCGCTGGATGGCGTGGTATAGGAATACGGCGTGGATCGCCTCGCGCACCTTGTTGTTGCCGCGGAAGGAGAACGACACGTTGGACACCCCGCCGGAAACCTTGGCGTGAGGCAGATGCTGCCTTATCCATTCGGTAGCTTCGATGAAGTCGAGCCCATAACGCGCGTGTTCTTCGATGCCGGTGGCAACGGCGAAGATATTCGGGTCGAAGATGATGTCCTGCGGCGGATAGCCCACCTCGTCCACCAATATCCGGTAGCTGCGGCGGCAAATCTCGGTCTTGCGTGCCAGGGTATCGGCCTGTCCGTCCTCATCGAAGGCCATGACCACCACCGCCGCACCATAGCGGCGCAGTAGCTTGGCGTGATGGACGAATGCTTCGCGGCCTTCCTTGAGCGAGATGGAATTGACGATGCCCTTGCCCTGGAAACATTTCAGGCCGGCCTCGATCACGCTCCACTTGGATGAGTCGATCATCACCGGTACGCGGGCGATATCCGGCTCGGCGGCAATCAGATTGAGGAAACGCACCATGGCGGCCTCGGCATCCAACATGCCTTCATCCATATTGATGTCGATGATCTGTGCGCCGTTTGCCACCTGCTGGCGCGCCACTTCGAGCGCGGCGTTGTAATCGTCGTTGAGAATCAGCTTGGCGAAAGCACGCGAGCCGGTCACATTGGTGCGTTCTCCGACATTGACGAACAAATCGTGCTCGCCGATGTTCAGTGGCTCAAGGCCGGCGAGCCTGCACTTGGGCTCGATATCCGGCAAGCGCCGTGGCGGCACGTCGCGCACGGCCGCCGCCATGGCGGCAATGTGATCCGGCGTGGTGCCGCAGCAGCCGCCGACGATGTTCATCAGCCCAGCCTGCGCCCAATCCCGGATCGAATCGGCCATCATGGCCGGCGTCAGATCGTACTCGCCGAAGGCATTCGGCAGGCCGGCATTGGGATGCACCGAGACATAAGTCGCGCATAGCCCGGACAACTCATCCAGATACTGGCGCAGCATGTCCGGCCCGAGCGCGCAGTTGAGTCCGAAGGACAAGGCCTCGGCGTGTTCCAGGCTGTTGTAGAAGGCTTCGGTAGTCTGCCCGGTCAGCGTGCGACCGGATTGGTCGGTGATGGTGCCGGAGATCATGACCGGCAGCGACAGCCCTTGCTCGTCGAAATACTGTTGGATGGCGAATACCGCCGCCTTGGCGTTCAGGGTGTCGAAAATCGTCTCGACCAACAACAAGTCGACACCGCCCTTGACCAAGCCATCGATCGATTCCAGATAGGCCGAAACCAGTTCGTCGAAATGAATATTGCGAAAACCCGGGTCGCTGACTTTGGGACTGATCGAACACGTGCGGTTGGTGGGGCCGAGCACACCGGCGACAAAGCGCGGTTTGGCGGGATCCGCCGCCGTGGCGGCATCGCATAAGCGCCGACAGAGACCGGCGGCGGCATGGTTGATTTCCCACACCAGCGACTCCATGCCGTAGTCGGCCATGGCGATGCGGGTGGCGTTGAAGGTATTGGTTTCGATGATGTCGGCGCCGGCATCCAGGTACGCCTGATGCACACCGGCAATCACATCCGGCCGGGTCAGCACCAAGAGATCGTTATTGCCTTTGACGTCCGTCGGCCAGTCGGCAAAGCGCTCGCCGCGAAAATCCGCCTCCCCAAGTGCATGGCGCTGAATCATGGTGCCCATACCGCCATCCAGGATCAAAATACGTTTGGCAAGTTGGCGATGAATCGGGTGAGCGTTTTGGTTTGTCATGGATTTCGGCCGATATTGGTCTACAACAATAAAGTACTTTAACGAGTCACTCATCATAGCATGATGATGAAATCCGCTAGCGACAGCCTTAGAACAAGGTTTTCGAACCATATGAATAAGTTGCATATTACCGGCGGCCTATGCTTATCGCTGTTGCCGCTGTTGGTTCTTGGACAGCCGACCTCTCTACGCATCGGCGTGGCCGACTCGGAGGGGCCGCCCATCGCCGTCATCGAACAAAACACACTCAAATCCGGCATGTCGAAAGACATCGGCGAAGCTCTCGGCCAAGCGCTGGCACGCAAAGTCGACTTCGTGATCATCTCGCGCAAGCGGGTGGAATCGTCGTTGGAAAACGGCAAGGTGGACATTGTCTGTATCGCAAACCCCGTTTGGTACGGCGATGCCGGGCAACTGGGGTGGACTCGCGAAATGTTCCCATTGGTCGAGCGTGTCGCCGTACTGGCGGGCAAACCGCCGGTGCATTCGCTCGGCGATTTGGTCGGCAAGCGCATCGGCACGATCCGCGGCTACAGCTATCCGTCGCTCGAGTCGATGTGGGCCAACGGCAAGGCTAGCCGCGATACCGAAGACCGGCTGGAACTGGTGATGAAAGCACTGCTCATCAATGTCGCCGATGCGGCGATCGTCTCCGAACAGGAGTATGGCGTTTGGGCCAAGGCGAATTCCGAGACGGCCCGGCAAATTCGGCTTAGCGCGTTCCAGTTCTCTTCGACGCCGACGATGTGCGCGGTCTCGCCCCAATCCCACTTCAGCGTCGACACGCTCAACCGCGCCATTGGCCGCCTGCAGCAGCAAGGGAAATTCAAGGCCATTCTGCGCAGCTATCAATGGCAATCGGAATAGATAGAATAGAATGAACAGTGTCGCCGGCCCAGGCCGGCTCACTGTCGATCATCATGACGGATTACCTCTACCTGCACGGTTTCAATTCGAGTCCGCAGTCGCTCAAAGCGCGGGAAACCGCCGATTGGCTGCGACAACATGCCCCCGACAGCCGTTTCCATTGCCCGGCGCTATCCGTCCACCCCGCCCTGGCCTTGCAGCAAGCGCATGATCTCATCGCCGGTTTGCCGGCCGATACGCTACTGATCGGCAGTTCGCTGGGGGGGTTCTACGCGGCTTGGTTGGCACAGCAGATGGACCGTCGCGCCGTGCTGATCAATCCGGCCATCGAACCACACCTCGATCTGGCCCGTCTGCCGCGCGAGCAGACCAACCCATATAGTGGCGAACACTATCGGCTTGACGACGCCGACATGGCCGCGCTGCTTGCGCACCGGCTGCAACGTCCCGACCCAGAGCGCTTCTGGGTCGTACTCGGCAGCGCCGACGAGGTGCTCGACTGGCGCTCGGCCGCGCGCCACTTCCCAGGTAGCCGCTTGACCGTATACAACGGCGACGATCACCGTCTGCAACGCTGGCCTGAATGTCTGCCCCATCTTCCGGCATTCGCCGTGCCGACAAGGAGTTCGCAGTGAACAAAGCCATCCGTTTCGAACAACCGGGCGGTCCCGAGGTCTTGCGGCTGATCGATGTCGAGCTGGATGCCCCCGGGACGGGGCAGGTTCGTTTGCGGCACACCGCCATCGGCATCAACTTCATAGACACCTATCAGCGCTCAGGTCTGTACCCCTTACCGCTACCTTCCGGGCTGGGCCAGGAAGCCGCCGGCGTGGTCGAGGCCATCGGCGCCGGCGTGACCCATTTGTCCATCGGCGACCGGGTAGCTTATGCCGGCGGACCTCCCGGCGCGTACTGCCAGGCACGGGTGATCGATGCCGCGCACTTGGTCAAACTGCCCGATGACATCTCGGACGAAGTGGCCGCCTGCGTCATGCTGCAGGGAATGACCGTCGAGTATCTGATCCGCCGCGTCTTTGCGGTCGAAGCCGGGCAAACCGTGCTTTGGCACGCAGCGGCCGGCGGTGTGGGGCAAATTGCTGTGCAATGGCTAACTTCGCTTGGCGTGCATGTCATCGGCACTGTCGGCTCGGCGCAAAAAGCCGAGCTGGTTCGTGCGCTCGGTTGTCGACACGTCATCAACTACCGCGAGGAAGATGTCGCCCAGCGCGTGCGCGCACTGACCGACGGTGCCGGTGTGCCGGTCGTGTTCGATTCGGTGGGAAAGGATACCTTCGAAGCTTCTCTCGACTGCCTGGCACGCCGCGGCATGATGGTCAGCTTCGGCAATGCGTCTGGGCCAGTGCCGCCCTTCTCGCCGTTGCTGCTGTCGCAGAAAGGCTCGCTGTTTCTGACGCGCCCCCGGTTGGGCGATTACACCGCCAACCGTGCCGAGTTGGAGACCTCGGCCAATGCACTGTTCGAACGCATCTTGTCCGGCGCGGTCAAGGTCGCGCCATCGAAGCGTTATGCACTGGCAGACGCAGCGGAAGCGCATCGCGATCTGGAATCGCGCCAGACCAACGGCTCGCTGATCATGCTGCCCTAGATTTCAATTGGGGTCGGTGGGATCGGCCGGCGCCATACGACGGCGCTCCTCGCGCCAGAAACGATTCCTATGGCCACTGCCAGTCGGCGGTGTGGTCGCCATCGGCTGACTGCTGTTGCTATAGGCATGCGCATTGTGGATGCGATGACGATTCATCAGAATCTTTTGTGCTTCTTGGGGAGACAGATCGCCATTGTCGACCGCATTTTGCAAACGCAGCGCGCGCAAACTCACTTCAGCGGAAGAAGGTGGGAGAATCGAACACACCTGCGTCACCGGCGACGCGCAATCGCGTCCGGACGCCGGTGTCGTGGATGCCGCCTCGCCCTGTGCCATCAGGCCCAGCAGCAATAAAGCGAATATCCCTGTTGTTTTCCGTATCCTCATCACGCCATTGTACCCGTCGTATACCCGCCGAGAATCGATCGGATGAAACCTCTCGCGATACCCGGATGTCTTGGTACTCTACTGACAGGTTATGTTCCATCCATGTTCTTGATTGGCCAAACAATTAACATTTATGTAGCCTTTGTCATACCTTAATACTTGAACATACCGGTTTTACCCGGGCCGACTAATTACAGCTATTCTGACCATCATGGAAAAAAACAAAATCCTGGTCGTCGACGACGACGCCAAATTGAGAGAGCTGCTGACCCGCTACCTTGATCAGCAAGGCTATTCGGTCGAGACCCTGCCGGACGCCCGCGATATCGATCGGAAACTTGCTCGCAATCGACCAGATCTGCTGGTACTGGACGTGATGATGCCTGGCGAAGACGGTCTGGCCCTGGTACGCCGTCTGCGCGCCCAAGGCGAGATGATCCCCGTCATCATGCTGACCGCGCGCGGCGAAGATATCGACCGTATCCTCGGCCTGGAAATGGGGGCCGACGATTACCTGCCCAAGCCCTTTAATCCGCGCGAACTGACCGCGCGTATCCAGTCGGTACTGCGCCGCCACCTGGCCACGCCGGCCCTGACCGCCAGCCACGACGAAAACGCCCTGATCCACTTCGGCGAGTTCTGCCTGAACCTGGGGCAGCGCGAACTGCGCCAGAACGATAAACCCATCACGCTGACCAGCGCCGAATTCGCCGTGATCTCGGTACTGGCCACGCACCCGCGCCGGCCGCTGACGCGCGAGCAATTGATGGAAATGGCGTTGGGCAAGGGTAACGGCGAATCGCTCGACCGCAGTATCGACGTGCACATTTCGCGTCTGCGCAAGGCACTGGACAGCGAAACCGCCGGACCGCGCTACATCCAGACCGTTTGGGGCTACGGCTACGTCTTCGTTCCTGATGGACAAGCACGAGAATGATCCTGCGCAAAATTGGCGGTTCGCTGTTTCTGCGCCTGGCGCTCTTGGTCATCCTGACCGTGGTGGCGACGCAGTTGATCACCTGGTGGATTGTCGTCACCGAGCGGCGCGAGCTGATCGCCAAGCAGTTCTACGGCCAGGTCGTCGATACCCTGGCCGACTTCGAAGGCCGGTTGGATAGTATTCCGCCGGCCAAACGGGCCGCTTTTCTGGCCGACTATAACCGCCCCTGGCTGACCCAGTTGCAGCCGGCTGGCGCGGACAAGGGTCTGGTCTTTTCTTCTCAATTAAGCGATTTCGAATCCTTGCTCACCGAACGGCTAGGCAAGGAGCTCGGCACGCAGCCATCGGTCAAGGTTCGCATCTTGCAGGACCGGCGACAATTATGGATCGGCGTCCACGTTCTCGGCGCCCCCTACTGGCTGATCGTGCCCATGGGTCGTTTCCGGGATCATGTCATCGGCTCGATGTCGCTCGCTGCGTTATTGGCATCGCTATGCGCCATCCTCGTCGCATCCGCCATCGCCTGGCGCACCACCATGCCGATCCGCCGAGTGGTCAAGGCCTCCGGCGCACTATCGCTTGGCCACATCCCCGAGCCGCTCAACGAGCACATCGGCTCCAGCGAAATACGTGCGCTGACTGCGGGCTTCAATCGCATGGCGCACTCGCTCGAAGCCGCCGCCAGCGAGCGCCGATTGATGCTGGCCGGTCTGTCGCACGACCTACGCACGCCACTGACCCGCTTGAAGCTGATGGTCGAATTGCAGGGCGAAAACGCCGACTCTAACGGCATGCTAAGCGATATCGACGAAATGTCCGGCATCGTGCGCCAATTCATCGACTTTGCCCGTAGCGAGGAAAAACCACGCAGCGAACCGGTGGCACTGGCCGAGCTCGCAAGCAGCGTCGTTGCGCGCTTCCGGCGCGAACATCTCGACCTCCACCTGTCGGTCAGCGCCGAGCCCGAAATCGTGGCCGACCCGCTGGCACTGGAGCGCCTGTTGAGCAATCTGATCGACAATGCCAGGCGTTACGGCCAGCCGCCGGTCGAGATCTTGGTTGGTTGTGACGAAACCCATGCGGTATTGAGCGTGATCGACCATGGATCGGGCATCCCGGCCGAGTTGCGTCAAGCGGCACTGGCACCGTTCGAACGGCTGGCGGCACATCGTGGCACCGACGGCGGCAGCGGTCTGGGGTTGGCCATCGTGTCGCGCATCGTCAACCAACACCAGGGTAGTCTGACTTTCGCCGATACCGAGACAGGCGGGTTCAAAGTCGTCGTGCGTTTGCCATTGCCGACGTCCGCCTGACGTTTCACGTGAAACCGCCCCCACGATCTAGCAAGAAAAACGGCAGCCGCGGCTGCCGTTTGCATTGATGCGAGCGCTGGCGATCAGGCCATGACGGCTTCGACCTCCGCCACCGTCTTGGGAATCGGCGTACCCAACACGCGGCTGCCGCTCTCGGTCACCAACACGTTGTCTTCGATGCGAATACCGCCAAAGTCGCGGTACGCATCGAACTTATCGTAGTTGATCATTTCGCTGAACTTACCCTCGCGCCGCCAGGCATCGATCAACGCCGGAATGAAATAAATCCCCGGTTCGACCGTGATCACCATGCCGGCCTGCAGCGCCTTGCCCATGCGCAGGTAACCCAGCCCGAACAACTCGCTACGCGGCTGGCTCTCGTCGTAGCCAACCAAGTCTTCGCCTAAATTCTCCATGTCGTGCACATCGAGACCGATCTGGTGTCCCAGACCGTGTGGAAAGGCAATGGCATAGGCGCCGGAATCGACCACCTTCTCCGCCGGGCCGTTGAAGAACCCGAGCTTGGTCATGTGCTCGACCATGGTACGCGCCGCGAGTTTGTGCATGTCGAAATACCTGACACCGGGGCGCATGGCGGCAATGGCGTTCAATTGCATGGCCAGCACGGTTTCGTACAGCGGGCGCTGGCGTTCACTGAACTTGCCGCCCACCGGGATGGTGCGGGTGATATCGCTGGCGTAGCCGGAGTCGGCGCTGGCGCCGGTATCGTTGACGACCAGATCGCCAGCCTGCAGCACCTGGTCATGGCGGTGGTTGTGCAGCACCTCGCCACGGCGCGAGAAGATCACCGGATAGGCCAACTGCCAATCGCGAGCACGCATGATACCTTCCATCGCGCCCACGGCCTGATACTCCACCGTCCCCGGACGCGCAGCCTTCATGGCGGCGATATGCATGTCGCGCGTCACTTCCAGCGCGCGTTCCATTTCGGCGATTTCTTCAGGCCCCTTGATTTCGCGCAGCGCCACAACGCGCTGTGCCAGTGCCTGCGATGCGCCACGCTTGACGGCGTCGGCGGTGCGACCGAGCAGACGAGCCAGTTCCAGAACCGTCTCGGCGCGGTACGGCGCCAGGTATTGGACCGTCACGCCCTTGAGCAGGGCTTCGCGCAGCACTTGCTCCAACTCGGCATAGGGCCGGGTTGCGCGCACGCCGACCGAGGCGCCGCGTTCGACCAAGGTCGGCAATTCGCCGGTCCAGACGATATCGGCGACATCGACGTCATTGCCGAACAGCGTCGCACTGCCGTCGCGGGTATCGACCACGCCGGCCAATCCGGCGTCGTTCAGCCCGAACAGATAGCGGAATGTGCTGTCCTGCACGAAGGGATAGGGATTGTGCAGATAATTCATCGGCGCATCCACGTTACCGATAAACAGCATCAAACCCGGCTGGGCATCGGCCAGCAGTCGGCTGCGGCGTTGTTGGTAGACCTCGGCGGCAAACATCGTATCGAACCTTTTATCGTGGTTTCACGGGAATGGGACGATGCACAATGTACACCCGGGTAGCATGACGCGCCAGCCGACGACTCGGTGCATGGCGCGCCGGTGCCGTGGGTGTGGTTTGCGGGATGACGTGTTTCATACCGTGTCGCTGGCCGAACGCGCCAACGGCCGTAGGTGCCGCCAACGCAGATGTTGCACCCCATGTGCCAGCACGCCGGCCACGATCCCCCAGAATGCCGAGCCCAAACCGAGGAAATGCATACCCGAGGCCGTCAGCAGGAACGTGATCAACGCAGCCTCGCGCTGCGGCTCGTCGTGCATGGCGCCGGCCAAGCCGCTGCCAATGGCGCCAAATAGCGCCACACCGGACAGCGCCGCCACCCAGGTCTTGGGTACGGCGGCAAACAGCAGCGCCAGCGTGCCGCCTGCCAAGCCGGCCAATAGATAGAACACCCCGCAGGCCACACCGGCGATATAGCGGCGTCGGCTATCCACATGGGCTTCCGGCCCGGTACAGATCGCCGCGGTGATCGCCGCCGGATTGATGCCATGTGCACCGAACGGCGCCAACAGCAGCGAAGCCAGTGCATTGCCGCCCACGATCGGGCGCGATGGTAAGCGATAGCCGGCTGCGCGCAGCACCGCCATGCCCGGCACGTATTGCCCGGTCAACGCCACCAACGCCAATGGCAAGCCCAGATTCAGCACGGCACGCCACGACCATGTCGGGCTGACCCATACCGGGGCGGTCAACGCCAACGGCTGGGCCGGCAGATGAATCCGTCCCTGCACCGCAAGCAACGCTAGACCGACGAGCAGCACCGTCAACACGGCATAACGCGGCTTCGCGCGGCGCATGGCCAGATAGACCGCCAGCATCGACAGCACCAGCAACGGATCGGCGGCAATCGAGGTAAACAACTCCGTGCCGAAGCGGAACAGGATGCCAGCCAGCATGGCGGCGGCAATCGACGCCGGCAAGTGCCGGATCAGAACGTCGAAGATGCCGCTCAAGCCGATGGCGGCGATGATCAACGCGGCAGCCAGATAGGCGGCCACCGCCTCGCCAGGCGTGTGGCCGGGCAGCATGGTCACCAGCAGCGCCGCACCGGGCGTCGACCAGGCGATGACCACCGGCGTGCGATAGCGCAGACTCAGCACCACTCCGACCACGCCGCTGCCGAAGGCGATCGCGCCCAGCCAGGACGAGGTCAGCGCATCGCTGAAGTGCGCCGCGTGCGCGGCCTGAAACACCAAGACCGACGGGCCGGCCAATGACACGATCACGGCAATCAATCCCGCCTGGATGGCCGACAGCGAGCAATCCGCCGCCAGTTGTTTGAGTCGATTCATAGCTTGCTCCTGGGTGGGACAACGACCCGTACCTTACCCGTCGAGGCGAAGCCTGCCCTGATACAGTCTTGGCATGCCGGCCGTGACAGATTAGGCTAGAACAATCTGTTCTATATAACAGGATGGTCATGTCCTTCCCACGCTACCGCGATATCGCCGAACAATTGCTCGCCGCCATGGCACGAGGCGACTACCCGCCGGGCAGTCGCTTGCCGTCGGTGCGGCAACTGGCCGCCAGCTGTGCCGTCAACAGCCTGACCGCGCTGCAGGCCTATCGCTGGCTAGAGCAACAGCAACGGGTCGAGGCGCGCGAGCGTAGCGGCTTTTACGCCATCCAGCCGGGCGAGCGCCAGCGCGAACCGGTACCGCCGTCACCGCCAGCGCCGCCCGGTACCTGGGTACAGGTCGACGACCATGTCGCTAACTTGCTGTCGCTGTCCGGATCCAGTATCGCCACTCAACTGCACATGGCAGAGTGCGACGACAGCCTCTACCCCTCGGCGGAATTGTCGCGTCGGCTACAGCACAAATTGGCGCACGATGCGTCGTTAATCGGCGCCCACCTACCCAATGCCGTGCGTCACGCGCTGTACGGCGGCCTGCAGCACCTGGCCGACGAGTGGCAAATGAGCCTACCGGCCGATCAGTTGACGATGACAAACGGTTGCACCGAAGCCATTCAACTCGCGCTACGCAGCCTAACCCGCCCGGGCGACGTGGTGGCGGTGGAAACGCCCGTGTACTTCGGTCTGTTGCAGACCATCGAAAGCCTCGGGCTGCGCGTGCTGGAAATTCCCTGTACGCCGAGCGAGGGCATCTCGCTCGAAGCGCTGGCATTCGCCCTACGTCAGGGGCCGCCTGTGCGCTGCTTGGTGGCAGTGGCCAACTTTCAGAATCCGACAGGCAGCTTGATGCCGGACGACAGCAAGCGACGGCTGGTCGAGATGATGCGGCGTCATGACATCCCCATCATCGAGGACGACGTTTTCGGAGATCTGTATTTCGGCAGCGATCATCCCAAACCGCTTAAGGCATGGGATCGCGATGGCGGCATCATCTACTGCAGCTCCTTCACCAAATCCTTCGCACCGACACTGCGGCTGGGCTGGTTTTCCGGTGGCCGCTACCACCGCCGTATGGAACGGCTCAAGGTCAGCAACAGCTTCGCCACCTCTTCGTTGCTACAAGCAACGATAGCCGATTGTTTGAATAGCGGCCTTTACGACCGCCAGGCTGCGCGCTTGCGCCAACATCTACGAGAGCAGGCACGGCGCATGCAGTCGGCCGTGCTGGAGGCCTTCCCGCTCGACACGCGCATCGTCGCTCCGCAAGGCGGCATGTTGATGTGGGTCGAGTGTCCGGAAACGGTCGACACCCTGGCGCTGTTGCAGCGGGCGCTGCAAGCGTCCATCAGCTTCGCGCCCGGCATGGTGTTCTCGGCCGAGCCGCATTTCCGCCGGCACCTGCGACTGAGCGTGGGCTACCCTTGGACGGATCGACAGGCCGATGCCATCCGCACGCTCGGCGAGCTGGCAAAAGGCGCTCAGCGAGCATCGTTGCTTTAAGCAATAAAAAAAACCGGCGTCGGGCGCATCCCGCGCCCAACCGCCGGCCCCGTTCCGCCGCTCGGCGGATCGCCGCTTACAGCGCCTTGATCTTTTCCAATTCGGCCGGGGTGTACTTCTTCTCGGTCGACTTGGTCATATCGGTCATCAACGACTGGAACACATCCCGGGCCGATTGCACCGCCCACAGCACATTGCCGTTGCTCCACTGGTTGGCGAAGCCGAGCGCCGCATCCGGGTTCCGGGCGTAAAGCTTCTTCAGCATGGAATCGACCGACGCCTGCTGTTCTTGGAAAGTGCCCTCGATGTGGCTTTGCCAACCGGCGAGCACCGATGCGTACTTACCGGGGTTAGTCTGCGCCAACGTCGAGTTGGCACGGAATGCCCAATAGGCCGATTGGTTTTCATACACTTCCGTGCCGAGCCGCAGCGCCGAGGGCACCTCCTTCATCGCATTCTCGTACATCGGCATAAACACGGCGGATGCCGGACTACCGAATGCCTGCCAGGTCAGCACTTGCAATTCTTTCGGCATGTCGGCGCGAAGTTCGAACACATGGGTTTCGATCGTGCGATCGACACCCATCGGCCGTTCGGCGTCCTTGATCTTCTCCAGTTCAGTGCCCTTGAATCCGGCACGTAACACGTTGCCGATCTCGGCCACGGTGATTTTGCGATCCGGTGTCAAAAATAGCGGGTATTGATCCTGGCGGGTTTTCTGGCTGAGCGACGGCGTCAGCATATGTTGACCGAGCCACTCGCGATCCACGTTATAGCGATCGCCGATCGTGCCGAACGCCTTGGCAAAATTGAAATGCTGCACATCGACATGGTCGAGCAACTTGTTCTTGCCGACGAACTCCGCCAGTCCGGCGCTGGATAGCACGTTTTCCCGATCGTTCAGATTCACGTCGTGAATGCGCATGCCGTTGGCTACGAACAGGTACTTATCTTGCGGCACCTTGACGGCGATCCAGTGGTGACCGGAGCCGATTTCCATGTACCAAACTTCTTTTGTGTCGGCCAACAAGATGCCGTTCCCTTCGCCCGCACCCTGCTCGCTGACCACCTTTCCCAGCAGCATCACCGCCTCGCGCGCGTTTTTGGCGATCGGCAGCACAAAGGATGGAATGTCGGCCTCGATCACGCCACTATCGACCAGCGGGTCGGCTTTCTTGGCGGCATCGTTCACATCCATGCTGTTGGTGGCGGAGATCGCCAGGTTGAATTCGTTGACGCCGCGCTCTTCATACGGGCCGTCGGCGGCGGTGGTATCGCCATTCCAGTCGGTCAGGCCGGTATAGCGCAGCATGGTCTGCGGTGCCGGAACCTTCAGCCCGTTCTTGAAGCTGATCATCTCGCCCTTGTCGGTGTCGCGGCGCGGATGGATCACCAGCTTCTTGTTCCAGTTATTGATGTAATAGTCTTCGTTGCGCGAAATAATGATCGCGCCATCGGCGGAGGCGTTCTTACCGACGACGACGCTGGAGCAAGCCATCGAATAATCGGTAGCGAAAGTCGCGAGCACTGCGGCGCCAAGCAGAGAGAGGGTTCGTTTGCCATGCATGTTGTGTGTCTCCATGACCCGAAATGGGTACGAAGCAATGCTAATCCGGCCAAACGCCGGCTCACTTGGCAACCTTGATGCCGCTTGATGAATGTCAAAGTGAATCAATAGGGTTGATCATTGCCGCAACAAACACTATAAGGCGCATTTATAGCCTGTTTTACCAGCGTATATGGCAATGTTTTGTCAGCGATGCCAAGGTCCAGGCCGGCCCGATCATCAAAAAGCGTAGATCGTCGAAAAAGGACGGTTTGCGCCCCTCTATGCGATGGCCAATGAACTGGCCGATCCAGGCCACGACGAACAGGGCGACACTCATTTGCAGCAGATCAATGCCGGCACGCCGCAGCGCCGCCAACGTCAGCAACATCAGCAAACACAACAGCAGCATCGCCAACGCCATGCGCCGCGACAGCCGGAGATAGAACCCTACCCCGGCGGCAACCAACAACCAGGCCGGGTTCAATGGCAGGGGAAAGGCCGACAGCAAGCCTAGAATCGAGAACAAAATCACCGGGATACAAAACTTGTGGATCGCAACATTCAGCGGGTGCTGGTGGCTTTCGCCATAAACATCGAGCCATTCTTGCAATGTCATCGCGCCTCCTTGCTAAAAAATGCGCCCCGCAGTGCCCCGCGACAAAGCAGGCTCGTTCGTCCAAATATCTGATTTGCATATATTTTTATTTGTATAGACCAGCTGTTGATCTAACACAAACCAATGCATGTCTATCGTGCGGCCCCCAAGGTCTAGTCGCTAAGATATTCCAATGGAAGATTCAATACTAATGGCTGACCGCGCACCGCGGCAGCCGCGCTATCAGCGCATCAAAGAGTATATTCTCGACGGAATCGCCAAGCGCACCTTCCAGCCAGGCTGCAAAATTCCGCCTGAGATCGAACTGGCCCAGCTCTTCGGCGTTTCGCGTATGACCGTCAACAAAGCCATCCGCGATTTATCGGAAGCCGGCATCCTGCTACGTTTCGCCGGCGACGGCACCTACGTGGCCGAACGCAAGGCCGAGGCGCCGCTCTTGGACGTCAACAACATCGCGCAGGAAATCCAGGCGCGCAGCCACAACCACAGCATCACGCTTTATACCCTGCGTGCCGAACCGGCCACCGAGCATATCGCGCTGCAATTAGGCGTGCATGTCGGCGCCACGATCTATCACTCGCTACTGGTGCATCGCGAAGACGGCATTCCGGTGCAGTTGGAAGACCGCTTCGTCAATCCGAGCTGGGCACCCGATTACCTGGCGCAGGACTTTACGCGCATCACGCCGAACCACTACCTGATGCAGCATTCGCCGCTAACGGACATTGAACACACGGTCGAAGCGGTGATGCCGCAGCGCGAAGAGCAGGCCATGCTCGAAATTTCTGCGACCGAACCCTGTTTGTTGGTTTTTCGCCGAACCTGGTCGCATCGCAATCTGGTGAGCTTTGCCCGCCTGTTACACCCAGGCACACGCTACAAGCTGCGTTCGCAAACTCAACTGGATTAAGCGCACGCCACTGGCGAATACTTGGTGCAAAACGCGCGCAGACGGCCATCGTCATGTTGCGGGCTGCAAAGCCAGCTACACTCTGTTTATATCGATCGATCGAGAACGACCATGACCCAGAAGTCTCTTGTCCCCGGCGCCACCTTGCATGATAACGAACAGGGCGGTCCGACCCTGACGCTCAAGCACGACGCCTTTCAAGCCGAAATTTCCCTCGACGGCGGACAATTGACAGCCTATCAGGCTCATGGCCAACCGCCGCTGCTCTACCTGTCGCCACTGGCATATCGCGTGCAGGGCAAGGCCATCCGCGGCGGTGTACCGGTTTGCTGGCCCTGGTTCGGCCCGCACCCCCACGACGCCGCTCTGCCGCAACATGGCGTTGCTCGTACCGCACGCTGGACGCTGAGCGATGTCTCTCGAACCGACGACGGTTTCAGCGTCGAACTGCTGGGACCGGATTTTCATGGACTCAAAGTGGAGAGCTGCCTGCAGCTTTGCGCCGCCCACGTCGACATCACCCTAACCACCCATAACCATGGCACGACGGCGCGAAGTTATTCGGCAGCGCTGCATACCTATCTGGCCATCGGCAATGCCGACAGCGCCCGGGTTCAGGGTTTGGCGCACGGACGCTATCAAGACAAAGTGCACCGGCAATCCGGCGTCCTGTATGAAGATACGCTGCCCTGCCGAGGCGAGCTGGATCTCATCGTTTACGGCAGAACCGGCGTCACGTTGGTGGACGAGGTCTGGCAGCGCCAGATCGTGGTGGAAAACGCCGGCTCGGACAGCCTGGTGCTGTGGAATCCGGGCGAGGACAAGGCTCGGACGCTGAAAGACCTGCCTCCCGACGGCTGGCGAGACTTCTTCTGTATCGAAGCCGCCAACGCAGAGGACGATGCCCGGCAGATCGAAGCAGGCGAAAGCCATACATTAGGCACACGTCTGATGGCGATCCCGCTATAATCGTCGGAAAGCCGGGCGTTACTCTTATACCGCCCGGCCTTTTTTCCGATCTTCCGCAGTGGATCCGTCGCGCATGGCCAGACCAGACAAAATTTCTCGCTTTCTGCCTATCAGTTTCGCCAACGGCACCAAGGTGCGCCGCTTCGCCAAGCATTGCCCGCGTTGCGGCAACATGGTGACCGCCGACACCATGCATGGCATCGCTTCGTTGTTGGAAAACAGGATTTTCGTATCGGCCAAGGCCAGTTGCCCGGTTTGCCAAAAACGTTTTTCGGTCGCTTGCGTCATTACCGATAATCGCCATGTGCATCGGGTACTTGCGCCCGACTGGCTATTTGCCCTGTGGTTGCGCATGACCGTGCGCAATTTGCCGCAGCCGGTGCATCATCGCGAGTGGGAATTGCCGGAGGAAAGTGCGCCCGCCGCCATTGGCATGGTGCTCAACGACAGCGAGGACGTGCTGCATTCGCAAGAGATTCTCGGTAAGTTCGACGGCACGCTGATCTCGAGCTGGATCGAATATCAGGGCCTGCGCTATCACTTCGAGCGCGCTGCGCCCCCCGGCAGTATCAAACTCGCCGCCGACCAAATTCTGTTCGACGGCAAGCTGATCTATCAACTGAAGGCGTAATCGCCCCACACCGTCTGTAGAGCAGCCACGGCGGCCAACGCCGCCGTTTCGGTGCGCAATACGCGTCCACCGAGCTTGAGCGGCGTCCAACCGGCATCCAGCGCCGCCTGTTCCTCCTCCGAGGTATAGCCCCCCTCCGGCCCGGCCATCAGCCAGGCCGCCGCCGGCCGCTGGGCAATATCCACCAGGCGCTTGCTACCCAACGGCGACAACAGCAACCTGACCGGCACCTCATCCTGTCTTGCTAGCCATTCCTCGACCGACAGGATCGGCAGCACCTGCGGAATCACGGTGCGCCCGCTCTGCTCGCAGGCTGAGACGACGATCTCCTGCCAGCGCTGCAGTCGCTTGTCGGCGCGCTCGCCCGACAACTTGACCACCGAACGGCGCGCCGCCAACGGCTGGAACACACTGACGCCCATCTCCACCCCTTTTTGCAGCGTGAAGTCCATGCGCTCGCCGCTGGAAATGGCTTGAGCCAAGCCAAGCCAGATCGGCGATTCACGTGAAACGGCATCATGGGCCCCCAGTTCGCAAAGCGCTTCGCGCCGGCCCAACTGGGTGAGCGTGGCGGAAAACTCGCCGCCCAGCCCGTTGAACAGGGTCAGAGCCTCGCCTTCGCGCAAGCGCAGAACCTGCAAATGGCGCACGACCGGCTCGGGTAGATCCAACGTGAGACCCGGGTGCAGCGGAACGTCGACAAAAAACCTTGCCATAACAGCAATAATCCCGTGTATTGGTTACAATCAGAGAATCTTGTGCATTGCGACATGCTAACTCTACCCGGCCAATTATAAAGGAAACCAGCATGCAGGTTATTGAACAGGTAGGGGAGCTGCTGCGGGACATCGCGGAACGCGAAGTGTTGCCGCGTTTCCTGCGCGTCGGCCATACGCGTAAGGAAGACGGTAGCCTGTTGACCGAAGCCGACCTCGCCTGTCAATCGGCACTGGAAGCCGAACTGCCGGGTATCCTGCCCTACCCGGTGCTGGGCGAGGAAATGACGCGCCAGGAGCAGGATGCGCTCTGGTTACGCCAACTCGAGGGCTTATGGGTGGTCGACCCGATCGACGGCACCACCAACTTCATCAACGGCCTACCCCATTTCGCCATCTCCGTCGCGCTGATGCAAAACGGCCGCAGCACGCTTGGCGTCATCTATAACCCGATGACCCAAGAGCTCTACTGCGCCACCCAGGGCGGCGGCGCCTTCCTCAACGGCACGCCGTTGCCACTGAAGAAAAACGCCAACCCGATGAGCGAAGCCATTGCCGGGCTGGATCTCAAATACTTGTGTTCGGCTCGGCTCGCCGCCCGTCTCAACAGCGTGGCGCCATTCGGCAGTCAACGTAGCATGGGTTCGAGCACGCTCGACTGGTGCTACCTGGCCGCCGGGCGCTTCGATGTGTACCTGCACGGCGGCCAACGTCTGTGGGATTATGCCGCCGGCGCATTGATTCTTGAGGAGGCGGGCGGACGTCTTGCCTCGCTGCAGCAAGACGATTTTTGGTCCGATGTACCGTGGAAGCGCTCGGTCGTCGCCGCCCGCGACGCCGAGATGTTCGCCCAGTGGCACCGTTGGGTCAGGAACAATCAATAAAAACGTGCATTGCCTACGGCGAATGCACGTTCTCATTGCGTAGGATGCGTTCGCGAAGCAACGCATCAACCCGCCGGCAACGCACCTACCCGCTTCATCCCATCAGCCGCGCACAGCGACGGCTTCGACTTCGACCAACACGTTCTTCGGTAAAGTCTTGACCGCGACGCACGAGCGCGCCGGCGAGTTTTCGCCGAAGTATTCCGCATACACCGCATTGAATTTGGCGAAGTCGCCCATGTCGGCCAGAAAGCAAGTCGTCTTCAACACATTGGTAGGCTTGGCGCCGCCAGCCGCCAGCACGGCAACCAGGTTTTCCATCGCGCGGCGCGACTGCTCTTCGATGCCCCCGCCCACGACTTCGCCGGTTTTGGGGTCGAGCGGAATCTGACCCGAGGTGAACACCAGTTGACCAAAGGCGGTGCCTTGCGAATACGGACCGATGGCCGCCGGCGCGGTATCGGTATGCAGAATCTCTTTCATTGCGATCTTCCTTGGTTGAATGTAAATCAGGCGGCGACACTCTTGTGCATCATGATATGCAAGATTTGCTCGTCCGTCTGTTGCATGCCCTGACAGGCCAGTTCGCCCAAATTGCGGATCGAGCGATCGACCTCCTCGGCCACGATACCCTCGTTGCCGGTCACTCTGGTACCGTCGAGCGCCATCAATACCGCCTTCCAGGCGGCGGACACCGATGTGGACACTTTCATTGCGCAACTATTGGACGCGCCGTCGCAGATCATGCCGGCCAAATCGCCGATCATGCTGCAAATCGCCATATTGACCGTTCCCGCCCCACCGTCGAGCAGATAGGCCATGCCGGCCGCCGCCCCCATCGAGGCGGTGGTCACCGCACACAGCGCCGATAACTTGGGCAGCCGGCTGTGAATATACACTGCCATCAAGTGCGATAGCGTCAGCGCACGCAGCAGTTGCTCGCGCGAGGCGCCGACATGTTCGGCCACCACCAGCACCGGCATGGTTGCGGCAATGCCTTGGTTGCCCGAGCCGGAGTTGCTCATGGCCGGCAAGGTGGCGCCGCCCATGCGCGCGTCGGAAGCCGCGGTGGTGCGGGTCAGAATCTCGGTCATCAGCCCCGCCGGCATCAGGCCGGACAGGCTCTGGCGCTGCAGCGTGGCACCGATGTGCAAACCGTATTTGCCGCTCATGCCCTCCAGCGACAGCGCATTGTTGAGCTCGGCGGCCTCGGCGAGGAATTCGATCTGCGCCAGCGGCACGTGCATGGCGAATTGGAAAACATCGCGAGCACTGGCGGCGCCTAGGTCATACGGCGAATCGTCCTGAGCGGTATCGGTGGCGGCGGCGAACAATACCTGGCCATTGCGTTCTATGCGCACCACATTGGTGTGGGCGTCGGCGATGCAAACGCGTACACGGTCGGTGCCCGCGCAAACTTCGGCCTCGGCATAAAGGATATTCGGCACCTCGGCCACATTGAGCGTTACCCGACCTTCAGCGATCATCGCCTTGGCCTGAGCCACCTGGACATCGGTCAGCCCCTTGAGCACCTGCAAGCGGCCATCCGGGTCGCCGCCGATCGAACCGACTGCCGCGGCGATCAATAGCCCGACCGTGCCGGTACCCGGCACAGTCACGCCCATGCCGTTTTTCATCAAATTGGCCGAGACACGCGCTTCGATGCGCTCGACCGGGCGGCCGAGTTCGCGCGTGGCGATGGCGGCGGCCAGCGCCAGCGAGACCGGCTCGGTACAGCCGAGCGCCGGCACCACTTCCTGGCGGAGTGCCTTCAGATATTCCGGCCACAATGCGGTATTCGGCGTGGAAGTAGTCATGTCTTGGGTCGAGGGGGAAGAAACCGGGTTATTCATATTCAATCTCTGCTTTGCTTGAGATAGCGGTACAAGGTCGGCTCGGAGATATCCAGCACCTGCGCCGCGCGTGCGACGAAACCACGAATGGAAAACAATCCGCGGCGATCGAACTCCAGAACCACCTGGGATTTTTCTTCGGGCGACAATCGGAGCGGATCGACCTCGAACTGGTCCAGCACCGCTTTCATGATGTCCAGTCCAACATCGTCGACCGAAGCCGACAGGTTCTCCTGATGCCTTTCCTGCGATAGATCGGCTGGCAACAGCGCCTGCACGGCATCCAGTGCCCGGCGGTATCGGCTATCGTCGGTATTGACGCAGAACATGGCCCGAACCTGGCCATCCTCATCCTTGAACACCAGCGTCGACGAACGCAGCGATAGGCCGCTGGCGGCCTTGCTACGATAATCGACACGGAAATCGTCGCCCTCGGCGCCACTGCACTCTTGCGCCAACCGCCTGGCCAGATCGGTCGCCGGCGCGCCGATGCCGCGACCGGAAAGCACGCCGTTACGGATAATGCACAGCGAGGCGGTGGGATCGGAAAGGTCGTGCACGGCGATCTCGCTATCCGGCCCCAGAAGGGCGGACACAAAATCGGCCAGAACTTCAGCGTCGATCGTTAGTTTCATGGTGTCGATAAAAGAAAAATCCTCACAATGAGATTATATTTATCATTGCGAGGATTTTTCTAGTCACTGCGGCAGGTCTGATCCTGCTCAAACTTATGACAGCCGCGGTTTATCGTCCGCGCAACAACGCGCGCAGGCTACTGAGCGAATAAACCAACAGCGCCGCCCAGATCAGCACGAAGCCGATGGCCCGGGTGTGATCGAATGTTTCTTGATACAACAGCACGCCGAGCAGCAGTTGCAAAGTGGGGCTGATGTACTGAATCACGCCCAGAGTAGCCAGTTTCAGACGGCGAGCGCCGTTGGCGAACAGTAACAACGGTACGGCGGTCACCGCCCCGGCACCGATCAGCATCGCATTCTGAAGCGTAGGCAAATGGCCGAAACTACCCTCGCCGCGCACTTCCAGCACAACCAGCAGCAGCAATGCCGCCGGGGCCAGCAAAAACGTCTCCATCGCCAACCCCTCGAGCGAGGGCAATGGCGCACGCTTGCGCATCAAGCCATACAGGCCGAACGTCACCGCCAGGCCCAGCGCCACCCACGGCACCGCGCCCAATTGCAGTGTCAACCACAGCACCCCGGCCGTCGCCAGTGCGACTGCCGCCTTCTGCAGCCGGCCAAGCCGCTCGCCCAGCACCAACCGCCCCAACAGGACATTGACGAGCGGATTGATGAAATAGCCCAGGCTGGATTCGACGATATGGCCCGAAGTGACCGCCCAGATATACAACAACCAATTGCTGGACAGCATTACCGAGGACAGGAAAAACACGCCGAGCCGCCTCGGCTCGCGACGAAATGGTTGTAGCCAATCCCATTGGCGCCGTACCGCCAACAAAATCAGCACGAAGACCGCGGACCAGACTAGGCGATGACACAGGATTTGCAGGGGGGCGACTTGATGCAGCGGTTTCCAATAGAGCGGGAAGAGTCCCCAGCAGAGGTAAGCACCGATGGCGTACAACACGCCATGGCCGGATTCGGCAGATTTCGAAGACATCGATCAGCATTGATTTGTATTGTGATAGCCACAGCTTACCTGTATGTAGCGGTATGCGCCCAGCCTTTCCTGATCGGCATTTCGCTTCGCGTTCCATCCTGACGTGATATTTTGCCGACGTCGCCTTTGACGTTTACGTGAACGTAACTTATATTCTGCCAACATCGTCCTGCCGAACTACAAATAGATTATCGCTGCCCACAAGGCATAACCTGGCCGCTTGATTTACCGATCAGCACAAGAGCCGGGCACCAGCGTTATATGGAGGAGAACCCATGTCAATCCGGCATCGTGCACTTGAAGAAAAATATACGGCACAAACCGGTCAGGTCTTGATGAACGGTATCCAGGCGCTGGTGCGCCTGCCGATGCTGCAGCAAGATCGCGACCGTGCCCAGGGGCTGAACACCGCCGGTTATGTCACTGGCTACCGCGGTTCGCCGCTCGGCGGCGTAGACCAGAGCATGCAGAAGGCGGAGGAACATCTAAAGGCGCACAACGTCGTGTTCCACCCCGGCTTGAACGAAGATCTGGCCGCCACCGCCGTGTGGGGAACCCAGCAGGTCAACCTATTCCCCGGCGCCAAATACGACGGCGTCTATGCCCTGTGGTACGGCAAAGGCCCTGGCGTCGACCGTTCGGGCGACGTACTGAAGCATGGCAATGCCGCCGGTACCAGCAAGCATGGCGGCGTACTGATCGTCGCCGGCGACGATCACGCCGCCAAATCGTCGACCTTTCCACACCAATCCGACCATGCGCTGGCGGCGGCGATGATCCCGGTGCTTAGCCCGTCAGGCGTGCAGGAGGTCATCGATTTCGGCCTGCATGGCTGGGCGATGAGCCGCTACAGCGGCTGTTGGGTCGCGCTCAAGGCGATCAGCGATACCATCGAAAGTTCGGCTGTGGTCGATATTTCGCCGGAACATGTCCAAATCCAATACCCGGAAGACATCGAACTGCCCGAGGACGGCCTGAATATCCGCTGGCCGGATCCGCCGCTTGCGCAGGAAAAACGCTTACTGCACCACCGACTGTATGCCGCACTGGCTTATGCCCGCGCCAATAATCTCAACCGTGTCGTACTGGACTCTCCCTCGGCACGGCTCGGCATCATCACCACCGGCAAATCTTATCTGGATGTGATGCAGGCGCTGGACGACCTCGGCATCGATGAGAGCCTGGCGGCGGAAATCGGCCTGCGCATTTTCAAGGTCGGGATGGTCTGGCCGCTGGAATCGGAAGGCGTGCGACACTTCGCCGAAGGCTTGGAAGAAATCCTGGTCGTGGAAGAAAAGCGCCAGGTGATCGAATACCAGCTTAAGGAACAACTCTACAACTGGCGCGAAGACGTTCGTCCACGCGTGGTCGGCAAGTTCGCCGAAAAAGGCGAATGGGCCTTGCCGCACGGCGAATGGTTGCTTCCCGCCGCCGGCGAACTGACCCCGGCGATCATCGCGCGCGCCATCGCCAACCGACTGGCCACGGTGTTCGACAGCCCGGTCATGCACGATCGCCTCAAATTCTACAGCGACAAAGAGGCACAACTCGGCCAAAAACGCGATGTATTGCCGCGGGTGCCGCATTACTGTTCCGGCTGTCCGCACAATATCTCCACCAAGGTGCCGGAAGGTAGCCGGGCGCTAGCCGGCATCGGCTGCCACTACATGTCCTTGTGGATCGAGCCGCACACCCAGACCTTCTCGCAAATGGGAGGCGAAGGCGTGCCATGGATCGGCCAGGCGCCGTTTACCGATACCAAACATGTGTTTACCAACCTCGGCGACGGAACCTACTTCCACTCCGGTTTGTTGGCTATCCGCGCGTCGGTCTCGGCCAAGGTCAACATCACCTACAAGATTCTGTACAACGATGCAGTGGCCATGACCGGCGGCCAGCATGTCGACGGGCCGCTGGATGTGCCGACGATCACCCGCCAACTGCATGCCGAAGGTGTTGCGCGCATCGTGATTACCAGTGACGACCCCGACAAATACCGCGGCCTCGCCGGCTTGGCGCCGGGCGTGGAGATTTTCCATCGTCGGGAATTACAGCGTCTGCAGATCGAGCTTCGGGAAGTTTCGGGCACCACCATCCTGATCCACGATCAGACCTGCGCCGCCGAAAAGCGGCGCCGGCGTAAGCGTGGCGAACTGGTCGATCCGCAACGCCGTGCCTATATCAATGCCCGAGTATGCGAAGGCTGTGGCGATTGCTCGAACAAATCGGGTTGTTTGTCGATCTTGCCGCTGGAAACGCCGCTGGGCCGCAAACGCAAAATAGATCAGTCGAGCTGCAACAAGGATTTCTCCTGCCAGGAAGGTTTTTGCCCGAGTTTCGTCACCGTAGAGGGCGGCAAACTGCGCAGCGCAACCAACAAGATGCAGGCCAATCTGTCGCAGATGCCCACCCTACCGGCGCCGGTTTGCCCCACTGTCGACCAGCCCTACTCCATCATGGTCACCGGCATCGGCGGTACCGGCGTCGTCACGATCGGCCAAGTGTTGGCGATGGCGGCACACCTCGACGACATGGGCGTCACCGTGCTGGATATGGCCGGTCTGGCACAAAAAGGCGGCTCGGTCTGGTCGCATGTGCGTATTGCCCGTTCGCAACAGGCATTGCATGCAGTACGTATCGCCGCCGGCGACGCCAACCTGGTTCTGGGGTGCGATTTGGTCGTCACCGCCTCGGAAGAAGCGCTGGCCAAGATGCGCGAAGGCTTTTCACACATCGTGGTCAACAGTTATGAAGCGCCGACCAGCGCATTCTTGACCCAGCCCGATCTACGTTTCCCCGCCCAGGCGATGAAGCAGACCATTCAGCAATCGGTGGGCATTGACCACTATGCCGAGGTCAATGCCACCAAGTTGGCCACGGCACTACTCAACGATGCGCTGGCGACCAATATGTTTATGCTGGGGTTTGCTTGGCAGAAAGGCCTGGTGCCGGTCAGCGAAGAGGCGATCCTCGAAGCCATCCGCCTCAATGGCGCTGCCGTCGAGTTCAACTACCAGGCATTCGTATGGGGCCGCCATGCCGCTCACGACCCTGCGCGGATCGAGGCATTGCTGACCAACAGCAGCGTCATCCAGTTCGTTCCACGTGAAACGGTGGACGGTATCGTCCATCAGCGTAGCCAACTGCTGACCACCTATCAGAACGCCAAACTCGCCGAGCGCTATCGTGCCTTGGTCGAACGCGTCAAACAGGCAGAAACGCGGCTGACCCCCAATCGCCAGCCGCTCACCTTGGCGGTCGCCAAGGTCTATGCCCAAGTGTTGGCCTATAAAGACGAGTTCGAGGTGGCACGGCTGTATTCGGATGGCGAGTTCATGAGTGAAATCCGCGCGGCGTTCGATGGCGAATTCACCCTGCGATTCCACCTCGGCCCCAGCTGGATGACCCACGGCAAAGCCACCAAAAAAACGCTGGGGCCGTGGGCGCTGAAGGCAATGCGATTACTGGCCTCGCTGCGATTCGTGCGCGGGACGATTCTCGACCCGTTTGGCTGGCAGGCGGATCGTCAGCTGGAACGCAGAATGATCGCCGAGTTCGAAAGCATGATCGATCAGTTGACTCAGAAGCTATCGGCGGACAACCTGCCGCAAGCGATCGAACTGGTGAACCTGGTACAAGGCATTCGAGGCTTCGGCCACATCAAGGCGGCCAATTACCAGCGCACCCGACTGGCGATCGAGCCGTTGCTGGCGCAGTTCCGTACCGCCAAGGCACAGCGCCAGGTTGCCTGACCGGCAAGGCATGTTCCATCTTGTGCGAATTCACCATTTTGGTGAATTCGCACTTTTATATACCATTCCCAAACTCAATTGACGCGCCGACTCTAGTGCATCTTCCGCCTGGGAGGATTCGCTCTGCCACACCCAGACATCGTTGGCGGCATCATAGGCCTCCACCAGCCATAAAGCCCCGCCAATCAAGCGTGCGCGCGTCGGTTTACCGAAATTGAACATCACCAGATCGCTGGTCTTGGCCAGCGGCTGATTGTCGATATGTCTCTTCATGCCCGTTCCCTTTGCTGATCACTTACTGGTATTCAGCAAAGATCGTGCCAAGGGTAGGGTTTTGACAGCGACACTCTATGACGACTAGGATCGAAGGCATTACACGCCAAGAGAATCGCCATGCTGATCCGAGCTGCTACCCACGATGACCTGCCCGCCATCCTCGCTATCTATAACGAGGTCATCCGGCATTCCACCGCCGTGTATTGCGATGATCAGGTGCCGCTGTCCGAGCGCCAGGCTTGGTTCGAAACTCGTCGAAAAATGGGCTATCCGATCCTGGTGGCGGAACAATCGGATGTGGTTATCGGCTATGCCAGCTTCGGCGACTTCCGTAGTTTTCCAGGCTATCGCTACACCGTGGAACACAGTGTGCACTTGGCGCCGCAGGCGCGCGGCCAAGGTGTTGGCTCGCAATTGGTCAACGCGCTGCTGCCGCTGGCGCGCGACATGGGCAAACATGTGATGGTGGGTGCGGTCGACGCCGCCAACGAAGGCTCGATCCGCTTTCATCGCCGGCTAGGCTTCGACGAAGTAGCGCGCATGCCGGAAGTGGGTTTCAAATTTGGCCGCTGGCTGGATCTGGTGTTATTGCAGAAGATTTTATGAACGACCGCTAAAATGCGAAAAGCGCCGCGGAATCCGCGGCGCTCTTCATTTTTTTGCTGTCGAGCAGCTTTTTTCTTGCAGTTCTATTTCACCCTTGTACGACTTAGCGCACTTCTACAACAATATCCTTACTAAACACTTTCTCGCAATACTTACATTTCATTTTTGTGTCGTTCACGTGGGCTTTTACATAGAAAAAGCTCTGAACCGGCTCATTATGTGAAATGCAATTGGAGTTGGGGCAGGCAAAAATGCCTTGAATCGCGTCAGGAAGCTCAAGTTGATGCTTTTTCACGACCTCGAAATTTTCGATCACATTCACTGTGGCTTTGGGCGCAAACAATGCCAGCTCATTGGCTTGATCTTCGGTCAAGGCGATATTTTCTACCTTGATCAAGTCTTTGCTGCCCATGTGGCGTGACGACAGGTTCAAACCCACCGTCACGCGCTCACCGGTTTCCGCCAGGCGAAACAGTCGCAGGATTTTCAGACCCTGCCCTGCCGGAATGTGGTCGATGACGGTGCCTTCCTTCAGTGCTTCTACGGTACGAGTGTATTGCATGATCAATCCTTGTGCGTTCGGTTCCGACGATCAGACGGTTTCATTGAGGACCAGGGCCAGCAAGGCCTCTCGCGCATAAACACCGTTCTCCGCCTGTTCGAAATAGTAGGCGTGGGGTGTCGCGTCGACGTCGGTGTCGATTTCATCGACACGCGGCAGCGGATGCAGAATCTTCATATTCTCGCGAGCATGGCGAAGCATCTCGGCGTGTAGTACGAACTTGCCTTGAATCTTCTTGAACTCGGCCTCATCGAAACGCTCGCGTTGTACGCGCGTCATGTACAGCACGTCGATCTCCGGAATCACCTCCTCCAAGCTGGCAGCCAGCGTATAGGAAATGCCCTTTTCGTCGAGCTCTTCGCAGATGTAATCGGGCATCGCCAACACTTCCGGCGCCACAAAATAGAAACGGCAGTTAAATAACGACAGCGCCTGGGTCAGCGAGTGCACCGTGCGCCCGTACTTCAGGTCGCCGACGAATGCCACAGCCAGTTCCTGCAAGGTACCCTGCGTCTCCTTGATGGTGAATAGATCGAGTAAGGTTTGAGTGGGGTGCTGGTTAGCACCATCGCCGCCGTTGATGACCGGCACAGCGGAAAATTCGCTCGCAAGACGGGCGGCGCCTTCGCGCGGATGGCGCATTACCACCGCATCGCTGTAAGAAGAAATGATCTTGATCGAATCGGCCAGCGTCTCACCCTTGCGCGCCGAAGTATTGCCGCCGTCGGCAAAGCCGATGACCCGGCCGCCCAAGCGTTGGACAGCGGTTTCGAACGACAGACGAGTCCGAGTCGATGGCTCGAAGAAGCAACTGGCGATCAGTTTATCTTTCAATAAATTCTTACTAGGTTCAGCCTTGAGGCGTGCAGCAGTCTCCACGACGAGTTCCAGCTCTTCACGGCTAAAGTCAGGGATGGAAATGATGTTTTTCCGGTAAAGCGGGTTTGCCATGGTCGTGTCCTTGTTTTATTTGTGGTTTCTATAGATAAAAAAAAGCCCCTGAAACAGGGGCTTTTTTAAAAACAGATTTCCGAGAAAGGATGCCGGGCCATGGCCCCAGAAAACTGGGTACCGCGGCGACGATTTGCCAACTTGCGAACGACAAACATTTCACATCCCTTCCGAACAAACTTTCAGATTATAACCTGAATTTCCGCTATCTTGGAAGACATTGGCAAAAAAAGCGCGGCGAAATCGCCGCGCCATGTTATCCGAGTGGATTGTCAAAGTTTGAAGTTGCTCACCAGCCGCTCGAGACTAGCCGCCAGTTCACGCAGGCGTTGCACGGAATCGGACACTTCATGCACGACTTGGCTATTGGACTGCGCCATATTGCTGATGCGCTCGACGTTCTGCGCAATCTCGCTGCTGGCATTCGACTGTTCACGCGTCGAAGCGGCGATTTCTCCTATTTTCACCGCCAGATCCTGATTGCATCGCAAAACGCTGCGCATGGCTTCATTGGCCTCTTCCGCCACCTTGACGCTCAAATCCACCCGCTCGCGCGTGCCAGACACATCGGTGACGGCATCGCGCGTCTCGTTGCCGATGGTGGTGACGATACGCGATATCTCGACAGTTGCCTCGGCGGATCGGCCGGCCAATTTGCGCACTTCGTCGGCCACGACGGCGAAACCTCGACCCATCTCTCCGGCACGCGCCGCCTCGATGGCGGCATTGAGTGCCAACAGATTAGTCTGATCGGCGATATCCTTGATCACATTGATGATCGACGATACCTCTTCGGAGCGCGCACCCAGGCTGTTGATATGTTCTGCCAGTGTGTACATGCTCTGGTTCATCGCCTTGATTTCACTGGAGACCTGATCGACGGTGGTGACACTGTGACCGGTCAGTTCACCGGTTTGCTGCGCCAGATTTTCAGCTTCCTTGGCGGTATCGGCGATGTGATGCACGCTGACGGTGACCTGTTCGACGCCCGCAGCGGTGGCGCTTGCGGCATCGGATTGCACCGAGGTGGCCTGTTCCACTTGCCCTGCCGAATCGGCCAAATGGCTCGCCGCTTGGCTGACCGCCAGGCTCTGATTGCGGATATCGGTGAACATGCCGCTCAACGACTGCATGAATTGGTTGAACGCGACGGCGGAGCGGCCAATTTCGTCATTGTTGCTGATGTTGATGCGGACAGTCAGATCACCCTGGCCCAACGCCAGTTGCTCCATGCTGGCCGCCATCTTGTCCAACGGCCTGGTCAGCGCGCGCGTGACACCGGCCAATAGCAAGATGATGGCGACCAGGGCGACAACGCCGATGCCCGCGGCAACCAGACTTTGATGCAGCGCCGGCGCGGTAATAGCCGAGGTCGGAACGCTGACGCCAAGCGACCAGTACTGGCCGGTATCGGCCACTTTGACCGGCTGGAAGAAGTGCGTAAAACCGTCGGCTTCATACACGAACGGTTCGCCGTTCTTGATCTTGTCCAGATAACCGGACAACGGATTTTCCTTTTCTACCCCCTTGCCCAGCACCTCGGCTTTGGGATTGACCACATAGAGGCCACCTTCCGAGATCATGCGCACATAGCCAGTTTCCGACGGATGAATCTGACTGAAACGCTTCTGCAGATCGCCCAGCGCCACGTCGGTAGCCGACACCCCAAGGAACTTGCCGCCCGCATCCTTAACGGCCACGGCCAACGAACTTTCCAGTACCTTTACCCCTTGAACATCATAGGGATACGGCTCGGTGATCGTATCGCGGTTGCGCGTTTTCGGCACCATATAGAAATCGCCCCAACCGGTTTTTTCGTATGGCGGCGAATAGCTGTCCGGTTTGTCCTTGAACTTGTCCAGTTCCTTCAGATAATCGCCGGACAGCATGGTATCGATCTGCGCTTTGCCTTGGGTATTGCGGGTAAAGTAAGGGGTATAGCGACCCGTCAGATCCTCGTAAGGCTTATTGAAGCGAAACGTCTTATCGTTGCCATCGAAAGCATTCGGTTCCCATAGCATCCACAGGCCGACGGATTGCGGTGCATTGTCGAGCAGTTCCAAGTGGATGTTGTCGGCCATCTTGCGCTCAGGCATGCCGCCGCGCTTGATGCCCGCCACGACTTGCGCCAAGTGTTTCGGTAACGCATAACCCAAGCGAAAATCTGCCTCGGTCGAGTCGGCAAGGTTGCGCGCTTGGCTTTGCGCTAATTGATAGCCCATGTCGACGGCGTTGCGATAGCCTTGCCAGGAGATCAGCCCGATCATGACGATGAATGCCGCTGCAACCGCCAAACCGGTGACCAATGTGATACGTGTGCTGAGACGCCCCCATTTTTTATCTGACATCGCTTCTCCACTTTTTATTCGCTAGTGTTATTAGAAAAATATGCGCTCCAGCTTGCTAATGCCACTTTAATTTTCTATCGCTCCTCCCTACTGGCCTATACGCCGTTCCTCTGCTCACTGTGTTTGCTTTTCCAGTTCCGTCAACCAAAGCATGGCACCTGCACGGTCTCGCCCGCACATTTCCACTGTAGGGCGCAGACTGGCACAAACAGCCGGCCTGAGCGGCGACTCGAACAATTTACAGCCGAAATCCCGAGTTAGCTGGAGACAAGGCACACCGGCAGGCTTGCCGTCTGGCATACCGGGAATTGCAGACGAAATCGATGGGGCAATGCAACAGGCTCCACATCCTTGTCTGCAAACGGTTACTAACGCTTCATTCATTGAGATATACCAATTTCAAACTAAACTACACACTGAACCGGCGTTACCGCTAAGATGTAAGCGAGGCCTTCAGACACTGTACAATCACAATGATTAAATGTATCAATATTTCCGAGCTAAAAGTCGGAATGTTCATCCATGACCTCAATTGCGATTGGATGTCCCATCCTTTCCTACGCAACCGCTTTGTTGTCTCCAACGAGGCCGAAATCCGCAAGATCGCCGAATCCGGCATTCATGAAATCTATATCGATACCGACAAGGGTCTGGATGTCGTGCACGCGCCGACAATGCAAGAAGTGAAAGCTCAATTGGAAAACGAGATGCGCGAAATCGGCGCAAGAAAAGCGCCGGCTGTCGACAAGCACGTCTCTGCGCATGAGGAATTCGGCCGCGCGCAAATGGTGCACAATGAGGCCAACCAGATCATCCACGGTATGCTGCACGACGTTCGACTGGGCAAGCAGGTTGATCTGGAACTCGTCACCCCCTCCGTCGAGCGCATGACCACATCCATCTTACGCAATAATGGCGCCCTGCTCGCCTTGTGCCGCATCAAGGACAAGGACAACTATACATTCCAGCATTCGGTCAGCGTCGGCGCCTTGATGGTGACCTTCTGCAATGCCATGCACATGGATCAAGAAGTGATTCACCAGGCCGGTATCGGCGGGATGTTGCACGACATCGGCAAAATGAAGATCCCCGATGAGATTCTCAACAAACCGGATCGCTTGACCGAGCGCGAGTTCTCCATCATCAAATGCCACGTTGTCGAAAGCAAAGCCATTCTTTCCCGGGCCAAGGGTATTTCGCAGACATCGATCGACGTCGCCGCGCAGCATCATGAACGTCATGACGGCAGTGGCTACCCGGAAGGACTGAAAGGTCACGAGATTTCGCAATTGGGCCAAATGGCGGCAATCGTCGACGTCTACGACGCTTTGACCTCGGATCGCTGCTATCACAAAGGGATGCCGCCGACCGATGCCCTGCGCAAGATCTACGAATGGTCGAAATTCCACTTCAACCCGGAGTTGGTGCAGTCCTTCATGCGCACCATCGGCATTTATCCGGTCGGTACCTTGGTGAGATTGGAAAGCGGCCGTCTGGGTGTCGTCGTCGAGCAAAACGAAAAGAACCTGATCTCCCCAAAGATCAAGGTCTTCTTTAGCTTGAAGAGTAACTCGTACATTCCGCCGGAAATCGTCGATCTATCGCGCAGCATGGGGCATGGGGGGGCCGACAAAATCGTGCGCCATGAATCGCCGGAGAAACTGCACATCGACCCGCTCAAATTCATGTAGCGGGATACTTGATGGCATTCTTCGCTATCTTGTCCGACACCGCCCTATTGATATCGATTTCCATTACGCTAGCCAACCGCACCAGATACAGCAGCACATCCGCCACTTCTTCCTGCAAATGTTGATAGCGCGCCGGGTCATCCTGCCGCATGGTCAAAACTTGTGCATCGGTTTGCCACTGGAATATTTCAGCCAGCTCGCCCACTTCGCCAGTCAGTGCCAACATCAAATTGCGCGCTGTGTGGAACTGCTGCCAGTCGCGCTCGTCGGCGAAATGCTGCAGTGCCGAGGCTAATTCGGCCGTATCGATCAGAAGCTTTTGATTCATCGCTGTTTCACGTGAAACACCCCATGACGCTGACAAGCGCCACGGGGTATGGGGAGATTTAAACCAGACCTTCAGCCTTGAGAACTTGCTGAACGGCCGGACGATCGGCGACACGCTTAAGATATGCAGGCAGCGCGGGCCATGGTTCCAGCGACACCTTTAGGAATTGGCACCAATTCAGACAAGTGAACAGATAGGCATCGGCTACCGTAAAATCGCCCATTAAGTAAGCTTTGTTCTTCAGATGGGAAGACAAAAATTCCATCCGTTTGGTTACGCGCTCCATCACCAGATGACGCACGTCGTCAGTGATGCCTGGCATGAACAACAAGCCGAACCCCTTGTGGATCTCGCTGGCAATGTAATTCAACCATTCCTGCAAACGATAACGATCCATCGAGCCAACTACCGGCACCAACTTCTTCGCCGGTACCAGGTCGGCGAGGTACTGCACGATCACCGCACCTTCTGTCAGCAATTCCCCGTTATCCAGCACCAAGGCCGGAACACTGCCCTTGGGGTTGATGTCGCTAAATAACTTGCCGGTTTCAGTCATATGCGGAACCGAACGGATATCGACTTGTTCCACTTCGCACGGCAAACCCAATTCCGCCAACACGATATGCGGAGAAAGCGAACAAGCACCCGGTGAGTAATACAATTTCATCAGTTCTCTCCTGAAAAAAAGTTTTACACCTTGTCGTACAGTTTACCCCCCGACGAGATAAATTCGATGGCCTTGTCTTTCATGCCCTGTTTGAGTGCCTGTTGCGAGTCGATCCCCTGGCTTTCCGCATAGGCACGCACATCCTGGGTGATCTTCATCGAGCAGAATTGCGGCCCGCACATCGAGCAGAAGTGTGCCACCTTGGCGCTATCTTTGGGCAAGGTCTGATCATGGAAGGCGCGTGCCCGATCCGGATCCAATCCCAGATTGAACTGATCTTCCCAGCGAAATTCGAAACGTGCCTTGGATAAGGCGTTGTCTCGGATCTGAGCGCCGGGGTGCCCCTTGGCCAGGTCGGCGGCATGCGCCGCCAGTTTGTACGTGATGATCCCTTCTTTGACATCGTTCCGATCCGGTAAGCCCAGGTGTTCCTTCGGTGTCACATAGCACAGCATCGCTGTGCCGTACCAACCGATCTGCGCGGCCCCGATCGCCGAGGTGATATGGTCGTAGCCTGGCGCGATATCGGTCGTCAGAGGCCCCAGGGTATAGAACGGTGCTTCGTGGCACCAATCCAATTCCTTATCCATGTTCTCGCGGATCAACTGCATCGGTACGTGGCCCGGCCCTTCGATCATCACCTGAACATCGTGTCGCCAAGCGATCTGCGTCAATTCACCCAGTGTCTTGAGTTCGGCGAGTTGTGCCTCGTCGTTGGCATCGAACACCGAGCCGGGGCGCAAACCGTCCCCCAAAGAAATCGCCACATCATATTGTTTGAGAATCTGACATAGCTCATCGAAGTGCGTGTAAAGGAAATTTTCCTGGTGGTGTGCCAAACACCACTTGGCCATAATCGATCCACCGCGCGAAACGATGCCAGTCATACGCTTGGCCGTGAGGGGTACGTAGCGCAGCAACACGCCGGCGTGCAAGGTAAAATAATCGACGCCCTGCTCCGCCTGCTCGATCAAGGTATCGCGCAGAATATCCCAGCTGAGATCTTCCGCCTTGCCGTTTACCTTCTCCAACGCCTGGTAAATCGGCACGGTACCCACAGGGACAGGACTGTTGCGCAATATCCATTCCCGAGTTTCATGAATATTCTTGCCGGTGGACAGATCCATGATGGTATCGGCCCCCCAACGAATGCCCCAGGTCATTTTATCGACTTCGTCATGAATCGAGGACGATAGCGCGCTATTGCCAATATTGCCGTTGATCTTCACCAGGAAGTTGCGGCCGATAATCATAGGCTCGCTTTCCGGATGATTGATATTGACGGGAATGATTGCGCGACCGGCCGCCACTTCATCGCGGACGAACTCCGGTGTAATGCGTTCCGACAGGCGCGCGCCAAAACTCTGGCCGGGATGCTGGCGCGACAACAAATCCAACATGCGCTGGTTACCAGTCTCGCGCAGTTGCTGCAGATAATGGTCGCGGTGCAGGTTCTCGCGAATGGCCACAAACTCCATTTCCGGCGTCACAATGCCACAACGCGCGTAGTGCATCTGAGTCACATTGCCACCCGGCTTGGCGCGCAACGGGGTGCGCTTCAGGTTGAAGCGCAAAGCATCCAATGCCGGATCGCTGGCGCGTTCTCGGCTATAGGCGCTCCCTAATTCTTCGACTGGCTGACAATCCCGACGCTCCTCGATCCAACCGGCGCGCAGTGGCGCCAGACCGTTTTCCAGGTTGATCGCACACGCAGGATCGGTATAAGGCCCACTGGCATCATAGACATAGATAGGCGGGTTATCTTCTCCGCCGAACTGTGTGGGTGTAGCGGATTGCGAGATCTCCCGCATTGGCACACGCAAATCGGACCGACTTCCCTCGACGTAAATCTTGCGCGAATTGGGTAGGGGCTGAATAGTGGCTTGATCAAGCGAGATACGAATTTCTGACTGAGGTAACGCGTTCATCATGCCCTCCTAGGCGATGAAACGGCGCGGGGCATGAAATGCTACAGAGCAGCACCGCTTCCCTACGCCGGAATTAACCGGATCAGGTTCGAAGGGTATTTCTCACCCACTACTGTTGTCGGAATACGAAAACGGGTAGCGGGACCCCTAGCGATGCTGTGAAGGTAAGGCAAATATGGGATAATCGCAAGTTATTGTCATAATTCCTTGGGGTGTTCTGCATGGATTTCGAACAAGCGCGATTCAACATGGTTGAGCAACAGATTCGTCCTTGGGATGTTCTCGATCCAACTATTCTCGATTTGCTGTTTCACGTGAAACGTGAGGATTTTGTCGGAGAAGAACAACGCGCCTTGTCGTTCACCGATGTCGAATTGCCTCTCCCCAACGGCAGCCGCATGCTGCAGCCAAAGCAAGAAGCCCGCATGGTGCAGGATTTGGTACTCCAACCCAGCGACAAGGTGCTCGAAATCGGCACCGGCAGCGGCTACGTCACAGCACTGCTGGCTAAATTGACGGAAAAAGTTTTTAGCATGGAATGCGATGCCGCCATGCTGGCGTCGGCTGCCGCTCGCTTGCATCAAGCAGGTTTGGACAATGTCCAGCTGATAGAAGGAAATGGGCTTGAGGGGCTGGAAAAGCAGGCACCGTTCAATGCGATCTTTGTCGGCGGGTCGGTCCCCGTCGTACCGGAAACGCTCAAACAACAATTAGCGATCGGGGGTCGCATGATTGTCACTGTCGGTGATGAACCGGTGATGACGGTCTGCCTGATCCGACGTGAAAGCGAAGCGAACTTCACGGAAACCAAATTATACGAAACGGTGATTCCGCGCCTTGCAGGCAGCGAAGCACTGCAACCGGAACGGTTCGTGTTCTGATGAACCCGGAAATCTCCACACGCGAACTGTCCGCGCTCCTTGCCGACCCCGCCACCGCGCCGCTATTGCTGGATGTCCGCGAAGCATGGGAATGGAACATTGTGCATATTGAAGGGTCAGTGCATCTGCCGATGAACTTGATCCCGATACGCCACAACGAATTACCGGACGACCAGCTTATTGTCGCTATCTGCCATCATGGCGTGCGGAGTCTGCAAGTCTGCCATTTCCTGCGTCAAGCAGGCTTCGATAAGGTCGTCAGTCTGAATGGCGGGATCGATGCCTGGTCGGCCACAGTCGATCCCTCTCTACCGCGTTATTGATTGCGATCGTTCCCCTGCCTACCGGCAGGGGATTTTCACGTCATTTCACCGATACCACTTCATGTCCTCATACTCGTTTCTCGCCGATGCCCTGCAGTCCGTCCATCCCGGCTGGCTACCGACTCTGAATCAAGAAAACGTCCGCGCGGCATTGCTAGAGCTCGATCGCCAGTTGAGCGAATTACAATCATGCGGCACCGAGATATACCCTCCCCGCCAGGCAATTTTTCGTGCACTAGAATTCTGTGCGCCCGAACAGGTTCGCGTTGTGATTCTTGGTCAGGATCCCTACCACGGCACCGGTGAAGCCATGGGCTTATCGTTTTCCGTTCCCGACAGCGTGCGCATCCCGCCCTCGCTACGCAATATCTATAAAGAGTTGGCACGCGATACCGGTTTCACACTGCCGGCGCATGGCGATTTAACCCCTTGGGCAAAGCAAGGCGTGTTATTGCTCAATAGTGTGATGACGGTTGAAGCCGACAAGGCCGGCAGCCATGGCCGATTGGGTTGGCAGACTGTCAGCAATGCGCTGATCAATACTGTCAATGCTCAGAACCCCGGCTGCGTTTTCATGCTTTGGGGTAATTGGGCGCGTAGCAATGCGGACAAGATCGACCAACGACGACACCTGGTACTGGAGGCTGTACACCCCTCCCCGTTGTCAGCCAGCCGCGGGTTCATGCAATGCGGACATTTTTCCAAAGCCAACGATTGGTTGCGACAGCATGGCGCCGCACCTTTGCAATGGAATTTGGATTCCTTGGTATAAACCGGACAGGGTGGATATTTTCACCCTGTGCGATCTATTACTTCCATCGGAAACGCCCATGCCCTATCCTAGGGCTTCCTGAACAAAATACCCAAGGGCCGTGGACATTCTGATATTGCTGTTGCTCATCTTATTCAATGCCATTTTTGCCATGTCTGAACTGGCGTTGATTTCTTCTCGTAAAGTACGTTTGCAGCAATGGGCAGAAGAAGGAGATAAGGGAGCGCAATCGGCCCTCGCCCTGGTTGAAGACCCCACCCGTTTCCTGTCGACGATTCAGATCGGCATCACCTTCATCAGCATTACTTCCGGCGTGTATGCCGAGGCCTCTATCGCCAGCGACGTACATGGCTGGTTACAGCCTTATCCCCTATTGGCGCCTTTCAGCAAACCTTTGGCCGATGCGATAGTCATCTTTTTCGTCACGGCGCTGTCTTTGCTGTTGGGAGAACTGGTTCCAAAACGGTTGGCCATGCACAACCCCGAACTGGTTGCCCGCGCCTTGGCGCGGCCAATGCGTGTGCTATCTCAATTGACCGCACCGTTGGTACGTGTACTGAGCGCAAGTACCGATGGCTTATTGCGTCTCATCGGCGTCAAGAAGAGCAGCGAACCGTCGATTACCGAAGAAGAGATCCGCGTTTTGATGGAACAGGGAGCGGACGAAGGCGTTTTCGACCGCGCCGAACAGGAACTGGTGGAAAACATCTTCCGCCTGGACGATCGCAAGGTGGTATCGATCATGACACCACGCAAAGATATCGTCTCGGTCGATCTGGCAGACCCGCAACCGGATAATTTTGCGTTGCTACAGGAAAGTCCGTATTCCCGTTTCCCGGTCTGCAAAAATGGCATGGAACATATCGTCGGCATTTTGGAATCCAAGCGCATGCTAGACCAATTGCTCGGCGGCGGCCCAATCGATTTTCCGGCAGACCTGACGCCTCCGCTGTACGTACCGGCATCGGTTTCGTTGATGCAACTGCTGGAACAATTCAAGATGGCCCGCACGCACATCGCGCTGGTCGTCGACGAATACGGCGAACTGGAAGGCCTGGTGACCATGAACGATGTGCTGGAAGCCATCGTCGGCGATCTACCGGCCACGGATCAGGAAGACGACAGCATCGTCCAACGCGACGAAAATAGCTGGCTGATGGATGGGGCTGTGACGCTGGACGACTTCAAGGAATTCTTCGATATCGATCACGACGAACTGCTGCCTGGCGAAGAAACCGGCAACATCCATACGCTCGGCGGCATTATGATGTACCAGCTTGGGCGCGTACCACAGGTCGCCGATCGCATCGAATGCATGGATTTCGCTTTTGAAGTGGTCGACATGGATAAGACGCGCGTCGACAAGATCATGGTCACCCGACATCCCGTACCACCCGATCCGGCTTGTCAGGATAACTAAAAAAACCGCCGTGCGAAAACGGCGGTTTTTTTATGTCGTGAAAGTGAAATCCCCATCCACCACGGCGCTGTATTCAACGATTTCAATGTTGCCAAGGCCAGGGTATCAAAAAACGGCTCAACACCGTCTGACGCCGATTACGCCCCGGCAATCGGCATATCGTTATACGCAGTAAAATCCACGGTACCAATCGACAAAACGCTGAATTCCCTCGCTTAACGGCGTCGATGGTGCGAAGCCCGTCAGTTCGTGCAGACGCGTGGTATCCGCATAAGTAATCGGCACATCGCCATCCTGCATCGGTAGATAGGTCTTGATCGCTTCCTTGCCGCAGGCAGCCTCGACACAGCGAATAAAATCCATCAGCTTGACAGGGTTGTTGTTGCCGATGTTGAACAGGGCATAGGGTACCGATCCGGTCGGTACACGCGGCATGACATTCAGCACACCTTCGACGATATCGTCGATGAAGGTAAAATCACGCTGCAAATCGCCATTATTGAATACTTTAATTCCCTTGCCTTGAATGATTGATTCGGTAAACATCCAAGGCGCCATATCCGGACGTCCCCACGGCCCGTAGACCGTGAAGAAACGCAGCACGGTGGTCGGCAGCCCATACAAGTGCGCATAGCTGTACGCCATGACTTCGCCGGCTTTCTTGGTGGCGGCATAAAAGCTAACCGGTTCGTCGGTACGATCGTCTTCGGCGAACGGAACCTTGCTGTTCTTACCGTATACGCTGCTCGAGCTGGCGAACAACAGATGCTTAATCGAATAGCGGTGGCAAACATCCAATAAATTGGTCATGCCGAGCAGGTTGCTCTGTGCATAGGCATGGGGATTCTTCAGCGAATATCGCACTCCGGCTTGGGCAGCCAGATGAATGACGTAGTCGACAGGCTGAGTTTTAAACAGCTTATCCAATGCCGCGGCATCGGCGATGTCCAACTGATGGAATTCGAACCCCTCGCGGCCCTGCAAAGTGGCCAATCGTGCGTGCTTCAGATCGACGGAGTAGTAGTCATTCAGGTTATCCACAGCCAATACGGCATGTTGCCCTATGTCCAACAGCTTTTCGCACACCGCGCGTCCAATGAATCCCGCCGCCCCGGTTACCAACACCCTCATGACGCTTGCTCCAAACGATAAAACTCCCGCAGTTTCGCATACTTTATAAAAGAATTCATACAGCCAATGGAAATATGAACCAATCCAGGCAAACCGTCGCGCCATCCTTGGCGAATCAAGTAAAACTTGATGAACCTGATCAATGGGCTGACCAGCATCTTGGCCACGGAAACGCGCTTTCCTTTCTCATACATCTGTCTGGCCTGCAGACTGGTATAGCGGTTTTGCTTGGTCAGGTACAGCGCGATATCCTCACCCGATTCGTGCATCAGATCGCCCTGCAGACGACCAGGTGCTGTGCCGCACTTCACATATTCATGTACCACATCGTCCGACCAACGGTTCTTGCGACGATCGAACAATCTCAGGCTTAAATCCGGATACCCCTCGCCATGCCGTAAAAAGCGCCCCATGAACTTGTTGCAGCGAGGAAAGTGATAGCTATCGAACTGTGGATAACTAAGTATCTCTTTGATATTTTTAGTTAATTCTATCGACAGCCATTCATCCGCATCTAGACATAACACCCAGTCGTGTTTCGCCTGTTCGACGGCAAATTGCTTTTGTGGCCCGAATCCAAGCCATGTCTGTTGTATCACGCGTGCCCCATGTCCTTCGGCGATCTGTACGGTGGCATCGGTACTTCCGGAATCGACGACGACAATTTCATCGGCAAACGCACAACTTTGCAAACACTGATCTAGCTGAGCAGCGGCATTGTAGGTAATCACGACCACGCTGAAAGAACATTGCATTGTATCTAGTTGCCTTTTTTATATTTGATGATACTGGTAGAAGATGCCAATGAGCTGTGGATAACCAGTTATTTTATTTTTATTTCAATAGGTTATTTTTATCGCTTTCCTGTGTTCTACCCTATGATTTCATTGCGAATGGCTTGTGGATAATTCTAGGTTAGTGCACAGCTTCCCGCTTATGCACAAGCTAGTAGACAGTTGTTGGCATGTGGCTGTGTACGATTGGCACATGGCTCGTTTGGCCGCTATCTGTTAACTATTATGCCCTTTTTAAAATAGATGAATAAGAAGAAGGTGACTGTTTGCTGTGGGTAACTAGTTATTTCTATGCTAGATCAATCAATTACCTTGTTCATGGTACGGTTGGTGGATAACTCTGCTTCCTATGGACAGCTTGTGGATAAGTTTTGGCATGACTGAAAAGGCATGCTTATGCACATTCCGCCAGAAGGAAAACAACGTGGTTAACCACGACTCGGCCGTATACAATGCCGCCCATGATGAATGTCTTGATTGTGCGGACGTCGTCGATGGGGGATCTGATCCATACTTGGCCCGCCATCACCGAATTGGTCAAGCACTACCCAAATCTGAATATCAGCTGGCTTGCAGAAGAAAACTTCGCCGACATCGCCAGGCTGCACCCGGCCGTCAACCAGGTCATCCCACTGGCTTGGCGCCGTTGGCGCGGGCGTATCCTGTCGCCGTCAACCTGGCGTGAAATCCGTCAGCTGAAACAGCAGTTGCGCATGATGCACTGGGACATGGTGATCGACTCGCAAGGCTTGTTGAAAAGCGCCATTCCGGCACGGCTTGCCGGTGGCCCGGTGGCAGGCTTCGACTGGCGCAGTATTCGCGAGCCAGTGGCCAGCCTGTTGTATAACAAGACCTATCGCATCGATTGGCAGCAAGCCGCCGTGGCTCGTAACCGCTTGCTTTTTGCCAGGGCATTCGGCTATGCGGTCGCTGGCGACGCGCAATTCGGCATCAGACCTGGCGAGCGTGCCGAATGGCTGCCGGCCGGCAGCTACGTAATGTTGCTACACGCAACCAGTCGCGCGTCGAAGGAATGGCCTGAATCGTACTGGATTGAACTGGCTAGGCGTCTGAATGCCGATTACGGCTTGACCGCCATCTATCCATGGGGCAACGAGCACGAACGTCAGCGTGCGGAACGGTTGGCACAGGTACAAGCGGGTGCCATGGTGGCACCGCGCATGACCTTGACCGAAGCCGCGGGCGTACTGGGTCATGCCGCTGCCGTGGTGGGTGTGGATACCGGTTTGAGTCACCTGGCCAATGCCCTGGATGTGCCGCTCGTGGCGATTTATACCGATACCGACCCTAAGCGGACAGGGGTGTGCGAAACGCCGTATGCGGTGAATATCGGCGGTGTCGGTCAGCGGCCGTCGATCGATGAGGTTTTAAGCGCACTGAGTTCGCGTCAGGGGTTCCAACAGTGATTTGGCGTGCGCTCTATTCTCTCCTCTGGCGCCTGGCGACGCCGCTGGTACGTCGTTATCTGCGTCGGCGCGGTAAAAAAACGCCCGCTTATCTGGAATATTGGGACGAACGTTTTGGCCGTGCATTGAATGCTAAGCATCAGGGAGCTATCTGGGTCCATGCGGTTTCTGTCGGTGAAACGCGTGCCGCGATGCCATTGATCCAGGCGCTGCAGCAACAATGGCCTGGCGTACCGCTATTAATCACGCAGATGACGCCGACTGGACGTGCCTGTGCCGAAGCGCTGTATGGCGAACAGGCGGAGATTCGCTATCTTCCCTACGATTATCCACAGGGGGTACACGCATTTCTGCAAGCGTATCGACCCCGTTTTGGCGTGCTGATGGAAACCGAGCTGTGGCCCAATCTGATTGCTGCGGCGCATGAGCAATCCATCCCGTTGTTTTTGGCCAATGCCAGACTATCGGAAAAGTCATATCGTGGTTATCGGCGCTTTGCCGCGCTGATCCGCCCTGCCCTGCGCCAGCTCACGGCCGTGGCGGCGCAGTCGAAGGACGACGCAGAGCGTTTGGCTGCACTTGGGGCGAGCGATCCACAGGTCTGCGGTAATACCAAGTATGATTTCACGCCTCCGCCGGCGCAGGCATTGCTTGGCGCCGAGTTCAAACAGCGCTTGGGCGATCGACCCATTGTCGTGTGCGCCAGTACGCGTGATGGTGAAGAAGCGTTGATTCTGCAGGCTTGGCGCGCTCATCGGCCGCAAGCGCTGCTGGTGATCGTACCGCGACATCCCGAGCGCTTCGACGAAGTGGCTCAGTTGGCGTTGGCCAACGGATTCACGCTGCAGCGCCGTAGCGATCAGCAGCCAGTACTGCCGGAGACCCAGGTATGGTTGGGCGATAGCATGGGCGAGATGTTCGCTTACTACCATGCCGCCGACCTGGTATTTATTGGCGGTAGCCTGATGCCGCTGGGTGGGCAAAATCTGATCGAGCCCGCCAGCATCGGTCGGCCGGTGTTGATCGGTCCTTCCTGCTTCAACTTCGCTGAAGCAAGTCAAATCGCTTTTGAATGTGGTGCCGCTTGTCAGGTAAGCGATTCCGACCGATTAGTTGATTTAATCAATCAATTATTGGTCGATGCGCCCCGCCGTGTGGCCATGGGACAGGCTGGCTTGGCATTTAGCAAAGCGCATCGAGGCGCAAGCCAGCGTATTGTCGAACTGATCGCGTCGCGGCTTTCAATCCACGAATAATCGAGCAATGTCCAGAGCCGCTTGATACGGATCGGGACTAGCGAACACGCCCTGGATCATCGCCAAGGCATCCGCGCCGGCATCGACGACGGCTTGAGCATTGGCAGCGTTGATGCCGCCGATGGCGACCAACGGTAACTCGAACTCGCTACGAGCCCTGGTGAATAGCGATAGTGGAGCCAGGACGGCATGGGGTTTGGTGCTGGACGGATAGACGGCGCCGAAGGCAAGGTAGTCCGCGCCATCCTGTTTGGCTTGGCGCGCGATATCCAGGCTGTCGTAACAGGATGCGCCGATGACGGCACGTGAACCGAGTGCGACGCGTGCTTGGCGAACGGTCATATCTTCCCGACCAAGATGAACGCCGTCGGCTTTCAATTTGATGGCTAAATCGAGGTCGTCATTGACGATGAACAGGACATCGTACTCGCGGCACAGTGCATGCAATAGCTTGCCTTGGCGGTATTTCAATGCATTGTCCGGCGACTTGCTGCGGTACTGCAGCACGCTTGCGCCGCCGGCAAGGACACGACGCACTTGCTCTAGATGGTTGTCATCGACAATATTTTGAGTAATGGCGTACAAGCCCTTAATTTTATGGCGCCTGTTCATTTTCTTCCGTTTCGCGAGCCCAGAACATTCTGTCAGGGATATGTTGTCCCATGCCGGGGCGATAGGCATTCAGTAATGTCTGGTAGGTATATTCCTGCGCGTCATCGACAGCTTCCAGCATCGGGCTGCCGCATGCGAGTATGGCGGCCAAGGCGGAAGCCAGCGTGCAACCTGAACCGTGATAACTGCCAGGCAGCCGTTCCCAGTGTTGCGCACGTGCGGTGCCGTCGGTGGAATATAGGGTATTGATGACTTCAGTTGTATTTTCGTGGGTACCGGTAAGCAATACATATTCCGCGCCAAGCGACAGTAGGCGCGATGCGCTTTCGTCGAGCGTCAGGTCGTCTTCTTCGTCCGGATCATTGCTGCCCAATCGGCGTGCCTCGATGCTGTTGGGCGTCAAAACGGTTACATGGGGTAGCAGGATGTCGCGCATTGCGCCGATCAGGTCTTCATCGGCGAAGGCATCGCCGCCTCCGCTGGCCAATACCGGATCGAGAATCAGCGGGATGTCCGGATAATCGGCCGCCAATTGGGCAATGACCGCCACGTTCTCGACGCTGCCGATCAGACCGACCTTAAAGGCGGCGACGGGCATGTCTTCCATCAATAGTCGCGCCTGGTCGTTGACCCAGTCGGCATCGATGACCATCAGATCGTGTACGCCGGCGCTATCCTGTACGGTCAGTGCAGTGATCACCGACAAGGGATGGCATCCCAAGCTGGCGAGCGTCAGAATGTCGGCTTGAATACCAGCGCCACCGCTGGGATCGGAGCCAGCCAGCGTCAGGACGACCGGCGGCGCTTCCGCTCGCATGTTTTTGGCTGCCAAGGTTAACCTCCATCCAGTCTGGATATAGAATTGTCATTCTAACTTACAAAGGGGAAATAAATGCGTACTTGGATGTGTCTGATTTGCGGTTTTATCTTTGACGAGGCATCCGGACGTCCAGAGGATGGTATTGCCCCTGGCACGCGATGGGAAGAAGTTCCGCCGAATTGGACCTGCCCCGAATGCGGTGCACATAAGGACGATTTCGAGATGGTCGAAATCTGATTCCGGCCAGGCCGGCCTAGATTCCGTATGTCCGCATCGGCAGGAGTTGATCTTGGGTTATTTGTACATCAAGGCGTTCCATATTTTTTTTGTGACCTCCTGGTTCGCGGGGTTGTTCTATCTTCCGCGGCTATTTGTCAATTTGGCGATGGCGAAGCCTGGCGATGAATCCCAGCGCCTATTGGAAATGGCGCGCAAGCTGTACCGATTCATGATGCCGTTGTCGCTGATGTCGATCGTCTTCGGTCTCTGGCTGTGGCTCGGTTACGGCATCGCTGGCGGTTGGCTGCACGCAAAGTTGGCACTGGTGATGTTGTTGTTGGGCTTTCAATATTATTGCGGTCGGATCTACCGCGATTTCGAGGCGGGACGTAATCAGCGCTCGCACGTCTGGTATCGGGTTTTCAACGAAATTCCGACTTTTATTTTGTTGGCCATCGTGATTCTGGTGGTGGTCAAACCATTTTGAGCAGGCCTGACCGATGGGAATGGAAATCGAACGTCGTTTTCTAGTGCGTGGCGATAGCTGGAGGGCACTGGGCGAACCCCTGGTTTATCGCCAGGGATACCTGTCGGTCGATCCGGCACGCACCGTGCGCGTGCGCGTGGTCGGCGACCGGGCGTGGTTGACGATCAAGGCGAAAATAACCGATGCATCGCGCTATGAGTTCGAGTACGACCTTCCCCTAGCGGACGCACAGACAATGCTGGACGCACTATGCCCGATGCAAGTGCAAAAACACCGTACCCGTGTCGCCCATGCCGGCATGACGTGGGAAGTGGATGAATTCTTTGGTGCCAATGCCGGTTTGGTGCTGGCGGAAATCGAATTACCGGACGAGCAGACGCCGTTCGAGCGACCGGACTGGCTGGGCGAGGAGGTGACGGCGGACAGCCGCTTCACCAATGCCTGGCTGGCGGATCACCCTTTTAGCAGTTGGGATCATTCTTCCGAATAATGTCATAGAAGACAGGACTCATCATGTCGCGTAACCAGCAGTTGTTTGATCGCGCCAAAGCGCGCATTCCTGGCGGGGTGAACTCGCCGGTTCGGGCTTTCGGCTCGGTGGGCGGTACGCCGCGTTTTATCGCTCGTGCCAATGGTGCGTTCGTGTGGGATGCAGACGGTCAACGTTTCATCGACTATGTTGGCTCTTGGGGCCCGGCGATTCTCGGCCATGCGCACCCGGAAGTGGTGGCCGCCGTTCAGGAAGTGGCTGTAGGCGGCTTGTCCTTCGGTGCGCCGACCGAAGGCGAGATCGACCTGGCGGAGGAAATCTGCCGCCTGGTGCCGTCGATCGAGCAAGTGCGCCTAGTGTCTTCCGGTACGGAAGCCACCATGAGCGCCATTCGCCTTGCGCGCGGTTTCACCGGCCGCGACACCATCGTTAAGTTCGAAGGCTGCTATCACGGCCATTCGGATAGCCTGCTGGTCAAGGCAGGCTCGGGTTTGTTGACCTTCGGTACGCCGTCATCCGGCGGCGTGCCGCAGGATTTCACCAAGCATACGCTGGTGCTTGAGTACAACAATGTCGAGCAGCTGAAGCAGACTTTCGCTGAAATCGGTACCACGATCGCTTGCGTGATTCTCGAACCGTTCGCCGGCAATATGAACTTGATCAAGCCCAGCGGCGAATTCGTTCGCGCACTGCGCGAGCTGACCGAGCAGAGTGGCACGGTGCTGATCTACGACGAGGTGATGACGGGCTTCCGGGTCGATCTGCATTGCGCGCAACACTTGCACGGCATCAAGCCGGACATGACCACGCTCGGCAAGGTGGTAGGCGGCGGGATGCCGCTGGCGGCCTTTGGCGGGCGCGCCGACATCATGGCGTGCATCGCGCCGTTGGGGAGTGTTTACCAAGCGGGGACCTTGTCGGGTAACCCGCTGGCGGTGACGGCCGGCCTGACGACGTTGCGCCTGATCCAACGCCCGGACTTCCATCTCGAACTGAGTAAGCGCACTGAGCGCCTTGCCCAGGGCATTAGCGAGGCGGCGCGTCGCGCCGGGGTGCCGATGTGTGCGGATAGTGTGGGCGGTATGTTCGGTTTGTATATGACCGAGAAGGTGCCATCTTCGTTTGCCGAAGTATCGAAAGCCGATATTAGTGCGTTTAAGCGCTTCTTCCACGGCATGTTGGAAAAGGGTGTGTACTTGGCGCCGTCGGCTTTCGAGGCGGGTTTCGTCTCCGATGCGCACAGCGAATCGTTGATCGAGGAAACCATTGCCTTGGCCGCAGAGGTGTTGAAGGCGTTGTAAGGTGGATTAGCGTAGGGTGCGGTGCTTCGCGACCGCACCCTACGGCCGCGCCTACGGCATCCCTACGCCCGTGCCAACTCGTCGAGAATGGCATCGTCTAGCGCTGCCGGGTGCGCGGTAATCCGTAGTAGGTGATTGGTCGCCGGATGACTTGGACGATGTACCGCCACGCCACGCTCGAATAAGCGCTTTTGTATCTGTTCGGCGATGAGAGAGTCTGGATAGTGGATGCTGACGAAATTGGTGCTGCAATTCAGTACTGTCAGGCCGCGTTCTCGAAGTGCTTGGCTTAGGCGTTCGCGATCGTTAATTGTTGTCTGAAGCAATTTATTGACGTCATCCTGTGCCTGCAGGGCAATGCAGGCGGCACTTTGCGCCAAGGAGGAGACGGCGAATTGCGGTCGGATTTCATCGGCTTTGGCGATGGTTTCCGCTGCCGCGATGGCATAGCCAACGCGTAATCCAGCCAAGGCATAGGCCTTGGAGAGCGTGCGCAGGCGGATGGTATTGACCATCACCGGGCTCGTGGCCCGCCCCAATTCGGCGAATTCCAGGTAGGCCTCGTCCAGCAGTAGCATGCAATCGGCCGGCAGGCTTTGGCGGAAGCGTTCGATTTCGGTTTGCGAATGGTAGTGGCCGGTCGGGTTGTCCGGATTGGCCAAGTAGACCAACTGGGCCTTGTATTGATGGGCATTGAAGGCCAGTGCCCCCAAGTCGGCTTCCAGTCGTCCTTCCGGGCCGCTTTGCAGGCTGACTTCCACCACGCGCTGGCCGCAACCTTCGGCGAAATAGCGGAAAGTGGGATAACTACCGGCACTGGTGATGACGGTATCGCCGACATTGCAGCATAACCGCAGCGTCAGCAGGATCAGACTATCGGCGCCGCTGTCCACAATGACCTCGCTGCTTTTCACCTGGTTGAGATCGGCTGCCAGGCGACGGATTTCGTGAGCATAGGGATCGGGGTAGAGATTGGCTTGCGCCAGCCCTTGTTCGCCGAGTAATTCGACCAGGGCCGGCAGCGGCAAAGCGGGGCTTTCGTTCGAGCCGATGCGCGTGGTGATCTCGCGGCCGATTTTCTGCTCCAGGCGCACAAGGCCCGGGAACGGGTTGTGGATACTGTGATCCTGCAGATGTCGTGCGAAGCGCATGCTGTACGTTCCTCTTACCTTTAATTGATTGCCAAAGACAACTATTTGTCTAGGCAGGATTTTTCATTGGCCAGCAGTTCGTCCAGCGTCTCGCGGCTTCTAATCACACGGGTTTGGTCGCCGCTGACCATGACTTCAATGGCCCGGGTTCGTGTGTTGTAGTTGCTCGCCATGGTGGAACCGTAGGCACCGCAGGACATCACGGCCAGCAAGTCGCCTTCCATGATCGCTAGCTGGCGATCCTTGCCGAGAAAATCGCTAGACTCGCAGATCGGGCCGACCACGTCGACCGTGATCGTGGCCAGGTGTTCGCGACGCGTGACAGGCAGGATGCCGTGGTAGGCAGAATAGAGCGATGGACGCATCAAATCGTTCATGGCGGCGTCGACCACGGCGAAATTTTTGTGTTCGCCCAGTTTCAGATATTCCAACCGGGTCAGCAGAATGCCGGCATTGCCCACCAGCGAGCGACCAGGCTCCATCACTAACTGCAGGCCTCGACCTTGCAGGCGTTCCGACAAGGCTTGGGCGAAGGCCGATAAGTCCGGCAAGGTTTCGTCGCGGTAACGAATGCCTAGGCCGCCGCCGATATCCAGGTGATGAAGCGCAATACCGGCCGAGGAAAGTTGATCGATCAGGCCGAGCAGACGGTCGAGCGCATCGATGAGCGGCGCGGCATCGGTCAATTGCGAACCGATATGACAGTCTATGCCGACGATATGTAGATGCGGCAAGGACTTGGCCTGCTGATAAATATCGAGGGCCGCATCGTAGGCGATGCCGAATTTGTTGTCTTTCAATCCAGTGGAGATATAGGGGTGCGTTTGGGCGTCGACGTCGGGATTCACCCGTAGCGATATCGGTGCCGTCTTGCCGATTCGGCCGGCTACGGTATTTAGTTTCAGCAGCTCGTTGAGCGATTCGACATTGAAGCATTTGATGTCGGCATTGAGCGCCTCGATCATTTCTTGCTCTGATTTACCCACACCTGAAAAAACGACCTTGCGTGCATCGGCGCCAGCCGCCAGCACGCGCGCCAACTCGCCGCCGGAGACAATGTCGAATCCACATCCCAACCGTGCGAAGTGGCGCAGGATGGACAAATTGGAATTGGCCTTGACCGCATAGCACAACAGCGGATCGAGGTTGGCGAATGCCGCACGATAGGATTCGAAGGCACCGGTCAGCGCGGCTTCGGAATAAATGTAGGCCGGCGTGCCGAATTGAGCGGCAATCTCGCTCAGCGGGAGATCTTCGATGTATAGATCGTCTTCACGGTAGTGGATGGCATTCACGGCTGGCTGGCGTCCTTGTGAGGTTGAACGGGCGACGTCGCCGGCTGGCTGGCCGCGGGCTGGGCGGTCTTGGGGGCATCGGTCGGCAGATACAGCGGGCCTTTATAGCCGCATGCGCTCAGACAACCTGCAAGAATCAAAGAAAGGGTGAGGTATCGCATACAATGAAATCCGCTGTGGCAAAATTAGGATACTAACAAAAGCTCATCGTGCTAGAGCACGACCAAGGAAGAAAAATGACTGAAAGCGAATTTCTCGATCTAACCGATACGCTGCTTGATTCGCTCCAGACGGCGCTGGATGAAAGCGCACTCGATCTCGATTATGAACTCAACGGCGGAGTGCTGGAAATCGAATTCGATTCGGGCGAAAAAATCATCGTTAACCGCCATGTACCGAACCAGGAAATCTGGGTGGCGGCAAAAAGCGGCGGGTTCCATTTCGGCTTGAACGAACAAGGACAGTGGCGCAACACGCGCGATGGTTCCGAACTGGGCCAGGCCTTGTCGCAACTGATCGGGCGGTCGGCCGGTGAAACATTCTCCTGGCAAACCGCATGATGGACCTCGGCAACGTCGCCGTATCGCAGGTAAAATGGCGGCCTACCTGATTGGGACACCATGAATCAACACATTCCCCGTAAACGTTTCGGGCAGAATTTTCTGCAAGATTCGCGAATCATTGAAAGTATCGTCCATGCCGTCAATCCAGGACCGGACGATACCGTGATCGAAATCGGGCCTGGCCTCGGCGCGATCACCCGACCCTTGCTTGACCGGTTGCGGCAGTTGCACGTGGTCGAGATAGACCGCGACATCATCGGCCGGCTGAAGAAAGAATTTCCTGCCGACAAACTGGTCATCCACGAGGGCGATGCCCTGGCCTTCGATTTCGCTTCGGTCGCCGGCAAGCTGAAAATCGTCGGCAACTTGCCGTACAACATTTCCACGCCTTTGTTGTTTCATCTGGCGTCGTATGGCGATCACGTCGTCGACATGCATTTCATGTTGCAGAAGGAAGTGGTCGATCGGATGGTTGCCGAACCCTCGTGTGCCGATTACGGTCGCCTGAGCGTCATGTTGCAATATCGGTTTGAAATGGAAAGTCTGATCGATGTGCCGCCGGATGCTTTTTGGCCGCCGCCCAAGGTTGAATCGGCCGTGGTGCGCATGATTCCTGCTGCTGGCCGCTGTGGTGTCGCGACCGATGAGGCGATATTGGAAAAACTGGTATTGCAGGCTTTTGCTCAACGTCGCAAAACCTTGCGCAACAATCTCAAGGGATTGCTGACCGACGACGAGTTTACCGGTTTGGGAATCGATCCCACGCTACGAGCGGAGAATATCGGTGTCGAACAATACGTTGCCATGGCCAATATGCTGGCAGCGCGTTGATATTCGCTGCGAAGGTAAGCCAAGCCGGCGGTTTCACGTGAAACCGCCGGTTTTTTCATGTGTCGATGGCGGATGCTTCGGGCGCTATCAGTTGCTGGGCGACAAGCTGATCGAGACATTGGCGTAGCGTATGCATACCGTGCTGGCGCCCGGTCTGCAGCAAGGTTTCGATTTGCTCCAGTCGATTTTCGCGAATGACGTGACGCACCGCGTGCGTGGCGTGTAGAACCTCGTGTGCCAACACGCGCACACCGTCCCCCGAGCTCGGCAATAACATTTGCGCCATGATGGCGTGCAACGATTGCGAAAGTTGCAACCGGATCGTTTGCTGGGCATCGGCAGGAAAGAAGCCGCAGATGCGGGCGATGGCATTAGCGGTACTGCGCGTATGTAGGGTCGACAGCACCAAATGGCCTGTCTCGGCCGCTTCAAGAGCCAGTGCGACCGTTTCTCTATCGCGCATTTCTCCTACCATGATGATGTCGGGATCTTCGCGTAGCGCCGTCTTCAATGCCTGGGCAAAGCCCCCATCCCAGGAACCGATCTCGCGTTGCGTTACCAGGGCTTTCAGCCCGGTGTGGATAAATTCGATTGGATCTTCCAGTGCCAAAATATGGCAGGCTCGCAGTCGGTTGATTTGGTGAACCAAGGCTGCCAGGGTGGTGGATTTTCCGCTGCCGGTGGCGCCGCAAATGAGGATTAGCCCATGCGGCACGTGTGTCCAGTCGGCGACGGCCGCAGGAAGGCCGAGAGCGGCCATATCCGGCAAATCGGACGGTAGCAGCCGAATGGCTGCGGCTAGCCCGCACCGTTGATGGTATAGATGCACGCGGGCCTGCGTTTCCGGCAGCGACAGACGGAAATCGCAAGCCCGTTCGCTTGCCAGCCGATCTCGCAGAAAGACAGGTAGAACGGTTTGTAACGCTTCGGACAAGCTATCGGCGTCCAGCGCGTTGACGGCAAGTCGATACAACCGACCATGTCGGCGTAAGATCGGCGGTTCGCCTGGCGCAAGGTGCAAGTCCGACGCGTGCTGACTGGCGCAATACTTAAGGAGCGCGGTCAATTGCATTTATAATCTCCCCTTCGGTGGCTAGGCGCCCCTTGGCCCCGGCCATGAACAAAGACAGGAATTGCAATGTCCCAAACCGTCCAGATGGCGCTGGATCAAGTCCGGCAATGGATTCACGATGCCGAAGCGCAGGCTAATCGGCCGGCAGGCGCGGTACAACTGATCGCGGTCAGCAAGACCTTTCCAGGCGATGCCATCCGTGAGGCCTATGCGGCCGGGCAGCGGGCTTTTGGCGAAAATTATGTGCAGGAGTTCGCCAGTAAAGTGGCGGAGCTGTCGGATCTGGATATCGAATGGCACTTTATCGGGCCAATTCAATCCAACAAGACGCGCATCGTGGCAGAATATGCGCATTGGGTGCATTCAGTTGATAGACATAAGATCGCAGAACGGTTGTCGACACAGCGGCCGTCGGCCATGCCAGCGCTAAACCTATGCATTCAGGTCAATGTATCGGGAGAGCAGAGCAAAAGCGGTTGTGCGCCGGAAGCGGTCGGTGATTTGGTGCGTCAGATCGGACTGTTGCCGAATGTGCGCGTGCGCGGTTTGATGTGTATTCCCGAACCGACTGCGGATCAAGTACTGTTGGCAAAACGTTTCGCTCTGCTGTGCCAGTTGCGCGATACGTTGCGAACGGAAGGGTTCGAGTTGGATACATTGTCGATGGGCATGTCGGCGGATTTGGCCCTTGCCGTTGGGCAAGGTGCCACCATGGTAAGGGTAGGCACCGCCATCTTTGGCGCGCGCGATTACAGCCAGAAGCAGACGGGGAACTGATCCATGCAGATTACTTTCATCGGGGGCGGCAACATGGCCGCCGCTATCATCGCCGGGCTCAGCAAGCACCCGGAGCACACGATTCGTGTATTGGATCGCAATCAAGACAAGCTGGATCGATTAAACCAGCAATATGGCGCGCAAGGCCTGACCGCCATGCCGGCGCAATTCTCTCCGCAAGAGGTGGTGGTGCTGGCGGTCAAACCGCAGCAGTTGAAAGCGCTATGCCATGATCTGGCGCCACGGCTGGGCGGTGCGTTGACGATTTCGATCGCCGCGGGCATCCGCTGCGATGCGCTGGCGCGTTGGCTGGGCAGCGAGCGCCTGGTGCGCGCCATGCCGAATACGCCGTCGATGGTCGGCAAGGGCATCTCCGGCCTGTTCGCCGCGCCTGCGGTGTCGCCCGCCGATCTGGCGGCGGCGGAAATCGTGATGGCTTCCGTGGGCTCCGTGGTCTGGCTAGAACGGGAGGTCGGCATCGACGATATCACCTGCGTCAGCGGCAGCGGCCCGGCGTATGTGTTTTATTTTATCGAGTCGATGATGCAGGCGGCCCGCGACGTGGGGTTCGACGAGGCGACGGCGCGTCAACTGGTGCTGGACACCTTCGATGGCGCCGTGACGCTGGCGCGCCAGTCGCCGTTGCCGGTCGAGCAATTACGAAGCAATGTTACCTCGAAGGGGGGGACGACCGAACGGGCGATCGTCCGTTTCGACCAGGAAGGGGTTAAGGCGGCGATCGTCGCCGGCGCCATGGATTGTCGAGCCCGCTCCATTGAAATGGGCCAACAGCTCAGTCAGGATTAACATGCTCATCGAAACCCTGCAGTTCCTGATCAAGACCTTGTCCGATCTATTCGTGCTCGTACTGCTGCTGCGCTTTTATCTGCAAGTGGCGCACGCACCGTTCAGACATCCGTTGTGCCAGTTCGTCATGGCGGTCACTAACTTCGCCGTCTTGCCGATGCGCCGGATGGTGCCTAGCTTTCGCAGTTATGACATGGCGACCCTGCTGGCCGCTTGGCTGGTCGGCATGATCGCCAACGGGCTGATTCTGGCGCTCAATCCCCTGCCCTACAACTTCGCCGCGCCGCAGACGCTGCTGGCTTTGGCGTTGCTGAGCGTGCTCTACCTGTTCAAACAATCGCTGTTCTTATTGATGGGCGCTGTGATCGTACAGGCGGTGATGAGCTGGGTGAATCCCTATAATCCGCTAGCCCCGATACTGGACTCGCTGACGCGTCCCTACCTACGCCCATTCCGTCGCGCAATGGTGGGTGGCGTCGATTTGTCGCCGATCATCCTGTTCTTGATTATCCAGGTGATCCTCATGCTACCGGTCCGGTTGCTGGAAAGTGGTTTGTTGATGCAACTCAAGATTCTTGTCTAACGTTTATGTTTATTTGTCATACTCTGCGAATAGTTTTGATTGTGCAAACCTAAAAGGGAGAGATGCAGATGATGAAAAAAATCCTGTTGGCATCGGTGCTGAGCGGCGCGCTGATTGCACCGGCCATGGCCGATATCAAGCCGATGGCGACAAAGGATGGCTGTTTTGCCTGTCATACGATCGACACAAAATTAGTCGGTCCGGCCTGGAAAGACGTTGCCAAGAAGTATAAGGGCGACAAAACGGCCGAAGCCAAGTTGATCGCCAAGGTCAAGAATGGTGGCTCGGGCGTGTGGGGCCAAGTGCCGATGCCGCCTAATTCGATGGTGAGCGATGCCGACGTGAAGACGTTGGTCAAGGGGATCCTGGCATTGAAATAAGCCGGTAGATACCCGTGTGAACCGAAAGGCGGCTTCGGCCGCCTTTATTTTGATGAAAAACCTTGTAGCCAATGCAGAATCACGCTATACAAGTTCTCAGCAGCAGGAATGTTACAGGGCTTTGGCAAGATAGTTGCACAAAGCTGGAGCTGTAGGTAATCTTCTCCGCCTGTCTGCCAACTCTATGCTGGAAGTACCAATTATGGCCAAGCTGACCGAACAGGATATTCTCAACTGGGACGGCGACGATTACATGAACGCCGACCATCTTGAGTTCTTTAAAGATCGTTTGTTGCAGATGCAGCAGGAACTGCTGGTCAATGCCAGCGCGACTGCCAATCATCTGCAGGAGCAGGAGGCCACCCCTGACCCGGCGGACCGCGCAACCCTCGAAGAGGAATATGCGTTGGAACTGCGCACACGGGATCGCGAGCGCAAGCTGCTGCAAAAGATTCAGGCATCGTTACGTCAGATCGAAGACGGTTCCTACGGCTTCTGTGAAGATACGGGCGAGCCGATCGGCCTCAAACGTCTGATCGCCCGACCGACCGCCACATTGTCGGTGGAAGCGCAAGAGCGGCGGGAGCGTATGAAGCGCCAATATGCCGATTGATCGATCCGCGAGTGTCTATCCCAACAACGCCACCGTCAGGTGGCGTTTTGCTTGGTGCAGCGCGCCAAACGGATCGGAAAAACGCTTGTCCTGGTTGTTGGAATGAGGGTATCTTGCTGTAAATCGTCAAAAAAACAGATGCCAAGGGATCCCCATGCAACACCAGACCGATGATGTACGAATTCGGGAAATCAAGGAGTTACTGCCGCCGATTGCCCACCTGTATGAGTTGCCGATCGACGACAAGACTTCCGAGTTGATCTTCAACACGCGGCGCGATATTGCCGCCATCCTGCGTGGAGAAGACGACCGCTTGCTGGTGGTGATCGGCCCCTGCTCGATCCACGATGTGGCCGCCGCCGAGGAATACGCCCGGCGCCTGCAACCGCTGTGCAGGGAGTACGCCCATGAGATGGTGATCGTGATGCGGGTGTATTTCGAAAAGCCGCGCACCACGGTGGGCTGGAAAGGCCTGATCAACGATCCGCACCTGGACGAGTCCTACGATATCAATGCCGGCCTGCGTCAGGCGCGCCGGCTGCTGTTGACGCTCAACGATATGGGTGTGCCGGCGGCGACCGAATTCCTGGATATGATTACGCCGCAGTATTTTGCCGACTTGATTTCCTGGGGTGCCATCGGCGCACGCACCACCGAATCGCAAGTGCATCGCGAACTGGCCTCCGGCCTGTCCTGTCCGGTCGGCTTCAAGAACGGCACCGACGGCAATCTGCGCATCGCCATCGATGCGATTCGCGCGGCCAGTCAACCGCATCATTTCTTGTCTGTGACCAAAACCGGCCATTCGGCGATCGTCTCCACCGGCGGCAACCCGGATTGCCATGTGATTCTGCGTGGCGGCAAGGAGCCGAACTACGGTATCGAGCACGTCAAAGCGGCTGCCAGCGAACTGGCCGCCGTGGGGTTGACGCAAAAGCTGATGATCGACTTCAGCCATGCCAATAGCCGTAAGGATTTCCGGCGACAGATGGAGGTGGGCCAGGACGTGGCGCAGCAGTTGGCGGGCGGCGACAAGCATATCTTCGGGGTGATGGTGGAAAGCCATTTGGTGGAAGGCCGCCAGGATCTGACGCCCGGCTGCGAGCTGGTGTATGGCCAGAGTATTACCGACGGTTGCATTGGTTGGGACGACACCGAGGCGTTGCTGTCTCAATTGGCCGAGGCGGTGCGGGCGCGGCGCGCACGCTAAATATTCGGGCAAACGATGAAAAAACGGCAACTGCCAGGGCAGCTGCCGTTTTTTGTTTATCGAGCGGTGTGCGCTTACTTGATGATTTGCGCCAGCTCGCCCTTGCTGTAGCGGGTGGCCATGGCTTCCAGTCCAACGGCCTTGATCTTGCTGGCCTGTCCGGCCGAGCCGAACGCCTCGTAGCGGGCGATACAGATGTCGCGCATGGCCTTGATGGTCTCCGCCAGGTATTTGCGCGGATCGAACTCGGACGGGTGTGTCGCCAGGAAGCGGCGCACGGCACCGGTGCTCGCCAAGCGCAAATCGGTGTCGATGTTCACCTTGCGTACGCCATGCTTGATGCCTTCGACGATTTCCTCTACCGGAACGCCATAGGTTTCCGGGATTTCGCCGCCGTACTGATTGATGATTTCCAGCCAGTCTTGCGGTACCGAGGACGAACCGTGCATAACCAAGTGCGTGTTGGGGATTCGGGCGTGAATTTCCTTGATACGGTCGATGCGCAGCACGTCGCCGGTCGGCTTGCGGCTGAACTTGTAGGCGCCGTGGCTGGTACCGATGGCAATGGCCAGTGCGTCCACGCCGGTATCGCGCACGAAGCGGGCGGCCTCTTCCGGATCGGTCAGCAGTTGACTGTGATCCAGCATGCCCTCGGCGCCCACGCCGTCCTCTTCGCCGGCCATACCGGTTTCCAGCGAGCCCAGGCAGCCGATCTCCCCTTCCACCGACACGCCGCAAGCGTGCGCGAAGTTGACCACGGTACGGGTCACGCCGACGTTGTAGTCATAGTCGGCCGGGGTCTTGCCGTCGCTTTTGAGCGAGCCGTCCATCATGACCGAGCTGAATCCCAATTGGATCGAGCGCTGGCAGACATCGGGACTGGTGCCGTGATCCTGATGCATGACCACCGGGATGTGCGGAAACTCTTCCACTGCCGCCTGAATCATGTGGCGCAGGAACGGCGCGCCGGCATATTTGCGTGCACCGGCGGAGGCTTGCACGATCACCGGTGCATCGACCTTGTCGGCGGCTTCCATGATGGCGCGCATTTGTTCCAGGTTGTTGACGTTGAACGCCGGCAAGCCATAGCCAAATTCGGCCGCATGATCCAGCAGTTGACGCATCGAAACGAGTGCCATGAATTTCTCCCTCAGGGCGCAGATGGTTATCACGCCGATCCTTGGATCAGCGACGCTACTTTAGTGGTGTGAAACACCGGTCAAAACAATGCCGGCACAAATGAAGGCCCCACCCGATAGGCGGTTGACCAGTTGAATGTGCCGCGGCGATTGCAGCCAGCCGGATAGCCGTGCGCCACCGCTGGCGTAGGCGAATTGCCAGCAGGCTTCAATCGCGTAAAAAGAGACGGTCAGTATCGCCAGTTGCGGCAATTGCGCACTGTGCGGGTTCATAAACTGCGGAAACAGGGCGGTGAAAAAAATCACGGCCTTAGGATTGCTCAACGCGACAAAAAAGCCATGGCGAAAGCGTTGTAATGTCGCCATGCCGCCTGCGGCGCGCGCGGCCTCCGGCGTGACCGGCGCGGCGCGCCAGCTGCGTATGCCCAGGTAGACCAGGAAAGCGGCGCCCAAGTAGCTGACGGCGGCGAACAGTCGCGGCGATGCGGTCAGCAAGGCGCCAAGCCCGGCGGCGGAGACCAGGATATACAGCAGCAATCCCACCATCAGGCCAAGGCAGGTGATGACGGTCGCCCGTACCCCGTAATGTATGCCGTGCGTCATCGCCAGCAGCATATTGGGGCCGGGCGCCGCGGAAACGAAGAAGGTGGTCGTGACGAACAGCAACCAGATATTCAGTGTCATTGCATCTTCCCCGTCATCGTTGCCTCGCGTCGCCGCTTAAGCGCGGGCACGCTCCTCCAGGATGGCGACGGCCGGCAGGATCTTGCCTTCGAGGAACTCAAGGAAGGCGCCGCCGCCGGTGGAGATATAGCTGATGCGGTCGGTAATGCCGAATTTGGCGATGGCCGCCAACGTGTCGCCGCCGCCGGCGATGGAGAATGCGGCGGAATCGGCGATCGACTGCGCCAGTGCTCGGGTACCATGGCTGAACTGCTCGAATTCGAATACCCCGACTGGGCCATTCCATACCACCGTGCCGGCCTTGGCGATGAGCTTAGCCAGTTCGGCGGCAGAATCCGGGCCGATATCCAGGATCATGTCGTCGGCGCTGACATCCTTGACGTTCTTCAGCGTGGCGGCAGCGCTCTCGGCGAATTCGGTTGCGCAGACCACATCGGTCGGCAGCGGTACGTCGCCGCCGCGAGCGCGGATCTTGGCGATCACGGTGCGAGCCTGTTCCACCAGATCCGGTTCGCACAGCGATTTGCCGATGGTACGGCCCTCGGCCAGCAGGAAGGTGTTGGCGATACCGCCGCCGACGATCAACAGATCGACCTTGTCGGCCAGCGATTCGAGAATGGTCAGCTTGGTCGATACCTTGGAGCCGGCCACGATCGCCACCAGCGGGTGCGCCGGATGCTGCAACGCCTTGCCCAGCGCGTCCAGTTCCGCCGCCAGCAGCAGGCCGGCGCAAGCCACGGGCGCGGCAACGGCCACGGCGTGGGTGGAGGCTTCTGCGCGGTGCGCGGTGCCGAAGGCATCGTTGACGAAGATATCGCATAAGCGGGCATAGGCTTGGCCCAACTCGGCGTTGTTCTTCTTCTCGCCCTTGTTCAGGCGCACGTTCTCCAGCATGACGACTTCGCCGGCGGTCACGGCGGGTAGCGCCTGCCAATCGGCCACCAGGCGTACCGGGCGGCCCAACAGTTCGGCCAGGCGGGTTGCCACCGGTGCCAGGCTGTCTTCCGGCTTGGGTTCGCCTTCGGTCGGACGGCCAAGGTGGGTCATCAGTAGCACCCCTGCGCCTTGCGCCAGGGCGTGCTCGATCGACGGCAACGAGGCACGGATGCGCGTATCGTCGCCGATGACGCCCTCTTTGACCGGTACGTTCATATCTACGCGGATCAATACGCGCATACCGCGCAGATTCAGATCAGTCAGTTTTTTGAATTCCATTTTTCAGTCCTGGTTGTTCAGATGAGACAAATCGTCCCCGCGCCGCCGTCGTATCCGGCCCTGCCTGATGGCGGGGCCGGTCATCGAGCTCTTTGGCTCAGGCGGCAAACATGGCGCGGGCGGTGTTCAGCATTTGACAGCTGAACCCCCACTCATTGTCGTACCAAGCGAGGACTTTCACCATATTTCCGTGAGTCACTTTTGTCAGAGTGGCATCGAAAGTCGACGGTTCGGTGGTGTGGTTGAAGTCCATCGAGACCAGCGGCAGCGTGTTGTACCCCAGCACGCCCTTCATTTCGCCCTCGGATGCCGCGCGTACCACATTGTTGATTTCTTCCTTGCTGGTGTGGCGGGCGGACTCGAAAGTGAGGTCGATCAACGAAACGTTGATGGTCGGCACGCGTACCGAGAAGCCGTCGAGTCGACCTGCCAATTCCGGCAGTACCAGGCCCACCGCCTTGGCGGCGCCGGTCTTGGTCGGAATCATGTTCTGCACGGCGGAGCGGGCCCGGCGCAGGTCTTTGTGGCGCACGTCGGTCAGTACCTGGTCGTTGGTGAAGGCGTGAATGGTGGTCATCAGGCCTTTGACGATGCCGATCTTGTCGTGCAGCGCCTTGGCGACCGGCGCCAGGCAGTTGGTGGTGCAGGATGCGTTTGAAACGACGGTCATTTCCGGCTTCAGCACGGCGTGGTTGACGCCGTATACCACGGTGGCGTCGACATCGTCGCCGCCTGGCGCCGAGATCAGCACCTTCTTGGCGCCGGCTTGCAGGTGGGCCTGGCACTTGGCCTTGCTGGTGAACGAGCCGGTACATTCCATCACCAGGTCGACATTCAAGTCTTTCCACGGCAACAGCGACGGGTCGCGCGTGCTGAAGAAAGGAATCGATTTTCCGTTGATGATCAGGTGGTGTTCGTCATGGCCGATGTCGGCCGGAAAGCGTCCGTGAACCGTATCGAATTTGGTGATGTGCGCGTTGGTGGCAAGGTCGCCGCTGGCATTGACGGCTACGACTTCGAATTCCTTGTCGAGGTCGTACTCGTAGATGGCGCGGAGAACCTGACGGCCGATACGGCCATAGCCATTGATCGCGATACGGATGGTCATACTCTATTCTCTCCCGGAGGTGCTGGCAGGTTTCACGTGAAACCCGGTGTAAAAAAGCCGCCCGGGTCGGGGCGGCTTGGGTACCAACTTATTGACCGATCAGGGACAAGGTCTTGGAGACCACATTGTCCACCGTGAAGCCGAACAACTTGAACAGTTCGCCGGCCGGCGCGGATTCGCCGAAGCGGTCGATGCCGATCGCTTCGCCGTCCAGACCGACGTACTTGCGCCAGAAGCCGCTGACGCCGGCTTCGATGCTCAGGCGCGGCAGGCCGGTCGGCAGCACGGAAACCTGGTAGGCCTTGTCCTGCAGGTCGAACGCATGGGTGTTCGGCATGGAAACGACGCGCACGGCAATGCCCTGCTCGGCCAGCCGTTCGGCCGCCTTCAGCGCCAGCTCGACTTCGGAGCCGGTGGCGATCAATACCGCGCGGGCATTTTGCGCATCGCGGATTACGTAACCGCCGCGCTTGATGTCGGAGATCGTCGCCGCATCGCGTGCCACGAACGGCAGGTTTTGACGGCTGAAGATCAGACAGCTCGGATGATCCTTGGCCGACAAGGCCTCGGACCATGCCACCATCGATTCGACGGTGTCGCACGGGCGCCATACGGCCATGTTGGGAATCATGCGCAAGGTGGAGATCTGTTCCACCGGTTGGTGGGTCGGGCCATCTTCGCCCAGGCCGATCGAGTCGTGCGTGAACACGAAAATCGGGTTGATCTTCATCAGCGCGGCCATGCGCAGCGCATTGCGGGCGTATTCGCTGAACATCAGGAAGGTGGCGCCGAACGGCTTCACGCCGCCGTGCAGCGTCATGCCGTTGATGATGGCGGCCATGCCGAATTCGCGAACGCCGTAGTGGATGTAATTGGCCGTGCCGTTGCCGGCGAACGACTTGGCGTTCGGCCAGTTGGTCAAATTCGACGGCGTCAGATCGGCGGAGCCGCCTACCAGTTCAGGCAGCGCTTCGGCCAACGCGGCGATGGCGTTTTGCGACGCCTTGCGGGTCGCGATGGTCTCGGCCTTCTCGTTGGCCTGGGCGATTTTGGCGGCGACATGGGCGTCCCAGTCGGCCGGCAATTCGCCCTTCATGCGGCGTTCGAACTCGGCGGCTTGCTGCGGGAACTGCGCGCGGTAGGCGGCAAAGCGCTGATCCCATGCCGACACGCGAGCCTGTCCGGCTTCGGCGGCGTTCCAGGCGGCGTAGATATCTGACGGCACTTCGAACGGGGCATGCGGCCATTTCAGATGTTCGCGCGCGGCGGCGATCTCGGCCGCACCCAGCGGTGCGCCGTGCACATCGTGGCCACCCTGCTTGTTGGGGGCGCCGAAGCCGATCTTGGTTTTGCAGCAGATCAGGGTCGGGCGATCCGACTGTTTGGCGGTGGCGATGGCGGTGGCGATTTCCTTCGGGTCGTGACCGTCGACGTTGGGGATGACCTGCCAGCCGTAGGCGCCGAAGCGTGCCGGGGTGTCGTCGGTGAACCAGCCATCGACGTCGCCGTCGATGGAAATGCCGTTGTCGTCATAGAAGGCGATCAACTTGTTCAGCCCCCAGGTGCCGGCCAGCGAGCAGGCTTCGTGCGAAATACCTTCCATCAGGCAGCCGTCGCCGAGGAATACCCAAGTGTGGTGGTCGACGATTTCATGGCCCGGGCGGTTGAACTCGGCGGCCAGCAGCTTCTCCGCCAGCGCCATGCCCACTGCGTTGCAAATGCCCTGGCCCAGCGGGCCGGTGGTGGTTTCGACGCCATCGGCATAGCCGTACTCCGGGTGTCCCGGGGTTTTCGAGTGCAGTTGGCGGAAGTTCTTCAGGTCGTCGATCGAGAGAGCGTAGCCGGTCAGGTGCAGCAGGCTGTAGAGCAGCATCGAACCGTGGCCGTTGGACAGTACGAAACGGTCGCGGTTGGCCCAGTGCGGATGGCGCGGGCTGTGTTGCAGGTGATCGCGCCACAGGACTTCGGCGATGTCGGCCATGCCCATCGGCATGCCGGGGTGGCCGGATTTGGCCTTCTCCACCGCATCCATGGCGAGGAAACGGATGGCGTTGGCGAGCTCGGTTCTGGAGACCATGCGGAAGAAACCTCGATACTAGAAGAACGTGAACAAAGACCGGTCCAAGAGGACCAACCGTTGAAAAATCATGCAATTATCGCCGATTTTACCCGAATCAGGCAACCTGCCGGCTTGAGATGCGTGCAGAACCGCGTCGGTTATGCCTATGTTCTAGAAGGTTGGCCGGTGCGGGCGCAGAGGTGGGAAAGCGCTACGATATTGTCATGTAGTATTACAACTACACGAATTATAGATATCTTGATATGAAGATATGGAGTTTTCCAAGTCAGCCCGTCATCAGCCTGCATAGCGAGAAATCGTCGACGCGGCGGCATTGCCCATTCAGTAAGCTTGCCATGTACAATCTCGCACTTAAGAAATTTTATCGTTGGCCACACGACTGCGACCAAGCCCATGAATAACCAAGATCAATTGAGCGGCGACCTGTTCGATACTGCCACCGACGACGGCGCACCGCCTCCCCCGCCTCCAGCGGCTCCGCCCGCCACCCAAGGGGGCGACGATTGGATCGCCCTCGATCTGTACGCCGAGCGAGCCTATCTCGAATATGCGATGAGCGTGGTCAAGGGCCGCGCTCTGCCGGAAGTGGCCGACGGCCAGAAACCGGTACAGCGCCGCATCTTGTTCGCGATGCGCGATATGGGGCTGGTCGCCGGCGCCAAACCGGTCAAATCGGCGCGCGTGGTCGGCGAAATCCTCGGTAAATACCATCCGCACGGCGATAGCTCCGCCTATGAGGCGTTGGTGCGCATGGCGCAGGACTTCACGCTGCGCTACCCGCTGATCGACGGCCAAGGCAACTTCGGCAGCCGCGACGGCGACGGTGCCGCCGCGATGCGTTACACCGAAGCGCGGTTGACGCCCTATGCCGATCTGCTGCTGTCGGAAATCGACATGGGCACGGTCGATTTCGTGCCCAATTACGATGGCGCCTTCGAAGAGCCCTCGCGTCTGCCGGCACGCCTGCCGATGATGCTGCTCAACGGCGCCTCCGGCATTGCCGTCGGTCTTGCCACCGAGATCCCGCCGCACAACCTGACGGAAGTGGCCCAGGCCGCGGCCGCCTTGCTGGACAACCCCGAACTCACCACCGCCGATCTGATGCAGTACATCCCCGGACCGGACTTCCCCGGCGGCGGCCAGATCATCACCCCGAGCGAAGACATTCTCGCGGCCTACGAAGGCGGTCGCGGCTCGGTGCGAGTACGTGCGCGCTGGGAGGTGGAGCGACTGGCGCGCGGGCAATGGCGCGTGATCGTGAGCGAACTGCCGCCCGGTAGTTCGGCACAGAAGGTGCTGGCCGAAATCGAGGAGGCCACCAACCCCAAGCCCCGGCCTGGCAAGAAGGCACTGACCCAGGAGCAGCAAAACCTCAAGAGCCTGATGCTGTCGATGCTCGATCGCGTGCGCGACGAATCGGACAGCAATCAGCCGGTACGGCTGGTGTTCGAACCCAAATCGAGCCGGCAGGATCCGGATGAGTTCGTACAGATGTTGCTGGCGCAAACCAGCCTGGAAGGGAACGTCTCGCTCAACCTGGTGATGATCGGCCTAGACGGCCGCCCGGGACAGAAGGGGCTCAAGGCCATCTTGGCCGATTGGCTGGCCTTCCGCGACGAAACCGTCACTCGCCGCTTGGCGCATCGTTTGGCGCAGGTGGAAAAGCGCATCCATATCCTCGAAGGGCGGATGATCGCCTTCATCCATATCGATGAAGTCATCCGCGTGATTCGCGAGTCCGACGATCCCAAGGTCGATCTGATCAAGGCATTCGGCCTGTCCGAGGCCCAAGCCGAGGACATTCTCGAAATCCGCTTGCGTCAATTGGCGCGTTTGGAAGGTTTCAAGCTGGAGAAAGAGCTGTCCGAGTTGCGCGAAGAGCGCGAAGGGCTGCGCCATCTGCTGGATACGCCCGACGCCAAGCGCCGGCTTATCGGCGAGGAGATTCGTGCCGACGCCGCCAAGTACGGCGATGCCCGCCGTAGCGAAATCAAGGCGGCGCAGCGCGCGGTGCTGACGCAGACCGTGGCCGACGAGCCGATCACCATCATTCTGTCGCAAAAGGGCTGGCTACGTGCCCGCGTCGGCCATAATCTCGATTTGTCCACACTGACCTTCAAGGATGGGGATGGCCAACACACGGTCGTAGAAACGCGCTCGGTATGGCCAATCGTTGTGTTGGACAACCTTGGCCGAGCCTATACCGTCAATGCCGCCGATGTGCCGACCGGCCGTGGCGACGGTGTGCCGGTGGCGTCGCTGATCGACCTGCAAGATGGCGGCAAGCCCTGCCATATGCTGTCCGATCCGGAGACCACTCGCTATGTGGTGGCCAGCTCTTCCGGCTACGGCTTCATCGCCACTGTGGGCGATATGGCCGGACGCGTTAAGGCGGGTAAGGCGTTCATCACATTGGAAGCCGGCGATGGCGTACTGGCGCCGGTGCGGGTGCCGACCGATATTGCCCAGGTCGATTTGCAGTTGGTCGCCGCCGCCGATAACGGGCGCTTGCTGGCATTCAGCGCCGGGGAGCTGCGAGATCTAGCCAAGGGGCGCGGTCTGATGCTGCTGCAGCTCGACGATGGCGAGCGTTTGACCGCGATCGGGCTCGCTCGCGGCGAGAAGGTCGTGTTGTCGGTACTGTCCGCCCGCGGCAAGCCTGGAGAGGAAAAGTTGGCATTGGCCGAATACCTTGGCCGTCGGGCCAAGCGTGGCAAACTGCTGCCGAAGAAGTGGAATATCCTGGCGATTGCCGACGCCTGACCCGCCGCCGCCCGGCATGAAAGCGTGCCGGGCGGCGGATCCCTACTTTACTGCTTGCAAGTGACGCCCACATCGGCGAAGGCCGATACGGCGGCGTTGCTGTCATAGCCTCGCTCGCGTGCCGCGCGAATCACCCCGCACGAGGCTTGGTTGTAATCGCTGTTCTGGTTCCAGTAGAGCCGGTTCGCATCGGCGAATACCTGGAAGGCCTGGCGAACGGACCAACCTTTCGATTGTGCCAGCAGGAAGAACGCACGGTTGAAGACCCCGCTGCTGCGGTGCGGATCCATCCCGTCCTGATAGTCGCCGGCCTTTTCGATGGAGCGGCCGTCTTTAGCCGGGTGCTCCATGTAGCGTAGCGGCTTCGTCCCCTTGGTAATATCCTGCCCGATCAACCAAGTGTTCTTGCCTTTGACGTAAAACTCGGTGGCTTCGCCCGCGATATCGGAATAGGCCTCGTTGATACCGCCGGACTGGCCGTCGTAGACCAAGCCGGAATTCTGCTCGGTGAAGCCATGGCTGATTTCATGGCCGGTAACATCGACGGAAACCAGTGGATAGAACCGGCTGGCGCCATCGCCGAAGTTCATGCTGCTGCCATCCCAGAAGGCGTTTTCATAGCGGGAGCCATAATGGACGTGCAGGTAGAGCGGTCCATTGAGCGGAGAGAGTCCCAGCCACTCTTTGTACATCTTCACCACTGCGTTGCCGAAGTAGTAAGCGTCGTTGATCGCGCCATAAGCGCCATTGACGGTGCGATCCGCCGTATTGCGTGGGCAAGTGAAGTGGAACGGCGTGTTCGTGCTGGTGTCCTCGGAGGACTGCAAGTCTGTCGCCACCACCTTGCCGTTGTCCATATCGCAATTGGCGCTGACCGGCAGATAGCCGTACTTGGTGCCGAATTCGTACTTGCCGGTCTTTTTGTTGCCGCCGGGGCCGGTGGCATCCAGGTGGGCCAGGCCGTCCCACTGGCTCAGCACCGCGCCGCTATTGGCGTCGATGAGGAAGTTCGGTCGGGTGGGATGGGCGGACGGTACGAAGTAGGACACTTGGTAGATCAAGCGCGCCGCATTGCGGCGATCCAATTGCACCAGCAACTGAGCCTTTTCGTTAATAACCGGTTTGCCGGCCGCTTTGAGTCCCTTGGCCAGTGTCAGCGCCTGCGCACTCGACAGGGTGGGTTTGGCGCTCGACAGATCCTCCTTGATGCCGGTGACCATCTTGCCATCGTAACGGTTGCTGTCGCCATTGCTGGCGATGGAAGGGTTGCGCACGCCGATGACGGCCTGGCTCCAGATCGGGATACCTTGGTAGTACTGCTGATAGCGCGTGATTACTTTGCCGCCAGGGAACGACTGACTGCGCACGGCTTTGAAATCGGCGGGCAGCCCGGCCGACGCGGCAATACCCTGCCGCATGACGGTCTTGATGTCGACGAGGTTGGCGGCAAACGCCGGCTGCAACAAGGGGCCGGCGGCCAGGACAAGACAAATTGGCAATCTCTTCATCTAATAATTCTCCGCGAAAGTGTCATCGGCGCGACGGGTAGCCGCGCCGATTACTATCTAGCGGGATGAAGCAGTCGATTGACAGCTGTCCTTTTTGGCGGAATGGGGAACTCGAATACGGTGCGAAAGGACGGTTGCTCGCAACGTCTTTAGGGTGCTAGACGCGCCGTTTGCCAGCGGCCGTCCGGTTGCAAGGTATATTGCACCCGGTCGTGCAGACGACTCGGTCGACCCTGCCAGAACTCGATGTGATCCGGCGTGACCGCATAGCCGCCCCAATGCGGCGGGCGCGGTACCTTGAACGGATAACGAACGCCGAACATCGCCGCGCGTTTCACCAGCTCGGCTTTCGACGCAATCTCCGTGCTCTGCTCGGAAGCCCAGGCGCCGAGTCGGCTGGTGTAGGGTCTGCTTGCGAAGTACTCGTCCGAGATCTCTCCCGGCAACTGGCGTGCCTGGCCCTCGATACGTACCTGACGCTCCAGTTCCGGCCAGAAGAAAGTCAGCGAAACGAACGGGTTGGCGGCGATCTGGCGCCCCTTGCGGCTTAGATAATTGGTGTAGAACAGGAATTGGCCGTTTTCCACGCCTTTGAGCAGCACGATACGCGAGCTCGGGCGTCCGTCGGCATCCACCGAAGCGACATGCATAGCCGTCGGCTCCGGCACCTCGGCGCCGATCGCCTCCTTCAACCAGATTTCGAACTGTGCGACCGCATCCGGCAGGCATTCCTCCGGGGACAATTCCTTTTTGCTGTAATCCTTGCGGATATCAGCGAGTTTAAGCGACATGGCAAATCCTCCTGCCGATTATCTTAGCGTGTGAATCCCACCGGGCGCGAGCCCGCCTCCGAGCCCGCTTGCGCCAGATCAGCACTGGCGGCCAATGGAAATATAGGAGCGCGGTAGTTTATCTTCGCATCGAGAAAAGGTAGCATAGCCGGCTTTTGCTCCCCTTCCCCGAGCTTTTTTGTCCCCGAAATCCGAAAGTCGCCGTCAAGAATCATGCATATTTTCCAGTTTTTCCTCGGCTTGCTGGTCGTGCTCGTCCTGACCCAGTTGGTTGCCCGAGACCGTAAACACATCAAGATCCGCTATGTCCTGCAATTGCTTGTGGCCGAAGTGGCCGTGGCCTATGCGTTGTTGCACACCGATTATGGCCTGGCCGCCGTCGGCGGTATGGCCAACGTATTCGACCAACTGATGAAGTTCGCCGCGGAAGGTACCCGCTTTGTCTTCGGAGGGCTGTTGCACCGCGGCGAGTTCAGCTTCTTCCTGATGGTGCTGATGCCTATCGTCTACATCTCGGTACTGATCGGCATCCTGCAGCACTTGCGCATTCTGCCGTGGGTGATTCGCGGCATCGGCCTGGTGCTGGCCAAACTCAGCGGCATGGGTAAGATCGAGTCGTTCAACGCGGTCGGCGCCATGATCGTCGGGCAGTCGGAGAATTTCATCGCGTATAAGAATATCATCGGCAGCTTCAGCGAAAAGCGTATGTACACCTTGTCCGCAACCGCTATGTCGACCGTATCGATGTCCATTGTCGGTTCCTACATGCAATTGATCGCTCCCCGCTTCGTGGTGACCGCGCTGATCCTCAACCTGTTCAGTACCTTTATCATCCTGTCGTTGATCAATCCTTACGATGGCGAAGCGAATGAGGACCAGTTGATTGCCGCGCCGGTCGAGCGCATGTCGTTCTTCGAGATGTTGGGCGACTACATTCTCGCCGGCTTCAAGATCGCCGTGATCGTTGGCGCCATGTTGATCGGCTTCATCGCATTGATTGCCACAGTCAACTTTTTGTTCGCCTGGTGTTTCGGCGTCGACTTCCAGCATGTGCTCGGTTTCGCGTTCTACCCGCTGGCCTGGCTGATCGGCATCCCCGGCCAAGACATCCTCAGCGCCAGCAGTATCATGGCCACCAAGCTCGTGACCAACGAGTTCGTTGCCATGATGGCGCTCAAGGATCAGTCGGCACACCTGTCGCCCTACACCCAGGGCACACTGTCGATTTTCCTGGTGTCCTTCGCCAACTTCAGCTCCATCGGCATTATCGCCGGCGCGGTCAAGGGCCTGGATGAAGAGCGCGGCAATATGGTGTCGCGCTTCGGTCTTAAACTGGTCTACGGCGCAACCTTGGTCAGCATTCTGTCCGCCATGGTGGCCGGACTGGCGCTGTAAGCGAGCCGGGGGCGGTCTTGGTCGGATCGTCCCCGCCTTCGACACCGTGATTTGGTATAACCGGATGTCCTGTAGCAACAGGACTTGTGATACAAGATACGTTAAACTAACACCTTTCAATCGCGGTCCGGCACGCACGCATGCATCTCCTGGCTTTTGGTCTCAACCATCAAACCGCTCCGCTGGCGATCAGGGAGAAGCTGGCGTTCCCGGCTGACATCCTGCCGGAAGCCTTGCGCCAGTTGACGCAGAGCCAGGCGGCGCACGAAGCCGCCATCGTGTCCACCTGTAACCGCACCGAGATCTACTGCGCCGGTCAGAACCCGGCGGACGCCATCGCCTGGCTGGCGCACTACCACAATATGTCCCCTGCCGAAGTCGAGCCCTATCTGTACCGGCTCGATGCCAGCGATGTGGCGCGCCACGCTTTCCGCGTCGCCAGCGGCTTGGACTCGATGGTGCTGGGCGAGACTCAGATCCTGGGGCAGCTCAAGGATGCGGTACGGGTCGCGCAACAGAGCGGAACGCTCGGCACCCACCTCAACGCCTTGTTCCAGCAGGCGTTTTCGGTGGCCAAGGAAGTGCGTAGCAAGACGGCGATCGGCGCAAGCTCGGTTTCGATGGCCGCGGCGGGCGTGCGCCTGGCCGAACAGATTTTTCCCAGCATCCGCGAACTGAACCTGCTGTTCATCGGTGCCGGCGAGATGATCGAGCTGGTGGCGACCCACTTCGCCGCCCGCCAGCCCGCCGGCATCACCGTGGCCAACCGCACGCTAGAGCGCGGGCGGGCGTTGGCGGAGCAATTCGGCGGCCAAGCCATTACGCTGGCCGACCTGCACGACCATCTGGCGCGCTTCGACGTGGTGGTCACGTCGACCGCGAGCCCGGTGCCCATCGTCGGCAAGGGGCTGGTGGAGCGTGCCATCAAGCAGCGTCGTCACAGGCCGATGTTCATGCTCGACCTGGCCGTGCCGCGCGATGTCGAGCCGGAAGTCGCGAGCCTGGCCGACGTGTTCCTCTATACCGTCGACGATATCGCCAGCGTGGTCGAGGTCGGCCGCGAGGCACGCCAGGTGGCGGCCGAGCAAGCCGAAAACATTATCGTGTCGCGCGTCAACGAATTCAGCCAATGGCTGCGCCAGCGCCAGACTGTGCCGCTGATCCGGGCATTGCGCGACGAAGGCGAGCGGCTCCGACGCCATGCGCTCGAAGCGGCGCTGAAACAACTGGCCCGGGGCGACGCCCCGGAAAAAGTGCTGGAAACCCTATCGGTCCAGCTCACCAATAAATTGATGCATCCGCCGACCCAGGCCCTATCTCAACATGGCGACGACCAAGCCGCCATGAGCCAGGCTGTGGCGCGGATCTACCGTTTGCATTCGGAGTCCTGATGAAACCGTCGATTGCGGCCAAATTGTCCCAACTGGCCGACCGGCTTGAAGAAGTCACCCAGCTTCTGGCCCAGCCCAGCGTCACCGACGATATGGAAAACTATCGCCGCCTGACGCGCGAGCATGCCGAACTGACGCCGGTGGTCGAAGCCTGGCAGGCTTGGCTGCAGTGCCAAGTGGATATCGCGACCGCCGAAGAGATGCAGTCCGATCCGGATATGAAGGAATTCGCCCAGGCGGAAATCGATGCCGGCCAGACGCGCATGGCGCAGTTGGACATCGAGCTGCAGAAATTGCTGCTGCCGAAAGACCCGAACGACGAACGCAACATCTACCTGGAAATCCGCGCCGGCACCGGCGGCGACGAAGCGGCGCTGTTCGCCGGCGATCTGTTGCGCATGTACACCCGCTACGCCGAACGCAACCGTTGGCAGGTGGAGATCGTTTCGGCTTCCGAATCCGATCTGGGCGGCTATAAGGAAGTCATCGTCCGCATCATCGGTTTCGGCGCCTACTCGCGGCTGAAATTCGAATCCGGCGGCCACCGCGTGCAGCGCGTGCCGGTGACCGAAACGCAAGGCCGTATTCATACCTCGGCCTGTACCGTCGCCGTCATGCCCGAGGCCGACGAAGTGGCCGAAGTCGAAATCAATCCAGCCGATATCCGCGTCGATACTTTCCGCGCGTCGGGCGCCGGCGGGCAACACATCAACAAGACCGACTCGGCCGTGCGCATCACCCACTTGCCGAGCGGCATCGTGGTCGAATGCCAGGACGACCGGTCGCAGCACAAGAATAAGGCTCGCGCCATGTCGGTACTGGCCGCGCGCATCATGGACGCCAGGTTGCGCGAGGCGCAGGCCAAAGAAGCCGCCACGCGCAAGAGCCTCGTCGGTTCCGGCGACCGTAGCGAGCGCATCCGTACCTATAATTTCCCTCAGGGGCGCATCACCGACCACCGGATCAACCTGACGCTCTACAAGCTGGAATATGTGATGGATGGCGATTTGAGCGATCTGACGAATGCGCTGACGGCCGAGCACCAGGCAGAACTCTTGGCCGCTATGTCGGAATAACCAGGGGCCCGGATGGGGCAGCCCGTAAAGGACGCAGAATGCAACGCAATGTTGGTAAGGCAGAACGCATCATCCGGACGCTAATCGGCGCCGGCATTGTCAGCCTGGCGTTCATCGGCCCGCAGACCCCCTGGGCCTGGTTTGGTCTGGTGCCGCTATTGACCGGCCTGTTCGGTTGGTGCCCCGCGTACTGGCTGTTGAAACTGAGTACTCACGAAGAGACCTGACCGAGCGTTTATACCCGGCGTTTTCCCGACTGCAACTCGTGCGATACGCGTTTGAAACGCAGTACCAGCAATACTGTCACACAGGCTAGCCCGACGGCCATGCCGGCCCAGACGCCTTTTGCGCCGATTGCATGGCGCGAAAGCCACCAGGCCAGCGGCATGCCGATACCCCAACAGCCGAACGCGAAGATCACCAGCGTACTGTGTGCGTCCTTGAGCGCGCGCAATACCCCATTGGCGATGGTCTGCCAAGCATCGAATACCAGCAGTAGCGCCACCAGCGGTGTCAACGTCACCGCCACTTCGCGCGCCGCGACGGCGCCCGGGTGTGTCAGTGGTAGGAACAACGCCAGGACCATTTGTGGGAACAGCAGCAAAATGGCCGAGGTCAGCAGGCTCCACAGTACACCCAGCATCTGCCCCAGATTGCCGAGATGTTTGACCCGTACGAAGTCGCCCTTGCCGGCCGCCTGGCCGACGCACATCGACACGCCCTGCATCAAGCCGATCGGAATGATGAAGCTGGCGATCACGATCTGCATCATGCTCTGGTGCGCGGCCAATTGTGCGGTGCCCAGCGCGCCCATCAGATAAGCGGCGGACGAAAACAGCCCGCTTTCCATTGCCAAGGTGCCCGATGTCGGAACGCCTAGCTTCAGCAGTGGGCGGATGGTGGCCAGGTCGCAGCGCGACAGGCCGGCAAACAGCTGGTAACGGGCAAACACCGGATTGCGCATCACCACGACCGCGAAGGTTAGGCCGGTGTAGGCGTAGGTGATCACTGAAGAAATCGCGATCCCGTTGAGCCCCAACCCACCCCAATCGCCCACTCCCTGCGACAGCACATAGCCCACGCAAGGCGCAATCAGCAACGAGGAGACGGTGATGAACGGCACCGGTCCCGGGTTGCCGATCCCGGAGGCGAAACTGCGCAAAGTGAGAAACAGCATGCTGAACGGCAGGCCCCAGACCAGGATGTGTAGGAAGCTGGCGGCTCGATGGGCGTTGTCCGCTTGCTGGCCAAGCGCCAGCATGATCGGCTCGGCATGCCACAGTAGCGTGCCGATGATCACACACAGCACCAGTGTGGCGAGCAGGCCGGCGCGCGTGGCCGCGACCACGGCGCGGCGATCGTCTCGACCATGCGCCAGCGCCACCAGGTTGCCGGCGGCGGCGCAAATCCCGAAGACCAACACCAGACAGAAGAAATAGCTCGACAGTGCCAGCGCCCCGCTAGCCAGCTTATCCGGACCGAGTCGACCCATCAGTACCGAGTCGATGAACATGATGCCCATCTGTGCCGCTTGCGACAGGATCAGCGGTAGCGACATGTTGAGAATCGGGCGCAACTCTTTGAACCAGACGCGTGCGTGCCCGAGCCCGAACGGGCGCAACAGGAGGAAAAACAGGTTTTGTACTACGGCCAGCATGAGACCACCAAGGTATTAATATTTGTCTAGATATTTAATTAGGATACAGAGGATAGACGAGGCTGGCAAAAATGAAGCGGAGAAATTGTGGAATGATAAGTAAAACAAGCCGGACGAGCCGGCTTGTTGCGTAAAACAACTTAATTTCAGAGGAACAAGAAGAAGCCGTCGGCAAAATAAAGCATGCCCACCAGGCCCACCGGCAGCGCGGCGAACCAGATATTGCGCTGTTTGAACAGGCCGGCGATCGACGAGATCAGGATCGCCACCTGCAGGAAAATCACGGCGACGCCGAACGGTTTGCCCTGCCGCTGAGCGGCATCGCGCGCATCTTCCAGCGCGCGGGCTTCCTGCATGATCTGTGCTTTCTCGGCCGTGTACTTGGCGACCTTCTTGTCGTACTCGGCGACTTTATCGGCGTAGACCTTGCGTTGCGTCTCCGGCGCATTGGCCGGCAGAGCGTCCTGTGCGACCTTCAGCGCATCGCGTTCGACCTGATACAGGTCGCCCTTGATGGCCTTGGCTTGGTAAAACGACCATTGATCCGACGCTTGCGCCTGGCTAATCACGCTTTTGGTCGAAAACCCGCCGCCCTTGAACGTTGACAGCGTTGCGCATACGGCGAAGATGACCGTGGTCAGCGCCAAATAATTCAGCCATGGATCCTTTTTTTCTTCTGCCATTTCTCAAATCTCTTTCGCGTCTTAATCGATCACAACAAGCGCAGCAACAGCCCCAGCAGGCCAAGTCCGATGCAGTACCAGCCGAATGGGCGCAGGGCCTGGATTTCATGCTTGTTGAAGTAGCGCATCAGTACCCAGGTGCTCAAGTAGGCGAATACGCCGGACAGCAGACCGCAGCCCAGTGCCAGCCCGATGGAGATCTGGCTGCCGTGTTGGAGCAGCTTCGGCACTTCCAGTACCCCGGCGGCGCCGATGATCGGCGTGGCCAGCAAGAAGGCGAAGCGGGCCGACGCGGCGTAGCTCAAACCTTCGTGCAGGCCGGCGATCAGCGTCACACCGGAGCGCGAAATACCGGGAATCAGCGCCAGTGCTTGCACCAGGCCGATCTTCAGCGCGCCGAAGAAGCTCAGCTCGTCCAGCGTGCGGCCTCGGCCGTTGTGGCGCAGCATGTCGCCGGCGATCAGGATAATGCCGTTGACGATCAGCACCGCCAGAACCAGCGTGGTCGAACCGAACAGCCCGCGCAGTTTCTTTTCCAGCAAGAGGCCGAGCAGGCCGGCCGGAATCGTGCCGCCGATCAAGAGCCAGACCAAGCGCGATTCAGGGTTCACCGGCCGCCCGCCGGCGCGCACGAAGCCGCCGATCAGATCGAGCCAATCGCGGTGGAAATAGATCAGCAGCGCCAATGCGGTGCCCAGGTGCAGCGTCACCATGAACGCTAGAAAGGACGGATCTTGGCGATTCAGCCCCCAATGCAGCAAATCGGGAAGCACAACGCCATGGCCTAAACTGCTCACGGGGAACAGTTCGCTGATGCCCTGCATGATGGCGAAAAGAATGGCGTGTAAGGTGGACATGATGTTCCTGTGAGATAGTAGCCAAACAAGTTAATGGGCGATTATATGCCACAGTTAAATATTTCAGATAGCTTATGACTAAGAAGTAACCAGCTACGGTGCCTGCTACAATGATCCCAGTCCATTCCATTGCGGATACATCATCCAGCCATGAGTAGTGCCAAGCAGCAAGCCGCACAAAAAAGCACGCTAGTCAGCGTTGTGGTCAACCTCCTGCTGACCGTCGGTCAGATCCTGACCGGGATGCTGGCGCACTCCAGCGGCCTGGTCGCCGATGGCATCCATTCCTTATCCGATTTGCTCGCCGATTTCGTGGTGCTGGTCGCCAACCGATACAGCCATAAGGCGGCGGATCAGGATCATCCCTATGGCCATTTCCGTTTCGAAACCGCGGCGTCGTTGGTGCTCGGAACCCTACTTTTGGCTGTCGGGCTCGGCATGCTGTGGAGTACGGTGTTGAAGCTCCAGCACTTTGGCCAGGTGCCGCGCGTACACTTCATCGCGTTATGGGCGGCCATCGTCGCGCTCTTGGCCAAGGAAGGGCTGTTCCGCTATATGCTGGCCGTCGCCCGCCGGGTCAACTCCGGCATGCTGACCGCCAATGCTTGGCATGCGCGTTCCGATGCCGCCTCCTCGCTGGTCGTGGCGATCGGGATCGTCGGCAATTTGTCCGGGCTACCTGTGTTCGACCCGCTGGCCGCCGGCGTGGTCGGATTGATGGTGGCACGCATGGGGTGGCGCTTCGGCTACGACGCCTTTCAGGATCTGATGGATCGAGGCCTGGCGCCCGCGCAGGTCGAAGCGATGCGCAAGGCGCTGTTGCAGACCGAGGGCGTGGTGGATGCGCACGATATCCGCACGCGCAAGATGGGCGATCTGGTTATCGTCGATGCGCATCTGCTGGTGGGGAGCCATATCAGCGTGTCCGAAGGGCACCAGATCAGCTTGCGCGCCCAGCAGCGGCTGATGCGCGACTTCGAGCTGACCGACGTGACCATCCATATCGATGCCGATCAAGAAGACGGCGGCGCCAATCTGGGGCTACCGTCGCGCCAGATCACGTTGTCGCCTTATGCGGCGGCATTGGGGGCGGATGCGGGCCTGCTCGATCAGGCTCTGCTGCATTATTTGGATGGCGCGATCGAGATCGATATTCGTCTGCCTGCCAATCATGCCGAATTGGCCGATCGCCTGAAGGCGATCCCGTTACCGGCGCGCGTGACCCGTCTGCGTGTGTTCCTGGAAAGTTGAAACGTGGCGTTTCACGTGGAACCGAATTAAAAGATGTTAATCAAGCAAGGGGTTTGTACTTAAATCCCTTCCGGCTATTGTAATGCTGATCGAGTAACATCTAGGGCATCTCCTAAACTATTTGCGTTCAACAGCCCGGTTGCCATGTCCCCTTTGCTTACAAAAGTCCTGCGCCAGCGCGCCAAAGGCAAATTCCTTTTGATCCTGCTGCTGTTCGTGCTGCTGGCTGTTTGGCTGGTCTGGCGTAACCAGGCCGCGAACGCCGATGCCCAGCGACGCGGCAAGCAGACAAAGCAAGTCGTCACCGTGGCCAGCGTGGCGCCGCGCGACATGACGATCTATTTGAGCGCGCTCGGTACGGTGACGCCCAACAATACCGTCACGGTGCGTAGCCGTGTCGATGGCCAACTGATGCGTTTGGGGTTTGGCGAGGGACAGATGGTCAAGGCTGGACAACTGTTGGCCGAATTGGACCCGCGTCCGTTTCAGGTGGCGCTGATGCAGGCAGAGGGACAACTGGCGCGCGACCAGGCACAACTGAAGAATGCGCAGATCGACTTGGCGCGCTATCGCACGCTGTTGACGCAGAACTCGATCTCCCAGCAGCAGGTGGCGACCCAAGAGGCCTTGGTGGCGCAGTACCAGGGCACGGTCATGGCGGACCGCGGCGCGGTCGGGAACGCCCAACTGCAGTTGAGCTATAGCCGGGTGACCGCGCCGGTGTCCGGGCGGGTTGGCCTGAAGCAGGTGGATCTGGGTAACATCGTGCATGCCAGCGACAGCAATGGCATTGTGGTCATTACCGAGATGCAGCCGGCTAATGTGGTGTTCTCGTTGCCGGAGGATCAAGTCTCGCCCGTTCTGCCGTCGGTGCGCGCCAATGCGGTGCTGCCGGTAGAGGCGCTCGACCGCGACAATCGCAACAAGTTGGCCGACGGCCGTCTATTGACCGTCGACAACCAAGTGGACACCTCGACCGGCACGGTCAAGCTCAAGGCGGTTTTCGCCAACCAGGACAATGCGCTGTTCCCCAACCAGTTTGTCAACGTGCGGCTCGGTACCGAGCAGCGCAAGGGCGCGCTGGTGATTCCGCTCGTCGCGTTGCAACGTGGCCAGCCCGGTACCTTCGTCTACCGGATTTTGCCGGACGATACCGTGGCATTGCAGGTGGTACGGCCCGGCCCGGTGGTCGGCGACCTGATGATCGTCGAGGATGGGCTCAAGGCCGGCGACCGGGTGGTGGTCGACGGCATGGATCGGTTGCGCGACGGCGCCAAGGTGATCGTGGCGAGTGCGAAAGACTCGGCCGCGCCCGGCGGCGGCAAGCATAAGGCGCACGGAGCCAAATAGGGATGAATCCGTCACGCCAATTTATTCTGCGGCCGGTCGCGACGTCGCTGGCCATGCTGGCGATCTTGTTGGTCGGCCTGCTTTGCTACCGGTTTTTGCCGGTGTCCGCGTTGCCGGAAGTCGATTACCCGACGATCCAGGTGGTGACCTTATACCCCGGCGCTAGTCCGGATGTGATGACTTCGTCGGTCACCGCGCCGCTCGAGCGGCAGTTCGGCCAGATGCCGGGCCTTGATCAGATGAGTTCGTCCAGTTCCGGCGGCGCTTCGACCATCACGCTGCAGTTTGGCCTGGAAACCAGCCTGGATGTGGCCGAGCAGGAAGTGCAGGCGGCGATCAACGCCGCTTCCAATCTGCTGCCGTCCGACCTGCCGACCCCGCCGGTCTATAGCAAGGTCAACCCGGCCGACACCCCGATCGTGACGCTGGCCATCACCTCGAAAACCCTGCCGCTGCCGATGTTGACCGACCTGGTCGATACCCGGCTGGCTCAGAAGCTGTCGCAAGTGCCCGGCGTCGGCCTGGTGAGTATCGGCGGCGGCCAACGCCCGGCGGTGCGCATTCGCGTCAACGGGCCCGCGCTTGCCGCCAAAGGCCTGAGCCTGGATGACGTGCGAAGCGTGATCGGCAGCGCCAACGTCAATCAGGCCAAGGGCAGTTTCGACGGTGCGCAGATGGCCGCGACCATCGACGGCAACGATCAACTCAACACCGCCGACGACTATCGCAAGCTGGTGCTCAGCTATAAGAACGGCGCGCCGCTCAGGCTCGCCGATATCGCCGCGGTGGAAAACGGCGCGGAAAACAATCGGCTGGCGGCCTGGGCCGACACCACGCCGGCGGTGATTCTGAATATCCAGCGTCAGCCGGGCGCCAACGTCATTCAGGTGGTCGACCGCATCAAGCAGCAATTGCCGCTATTGCAATCCACCCTGCCCGGCACGGTCGACGTGCGTCTGTTGACCGACCGCACGGTCACGGTGCGTGCCTCGGTGGCCGACGTGCAGTTCGAACTGCTGCTGGCGGTGGCGCTGGTGGTGATGGTGATCTTCTTGTTCCTGCGCAATGTGCCGGCCACCATTATTCCCGCCGTGGCGGTGCCGCTGTCGCTGGTCGGCACCTTTGCCGTCATGTACCTCGCCGGTTTCAGCATCAACAATCTGACGTTGATGGCCCTGACCATCGCGACCGGTTTCGTCGTCGATGACGCCATCGTGATGATCGAGAATATCGCGCGTTACATCGAGGCGGGAGAAAAACCGTTCGCAGCCGCACTCAAGGGGTCGGAGCAAATCGGGTTCACCATCATCTCGCTGACCTTTTCGCTGATCGCGGTGCTGATTCCGCTGCTGTTCATGGGGGACGTGGTGGGCCGCGTCTTCCGGGAGTTCGCCGTGACCCTGGCCGTGTCGATCCTGATTTCGGCCGTGGTCTCGCTGACGCTGACGCCGATGATGTGCGCACGGCTGCTCAAGCATATACCGGAAGAACAGCAAGGCTGGTTTTATCACGCCAGCGGCCAATTCTTCGACCGGGTCATCGCCGGCTACGGGCGCGTGCTGACCTGGGTGCTGGATCGACAGAAGGCCACGCTGTTGGTCGCCTTCGGTACCTTGGCGCTGACGGTGCTGCTGTATCTTTGGGTGCCGAAGGGCTTTTTCCCCCAACAGGATACCGGCGCCATCCAGGTGATCACCAATGCGCCGCAGTCGATTTCCTTTACCGCCATGGCCGAGCGCCAACAGCAAGTGGCGCGGCTGCTGCTACAAGATCCGGCGGTGGAGAGCCTGTCTTCCTTCATCGGCGTGGACGGCAACAACGCGACACTCAATAACGGCCGCATGCTGGTCAACCTCAAGCCGGAAAACCGCCGCGAGGCGATGGCCGTCATTCTGCCGCGATTATCGGATCGCTTGGCGCAAGTGCCCGGCATCGATAGTTATTTGCAACCGGTACAGGACTTGACCATCGATTCCGGCGTCAGCCGCTCGCAATATCGCTTCATTTTGCAGGCCAATAGTCTGGACGAGCTGAACCTGTGGGTGCCTAAGCTGGTGCGCCGTCTGCAGCAGTCGCCGGAAATACGCAATGTGGCCAGCGACCTGCTGAACCGAGGCTTGCAGGCCTATGTGTCCATCGACCGCGACAGCGCCGCGCGTTTGGGGATCACGCCGGCCGCCATCGACAATGCGTTATACAACGCCTTTGGCCAGCGGCTGATCTCGACTATCTTCACCCAGACCAGTCAGTATCGCGTGGTGCTGGAGCAACAAGCCGGCGAAGTGGGGCTGGCGCAGTTGGGGGCGGTCTATCTGCCCACGACCGGCGGTACCCAGGTGCCGTTATCGACCGTGGTGCGGGTCGAAGAGCGCAACACGCCGCTGACGATCAACCACCTGGGGCAGTTCCCGTCGGCGACCATTTCCTTCGATCTGGCGCCGGGCGCTTCGCTCGGCAGCGCTGTCGGGGCGGTGCGGCAGGCGGAGGGCGACCTCGATCTGCCCTTGTCGATCCAGACGCACTTCCAGGGCGCGGCAGCGGCTTTCCAGGCATCGCTGTCCAATACGCTGTGGCTGATCCTGGCGGCCATCATCACGATGTATATCGTACTGGGCGTGCTGTACGAGAGCACCATCCATCCGGTGACGATCCTGTCCACCCTCCCCTCGGCCGGCGTCGGCGCGCTGTTGGCATTGCTTGTGTCCGGCAACGATCTGGGCGTGGTGGCCATCATCGGCATTGTGTTGTTGATCGGTATCGTCAAGAAAAACGCCATCATGATGATCGACTTCGCGCTCGATGCCGAGCGCGAACAGGGTATGGCGCCGCGCGAGGCGATCTTCCAGGCTTGTCTGCTGCGCTTCAGGCCGATCCTGATGACCACCATGGCGGCACTGCTCGGCGCGCTGCCGCTGATGCTCGGCACGGGGGTCGGCTCGGAGCTGCGCCATCCGCTGGGTTTGACCATGGTCGGCGGTCTGATGGTCAGCCAAGTATTGACGCTGTTTACCACGCCGGTGATTTACCTGGCGTTTGACCGCGTGTTCGCGCGTCGACGGAAACCGGCATGAACCTGTCCGCCCCCTTTATCCGTCGGCCGATCGGTACGGTGCTGTTGACGCTGGCCGTGCTGCTGGCCGGTGCGCTGGCTTTTAAGCTGCTGCCGGTGTCGCCGTTGCCGCAGGTCGATTTCCCGACCATTTCGGTGTCGGCCAGATTGCCGGGCGCGAGCCCCGAGACCATGGCGTCCAGCGTGGCGACGCCGCTGGAACGCTCGCTCGGCCGCATTGCCGGTATTACCCAAATCACCTCCACCAGTGCCCAGGGGTCGACGCGCATTACGCTGCAGTTCGATCTCGACCGCGACGTCAACGGCGCCGCACGTGATGTGCAGGCGGCGATCAACGCCGCGCGCTCGCTGTTGCCGACGGGATTGCCGAGCAATCCGAGCTACCGCAAGGTCAATCCGTCGGAAGCGCCGATCATGATCATCTCGTTGACCTCCAAGGCCTACAGCAAGGGGCAGATGTACGACATCGCCTCGACCATGCTGGCGCAGCAATTGGCTCAGGTGCAGGGGGTGGGCGATGTGACGGTCGGCGGCAGCTCGCTGCCGGCGGTGCGTGTCGAATTGCAGCCGCAGGCGCTCAATCACTACGGCATCGGCCTGGAACAGGTGCGCGCGGTCTTGGCGGCCAACAATGCCAACCGACCCAAGGGCGCGTTGGAGGAAGGCGACCGGCATTGGCAGATCCTGGCCAACGACCAGGCCATCCAAGCGCGCGACTATCTGCCGCTGATCGTTCGTTACGCAAACGGCAACGCCGTGCGGCTCTCCGATGTGGCCGAGGTGGTGGATTCGGTACAGGACTTGCGCAATGCCGGTGCGGTCGATGGTCAGCCATCGGTGTTGCTGGTGGTGACGCGCCAGCCTGGCGCCAACATCATCGATACCGTCGATCGGGTGCGCGCGTTGTTACCGCAATTGCAGGCGTCGATTCCACAGGGGATTCAACTCAACGTGCCGTTGGATCGCACGCCGACCATCCGCGCATCGCTGGCCGACGTCGAGCGCACGCTGATGATCTCGATCGCACTGGTGATCATGGTGGTGTTCCTGTTTCTGCGTAACGGCCGCGCCACGATGATTCCCGCCATTACCGTGCCGGTGTCGCTGGTAGGCACCTTCGGCGTGATGTATCTCGCCGGCTTCAGTCTGAACAATCTGTCGTTGATGGCGTTGACCATCGCCACCGGCTTCGTGGTCGACGATACCATCGTGGTGTTGGAAAACATCTCGCGCCACATCGAAGACGGCATGTCGCCCATGTCTGCGGCCTTCAAGGGCGCGAAGGAAGTTGGCTTTACCGTCTTGTCGATGAGTTTGTCGCTGATCGCGGTATTCATCCCGATTCTGCTCATGGGCGGCATCATCGGCAGGTTGTTTCGCGAGTTCGCCATTAGCCTGTCGGCGGCGATTCTGATTTCTCTGGCGGTCTCGCTGACCACCACGCCGATGTTGTGCGCGCGCTGGCTTAAGCCGCACGACGAAGCGCGCGAGCATGGGCGGGTGGTGGAATGGGCGCAGCGCGCACTCAATGCGATGCAAGACGGCTACCGTCGCTCGCTCGTCTGGGCGTTGGCGCACGGCCGTTTGATGATGATGTTGCTTTTGGCAACCATTTGTTTGAATGTCTATCTGTACGGTGCGGTGCCGAAAGGCTTTTTCCCGCAGCAGGATACCGGGCGGCTCGCCGGCATGCTGCAGGCCGACCAGCAGACCTCTTTCCAGGCGATGAAGGTCAAGCTCGACCGCTTCATGGCCAAGGTACGGCAAGATCCCGCCGTGGCGACCGTGGTCGGTTTCACCGGCGGCTCTCAGCTGAATACCGCCAATCTGTTCGTGGTGCTCAAGCCGCTCTCGGCGCGCCGGGAAAGTGCCGATCAGGTGATCGCCCGGCTGCGCAAGTCGCTGGCGAACGAGCCGGGCGCAACGCTCTATTTGCAATCGGTGCAGGATATCCGCATCGGCGGGCGGGCCAGCAACGCCCAGTATCAATACACCTTACAGGGCGACGACCTGGAGACGCTGCGCCAGTGGGAGCCGAAAGTCCGGCGGGCGCTATCCCAATTGCCGATGCTTGCCGATGTCAACTCTGACCAGCAGGACAAAGGCCGCGAGGTCAAGCTGGTGTTCGATCGCGATACCATGGCGCGCTTAGGCTTGACCCAGCAGGCGGTGGATAGCACGCTCAACGATGCGTTCGGCCAGCGCCAGGTCTCGACCATTTACCGGCCGCTCAACCAGTACCATGTGGTGATGGAGCTGGCGCCGACATGGTGGCAAAACCCCGATGCCCTGCAATGGATCTACGTGCGCTCGCCTAGCGGCCAGATGGTGCCGTTGTCGGCGTTCAGCCGCTACGAGCCGAGCAATACCGCTCTGGCGGTCAACCACCAGGGGCAGTTCGCGGCGGTCACTATTTCCTTCAACCTGCCGGTCGGCGTCTCGCTCTCCGACGCCACCGACGCCATCAACGGCACAATGCGGAAAATCGGCCTGCCCGCCACGATCATCGGCAGTTTCCAGGGCTCGGCCGCCGCTTTCCAAAGCTCGCTGTCGAGCCAGCCGGTGCTGATCCTGGCGGCGATCCTGGCGGTGTACATCGTGCTGGGTATGCTCTACGAGAGCGTCGTGCATCCGCTGACCATCCTGTCGACCCTACCGTCGGCCGGCGTGGGGGCTCTGCTTGCGCTGTTGGCCTGCAATACCGAATTCAGCGTCATTGCCATGATCGGCGTGCTGCTGTTGATCGGCATCGTCAAGAAAAACGCCATCATGATGATCGATTTCGCGCTCGAAGCCGAACGACAGCAGGGGCTGTCGACGCGCGAGGCGATCCTTCAGGCCTGCTTGCTGCGTTTCAGACCGATCATGATGACCACGATGGCCGCCTTGTTTGGCGCCATCCCGTTGGCGCTGGGGCATGGCGACGGTGCCGAAATGCGCCAGCCGCTGGGTATCGCCATCGTCGGCGGCCTGGTGGTCAGCCAGGCACTGACGTTGTATACCACGCCGGTTATCTATCTATACCTCGACCGTTTCCGGCTGTGGTGCTTGTCGTGGCGTAAGCCGCCGCTGTCGCCCGCCCAGGCGCCGCGGGGCGGTGACGGCACCAATGCATGACATGAATAACAAGGATGCAGTATGAAAAAGCGCTTATTCTGCGGCTTGTGCTGGCTGGTTCTGACGGGATGTGCGGTCGGGCCGGATTACGTCCGGCCTAGCGTGGAGACGAGTAGCCAGTTCAAGGAGGCGAAGGGCTGGCAACAGGCCGAGCCGGCCGACCAGCGACCGAAGGGCGACTGGTGGACCGTGTTCGGCGATCCGGATCTGGATCGGCTGGAGGGGCTGCTCAACGCCGCCAATCTGAGCATCGCTCAGGCGGAGGCGCAATACCGGCAGTCGGCGGCCTTGTTGCGTGAAGCTCAGGCGGGTTTCTTCCCGACCGTGGGCCTGTCGGCCAGCGAAACGCATGGTCGCAGTACCGGGTCCGGCAGCGCATCGAGTTCGGTCGACACCGCGTATAACGCGGCCTTGTCGGCCAGTTGGGAAATCGATCTATGGGGGCAACTGCGCCGTGGCGCCGAGGCTGGCGCAGCAGGCGAAGCTGCCAGCCTCGCCAGTTTGGCCAATGCGCGTTTGAGCGCTCAGGCGCAGTTGGCGATCGCCTATTTCCAGTTGTATGTCGCCGATAGCCAGAAGCGCTCGTTGGACGACAGCGTGGCGGCTTACCGGCAGCAACTGCAAATTACGCAGAACCGTTATGCCGCCGGTGTCGCGGGCCAAGGCGATGTCGCCCAGGCGCAGAGCCAACTGCAAAGCATCCAGGTGCAGGCAATCGATAAAGGATTGCAACGCGACAAGCTGGAGCATGCGATCGCGGTGTTGATCGGCCAGTCGCCGTCCGGTTTTGCGCTGGGCGAACGCCAGGCGGCGCCGAGTATGCCGGTCATTCCCGCGGGCTTGCCGTCCGAATTGTTGCAACGCCGCCCGGACGTGGCGGCCGCCGAACGGCTGGTGGCCCAGGCCAACGCGAAAATCGGCGTTGCACGCGCCGCCTGGTTTCCGCAGCTGACGCTGGGCGCCAGCGGCGGTTTCCGAGGCAACAATCTGAGCGATTGGATCACGTTACCCAACCGGGTCTGGTCGGTCGGGCCGACTTTGGCGGCCACGCTGTTCGACGGTGGGTTGCGCAACGCGCAGAACGACGCGGCGCAGGCCAACTACGATCAGACCGTCGCCGCCTATCGGCAGACGGTGCTCTCCGCGTTCCAGGATGTGGAAGACAACTTGGCCGCCATGCGCATCCTGACACAAGAAGCCGAGATGCAGCACCAGGCGGTGCTATCGGCGCGCCAATCGGCCGCCATTACGCTGAATCGGTACCAAGCGGGGACCGCCAGCATGTTGGACGTCACGCAGGCCAATGCCACCCAGCAGTCGAGCGAGCGCGCGGAGTTCGACATTCTCAATAGCCGACTGACTGCGACGGTCGGCTTGATCAAGGCTCTGGGCGGCGGTTATCGCACCCCTGTCGGCGATGCGCCCGCTTCTCCTTGACGGGGTTCCCTGCGTCACGTAGATCGGCGAAAATAACGGGTCGGCGCGAGCTGGCCCGTTTTCATGTAAAAGCGCCGAAATGTCATCAAAGCAAGCTAGACTATCGGCCGGCGGCGAACGCACGCTACTAACACGCAGGGTGCGTTCGCGGAGCAACGCACCATCAACAAAAGGCGACTATGAATAACAACACGAAGGGAGCCGGTCGATGCGCATGATCCTGCCTCCCCTCTTCAATGCCTCCGCGCGGCGGCTGCTGCCCAATCGCTGGGACTTTGTCGCCTTTCCGCTGATTCTGTGCGTGATCGTGCTCGGCAGCACCGGGTTTCACCAGACCATGGCGCCGTTATCGACGCTCAAGACCCAGGTGATCTCGCTCGATCCCGCAAGTCTTCCGGAGTATGCGCTACGCACGATCCTGCGCATGCTGGCCGCCATGTTCGCCTCGCTGGTGTTCACCCTGGTCTATGGCACCTTGGCCGCCAAGAGCCGGCGCGCCGAGAAAGTGCTGGTGCCGATCCTGGACATCCTGCAGTCGGTGCCGGTGCTGGGCTATATCTCGTTTACCGTCACCTTCTTCATCGCGCTGTTCCCGGGTCGGGTGCTCGGCGCCGAGTTCGCCGCGATCTTCGCCATTTTCACCAGCCAAGCCTGGAACATGACCTTCAGCTTCTATCAGTCGATGCGCACGGTGCCGCGCGATCTGATCGAGGTGTCGCGCGGGTTCCAGCTCACCGGCTGGCAGCGTTTCTGGAAGCTCGAGGTGCCCTTCTCCATGCCCGGCCTGATCTGGAACATGATGATGAGCATGTCCGGCGGCTGGTTCTTCGTCGTGGCCTCGGAAGCGATTACGGTGGGCAACAACACGGTTACCCTGCCAGGCATCGGTTCCTATCTGGCGCAGGCGATCGCCGAGCGCAACCTCGGCGCGGTGGGCTGGGTAATTCTTACCATGACGCTGGTGATCCTGGCCTACGACCAGTTTCTGTTCCGTCCGCTGGTTGCCTGGGCCGACAAGTTCCGCATGGAGGACACCAGTTCGCAGAACGAGCCCGAATCCTGGTTGCTGGATCTGATCCGCCGCACACGGCTGATCCAAAAAATGTTCCAGCCGCTGGGCACTTTGCTGCGAACCTTGGCGCGCATGCCGCTTAAGCTGCCGCTACCCGCGTCCGGCAAGCCGGCGACACCGGCCATGGGCCGGCTAGCCGATGTATTGTGGGCGGTGCTGGTCATTCTGGGAACCTGTTCGCTCGCCTGGCGGGTGGTCAGCTATGTCGCCGCCGGCGTGAGCTGGCACGATGTCTGGCAGGTGCTGACCCTGGCATTCGTCACCCTGCTGCGGGTGCTGCTGCTCATCGCACTTGCCTCGCTGGTGTGGGTGCCGCTCGGCGTATTGATCGGTTTGCGCCCCAGACTGGCCGAAAAGATCCAGCCGTTGGCGCAGTTCCTGGCGGCGTTCCCGGCCAACCTGCTGTTCCCGGTCTTCGTGATCGGCATCGTGCATTTTCACGCCAACCCGGATATCTGGTTGTCGCCGCTGATCGTACTGGGCACGCAGTGGTACATCCTATTCAACGTCATTGCCGGTGCTTCCGCCTTTCCCAACGATTTTCGCGAAGCGGCGGCCAATTTCCGCATTCGCGGCTGGCAATGGTGGCGCAAGGTGATGTTGCCCGGGATTTTCCCCTACTACGTTACCGGCGCCATCACGGCCTCGGGGGGCGCCTGGAACGCCAGCATCGTGTCCGAAATGGTGCAGTGGGGCGATATCAAGCTCAAGGCGCATGGCCTTGGCGCCTATATTGCCGAAACGACCGCGGCCGGGGATTTTCCGCGCATCATTCTCGGCATCGCCACCATGTCGTTATTCGTGGTGCTATTCAACCGTCTGCTGTGGCGGCCGATGTATGCCTATGCCGAAAACCATCTGCGTTGATCCGTGGCTGACGAAGAAAGATTGAGATTCATGGAAAACATTGCTAATTCGACCATTCTCGACGCGCGCGATGTCTGCTGCGGCTTTGAAAAGGCGCAAGGCGAGCTCAAGGTACTCGACGGTGTCAATTTGACGCTCAAGGAAGGCGAAATCGTCGGCCTGCTCGGCCGTTCCGGCTCGGGCAAATCGACGCTGCTGCGCATTATCGCCGGCCTGATTCCGGCCACCGACGGCGAGGTCAATTATTGCGGCCGGCCGGTCGACGGCCCGGTCGAAGGTGTGGCCATGGTGTTCCAGACCTTCGCCCTGTTCCCGTGGTTGACGGTGCTGGAGAACGTCGAAGCCGGCCTGGAAGCGCTCGGCGTGCCGGCGCAAGCGCGCCGCGAACGCGCGCTCAAGGCGATCGACCTGATCGGTCTGGACGGTTTCGAAAGCGCCTATCCGCGCGAGTTGTCCGGCGGCATGCGCCAGCGCGTCGGATTCGCCCGCGCACTGGTGGTCAATCCGACCCTGATGCTGATGGACGAGCCGTTCTCGGCGCTGGACGTGCTGACCGCCGAAACCTTGCGTACCGACCTGCTCGATCTGTGGAACGAGGGCGGCCTGCCGATCAAGTCGATCTTGATCGTCACGCACAATATTGAAGAAGCGGTCTTCATGTGCGACCGCATCCTGCTGTTGTCGTCCAATCCGGGCCGGGTGATTTCCGAAGTCACCGTGCCGTTCGCCCATCCGCGCAATCGTCTCGACCCGGCATTCCGCCAGTTCGTCGACGATATCTACGCCAAGATGACGCGCCGGCCGCAAGCGGACGCACAGCGCAAGGTGGGGCTGGAGCTCAAGAGCTGGCTGCCGCAGGTCTCGACCAACCTGATCGCCGGTCTGATCGAGACCGTGGCCGCCGCGCCATACAACGGTCGGGCCGACATGCCGGAAATCGCCCAGCAACTGCATATGGAGGTCGACGACCTGTTCCCGGTGGCCGAACTGCTGCAGCACCTGGGTTTCGCCGAGATGTCCGAAGGCGACATCACCCTGACCTACTACGGCCGGCAGTACTCCGACTTCGGCACACAGGAGCGCAAGCAGCTGTTTGCCGACTGCCTGCTGCGCGGTGTACCGCTGGCGTCGCACATCAAACAGGTGCTGAACGAGCGGCCGAAGCAGCGCGCGCCGCGCGACCGCTTCAAGCAGGAACTGGAAGATTACCTGAGCGACGAGGCCGCCGAGGAGACGCTCGACTCGGTGATCAACTGGGGCCGTTACGGCGAGATCTTCTCCTACGACGACCAGGCGGAGATGTTCGGCCTGGAAGACGAGGCCTGATCGTCCGTTACGGCGTACAGGATTTCGCAGCGCCCTTTGCCGCCATCAGCGCCGCGCGTAAGTCGGCCGTGGGCGGTAGGGCGCGCACACAGCGCCAGAGCGCCAGGTGGCCGGGTTTCGGTTGCGTGTAGGCGTCGGCCGACAAATAACTGCCCGACCCGGCGCTTTGCATCACCACCATCACGAACGGCTTGCCTTGCGGCTTGAGTTGAATTTGGCGCACGGCGGTGACCGAGCCGTCGCGCGGCCTGATGAGGCCTTGTTGGAAATGATCCAAGGCAAAGCTCGGGTCGTCAGCCTTGGCGTAGAGCCGGATGCTGTAACTGCCCAGCGAGCGTGCCTCGCCCTCCCCTTCCGCCACCACCAGCGTCTGGCCCGAGTCCAGGCGCAGTTTCACTAGCCGGCTATCCATCTCGTCGGCCAACAATCGAGTCGGGATCAAAAACAACAGCAATAGTAGGCGCCAGCTCATCGGAGTCTCCCTGGGTGGTTATGAAAGGCAATATAGTAAAGTCGTGCGTCGCTGCGCGAACGCATGCTACCTGAGTAGGTAGCGTGCATTCGCCGAAGGCAATGCACATTGGGATTTATCCGAACAAATTGCTGGCACGGTCAGTCGCCGGGCTTCTCAAACAGTTTATCAATGGCTATAATCCGGCTGTTATCAATGACATAAGGGCTCCGACGTGGGCAGTAGTTCCCAGAGTTGCATGCTGGCTTGGGCCAGCGAAGTACTGGCGAGTTAAGCACACACGGGTCTTTTTCCCCGCCGCTGACTCGCCGCAACGGGTTAGCGCGCTTCGAGTACCGGTTCGAATGACCGGCTGCATCATCCCTAGCACGCTCTACTAGAAAACCCTCCGAATCGGGTATTCGCCTCGGCGTTCGGCCAAAGCTGATTGCTTGCCGTCGCCATGGCCGATGCACCGTTCGGAGTGTCCAAGTTTCGGATCGCTGTTATCAATCCGTCTGGACAGACGCATGTCGTCTGCCCGATGAGGCCGTGCGTCGGCCGTGGATCGATGATGGGTCGCCGGGCTTCCATTCGCCGCTTAGGGCCGTTAGGCCTAGAGTGGCGAACGGAAGCTTGTTCGGCCGTTTTCCATCATGGGCCCCGTCGTCGTCGCGGTTAGGGAGAAAATCATGGACATGAGCAAGAACGACGCCAATGCCGCCGTACTGGACGCCGCCCACCTGGGCGACATCCGCGGTGCGCTGGGCACTATCCGCCACGACGACACCGCACCGCGCAATGGTTGGCTGGCCAAACTGAAAACCCTGCTGGCCATTCTTGGACCAGGGCTGATCGTCATGGTCGGCGACAACGATGCCGGTGCCTTCAGCACCTATACCCAGGCCGGCCAGAATTACGGCACCTCGCTGTTGTGGACGCTGGCCTTGTTGATTCCCGTCATCTACGTCAATCAGGAAATGGTGCTGCGCCTGGGCGCGGTGACCCGTGTCGGCCATGCGCGGCTGATTCTGGAGCGCTTTGGCAAATTCTGGGGAGCATTCAGCGCCATCGATCTGTTCCTGCTCAACGCGCTGACCATCGTGACCGAGTTCATCGGTATCAGTCTGGGTATGGAATACCTGGGTGTTTCCAAGATCATGGGGGTGGTACTGGCGGCACTGTTGATCATGCTTTCGGCGGCCACCGGCGACTTCCGCCGCTTCGAGCGTTTCTCGCTGATCCTGGTGGCCGGCAGTCTGCTCCTGGTACCTATCCTGGTGATGATTCATCCACCGGTCGGCCAAGTGGCGCACGACTTCCTGGTGCCCGGCATGCCGGCGGGCGGCAAGCTGGCGGATGTGATGCTGCTGATCATCGCCATCGTCGGTACCACCGTGGCGCCCTGGCAGCTGTTCTTCCAGCAGAGCTATATCATCGATAAGCGCATCACCCCGCGCTTCATTCGTTACGAACGCGCCGATTTGTGGCTCGGCATCGTGCTGGTGATCGTCGGCGCCGTGGCGATGATCGCCTTTACCTCGCAAGTGTTCGCGGGACGTCCGGAGTTCGGCAACTTCATGGATGCCGGCGCGGTCGCGCATGGGCTGGGCAAGTACTATGGCCGACTACCTGGCGTGCTGTTTGCCATCGCGTTGATCGACGCGTCGATCATCGGCGCCATGGCCGTGTCGCTGTCGACCGCCTATGCCTTGGGCGATGTGTTGAGCCTCAAGCATTCGCTGCATCGCAAGCCGACCGATGCCCTGGGATTCTATGCCATGTACTGCGGACTGATCGTTTTCGCCGCCGCGCTGGTGCTGATGCCAGGGGTGCCGCTGGGTTTGCTGGTCAATGCGGTACAGACTTTGGCCGGGGTATTGTTGCCGAGCGCAACGGTTTTTCTGTTGCTGCTGTGCAATGACCGCGACGTGCTTGGCCCCTGGGTCAACTCGCGCCTGACCAATATTTTTACCGCCTTGATCGTGTCGGTTCTGGTGATGATGTCGGTCATTCTGACCGCCGCGGTGTTGTTCCCGAATATTTCGGAAAGCATCATCTTGGCCATCTTGATCGGCGGCGGCGTCGCCTGTGTGCTGACGGTGATCGTGCAGCAGTTCATGGGTGGGCGCGACGCGGTGACGGTCAAGCCGGATATGGAAACGCTGTACAACTGGCGCATGCCGGCACTGGCCGACCTCAAGCCGATGCTGCTGACCGGTCGCAGCAAGCTGTGGATGGCGGTCTTGCGCGGTTACATGTTGGTGGCGATCGCCATGGTGATTTACAAGGTGGCGATCTCGTTCTAGTAAAGGGGGCAGTGCCGCATCACTTCCGGTCGGAGGGCTGTGCCCTCCGCCTCCGAAAAGGCCGTTAATCGGCCGTTAGCACCAGGCAACCCGCCAGCCGACGCGCTTGTGCGGTTTGCGGCAGATAGAGCCATGAAGTGTTGCCGTCGATCGGCTCGAATGCCCACGGCAAGCGACTATCGACGATCAAACGGCACTCGTCGGAATTTGGACGACTGCGACGCGGCAAGCACAACATGGAAATCAGGGAAAAGAGTTGCTGCTGGCGGGAATCCGGATTTTGTGAAAAGACAGGGACTGCTTTAACATGGTTGGCAACCATTCTGAACTCCCTAGAAGTTTGGTTTGGCCAGCGGGTTCGGTGGTGTTCGTTGCACCCCGGGCCCGCGCCTCTTCGCGGCAAATGCCGCACCGGTAGATTACCCAGCCTCACACCCACTGACAACCAAGCGCAGCCGTCAGAAAATGCTGAAACTATCCAGCACGGTAGAAGGGTGCGTTCGCGAAGCATCGCACCAACCGCGTCATGGAGGATCTAGCCAAGCTGCACCAACTCCCACTCGCTATCGATGGCCAGTTCCTCCGGCGCGCCTTTCAGCTTTTGCCAAAGACTACGCTGGTTCGGCACCAGCACCGACGGCAGGGTCTGGCCTATCGTGAACGACTGCTGCCGGGGCGTGGCCTGTGGATGCGTGCATTGCCATAGACCGCTTTCAGGGCAAGGCCGGCCACTGGCCACCTTGCTACCCAAGGGCAGACGATCCGGAGCCTTTGGGGCGGCAGGCGTGGCGTCGGAAGTTTTGTCGTGTCCGCCGATTGGACGGATGCGGATAGTTTTGACGATGGTGTCGTACAGAGCTTGAATTTGCTGGGTGGACAGGGAGGATGGGCTGGTAACGCCAGCAATACCTTCCCCCGAGGTAATCTCCAAGTGGATATTTGGTTTGAGCGGATTGCTCAGATCTCCCTGCGT
>NZ_SNZP01000015.1 GCF_004363805.1 Paludibacterium purpuratum | reverse complement strand
TCAAGCTCAAGCTAAAAGGCCTGAGTCCTGTAAGGTACAGAACTCAGGCCTGGCAAGCCTAGCAGCAAACTGTCCAACTTATTGGGGTCAGTTCAAAGCGGCCGTGGATGAATTTTCGTAGGGTGGGTTCGCCGAAGGCAACCCGCCATGCAGATACAGAGGTTGATGCGTTGCTTCGCGAACGCATCCTACGCGAACGCACCCTACAGCTGCGCCTACTTGCCTTCTTCCGCCTGTTCGTCCCAGGCCGCCTCGATGTCGGCCGGACGGACACAACTGCGGTCGCGATAGCTGGTATGCAGCAGGTGGTGCGCCTTCTCCGAGTGCGGCGCCCCCAGGAATTCGGCATACAAGCGCTGCACCTGCTGGTTGTTGTGCGACTGGCGCGCCTTGGTGTGGCGATCGATGTCGTACAGCGTGGCTCGACGCTTGAGCGCGTACGGCAGGTACGCCTTCTTGGAACGCAACGTGCCGCCGCCGTCGACACAGCCGCCCGGGCAGGCCATGACTTCGACGAAGTCGAAATCCATGCGCCCGGCACGGATCTCCTCCACCAATTCCCGCGTGCCTTTCAGCCCGTGGCACATCGCCACTTTGATCTCGCCGAACTCTCCGCCAAGGTTGACGTGTGCGGTGCGCACGTTCTCGAAGCCGCGCAATTGACCGATTTCCACATGCTCCAGCTCTTTGCCGTTGACCACGTAGTACATCGTGCGTAACGCCGCCTCCATCACCCCGCCGGTGGTGGCGAAAATCGCGCCGGCGCCGGAGTACTCGCTCATATACGGATCGTCGTAGGCCGATGGCTCCATATGCTTGAGATCAATCCCTTCGCGCCGCAGCAGATGGGCGAACTCGCGCATGGTCAGTACGACGTCCACATCCGGCCGACCGTCGTGACCGAGCTCCGGCCGGCGCGCCTCTTCCTTCTTGGCCGTGCACGGCATGATCGACACCACGCGCATGTTCGCGGGCTCGATGCCGCGCCGTTCGGCCAGATAGGTCTTGGCGATCACGCCCAACGTCTGCTGCGGCGAGCGCGTCGACGACAACATGGGGCGCATGTCCGGATAGTGTTTCTCGATGAAGGTGATCCAGGCCGGACAACAGGAGGTAAAAGTCGGGCTTTTCTTTTGGCGCAGCCGGCCCAAGAGTTCCGTACCCTCCTCCATGATCACCACGTCGGCGCCGAAGTTGGTATCGAGAATGATGTCGGCGCCGAGCTTGCGCAGCGCGGCGATGATCTGCCCCTCGACATTGAGTCCCGGCGGCAAGCCGAACTCCTCGCCGAAGCCGACACGAATGGCCGGCGCCATCTGGAACACCGTGGTGATGGCCGGATCGGCCAGATAATCCAGCACCTCCTGGGTCTGGTCGCGCTCCGACAGCGCGCCGGTCGGACAGACCATCACGCACTGACCGCAAGTCACGCAGGGCGACGGCTCGACCGAACCGCCCTTGAGGCGAATACCGGCGGTACTCCCCCATCCGGCCAACTCCAGCGAATCGATGTTTTGCACGTTACGGCACACCGCCACGCAACGCTGACAGCGAATACAACGACTACGGTCGTAGATGATCGCCTGTCCCTCGTCCACCGGCTCGTCGTTCTCCCATCCCTGCGTGTAGTGGAAGCGCACCTCGGTCAAACCGACCGAGTTAGCGACCGCCAGCAGCTCGCAATTGCCGTTGCGTTTACAGGTCGAGCATGACTGATGATGATCGGCCATGGTCATTTCCAACTGCAGGCGCCGCATCTCTTGTACTTTGGCACTGCGTGTCAGCACCTGCCACCCCTCCTGCAGCGGGGTATCGCAAGCGGTCAAGTAGCGCGTGGGCACGCCGTCCGCCTGCACTTCCACCAGACAGACCCGGCACGTGCCGGGCGCGTGGTCGATATCGTTGAGCTCGCACAGTGTCGGAATAAAGATGTCGTGCTCGCGCGCCACCTGCAAAATGGTCTGCCCGGGCTTGAACTGGTAACTTTGTCCATTGATCGATGCTTGCATGGCGGCCTCCTTACTCGGCGTGCGCCAGCGGGCGCGCGGTCGAAAGCGAATAAACGCGATAGCAACGCAGGCAGCGCTTGGCTTCTTCGTAGGCGGCCGCTTTGCTCAGACAGCCATCCACTTCTTTGAAATGGCGCACTCGCGTCTCGGCCGGCAACTCCGGCACATGCGCCCGCTCGCGCGGCGACGGCGGCACCGCCACCGGCTCGTCAAGCAGCAGCTTGTTGGCCGCCAGCAGTTGCTGCATGCGCGCCTCGGGCTTGATGACGACATCGCCGGTCAGCAGGTATTCGCGGATACTGGCCGCCGCCCGGTCACCATGATCCAGCGCGTTGACCAGGGTCAATGGGCCGAGTACGCAGTCGCCACCGGCAAAAACGCCACGCCGGGTCGTTTCCAGCGTATCCGGATTGACCGTGATGCAGTGCCACTTATCGAGCTGAATGCCGTCTTCGGGTCGCAACACCGCCCGGTCGACCTGCTGACCGATGGCGGCGACCACCAAGTCGCAAGGCATCACGTGTTCGGTGCCCGGCACCGGTTCGACCCCGCGCCGGCCGCGCGCGTCGAGCTCGGTTTGGCGCATGGTCAGCAGTTCCACCCCCACCACCCGACCATTTTCGATCACCAACGACGACGGATTGCTCAGGCAGTGGAAATGGATGCCCTCCTGGCCGCAGGCGATCACTTCATCGCGCTCGGCCGGCATATCCTCGACAGTACGGCGATAGACCAGATGCACCGAGCGCGCGCCCATGCGTTTGGCCGAGCGCACGCAGTCCATCGCAACGTTACCGCCGCCGACCACCACCACGTCGCCGGTCACGTCGTACGGCAAACCGTATTCGACGAATTTATGCACCTTGAGCAGAAAATCGACGCCGGACACATAGCCCGCCAGCGACGGATCTTCGTTCTTCACGCCAAGCAGCGTGCCTTGGCTGGCGCCATAACCCAGGAAGATCGCCCGATAGCCCTGCGCCCACAACTCGTCCAAGGTGAAGTCGCGGCCGAGTGCCTTGTCGAAGAAGAAGCGACCGCCCAGATGGCGGATCAGGGTTTCGGTTTCCGCCTTGAGGACGTCCTTGGGCAGGCGGTAACTCGGAATCCCGACCGAGGCCATGCCGCCGGCCGACTTCTGCGCATCGAACAGGTCGACCTGGAAGCCGTCGAGCAACAGCTTGTAGGCACAGGTGATACCGGCCGGCCCGGCGCCGATCACCGCCACGCGCTCATCGCGCCGGACGTCAGGCAACGGAATTTCCAGCGCCTTACCGCCCGACAAAGCCACGTCGGCGGCATAGCGCTTGAGCATGCGGATACCGACCGGCCCGTCCACCGCCTTGCGGCGGCAGGCGTCTTCGCAGAAACGCACGCAAACACGGCCGCAGGTGGCGGCCATCGAGTATTTTTCCAGCACCACGCCCAGCGCATAGTCGAATTTGCCGCCCTTGACGCCATCGATGTACTTGGGCACATCCACCTTGGACGGACACACTTCGATACAAGGCGCGGTGGTATAGCTGAAATGGCCTGGCGTTTGCGCGCACTGCGCCACCGTCAGCGGGCGGAATTGGTCGCGAAACTCGCGTAGCGCCTGCCACAACGCCTTAGCACAGGTCTGGCCCATGCCGCACAGCGAGGTCTCGGTGACCTGCAGCGCCAGCGCCTCCATTTCATCCAGCACCTCGGTGCCGGCTTCGTCGTAGGCAAAGACATGCAACAGGTCGCGCAAACGCTGCGTACCGACGCGGCACGGCGTACAGCGGCCGCAGGACTCCTGCGCCGCGCGCGTCATGTGCTGTAGGAAGACTTGGGCCAGGTTGGCCCCGCCGTCGAACACCAGGAAACCGCGGTCGGCGATGAAAGCACGCGTGGGATTGTCAGGCATCAGCGCCTCAAGCCCGGCGACCACCGTAACCGGCTCGGCTGGCGCCTTGCGGCGATAGTCATACCGCTTGCCATCCCATATCCCGTATAGCGGATAAGTCATGGAAAACCCTTTCGGGGGAAAGTTAACTCGCGAGGGGCACGACAGCCGAGAAAACCGGCAGCGCACGCGCCAAACCGGACAGCTTTGCCACAAATCATAGGCCAGCGGGTTAGCGATTTTGTTGATATGCCACAAGGCTTATGATCCCAGCCGCGCCAGGGCTTTCCTCGGCAGCGCTTTTGTTTTACTGTGCCGCACCGAACACCATACAAAATCGTCCATACCGATGCGCACGCTGCTTAGCCAAACCCTGACCTTCGACCGCAACCAGCCGCCCAATTGGCGTCGCGCACTGCGCGTGTCCATCGCCATCGGCCTGCCGCTGTTCATCGCCATCTGGCGCGGCGAATTTCTGCCGGCGGTCTACGGCGGCGTCGCCGGTTTGTACTCGATGTTCGTCGACAACGGCGGGCCGACCGCCGAGCGCCTGGTCGCCATCGTCTATATGACGGTGGGCATGCTGTTGTGCGGCATCGCCGGTTACGTCGGCCGCTGGGTGCCGGGTGCGCCGCTGGCCTTCCTGCTGGCATTCTCTTTGTTGGCCGGCTGGCTGCAGGGTACCGGCACTTCGGTCGAGTTGATGAGCAAGTACTGGCTGATCGCCTTTCTGTTCGGCAACAGCGATCCGCGGCTGTCGCCGCTGGCCGGCACCTACCTGCTCTTGGGCGGTCTGACCGGCATCTTGTCGGTGCTGATCGACCGATGGCTCGCCGGCCGCCCGGAAAAACAGTTCGGGCCGATGCTGTTCGAAGCCATCAGCCGCCTCCTGCGCCGGCGCCATAGCAACGGCTATTTCACCTTCTACTTCGCCAGCAAGATCCTGGCCGGCTACGCCGTCGGCTACGGCCTGGGTTTGACCCGCGCCTACTGGGTGCCGCTGACCATCGCCATCGTCACGGTCTACGACCCGCAATTGAGCATCGCCAAGCTGATCCAGCGCTTGGCGGGCTCGCTCTTGGGCTCCTTGGTCGGCTGGGCGGTACTGACCTGGTGTCACGACGACACGTGGCTTGCGCTGATTTCGGTGCTACTGGGCGCCGGCACCGCCCTGCTGCTCAACCGCAGCTACTGGATGGCCGTGGTACCGATCACCGCATTGGTCATGGTCTTGCTCGACTTCGGTTATCCGCAGGCATCGACCCTGCTTGCCATCGCCCGGGTGGAGAACTCCATCGTCGGTTGCGCCATCGCGGGCCTCGGCGCCCTGATCTACATCCGCTTGCAACCTTGGCTGCCGCGCGAAGGACGGCGCGCGAAACGGCGATAGCCAAGGCCAATCGATAGATTAAATACAATCAAATATACGCATCAATAGTTTCTCCATATCATGCATAGCAACACGACGGCAAACGCCGAACTTGCTCAACCCGATAGGAGAAACACGATGTCCACCTCGCTGATCAACACCGAAATCAAGCCCTTCAACACCACCGCCTTCCACAACGGCAACTTCGCGCCGGTTTCCGACGCCGACCTGAAAGGCAAGTGGTCGGTGGTCTTCTTCTACCCGGCCGACTTCACCTTCGTCTGCCCGACCGAGCTGGGCGACCTGGCCGACAATTACGCCGAATTCCAGAAGATGGGCGTGGAAATCTACTCGGTTTCGACCGACACCCACTTCACCCACAAGGCCTGGCACGACAGCTCGGACACCATCCGCAAAATCCAGTACCCGATGCTGGGCGATCCGACCGGCACGCTGTCGCGCAACTTCGGCGTGATGATCGAAGAAGAAGGCCTGGCCGAACGCGGCACCTTCGTCATCGACCCGGAAGGCAAGATCCAGATCATCGAGATCAACGCCGGCGGCATCGGCCGCGACGCCAGCGAGCTGCTGCGCAAGGTCAAGGCCGCGCAATACGTCGCCAGCCACCCGGGTGAAGTCTGCCCGGCCAAGTGGAAGGAAGGCGAAGCCACCCTGGCTCCGTCGCTGGATCTGGTCGGCAAGATCTAAAGCAGTCGTTGGTGCGTTGCTTCGCGAACGCACCCTACGCCCGCCGGGGCCTCGCACCCCGGCGGCACCCGCCGATGGCAGCGGCAAGGCCCGCGCCTTGCCCGTGCCATTGACATGCAAACCGCACTGGAGAACACCATGCTCGACGCCAACATCAAAAACCAATTGCAAAACTATCTGACCCGCCTGGTTCAACCGGTCGAACTCATCGCCTCGCTGGACGACAGCGCCAAATCGCGCGAAATGTTCGAGTTGCTGCAAGAAATCGCCGCCTTGTCGCCGCTGGTCACGCTCAAGAGCGACGGCCAGGACGTGCGTCGCCCATCCTTCCGCGTCGGCCGTCCCGAGGCGCCAGGCCGCATCGTCTTCGCCGGCATTCCGCTGGGCCACGAATTCACCTCGCTGGTGCTGGCGCTACTGCAGACCGGTGGCCACCCGGCCAAGGTAGACGCCGCATTGTTAGAGCAAATCGGTGAACTGACCGGACCGCTCAACTTCGAAGTGTTCATTTCGCTTAGCTGCCACAACTGCCCGGACGTCGTACAGGCGCTGAACCTGATGGCATTGAACAACCCGTCGGTCACCAGCGTGATGATCGATGGCGCCTTGTTCCAGGACGAAGTCGAAGCCCGGCAGATCATGGGGGTACCGGCCGTCTACCTGAACGGTCAACCGTTCGGCAACGGCCGTATGGGACTGGAAGAGATTCTGGCCAAGGTCGACAACGACGCCAGCGCCGAGCGCGCCCGGGCACGGCTGCAAGATGCCGAGCCGTTCGAAGTACTGGTAGTCGGTGGCGGCCCGGCCGGCTCGGCGGCAGCGATCTATGCCGCGCGCAAGGGCATTCGCACCGGGGTGGTGGCCGAGCGCTTCGGCGGCCAGGTGCTCGACACGCTGGCCATCGAAAACTTCATCTCGGTCAGCCGCACCGAAGGGCCGAAACTGGGCGTGGCGCTGGAGCAGCACGTCAAGGACTACGACGTCGACGTCATCAATCTGCAGCGCGCCAAGAAACTGGTGCCGGCACAGGACGGCCGACTGGCCGAGGTCCATTTGGAAAGCGGCGCGGTGCTCAAGAGCCGGGCGGTGATCCTGGCCACCGGTGCGCGCTGGCGCGAAATGAACGTACCCGGCGAAGCTGAGTACAAGAACCGCGGCGTGGCCTTCTGCCCGCATTGCGATGGCCCGCTGTTCAAGGGCAAGCGCGTGGCGGTGATCGGTGGCGGCAACTCCGGCGTGGAGGCGGCCATCGACCTGGCCGGCATCGTCTCGCACGTCACCTTGCTGGAATTCGCCGACACGCTGCGCGCCGATGCGGTGCTGCAAGCCAAGCTCGCCAGTCTGCCTAACGTCACGATCATCAAATCGGCACAGACACGCGAAGTGCTGGGCGACGGTCAAAAGGTGACCGGCCTGGTCTATCGCGATCGCACCACTGACCGCGACCGCACCATCGAACTGGAAGGCATCTTCGTGCAGATCGGCCTGCTGCCAAACACCGACTGGCTGAAGGACACCCTGACACTGAGCGCACGCGGCGAAATCGAGGTCGACGCTCGTGGCCAGACCTCGGCGCCCGGTATCTTCGCCGCCGGCGACGCCACCACCGTGCCGTTCAAGCAGATCGTCATCGCCATGGGCGAAGGCGCCAAGGCGAGCCTGGGGGCCTTCGACTACCTGATCCGCCACCCGTAGGAGCGATTTCAACCGCGATTGGCCGGGCACGATACCTTCGCGGCGGAAGCCGATCCTACCGCCGCCCCACCCGGGCGGCTTTTTAGTTCATTGCCAAACCGGGCAACTCGGGCGAAACTACTACGCCATTCGAATACCCTGGAGCGCATATGACGACCGAACCGACCCGTTGCAGCTGGTGTGGCGACGACCCGCTCTACCAGGCTTATCACGACGAGGAATGGGGCCGACCGCAGCACGACGACCGCCATCTGTTCGAAATGTTGATTCTGGAAGGCGCGCAGGCCGGCTTATCGTGGATTACCATTCTCAAGCGACGCGAAGGTTATCGTCGTGTGTTCCACCACTTCGACCCGGTACGGGTGGCCGCCATGACCGACTCGGAGCTGGAACAGGCGCTGCAAGACCCCGGCATCATCCGCAACCGCCTAAAAGTGGCAAGCACGCGCGACAACGCCCGGGCGTTTCTCGCCATGCAGGCGCAGCACGGCTCGTTTTCGCGCTGGTTATGGGATCACGTCGCGGGCCAACCGGTACTGCGCCCGGCAGGCCTTCGCCAGCACCTGGCGACCTCTCCGCTCTCCGATCAAATCAGCCGCGAGCTGAAGAAGGCCGGCATGCGTTTTGTCGGCTCGACCATCATCTACGCCTACCTACAGGCCACCGGAGTCGTCAACGACCACGCACCGGGTTGCTACCTGTACCCAGGTACCGCCAACACATAAAAAAGCGGCCACCTGGCCGCTTTTTGGCGGAGCCGTCTAACTACCACATGACCGCAGGGGCGCCGTTATCGAACAGGCGTTGCAGCACCTCCGCCTCCGACAGACTACCGCCTTGCAGCAAATCGGTATTCTCGAAGACGATTTCGTTGCTGCCGCGCGAAGACGTAATATGCAGTACCGTATCGTCGCCTTCCGTGGACAAAGAGAGCGAGAGCCCCGTCGTGATATGCGGCCTCCTGCCTGTCGCTGCCCAAGCCTCGGCCCCTTGCAGAAATTGCAGCTTGTCCTCGTCCAGAACGAAGTCCTTGATCACATCGCGCTCGCCCGATTTCCAGCGCAGGAGCGCATGTTCCCATGTAAAGCTATCGCGCCCCGCTCCGCCGGTCAGCACGTCATCGCCCAGGCCGCCGATCAGAATGTCATCGCCAGCGCCGCCATCGAGGTAATCGTCATCCCCACCGCCGTGTAAAGCATCATTGCCGGCGCCGCCGAATAACCGATCTTTTCCGGCGCAACCATACAGTGCGTCTTCGCCGTCGTCGCCATACAGCTCGTCGTCTCCCGCATCGCCGGAAAGCGAGTCGTTGCCCGCGCCGCCACGCAAGATGTCGTTACCCGCCCCACCATTTAATCGATCCGCGCCTGCGCCGCCCTCCAAAAGATCATCGCCTTCGTCCCCGTTCAGGTAATCATCGCCATCGCCGCCAAACAACTGGTCGTTGCCAGCACCGCCAAACAGGTGGTCGTTCCCACCATAACCAAACAAGCGGTCATTGCCGCCCTTTCCGTGCAAGTGATCGATGCCGGCGGCACCTTCCAGGTCGTCATCCCCCTCGCTGCCGACCAAGGCCCCCACTTTCCCAGTCACGTAATCTACCTTCATAACGTTGCGGGCGCCGTGAGCGGCGTTCTCGTTGCGGTGACTGTTAGCCATGAGACAACCTCCATTGTTAAGTTTCGTTTCAAAGAAAAGAAATGAAATACTAAACAATGGGTCGGGCGGCCATCAAGCACGGGCGGGCCTTTCTTGACAACTTCAGCCAGTGCCGACGACATCGCCAAGCGCTAACCGACAGTCATCACCGAATAGACAAGGGCGCCACGAAAATTCGCGGCGCCCTCCAACAGCAGACGGATCTAGCCAAGCACACAGTATTCGCGCGCGATTGCGGAAGCCAAGCGCGCATTGTTCAGCACCAATTGGATATTGGCCGCCAAGCTATTGCCACCGGTCAATTCGCACACACGCGCCAACAGGAACGGGGTGGACGCCTTACCGACCACGCCTTGCGCCTCGGCCTCGCCCAGTGCTTGCTCGATGGCGGCGTCGATAGCGGCGGACGGCATCGCGTATTCGTGCGGAATCGGATTGGCGATCACCATGCCACCCTGCAACGCCATCGCCCACTTGGCTCGCATCGCCGCGGCGATCTCGCCCGGCTCGTCCAACCGGTAGTCGACGCCGAAAGCGCTTTCTCGCGTAAAGAAAGCCGGCAACTTATCGGTCTGGTAACCCACCACCGGCACGCCATTGGTTTCCAGGTACTCCAGCGTCAAACCCAAGTCGAGGATCGACTTGGCGCCGGCGCACACCACGGCCACCGGTGTTTGAGCCAGCTCCTGCAAGTCGGCCGAGATATCGAAACTCTGCTGTGCACCGCGATGCACACCGCCGATACCGCCCGTGGCGAACACCCGGATACCGGCCATGGCGGCAATGATCATGGTCGAGGCCACCGTGGTGGCGCCAGTTTGATGACGCGCCACGATGAACGGCAGATCGCGACGGCTGACCTTGGCCACCTCGCGCCCGGTCTTGCCCAGGTGTTCGATTTCCTCCGGGGCGAGACCGGCCTTGAGCCGGCCATTGATAATGGCGATGGTCGCCGGTACCGCGCCGTGCGCGCGCACTTCCGCCTCGACGCGCAACGCGGTTTCCACGTTCTGCGGATACGGCATGCCGTGCGAGATGATGGTGGACTCCAGCGCCACTACCGGCCGGTTGGCCGCGACGGCGGCGGCGACTTCTGGATGAATGTCCAAATAGCTGTGTTGCGTCATGAGGGCTCCATTTGAGTCAAGGTTCGAGTCAGATGCTGGACGGCTGCCAGCGATAGGGTCGGGTTATTGGTGGCGGCACAGCTCAAAGTCAATGCCGCGCAGGCTTGCGCCAAGCGCAGCGTGTCGGGCAGCAGCATTTCCTGCAGCCAACCCCACGCCAGGCCGGCCATCAGCGCGTCGCCGGCACCGGTGGCATTGACGATCTCCACCGTCGGCGATGGACTCCAGCCCTGCTCGGCGCCATTACTGAAGAACACGCCGTCGCCGCCCATGCTCAATACCAACTGGCGCACGCCTTGGCGGTGGAACCAATCGGCCACCGCCGGCACATCGTGCGCGGTGTCGAGCGGCAAACCGGATAAGGTGGCGGCTTCGAGCCGATTGGGCTTGAGGGTATGGATCTGCGCCAGCCACGGGCGGATGCGCTCGGCCTTGAACGCCGACACGGTATCGACGAACACCGGCGTGTCGCGCGCCTCGGCAAACAACCAGGCCAGCGCCTCCGAAGAAAGGTTGGTATCGGCAACGATCAGGCCGGCATGCCTGACCAACTCGCGCTGTGGCGCCAAGGTGCCGGCATCCAGCCGCGCCAGGATTTCCATGTCGTTGATGGCGATCGACATATCGCCATCCGGCCCATGAATAGATAGGTAGGTGGAAGTAACGGCATCGGGCAGCACCAGGCACGGGCGCACATCGACGCCGGATCGTTGGGTGGCCTCCAGTAGCGAGCGGCCATAGAGATCGTCGCCGACGCAACTGATCAAGCGGCAGTCGGCACCGAGCCGGGCCAGATTTTCGGCGATATTGCGCGCCACGCCACCTGGCGAGCAACTGACGCGACCAGGATTGGAATCGGCAAAGCGCAGCGGCGCCGGCGTGCTGCCGCGAATATCCATATTGGCGCCGCCAAGCAGCACCACATAGCGTTGCTGCGCCAAGATATAGCCTTTGCCGAGAATCAGCCCCTTTTGCATCAAGTTCATGATGTGGCCGGCCACTGCCGACCGGCTGATGCCGAGCTGATCGGCCAACTGCTGCTGTGGAATCAGCGGATCTTGCCGCAGCAGCGCCAGGATTTCTTGCTCTCGTTCGGTCATGGCAAACTTTTGTCCGTTACTCAAACATTTGTCTGCATACTAGAACTTCCACCGCCTTGGGTCAAGCTAGTAGGCGTGACATGGATCAAGCCAACAGTTACGTCATATGAATTATCCAATATACTTTTTCAACCCTATACATTGAGCCGCTTCAATACTCGTCATGAAACTTGCCCGACTGATTCTGCCCTGCTGCCTCCTGCTACTGCCGGCCTGGCCGGCGCAAGCCGTCGACTTGACCAGCGCCATCGGCGCCGCCCTCAAACTGCTGACCGCCAGTACGCTTTCCGACGACAACGCACGCACGCTGGCGCTTGACTCGATACACGCGACCGATGCCAAAAACCACGTCGCTCCGCCTTCGAACCCGTACAGCAAGCGGCTGGCGCGCGTGACGCGCGACTTCCAGAACGAAGATGGATTGGCGTTGAATTTCAAGGTGTACCTGACCAAAGACGTCAATGCCTCCTGCTCGGCCGACGGCTCGGTACGGGTGTATTCCGGCTTGATGGACATGATGAACGACGACGAACTGCGTTTTGTGCTCGGTCACGAGATCGGTCATGCGCGACTCGGTCACACGCGCAAGCAGTTGCAACTCGCCTACGCCACATCGGCGTTACGCGACGCCGCCGCGGCAACCGGCAACCAGGCCGCCGTTCAACTATCGCAGTCCGCAGTCGGCGATCTGGCGGAAACCTTGCTACACGCCCAATTCTCGCAATCGGAAGAAACAGAGGCCGACGAGTACGGCGTGCATTTCCTGCGGCTGCATGGCTTCAAGCTGCAAGGCGCGCTCAGCGCCATGAGCAAGATCCAGACCCTGAGCGACGACCACAGCTGGCTGGCGGATCACCCGGCCAGCAGCGACCGACTGGCGCACCTGCAGCAACTGGTCGGCGCCGCGCCCTGATGCCGGCCGACGGGGATTGTGCCGCCGCGCCATAATATTATAATGATCATACACATACTCATATCGAAACCCTCAAGGCTCAGCCAATGAAAACCGAACGCATCACCGTACTCGGCTCGCCAGAATTCAAGGCATTCCTGGCGCAAGAAGCACTCAAGGAAGGCATCAGCGTCTCCGAGCTGGTGCGTCGTCGCTGCCAAAACGCGCCATCGGACGACGAGGTTCTGCTGGCGGATATGGCCGCCGAACTGTCGGCCGCCGTCGACACGGCCCGGCGCTCGCTGGAAGAAGGATTGCGCGCCGTGCGGCAAGCGCTGGATGAAACCGACCAACAACAGGAGAAAGCGGCATGAGCGCCGTCAAGGATGCCATCACCGCCATCCGTGAAGCACTTAGATTGTCGGACGACGTCAAGCGCGTGGGCGACAGCCTCAAATCGGTGGCGGAAGAGCTGCGCCAGCACGACCGTCGCATCACCCGGCTCGAAGCGAAATGGGAAACCGCCATGGAATTGGCCGGCATTCGCACCGCATACCCGACCCGCCAGCTAGAGGATAAGAGCTGACACCCAGCCAACCTGGGGACACCCGCGCCCCAGGCCTTCTCCTTGGCCTTACCCCCGCCTCTTCGCACCACTGCTGCAGCCAGCGCCAACGTAGACAGTTTGGTCCACGCAACAATCCTATTTTTACGGCTGCCGCATAATATCGTTGACATAATAGACTATAAAGTCTAAAAAAGACTCAGGAGACTATTTTATGGAACTCATACAAAAGCACCAGCCAATGGCAGATGCCATCGCCGCTTTGCTCTACCCCTACGCGGAAGTCGTGTTGCACGACCTGAAGAGCCAAACGGTTGTTTACGTCGCCAACAATTTTTCCAAGCGTTCGATCGGCGACAACTCGGGGCTGGACACCTTGGGAACCACCGAGGGGCGCGATGTCATCGGGCCGTACACCAAGCTCAACTGGGATGGCCGAACGCTGCACTCGATCAGCGTCATGCTGAAGGATCATTCGGGCGCAGCCGAAGGTTTGCTGTGCATCAACCTCGACGTCACGGTTTTTGCCAATGCCCGCGCGGCACTGGATCTCTTTCTCGCCGGCACGAAACTCGAACCCCAGCCGGAGGAATTGTTTCGCGACGACTGGCAGGAACGAATCAACGCGTATGTACACACTTGGCTACAAGAGCATCAGCTCAGCCTATCCATTCTCGCGCGCGAGCAAAAACGGGAACTGGTGATTGCATTGCATGGGCAAGGGGCATTTCGTGGCAAGAGTGCGGCCAACTATGTGGCCAGCATTCTCAACATGGGGCGAGCCACGGTTTTTAAATATTTGAAAGAAAGTAAGGAGTCATCATGAAAAGGCTATTCGACCACATTGTTGAAGCCCACCAGGCGATTCGCCCCCAAGTACGCGTCACGCCGCTTGACCACAGCCCCGCACTCTCTGCACTGACCGGATGCGAGGTGTACTTGAAATGCGAGCACCTGCAAGCGACCGGTTCGTTCAAATTCAGAGGCGCCAGCAACAAGCTGGCGGTGTTGGACGATGCAGCCAAGCAAAAGGGCGTCATCACCGCCTCTTCGGGCAACCATGGCCAGGCAGTCGCACTGGCCGGCCAGAAACTGGGCGTAGCCGTCACGGTCTATGCGCCGGAGACCGCTTCAGCCACCAAACTGGATGCCATTCGCGCCTATGGCAGCGCCGTCGTGCTGGTTAAAGGCGATGCGCTGCAAGCCGAAATATTGGGTCGGCAGCACGCAGAGGCGCAAGGCAAGACCTTTATTTCGCCTTACAACGACTTGGACGTCATTGCCGGACAGGGCACCACCGCCCTGGAGATGTTCGAGCAATGCCCGGATTTGGATGCCGTTTTCGTTGCGGTCGGCGGCGGCGGTTTGATTTCCGGCGTCGGCACGGCATTCAAACAGCTATCCCCCGCCACCCAGGTCATCGGCTGCTGGCCGGCCAATGCCACCAGTCTGTATGCCTGCCTTCAGGCCGGCAAGATCATCGAAGTCTACGAAACGGACACCATTTCGGACGGCACCGCCGGCGGCGTCGAACCGGGCGCGGTCACTTTTGATATTTGCCAGCAAGTGATCGATCAGACGGTCTTGGTGCCGGAAGACGACATCAAGGCTGCAATGAAGCTGCTGGCGCAAACCGACCGCTGGATGGTAGAGGGCGCCGCCGGCGTCGCCTTGGGCGGCATGTTGCAAACGGCGGCTCGGTTCAAAGGCAAGAAAGTGGGCGTGGTATTGTGCGGTCGGAATATTGTGCTGAGTAAATTTATCGGGGCAGTGCAATGAAAATCCTCAATAAAGATCAGATTCTAGCGCTGTATAACCCGGCCAAAGCCGCCGCGATGATTAAGCAAGGTTTCATCGCTTATTCCGAGGGGCACGTCCAACTCCCGCCGGTTCAGCATTTTCTATTCAAAGAAGCGCATGGCGATTGCTGCGTAAAATCGGGCTATTTGGAAGGCGACGAACTGTTCGTCGTCAAGGTCGCATCCGGGTTCTACCGGAACGCAAAGCAAGGCCTGGCCAATAACCAAGGCCTGATGATGGCTTTCTCCGCACTGACGGGTGAGCCCGCCGCGTTGCTCCTGGACGAAGGGTGGCTGACCGGGCTGCGTACCGCCCTGGCCGGGGCGCTGGCCGCCGCCGCATTGGCGCCGCAAAAAATCGACGCGATCGGCATTGTCGGCACCGGCATGCAGGCCAGACTGCAACTGGAAGCGCTGCAAACCGTCACCCCATGCCGCACGGTATGGGTATGGGGTCATACGCAGGACGCGCTCGACCAATTCGAGCACGAGTTTGCGGCCAAGGGCTACCGGATCCACGGCACGCTGGATGCCGAACCGCTGGCCCGAGCATGCCAGTTGATCGTGACCTGCACCCCGTCGACCCAGCCCATTCTGCAGTCCGAATGGATACAGCCCGGCACGCATATCAATGCAGTGGGCGCCGACGACGAAGGCAAGCAGGAACTCGCCACCGAACTGGTGGCCCGGGCCGATCTGGTCACGGTGGATGCCGTCAGCCAGTGTGCGGCTTATGGCGAAGTATCCCGCGCCGTCAAAGCGGGGCTGCTTGCCAAAGAGCTGCTGGTCGAACTCGGACAGATCTTCGCCGGCAAACACCCGGGACGGCAAAACCAGTCGCAGATCACCATCACCGATTTGACCGGCCTGGCCATTCAGGATGTGCAGATCGCCAAGAGTATTTTGGTCTGATCGTAGTCGCCTTGATCGTCAAACAGGCCCAATCGCATCGTTTGCGGTTGGGCCTGTTTTTGTGGCGAGGTGCTTTTAATCGGGACGAGCTCAGACCATTGACCTGTCCAATAGCGCACCTCTTCGCCCGCCGACAGCCAGAACTTACCTGGGTGCGTCAGGCCAAACCTCCTGCCGCGCGAAACGCGGCGAGCATTGATTCCAAGAGCGTCATTCATCATTCAGTGAAGGAGAAATCATGCACCGGATGCACTTAATCTGCGGAGCGTTCGTTTTCGGCGTAGGACTACACTGTACCGCTTCCGCGGCGGAAATCGACGTAGCATGTACCGAGCAATCGATCGCCCGGCACGGCCAAGCAGCCATGCGCGCCATCATCGAGGGACGGGGAACAGCAGAGGATGCGCGCGTGCTGAAAAAAATCATGGCATGCTACCAACCGTAAAGCGTTCGTCTTGCACCTAGATGCGACAAAGCAAAAACGCCGCGAAGTTTGCGGCGCTTTTGCTCAGACGCTTCCTCCCGCGGCGATCAGAACCACTCGCGATAACGACGGATGTAGATCTGTTTCACCACCTGGGTCAGCAACAGATAGCCCGCCATGGTAGCGGCCAGCCAGCCGAAGTAGGACGGATCGAGCCGGATGAAGCCGAAGGCCTGGCCCAGCGGCGAGAAAGGCAGATAGCAGGCAATGGCGATGGCGATGCTGGTCGACAGCATGACCGGCAAAGCCGCCATACTTTGCACGAACGGGATCTTGCGCGTGCGCAGCATATGAACCACCAGCGTTTGCGAAACCAGGCCTTCAATGAACCAGCCTGAATTCATGACTTCCTGTCCGGCGGTGCCGCCGTGCGCCATCCAGGCCGCGCCGGCGCCGAATACGCTCCACATCAGGATATAGGTCGTGATGTCGAACACCGAAGAGGTCGGCCCGAGCCACAACATGAAGCGTTTGATGTTGCCGGCTTCCCACTTGCGCGGCCGCTTGAGAAATTCCGGATCCATCTTGTCCCAAGGCAGCAGCATTTGCGAAATATCGTAAACCAGGTTCTGGATCAGCATTTGCAGCGCCAGCATGGGCTCCCAGGGCAAGAAGGCGGAAGCCACCAAGACGGAGAACACATTGCCGAAGTTGGAACTGGCCGTCATGTTCAGGTACTTGAGGATGTTGCCGAAGGTTTCTCGTCCTTTGATGACACCCTCCTCCAATACCATCAGGCTCTTTTCCAGCAAAATGATGTCGGCCGTCTCCTTGGCGATGTCGGCACCGCTATCGACCGAGATGCCGACGTCGGCGTCGCGTAGCGCCGGCGCGTCGTTGATGCCGTCGCCGAGAAAGCCGACGGTATGGCCATTGGCCTGCAGCGCCTTGACGACGCGGGCCTTTTGCAGCGGCGTCAGCTTGGCGAACACGGTGGTCTCCCGCACAAGCAAGCACAAGGCTTCGTCGCTCAGCGCATCGATCTCGCTGCCCAGCAACGGTGTGCCCGGCTCCAGGCCCACTTCGCGGCACACCTTGGCGGTAATAATCGCGTTGTCGCCGGTCAACACTTTGACCGCCACGCCGTATTCTTGCAGCGCGCGGATGGCGGGCTCTGCGGAATCCTTCGGCGGGTCGAGGAAGGTCAGGAACCCGCGCACCACCAGCCCATTTTCGTCTGCTGTGCGGTAGTTATCCTTCTGCTCGTCGATGGGGATGTCGCGGGTCGCCAGCAACAACACGCGATAGCCCTCATCGTTGAACGCCTGGCTTTGCTGCAGCAACCGGCTGCGATCGGCCATGGTCAGCGGACGGATGCCACCGGCGTCGCGGATATGGCTGGCCACCGCCAGCATTTCTTCCACCGCGCCTTTGGCGATCATGCAATGCCTGCCCGCCGAGTCGGCCAAAATGACCGATAGACGACGCCGAATGAAGTCGAAAGGCAATTCGTCGACTTTGTGGAAATGCCCTTGGCGGAAATGCTCATCCTGGCGATTGGCGTGCTCGACGATGGCAATATCCATCAGATTCTTCACGCCGCTCTGGTGATGGCTGTTGAGCCAAGCCAGGCGCAGCACTTCGTCGTCGCGGTTGCCGGCCACATCGTAGTGATGTTCCAGAATGATCTTGTCCTGGGTCAACGTGCCGGTCTTGTCGGTACACAGCACATCCATGGCGCCGAAGTTCTGCACGGCGTTGAGACGCTTGACCACCACCTTGCGACGCGCCATGGCCACGGCGCCCTTGGCCAGGTTGGCCGATACGATCATCGGCAGCATTTCCGGTGTCAATCCCACTGCGACGGCCAGGGCGAAGGTCAGTGCCGAGACCCAGTCCCCCTTGGTGAGGCCGTTGATCAGAAAGACCACCGGCACCATGACCAGCATGAAACGGATCAACAGCCAGGACACGCTGTTCACGCCTTTATCGAAACTGGTTTCGATGCGCTTGTGGTGCACCACATTGCGGGCCAGCGCACCGAAATAGGTATCGGTGCCGGTGGCCACGACCACGGCCTGTGCGGTTCCGCTGACGACGTTGGTGCCCATGAAACAAACATTTGGCGCATCCAGCAGATTCGCGGCGCCCCCCGTGCGGGCCACAGCCGATTTACCGATTACGGCACCCAGGGTGTCGTACTTCTCCACCGGCAGGGCCTCGCCGGTCAGTGCCGCCTGACTGATGAACAAATCGCGCGAATGCAGCAGCCGGATATCCGCCGGGATCATATCGCCCGCTTGCAAATGCACGACGTCGCCGACCACCAGTTCGGTCATGGCGATTTCGTGCCGGACCGGCTTGCTCCAGGCGTCCATCCGGCGCAACACGGTCGCGGTATTGCGCACCAGCGACTTGAGCTGGTCAGCGGCTTTGGCCGAGCGGAATTCCTGCCAGAAACGCAATAGACCACTGATCGAGATCATCGCGGCAAGGATGATGACCTTGGTCCAATCCTGATCGCCCGGCGCGGCAGTGGCCACATCCATGACATAGCTGAGCACGCCCAACACGATCAACACGATGACGAAAGGGTTATTGAAGGCTTGCAGCAACTGGCGCAACGGGTGCGGCGGTTTGTCGTGCAACACTTCGTTCAGGCCATATCGCTCAAGGCGCAAACTAGCCTGGCGCTCGGTCAAACCATCCGGATGGCTTGCGAGATGTTGCAGGGTTTCTTCGATGGAGGTTGCGGTTTCCCTGGCGATACGGGCCTGAATCTGTTCCTTTTGCCCCAGATCGGGGCGCTTGGCCGATTTCTTACCCCACAAGGCGAGGAAGCCGCGTTGATACCGGGTGCGCGGAGGCTGATGACGATGCATGAATTTCTCCCATTCCGTTTTTATCGGCAACGGAATAGCGGCGCCATTCGACATATAAAATGGCAGACAATAAAACACCCTCCAGTCACATTTAAATGACAGGGCATGAAATATTTAATGGGGTTTATTCAGGAGAAAAACAGGAAAAGGAAAACTGGAAATGGCAAAAACAACGGCAATGCCGTTCAAGGCGGCCGCGCGTTGTCGGCCACAATTTCCTTTTCGTGCTTGTCGTCCCGAATCCCGGGTCGGGGTTCAGGTTCGTCGGATAACATGGAATCACTCCTGTCTCGGGAGGTCAGGCAGAACGTGCCGGTCCATACCCTGACCCGCCGGACAAGGCGATAAGCGCTTGTGCGACCACAACTGTGGCGGCGGAACGAATCAGGTCAGGGTTGCAGGTATCGGTGGCTCGCCGCCGCCGACAAGACTGTACACAGGGACAGAAATCAGGCGGGAATACGGCAGGCACACCAATACGGATAGGGCTCAGGCTCGGTCGGCATGAAGGGTCTCCGTATTGGTTGAAAAAAGCATCTTGCGAGCAAGATGACGATGTCCGGCATTTTATCCGGATCATTCATATTATTTCAAGCTAAAAATAGATTGGCGTCGAATTTTATTATTATTTACACAATTAAATAATAATAAAATTAATACCAAAAGAAAAACGCCGATCTCATGATCGGCGTTTCGTGACCAATATTTCCAAACCGGAAATCAGGCCGCCGGCACCTCGGCCAGGATCGACTTGACCAGATCCCAGCAGTAACCGACCGAAGCGACTTCGACGCGTTCGCCCGGGGCATGCGCGCCGCGGATGTTCGGGCCGAAGGACACCATGTCCATCTGCGGGTATTTGTCGCCGATGATGCCGCACTCCAGGCCGGCGTGGATGACCTTGACCTGCGATTCGGCCTTGAAGTCGCGCTGGTACATCGCGCGGCACAGTGCCAGCAGCTTGGATTCCGGATTCGGTGCCCAGCCCGGGTAGCCGCCTTCGGTAGTGATCTCGGCATTGATCAACGAGAACAGGCTGATGACCTCGTGGGCCAGCATCATGGTGCCGGAGTTGTTGAGCGAGCGAACCATGAAGTTACAGAACAACTTGCCGTCGCCGATGCGGATCACGCCCAGGTTGTTCGAGGTTTCAACCACGCCGGTAACGCGCTGGCTCATGCTCTTGACGCCGTGCGGCGCGGCATGCAGCGCCGACAAGATCGCCTTCTGATCGTCGACGGCCATCACCGTTGCAGCTTCGGCCGAGGCACAGCTCAGCGCCACGCCGTCGTCGATGCCGGTCAACTCGTCGCGCAGGACTTGCTGCAGGCTGTCGAGCAGGCCCGCCACCTTGTCCTGGTCGGCCGCGGGGAAGGCCACCACGGCAAAGGCTTCGCGCGCCAGTGCGTTGCGGGCGGTACCGCCGGTGAACGAGGACAGGCACAGATCGGTTTCGCGACCCAGGTCATTGAGGGTACGCAACAGAATCTTGTTGGCGTTGCCGCGGCCGAGGTGGATATCGGCACCGGAGTGGCCGCCGCGCAAACCGGTCACAGACAACTTGGCGACCTGATAGCCGGCCGGTACTGCGCGGGTAGCGAATTTGCGTTCGACGTTAACGTCGATACCGCCGGCGCAACCCATGTAGAACTGACCCCATTCCTCGGTATCGAGGTTGAGCATGAACTTGCCCTTGAGCAGGCCGGTTTCCAGGTTGAGCGCGCCGCCCATGCCCTGCTCTTCGTCCAGGGTGAACAGCGCCTCGATCGGGCCGTGCTGGATGTCGGTGCTAACCAGCGCCGCCATGGCGAGCGCCACACCGATGCCGTTGTCGGCGCCGAGGGTGGTATTTTCGGCGACCAGCCAACCGTCTTGCAGTACCGGGCGGATCGGGTCTTTGAAGAAGTCGTGTTCGGTACCGGTGTTAGCCTGGCACACCATGTCGAGGTGACCCTGCATGACCACGCCGACACGGTTTTCCATGCCCGGGGTGGCCGGCTTGCGGATAATCAGGTTGCCGGCGGCATCGATCGTGGAATCCAGGCCGTTCAGGTCGGCCCAGCCCTTGAGATAATCGCGTACTTGTTCTTCGTGTTTTGAAGGACGCGGGATGTCGCACAGGGTCTGAAAATGTTCCCAGACCGCTTTGGGTTCGAGTTCGGCAATAACCATTGCGCTACTTCCTATGAGCTATGTGAGCTATGTGAGCTGGTTGCAAATGGCGCCGTGCATACGAGCGGTTCTGCGGGAGAGCCGTCGGGCGGTAAGGGACCTGCCAGCACGCGACGCATACCCATTAACTGGATCTAATGCCATTTTCATGGGGATGATCCGACTGTACCACGCTGAGGTCGAAAATAACAGAAAGCTTATTGACCCAACTCAAGCACCGCGGCATCGTCCCGCCGTTCCTGCTGCAGACGCCACATTTCGGCATAGCGCCCTTGGCGCGCGAGCAATTCGCGATGCGTACCCTCCTCGATCACCCGCCCGCCATCCAGTACCAGGATGCGGTCGGCGTCGACGATCGTGGAGAGCCGGTGGGCGATCATCAGCGTGGTGCGGTTGGCGGCGATGTCGGCCAATTCGTGTTGAATGGCCTTTTCGGTACGGGAATCGAGCGCGCTGGTCGCCTCGTCGAAAATCAGGATCGGCGGATTTTTCAGTAGCGTGCGGGCAATGGCCACGCGCTGCTTCTCGCCGCCGGACAACTTGAGGCCGCGCTCGCCCACCTGGGTATCGTAGCCTTGCGGCAAGCCCATGACGAAATCGTGGATGTGCGCCGAGCGCGCGGCCTCGATCACTTCTTCGCGCGTGGCGTCGTGCCGGCCATAGGCGATGTTGTAATAGATGCTGTCGTTGAACAGCACCGTATCCTGAGGAACGATACCGATGTGCGCGCGCAGCGAATCCTGCGTCAAATCGCGGGTATCCATATCGTTGAAGGCGATGCGCCCGGCGGTCGGATCGTAGAAGCGGAACATCAGCCGCGCCAATGTCGACTTGCCGGCGCCGCTGGCGCCCACCACCGCCAGCGTGCTGCCGGCAGGGATCTCGAAGCTCAGTCGATGCAGAATCTGGCGATCCGGTTCGTAGCCGAAGTCGACATCCTCGAAGCGCACGGCCACATCGCGCGACGCCAGCGTCTTGGCGCCGGGCCGGTCGACCACTTCGGCGCCGGCCTCCATGATGACGAACATACGCTCCATATCGGCCAGCGAGTGCTTCATCTCGCGATAGATAAAGCCGAGGAAATTAAGCGGCGCGTAGAGCTGGGTGATATAGGTCGCCACCAGCACCACGTCGCCGACGGTCATATCGTGCCGCACCACCCCGCGCGCCGCCATGGCCATGACCAGCGTCACGCCGAGGGCGATGATGGCGCCTTGCCCGGCGTTCAGCATCGACAGCGATACTTGGTTCTTGATCGCGGACGCCTCCCAATCGGCCAGATTGTGGTCATAGCGCTCGGACTCGTAGCGTTCGTTGTTGAAATACTTGACGGTCTCGAAGTTGATCAATGCATCGATGGCACGGGCATTGGCGCGCGAATCCAGGTCGTTCATGCTGCGGCGAAAGACCGTGCGCCATTCGGTCACCGACAAGGTGAAGCCGATGTAGACCACGATGGTGCCGAGCGTCACCACGGCGAACCACCCCTGATAACGCGACAGCAGAATGCCGGTCACCATGGCGATTTCCAGCAAAGTCGGCAGGATGTTGAACACCGCGAAGTTGAGCAGGAAACCGATACCGCGCGTGCCGCGCTCGATATCGCGGGTCATGCCGCCGGTCTGGCGCGACAGATGAAAGCGCAACGACAGCCGGAACAGATGTTGAAACACCGAACGCGCCACGGTGCGTACCGTACCCTGGATGACCTTGGCGAAAATGGCGTCGCGCAATTCGGCCAGCCAGCTCGACATCAGCCGGGCGAAGCCGTAACCGATCAGCGCGGCCACCGGCACCGCCACCAAGGTCGCCGGCACAGACAGTCCGTCGATGACGTGCTTCAGATACAAGGGCGTGGTGACCGTGGCCACCTTGGCCAAGATCAGACAGGACAGCGCCAATCCCAAGCGCCACTTGAACTGCAGCAAATAGGGAAACAGTGTTTTCAGCGTCTGCCAGTCGTGGCGGCCGGTCGGTGCCGGACCATGGTGCGTAAAGCGCATGTGGGGGCCTTGATTGAGCGGGGGATCAATGCAGCACGCGGGGGGCGACCAATTGCATTTCCGGTATTTCGACCTCGTGGCGTTGACCGTCGTCGCTCACAAGGTGGTAGCGACCGCGCATACTGCCGTAAGGCGTGCCCAGCGTGGCGCCGCTGCTGTATTCGTAGCTCTGCCCGGGCTCGATGCGCGGCTGCTCGCCCACCACGCCCATGCCGCGAACCTCCTGCACCTGCTCGTTGGCGTCGGTAATGATCCAGTGACGGCTGATCAGTTGGGCGGCGATCTTGCCGGTATTGGTGATACGGATATGGTAGTGAAAGACGTAGACGTCGGTCGCCACGTCCGATTGTTCTTCTGCGTAGGAGGCTTCGGGCTCCACCTGAAATGCCAGTTGCTTGTCCGACATGGTCACTCCTCTTGTCTTCTGATGCCGCGCGATGCTGCGAGGATTTTCCTCATTATATTATCCGAACAAGCCGCATGGGGCGCGTTACAATACGCTCTCCCGAAACACTACCACCGCCATCGCCATGCAACCGACCTATCGCATCGCTCCGAGCCTACTGTCCGCCGACTTCGCCCGCCTGGGCGAGGAAGTCCGCAATGTGATCGACGCCGGCGCGGATATCATCCATTTCGACGTGATGGACAATCACTACGTCCCCAACCTCACCATGGGGCCGATGGTCTGCCAGGCGATTCGCCCGCATACCGAAGCGCCGATCGACGTGCACCTGATGGTCAAACCGGTCGATAGCCTGGTGCCGATGTTCGCCAAGGCCGGGGCCAACATGATCACCTTCCATCCGGAAGCGTCCGAGCATATCGACCGCACGCTGTCCATGATCCGCGACCACGGCTGCAAAGCCGGCCTGGTGTTCAATCCCGCCACGCCGCTGCATTACCTGGATCATGTGATGGATAAGATCGACATGGTGCTGATCATGTCGGTCAACCCGGGTTTCGGCGGTCAATCGTTCATTGCCGAAAGCCTGAACAAGATCCGTGCGGCGCGCACGCGCATCGACACCTGGACCGCCAAGCACGGCGGCGAAATCTGGTTGGAGGTGGATGGCGGCGTCAAGGCCGATAACATCGCCGAGATCGCCCGCGCCGGCGCCGACACCTTCGTCGCAGGCTCGGCCGTCTACAATGCGCCCGACTACCGCGTCGCCATCGAGGCCATGCGCCGAGCGCTGGCCGGAGCGGTCTGATGCGCGCCTATCTCATCACCGGCGCCTCGCGCGGTCTTGGCCTGGCGCTGACGCGCAAGCTATTGACCGACCCGTCGTCGACCGTGGTGGGCGTGGCGCGCCATGTGCCGCACGGACTCGGCGCCGACCTTCCCGGCCGCTTCCGCTTCGTCGAGGCCGACCTGGCGAACGCCGGGGAGACCGCCTCGTTGATGCCGCGCTTGCTTGCCGCGCTCGGCCCGGGGCCGTTCGAGTCGATCGACTTGATCAACAATGCCGGCGTGGTCGCACCAATGGCGCCGGCGGGGGAATACCCTCCCGAGGCGGTCATCGACGCCTTGCACATCAACTTGATCAGCCCGGTGTTATTGGCCAATGCCTTTCTGGCCGCAGCACCGGCGTTGTCGCCCGATGTGCGGCTACTGAACATCTCGTCCGGTGCCGCGGCCAAGGCCTACCCCGGCTGGGGCGTCTATGGCGCGGGCAAGGCGGGACTCGATCACTTCAGCCGCCATGTCGCGCTGGAACAGACCGAGCTGCCGCACGGCGCACGCGTGGCGGCGCTCTATCCGGGTGTGGTCGACACCGATATGCAAGCGACCATCCGCGCCGCCGATCCACGCCAGTTTCCGCTCAAGCCGCGCTTCGATGCGCTCAAGGCCGATGGCGAACTGACCGATGCGGGCGAGGCGGCACACCGTATCCTGCGTTATTTACGCAGCGCCGACTTCGGCCGCGAACCGGTCGTCGATCTGCGCAACCTTCCCCTGGTTTCCGACTGAATGACAAAAATGAAACTCGAACACATCAAAGCGATCGCCTTCGATCTCGACGGCACCCTGGTCGACTCTCTGCCCGACCTGATCGCCGCCGCCAACGCCATGCGCGATCACCTGGGCATGCCGGCATTGCAACACGCACGTATCCGCGAACATGTCGGCGACGGCATCGCAAGCCTGGTGCATCGGGCCATCACCGATGAGCGCGACACACTGGCGGCCCATGAGCAATGGGAGCAAGGCTTCCGATTCTTCGTGCAATACTACCGCCAGCACCTGACGGTGCACACCACGGTCTACCCCGGTGTCACCACCGCGCTGGGGCTACTCAAGGCGCTGCAATTGCCGCTCGCCGTGGTGACCAATAAATCCGAGCGCTTGGCGCAGCCGCTACTGCAAGAGCTTGGCTTGGCGGATGATTTCGCGCTGATCATCGGCGGCGACACCCTGCCGGAGAAAAAACCGTCGGCACTGCCGCTCACCCACACTTGCCAAGCGTTCGGCGTGCAACCGAGCGAACTCTTGATGGTCGGCGATTCGGCCAACGATGTGCTGGCGGCGCGCAATGCCGGTTGCCCGGTCGCCTTGATGCGCTATGGCTACGCCGATGCCGACAGTCTCGGCGCCGATTTGGCGCTCGACACACTGGAATCCTTGTACGACATGATCAAACCGCCGGCGCCGGCTATTTGACGCTTCATCGCCTTGCACCTGCGTGTCCGGCCGGTCAGCACACCGGACAGGCAGGTGCCGGCGTCCCGATTTACTTCCCCTGTGAATTCGGCAAGAATGGTTTAAAACCATACGCCAATTGAGTGGCTATCACTGGCTGCATATAACAAACTCAGGGACAACGACCAACATGAAACAGAGCGAGTTCGACGACCTGGCGCGTCGCGGCTACAACCGTATTCCCGTCGTACTGGAGTTGTTCGCCGACCTGGACACCCCGCTGTCGGTCTATCTTAAGCTGGCCAATCAACCCTATTCCTACTTGCTCGAATCCGTCGTCGGCGGCGAGCGCTTCGGTCGCTACTCGTTCATCGGCCTGCCCTGCCGCACGCGGCTGCGCGTCAAACAGAGTACGCTACAGGTCGAAGAAGACGATACCGTCGTCGAGTCCTATCACGGCAATCCACTCGACTTCATCAAAGAGTACCAAGCACGTTTCCGCGCCGCCCCGGTCGATGGCCTACCGCGCACGCCTAGCGGTCTGGTCGGTTATTTCGGCTACGACACAGTGCGCCATATCGAAAAGCGCCTGGCCGAAACCGACAAACCGGACACGGTCGATACGCCCGACATCCTGCTGCTGTTATCCGAAGAAGTCGCCGTTTTCGACAACCTGTCAGGCAAGCTGTACCTGGTGGTGTATGCCGACCCTGCACAGGAAAATGCCTACTTCCGTGCCCATGCCCGCCTTGGCCAACTGCGTGCCCAGCTGCGCAATCCGGTGGACATTCCCCTGTCGCTGCCGGGCAAGAAAAGCCTTGCGATATCGGAGTTCGGGGCCGAAGCCTTCATGCGCGCGGTCGAGCAGTGCAAACGCTACATCCTGGCCGGCGACATCATGCAGGTGGTTCTGGCGCAGCGTATGCAGATGCAGTATCAGGAACCGCCGCTGGCGCTGTATCGAGCGCTGCGCAGCCTCAATCCGTCGCCTTACATGTTTTTCTATCATTTCGGCGACTTCCATGTGATCGGCTCCTCGCCGGAGATCCTGGTACGCCGAGGCGGCGGCACGGTCACGGTACGGCCGCTAGCCGGTACGCGGCCGCGTGGCGCGACGCCCGAATCGGATCAGGCACTGGCCGAGGAACTGCTCGCCGACCCGAAGGAGATCGCCGAACACGTCATGCTGATCGACCTGGGGCGCAACGACATCGGCAGAGTGGCCGATACCGGCTCGGTACAGCTGACCGACAAAATGGTGATCGAACGCTACTCGCATGTGATGCACATCGTGTCGAGCGTGGAGGGTGCGATCGACGACAGCGTACCCAACATCGACGTGATCCGCGCCACCTTTCCGGCCGGCACGCTATCGGGCGCACCGAAGATCCGCGCCATGGAAATCATCGACGAACTTGAGCCGAGCAAACGCGGCATTTACGGCGGCGCGGTCGGCTACCTGGCCTTCAGCGGCGAGATGGATCTGGCCATCGCCATCCGTACCGGCATCGTCAAGGACGGCATGCTGTACGTGCAGTCCGGCGCCGGCATCGTCGCCGATTCGGTACCCCAGTCGGAATGGCAGGAAACGCAAAACAAGGCGCGCGCGCTGATCCGCGCGGCGGAGATGGTGCAAAACGGGCTGGATGCATAAGGCCCAGGCAACGTCACATCGCCCCGGCCCGACGGCGCGCTTGTTGTAGGCGCCGATCGGCATCGACCAGCGCCAACGCCACATCGAAGCCAGGATAGCCGACCATGGCCCCGCCGCAACTGACTGTCACGGCCCGGCCGGAAAACGGCCGCTCCTGAATCGCGGCGCGCACCCGGCGCTGAATCCGGCCGAGCATCGGCTTGTCGCACGGGGAAATCAGCAATACGAACGACTCGGGCGAAAAACGCGTCACAATGCCGGCACCCTGCAGCACGCGTCGCAGCCGGCTGGCCACCTCGGCGACCAACACCGGCTCGTCGGCCGACAATCCCTCCACCGACAACATCAACAAAGCGAACGGCAGCTCATGCTGGCGAGCATGAGCTGCTTCGGCCTGCAACAACGCCTCGAAACCGGCCCGGTTCCAGCAGCCGCTGGCGGCATCCAACAGCGAGGGCCGCTGACTGCAGGACATCAGGCCGCCCTCGCTCGGGTGCGCCTGCGCCATGCGGTCTTGCAGCAAGGTTTCCTCCACCGCGCGCGCCAGGTCGAGCAAGGTGGTGAGCTGGTTGGCGTCCAAGGTACGCGGTTGGGTGTCCATAACGCATAACGTTCCCACCTTGAAACCGAAGGCCAGCCGCAACGGCACGCCGGCATAGAAACGCACGTCCGGCACGCCGCCCACCAGGGGATAATCGTGAAACCGGTGATCCAGCAGGATATCGGGCACCACCAGTGCATCATCGAGCAAGATGGCGTGTGCGCAGATGGACAGGGGGCGAGGGGTTTCCGACCAGGCGCAGCCGACGCGCGACTTGAACCACTGCTGTTCGCGCCCCACGAGCGAGATCAACGCGATCGGCATCGACAATGCCTGTGCCGCCACACGGGTCAGCCGGTCAAAGCGCTCTTCGGCCGGGGTGTACAGCAGATCGAAGGAATCGAGTGCGGCAAGCCGTAACGACTCATTCTCGGGGACGGGGGCTGGCAGCATAGCAAACCTGATTGAAAAGCCGGACACGGCCGGCAAAAGCACTCACAACACGGTCGATCGGCCGCCTCCCCCCTCCGCGCGGCATCGCAACCTATTCTCCGGTATCGGCGATTGTCGCCACGAATGCAAGCCGCTCGGCCTTTTGCCACGGCGATATATGTACATTCCATTACATATCAACACATTCGCCCAACAGACGCTACTCAGGCCGTTTCCGATAATTCATTCAAATCAAAGCCGATTCTTGGCATAAAAACCTGTCCCGTCGACAGCGCGCGGGCCAACTGGCCTCGCAAACGACTAAAGGCAGGTTCACCGCACCCATCGATGGGTGCCACCGTAGAGACAAATGCCGGCAAGACGATAACCCACTTGCCAGCAGAAGACAGGACCCGACCGTGAAGAGACTGATTACGGCGGCATTGCTGATTGTGCTGGGAGCGGCGCAGGCCATGCCCGTGCCGAAGCCAACCGCCACCAACAACGCCAGCGCCGTGGTTCAGAGCACCGCATCGGGCCGCGCTGTGCCCGATATGGACATGGACGACGACGAGGCCGCCCCGCCGGTGCACATCCACCGCGCGGAATCCTCCAGCAAGAAGCCCGCTAAGAAGATCGCCATCAAGAAGACGGACGCATCCGGCAAGAAAAGCGTGGCGCCGATCCATCGCATCAAGCGCTTCCTCACGCCCGCATCTGAATAATTTTTATTCCATAAAAGAATAAAAAAATAGAAAAAAGCCATTTTGTTGGAATAAGTAATTTGCATTAGACTCTCCGTCATACCCACCGCACGGAGATGCCGATGCCTCGCCCCACCCTACGCTGGGCCCATGCCCTGCCGCTGGCCCTGAGTCTGAGCGGTGCTTACGCCGACGTCACGCTACTGAACGTGTCCTACGATCCGACGCGCGAGTTCTATCAAAGTTACAACAAGGCATTCGCCGATTACTGGAAAAAGACCGGCGGTCAAGCCGTCACCGTGCGCCAATCGCATGGCGGTTCCGCCAAACAGGCGCGCGCCATCCTGGACGGTATTGGCGCCGACGTCGCCACGCTGGCACTCGGCTACGACATCGACACCCTGGCGGATCGAGGACTACTGGCCCAAAACTGGCAAGTGCGGCTGCCCAACAACAGCTCGCCCTACACCTCGACCATCGTCTTCCTGGTGCGCAAGGGCAATCCCAAGCACATCCGCGACTGGAACGACCTGATCCGACCCGGCATCCAGGTCATCACCCCCAACCCGAAAACGTCCGGCGGTGCGCGCTGGAACTATCTGGCGGCCTGGGGCTACGCGCTGCACCACAACAAAGGCAACGAGTCCGCCGCCAAGAACTTCGTCAAGGCGCTCTACAAGAACGTGCCGATCCTGGATGCCGGCGCGCGCGGCGCCACCATCAGCTTCGTCGAGCGCGGCCAGGGCGACGTATTGCTGGCCTGGGAGAATGAGGCGCTGCTATCGATCAAGGAACTCGGACCGGACAAAGTGCAGATCGTGACACCGTCGGAAAGCATTCTGGCCGAACCGCCGGTGGCGGTGGTCGACAAGAACGTCGACGCCCACGGCACGCGCAAGGTCGCCGAAGCCTATCTGAAATATCTGTATTCGCCGCAAGGCCAAACGCTGGCGGCCGCACATTACTATCGGCCGCAGGACAGCAAGATCGCCGCAGCGTACCGCGCCCAGTTCCCGCAACTGAAGCTGTTCACCTTCAAGGAGACTTTCGGCGATTGGCGCAAGACCCAAGCGAAGCATTTCAACGATGGCGGCATTTTCGACCAAATCCAGGGGCAGTAAACCGGGAGGATGCGCGATGAGAGCACTGATTGTCGGCGGCGATACCGTGGAGACCGTGCGGCGCCAACTGGCGCTACGCGGCTACGATCAAGTCGAGCACTGGGAAGGGCGCAAGACCGGCGACTGCCGTCGCACCTTCCCGCTCCATGTGGATCTGATCGTCGTCATGCTGGGTTACGTCAATCACAACCTGTGCAAGCGGGTACGCCAGGAGGCCGGCCGGCAGGATTGGCCGGTGGAATACTTCGGCCGCAAGGCCGGTGCGCAATGGCGAAAGACGACGACATGGGCGACGACCGATTGAGCTTCTTTATCCGCCAAGTCCAGTCGCACTACTTCAGCCACTTTCCCATCGTGGCCGACGCCGATGGCGGCTACGCCGGCCTGTTTCTCAAGCATCGGGTCGAAACCGAATTGCGCCGGCCGCGGCCGGATATGTGGCTGGCGCACACGCGTTACCGCGCGCCGACCGGTCAGGCAGTGAGGGAAGACACGGTCATCGCCCTGTGCCGTGCCAGCGAAACCGCCGTGGTGCTCGACCGTTTCGCCCGCTCGGTGCACCTGCTCAACCTGCTAAGCCGCGCCCGGCCGGCGCAAACCATCTACCTACCGGTCAGCCGCGCGCTGATCGACGGCGTGCCCGAGGGCCACGGCACGGTCTTTCGCGATATTGTCGAACGCTTGGCGCTGCCTTGCCGCATCGGCATCATGCTACCCGCTACGCTTGCGGCCGAGCCCGAACGACTCGCGCGCATCGCCGCCAGCTACCGGGACAACGGCTTCGTCACCGCACTCGACGACATTGACGGGCCGCGTCGGCTAGACCCGCCGCAGGTCGCGTAACGCCGGTCAAGCCAACGGAAAGGCCGTCAACCAATCGCCGACCGCCACCGCGGTCGCCGGCGGCACCTCCAACAGACAATCCGCCTCGGCGCAGGCGCTCAACATGGCCGAGCCCTGGCCAAAAAGCGGTGTCGCCTCGGGCAAACCATCGGCGCCGATGCCGAGACGGGCACGCAGAAACTCCCGTCGCGCCTCGCCGCCTGCGCGGGCAAAGGCGGCGCGGACGCGCAGGCTCGCCGGGCGCGCAGGCGACACCCCGCTCAGGCAACGCAAGGCCGGCGCCACCAGCAGGTGAAAGGTGACAAAGGTCGCCACCGGATTACCTGGCAACATGAATACATGCGCCGCGCCGGCCCGACCCCAAGCGAACGGCTTGCCGGGTTTGATGGCCAGTTTCCAGGCATCGAGCTGGCCGATGGCGCATAACGCCGCCTTGAGATGATCTTCCTCGCCAACCGACGCGCCGCCACTGGTCAGAATCACGTCCACCCCGTCGGCCACCTCGGCCAGCCGCGCACGTGTCTCGGCCAAGCTGTCCGGCAGTATGCCGCCATCGACCACCTCGACCGGCCAGGCGGCGAGCCAGGCCAACAACTGATAGCGATTGGCATCGTAAATCTTGCCCTGCGCCAGCGCGTCACCCGGCTCGCACAATTCATTGCCGCTGGAGAACACCGCCACACGCAGCCGACGGCGCACCGGCAGCGCGACATAGCCCTGGCTTGCGGCCAACGCAATGGCAGCGGGACCAAGCCGGCTGCCAGCAGCCAACAACGCCGCCCCAGCGGCAAACTCTTCCGCCTGGCGACGAATATTGCGTCCTACCGGCAACGGGGCTTCAAGCTGTAGCTGTCCGCCTTCGAGCCGTGCATACTCCTGCGGCACCACGGCAGTCGCACCGGGGGGTAGCGGTGCGCCGGTAAAAATCCGTAGCGCCTCGCCCGCTTGCAGGGCTGCCGCCGGTGTGTCGCCCGCGGCGGTGCGCCCGACCAGCGCGAAGCGCGTCAAGGTGCCGGCCGGATCGGCCAGCGCGTAGCCATCCATGGCGCTATTGTCGAAGGCCGGCGTATCGAGCCTAGCCGACAGCGGCTCGGCCAACACCCGGCCCGTTGCCGCCGCTAGCGGCAAGGTTTCGCTGTCGGCCAGCGGCGGCAGCGCTTGTGCCAGCGCGTCGAGCGCCTGGTAGTAATCCATCATTATCAAGCTCCGGAATCGCGCACCGTGGCGGCGCGCAACAAAAGATCCAGCCGCTGCAGGCTGTCGGGATCGTTGGCGTTGGCGAAAGCCGTCGAGGCGTCGAAGGGCACGGCCGCACCGCCACAGGCGGCAAGCCAGCCGCGCAAGCTGCGCCCTCCTTGGCGTAGATAGTCCGGCAAGCCAGACAACGCAGCACGCCGCAGCAGCAGCATCACCGGTTCCGGACCGTCGGACGTCTGCGGGTAGCAGGCGGCGCAATCGGCGTGGCACGCCAGAAACGCGTAGAGCCTGGCCACCAGATCGGTTGGCAGCAACGGTGTGTCACAAGGGGCCAGTTGGACAAAATCCACGGAGGGAGGCAAATGCGGCGCCAGGGTCGCCAAACCGGCCAACGGTCCCATATCGGTCCAACACGCGTCATCCGGCAGTACCGGCAACCCCAGGCTGCGGTAGCGTTCGAGCGAGCGGTTGGCGCTGAGCCAAAGCGGCCCGACCTGCGGCGCGAGCCGATCCAACACATGCTCTACCAGCGCGCGACCCGCCAACAGCTGCCAGCCCTTGTCGACGCCGCCCATGCGGCGCCCGGCGCCGCCGGCCAACAACAGGCCGGCCACAGCCGCGCGCTCAGGACCAACGCAGACAGGCATCGTCATCGGTCGCCTTGGCCTCCACCCAGTGCTGACTACCGTCGACGAAGCATTCGCGCTTCCAGAACGGCGCCTGGGTTTTCAGGTAATCCATTAGAAATTCGGCGGCACAGAAGGCCGCCTGGCGGTGAGAGGAGGCCATCAAGACCAACACGATGCCCTCGCCTGGCAGCAGATGACCGACACGGTGCACCACCCGGCAAGCCAATAGCGGCCAGCGCGCCGCCGCCTCGCCGGCGATACGGGCGATCTCGCTTTCGGTCACGCCGGGATAGTGTTCGAGAAACAGCGAGGCCAACGCCACCGGGCCATCCTGGCCGCGCACGCGCCCGACGAAGGCGACGACCGCGCCGGCGTCGCCGGCCTCGGCCGCGAGCCGAGCCTCTTCCACAGCCAGATCGAAGGCCGCTTGCGTCACGCTGATCGACAATTGCATAGTCAACCCCCGGTCACCGGCGGCAGAATCCCCACTTCGGCATCGGCGGGAATCTCAGCGTCGCCGCGCACGATGGCTTGGTTCACCACCAAACGGAATACTTGGCCCGGTGCCAGCCCCTGCTCCCAATCGCCGCCGCGCGCGCGCAGCAGCGTCAACAGGTCGCGAGTCGTACCACCTGGCCAGTCGAGCCGTTCCTGCTCCAGCCCCAGCTTATCCTTGAGCACGCCGAAATAGCGTACGAGTATCATATTGGCTTCCTTCAGCACGAGGCCCGTGTCCAGGCGACGATAAAGTCCGCCACGGCCTCGATATCGTTCAAATCCAGCACCGGCCGATCGGCCGCCAGCGGCTCGTCGCAAGCTACCGCGACGATGTCCGGGTCGTCCCGATAGCGCGGCGGCTTGCCGACGCTCGGGCGATAGACTTCCAGCTTCGGCAGCGCGAGCTGTTTCTGCCCTTCCAGCAGCACCAGATCGACGGCGCTCAAATGCGACAATTGCTCCGCCAACGACGGTTCCTCGGTGACGTCGGCGAACACGCCCCAGCCGGCAGGCGACAACACCATCACTTCGCTGGCGCCGGCCTGCCGCATGCGGTGGCTATCCTTGCCGGGCACATCGAGCGCCAGCGCATGGTGGCAATGTTTGATGACCGACACACGCAGACCGCGCGCTTTGAGTCGGGGCAATAATTGTTCGATCAGGGTGGTCTTGCCGCTGCCGGACCAACCGATCACACCCAGGGTTTTTTGCATATGGTAATGTTAACCCGATTTTATATTTAACAGGCCCATTCATTCATGTCTTCGCTCACCCATTTCGACGACGCAGGCCAGGCACACATGGTCGATGTCGGCGCAAAAGCGGAAACCCGCCGCAGCGCCACTGCCACCGGATTCATCACCATGCAACCGGACACATTGCGACTGGTTCTGGACGGCCGCGCCGGCAAGGGGGATGTCATCGGTGTGGCGCGCCTGGCGGCGATCCAGGGCAGCAAACACACCGCACAACTGATCCCGTTATGCCATCCGCTGGCGCTGACCCATGTCGCCGCCGACTTCAGCGTGGACGAGACGAACGCGCGCGTGACGCTGCAAGTCACCGCCGAAACCCTCGGCCGCACCGGCGTGGAAATGGAAGCGCTCACCGCCGTCATGGCAGGCCTGTTGACGGTCTACGACATGCTCAAGGCCGTCGACCGCGGCATGCGCATCGACGGCGTACGCTTATTGGAGAAGCAGGGCGGGAAAAGCGGGCATTGGCGCGCCGAGCAGTAAACCCCGGCAGAGGCGGCATCACTGCCCTCCGGCCAGTCCTAGGACTTTCCTTCATGGCAAAACCAGATGACCCTGCATTCGCTCACTCTCACGGGTTTCCGTTCCATTCGGAACTTGCACCTGGAACTGGAACCCCTCAACGTCATCGTTGGCGCAAACGGTTGCGGAAAATCCAATCTGTATAAAGCGGTTCGTCTGCTGCACGAAGCCGCCTGCGGGCGGCTATCCATCGCACTGGCGGAAGAAGGCGGCATGCAAAACGCCATCTGGGCCGGAGCGCCACGCAAAGGACAGGGCAAAACCGCGCCCAAACGCATCATCCTGGCGACACGCAGCGACGAATTCGATTACGAACTGCAACTCAGTTATCCAACACCAGGGATCAGCCTGTTTTCGCTAGACCCGCTGGTCAAGGAGGAAAGCCTATGGTTGGCCGGACAGGGCCGCCGTCCTTCCGCCTTGTTACTGGAGCGGCGCAATCAGGCGGCGTTTCTGCTGTCGGTCGAGGGGGAACGCGTCACTTATCCCGGCAGCCTTTACGAAGAGGAATCGCTATTTGGCCAACTCGCGGAGCCGCATCGGTATCCGGAAATCTCTCAGTTACGCGAGTCCATGCGGCGCTGGCGCTTCTATCACGAGTTCGCCGTCTGGCCCGGTTCGCCGCTACGCGCACCACAAGTGGGTATCCGCTCCCCGATTCTGGCGCACGATGGTGCCAACCTCGCGGCGGCCTTTCAGACCATCCAGGAAATCGGCGACGACGAAATACTGAACAGTGTGCTATCCGACGCCTTCCCGGACTGCACCTTCAGTGTAGAAGTACAGCCTAGCGGTCGCTTCCAGATGCTGATGCACCGCAACGGCCTGTACCGTCCATTGCAGGCGGCAGAACTCTCCGACGGCACGCTGCGCTTTTTGTGCTTGGCGGTCGCACTGCTTAGCCCACGCCCTCCCGGCTTCATGGCACTGAACGAACCCGAAAACAGTCTACACCCCGACCTATTCCCGGCGCTGGCGCGGCTGATCGCCGAAGCCAGCCGCTACAGCCAGCTCTGGGTGACGAGCCACTCGCCCCGACTAGCACAACTGATCGCACGACATCGCCCAGTCAAATTGTTTGCACTCGCCATACAAGACGGTGAAACACAGGTACAGGAAACCTCGTCATGAGGCGCCGTTGTGCTAACGGCCGACTAAGGCCTTTCCCAGAGGCGGAGGGCCCAGCCCTCCGACCGATGCCGCCGCCAATCCGACGGCCGCTCCCAGCGCGCGCCATGTCACCGTACTAGCCAATCCAATACGTTCGGCGTATCGTTATGTACTTTAATACATAACGCCATCATGCCGCGCTCAACACACCCCCAACCCGACCCTCGCCGTAAGCGCCTGGCGCTATTGTCGGCGGTACGCGCCACCGGCTCGATCAGCGCCGCCGCACGTCAAGTCGGGCTGAGCTACAAGGGCGCCTGGCAGATCCTCGACGCCATGAACCGCGCCAGTCGCGAGCCACTGTTCACCCGAGTCAGCGGCGGCACCGGCGGGGGCGGTACGGTTTTGACGACGCGAGGCGAGGCGGTGCTGGCGGCGGATGCCCTGCTAGAGCGCCTATCGAGCATGCTGGACGAAACGCTGGACGGCCGGCACGAAGGCGCACTGTTGGCGCGCTTGGGACTGCAGACTTCGGCCCGCAATCAATTCCTCGGCCGTGTGGCAGCGCTGGCCGTCGGCGCGGTCAACGACCTGGCCACCGTCGAACTCGCTCATGGCGCGGCACTGCAAGTCAGCGTCACACGCGACAGCAGTCGCCGGATGAAGCTGGCGCCGGGCACCGAAGTACTGGCCTTTTTCAAAGCCGGCGCCGTCTTACTGGCGCACCCCGAAGCGGCGCCGCATATCGCATTGCCCAACTGCCTGTGCGGCCGCATCGGGCAGATTCATCCCGGCACGGTCAACAGCGAAGTGACGCTCGATCTGCCGCACGGCATGACGCTGCACGCCATGCTGGACACCGTCACCCTGAACCGGCTGGCTTTAGAAGCGGGCTCGCCTGCTTGCGCGTTGATCAGCCCAACCGACATCCTTTTGGCCTCCTTGGCCTGACACTAGGACACCACCATGAAAAAGACGCTGCTCTGTACCCTACTCGCCCTGCTGCCCCTGGTCGCCTCGGCATCTCCAGTCAAGGTGGCGGTGGCCGCCAATATGCAATATGCCTTCGAGGACATCGCCAAAGCCTTTACCCACGACACCGGCGTCGCGGTGCAACCGTCTTATTCGTCGTCCGGCAAGTTCGCCACGCAGGTGATGGCCGGCGCGCCGTTCGAGTTGTTCCTGTCCGCCGATAACACCTTCCCGCAAAAACTGCAGGCCGCCGGTTTCGCGGCGAACGCACCTAAAACCTACGCGATCGGCACGCTGGTGCTGTGGTCGCTCGATAGCGGCTTTGACGGCAAGAACTGGCATTCGTGGCTGAAAACCGCTTCCGGCAAGGTAGCGGTCGCCAATCCGCAAACCGCGCCCTACGGCACGGAAGCCATGCATGCGCTGAATTACTACCATCTGCGCGATAGCGTGCTACCCAGATTGGTCACCGGCGACAGCATCGGCCAGACGGCGCAATTCGTCGCCAGCGGCGCGGCGCAGGCCGGTTTCGTCGCAAAATCGCAGGTGGTGTCGGCCCAGATGAAGGGCCAGGGGCATTGGGTCGAGCTACCGCAGGAAAGCCACGACCCGATCGTCCAGGACATGGTGCTGCTCAAGCCATCGACAGCCAATCCGGACGCCAAGCGGTTGTTCGACTATCTGCAAAGCCCGGCGGCACGCGCCATCTTGCAAAGCTACGGCTACCGCCTGCCATGAACCGCTTGCCCGCCACCGTCACCGCGCTGCGCCAGTCCGACGGCATCTTGCTACTGGAGGCCGAGGTCGGCGCACAGCGCTGCACGGCCTTGATGTTGGGCGATAGCCAGGCACCCGACTGGCAGCCCGGCGCGCACGTGACGCTGGCGTTTCGCGAAATCGACGTGGCGCTGGCCTATGCGCTTTCCGGCCAGTTGAGCATCCGCAACCTGCTACCGTGCACGGTCGACAAGATCACTCACGGCGAGTTGCTGAGCCGGGTCGGTTTGACATTCGACGGCCACCCCTTGCAAGCGGTGATCACCCGCGGTTCGGCCGAGCGCTTGGCGCTCAAGCCCGGTGTCGCGGTGCTGGCTTTGATCAAAGCCAACGACATGCAACTGCTGCAAGGAGAGGCGTCGTGATACCCGATCTCGCACCACTCTGGCTCAGCGCCCGCCTGGCGCTCTTGACCACGCTGATCTTGCTCGTGGTCGGCGTGCCGCTGGCCGGCTGGCTGGCGCACCGCCGCTCGCCGCTCAAGCCATTGGTGGAAACCCTGGTTTCGATGCCGCTGGTTCTACCGCCGTCCGTGCTGGGTTTCTATCTGTTGCTGTTCTTGTCGCCCACCGGCAGCCTCGGCGGCTGGTTGCGCGAGACGCTCGGGCTGCAACTGGTGTTTTCGTTTCCCGGGCTGGTGCTCGGCTCGGTATTGTTCAGCCTGCCGTTCATGGTGCAACCGGTCGCGGCGGCGCTGGCGGCGCAACCGGCCAGTCTGCGCGAAGCCGCCTGGACATTGGGCCGCTCGCGACTCGGCACCTTCGTCGCCGTCGAACTGCCGGGAGTGCGCGCGGCGCTGGCGGCCGGTGCGGTGATGAGTTTTGCACACACGGTCGGTGAATTCGGTTTGGTGCTGATGATCGGCGGCAACATCCCAGGCGTCACCCAGGTGGCGTCGATCGCGGTCTACCAGCAAGTGGAGCAGATGAACTACCCCGCCGCCCACGTCTACGCCGGCATCCTATGCGGCTTCGCCTTCTCCGTGGTACTGCTGGTCAATTTGCTACGCCGCTACGCCGACCGGCATGGAGCCAACCCATGATCCGTTTCGCCTTCGACCACCGCGCCGAATCCGGCGCCTTCCGGCTACAGGCCGAAGGTAGTCTGCCGCTAGGCAAAACCACCGCCGTGTTCGGACCCTCCGGCGCCGGCAAGACCACTTTGCTGCGGCTCTTCGCCGGCCTAGAGCAGCCTCGCCGGGGGCGACTCGCCTTCGGCGACGAAATCTGGCTCGACGGCCGGCGACAAGTGCCGGTACAACGCCGTGGCATCGGCATGGTATTCCAGGACTTCGCCCTCTTCCCGCAACGTTCGGTGCGCGATAACGTCGCCTTCGGCGCTGGCCGCAACGGCGGACCGCTGGTGGAAGAATTGCTGGTATTGACCGGCCTCGAACCCTATGCACACCAACGCCCGGCCACTTTGTCGGGCGGGCAACGTCAACGCGTGGCATTGGCGCGCGCGCTGGCCTGCCGGCCTCGACTATTGCTGCTCGACGAGCCCTTGTCGTCGCTGGAACAAGCCTTACGGCACGAACTGCGGCAAATGTTGCGCGAGATGCAGACGCGCTTCGGTTTCACCATGGTGCTGGTCAGCCACGACCTGGCCGAAGTCTTCAGCCTGGCCGACCATGTTCTGCAGTTCGCCCAAGGACGCGTCACCGCCGCCGGCACCCCGGCCGAGCTGTTCTTGAACGCCCCCGGCGACCGCAGCCGCTGCCAATTGCACGCCACGGTCTTGGCGCTTCAGCCTGCCGACGTGCTGTGGCGGGTCAGCGTGCAGGTGGGGCAGGAAATGGTGGATGTCCTGGTCGATGCGGCCGAGGCGCGCGACCTGACGGCGGGACAGCGTGTAGTGCTGTCGGCCGGCGCGCTTAGCCTGTGGCCAGCAGCCGAGGAATAACCGGCAAAAAAAGGCAGGGCCTCCGTCTGACGGGACCCTGCAAATCGACTCCGTTCTGCGATGACACTTCACAACGCGGCGCGCCTCACTCGCGCCGATTACCCCTTGACCCCGCCGCTGCTCAGGCCGTTGACCATCCAGCGCTGCGCCACCACGAACAGCAAGGTGATCGGCAGGCCCGACAAGATGGCGGCGGCAGCGAAGTCGCCCCAGAGATAATTCTGCTCGTACAAATAAAGTTTCGAACCGACGGCCAGGGTCAGGTTTTGTTCCTGGTGCAGCAGGATGGAGGCCACCGGATATTCGATGATGGCGCCGATAAAGGCCAGCAAGAACACCACGCACAGAATCGGCAGCGCCATCGGCAACAGCACGTGCCAGAAAGCCTGGAAGTGACTGGCGCCGTCGACAATGGCGGCCTCTTCCATCTCGGCCGGAATGGTGTCGAAGTAGCCCTTGATAGTCCAGATATGCAGCGCAATACCGCCGGCGTAGGCCAGGATCACGCTGCCGTGACTGTCGATACCGAGCCATGGCACATAGTTGCCGATCTCGTCGAAAATGGCGTAGATGGCGATCAGCGACAGCACGGCCGGAAACATCTGCACCAGTAGAAGCGCCGACAGGCCAAGCTCTTTACCGCGGAATTTCAGCCGGGCGAAGGCATAGGCGCTGGTGGTGGACAGCAACAGCACCACGCTGGCGGTGATCAGCGCGATCTTGACCGAGTTCCACAGCCAGTGCAGCACGGGAAACGGCGGTGCGATCAGCCGGCCGCTGGCGTCGGTATAGGAAAAGCCGAGCGCCAGTTTCCAGTGTTCGAAGCTGATGGTGTCGGGAATCAGGCTGCCGGAGGCGAAGTTGCCCGGTCGCAACGAGATCGAGACGATCATCAAGAAGGGAAACATCGTCAACAGCAAGAAGGCGATCAGGCCGGCGTGCGCCGCCAGGATTTTGCCGAGATGCGATTTATCTTGAACCATGGCCATGGTCGGCTCCTTATCGTTTGTCCTGGGCGTTGACCCGCATCAGTTTGAGATTGACGACCGACAGCAGTGCCACCAACAGGAAGATCAAGGTCGAGATAGCCGCCGCCAAGCCGAAGTTCTGCCCGGAGTCCTGAAAGGCGATGCGATAGGTGTACGACACCAGAATGTCGGTGGTACCGGCCGGCACCAGGCTATCGGTAAAGTCGGGACGGCCGTCGGTCAACAGCGAGATCAACACGAAATTATTGAAGTTGAAGGCAAACGAAGCAATCAACAGCGGCATGATCGGCTTGAGGATCAGCGGCAGCGTGATGCGGGTCAGGTTCTGCCAAGCGGTGGCGCCGGCGATGGCCGAGGCTTCGTACAGGTCGCTCGGGATCGATTTGATCAGTCCCAGGCACAGCAACATCATGTACGGATAGCCGAGCCAACTATTGACGATCAGCAGCATGCTCTTGGCGAGCAATGGGTCGGAGAACCAGTTGGGGCGGATGCCGAACAGCGCATGCAGCACCATATTGATTTCACCGAAGTTCTCGTTGAACAGCCCGCGGAAAATCAGAATCGAGATAAAGCCCGGCACGGCATAGGGCAGAAACAGCAGCACCCGGTAGGTCGTGCGCATGCGCAACGCCTCCCAGCTGAGTACGGTGGCCAAGGCGAAACCGATGCAGAAGGTGATCAACACCGTCAGACCGGCGAACAGCACCGTCCAAGCAAACACCCTCATCAGCGGCGCCTGCAGTTCGGCGCTGCCGAACAGACGGACGAAGTTCTTCCAACCGACATCGACGCGGAACCCCGGCTGCACATTGGCCCCGGCCGCGGTTTGATAAAACCCGGTCTGGAAATTCGGCCGCAGCACGTCACCCGTCTGCAGATTTTTCAGGCTGCCGTCGGTATTGCGCCGATAGAGCGGCGCGGCGGGCGCGAAGCTGGTCAGCGAATTCAGCCGGTAGGGCGTGGCGAGTCCGGGCACATTGAGCGTCAGAGAACGCAATGCCGGCTGCAGCGCGATCAGATCGCGCAACGGCACTTGCTCGCCCGCCGCCGGGTCGCCGCCTGCGGTCAGGCTCAAGGTTTGCGGCTTATCGGCGGCAAGCGCGATGGCGGCACTATGCCAGGCGCCCCCCTCCTCGTTCTGCAACACCAGCTCGAAACGCTGCCCCCGGTGCAACAGCTGCAGCTTGAGCGGATCGCCGCCGCTGGTACAGGTCTGATCCATCAGATAGGCGGTGGCGCGCTCGAAGCTCAGCAGATTGCTGGAGCTGTAATTGGTAAAGCCGATGCGCATGGTGTAGAGCGCGGGGAAAACGATGAACACCAGAATCGCGACAATGCCCGGATACAGATAACGCCAGGCATAAGCGCGCTGCCAACTGAACAGCGCCGCGGAGGCGGCCAGAAACGCCAGGCCGCCCGAGGCCAACCACGGATGGCCGGCGCGATAGATGCCGAACACCAGCCACAACGCCAACAACGTCAGCACCACGCCCGCCGTTTTTCCGATACGGCGCCAATCAATCGCGTACATTTCTTTCTCCGTGAGTCATCTCCAGGCGCCGGCAAAGAGCCGGCGCCCTTACCCGCATCAGTTACCGAGGATGCGTTGCTGCGCGGCGTCCAGGCCGGGCTTGACCGCCTGACGACCGGTGGTGACGTTTTGCAGCGTGGAGGCCATGGTCGACCAGAACTTGCCCATTTCCGGATTGTTCGGCATCGGCGCCCCGCTCTTGGCGCTTTGCATGGTGGCTTGGATGTTCGGGTCGCTCTTCAACTGGTTGTAGAACGCCTTATTGGCCGGCACGCCGAGCGCCACGTCGTTATTGATGGTCTTCAGGCCTTGCGGGGTCAGCATGTGGTTTTCGATGAACTCGACCGCCAGTTCCTTGTTCTTGCTCGACGAGTTGATCATGGCACCCAGCACGCCGACGAACGGCGCGGCGGACTTGCCGCCCACCTTCGGGATCGGCGCCACGCCGAAGTTGATGTGGCTCTTCTTCAGGTTATCCCATGCCCAGGGGCCGGTGATCATCATGGCGATCTTGCCCTTGTTCACCCCGGCTTCCATGTCGGAGTAAGAGGCGCTCTTAGGCATCGCACCGCTATTGATCAACTTCATCAGCGTATTGACGCCGGCCACCGCGCCGGCATTGTTCACGCCGACGTTTTTCGGATCATAGGTGCCGTCGGCACGCTGCTTGAACGGATAGCCACCGCCAGCCGCCAACAGCGGCCAGGTGAAATAGGTATTGGTGAAATCCCACAGGATGGCTTTCTTGCCGCTGGCCGACAATTTCTTGTCCAGTGCGATCACGTCGTCGAAGCTCTTCGGCGGCGTCGGTACCAGGTCTTTGTTGTAGACCAGCGCCACCGCCTCCAGCGCGATCGGATAACCCCAGACCTTGCCGCCGCTGCTAAAGGCGCGCCAGCCCAGTTCGTCGTTTTCGGCGCGAATCTTTTTGCTCGGCGTCACCGGCGACAACAGGCCGGCGCTCGACCACTCGCCCATACGATCGTGCGGCCAGATGAAGATGTCCGGCCCCTTGCCGGCGGCGGCGGCCTGCTGGAATTTGCCGGCGGCGTCTTCCGGATGCTCGACGACGACTTGGATGCCGGTCTGCTTGGCGAATTCGTCGCCGACTTGCTGCAGACCGCGATAGCCTTTATCGCCATTGATCCAGATCAGCAGCTTGCCGCTATCGGCATAGGCCAATGGTGCGGTCAGGGCGCCGGCGCTCAACAGGGCCAGGGTCATCAGTGTTACTTTGCCAAAATGGCGGCGCGTGATGCTCATGCTTATGTCTCCTCGAATGGTTTTTTACAACGAGTAGCTTTCACCTGTGGTTGCGGCCGGTATCGGGCTCATGCGCTCGAATGCCTTGCCGGTGACGTCAAACAAATGGGCGTGATGCGGCGCGAAGCTCAGCGTGCAAGCATCGCCATGCGAAAGCGGCAACAAGGGCGGCAGTCGGGCGGCCAACGGCTCGGCGGCCGCGGCGGACTGCAGATAGAGCACGGTCGAGTCGCCCAACTGTTCGATGGCCATCGCCTCGCCGGCAAGTTCATTGTCGCCGGCGGCCAGATGCAGATGCTCCGGACGCACGCCGACGCAGACTTCGTCGCCGGGCAATGCCCGACCGGGTGCGACTTGCACCGAGACACGCGCACCGCCGCTGAGCGCCACGACAATGCCGTTCTCATCGATCTGCGCAATGCGTCCGGGTAGGAAATTCATCGACGGCGAGCCCATGAAGCCGGCAACGAAGCGATTGGCCGGCCGGTGGTAGAGTTCGGTCGGCGAACCGACTTGCTCGATGCGGCCCGCGCGCAGCACCACAATTCGATCGGCCAGCGTCATGGCTTCCACCTGATCGTGGGTGACATAGATCATGGTGGTGGCCAACTCGCGGTGCAGCTTGGCGATCTCGATGCGCATCTGCACCCGCAGCGAAGCATCCAGATTGGACAGCGGTTCGTCGAACAGGAACACCTTGGGGCGCTGCACGATGGCACGGCCGATGGCAACGCGTTGACGTTGGCCGCCCGACAGTTCCTTGGGCTTCCTGGTCAGCAGGTGGTCGATCTGCAGCACGCGCGCCACCTGCTCGACCTGCGGCGTGTATTCGGCTTTCGATTTGTGCGCGAGTCTGAGGCCGAAGGCCAGGTTCTCGAACACGGACATATGCGGATAGAGCGCATAAGACTGGAACACCATCGAGATACCGCGTTTGACCGGCGGCAACTCGTTGACGCGCTGCAGGTCGATCTGCAGTTCGCCCTCGCTGATTTCCTCCAGCCCGGCGATGCTGCGCAGCAAGGTGGATTTGCCGCAGCCGCTGGGGCCGACGAAGACGATGAACTCACCGTCGCGGATTTCCAGATCGATGCCGTGCAAAGTGCGTACCGTGCCGAAATCTTTGCAGATGCCTTTGAGGCTGACTGCTGCCATGACTCCCTCCCGACTTATTATTTCGTGACGCGCCGACCGAACCAGGCACCCCATGCCGCCAGCGTCAGCTCGCGCCCCTGCCTGGTTGCACCGTCCAGCCCATGCCCGTCGAGATCTTCGATCTCGAACGGCAGGCTATAGCGCTGCGGCTCGGCGCCGAGATTAAACACGCAAACCAGCGACTCGGCCCTGATCCAAGCCAAAACCTGCGGATGCTCGTCGAGCAGCCGGATATCGCCATGCTTGAGCGTGGGCTGTTGTTGCCGCCAGGCCAGGAAGTGGCGATAGAAGCGCAACGTGCTATCGGCGTCCGCCTCTTGCAGGTCCACGGCGCGCGCCAGATGCTCGGCCGGCACCGGCAGCCATGGCTCGGCACTGCTAAATCCGCCGTGCGGCAGATCGTGCCGCCAGGGCATCGGCGTGCGGCAACCGTCGCGTCCTTTGAATTTCGGCCACATCTCGATGCCATAGGGGTCTTGCAGTTGCTCGTAACGCAGTTCGGCTTCGGGCAGACCGAGCTCCTCGCCCTGGTATAAACAGGCAGAGCCGCGCATCGACAACAACATGGCCAGTACGGTGCGCACGAAGCGCGGGTGTTCGGTATTGCGGCCCCAGCGTGTCAGCACGCGCATGGCATCGTGGTTACCCGTGGTCCAGCAAGGCCAGCCGCTGCCGATTTGCGCCTCCAGCTGGCGGATCTGCGTGCGCAGATAGTCGGCGCTGAATTCTGGCGTCAACAGATTGAAGCTGTACGCCATGTGCAGTTTGTCCTGCCCCCCGGTATAGGCCGCCATCAGCGCCAGGCTGTCGTCATCGCCGATCTCGCCCAGGCCGACCGCACCGAACTCGTCCAGCAGCGCGCGCAGGCGTTGGAGGAAGGCCAGGTTTTCCGGCTGCGATTTATCGTAGCGGTGCGCCTGCTGGCCATAGGGATTGTCCTGGCTGACGGTCTTGCTGTCGCGCTCGGCCGCTGGCGGATTGTCGCGCAGCAGCGGATCGTGAAAATGGAAGTTGCAGGCGTCGAAGCGTAGTCCGTCGACCCCCAGCGCCAGCCAGAAACGCACGGTATCGAGCATGGCGTCCTGCACGGCAGCACTATGGAAATTCAGATCCGGCTGGCTGGCGAGAAAATTGTGTAGATAGTACTGGCGACGGCGCGTGTCCCACTGCCAGGCAGAGCCGCCGAACACCGACAACCAGTTGTTGGGCGGCGTACCGTCGGCGCGGGCGTCGGCCCAGACATACCAGTCGGCGCGCGCATTATCCCGGCTCTCGCGGCTTTCGACGAACCAGGCGTGTTGTTCCGAGGTGTGCGACAGCACCTGGTCGATCATGACTTTCAGGCCGTATCGATGCGCCTGGTCGATCAGGACGCGGAAGTCGTCCAGATTGCCGAACATCGGATCGACGGCGCGATAGTCGGACACGTCGTAACCAAAATCCTTCATCGGCGATTTGAAGAACGGGCTGATCCAGATGGCGTCGACGCCCAGGCCGGCGATATGGGACAGCCGTTCGATAATACCGGGCAAGTCGCCGATACCGTCGCCGTTCTTGTCGACAAAGCTGCGTGGGTAGACCTGATAGATCGTACCGCCGCGCCACCATTGATGATTCGTCGTCATTAGCTTTTACTTTCCGCCCCGAAGGGCTGCCATCTCTGCGGGCGGGAGCCTCTCTCCCGCCCATTGGGACCCGCGGGCCCCACGCTTTACATTGCGATTACCACCAAGCCTCCACCTGCGCGCCGATGGTCATGCCGTGGGTCTTGCCGTCGAACGGGCCATTGGCCGCCAACGCGCTTCCGGCCGCAGCCGCTTGTTGCGCGGCGTCGTTCCACTTGGCATAGGTAGCGAACAAGCGCAACTGCGGACGGCTCCAGAAGCCGGAGTCCGGCGACACCAGCAATGCCGTCGTCAGCTTGGTCAATTTTCGCACCGCGCCGCCGTTATCCGGCGTCACCTGGTCGTAGCCCAACTCAATGGCCGCACCGAGGTGCTTGGTGAAGTAATAGGTCGGGCGGGCACCGAGCGAAATCCAGGTCTGGCCATTGCCGCTGACCGGCTTTTGGCGCTCCCACAACGCGACGGCCATCCCGCCGAACTTGCCTTGCTGCCATTGCAGTTCGTCCACGACGCGATAGGTTTTGTCTTGGGTATTGCCGTTCGGATTCGGGTAGCCGTAGCCATAGGCGATGTCACCGGTCTGGTATTGCAGCGCCAAGGTATTGAAGCCGCCTAAGAGCCCGCCTTGGGTATGCATCACGTTCATGGCGTAACCGCTTGTCGATTTGTTCGCCGTGTCGTTCGGCGTGCGGTTGGCGCTACGGATATCCAGCCCAAGCGTCAGCTCGCCGCCTGGATTGGTCTTGATGCCGGACAGGCGGAAATCGTGGCCGCTGACGCCGACGGTGTGATCCAGTCCATCGGTCGAGGTATTGCCGGAGTCGACCGTATTGCCGCGGTAGGCATAGGCGAACTTGGCAAAGCCGAAGTCGATGTTCTCGACACCGGCGCCCGGGCCGGAATTATCCCAGAAGTAGTAGTCGATGATGTGGACGTCGTGACGATCGTAGAAACGCTTGCCGGCCCAGAGTTTGGCATCGCCAAGTCCGATGTTTTCCGCCTCGACGTACATTTCGCGCAGCGCGAACTTGGTGCTCGGGTCGTTATTGCTCTGGGTGTTCTTATTGTAGGACTGGGTGTTGTCTTCCCAGTCTTGCCATTGTCTGGCGGACATCGCCAGGCGAGAGTTGACGGTGAACTTGGCGCCGCTATCCGGCTCGGTGTACACGTTCTTGCCCAAGGCCAGTTCCGCGTAGGTTTCGCACTCGTTGCCCAGGCGGTATTTACTGCTGGCCCCCGGCAGTTGGAAACAGGATTGCGACCCACCGCCACCCCCTTGGGTCGAACCGACGCCACTGCGCAGATAGCCGCCGAACGTGATCGGGTCTTCGGCGAACGCGGAGTTTGCCATGCCGGCAACCACCAGAGCCAAGGCAAGCGGAATCAATCGTTGTTGTTTCATTATCTCCCCCTGTACTGCGTTGATGTGTAAACCTCAGGCCGGACCGTTCAGGTCGCGACACAACTCTGACTTAAACCGCTTTAAATTTTTCTCAAACCGGTTTAATTCGTTAGCGACGATCATATTCGCAAAAAATATGTCATGGATATGTCACTTGGGGATTTTTTTGAGTTAGCGCAAAAAAGTACGAAAATTACAGAGAGGAAATGTGCGGTCGCAAAAAAATGGCGCCAAATACAAGGCGCCATTTCTCTTTACGTTTCATGTACTTGCCCGCAAAAACACCTTCACATAAAGCATGTTCATTATTGCCATGCAATAAATTAAACCGCTTTGAGGTAGCATTATTACAACAATGCCATCAAGATCGCTGCAGCGGGACGATGGTATTGCCCGGCAGCAAGACCGGTTGCCATAGCCGGGTCAACGCCGCTACCGGTTCGCCCGCCAGCCGGGCCAACATCAGTTCGGCCAAGGTATGGCCGGCATGGCGCGGATCCGGCTGAATGACCGCGCTGACATGCAACCCATCTTCTTCTTGCGGCAGATTGCCGAACACCACCAGCGAGATGTCCCGCCCCGGCTGTAAGCCGGCGCGACGCAGCGCCTGCATCACACCCAGCGCCGCCACGTTATTGTCGACCACCACGGCCGTGGGCCGACGCGCACCATTCAACAACCGCTCCATTGCCGCGCGCCCATCCTCCGGCGTCAGCCCGCCTTGCTGCAACCAAGCATCGCAAGTCGCGCCGCCCGTGCACCCAAGCTCGTCGACAAAACCTTGCCGACGCTGCCTGGCGAAGTTGAGCGCCAGCGGCGCGCCGATGAGCGCAATATCGCCATGCCCCTGCGCCACCAGCGCACGCACCGCTAAATGCATGCCGGCCTCGTTGTCGTAATCGAACCAAGGGTAGTCGTGTCGCAACTGACTGCGCCCGTGGGCCACGAAGGGAAAACCGGTTTCCTGCAGATATTGCAGCCGCGGGTCGTCGACCAGCGTGCGCGCCACGATCAGCCCATCGACCCGGCTACCGGAAACCGTGCGCCGATAGGTCGCCAGTTCGTTGCTGCGCGCGGCGGAGATGATCACCAGATCGCGCTGATTCTCGCCCAGCCGCTCGGTGATGCCGGCGATGACATCCAGAAAGACCGGATCGCCCAGGTCGGTCGGCTCGAACGGATAGATCAACCCGATCAGATCGGTTCGCCCAGTCGCCAAGCGGCGTGCCACGGTGTTGGGCTGATAGCCATGCTTGGCCGCAGCAAGCTGCACGCGCTCGCGCGTCTCGGCGTTCACTTCGGGAAAACCGTTCAGCGCGCGGCTGACCGTCGCGGGAGATAGCTGCAAGAGCGCAGCCAACTGACGCAAGTTCATAAGTGTGTTGGTTGTTCGCGTTGTTTGATACCAATAGATTACCCTTAATTCATGACAGCTTGTAGCCGAGATACGACACGGGATCCGGCCACGGCCAAAAAACCGATGCACGCCGAACGACTCGGGGAAAAATCCTGGGGGAAAAGGTTGCCGTATCGGTCAAATGGAATGACAATATCGGCTGCCACGCGCAACACTCGCCAACGACACGTCTGCTTCCACAAGGCCGCCATCACACCATGCTCCTGATGATCGACAACTTCGACTCCTTCACCTATAACCTGGTGCAATATCTAGGGGAATTGGGACAAGAAGTGCTCGTTCACCGCAACGACGAGATCACGCTGGCGGACATCGAGGCGCTTGCGCCGGATTATCTGGTCATTTCCCCCGGGCCTTGCACGCCGAACGAAGCCGGCATTTCGCTGGAGGCCATCCGGCACTTCGCGGGCAAGCTGCCGATTCTGGGGGTTTGCCTCGGCCACCAGAGCATCGGCCAGGCATTCGGCGGGCGCGTGGTGCACGCCAAGACGCTGATGCACGGCAAGGTCTCGCCGGTGCTACACAACGATGTCGGCGTATTCGCGGGTCTTCCCTCCCCGGTCGTTTGCACCCGTTACCACTCGTTGGCCATCGCGCGCGACTCCCTGCCGGAGTGCCTGGAAGTCACCGCATGGACCGAAGACGGCGAAATCATGGGTCTACGCCACAAGTCGCTGCCGATCGAGGGGGTGCAATTCCATCCCGAATCCATACTGACCGAGCACGGCCACGCCATGCTCGGCAATTTCCTGCGGATGCATGCGCGCCCGCAGAACCTCACGGAACACAAGGCATGATCACACCTCAAGCCGCACTGAACCGCCTGATAGACCAGAACGAGCTGTTCTACGACGAAATGCTCGAGTTGATGCGTCAGATCATGCGCGGCGAGATCTCCCCCGAACTGACCGCCGCCATTCTGATCGGCCTGCGCGTCAAAGTGGAGAGCGTACTGGAGATCGCCGCCGCCGCAACGGTTATGCGCGAGTTTTCCGATAAGGTGCCGGTCGGCAAGCGCGACTTCCTGGTGGATACCTGCGGCACCGGCGGCGACAAAACCCACAGCTTCAACATCTCCACCGCGGCAAGCTTCGTCACGGCCGCCGCCGGCGCGCGCGTGGCCAAGCACGGCGGCCGCTCGGTGTCGTCCAAGTCCGGCAGCGCCGACGTTTTGGAGATCCTCGGCGTCAATATCAATCTCGACGCCCACGCAGTCGGCGAATGCATCGATCGCATCGGCATCGGCTTCATGTTCGCGCCCAACCACCACAGCGCCATGCGCCATGTGGCGCCGATCCGGCGCGAGCTTGGCGTGCGCACCATCTTCAACATCCTGGGACCGCTAACCAACCCGGCCGGCGCCGACAATCAGGTGATGGGCGTCTTCCATTACGACCTGGTCGGCATCCAGGCACGCGTACTCAAGGAGCTGGGTAGCCGGCACGTACTGGTGGTACACGGCATGGACGGGCTGGACGAGATCACCCTCTCCGACTGCTCGTGGGTGGCGGAATTGAAGGACGGCGCCATCCGCGAGTCGGTGCTCGATCCGCGCGACTATGGCTTTGCCCGCAGCCCGATCTCCGCGCTCTATGCCGATTCGGCAGAACAATCCGCTCGCATCATCGAGTCGGTACTGGGCAACGAACCGTCGGCGGCTCGGGACATCGTCCTGATCAATGCCGGCGCGGCCATTTACACAGCCGGCGTTGCCGACAGCCTGACCGACGGCATCGAACGCGCGCGCGACGCCCTCGAGCGCGGCACGGCGCTGCAGAAGCTACATGAACTGATACAAATGAGCCAGGCACTGGCGCTTTGAACACCCCGTCGGCCGACCACATGTCGGCCGTTGACATTGACCAGATTGAAACTACTCGACAGTCATGAACAAACTCTCCAAAGAAATCTTCAAGGCTTATGACATCCGCGGCGTGGTCGGCAAGACCCTGACCGTGGAAAGCACACGTCTCATTGGCCAGGCCATCGGCAGCGAAGCCCGCGCCCGCAAGGTATCGCGCGTGGTAATCGGCCGCGATGGCCGCCTGTCCGGGCCCGAGCTATCCGAAGCGCTGTCGGAAGGCCTACGCGCGGCCGGCGTCGACGTCATCGACATCGGCCGCGTCGCGACTCCGATGCTGTACTTCGCCACCCACCATCTCGGCACCCAGTCGGGCGTCATGGTCACCGGCAGCCACAACCCGCCGGAATACAATGGCCTGAAGATGGTTCTGGCCGGCGACACCCTGGCCGGCGACGACATCCAGTCGCTCTATCAACGCATCGTCGACGGTCAACTGGAGAGCGGCGAAGGTTCGCTCGAAACGGACGACATCACCGAGGCCTACTTCGACCGTATCACCGGCGACATCAAGCTCGACCGGCCGATCAGCGTGGTCGTCGACTGCGGCAACGGCGTGGCGGGCGCTTTCGCGCCGATTCTATTCCGCCGCCTGGGCTGCCGCGTGCGCGAACTGTTCTGCGATGTCGATGGCACCTTCCCGAATCACCACCCCGATCCGGCCAAGCCGGAAAATCTGAAGGACGTGGCCGAGGCACTGTCCAAAACCGATGCCGAGATCGGTCTGGCCTTCGACGGCGATGGCGATCGCCTGGGTGTGGTCACCAAGGACGGCAATATCATTTGGCCGGATCGGCAACTGATGCTGTATGCGGCCGACGTATTGGAGCGCAACCCCAAGGCCAAGGTCATCTACGATGTCAAATCGACGCGACTGCTGAAGCCCTGGATCAAAGAAAACAAGGGCTCGCCGGTCATGTGCCGCACGGGCCACAGCTTCATCAAAGCCAAGATCAAGGAGACCGGCGCACTGTTGGCCGGCGAAATGAGCGGCCACGTGTTCTTCAAGGAGCGTTGGTACGGCTTCGACGACGGCATGTACACCGGCGCCCGCCTGCTGGAAATCCTGGCGCGCGTGGAAGACCCCAGCGAGCTGCTCAACGCGCTGCCCAACGCCATCTCGACCCCCGAATTGAACCTCAAGACCAAGGAAGGCGAAAACCACAACCTGATCGAGCAGTTGCAACAAAGCGCTCGTTTCGAGAATGCGGACGAGGTCATCACCATGGATGGCCTGCGCGTCGAGTACGCCGACGGCTTCGGTCTGATGCGCGCTTCCAACACCACCCCGGTGATCGTACTGCGCTTCGAAGCCGATAGTCAGACGGCACTGGAACGTATCATGGCGGATTTCCGCCGCGAAATCGGCAAGGCCACCGACGCCAAACTACCGTTCTGAGAAGCCCATGGAAAAGAACAATATGTACAAACAAGCCATCGATACGCTACACACGGCGCGCGATCTGCTGCGTTTCGCCGTATCGCGCTTCAATCAGGCCGGACTGTCCTATGGACACGGCACCAGCAACGCCCACGACGAGGCCGCCTACCTGGTGCTGGCAGGGCTTCACCTGCCGCTGGATCAGTTGGACCCCTACTTGGATGCGCGCCTGTTGCCGGAGGAGATCCGCGACGTGATCGATTTGATCGAACGCCGCGTCGAAGAGCGTATCCCCACCGCCTATCTGACCCACGAAGCTTGGCAGGGCGACTTCAACTTCTATGTCGACGAGCGGGTGATCGTACCGCGCTCGTTCGTCTATGAGTTGCTCGGCGAGCCGCTGGCACCGTGGATCGAATATCCGGAACTGGTGCATCGAGCGCTTGACCTGTGCACAGGCTCGGGCTGCCTGGCGATCCAGATGGCGCACCACTACCCGGATGCCGAGATCGACGCGGTGGACATTTCGCTGGATGCACTGGAAGTTGCCGCCATCAACGTCGAGAACTACGACCTGGGCGACTGCATCAACCTGATCCATACCGACTTGTTCGAGGGTCTGGCCGATCACTACGACCTGATCGTCTCCAACCCGCCTTACGTCGATGCGGAATCGGTCGAAACACTGCCGGACGAATATCGTCACGAGCCGGCGTTGGCATTGGGCTCGGGACACGACGGCCTGGATGCCACGCGCGAAATCCTGCGTCGCGCGCCGGATTTCCTCAACGACCGCGGCGTACTATTGGTCGAAATCGGCCATAACCGCGAGGTACTGGAAGCGACATTCCCGCACCTACCGTTCGTCTGGCTGGAAACCAGCGGCGGCGACGGCTTCGTCTTCCTACTGACGCGCGAAGACCTGGTCGAGCACAGCGCATAGGCCGGAGGAGCGGCTTACGCCGCGAATGGGTGGACATGCAGGAAAAGCGCGGCTGAGGCCGCGCTTGCGGCGTATCCGCTTAGGCCGACCTGAGTTCCTCGGAGGTTTCGCGCTCGGCGATCCAATCCATCAGACCGCTGGCGGAGACCGGGGCGGAAATAGCGTAGCCCTGCCCCGAGGTACAGCCGATTTCCAGCAGTCGATCCCAAATCGGCTGGCTCTCCACGCCCTCGACCACCAGCTTGCGGCCGGTGTAGTGGGCAAAGGAGATCATGCTGCGGATGATGGCCTCGTTACCGGGCGCCTTGAGCAGCTTGCGCACGAAACGCTGATCGATTTTGATGGTATCGAACGGCAACTGCTGCAGATGCACCAGCGAAGACGCGCCAGTGCCGAAATCGTCCAGGGCGATGGAAATACCGAATTCGCGACAGCTCTCCAGCTTATGCACGATCTCTTCCGCCTCTTTCTGCGAGACGGTCTCCAGCACTTCGAGTTCGAGATGCCCGTCCGGAATCGGATGGCGCATGATCAGCGCCTGAATGCGCGGCAGAAAGCTCTCGTGACGCAAGGTCATGGCCGACAAGTTAACGCTGACCGGGATCAGCTTTCCCTGTGCCATCCAAACGCTGGAATGGCGCAAAGCCTCGCTCATCACCCACCAGTCGAGTTCGCGCATCAGCTCGGTATGCTCGATGGCGGGGAAGAATTCGCCAGGGGTCATAAAACCGTCCGGCCGGCGCCAGCGCACCAGCGCTTCGACACCACTGATTTGATGATCGACCAGATTGATCTTGGGTTGATAGAACAACTCGAGCTCGTCGTCGGCCAGTGCGCGCGCAAAATCGCCGCGCAGTGCATGCATGCGACGAATCTCAACATCCATACCTTCGTCATAGAAGCGACAGCGTCCACCGCCCGCCTCTCGCGCCCGGATCAAAGCCAGGTCGGAACAGCGCATCAGCGCGGCGGCCTCGGCCGAGGCGGCGTGCTCCTGCACCACCCCAATGCTACAGCGCAGGCTGATGCGCTCTCCCTGGCATTGGATCGGTTCGCGCATCGCGTCTTGCAGATCGGCCACCAGGCAGTCGAGCGGCTCGCTGGCATCGCTCGCGGCGACGAAGCGTGCTGCGCCAACCCGGCCCACCGATCCGTGCGGCAAGGCGCGCTGGCTCATCCGTAGAGCAACCTCTCGCAGTACCATATCACCCGAGGCATGCCCCATACGGGCGTTCAGTTCGTGGAATCCGTCGATCGCCAGGGTCACGACACCGATCTGACTATCCGGTTGCCCCAGATGAATCATCTGTCCGATGCGTTCGAGCATCAGTTGCCTGTTGGGCAGTCCGGTCAGAGGATCGTGCTGAATCAAGTAAGCCAGGTCGTTTTCCGCCTTCTGGCTACGGGCCATCGCATCCTGGCGCTCCAGCGCATGGCTGATTTCGCCCGCCATGGCGCGCACCAGTCCGACCGTATCGCGATCGAAATAGTGACAACGGCGCGCGTACAGCACCAAGGTGCCGATAGCCTGGCCATAGAGATGCAGCGGGATCGCCAACATGCTGCGCACGCCGCCGATGCGCATGGCGTCGCGCCATGCCAGCAGACTTGGCTGCTGCAGCGTATCGTCGACGCATTGCACTTCGCCCGTGGCAACGGCGAGCGCCGACGGCGCTTGACTGCCGAGATCGACACGGATATCGGCGATAAAATCCTCCGCCCCGGTGCCAGCCATGGCGGCTGGCGCAATGCATTTCGCCAACGGGTCGACCAGGCCGATCCAGGCATAAGCAAAGCCACCCTCGTCGACGCAGATACGACAGATGTCGTGAAACAATTGCTCTCGGCTCTGCGCGTTGATCAGCGCCAGACTCACGCCGCTCAAGGTGGCATAAAGGCGGGCGGCCAGGGCATTGGCGTCATGCTGGCCCGAGTGCTGCAATTGCAGGATCAAATCGAGGGAGAGCCGCTTGCGTAGCGCCTCTTCCAGCGCTTGTTTGATGAGGACCGGCTCATCGAGGGTCGTTACTTCGCTCGCCAGATATTCGGCCATGCATTCGGCGAGTCCACCGAGAGCGGCCAACGGCAACCCCTGTCGCACAGCCAGCGTCAGCACGCTCTCTGGCGCATCCGGGTCGGCGGGAAGGGTCAACATCCGCTCGAGCGACTGCAACAGCGCTTCCACTCGATCGGCCTGCGCGGCATCGGGCCGAGCATTGCCTTGGTGTTTGAGCAGATACCAGAAAAGCTGTTTGGCCAGCGCTTCGCGCCGGGAAAACAGAAGATGACTATACGCCGTCAAAACGGCGACATGTTCGGCGGACAACCCGACGATTCGGCCAAGCGCTTCGAGAACGACCCCAGCGCTTTTCTCCATCCCTGACGAGCCCATTTTGCGGATTATTCCAATGTAATTGCCCCGACATCGAAACTGCCTGCATCGACGCCGTGTCTGAATCGCTAGACTAACAGAGAAGAATTATCTTTGCCACATACAATAAACATTTTAAATATTTGATTAAAGGATACAAAGCAAGCCTCGGCGCGGCCTTCACAATGCAGAACGAATAACCGGACGATTGACAGTTTCTACATGAAGAGAGAATATCCACCTCCCATTCAGCACAGACGAGAGCCCGCATGTCCAACAGCCAAATCAACTGGCCTAAACTCGAAGAGGCGGCGCGCCTTGTCGCCGCCAATGCCTACGTGCCTTATAGCCGCTTCGCCGTCGGAGCCGCCTTGCTGACCGCGGACGGGCAGCTATTCACCGGCTGCAACGTGGAAAATGCCTCTTACGGCCTGACCAACTGCGCCGAGCGCACCGCCGTGTATTCGGCGCGCGCCCAGGCCAATATGCAGGAAGTGATCGCCGTCTGCGTCTACACGCCGACGCCGACGCCCACCCCGCCCTGCGGCGCCTGCCGCCAGGTACTCAACGAGTTTGGCCCGGCTATGCAGATACGACTCATCTGCGACGGCACACAGTCGGTGAGCACCACGCTCGACCAACTGCTGCCGGGCGCATTCGGTCCGAAAAATCTCGGCTAAGCCGCTCCTACCCGATCAAAAAAAATGCCGGTCAGCGTTAACTGACCGGCTTTTTTCTTGCCTAGAAAACGACTCAACCCACCCACTTACGTGCGCTGGCAAACATACGGTACCACGCGCCGTTCTCACCCCACTCGGCCGGATGCCAACTGTTCTGCACCGTGCGGAACACCCGCTCCGGATGCGGCATCATGATGGTGAAGCGACCATCGGCGGTCGTCACACCGGTAATACCGGCGGGCGAGCCGTTCGGGTTGAGCGGATAGGTCTCGGTCGGACGGCCTTCCAGGTCGATATAGCGCAGCGCGATCGTCGCTTGGCTTTGTTCGCCGCTGGCAAACACCGCGCGCCCCTCGCCGTGACTGACCACCACCGGCAACTGACTACCCACCATGTCGCCGAGGAAGATCGACGGCGATTCCGGCACTTCCACCATGGCGAAACGCGCCTCGAACTGTTCGGAGGCATTGCGACGGAAGGTCGGCCAATGTTCGGCGCCCGGGATCATGCCGGCAAGATGCGACATCATCTGGCAACCGTTGCACACCCCTAGCGCAAACACGTCGCCGCGCGCGAAGAAAGCCTGGAACGCATCGCGCGCGCGGCTATTGAACAGAATGCTCTTGGCCCAGCCCTCGCCCGCGCCCAGCACGTCGCCGTAGCTGAAACCGCCGCAGGCGGCCAGCCCGTGGAAGTCCGCCAGCGAGACGCGACCGGACAGAATGTCGCTCATATGCACGTCGACCGCACCAAAACCGGCACGATCGAAGGCGGCGGCCATTTCGATCTGGCCGTTGACACCCTGCTCGCGCAAGATGGCGACGCGAGGACGCGCGCCGGTTTGCACGTAGGGAGCGGCCGGATCTTCATGCACATCGAAGCTCAGCTCGGCATACAAACCGCGCGACTTGCTATTGGACAACAGCAAATGCTCGCTGTCGGCACAGGCCGGATTATCGCGCAGGCGCTGCAGGCGATAGCTGGTTTCGGACCAGGCGCGCTGCAGGTCGGTACGGCTTTCATTCAACAGCTCTTGGCCACGATGCTTGACGATCAAGCGATCCTTGTTATTGATGCGACCGAGCACGAACAACTCGCGGCCGATACCGGCTTGCATGAAGCGCGAAATCACTTCGGCGGTGTTCGCCTTCTTGACCTGCAGCACGGCGCCCAACTCTTCGTTGAACAGCACGCGCATGATACGGCCGCGGGTAGCGGCTTCCGGCGTCGGCTGCACGAAGTCGTCGATATAGCGCTGCGTCTTGCGGCGCTCGATGACCAACTCCTGCAGGTCGATGGTCAAGCCGACACGACCGGAGAACATCATCTCCGATAGCGTGACGAACAAACCGCCATCGGATCGGTCGTGATAGGCCAGCAGCATGTCGTCGCGGATCAGCGACTGCACGGTATCGAAGAAGGACACCAGTTGTTGCGGACTTTCGACATCCGGCGAACGGCCGCGCATGTGCTTCCACACCTGGCCGTAGATCGAACCGCCAAGACGGCAGCGGCCATAACCCAAGTCGATCAGGATCAGGTCGGTATCCTTCTCGTCCTTGAGATCCGGCGTGACGGTCTTGTTCACATTCTCGACCGGGGCGAAGGCCGACACCACCAGCGACAACGGCGCGGTCACCGATTTTTGCGAGCCGTCCTGATCCTCCCAGACGGTCTTCATCGACAGCGAATCCTTGCCGACCGGAATCGACAACCCCATCTCGCACGCCAAGTGCGACACGCCCTCGACCGTGCGGTACAGGTTGGCATCCTCGCCGGCATGGCCGGCAGCGGCCATCCAGTTGGCCGACAACTTGATATTGGAGATTGCGCCGATGTGGGCGGCGGCGATATTGGTCAGCGCTTCGCCCACGGCCAGACGTCCGGAAGCCGGCGCATTAAACAGCGCCGCCGGCGGGCGCTCGCCCATGGCCATGGCTTCGCCGCGCAAGGTATTGAATCCCATCGTGGTCACGGCCACATCCGCCACCGGCACCTGCCAGCGCCCGACCATCTGGTCGCGCGCGGTCATACCGCCCACGGTTCGGTCGCCGATGGTAATCAGGAAGGATTTATCGGCCACGGTCGGGTGGCGCAGCACTCGGTATGCCGTTTCGCGCAGATCGAACAAAGCGGCATCGAAGACGTTGAATGCCAATTCGCGCGACACCGCTTCTCGCGTCATGCGCGGCGGCTTGCCCAGCAGCACTTCCATGGGCATATCGACCGGAAGGTTGCCGAAATGATCGTCGCGCACACGCAGGCGCCCGTCGTCGGTGGCGGTACCGACCACGGCGAACGGACAGCGCTCGCGCTCGGCCAAGGCGCGGAAGCGTTCGAGATCGCGCGGCTGGATCGCCAGCACGTATCGTTCCTGCGACTCGTTGGACCAGATCTGCATCGGCGTCATGCCGGTATCTTCCAGCGGCACCTGACGCAATTCGAAGGTCGCGCTACGCCCGGCATCGTTCACCAATTCGGGGAAGGCGTTCGACAGGCCGCCCGCACCGACATCGTGAATCGAAACGATCGGATTGGCTTCGCCCAACTGCCAGCAACGGTCGATCAGCTCCTGACAGCGGCGCTGCATTTCCGGATTGCCGCGCTGCACCGAGTCGAAATCCAGCGCTTCGTGGTTGGCACCGGTATCCATACTGGATGCCGCGCCACCCCCCAGACCGATCAACAGCCCAGGACCACCCAATTGAATCAACAATGCGCCTTCGGCAATGCGATCCTTCTTGATCTGCCGTCCCTGGATATTGCCCAGGCCGCCGGCGACCATGATCGGCTTGTGATAGCCGCGCATTTCGTCGTCGAACATTTCCTCGAAGGTACGGAAGTACCCGGCGAGGTTGGGCCGGCCGAACTCGTTATTGAAGGCGGCGGCACCGATCGGCCCGTCGAGCATGATCTCCAGCGCCGAGGCGATCCGTCCCGGTCGACCGTATTGCGGCCGATCCTTCTGATAATGCTCCCAAGGCTGAACAAAACCCGGAATATTGAGATTCGAAACCGCGAAGCCGCACAGGCCCGCTTTCGGACGCGAACCGCGCCCAGTGGCGCCCTCGTCGCGGATTTCGCCGCCGGAACCGGTAGAGGCGCCGGCGAACGGCGAAATCGCCGTCGGATGGTTATGGGTCTCGACCTTCATCAACAGATGGGTCGGCTCATCGTGGTAGCGATAGCCGTGCGTTTCCGGCTCCGGGTACAGGCGCTCGACCGTCGCGCCCTCGATGACCGAGGCATTGTCGCTATAAGCGACCAAGGTGCCTTCGGGGTGAGCGGCGTGAGTGTCGCGGATCATACCGAACAGCGATTTTTCGCAAGGCTGCCCGTCGACGATGAACTGGGCGTTGAAAATCTTGTGACGGCAGTGCTCGGAATTGGCTTGAGCGAACATCATCAATTCGACGTCGCTGGGATTACGCGCCAGACGGCGGAAGTTTTCCACCAGGTAATCGACCTCGTCGGCCGACAGCGCCAACCCCAGATCGACGTTGGCGCGCGCGAGCGCATCGCGTCCGCCGGTCAACACGTCCACTGTGGTCATCGGCTGCGCCGCGACATGAACGAACAGCCGCTCGGCCTGTTCGAAATCGCTCAACACCGTTTCGGTCATGCGGTCGTGCAGCAGGCCGGCGAGCGTAGTGCGTTGAGCAGGCGTCAGCGCAGTGGCCGAAGCGGCGCGGAAGGCGGTTGCGCGTTCGACGCGGCGCACCGAGGATAGCCCGCAATGCGTGACGATATCGGTGGCTTTGGATGCCCAGGGCGACAAGGTACCCAGCCGTGGCGTCACCAGGAATAGTTCACCGGCGGGCATAGCCTCGGGCGCCGGTTCGCCATAGGTCAGGATTCGGGCAAGCAATTCCTGGCCTGTGGCGTCGAGTGGCGCATCGCTCTCGACCAGATGCCAATACTCGGCAGACAGATTGATTTCAGGAAGACCGGCAGCTTGAGCCGCCGCAATGAGTTTTTCCAGACGGAACTGTGACAGGGCGACCCCACCCCGCAGCTTGATAATGTGAGCCATTCAGCACCCGCGACAAGTTTCAGGAAAGCGCGTCATAATACCAGCAAATATGCAGGCAGTTTAAGCTATCTGCTTAATACTGTCCGAGAGCAGGACATTCACTCCGCATTTATATAAATTTCGCACTGGAGTCCCCACATGAAAAAGATCGAAGCCATCATCAAGCCATTCAAACTGGACGAAGTCCGCGAAGCCTTGTCCGAGCTCGGCGTCAACGGGCTGACCGTCAGCGAAGTCAAGGGCTTCGGCCGCCAGAAGGGCCATACCGAACTCTATCGCGGTGCGGAGTATGCCGTGGACTTCCTGCCCAAGGTGAAGATTGAAGTCGTGTTGCCGGACGATCTGGTCGACCGGGCCATCGACTGCATCGTCGCCACCGCACGCACCGGCAAGATCGGCGACGGCAAGATTTTCGTCACACCGGTCGAACAAGTGGTGCGCATCCGCACGGGCGAAACCAACGAAAACGCGATTTAAGGATCGGCGCGCACAGCCGCCCATTCATCAGCAAAGGATGCGCCAGCCTGCCTAGCAATGCAATAAATATCATTTATTGCTAATAGATAAAAAACAACGCACACCCGAGGGTGTGCGTTGTTTTTTTCGATCGCGGAAATTATTGCCAGAACTTCCACCAAGGCATTTCTGTTTCCTTCCACGGCTGGCTCAGGTAGGCACTCTTGGGATAGTTAAGCGCCAATACTCGCTGCGCATCGTCATGCAACTTGGTCATGCCGAGGCGACCGTAGCCCTCCGACATCAGCGCCAACGACTCTTCGACGTAACGGGTATTGCCGTACTCCCGCAACACGGTTTGGGCACGGTTGACCGCCGCCACGTAGGCACCGCGCTTCATGTAATAGCGCGCCACATGCATCTGATACCCCCCCAGCGCATCCACCAGCTGGTTCATCTTCTTCAGCGCATCTTCGGCATACTTGCTGTTCGGGAAACGGCTGACCACTTCGTTGAATGCGGTAAAAGCCTCGCCCGACGCCTTGGGATCACGCTCGCTCATATCCTGGCCGCCCCACTTGCCGAACCAGCTATCGTCGTTATTCAGATAGACCAGCCCCTTGAGGTAATAGATGTAATCCAGGTTGGGGTGGGACGGATGCAGTTTGATGAATCGGTCGCACGCGGCCAGCGCCAGTTCGCTTTCGTGATCCTTGAAATAGGTGTAGGCGATGTCCATCTGCGCCTGTTGCGCATAGCGTCCGTAAGGGAAACGCGCTTCCAACGTTTCGTATAATTTCTCTGCGCGCGTATAATTACCGGAATCCAGCTCGGAACGGGCCTCCGTATACAGCTTGTCCACGGTCCAGCCGCGTGTCTCGTCATAGGTATCGGGCGTCGCACAGGCGGACAATCCCAGCACAACCAACATAGCTGCAACGTATCTTTTCATGACCGATCCTTATTTTGATTCCGAGGATTATAGCGACAACTCGGAAAACGAGGTATCCACCTCGCAAGAATTCGATGTATCCCAGTCGATGGCAGGCGAACGACTGGATGCCGCCCTGGCGAAACTGCTGACCGACTATTCGCGCAGCCGCCTGTCGCAATGGATCAAAGACGGTGCGGTACTGCTGGACGGCAAGCCCGCCACGCCGCGCACCCGCCTACAAGGCGGCGAGCACATCCGCGTCGAGATCCGTCCAAGCGAAGAGACGCTATCCTTCACTCCGGAGCCGATGGATCTGCCCATCGTCTACCAGGACGAGCACATCATCGTCATCAACAAACCGGCCGGTATGGTCGTTCACCCGGCGGCCGGCAACTGGACCGGCACCCTGCTCAACGGTCTGTTGCACCACGACCCGCAGCTGGCGCACGTGCCGCGCGCAGGTATCGTGCACCGGCTGGACAAGGAAACCAGCGGCCTGATGGTGGTGGCGCGTACCGTGCCGGCTCAGACCGAGCTGGTGCGCCAACTGCAGGCGCGCACCGTCACCCGCCTCTATCGCGCCATCGCCGACGGTCAGGTGCCGTGCGACGGCAAAATCGATGCCGCCATCGGCCGCGACCCGCACAACCGACTACGCATGGCGGTGGTGAAATTCGGCGGCAAGCCGGCCGTGACCCATTTGCGCGTCCTGGAACGCTACCCAAGCCACAGCTACATCGAATGCAAGCTGGAAACCGGCCGCACGCACCAGATTCGCGTACACCTACGCGAGGCGCGCCACCCGCTGGCCGGCGATCCGCTGTATGGCAATCCGCGCCACCCGATGCCCGAAGAGGTCGCCCTGGCGGTCAAGGCGCTTGGCCGTCAAGCGCTGCACGCCTGCCAACTGACGCTGACGCACCCGGCCAGCGGACAGGAAATGAGCTGGCGCGCGCGCATTCCCGATGACATGCGCAATCTGCTGGCGGCGCTCCGCGCCGAACGGCCGGGCACCGTCCAGACCGGCCACGACGAACTGGAGGATGGCGACTGGGACGATGACGACGACCACGACGTCGAGGTGCTCTATGTCCGCGACTGAGTGGCTGACCGCGGACTGGCCGGCACCCGAGCGGGTGCGCACACTGACCACCTCGCGCCAAGGCGGCGTCAGCCCGGCGCCGTTCGACAGCCTGAATTTGGGCGATCACGTCGGCGACGCACCGGAGAATGTCGCCGCCAACCGCGCGTTGGTCGCGCAGCACCTGCCGGCGGAGCCGACATGGCTTGTGCAGGTACACGGCAGCCGGGTCGTGGCCGCGGAGACGGTCGACTCGCTCACCGATGCCGATGCCAGCTTCACCCGTACAGCCAATGTCGTCTGCACCGTCATGACCGCGGACTGCTTGCCGATACTGCTGTGCGACCGAGCCGGCACGGTGGTCGGCGCGGCGCACGCCGGCTGGCGCGGCCTGTGCAACGGCGTCGTCGAGGCGACGGTGACGGCCATGCGGCAACCCGGCGCGCAGTTGATGGCTTGGCTCGGCCCGGCCATCGGCCCGGACGCCTTCGAGGTGGGAACCGAAGTGCGCGACGCCTTCATGGCGGCCGACCCACGGTCGGCTCAGGCATTCTCCATGATCGATGACGACAAATACCTGGCTGACATCTACCTATTGGCAAGACTACGACTTGCCGGACTCGGCATCGACGAAGTTTACGGCGGGGACTGCTGCACGGTAATCGAGCGCGGCCGTTTCTTCTCCTACCGGCGCGACGGGCGCACCGGCCGGATGGCCAGCATGATCTGGCTCGAAGATTGATATCCGACAGCGGCGACGGAATTCGAACATAAAGATTCATTCCCGTTTGCGAATAGGGTAAAATTTCGCCTTTTAGCCGCATCCGCCGCCGACATGTCCACAGAATTGAACCAACTTGCCGAGCAAGTGGCTCGCCGCCGCACTTTTGCCATCATCTCCCACCCCGACGCCGGTAAAACCACCCTGACCGAGAAACTGTTGTTGTTCTCGGGTGCGATTCAGCAAGCAGGCACGGTCAAGGGCAAGAAGACCGGGAAATTCGCCACATCCGACTGGATGGAGATCGAAAAGCAGCGCGGCATTTCCGTTGCCTCGTCCGTCATGCAGTTCGAGTACCGCGAGCACACGGTCAATTTGCTGGACACCCCCGGCCACCAGGACTTCTCGGAAGATACCTATCGCGTACTGACCGCGGTCGACTCGGCGCTCATGGTGATCGACGCCGCCAAGGGCGTGGAAGATCAGACCATCAAGCTGCTCAACGTTTGCCGACTGCGCAGCACGCCGATCGTCACTTTCATGAACAAGTACGACCGCGAAGTGCGCGATTCGCTGGAACTACTCGACGAAGTCGAGAACATTCTGAAAATCCGCTGTGCGCCGGTTACCTGGCCAATCGGCATGGGTAAGACCTTCCGCGGGGTTTACAGCCTGCTGTCGGATGAGGTCATCCTGTTCGAACCTGGTAGCGAAAAACTGCTGACCGACGTGGAGGTCATCCAGGGCATCGACAATCCGCGCCTGGACGAATTGTTCCCGCTGGAAATGGAACAACTGCGCATGGAGATCGAGCTGGTCAAGGGTGCTTCGAACGAATTCGACCTGCAAGCCTTCCTCGACGGCACATTGACGCCGGTATTCTTCGGCTCGGCAATCAACAACTTCGGCGTGCGCGAAATTCTCGATGCGCTGATCAACTGGGCGCCGGCACCGAGCGAACGCGACGCCACCGTGCGTAGCGTACACCCCGACGAGACGCCCTTCTCCGGCTTCGTATTCAAGATCCAGGCCAATATGGACCCCAAGCACCGCGACCGCATCGCCTTCCTGCGCGTGTGCTCGGGCCGTTTCGAGCGCGGCATGAAGATCAAGCACCTGCGTTTGAACCGCGACATCGCCGCCTCCAGCGTGGTCACCTTCATGGCCCATGCGCGCGAAACCGTCGAGGAAGCCTTCGCGGGCGACATCATCGGCATTCCGAACCACGGGAACATCCAGATCGGCGACAGCTTCTCCGAAGGCGAAGCACTGGCCTATACCGGCATCCCATTCTTCGCGCCGGAACTGTTCCGCACGGTGCGCATCAAGAACCCGCTCAAGCTCAAGCAACTGCACAAGGGCTTACAGCAACTGGGCGAGGAAGGCGCGGTGCAAGTGTTCAAGCCGCACAGCGGCGGCGATCTGATTCTGGGCGCCGTGGGCGTCCTGCAGTTCGAAGTCGTGGCCTCGCGCCTGGCGGCGGAATACGGGGTCGACGCGGTGTTCGACTCGACCAGCATCTGGAGCGCGCGCTGGGTCAGCTGCGCAGATCGCAAAAAACTGGAAGAATTCGAATCGGCGCTGGTGGGACAGATGTCGACCGATGCCGGCGGCAATCTGGCCTTCCTGGCCACCAGCCGCGTCAACCTGAATTTGACCCAAGAACGCTGGCCGGACATCGTGTTCCACGAGACCCGCGAACACGCCGTGAGACTGAACGACTGACAACTGAGAGAGGCGAAAATCGATACTGGCTTATAAATCGATTTTCGCCTAGAGCAAGGGCTCCAAACGTGCGACAATAACGAAAAATCGACAAGCCTGAACGCCATGAGCCGAACCCGCATCAAGACTTACGACCGCATCATTCAGGAAAGCCTGAAGCTCTTCAACGAGCAAGGCGAACGCAGCATCACCACCAACCACATCGCGGCGCACCTCGGCATCAGCCCGGGCAATCTGTACTATCACTTCCGCAACAAAGAAGAGATCGTCTACCAGATCTTTCTGCAGTATCGCGACTTCATCAACCAACGTCTGGCGGCGCCGAACAACCGCACCATGACCGTGGACGATCTGGTCAACTACCTGGATACCGCGTTCCAGGCGATGTGGCAGTTCCGCTTCATGTTCTACGACCTGCCCGGCCTGCTGGCACGCAATCCGCAGTTGCAGTCGGAGTACCACCAATTCGTCAATACCGACCTGCAGAATCTGCTGGCACGGCATTTCGAGGAATTCATCCGCCTCGGTCTATTGAAGATGGAGCAAGAAGATATCGGTCCGGTCGGCACCAATATCTGGCTGGTGGTCAAGTTCTGGTTCGCCTTCGAGCAGACTTCGCGTCCGAAGGCGCCGATCACCGAACTGTCGGGCTATCGCGGCGTACGCCAGGTACTGGCGCTACTCAAGCCATTTGTGCAGCCGCAGTTCGTCGCCGCCTACCAGATGCTGGCCGACCGCTACCCCTGCTAGACACGCATAGGCGCGGCTTTAGCCGCGATGGGCCACCGCAAGTAAATCGCGGCTGAGGCCGTTCCCACGGCCGCGTCTACGGACGCATGCGCGTCGCCAACGCCTCGGCGGCGCGCAACGAAAAGGCATACACCGACAACTGCGGATTGGCGCCGATACTGGTGGGAAACACCGAACCGTCGATCACGGTCAAGTTAGTCAACTGCCAATGCCGCCCCCATTGATCCACCACCCCGCTGCGGGCATCCGCCCCCATGGCGGCGCCACCCATCACGTGCGCACTGACCACCCGTGCCAACCCCGCCTTGAGCGGCAAGTCGCCGATCTGGCGGCGCGCCTCGGCCCAGCTCCGCGCCGGACGTGCCAATTCATGTACGGTCAGCACCGACTCGGCCCCTGCGGCGAACTGCAACTCGGCCATGGTCAGCCAACTGCGACGGATCGCATCCCACTCCACATCGCCCAACGGATAATCGAGCTGCGGCAGGCCATCGCGCCCAAGACGCACCGCGCCGCCCTGGCTCGCCGGATGAAAACCGTCGCGCGAGAGCGCCAGCATCACCTGCAAATGCGGCAAATCCCGCATCTGCGCCGCATGTGCCGCCCCGAAGCCGGATAAGGTCGCCGCCATGAGCAACGGATGAACCGGCGGCACCTCCAGTTTAAAACCCAACGGCCCATCGATCGGCTGGGTATGCATGAAATGATCGCTATACAGCGTTTGCGGCGCGCCGTCGAAAGCATCGATGCGTTGTTTGAAACGGGCGCCGGACAGCGCCACCGGGTGCAGGAAAGTGCGCCGGCCCAACAAACCGTGCGGATCGGGTGCCGCGCTACGCAACAACAGTGCAGGCGTGCCGATGGCGCCGGCCGACAACACCACCTGGCGTGCCTGGATAGTGACCGTCCGGCCGCTGGGCCGAATACCATCTCCTACCAATGCCAGGCAGCGCAGCGACGAGACCCGATCCGCTGCGGCATTGAACTGCAGCGACTCGACCCGCAACCGGGTCAGTAGGCGCGCACCGTGGGTCAGCGCCGCCGGAATGGTGGTCACCAACATCGACTGCTTGGCGTTGGTGGCGCAGCCCATGCCGCAGTAGCCGAGGTTCCAGCAGCCGCGCACATTGCGCCGGATCTGACCGTAAGGAATCCCCAAGGCGCGGCAGCCACGACCCAGCGCTTGATTGTTGGCATTGGGCTCGACCAACCAATCGGCTACGCCGAGCCGGGTTTCCGCCCGCTCGAACCATGGCGCAAGCGTCGCCTCGGTCAGCGTGTGCAAGCCCAGCTGCTCGCGCCACCAAGCCAAGGTCGATACCGGCGTGCGAAACGACGAAGTCCAGTTGACGGTGGTTCCGCCGCCGACCGTTCGCCCCTGCAGAATGGTGATGCCGCGGTCGGCTGTCTTACGCGCCGCCGCTTCTTGATAAAGCGTCGGATAGGCCTCGCGCTCCAACAAATGGAAGTCGCGCGAGCTTTTCAATCCGCCCTCCTCGATCAGCACCACAGAGAAACCGTGCTCGGCCAACACCTCGGCCGCCATGCCGCCACCGGCGCCGCTACCGACGATCGCCACATCGGCTTGCAAGGTCAGATCCTCTGTCAGCTCGGCACCGTCGGTCACCTGCCAGCCCTGGCTCAACCCCGTCTCCCAAGGGTCGGGGATCGCCATTTTGATCGCCGTCATCGCAATAGCCCCACAATGCGCGCCGGCCGCTGATAGCCCATGCCAGGCCAGCTGATCGGATCACCATACCAGGCGGCATTGATCAGTGCATGCAGCGCCTGATAGCCCGTGCGCAGCAGCTGCCAGCGACTGAGTTGCCATGCCTGCAAAAAATGGGCGATATCGGCCGGATCGGCCCGATGCCACGGCTCGACGACGCCCGCGACATAGCGTCGCCCCCAGCGATTGGCCAACAAATCGAACAACTGACGCAACTCGCGCTGCAGTGCCAAAGGCAGTGCGGCAATCGCTTGATCGACGCCGCGCACCACCAACGGCGCATCCAACCCCTCCACCGCCAACATCACCGGTGCCACCACGCTCAGCAGCATGGCATCGTGCGCGGTCAGGAACGCCATCGGCCACGGCAAGGCCGCCACCAGATCGCCGTCGGGTCGCGCCCACCAACCGGCCCCGGCAATCAGCACCCCGCCAAGCAGCCCGGTTTTGATCAATTGCCGACGTGTCAGCATGCTAACGCACCATCATTTTCATCAGCCAGCGCGCCAGTGCGCCATATGGCGGCAGCAGAAACCCACGGGTATTCAGTCGCGGCTGGCGGTAGATCGGCTTGAGCTTGGAGAACGACAGAAAGCCTTCGTAGCCGTGGTAATGCCCCATGCCAGATGCGCCGACCCCGCCGAACGGCAAATCGTCCTGAATCACATGCAACATGGTTTCATTGATCACCACCCCGCCGGAGACGGTCCGCTGCAGCACCGTCTCCTGCACGCGGGCATCGTCGCTGAACAGGTACAGCGCCAACGGCCGCGGGCGCTGATTGATGTAATCGATAGCCTGCGCCAGATCGTCGTATTCGACGATCGGTAACACCGGCCCGAACAATTCCTCCCGCATAAGCTGCGTTTCGTCCGGGCATTGCCAGACCAAGGTCAATGGCACCTTGCGCACCGACGCCAGCGACTCGGCACGCGGGTTGACCGCCAGCACCTGCGCACCGGCGGCGCGCGCCTCTTCGACCCAGCCAAGCAGTCGTTCATAGTGACGTTGATTGACGATCGCGCTGTAATCGGCGTTTTCCGCCAAATGCGGATAGAGTTTCGCGGCGGCGGCGCTCAACGCCTCGATCAATGTCTGGCGCTGTCGGCGCGGCACCAGCACATAGTCCGGCGCCACGCAGGTCTGGCCGGCGTTAAGCAGCTTACCGCCCACAATGGACTTCGCCGCGCGCGCCAAGTCGGCATCCGGCGCCACCAGCACCGGCGACTTGCCGCCCAACTCCAGCGTCACCGGCGTCAAATTATCGGCCGCCGCGCGCATCACTTGGCGCCCGACCGGCGTCGAGCCGGTAAACAGCAGATGATCGAAAGGCAACTTACAGAAGTGTTGTGCCAACTCGACCGGCCCATTGAAAACCCGAACCACATCGCGCCCCAGCGCCTGCTCCAGGCACTCGGCCAGCAACGCGCCGGTACGCGGCGTGAATTCGGACATCTTGATCATGGCGCGATTGCCGGCGGCCAAGGCCGAAACCAACGGCCCAATCGCCAGGAACAAGGGATAATTCCAGGGTACGACAATACCGACGACACCCAGGGGCTGAGGTAGCACGCGATTGCGCCCCGGGCGGAACCAGATGGAAACGCCACGCCGCTGCGGCCGCATCCAACGTTTCAAGCGGCTCCTTGCATGTCGAATACCCTCCAACGAGGGGAATAGCTCGGCCAGCTGGGTTTCCATCGGACTACGATGACCGAAGTCCGCGCTGATGGCATCGGCAATGGCGTCCTGGCGCGCCAGCAGCATGTCGGCCAAACGAGCCAGGCGTTGGCGACGTTCGTCCAACGTCGGCCACGGCGCCTCGCGGCTGGCTTGCCGTAGCTCGGCGAATGCCGCCTCCAGTGGCTCGCCCAGCAATACCGGTTCGGCAAGCGGATTCCCCATGATCTCTCCTCACTAATGATAACGGACCACGAATCGAACGATCGTTTAGAGCCCGGGCTCTAGACAGAATAGCATCGTCGAAATTACCCTGTCATCAGAAAAGACCGGCTTCTCCAACGGGAAATAATAAATTGACCGCCGGTCGTATTATTTTTACCACGCTATTGCTCAGTCCTGCGGACAGTACAGCCCGTGCTTTATCGTGCTATAAATCATGATTCGACACTTTTTATTCGCCTGACATAAAATGCCTTATATCAAGCTGGCGATTTTGGCCGCCTTTGCACTTGCCACCGTCTACATCCACTTCCGCGGTCGAGTGCGGCTGGACTTCTGGCGCCAACTGAGCGACCACTCCACCTTCATGGCGCCCATCAACTGTTTCCTTTATCTGTTCGCGCGCGCGCCAGCCAAGCCATACCTGCCGGCCAGCAACTTTCCCGAATTGGCCACACTCACCGCCGACTGGCAGCGCATTCGCGACGAAGCCATCCAGCTCTACGGGATGGGCGACATCAAAGCATCCAATCGCTACGACGATGTCGGCTTCAACTCGTTTTTCAAATCGGGCTGGAAGCGCTTTTATCTGAAGTGGTACGGCGAGCCGCACCCATCGGCAACCTTGCTGTGCCCTTACACCACGGCGCTGCTGCAGCAGTTTCCCAATATCAAAGCGGCCATGTTCGCGTCGCTGCCACCCGGTAGCCGGCTGGTGCTGCATCGCGACCCCTTTGCCGGCTCGGTACGTTACCACCTGGGACTGGTCACACCCAACCACGACGACTGCTATATCGAAGTCGATGGCGAGCGCTACAGCTGGCGCGACGGCCAAGCGGTGTTATTCGACGAAACCTATCTGCACTATGCCGAAAACGCGACCGACCTGCCGCGCATCATCCTATTCTGCGATGTCGAACGACCGATGTGGTTCGCACCGGCAGCCTGGGTCAACCGCCTGCTCAGCCGGCTACTGCTCGCCGCCGCCAGCGCCCCCAACAACGATGGCGACCGGGTCGGCGGCCTCAATCGCGCCTTCCATTACGTCCAACAGGTGCGCCTGCTTGGCAAACGCATCAAGGCCCGCAACCGCCTGACCTACTACGTGCTCAAATGGCTGATCCTGGCCGGACCGATTGTGCTGTGGCTTTGTTGGGATGCGCTCTGAGGCAAGACGGCCGACATCCACGATCGCGGCTAAAGCCGCTCCCACAAGAAAAACCCCGCCGAACGCGAGTTCGGCGGGGTTTCGACTTTCTTATGCGACAAGGATTACAGGATTTCCAGGATCCCCGCAGCGCCCATGCCGGTACCGATACACATGGTCACCATACCGTAGCCGCTCATACCCTTGTTGCGCATACCGTGCAGCACGGTGGCGGTACGGATCGCGCCGGTCGCACCCAGAGGGTGGCCCAAGGCGATGGCGCCGCCATGCGGGTTGACGATCGAGGTATCGAGCTCCAGATCGCGGATCACCGCCAGCGCTTGCGCGGCGAAGGCTTCGTTCAGCTCGATCCATTTCAGATCGTTCTGGCCGATGCCGGCTTGGCGGCAAGCCAGCGGAATCGCTTCCTTCGGACCGATACCCATGATGGCCGGCGGAACCCCCTTGACCGAGAAGGTCACGTAGCGAGCCAACGGCGTCAGGTTGAACTGCTTGAGGATCTTTTCGGAGACCAGCACCACGGCGCCGGCGCCGTCGGACATCTGCGAGCTGTTGCCGGCAGTGACCGAACCCTTGGCGTCGAACACCGTCTTGAGCTTGGCCAGACCTTCCAGCGTGGTATCGGCACGCGGACCCTCGTCGGTATCGAGCAGCTTCTTGCTGATCTGCACTTCACCGGTTTCCAGATTCGGGCGGCGATAGGTGGCTTCAAACGGCGTGATTTCCGACTTGAAGGCACCGGACTGGATCGCCGCCAAGGCGCGACGGTGCGACTCGACGGCGAAGGCGTCCTGATCTTCGCGCGAGACACCCCACTGCTGCGCCACCTTCTCGGCGGTCAGGCCCATGCCGTAGGCAATGGCGTAATTCTCGTCCTTGGCGAAAATTTCCGGGTTCAGGGCGATTTTATTGCCCATCATCGGCACCATGGACATCGACTCGGCGCCACCGGCGATCACCACGTCGGCCTCGCCCAAACGGATACGGTCGGCCGCCATCTGCACGGCATTGATGCCCGACGAGCAGTAGCGATTGATGGTCACGCCGCCGACGGTGTCCGGCAGGCCGGCCAACAACACGCCGATACGCGCCATATTCAGACCCTGCTCGGCTTCCGGGAAGGCGCAACCGACCACGGCGTCCGAAATCAGACTGGTATCGAGCGACGGCACTTGAGCCAGCGCGCCGCGGATGACGTGCGCCAGCAAATCGTCCGGGCGCACATTGCGCAGCATACCGCGCGGGGCCTTGCCCACCGGGGTTCGGGTCGCGGCGACGATATAGGCTTCTTGAACTTGCTTAACCATGATTCTTTATCTCCCTCAATTACGCAGCGGCTTGCCGGTGGTCAGCATATTGGCAATACGATCCTGGGTTTTGCTGTTCTTCAGCAAGGTCATGAAGGCCTTGCGTTCCAGATCCAGAATCCACTGCTCGTCGACCTCGGTGCCCGCATCCACATCGCCGCCGGTCATCACATCGGCGATGAGCCCGGAGATGAAGAAGTCGTGCTGGCTGATGAAACGCCCTTCGAGCATGTTCACCAGTTGGCCCTTGATCGATGCTGCACCGGTACGGCCGGCAACCGGGAAAGACTTGACCTTCAGCGGCGGACGATAGCCGGATTCGGCCATGGCCAGTGCCTGTTGCTTGGCGACGTACAGCAGTTCATAGGCGTTGAACACCACCACGTCGGTCGGTCGGAAGTAACCGATTTCCTGGGTCTCGATCGCGCTGGTGCCGACCTTGGCCATAGCGACCGTCATGAAGGAGTCCTTGAGCGCGGCCAGAATATCGCCGCCCTTGGCCTGTTGCGAGGCACGCAATGCGAACTCCTTGCAGCCGCCGCCGCCCGGCAGCAGGCCGACGCCCACTTCCACCAGGCCGACGTAGGACTCCAACGCGGCGACCACGCGGTCGACGTGCATGGCGAACTCGCAGCCGCCGCCGAAGACGTAACCTTGCGTCGCGGCCACGGTCGGGATCTGGCTGTAGCGCAGGCGCATCGAGGTGTCCTGGAAGCGGCGCACCATGCTCTCGATACTATCCCAATCGCCCATCATGAAAGCCGGCATCATCGACTGCAGGTCGGCGCCGACCGAGAACGGTTCTTCGGTCTGCCAAATCACCAGAGCCTTGAAACGTGCTTCGGCAATATCCAGTGCGGCATTGACGCCTTCGAGCACGTCCGGTCCGATGGCATGGGCCTTGCTCTTGAACGACACCACCAACACGTCGTCGCCGGTGGTGAAGGCGCGCACGCCGTCGTTCTCGAACACGGTTTCGCCCAGCGGGGCATTCTGTTCGCCCAATACACGCGCCGGTGCCAGTTGACGGCTGTAGACATCGAGGCTGGAACGGCCAACCAGACGATTGCCGGCGGCGTCATAGGAACCGTCGACGAAGTGCACGCCGCTACGATCGGTGGCCAATGCCCATGCCGGCAACGCGGCGGATGACAGCGCACGACCAGCCTGGATGTCTTCGTTGATCCAGCCGGCAACCTGCTGCCAACCGGCCGATTGCCAAGTCTCGAACGGACCGACGCTCCAACCGAAGCCCCAGCGAATGGCGAAATCGACGTCGCGCGCCGAATGGCCGATGTCGGCCAGGTGCACGGCGATGTAATGGAATACGTCGCGGAAGCAAGCCCACAGGAATTGCGCCTGCGGATGCTGACTTTCGCGCAAAGCCTTGAATTTGGCTGCAGGATCCGGGTTCTTGAGGATGTCCTTGACCGCGTCGTCGCCCTTCTCGCCCGAGCCGACGTATTCGCCGCTCTTCGGGTCGAGGACAAACATCTGCTTGCCTTCCTTCTTATAGATGCCGACCTTGGTCTTGGCGCCCAAGGCGCCTGCGGCGATCAGCTTCTGCAGCCACTCCGGCGACTTGAACAAGCCATGCCACGGGTCGTTCGGCAGGGTGTCCTGCATGGTCTTGACCACGTGCGAGAATGTGTCGAGCCCCACCACGTCGGCGGTGCGGAAGGTGGCGGACTTGGGGCGTCCCAGGCGCGGTCCGGTCAAATCGTCGACCACGTCGAAGCGAATGCCGAATTTCTCGGCATTGGCAATGGTCGCCAGCATCGAGAACACGCCGATGCGGTTGGCGACGAAGTTGGGCGTATCCTTGGCACGGATCACGCCCTTGCCGAGCGTGGTCACCAGGAAGCGTTCCAGGTTATCCAGCATGCCGGCGTCGGAGCCGCGGCAAGGAATGATTTCCACCAAGTGCATATAGCGCGGCGGATTGAAGAAATGCACGCCGCAGAAACGCGGCTTCAGGCTTTCCGGCAGGCTGTCGGCCAGGGTGTTGATCGACAGACCGGAGGTATTGGTGACGAAAATGCTGTTTTCGCCCAGGTGCGGGGCCACTTTGCGATACAGATCGGCCTTCCAGTCCATGCGCTCGGCGATGGCTTCGATGACCAGGTCGCAATCCTTCAGCAGCGACAGGTGATCGTCGTAGTTGGCCGGCGTGATGGCGCCGATGGCATCCTTGCCCGCCAGCGGCGACGGTTTTTGCTTCTTGAGCGCCTCGATCGCTTTGAGCGCGATGGCATTCTTGTCGCCGGTCGTGGCCGGCAGGTCGAACAGCACGGTCGGCACGCGGGCGTTGGCCAGATGAGCGGCGATCTGCGCCCCCATCACACCGGCGCCGAGCACCGCCACCTTACGCACGATGAATTTGGTTTGAGACATGGTTTCCTCGTTGATTGAATACTCATGTTTGAGTCACGGTGTATCTTCCGCCTGGAACGACGGAACCCACCGCCTCTCGGTCGGGCCCCTCAACCCTACCGTTACTGCCGACGGGCGGCGCCTGTTACGGCACCGCCCGCCACCACGCCTCTAACCGATCGGTTGATTAGAAGCTGTAGTTGTAAGCCAGACCGATCATTTGCAGATTGGTCTTGTACGAACCCTTCGTGGTTTCGCCGTTACCGGTGCAGGAGCCACCGGCGCTGTTCACATTGGTGGGGTTGCAGCTGTCGGTGTAGTTCACGTTGGCGTTCTTGAACCAGATGTAGCTATAGGCAAAGTCGATCGAATTATTCTTGTTGAACTTGTAGTTGGCACCCAGCGACAACCAGGTACGGTCGCTATCCGGCAGCGCGACGTGACGCAGATTGTCGTTCGGCACCGGGCTTTGCTCGTAGGCGACACCGGTACGCAGCAGCAAGGCATCGCTGTACTTGTAGTTCATGCCCAGCGCGTAGGTCCACGAATCCTTCCAGCCTTGCTGGATTACCATCGCCCCTTCGCCAGACTTATCGAAGTTGATGGTAATATTCTTCATCGCCGAGTGGCCCCACCAAGTGGCGGTACCCATCACAGCCACCTTATCGGTCAGATCGTGATAAAAGCTGGCCGATGCAGAGTCGGGGGTGTCCACGGTGGTGTGGGCACTAGAGGTATTGTGAACCGAGGCAGCCAAGGCTTGTTGTACCGCCGGGACATTGGAGACACCGCTGTAATCCCAAGTCGCGGTACCGTCGAGCGTCGTACGGATGCGCGAGCGGTAAGCCAAACCGAAGCGGGTGTGGTCGTCCATCTTGTACAACCAGCCGAGGTTGAAGCCATAGCCCCAGCCATCGGCATCCAACGTCACCTGCCCGTCGCCCAATGACGGAGCAAGCCCCATCAGCGCAGTACCCTGTGCCACTTGGCCAGCCTGGACCAAGCCTGCGCCATAGAGGAAGATCCCCGTCTGGGTATCGACCGCCTTCTGCAGTTTGGCCTTCATGTACTGCGCCGAAAGGCCGAAACCAAAGCTGTTGTGCTCGTCCAGCTTGAACGAAATCGACGGATTGAAGTTGATCGTTTGCAGGCTGATATTTTCCAGCGCATAACGATTGACCGAATTGCTGCCATAGCCCAGCTTGGCGCCGAACGGCACGAAAATACCCATACCAATCGTGAACTTGTCGTCGATCTTGTGCGATAAGTACATGGTCGGTGCAATGACGGAGCTCGGGGCGAAACTGCTGTTGGTCTGATTGCCGCCCAGACCCAAACCGGTAGTGCCGTTCAAGTAACGATGCGACGACCCACTATCGGTATACTTCGAGTCCGGAATGACGTCGGTCAAGCCGAATTGGAACTGCGTGCCATCCAGTTCGGACATGCCGGCCGGGTTGTAATAGATCGTGGACGGATCTGCCGCTTCGGCGGCGTTGGCGTGCGCGGTACCTTGGGCGGCCACGCTTTGCGAACCGAAGTTGTAGCCCGAAGCCAGTGCTTGACCGGACAGCGCCGCGGCGCCCATGGCCATCACCGACAGACTGAGGAGCTTGAGTCTCATGTTATCCCTCTCGATGCATATAATATTTGATTTGGCGTATTTTATGAGAAACGCAAGGCGTTCCTGCAGGGATACTACCAGAGAATTAGAGTCTGTCCACTAAAAAACCGAGCACTTGTTCCAAACGCGTGTTTCACATCGCCGCTTTGCAACACGCCACCCAAATCTGTATACAATCACCAAAATTTAACCGATTTGCCGGGACTTCCCCTGAAAATCGACCGCCACATACGTCATGATCACTTCCGCCACCGCAACCATCGAGCCGTCGCCCCTCTGGGCCTGTGCCGTCATCTTGAGCACCAGCGAGTGCTGCCCCTTGCGTAAACATTCGGCATAAAGCGTCACCATGTCGCCGAGATAGATCGGCACCTGCAATTGAAAGGCATTGACCGAAACCGCCGCAACGGGCCCCTGGGTCAGGCGCTCGCCGGCCCGAGTCGCCGCCAGGTCGATCTGGGTCAAAAGCCAGCCGGCACGTACCCTGCCATGATCGTCCAGACTCTCTTGCGTCGCCTGAACGCACAGCGCCGGCGCGGGCGATGAATCGCTTGTCATAACCACCTCCATCGCCCAAGCCGGGCCGAAATATCGGCCCGGTCGAGACATATGTTGCAGTGCAATCAGAAAATCAGCCGTTCGAGCAAGCCTTCGTCATGCTTTTCAAGTTTCATGTCAAAGTCATCGACCATGATCACATCGCGCTTGAGCTTGCGTGCACGGGTCACGGCATCGAATTCGGCCTGGGTCAGCAGTTGCTGCTGCAGCGCTTCCGCCAGCCGTTCGCGCGCGGTCAGGGTCTTGAACTTACCTTCGCGCGCCAACTTGCGCAGCTTCTGCTCCAGCGGTTCGGTGTCGAGGATCGCCTGCAGAGCAATCGGCATCACGCCGACGGCGTCGCGCTCGTCCTTGGAGACAAAGATCCCACGCGTCAACCGTTCGCGCGCGGCGCCCGGGGTCATCAGCGTACGCGCCACCTGGGTACCCAGCTTGTCGGACGGCGGCGTGAGCGTCAGCCCCCACGGGAAGATCAGGCGACGCAGCGCCCAGGCCAGCGCACGGTTCGGCAAATTGTTGAGGAAGCCGTGCATGGCCTGTTGAACATCGTGCAGCGCCGATTCGACCGCCCAGCACACCAAGGGCAGATCATCCTGGTGAGCGCCGTCGCGTTCGAAGCGCTTGAGCGCGGCGGTGGCGATATAGAGGCCGGACAGCATATCGCCCAAGCGGGCAGACAGTTTCTCACGGAACTTGAGCGAACCGCCGAGGCTAAACATAGCCATATCGGACAGCAGCGCGAAGGCACTGGAGAAACGGGTAATCTGCTTATAGTAACGCCCGGTCGCCCCGCCCCTCGGGCTACGCACCAGCGCGGCGCAGGTCAGGCCCATCCAGAAGGCACGCACCTTGTTACTGCCGATAAAGCCGATGTGACCGGTGAAGGCATCGTCGAACTCGGCCAGATTATTATCCATGGCGGCGCGCATTTCGCGCAGCACGAACGGATGACAGCGGATAGCGCCCTGACCGTAAATGATCATCGAGCGGGTCAGGATGTTGGCGCCTTCGACCGTGATGGCGATTGGGATCGCTTGATAAGCGCGTCCCAGGTAGTTGCGCGGCCCCAGCACCACGGTCTTGCCGCCATGGATATCCATAGCGTCGTTGACCACTTTGCGCATGCGTTCGGTGTTGTGATACTTGAGCACCGCCGACAACACCGACGGCTTTTCACCCAGGTCCAGACCGGTCAAAGCCAGATCCTGCGCGGATTCCATCTGGTAGGTGTGACCGCCTACGCGGGCCAGCGCCTCGTCGACACCTTCGAACTTGCCGACCGGCAGGCCGAACTGGTCGCGAATGCGGGCAAAGGCGCCCGTCACGAAGCTGGCCAGCTTGCCGGAAGCCACCGACATGGCCGGCAACGAGATGCAACGTCCCACCGACAGGCACTCGACCAGCATGCGCCAGCCTTGGCCGACGTACTCCTGGCCGCCGATCACCCAGTCCATCGGGATGAAGACATCCTTACCCCAGGTCGGACCATTCATAAATACCGCGCCGCCAGGGAAATGGCGCCGGCCGATTTCCACGCCAGCGTGCGCCGTCGGCACCAGGGCGCAGGTGATACCGATATCCTGCTTATCGCCCAACAGGCCATCCGGGTCGAACAGTTTGAAGGCCAGGCCGAGCACGGTCGCCACCGGCGCCAGCGTAATCCAACGCTTTTCCCAAGTCACGCGGATGCCCAGCACATTCTGATGGTGCTCGCCCGTGCGCGGATCGGTATAGTCGCCACGGCAAACCACGCCGAAATCGGGAATGCTACCGGCGTCGGAGCCGGCATACGGGCTGGTCAAGGCAAAGCAAGGGATATCTTCGCCACGCGCCAGACGCGGCAGATAGTAATCTTTCTGCGCCTCGGTACCGTAATGCTGCAGCAATTCGCCCGGCCCCAGCGAGTTGGGCACCATCACCGACACCGCGGCCGAGCCGCTGCGGGTGGCGATCTTGGTGACCACCTTGGCGTGGCCGTAATTGGAGAACTCAAGGCCGCCGTACTTCTTCTGGATGATCATGCCCAGGAAGCCGCTTTGCTTGATGAAATCCCATACCTGCGGCGGCAAATCCATCTGTTCGTGGGTGATCGACCAATCGTCGATCATGCCGCACAAGGTTTCGGTCGGGCCGTCGATAAACGCTTGCTCCTCGGCCGACAACTTCGGCGCCGGGAAGGATTCGAGACGACGCCAGTCGGGTTTACCGGAGAACAGGTCGCGATCCCACCACACGGTACCGGCATTAATCGCCTCCTGCTCGGTCTGCGACATGGCCGGGGTGATTTTCTTGAAAATGGCGAATACCGGTCCGGTGAACACGACACGGCGCAACGGCGTGATGTTCAGCACCGCAGCCACCACGACGAACACGCCCCACACCCAGGGGGCGACGCCGCTCGCGGCACCCAACACCGGCAGCGCGCCGAGCCAGGCTGCCACCGCCACGCTCCACAGCAGAACCGGGGCGCGGAAGTACGCCAGCGACCCCAGGAGCACGATCAGGACGACAACAGATAACAACATAGACTTCTCCTCGTGTTGACCCATGTTCCGGCTTGCCGGGCATCGATGGCCCTGATCTGCCGGGATTTATTGTTTTGCCGGACGGGATATCCAGCCATGACTGCAAACTTCAGATACGTGCCGGCGCCACCAAGGCACTGACCACATACGGCAATAGGTGCTTGACGATCATGTCCGGGTCGCGAGCACTGACCACCTGGCTGCGAGTAAAAATCTTCAAGACATCGTTGCCGGCAAAGGCGTTAAACATGACGCTGAAGGAGAAATGCATACGCCAAGCGCGCTCTTCGGCATCCAGATCGGGCAATACGCGTTGAAAAGCGGCACTGTAGCGTTCGACGAATAGGCTGTATTGCTGCGATAGCGTTTCGCGCAGCACGCGATGGTTCTCGACCAGGGTGCGCGACAGCAAACGCACGAAGATCGCTCCGCCGCGCGAAGGATCTTTCGACAGCATCAAACAGGGACGGATGAAGCTCATGACCAAGCCTTCGACCGAGGGCTCGGGCTGTGTTTCGAGCGTATCCAATTCCGACAGACAGGCATTGATCAGCGGCGCTAGCCGACGCAGGAATACCGCCTCGAACAAGGCATCCTTCGAGCCGAAGTGGTAATTGACCGCGGCGAGATTGACGCCGGCTTGCTGAGTAATCATGCGCAGCGACGTTCCCTCGAAACCATGCTCGACGAATAGACGCTCGGATACGTCGAGTATCCGGCTGGTGGTATCGGGCTTGGCTGTGTCCATACTGTTTCCTGCTCCTGTCATCTTGTTATCGCGCTTTTGATGCTAAGCGCGTTTAGAACACACGTTTGAAACTTACGTTTTAATTTGATCCATGTCAATAGCCGTATAGCATGCGACGCCCACGTCCATCCGGCAGGCCATGACAATATAATTAAAACCGGCGACAAAACAAACACCGTTTCAAACAGACGTACTATTCACTGGGTTCTTAGACGAGCAGAAATGCGGAGATGGCCGGCACAAGCCGCAGAGAGACGTCGCCGCGCTAGGCGGCGACAGGCGAACAAAGGATGCGCGGCTCGCGCATCCCTGCGGGCTACAATCCGCGCAAGAGGTCGTTCTTCAGGTCATCGACATGCTCAAGCCCAACCGCGACGCGCAGCAGACCTTCGACGATGCCGGCCCGCTCGCGCGCCTCGGGCGTGACGCGCGCATGCGTCGTGGATGCCGGGTGCGTCAGCGTGCTTTTGACATCGCCCAGGTTGGCGGTGCGCGAAATCAACTCGATCGCATCGACAACACGCCAGGCCGCTTCACGCCCGCCCTTGACCACAAAGGACAGCACGGCGCCGCCCTGGCGCTGCTGACGCATGGCCAGCTCGTGCTGCGGGTGACTGGCCAGCCCCGGGTAGTAAACACGCTCCACCTGCGGCAGCTCGGCGAGCCAGCCCGCGAGTTGCAATGCCGTCGCGCACTGCCGATCCATACGGATGAACAGGGTTTCCAGCCCGGAGAGCAACACCCAGGCATTGAATGCCGACAGCGACGGACCGGCGGTACGCACATGCAGATAGATCGGTTCGATCAGGCGATCGCTGCCTACCACCGCGCCACCGAGCACCCGCCCGTGGCCATCGAGAAACTTGGTGGCCGAGTGCACCACCAAATCGGCGCCGAGTGAGAGCGGCTGCTGCAAAGCTGGCGAACAGAAGCAGTTATCGACCACCAGCAGCGCACCATGCGCGTGCGCCAACGCCGCCAGCGCAGCGATGTCCGCCACTTCGGTCAATGGGTTGGAGGGCGTTTCGACGAACAGGATGCGCGTATTGGGCCGAATGGCTGCACGCCAGGCCGCCAAGTCGGTCGGCGCGACGAAGCTGGTCTCGATGCCGAAACGCGACAACGTGCCGGCAAACAGATTCAACGTCGAACCGAACAAGCTTTGCGACGATAGCAGATGGTCGCCCGCCTGCAGATTGCTCAACATGACGGCCTGTATCGCCGCCATGCCGCTGGCGGTGGCAATGGCGCGCTCGCCGCCCTCCAGCGCCGCGAGCCTGTTCTGGAACGCACTGACGGTCGGATTGGTGAAACGGGAGTAGGTATAGCCTTCCTGTTCGCCCAAGAACAGGCGCGCGCCCTCTTCGGCGCTGCCGAAGGTGAAGCTTGACGACAGGAATACGCCTTGGCTGTGCTCGCCGAATTCGCTCAGCTCGCGGCCGGCGCGCACGGCCAGGGTTTCAGGATGCAATGGTGGGTTGGATGCGCTCATGGTTGCTCTTTTATTGTTTATGCCGTCGCTTGCCGGACAACCCCTAAATCAAGTTCTGCTCGGCCACGTTCAGGTTCAAGTCGATAAGCTGTGCCGAGGCATCTTCCTCGCCGGCCTTGGCCGCCAGGCGCGAGCATTCGATAGCGTCGAGGTAGGCCTGCGAAATATCGCCGGTGATGTACTTGCCGTCGAAGCACGAGGTCTCGAACTCGCTCAGGTTCGGGTTGACGCTGTGCACCGCTTCCATCAAGGCGCTCAGATCCTGGTAGATCACGGCGTCCGCGCCGATCTCGCGCGCGATCTCTTGCTCGCTGCGCCCGGTGGCCAGCAATTCGGCCCGGGTCGGCATGTCGATGCCATAGACATTGGGGAAGCGTACCGCAGGTGCGGCGGAAGCGAAATAGACTTTCTTGGCGCCGGCGTCGCGCGCCATCTGCACGATCTCCTTGGAAGTGGTACCGCGCACGATGGAATCGTCGACCAACATCACATTGCGCCCCTTGAACTCGGAGGCGACCGGATTGAGCTTCTGGCGAACCGATTTCTTGCGCACCGCCTGACCGGGCATGATGAAGGTACGGCCGATGTAGCGATTCTTGATGAAGCCCTCGCGGTACGGCAGCCCCAGGCAGTTGGCGAGTTGCAGCGCACTCGGCCGACTGGTATCGGGAATCGGCATCACCACGTCGATATCGATCTCGGGCAGCACGCGGCGCACCTTGTCGGCCAACTTGGCACCCATGGCGATGCGCGACAGGTAGACCGAGGCACCGTCGATCACCGAATCCGGCCGGGCGAAGTAGACATACTCGAACAGGCAAGGCGCACGCCGTGTGGCTCCCGCGCACTGGCGCGCATGGACGTCGCCGTCGAAGGACACGAACACGGCTTCGCCAGGTTCGACGTCGCGCAACAGTTCGAAGCCGGAGCAATCGAGCGCCACCGACTCGGAGGCGAACATGGTTTCGGTTTTACCGTTATGCGCATGCACCCCCATGACCAGCGGGCGGATGCCGTTCGGATCGCGGAAAGCCACCAGGCCGTAGCCGGCGATCATAGCGACCACGGCGTAAGCGCCCTTTACCCGGCGATGCACTTCCTCGACGGCCCCGAACACCGCATCGACCGACAGCTCATAGCCCTCGACGCGCTGTGCGATTTCGTGCGCAAAGACATTGAGCAGTACTTCCGAGTCGGAACTGGTATTGATATGCCGCAGATCGTGCCGGAACATATCGGCTTTGAGTTCGTCGGTATTGGTCAGGTTGCCGTTGTGCGCCAGCACGATACCGAAGGGCGAGTTGACGTAGAACGGTTGCGCCTCGGCCAGACAGGTGGCCGAGCCCGCTGTCGGATAGCGCACATGGGCGATGCCGGCCGTACCTTGCAGCGAACGCATATTGCGTGTGCGAAAGACGTCGCGCACCATGCCGCTACCCTTGTGCATGTGAAAGGTTTTGCCGGAAGCGGTAACGATGCCGGCCGCATCCTGACCCCGATGCTGCAACACCTGCAAACCGTCATATAGCAATTGATTGACGGCCGACTGACCGACCACACCCAGGATTCCACACATATTCGCTCTCTTCCAGAAACCGAAATGACCATAAAAAAAAGCGGAAATCTTGAGTTGAAGATATCAAGATATTCCGCTTGTCTCACCCTTTATCCGGGTAATGCAGGCTGCCGGCCAATATCGGCGGCAACCAGGGTTTTAATACCAGTGCCCCAGCCTCCAGCGGGGGCGCCAACAAAGCATTGCGCCAGACAGGCTCGCGCGGCAGATCGGTCAACCCGGCGATCAGGGTCAGCACCGCCAGCACCAGCGCGCCGCGCGCCAGCCCGAAACCGGCGCCCAACAATCGGTTGACTCCGCCGAGTCCGGCCGAGTCCAACAAACCGGTCAGCACCACGCGCAACAAGCAGGAAAGCAGCCAGACAACGAAGAACACCGCGAGGAAGGCGACCACCATGCGCAAACCTTGCGATGCCAGGGTACTCGGCACGAAACCGGTCAGCGCCGGGGAGAACTGTTTGGCGCACCAGAAAGCGATCAGCCAAGCACCAAGCGACAGCACCTCGACCACCAGGCCACGCACCAGGCCGACCACCACGGAACCGATCAGGATGGCGATCACGACGTAATCGAGCGCGGTCATGGTCTTATTGCCCTACCACGATGCCGGAGACGCCGGCATGGGCCAGCTTCTTCAGCACGGCATTGGCCTCGGCGCGGCTGGCGAAGGGACCGACCCGCACCCGAGTGACGGCGCCCTTGCTGGTCTGCACTCGGCTAAAGCGGGCATCGACACCCAAATCGGCCAGTCGCGCCTTCAGGGCGTCGGCCTTGGCCGAATCGGATAGCGCGGCCAATTGAATGACGAACTTGCCGCCACCGTCGGCTGGCTTGGCCACCGGCGCGGCGTCGCCCCCCTCGGCGCGTCCCTCTAGAATGGCGGCCGGGTCGACCGCCTTATGCGGCTTGGCGGCCGCTGGCGGCGTCTTGGCATGCGCCGGCTTGGCATGTGCGGCGGAAGCGTCGGCCGCACGCTTGTGCGCGGGGGCGGAAGCCTCGCCGCCAGCGGATTTGTGGGACGGCACGGCGTTTTGCGGCGCAGAACCCTCGGCGCGCGCCTTGAGATCCGGCGCGACCGGCTGCGACATCGTGGAGAGGGATTCGGGCAAGGCCGTCGCCTCGGGGCGCGAAGCTTCCTTCGGCGCGGAGGACACGACCGGCGCGGCAGGCGCCGCGCTTTGCGCCGCCCCCGAAGCCACACCGACCACCAACACCGATTCGGGTCGCATCGGCTGTTCCGCCCCGCGGCCCAGCACCTTCCACAACACCACGGTGGCGATCAGCACCAGCACCACGGCGCCCACCAGGCGTCGGCGCGCGCGCTTTTTCAGCAGCAGCAGTTCTTCTTGAGCGGACAGACCGGCCATGCAATCCTCAGGTTAGTGACTGCCGGGCGGACATCGCCTCGGCAACGGTATGGAACGACCCGAAAACGACGATTCTATCATTCTCCGCGGCAACCGATAAGGCACTCTTCCATGCGTCGGAAACCGTATCGAAAACCCGCAGATTTTTCGCCCCTTGCGCCTTGAGCCGTTCGGCGATCTGCGCCCCGCTCTGCCCGCGCGGCATGTCCAGCCCCCCGACGAACCAGCCGTCGAATTCGTCCGCCGCCAAAGCGGCCACGGTCTCCAGATCCTTGTCGGCCAACATCGAGAACACCGCATAACGACTTTCGGCGAACGGCAACTGGCGGAGGTTCGCCACCAAGGCGCGCACCGCGTGTGGGTTATGGCCGACATCGAACACCACCTGCGGCCGCCCCGGCAGCACCTGGAAACGCCCGGGCCAATCGACTTCGAGCAAGCCGCGCTTGATGGCGCCCAGATCGACCGGCAGGCGATCGTGCAACAAGGCCAGCGCCGCCAGCGCCGCAGATGCGTTGCCGAGTTGGTAAGTACCGCGCAACGCCGGCAAGGGCAGCGCGTGCCAGTGCCGTTCGCCCAGATGGAACGACCACTGCTGTTCGAGGCGGTTGAAGCCGAAATCGCGGCCGACCAGGTAGAGCGGCGCACCGATGGCGGCAGCGTGGTCGAGCAGGCTTTGCGGCGGATCGACATCGGCGCAGACGGCAGGCTTGCCGGAGCGGAAGATTCCGGCTTTTTCGAAGCCGATACTTTCCCGGTTGTCGCCGAGATAGTCCTGATGATCGAGGTCGATGCTGACCACGACCGACACGTCGGGCTCGAACGCGTTGACGGCATCGAGCCGACCGCCCAGCCCGACCTCCAGCACGATCACGTCCACCTCCGCGCGCAGGAAGCACCACACCGCCGCCAAGGTGCCGAATTCGAAATAGGACAGCGGCACGTCGCCGCGCCCGGCCTCGACCGCCGCGAAACCATCAAGCAATGCCGCATCGTCGACCGGCCGCATATCGATAGCGACGCGCTCGTTGTAGCGCAGGATATGCGGGGAAGTGTAGGTGCCGACGCGGAAACCGGCACGCATCAGCATGGTGGACAGCATGGCGCTGACCGAGCCCTTGCCGTTGGTGCCGCCAACCATGATCACCGGACAGGCCGGTGCGAGCGCCATGGCATCGCGCACGCGACCAACCCGTTCCAGGCCCAGGTCGATCATTTTGGCGTGCAGGGTTTCAAGATAGGAAAGCCACTCGGGCAAGGTGCGCGTTTGCATCATCGGGATCCCTGGAACACCGGCGCATGAACGCGCCAGCGAATGAACATCCGCAGGCGACGCAATGCGTCGCTCGACGCGGAATCGGCCAGCAGCACGCAATGTCGGCGCCGGCCTGCCTGCCGATAGTGGAGCACAATCAATCCGGGCAGCGCCACGCTGCTGTCGCACAGCTCGACGTCGGTCCATTCGCCGCCTTGGCGGACAGCCAACCGTTCGCCGCCGCGCACTTCGAGCGCCTCGAGGTCGCCCGCCTCGCGCCAGAGGCACCAGAGCAGGCCAGGCAGCGGTATCAGCCACCACAGCGGCGCGGCATCGGGCCAGCATACCCAGAACGCCAGCGAGCAACCGGCGATCACGGCCAGCCACCAGCGCGACCGACGTAGCGGCACGGTAAAATCCGCCGCCGATTCCAACGCGACGCGTCGCCCGGTCATTCGGTCTCGCCGGCCGGACGGTTGGTGATATCGCCCTCGACGCTGTCGAACACCTGGGAGTGGATTTCGACGTCGAACCATTCCCAGAACGCCTTGAGCGACATATCTTGCGGCCAAAGCGCGGTATCTTCGCACCAACCCGCCAACTCCATCTTGAACAGTTGCTCGTAGATTTCGTCCAGATAAGCCACGCACTTTTCAGGCTCGTCGAAATCAGGCAAAAGAATGGCGTTGCAGTTACTGCGCAGCGTATCGAGCGTCAGATCGAGGTCATTGTCCGGCAGCGCATGAAGCCATTGATGGAACGGTTGTTTGGGCTTGATTACCGCCACGGAGCGATCGACAAAAAACATGGAGTCGTCCTTCTACTGTTTTTGACCAGGGCAGCATTGTATCGCATATTCGTGCATTGCCTTCGGCGAATGCACGCTACAATACCCGTCGATTTTCTCCTACCCGTATAGACACACCATGGCACTCATCACCGTCGAAAAGGCCTGCCTGGCCTACGGCCACCACGCACTGCTGGATCACGTCGACTTCTCCCTCGAGCCCGGCGAAATCGTCGGACTGATCGGACGCAACGGCGCCGGCAAATCCTCACTGCTCAAGGCCATCGCCGGCACGACCCGGCTCGACGACGGGCGCATCAACATCAAGGGCGACATCTCGGTCGCCTATGTGCCGCAGGAGCCGGCGCTCGATGCGGAACACACGGTGTTCGAGGCCGTGGCCGAGGGACTGGGCGAACTCAAGCAACTACTGACCGACTACCACCGCCTGACCTCCGCCCTGGAGCGGCCGGAGGCCGACCATGATGCGCTACTGGCGGAGATGGCGCCGATCCAGCACAAGCTGGAAGCGCTTGGCGGCTGGCAGTTCGACGCGCAGATCAGCGCCGCGCTCGGCCACTTGCGCTTGCCGGCCGACAAGCGCATCGGCGAGCTGTCCGGCGGCTGGAAAAAACGCGTGGCACTGGCTCGCGCCCTTTGCGCCCGCCCGGACGTACTGCTATTGGACGAACCGACCAACCACCTCGACGTCGATGCCATCGTCTGGCTGGAAGATTTGCTGAAGTCCTATGGCGGCAGCGTTTTGCTGATCACTCACGACCGCCGCTTCCTGGACAACACCGTCACCCGCATCGTCGAGCTCGACCGCGGGATTTTGCGCAGCTATCCCGGCTCGTTCGCCGCCTACCTGGGCACCAAAGCCGAGGAACTGGCCGCCGAAGAGGAGCAGAACCGGGTATTCGACAAGTTCCACGCCCAAGAGGAAGTCTGGATCCGCAAGGGCATCGAGGCGCGCAGGACGCGCAATATGGGCCGGGTGCGCCGACTGGAGGAACTGCGTCGACAGCGCGCGGCGCGGCGCGAACGCGTCGGCCAGGTCAACTTCCAACTCGCCAGCGGCGAACGTTCCGGCAAGCTGGTGGCGGAATTGGAGCAAGTCAACAAGGGGTTTGCCGGCAAAACGCTGATCGATCGTTTCACCACCCGCATTCTGCGCGGCGACAAGATCGGTTTGATCGGTCCCAACGGTATCGGCAAGACTACGCTACTCAAATTGATCCTGGGGGAACTCGAACCCGACAGCGGCAGCGTGCGCCGCGGCACCGGCCTTCAGATCGCCTATTTCGACCAATTCCGCGAACAACTGGACGAAAACGCCTCCGTCGTCGACATCATCAGCCAGGGCAACGAATTCCTCGACATCGGCGGCACTCGCAAGCATGTCATGAGCTACCTGGAGGATTTCCTGTTCGCCCCGGCGCGTGCGCGCAGCCCGGTACACTCGCTCTCGGGCGGCGAGCGCAACCGCTTGCTGCTGGCGCGGCTGTTCACGCGGCCGGCCAATGTCCTGGTGCTCGACGAGCCGACCAACGACCTGGACATCGACACCCTGGAACTGCTGGAGGAACTGCTGGCGAATTACGATGGCACGGTCTTCCTGGTCAGCCACGACCGTGCCTTTCTCGACAACGTCGTGACCCAGGTCATCGCCTTCGAAGGCGACGGCCGACTGGAGGAAGCCCCGGGCGGCTACCAGGATTGGCTCGACACCAAGGATCGCATGGCCAGTTTGCAAGCACCCGCCCCCGGGCGCACACAGGCCTCGGTCCAGCCCCAAGCCAAGCAGGAAAAGCCCAAAGCCGGAAAAGCCAAGCTGTCCTACAATGAGAACCGGGAGTTGGCCGAATTACCGGATTTACTGGAAAAGCTGGAAGCCGAACAGCAGGCGCTCAATCAGAAGCTGCTCGACCCCAACTGTTATCGCGACACCCCGAGCGACGCGCGCGCCTGGCAGGCGCGCATCGAGGAAATCGAAGGGCTGCTACTGGAGAAACTGGCCCGCTGGGAAGAACTGGAAGCCAAACTGAAATGATGCGCCGCCTCTGCTCAACTTTGCTGATCCTGCTGCTGGCCGCATGCAGCAGCGCCCCGCCGCTCAAGCAGCGGCCGCGGCCACAGGCGGGCGGGCAGCAGTATCAGCTATCGCATCTGGAAGCCGAGGGCGCCGGGCGCGAGATCCTGATGTACACCTTGAGCCTGCTGGACGTCGGCTATCAGTTCGGCGGCAGCAATCCGGCCGCCGGGCTCGATTGCAGCGGTATGGTCAGCTATATCTATCTCAACGCGGTCGGCCTCAAACTGCCGCATAACGCCGCGCAAATCGCCAACCTGTCTCGACCGATCGACACTTCATCGCTGCGGGTGGGCGACTTGGTGTTCTTCAACACCTTAAACCGCCCCTACTCGCACATGGGCATCTATATCGGCGACGGCAAGTTCGTGCACGCCCCGCATAGCAATAGCGTGATTCGCATCGACCGGCTGGATAACCGCTACTTCTCCGCCCGCTTCGACGGCGCACGCACCCTCTTCAGCTAAAACCATCCAGGCGCGACCCTAGCTCGCGGCCTGGCTTGGCGGTATGATCGACGCGTTAGCCATCGCATTTTTTACCTCACGACCAGACCCAAGGAAAGTAAAGTGGAACTGTCCAAGCGTGTTCTCGCCATCAAGGAATCCCCGACACTCGCCATTACCGCCAAGGCGCAAAAACTCAAGGCCGAGGGCCGCGACGTGATCGCACTCGCCGCCGGCGAGCCTGACTTCGACACCCCGGCGCACATCAAGGCCGCCGCGATCGATGCCATCAACAAAGGCTTCACCAAATACACCCCGGTGGCGGGCACGCCAAGTCTGAAACAAGCGGCGATCAATAAATTCAAACGCGACAACGGCGTCGAGTACAGCGCCAAGCAGATCTTGGTTTCGGTCGGCGGCAAGCAGAGCTTCTTCAACCTGTGCATGGCACTGATCGGGCCGGGTGACGAAGTGGTGATTCCCGCGCCGTACTGGGTCTCCTACCCGGACATCGTGCTGTTGGCCGAAGGTACGCCGGTGGTGGTGAGCTGTGGTATCGAGCAAGGTTTCAAACTGAGCGCCGCGCAACTGGAAGCCGCCATCACGCCGAAAACCAAGCTCTTGGTGCTCAATAGCCCGTCCAACCCGACCGGCGCGGTCTACACGCTGGAAGAACTGACCGCACTGGCCGAAGTCCTCAAGCGCCACCCGCAGGTGATGATCGCCTCGGACGACATGTACGAACATGTACTGCTGGGCGACACGCGTTTCTATAACATCCTCAACGCCGCGCCCGAGCTGAAAGAACGCACCATCTTGCTCAACGGCGTTTCCAAGGCTTACTCGATGACCGGTTGGCGTATCGGCTACGCCGGCGGGCCGGAATGGCTGATCAAAGCCATGGAGAATATCCAATCGCAATCGACCTCCAACCCGACTTCGATCTCGCAGGTTGCGGCCGAGGCGGCGCTCAACGGCGATCAGGGTTGCATCGCGCCGATGCTGGAAGCGTTCAATCAACGCCATGTGTACGTCGTCGACTATTTCAACCGTATCCGTGGCCTGAAATGCTTGCCGGCCGGCGGGGCGTTCTACGCCTTCGTCGACGCGCGCGCAGCCATCGCACACCTGCACGCCGAAGGTAAGATCGGCGAGGCGACCGATATGGCGCTCGGCGGCTACCTACTGGAAACGCAAGACGTTGCCGTGGTGCCGGGTTCGGCCTTCGGCGCGGAAGGCTACTTCCGTATTAGTTTCGCCACCAGCATGGGCAACCTGGAAAAAGCACTGGCGCGCATCGAAAAGGCGCTGAGCTAAGCAGCACACTCGCGGCATGCCACCGATGACGTGGCATGCCGCCCCTCTCGGTCGTCACATAAAAAATTCCAAAAGAATTTTATATAAAATAATTAAATGACAAACGCAATAAAGACATATTGCGTTCCCGGTACGTCCCTCCTAAGCTGGAAAACATAACAAGTCAAGGAGAGACCTCGTGCGTAAACTCATATTGCTGTTCTGGCCATCCTTCGTCATCGCCTGCCTGGCCTCGGTGACGTTCTTCGCGCTGTTCGACCCCTACGAGCTCAGGCTACACGGCACACAGCTATTCAGTGACAAACGCGCGGCCTATACCTTCTTCTTGTTGGCGGCCTGGGCATTCGGCGCACTCAATACCGCCGTTGTCTTTCTGCTGGAGAAGCCCGCCGCCGACGTCAACGGCTTCTGCCCGATGCAGCATGCCGAGGCCAGCGTGGGCGACCCCGACTCGCCCAGCGGCGAAGCACCCAAATGAAAAAGGCAGCCACTGGCTGCCTTTTTCTTATCGTTCATTGCACACGATTTTAGAAGACGTTCAAGCCCTTGAGCATGACGATCAAGATCAGCACCGGCGACACCCAGCGCAACACCGTGAAGATGGCACGCAGCAGCCCCTGATTTTGCAATGCGCCTTGATTGCTCAATTCGGCCTCGAAGCGCTGCTTGCCCCACACCCAGCCCACGAACAGACATAGGCCGATACCGCCCAGCGGCATCATGATGTTGGAAGTCGCGAAGTCGAACAGATCGAAGGCCGTCATGCCGAACAGTTTGACGTTGGCCATGCTGCTATTGGACAAGGCGCAAGTGGCACCAACCAACGCCAAGAGCGCCAGCGACAACCAGGTGGCGGTAGCGCGCTTCATTTTGAAATGTTCGTTAAGCAGCGCGATCGGCACTTCGAGAATCGATAGCATCGCGCCCATCGACGCCACGGCGGTCAGCACGAAGAAGGCGAACATGAACACGTGGCCGAACGGCATGTTGTGGAACACGGCCGGAATGGTAATGAACAGCAGCGACGGCCCGGCGGCGGGCTTGAAACCGAAGGCGAACACCGCGGGGAAGATGGCGATACCGGCCAGCATGGAGACGAACAGATCGGCGCACATCACGCGGAAAGCGGTCAGCGGGATGTTCTGATCGTCGCGGAAGTAGCTGCCGTAAGTCATCATGGTGCCCATGCCGATCGACAGTTTGAAGAACGCCAGCCCGACGGCGGTCAACACCACGGCGCCGGTGATCTTGCTGAAGTCCGGCTTGAACAGGAACGCCAGGCCCTGGGCCGCGCCCGGCAGCATCAAGCTACGCACGCCGACCACCACCAGTAGAATGAACAGAACCGGCATCAGTTTCTTGGTGGCGGCCTCGATGCCCTTGGAGACCCCGAGCAACAAAATACCGCCCATCAGCACCAGCACCAACCATTGCCACATCAGCGACTGCATCGGGTCGCCGATCAATTGGCCGAACACGCCCTCGGTAACCTTGGGATCGCTGGTCAAGAGGCCGGAACCCGCGGCTTTGAACACATAGGCGAACACCCAGGCGGCCACTTCGGAATAGAAGGCCATGATCAGAAAAGCCGACAACACACCGGCCACGCTGATCAGCCACCACGGCTGGCCCCGAGGCGACAGGGTCTTCATGGTGGTATAGGCGTTGGCCTTGGCTTTGCGGCCCAACATGATCTCGGCGATCATCACCGGCAGGCCGACGAGCAATGTGGCCAGCACATAGACGACCAGGAATCCGGCCCCGCCATTGGTGCCGGTCAGATAGGGGAATTTCCAGATATTGCCGAGACCGACCGCAGAGCCCAGCGTTGCCGCCAAGACGCCAAAACTGGAAGTAAACCCATCGCGGGTTGCCGCAGGCGCGGCGACTGTTTCTTGTTTCATGAATTTTTTCTCTAATTATCTCTTTGTGCCCAAACTACATCACCTGCATCCTTGCCGCAGGTACCACTGTCCTTATGCACCTCCTTGGCTCGCAGAACAACTGCCAGCTGCGTTATGCGCCTTGCATTCGAACTATTTTTTGCCAAACGCCAGGGTAAATAACTGGCAAGAGAATACTTGTCAGACAAAGATGATTTTGCAGGTTTTTTGGAGCGGTGCAAAGAAACTCTTTGTATTCAATCTACAAACGACACAAAATTTCCCGCAAATCGTTCAACCACTCGGTACATGCCGATAATTGGGCAATTTCGATATATTCGTCAGGCCGGTGCGCTTGTTCGATCGACCCCGGCCCAAGCACCACGCAGGCAAAGCCGGCGGCGCTGAAGCAGCCGGCCTCGGTGGTATAGGCCACCGCCCGATGCGCCGCGCCGGGGCACAACTCGTCGATATAGCCCATCAACTGACCGTCCTCGGGCGATTCGAACGGCGGACAGTCGACCAACTGCTCGATTTCGATGTCGGCCTCGGGGGCCTGTCTGCGCATTTCTTCCACCAGCGACGCGGCGTAGTCGCGCACCGAATCGACGTAGCGTGCCAACGACTCGCCAGGCAGCCAGCGGCATTCGAACACGAATTCGCACTCGCGCGGCACAATATTGACCACGGTTCCGCCACGAATGGTGCCGGTCTGCAGGGTGGCGAACGGCACATCGTACAGTGGACGCGCGCGGCCGAACTGCGCCTCGGCATCGGCCAGTTTGCGGATGTGGCTGATCAGGCGCGCAGCGTATTCGATGGCATTGACGCCCTTCGGCGTCAGTGAGGAATGCACCGAACGACCCAGAACCCGGCAGCGAAAATGAGCAATGCCCTTATGCGCCACCACCGGCTTCATCGACGTGGGCTCGCCGATCACACAACCGGCGACCGGCACGCCACGCGCGATCAGATCGGATACCAGGCGAGGCACCCCCAGACAGCCGATTTCCTCATCGTAGGAAAGCGCCAGTCCAACCGGCTGCCGCAATCGCCCTTCGGCGTGCGCGGCCAGCACCGAAGGCAACCATGCCAGCACGCAGGCGATGAATCCCTTCATGTCGGCCGTGCCGCGCCCATACAAGCGGCCGTCGCGCGCCGTCAACTCGAATGGCGCCATCGACCATGCCTGCCCATCCACCGGCACCACATCGCTATGGCCTGACAAAATCAGCGCCGGCCGATCGGCCGGGCCCAGCAGAGCGAAAAGATTGGCCTTGTTGCGTTCATCGTTGTAGGTTAGCCGGCACTCGACGCCCAGGTCGTCCAGATACTGCCGGACCCAGTCGATCAATGCCAGGTTGGAATGGCGACTGGTGGTATCGAAGGCCACCAGCCTGGCCAGCAGGGATTCGGAAACAGTTCGCATGGTTCGCTTTCGTTGTGGGTGCCGCTTGGCGGCTTATCGCGCTTAGCCAATAGCAAAGCATCATCCAGGGCCTACGGCAATGGCAGGCATCCCGGCCCGGAAAAAGATCGTGACAGCCCAAACCCGAATCGATATACTTCGTTCCTCTATGGCGGGTCTCCCCGCATTGCATCGCGGTTCACCTGGTCAGGTCCGGAAGGAAGCAGCCAAAGCCGCATCGTGCAAGTGCCGGGGGTCAGGCTCGCCACCCCTCCCCTCTCTTTTGTTTCAAATTATGTCATTTTCTTATGACTATGCGACATTGGCATAAAATCCCGTTGTTCTTAACAATTAGAATCAGCTAACATTGCGTAAAATTACTTAGCCCCAAGCTTTCAAATTTTTTACAAAGTTTTGGGATACCCAATTTAGATATTTTGCTAGTGTTAGATTGTCGGCGATGCCGAACAACTAATAGTGCCGATTTCGCATAGCCAATGAGAGGACATCAAAATGAAACTGTTCGAGAAAATCACCAATCCGCGTGAAATCCGTCGCAAGCTCGGCCTGAACCAACAAGAGTTCTGGAGCCGCATCGGCGTTACTCAATCCGGCGGTTCGCGCTACGAGAGCGGCCGCAATATGCCCAAGCCTGTGCGCGAGCTGCTGCGCTTGGTTCATGTCGAACAGATCGACCTATCCAAGGTACGCCGCGAAGACTTCGAAATCGTGGAATACCTGAAAGAAACCCACCCTGACCTGTACAAGAGCCTGCGCAAGGCTGTACGCGCCAAGATGGAAACCCAGGAAAGCGGTGCCGAGGCACTGCTGGGCTAATACGCCAGCCGCTAGCCGGCCAGCAAAAAGGCGGAGCGTTTTAACGCGACTCCGCCTTTTTCATGTCAAGGTGCTAGGGTTTACTTGCCGTTATAGCGCACCAGCAGCACCGGCACGTCGCACAGTTTGAGCACGCCCTCGGCCACACTACCCATCAGCAAATGCATCACCCCGGTCCAACCATGCGTCCCCATGACCAGCAGGTCGGCACCCCACGCGCTGGCATCCTCCACCAGTACCGCGGCGATCTTGTCGCCCCAACTTTCCAGGATTTTGCATTCCGGCTCGACCCCCAACGCCCGCGCCTTCTCGTGCGCCTGCTTGAGCACCAGTTCGCCGGCCTCTTTGACCGACTTCTGCAATTCGGAAGCATCGAGAAACTCGGTGCCGCCCCAGCCAAACTGAGCCAGATCCACGACGTGCACCAGCCGTAGCTGGGCATGACATTCAGAGGCCAGTTTGCAGGCTTCCGCCAACGCCAGGTTCGAGGTTTCGCTATCGTCCACCGGCACGAAAATTCGTTGGTACATGATGCCCCTCCTTTGTTGGGAGTTTAGCCCCCCGCAAGTCCAGTCTAGCAAAGCATTCCACTAGGTGGTTGATACAGATTAAAACAGTCGATTAGACTGAGCGCCATTTGCTTCGAGATCCCGACCATGGCCCGAATTCAGCTTAGCCTGCCAGATCCTGTTTTGTTCGAAACCGTGCTCGATGTGCGCATCGGCGACATCAATTATGGCAATCACATGGCAAATGATGCAATTTTAAGATATGCACATGAGGCCAGGTTGCGCTTCCTGCAGCATCTAGGTTATAGCGAGCTGGACATCGAGGGCTACGGCATCATCGTTGCCGATGCCGCCATCAGCTATAAGGCAGAGGTCTTCCATGGCATGCAACTACGCATCCGCATCGGCGTCAGCGACCACGCCCGCCATGGTTTCGATCTGATTTACCAGGCAATCGATGACAAGACCGGTAGAGAAGTGGCAAGATTGAAAACAGGGATCGTATTCTTCGATTACTCAAACAGAAAAATAGCTCTGATTCCGCCGGCATTTCTGGCGCGCTTTCAGGCGGCCGCAGGAGGCACAACACCATGAGATCCTACCGAGTCAACTCTCCCCAGGCCATGGCACGCTTCATCGCCATGTTCATGATCACCGACGGCCAAATGGACGAGCGCGAGCTCGACACGCTAGAAAAGATCATGGCATACGACCTTCTGGGTCTAAGCCGAAAACAGTTTACCCAGGTGTTGGTCGACTACTGCGACGACATTTCGGACGAGGCGGAGCAGGATGGCACCATCCATCTGATCGATCGCCAGCGCATCGACGCCCTGCTCGAAGAGGTCGCCGATCGCGGCAAGCGCCTACTGACCTGCGCGCTGGCCATGGACGTCGCCAAGGCGGACGGCGACATCAGCCCACCGGAAATGGCGCTGTTGCGGCACTTGATGCAGCACTGGGACATCACCTTGGCCGATATCGAAGCCAGCATCGTCAAGACGCACCGGCATGCCGGCAGCGCCCAGACGCAGAATGCCCTGGACTGAGGATTTCGACGGCTTTCTCGACGCCTTGCGGCGCGAGGGAAAAAGCCGCCACACCATCGACGCGTACCGACGCGACCTCAGCGCTCTGGCGGAACTGGCCGGTACTCGACCGCCCGGTTCCCTCACCGCTTCGCATATCCGCCACTTCATCGCCCAACTCCATGCCCGCGGCCTGTCTGGCCGCAGTCTGGGTCGCATGCTATCCGCCTGGCGCGGCCTGTTCGATTGGCGTATCGCGCAACAAGGGCAAAGTACCAATCCTTGCCAAGGGCTACGCCCACCCAAAGAAGGTCGGCGCCTGCCGCACGCACTGGCCGTGGATGCCACCGCAGCGCTACTCGACGGCGTCGAACCGACATCCGCACTGGATTGCCGCGACAAGGCGATGTTCGAGCTGATGTACTCCTCCGGGCTACGGCTATCGGAATTGGCCGGACTGGACATCCCGGATGTGGATTTCGAGCAGGGATTGGCACGCGTACTCGGCAAGGGTAACAAGACGCGTATCGTGCCGGTCGGCAGCGTGGCTCGCCAAGCGTTGCAGGCCTACCTGCGACAACGCCTGGCGCAAGACGGCGAAACCGCGCTTTTCACCGGCAAGGGAGGCCGTCGGCTTGGCGCCCGGCAGATCGAAAAACGGCTGGCCAGCTGGAGCGTAAAGAGCGGCGCAAGCCAGCATGTGCACCCGCACATGCTGCGGCACTCGTTCGCCTCGCACCTATTGCAATCATCCGGCGATCTGCGCGCCGTACAGGAACTGCTCGGCCACGCCAATCTTTCCACCACGCAGATCTACACCAGCCTCGACTACCAGCACTTGGCACAGGTTTACGACGCCGCGCACCCGCGTGCCAAGCGCAACAAGGACTCAGACAAGTAGCGGCGCGGCAAGTAGATCGATCAATCTCGCCAACGCCACCTCGACGGTCTGGCGCCGCACAGCGGCGCGATCGCCATCGAAACGACGGACGAATACCTCACTGACGCCTGACGTCCCCGCCAAGGCAAACCACACCGTCCCCACCGGCTTATCGGGAGATCCACCGCCCGGCCCGGCGATACCGGACACAGCCAAAGCCCAATGCGCACCCGAGCGCCGCAAAGCGCCGTCGGCCATCTCGCGTACTGTGTGCTCGCTGACCGCGCCCACTTCGTTCAGGGTCTCCACACGCACACCCAGCAGATCTTGCTTAGCCTGATTGCTATAGGTGACGAAACCGTAGCCGAACCAGTCCGACGAGCCGGCAATATCGGTCAACGCGGCACTGATCATGCCGCCGGTGCAGGATTCGGCCGTCGCCACCTGCTCGCCGCGCTTTTTCAGCAGTTCGCCCACCTTGCGCGACAGTGCGTCAATATCGGTCATGTCGACTCCGAAAATGTGCGATCAATCCATTGGTCGAGCAATCGTGATCGGCCGCCGCACCTTGCGGCGACAATTGCGGCAGGATCCGCCGCGCCAATTGCTTACCGTACTCGACCCCCCATTGATCGAACGAATTGATTCCCCAGATCACCCCTTGCACGAACACCTTATGTTCGTACATCGCCATCAACATGCCCAGCGTATAGGGGGTCACCTTGTTCAGCGCGATGGTATTGGACGGTTGATTGCCCGGGAACAGTTTCTGCGGCAGCAACATGTCGACGACATCGCCCGGCAAATCGCCAATCTCCGACAACACCTCGCCCTCGGTCTTGCCGTGCATCAGCGCCTGGGTTTGCGCCAGGCAATTGGCGACCAGCACCTGATGCTGATCGCCGCAATCGTAGTGACTGTTCATCGGGACGATGAAGTCGCAAGGTACCAGCCGGGTTCCCTGGTGCAGTAATTGGAAGAAGGCGTGCTGGCTATTGACACCCTCTTCACCCCAGATCACCGGCCCGGTATCGAAATCCAGCCTTTCGCCGTAGCGCCCCACCCGCTTGCCGTTCGACTCCATGTCCAGTTGCTGGATGTGGGCCGGCAGGCGGCGCAAGCCATGGTCGTAGGGCATGATGGCGTGGGTATGCGCGCGATAGAATGTGTTGTACCAAACCCCCAACAGCGCCAGCACCACCGGGATGTTGCGTTCGAACGGCGCTTCGAAAAAGTGGCGATCCATGGCATGGCCGCCGGCGAGAAAGGCACTGAAGTGCTCGAAACCGACCGACAACATCACCGGCAAGCCAATGGCCGACCAGACGGAGAAGCGCCCGCCGACCCAGTCCCAGAACTCGAACATATTGGCCGGATCGATGCCGAACGCGGTCACGGCGTCGCCATTGGTCGACACGGCGACGAAATGGCGCGCCACCGCCGCTTCGCCCAATTGCCCGGTCAGCCAGCGACGCGCCGCTTGGGCATTGAGCAGCGTTTCGGGCGTGGTGAAGGATTTGGAGGCGACGATGAACAGCGTGCGCCGGGCATCGAGCTTCTGCAAAGTTTGAGCGATGTGTTGGCCGTCGACATTGGAAACGAAATGGACGTTGAGATGCGCGCAGGCATAAGGCGCGAGCGCTTCGGCCACCACCAACGGACCGAGATCGGAGCCGCCGATACCGAGGTTCACCACGTCGGTGATCGTTTGGCCGGTGGCGCCGAGCCAGGCACCGGCGCGCACCGCATCGGAGAACCGGCGCATACGCGCAAGTACGGCGTGCACCTCCGGCACCACGTCGCGGCCATCGAGCGGCAAACTGGCATCGGCCGGCAGACGCAGCGCCGAGTGCAAAACGGCGCGGTCCTCGCTGACGTTGATATGCTCGCCTTGCTTCATGCGCGTCATCCAGCCGGCCAGATCGGCCGCCTCGGTCAGATCGGACAGCAGCTCCAGCGTGCGCTCGGTGATGCGGTTTTTAGAGTAATCGAGCAGCAAGCCATCGAGTTCGATGGTGAAGCGTTCGAAACGGTGCGGATCGGCCTCGAACAACTGGCGCATATGCATGTGGCGCGTGGCGCGCTGGTGCTGATGAAGCCGGGCCCAGGCCGAGGAAGCATTGATATCGTTGGTGCGAATGACGGGCATGCGGATAGTCCGGAATAGCCCGGCCCCGCCTGACGGGACCGGGAAGCGATTTACAACTTGATGAAGTTATCGCGGTAGTAACGCATTTCCTCGATAGATTCGAGAATATCGGCCAGGGCTTCGTGTTTCCCCTTTTTAACCACGCCGCGCGCGATCTCGGGCTTCCAGCGCTTGCACAATTCCTTCAGGGTCGACACATCCAGGTTGCGGTAGTGGAAATGCGTTTCCAAGGTCGGCATCCAGCGCGCCATGAAACGGCGATCCTGGCAGATCGAGTTGCCGCACATCGGCGACGACCGCGGCAAGGTGTGTTGCTGCAGGAAGGCCAGCATCTGGGTCTCGGCATCGGCTTCCGACAATGTCGAGGCGCGCACGCGCTCGATCAGGCCGGAACGACCGTGGGTGGACTTATTCCAGTCGTCCATGCCGTCGAGAACGCTGTCGGTCTGATGAACGGCCAGCACCGGCGACTCGGCGACAATGTTGAGCTGACTGTCGGTAATGACCGCGGCCAACTCGATAATCCGGTCGGTATCGGGGTTCAGCCCGGTCATTTCCATGTCGAGCCAGATGAGGTTGTTTTGATCTTGTGCCATACTTACTCGTCTTTGCTAGTATCTAGTCATTTTCCGCTATTGCCGCCTATCCGGCAAACCTCACAAGAAAAGATATTTGATGGCTGCCGTCTTTACCAAGGTGTTTCTCGTTGTCGTCCTGCTGACCTTTTCGCTGCGTGTCTGGCTGGCTTTGCGCCACAGCAGGCACATCGCGACGCACCGAGCAGCCGTGCCGGACGAATTCGCCGCCGACGTACCGCTGACGGAGCATCAACTGGCCGCCGACTACACCCGCGCCAAGATCCGCCTAGGCCTGACCTCGGCCGCCATCGACCTATTGCTGCTGCTGGCCTTGACGCTGGGCGGCGGCATCGATCTACTGTGGGCGCTGGCCGGCGCCCTATCGCGCCAGCCCATCTGGCAAGGCACGCTGTTCATCGCCGCGAGCACACTGGTCAGCAGCCTGATTTCACTGCCGCTGTCGCTGTACTCGACCTTCTCGATTGAAGCACGCTTCGGCTTCAACAAGATGACCCTCGGGCTATTTCTGCGCGACGGCATCAAAGGCCTGCTGATCGGCGCGCTCATCGGCCTGCCGCTCGTCGCGCTGGCGCTGTGGCTGATGGCCATCAGCGGCCGACACTGGTGGCTGTGGCTATGGTTCGTCTGGTCCGGATTCAGCCTGTTGCTGATGGTGATCTACCCCACGCTGATCGCCCCCTTGTTCAACCGCTTTTCGCCGTTGGCGGACGAAGCGCTCAAAGCCCGCATCGAGGCGCTGTTGGCGCGCACCGGTTTTCGTAGCCAGGGTGTATTCGTCATGGACGGCTCGAAACGCTCCAGCCACGGCAACGCTTACTTCACCGGCTTCGGCAGCGCCAAGCGCATTGTATTTTTCGACACGCTGATCACCCACCTGACCCCGGCGGAAATCGAAGCCGTGCTGGCGCATGAGCTCGGGCACTTCAAGTTGCGCCACGTGCTCAAACGAATACTGGCCACCTTTGCGCTATCGCTGATCTCGCTCTGGCTGCTTGGCCAACTCGTCGATGCCTCATGGTTCTACCAGGGGCTCGGCGTCGCGAGCACAGGGCCTGCCCAGGCATTGTTGCTGTTCTTCCTGGTTCTGCCGGCCTTCACCTTCCCGCTAACGCCGCTGATGAGTCGGCTATCGCGTCGCCATGAGTTCGAAGCCGACGACTTCGCTGCGCGCCAGACCGACGCACGCGACCTGATCAGCGCTTTGGTCAAACTATATCGCGACAACGCCTCCACCCTGACGCCCGACCCGCTCTACTCGGCGTTTTACGATTCGCATCCGCCGGCCACGCTGCGCATCGCCCATCTAAAAGGAAAACCGTCATGAACTTGCTCGACCAGCATTGCACGCCGGCATCGGCCCAACATCTACCCAGCGCAGCCGACACCGCGAGCCTGCTCGCACAGCTGCCGGGCTGGCAAATCGAGGATCGGGCGCTGGTCAAGCTGTACCGTTTCGCCGATTATCACCGCACCATGGCCTTCGTCAACGCGCTGGCTTGGGTCGCGCATCAGCAAGACCACCATCCCGACCTGTCGGTGCATTACGACCGCGTGCGCGTCGAATGGCGCACCCACGATGCCGGCGGCCTGACCTTGAACGATTTCATTTGCGCCGCGCGATGCCAGGCGCTACAAGCGGACGCAGCATGACAGAACCATCGACCGGACAGATCATTCGCAGCCATGGGCGCCGTTTCGTCGTTGAGGCCGATGGCCGGGAGTACGACTGCACCACGCGCGGCAAGCGTGTCGACTTTGCCTGCGGCGATCGGGTACAAATCCTGATTCAAAACCGCGAACAGGCGGTGATCGAAGGCGCCGAGCCGCGCCGCAGCCTACTCTACCGCCAAGACGACTGGCGCACCAAGATCATCGCCGCCAACGTCACGCGCATCCTGTTCGTCACCGCTGCCGTGCCGACGCCGAGCGAGGAATTCCTCAATCGCTGTCTGATCGCCGCCGAGGCGGCCGACATCGAGCCGGTCATTGTGATCAACAAGGCCGACCTGGCAGAAAGCGCAGACTATTTGGCCGCGCTCGAACCCTATCGGGCGCTGGGCTACCCGCTGGTTCAGCTATCGGCGAAGCTTGGCGCCGACGCACTGCTACCCTGGCTTCACGGCGAGACTTGCGTCATGGTCGGGCAGTCCGGCATGGGCAAATCCACCTTGACCAACGCACTCTTACCGCAAGCGCGCGCGCGCACCGCCGAAATCTCCGAAGCGCTCGATTCCGGCCGGCACACCACCACCCACGCCACGCTGTATCACCTTGATGAAAAAAGCGATTTAATCGATTCCCCGGGGCTACAGGAGTTCGGCCTCAAGCATCTAAAAGCGACCGACCTGATCCACTACTTCCCGGAAATGCGCCCCCTGATCGGGCAATGTCGCTTCCATAACTGCACCCATCGAGCCGAGCCAGGTTGTGCGATCAAACAGGCGGCAGAGGCAGGCAAAATCCGACCGTTCCGGCTCAACTTACTTCAGCGTCTAACCAACGAACTGTTGTAATGATTTTGCAAAAACCATCTGTTAAGCATAAATTTTTATATAGAACTATCCGTTTACAATTTTTTAGTCACCCCGTATTCTCTGACGTATAACGAATGCAAACGAGCCAAATCGTTGCATAGCCAAGAATCCGCTGCGCCATGACCCCATGGCTCAGCAGGATTCACCACGGAGGAGAAAACCATGACCAAGCGCATCGCCCTGGTAACCGGCGGCATGGGCGGCATCGGCACGTCCATCTGCAAGGTGTTGGGCCAGGCAGGCCACACCGTCGTTACCACCTACAGCAAGTCCGGCAAGGAAGCCGCCTGGCTTGCCGACATGAAGGCTCTGGGCATCGAGGCACACGCCTATCTATGCGACGTCACCGACGCCGACATGTGCAGCCGCATGGTCGACCAAGTGCACGACGAAATCGGCCCGATCAGCATCCTGGTCAACAACGCCGGCATCACGCGCGACGGCACTTTCCGCAAGATGACCTTCGACGACTGGCACGCCGTACTACGCACCAATCTGGATTCGGTGTTCAATATGACCCGCCCGGTGATCGAAACCATGATCGAGTGCAACTGGGGGCGCGTCATCAACGTCTCGTCGATCAACGGACAAAAAGGGCAATTCGGCCAAACCAACTATTCGGCGGCCAAGGCCGGCATGCACGGTTTCACCATGGCCTTGGCACAGGAAGTGGCGCGCAAGGGCATCACCGTCAATACCGTGTCGCCGGGTTATATCGCCACCGACATGGTGATGGCGGTACCGGAAGACGTGCGCGAGAAGATCGTGGCGCAAATTCCGGTCGGCCGCCTGGGACGCCCGGAGGAAATCGCCGCATTGGTGGCGTTCCTCGCCTCGGACATCGCCGGCTTCATCACCGGCGCCAACATCGCCATCAACGGCGGCCAGCACACCAAGTAATGCCGTCGATGCCGTGGGCGGCCCAAGCGGCCGCTCACGATCCCGCCGCGGATTTGTCTAATCGGTGAGACATTGATTTTCTTCCCGCTCAGGAAGGAGAACACATGGCACTAGGAGACAAGCGATTACGTTGGCTTCAGCGATATATGAACTGCATCGGCCCACTAGGCAATCTGATGTTCTACTTCCAGGCCTATGAGATTTTTGTCAGCCGATCCGCGGGCGCCGTCTCGTTCACGGGCTTCGCCATCAGCGTAGTCGGGCTGTCGAGCTGGTTGATCTACGGCATCGCCATTCGCAACACGCCGCTCATCGTCGCCAATGCCGTTGGCGTGGCGGGCGCGCTCACCGTGTTGGCCGGTCTATTGCGCTACGCTGGCGCCTAACGAACGAATCATCAGCGCCATCGACCTCAACCGGCGATCAATAGGTACTCGCACATGAACGACACCATATCGATTAAAGAGGCAACTTCTGGGGACTGGCCGACCATTTGGACCATTCTCGAACCGACATTTCGCGCGGGCGAAACCTATAGCCTCCCCCAGGACATCACGTCCGAACAGGCCAGGCAGTTCTGGATGGAGACGCCGGCCAAGACATTCGTCTGCTTCGACGCACAAGGCGAAATGATCGGCACTTACTTCCTGAAAGCCAACCAGCCCGGCCAGGGCAACCATGTCGGCAATTGCGGTTATGTCGTCAGCCCAAACGCGAGGGGGCTGGGCGCCGCCTCGGCAATGTGCCTGCATTCGCAAGACATGGCCGTTGCGATGGGTTTCCGCGCCATGCAGTTCAACCTGGTCGTTTCCACCAATGCGCAAGCCGTGCGCCTTTGGCGCAAACTTGGCTTTTTGATCGTCGGCACGTTACCCGATGCTTTCAAACACCCCACCTTGGGCTATGTCGACGCCTTCGTCATGTACAAGCACCTGATACCGGGCTGAATGAAACACCGGGACCTGCCGACCGATGCATCGCGCTATTCGCGCCGCCCCGGCGGCAAGGCATCCAGCACGCGCGCCACGCGCGAGCCGAGCCGCATCAGACGCTCCAGAGTCTGCGGCGACAGCTTCTGCACATCGTCGAACCAACTATTGACCAAATCGAGCAGATCGTAGAGTGCGCGCAACCGGGCCTGATCCTGTCGCTCATCTTCCTGCAGCGCCTCGCGATGCAAGACTTCACGCAGCAACAGCAGGGTCGGCTCGACCTCGCGGCGGCGCTTTTCCACCACGAAGCGCCGCAAGACCTCCCAGCTGTCGTCGGGCGTCATGAAGAACTCGCGTCGATCGCCCGGCTGAGGCGCCTGTTCGATCAAGCGCCACGACGCCAGCGCCTTGAGCCCGGCACCGACATTGGAGCGCGACATGCCGAGGGAATCGACGATATCGTCGGCATTGAGCGGCTGGGCCGACAGATATAGCAAGGCATAGATCTGGCCTGTCGTCCGGCTCATGCCCCAGTGACGGCCCATTTCACCGGCGTGCAGCACGAAACGCTCGGCCAGCGGCGACAGATTCTTCATATTCCTGTCATTCCAGTTATTCCTGTCATTTACGGAAAATAGGCGGTTAGCAAGACGAAAATCATCGCTCGCGCTATCATCTTAGCCCGTTCAATTCGAGTATGACACCATGGCAGAAACCCTGACCGTCCGTCCCGACGCCGACAAGGCCGAGCGCTACCAGACCCTCATACCGCAAGCCGAGGCGCTGCTCGCAGGAGAAACCGACCTAATCGCCGGCCTGGCCAACCTGGCGGCCATGCTGAAAATGAGCTTCGACTGGTTGTGGGCAGGCTTCTACCTGGTCAAGAACGATCAACTGGTGCTGGGCCCGTTCCAGGGCCCGCTGGCCTGCACGCGCATCGCGCACGGCAAGGGGGTGTGCGGCAGTGCCTGGGCACAAGCGAAAACGCTTGTCGTACCGGACGTCGATGCCTTTCCGGGACATATCGCCTGTTCGTCGGCGTCGAGGTCGGAAATTGTCGTGCCGCTCATCGACACAAGCGGCACGGTGACCGGCGTACTGGATATCGACAGCGAACAGCTGTACGCCTTCGATTCGGTGGATGCGGAATATCTGGAAAAACTAGCGGCGCTGATCGCGCCGCTGTTCGACTGACAGTCGGGAAGCCCCACCTCGGCTTCCCGTCCTGGGCGGGTGGAACGCGTCAGCGATTTACGACGATGCGTTCCACATCGCGCAACGCGTTCAAATCGCGGCCGCCGGCATAGCTGACCGACGATTGCAGATCTTCCATCAGTTCGATCAACAACTTCTTCATACTGCCCTTGTACTCGACCAGGATCTTCTTGCCTTCGACGTTGACGTAGGCACCCTTGTTGTACTGCGAGGCGCTGCCGAAGTATTCCTTGTAGTGCTTGCCGCTAATTTCGACGATGTTCCCGGCCGACTCGTCGTAACCGGCGAACAGCGAACCCGCCATGACCATGGTGGCGCCGCAAGCAATGGCTTTGGCCACGTCGCCGTGCTCAACCACGCCACCGTCGGCGATGACCGGCACCTTGACGGCATGCGCGCAATCCAGCGTCGTCGAAACCATCGGACGATGGAAGCCGGTCTTGTTCTTGGTAATGCACACGCGACCGCCGGCAATGCCCGCCTTGATCGCATCGCAACCCCACACCTCGAGGTCGCGCGCCGCCTCGGCGGTGGCGATGTTGCCGCCGATCAGGAAGCTTTCCGGGAACATGTCCTTGATCACCTTGATCATGCGCTCGGCTTTGACGCACCAGGCATTGGCGACGTCCATGGTGATGTAGTCGGGCGTGAGACCGGCGGCCTTCAGCTCGTTCAGCTGTACCACGGTGTCCTCGTTAACCCCGGCGCTGATCGAGGCGAACAACCCCTTGGCCTGCATATCGGCCACGAAACGCACCACGTCGACGTTGAAGCGATGCATGGTGTAGAACCAGCCTTGACGTGCGAAGTACTCGCAGGTATCGGCATCGACCACGCTCTTCATGTTCGACGCGTAAAGCGGCATGACAAAGCGGTGGTTACCCAACTGCACGGAGGTATCACACTCCTTGCGGCTGTCCACCACGGTTTTCTTCGGTACCAGGTAGATATCGGCGTAATTCAGTTCGGTGTTCATGTTCGTCCGTTTCGGGATTGGAAAAAGTGAGGGCCCCAAACAAAAAGGGAGCCGTCATGGCTCCCTTGTTGCAGCTTGCCCTGCGCTTCCGTTTGTCGGTCGCACACGCAATTACGAAGCGAATGTACGTGCGACAAACCTCAACGTCAAGATATTTTTTACCATCCTTCATCTTAGTAGACCGCGCCGGCAAAAAAAACAACATCCGACGCCCGGCTATTTATCGCACCAATCATCGCTGCCGCTTTGGCCGAGCCAGTCGAGGATCGGCGCCCAGGCTTCGCGATCGCGCGCGCTGCGACTAGACGGCAGATCGAACAGACTCAAACCGCCGGCGGCCACTTGCACATACAGTTGGGTATCGCGCAACCAGCCCAGCACCGGAATATCGTGACTGGCGAGAAACTGCTCCAGCTCCTTGGCCGAACGTGTGCGCGGGTCGACGCGCATACCGACCACTCCCATGAACACCCGGCTCTTGCGCAACGCCTTTTCGGCCAGAATCTGCTGAAAGAAGTCTTCCGTCGCCCACATATCGAACGGCGACGGCTGAATCGGCACCAGCACGCGATCCACCCGGCGCAATAGCGCCGTCAGTTTTTTGCCATGCAGCCCGGCCGCACTATCGAGCACCATCACCTGCGTGCCCCGCGGCGGACGCGCCGGCTCGCCCGGCACCACTTCCCAGCCCTGGATCGCCGGCAGATCGTCGGCGCGGCCCGCTAGCCAGCGCAATGAAGACTGCTGTCGATCCACGTCGCCCAACATCACCCGGCGACCGGCGCTGGCGTAAAACCCGGCCAAATTGGTCGCCAACGTCGACTTGCCGCTCCCGCCCTTGGGATTGGCCACCAATATCGATCGAACCATTTCCCCTCCTTGCAGTCCACTATACCAGAGGCATGACTTTTCTGGGCGGTTTGCCCCGATGTCACATTACTTTCCGCCCAGCCAGCCATGCGTCTATACTGAGGCCGTTTACTTCAGATAAAAAAACCGACTCGTTCCACAAGCAGACTCCTAAGCTTAAATCAGGTATCCACCTGAAAACAAAGGAGAAAAAAATGATCATTCTGCTCATTGGACTCGTCGCGTTGGGGGCACTGCTGGCGCTAGTGGAAGAGCATGTCTGGCTTGACGACGAATGGGAAGAACGGCTATCCCACGTCATCCCCGATCTCAACCGCTTCTGAAAGCGCCGCGGCGCCAGTGACCGCACTTTTGCCATCAAGACAATAATGCCCATCAACACATTGCTCGATGCCGCCGCGACGCCCTGGCTGGTTTTGGCGCTGATAGCCTTGGCGACGGAATTTCTCACGGGTACGCTGTACCTGTTGGTCTTCGCCATCGCACTGGCCGCCGGCGGCATCGACGCGCTTTTCAGCCCATCCCGCTCGACCCCTTTTCTTGCCGCAAGCCTGGCCGGGGTGATCGCCTTCGCGGCCGTTTCCGCCTGGAAACGTCGACAACCCAAGCCGCGCGACCGCACGCAGGACGATCCCGACATCGGCCAATCGGTACGCATCCTCTCGATCGACCCGGCCGACCCCGCCAGCGCTCGCGTGTCCTATCGCGGCGCCGCCTGGGACGCGCACCTCGTCCAGCCGACGCCGACCGCCGGCCAGATCGGCCAGATCGTCAGCCGCGACGGCAACTTGCTTTACGTATCCCTTCACCCTACAGAGAGCCCATAACGACATGGAATTCGCCATTGCACTCTTCATCGTGGTTTTACTATTCGTCCTGCAGTCGGTACGCGTCGTTCCACAGCAGCACGCCTTCATTCTCGAGCGTATGGGCCGCTTCCACGGCGTGCTGGCCCCGGGCCTCAACATCATCGTGCCCTTTGTCGACCGCATCGCCTATCGCCACAGCCTGAAGGAAATCCCGCTCGACGTACCGAGCCAGATCTGCATCACGCGCGACAATACGCAATTGAAGGTGGACGGCATCTTGTACTTCCAGGTCACCGACCCGCAGCGCGCCTCCTACGGTTCCAGCGACTACGTCCTGGCGATCTCGCAACTGGCGCAAACCACGTTGCGCTCGGTCGTCGGCAAGATGGAGCTCGATAAGACATTCGAAGAGCGCGACGAAATCAACAGCGCCGTGGTCGCCGCGCTGGACGAGGCGGCCACCAGTTGGGGCGTCAAGGTATTGCGCTACGAGATCAAGGACTTGGTGCCGCCGCAGGAAATTCTGCACGCCATGCAGGCGCAAATCACCGCCGAGCGCGGCAAGCGCGCCCGCATCGCCGAATCCGAAGGGCGCAAGATGGAGCAGATCAACCTGGCGACCGGCGCGCGCGAAGCCGCCATCCAGGAATCCGAAGGTCGACGCCAGGCCGCCATCAATCAGGCGCAGGGCCAGGCCGAAGCCATGCGCCTGGTCGCGGAGGCCACCGCCGAAGCGCTCGCCCGGGTCGGCACGGCCATCGGCAAGGAAGGCGGCATGGCCGCGGTCAACCTCAAGGTGGCCGAACAATATGTCGCCGCGTTCGGCCAGCTCGCCAAGGAAACCAACACCGTCATCATGCCGGCCAACGTCGCCGACCTGGGCGGCCTGATCGCCAGTGCCATGACCATCGTCAAGCAATCGAACGCCTAAGCACCCGGCAGCCGGCCACAACCGCAAGAAGAGCGCAAACAGGCTCTAGCTTGAATTGCTGGCCGGCTGCCGCCATAATCACCGGATATCAATAGCCGCTTCGCCGATGAAATTCTTATCTGACCTATTCCCGGTACTGCTGTTTTTCGCGGCCTATTCCTTTAGCCGCAACATCTACCTGGCAACCACCGCCGCAATCGTCGCCACCGCGCTGCAAATCGGCTGGGCGCTTGCGCGCCGTCGCAAAGTCGACCCCATGCAATGGGTCGGCTTCGGGCTGATCGTCGTATTGGGCGGCGCCACGCTGCTCTTGCACGACAAGCACTTCATCATGTGGAAGCCGACCGCGCTTTACTGGATCATGGGCGGCGGCCTGCTGATCGGCCAGATGCTCGGCAAGAACGGCATCCGCGCCATGGTCGGCAAGCAGATCGAACTGCCGGAAACCGTCTGGCGCAAGCTGAGCTACGCCTGGTCGACGTTCTTCCTATTGATGGGAGCGCTCAACCTGTTCGTCGCCTACAGCTTCAGCGAAGCCGTGTGGGTCAACTTCAAAATGTTCGGCGTGCTGGGGCTCTTGGTGGTATTCGCCATCGCACAGAGCCTGGCCCTGTCGCGCTACATCAAGGAAGATTGAAGCTATGCTGTACGCCATCATGGCCCGCGACGTACCCGATTCGCTTGCGCAACGCTTGGCGGTGCGCCCGGCTCACTTAGCGCGGCTTACCGCATTGCAAGACCAGGGACGTCTGATCGTCGCCGGTCCTTTCCCGGCCATCGACGCCAACGATCCGGGTTCCGCCGGCTTCAGCGGCAGCCTGATCGTCGCCGAATTCGTCGACTTGGCGGCGGCGCGTCAATGGGCCGACGCCGACCCCTATGTCGCGGCCGGCGTCTATGCGGAGGTCGAGATCAAACCCTGGCGCAAGGTGTTTCCCGCATGAGCGACACCGTGGCCCTGATGGAGCAGCGCCTGGCCACCCTTTCGCCGCTGCACCTGCAGATCAGCGACGACAGCGCCCTGCACGCCGGCCATGCCGGCGCACGCGCAGGCGGCGGTCATTACCGTTTATCCATCACCTGTAAACAATTCGGCGGCTTAAGCCGCCTGGCAAGGCATCGCCTGGTCTACCAAGCCCTGGGCGATCTGATGCAAAACCGGATTCATGCGCTGGCGATCGATGCGCTGGCACCCGACGAATCCTGAATTCAACTCAAGGGGTAACTATGAAACTCAACAAACTGGCCAGTCTCCTGATTGCCGCTTCCATCTGCCTGCCGAGCCTGGCCATGGCCGAATCCATCGCCGTCGTCAACGGCACCTCGATCGACAAGAGCAAGGTCGACCAGGTCATCGCCCAGATCGTCAAGAACAGCAACGGCCAGGCCCAGGACACCCCGGCGCTGCGCGAAAAGATCAAGAACTCGCTGATCAACCAGGAACTGATGCTGCAGGAAGCCAAGCGCCGCGGCCTGGACAAGACCTCCGAGGTGCAGGATCAGGTCGCCCAAGCCACCAACGGCATCTTGCAAGAAGCCCTGGCCGCCGACATCGTCAAGCAACATCCGGTTGACGACGCCGCCATCAAAACCCGTTACGACGCCTTCGCCGCCAAGGTCAACGGCTCGACCGACATGCACTTGCAACAGATCGTCGTCAGCAGCGAAGCCGACGCCAAGAAAGTGGTCGCCGACCTGAAGAAGCCTGGCACCCGCTTCGAACAGCTCGCCAAGACCCGTTCCATCGACCCGGCAGCCAAGGAATCCGGCGGCGAAATGGGCATCCTCAACAGCGCGAACATGCCGCCGGTACTGGTCGATGCCGTGAAGAACCTCAAGGCAGGTCAAGTCGCGGTCCTCTCGTCCGGCAACATTTGGCACGTCGTCAAGCTGGTCGAGTCCCGCCCGGCCAAGCCCGCGCCGCTCGAACAGCTGAAGCCGCAAATCGCGCGCCAGCTGCAAGAAGAGCAGATCGAACAAGCGGTCACCGACCTGCGCAACAAAGCCAAAATCCAATAACCGATTGAATTGAAGACGGAACACAAATGAAAAAGACCTTGATCGCGGGCGCTCTCGCCTGCGTCTTCGCCGCTAGCGCCGTCTTGGCCGCCGACATTCAAGTCAATGGCAGCCAGATCTCCCAGGCACGAGTCGACGCCGTCACCAAGATGATGAGCGCCCAGGCACAAGCCCAAGGGCAGCAGGCCGATCCGCGCCTGCCGGAGATGGTCAAGCAGCAACTGATCACCGCCGAAGTACTGCGCCAAGAGGCCGTGCGCAAGGGCATCGACAAGCAGCCGGATGTGCGCGCCGAAATCGAGAACGCCGAGGCCATGACGCTTGCCAACCAGTTGATCAAGCAATTCGTCGCCACCACCCCGGTCACCGATAGCGACATCAAGGCCGCGTACGATAAGCTCAAGGCCGCCACACCGCCGAAGAAGAGCTATCACGCTCAGCACATTCTGGTAAAAACCGAGGCCGAAGCCAACGCAGTGCTCGTCGCACTCAAGAAGGGCAAACCGTTTGCCGCGCTTGCCAAGGAAAAATCGATCGACCCGGGCAGCAAGGGCAACGGCGGCGACCTAGGCTGGAACGATGCGGAAAGCTTTGTCGGCCCGTTCGGCGATGCGATGACCAAGCTGGCCAAGGGGCAGATCAGCAGCAAGCCGGTTCAAACCCAGTATGGCTGGCACATCATCAAGCTCGACGACGTGCGTACCGAAGCATTCCCGCAAATGGACGCTCTGCGCCCGCAACTTGAGCAACAGTTGCAATCGCAACGCATCCAGCAGTACATCGCCGATCTGAAGGCCAAGGCCAAGATCCAGCAGTAATTCGGCCTCGCGCCGAACAACCGAAGCCGCGACCTCGCAAGAAGTCGCGGCTTCGGCATTTATTCCCTTCCCGAGAAAGCCGACGGCGTCACTCCATGCAGCCGACGAAAAACCTGAATAAAGGCACTCGGGCTGCGATACCCCACCGCCAGCGCCACTTCGGTGACCGACCGACCTTCGGCCAACAGACCCAGCGCGTGCCAGACCCGCAACTGCTGCCGCCACTCGCCGAACCCCAAGCCGGTCTCGGCTTGAAAATGGCGAATGAAAGTACTGCGCGACATATCCGCCCGCAGCGCCCAAACATCCAGCCCGGCATCGTCGTCCGGCGCCGCGAGCAGGGTCTGAGCCACACGCAACAAGCGTCGGTTCTGCGGCATGCGCACCCCGGCGGCCATGGCTGGCAGATGGGTCAACGCGTCGGCAAGGACATGCCAATACAGTTCGCGCCGCGCCGGCGGCAGAGCCTCATCCAGCGCCAGCACCAGCGATTCGTTCACTAACGGTGTCAACGTCACCACTTTAAGCGTGCGCGGCATGTTCCGACTGGACCAAGCGAACTCGACATAGGCCGACACGCCCTCGACCACACTCGGATATCGCGCCTCGTGCGCGCAACCGGGCGGCACCCACCCCATGCAACCTGCCGGCACCAACCAGCGCACGTGATCGGCGGCCACGCTCAGGGTTCCGGCGCGCACCACGAAGAGCTGGCCGGTTTCATGCGCGTGCGGCCCGGTCTCGGCTGAACGATCATGGTGCAATGGCATCACGGTTACATTGGGCACATTGATCCGATCAAGATATTCATTGAAAAAATACAGAAATTATATCGATTCGTCTTGCCGGACAATGGTGACTCACGCAACCACTGAGGCACACAACATGAACCACGCAAATTTGGTCACCGAAGCCCTGCAAACGGTACTAAGCGGCGCGACCGAGCCCGGACTGGTCGAACGCTATTTCGCGCCGTCCTACACCCAACTGGTCGACGGCAAGCAACTCGATTACACATCCTTTGTGCGCCACTTGGCCACGCTACATCAGCGGGTGGAAAGTCTCGATCTGCGAATCGACCAACTGATCGCACAAGATGACAAAGTCGTCAGTGTGCACTACGTCACAGTCAAAAAATCCGACGCCACGCAGACGTTCTATAAAGTCATCGCCGTCTTCACCATCCAGGCCGGCCGGATTGTACGCTGTGAGGAGTTGACTCGCTTAGAGCAAGGAGACAACGTCGATCGCGACCTAGGGTCGTGCTAAGGGCGCTAGTCCTCATCCTCGCACCACGGCGGCGAGCGCTTGTCCAGAAAGGCGGCCACACCGAGCCGCTGTTCCTCGCCGCCGATCAGTTGCAAGTAGCCATGACGCGCCTGCCGCAGATGCTCGTCGAAAGACAACAGCGGCGCCGCATCGATCAGGCTTTGCGCCAACGCGGTCGCTTCCGGCCCCTGGCGCGCAACTTTGTCCGCCAAGCTGACCGCGACGATCTTGGCGAAGCCGCCATCCACCACCTCTTCGATCAAGCCAACCTGGTAAGCGCGTTCCGCATCCAGTGTCTCGCCGGCCAGCACCATACGCCGGGTCCACGCCTGCCCCACCTTGTCAGCCAACAACTTGATGCCGCCCGCCCCCGGAATCAACCCGACCCGCGCCTGCGGCATCCCCAGAATCGCGCCACGTTCGGCAATAACGAAATTGCAGGACAATGCGCACTCCAGGCCGGCGCCGAGCGCGACCCCGTTCACCGCCGCGACCGTCACGCCATGGAATTCACGCAGTTGCCGACATACTCCGCTCAGCAAATCGATCAGACCTTCCGCCGGCGCCTGCTCGCCGGCGGCCAACATCACCAGCGACAGTCCCGCCGAAAAGTAGGTTTCGCCCGCACCGGTCAACACCAGCGCCCGAACGGATTTGTCGCCCTGCAATATCGACAACTGGGCCGACAGCGCCTGCAGACTCTCGGCCGTCAACAAGTTGGCAGGCGGATGATTCATGGTCACGATGGCCGTTCGGCCCAAGTGTTCCAACGTCAGAAAAGGCATCATGGTCTTCCTTGCCATGCATCGGAAAGAATGACGCCCGCCAGCTTACGCAGGCAAACGCCCCCTTTGTTTTGTTTCTAGTTGGCGGCCAATCAAATGCAACAACAATCGCCGCCTAAAAATTTATGACATTGAAGATAATGTAGACAAACAGGTATGTAATAAGTGCTGGTAAAATGGCCTTTTACTTGCCATTTTCCAGATGATCGAAACCAGCCTATTGGTTATTTTCCTGGCAGGATTGCTTGGTGGCGGGCATTGCGTCGGCATGTGCGGCGGTATTGTCGCCGCCTTGACCTTCAATCTGCCGGCGGGCAAAAACCGATACGTCATGCTATTGGGATTCAATCTCGGACGCCTGACGAGCTACGTACTGATCGGCGCCCTGCTCGGCGGACTGGCCGGCGCGACCTTGCTGCGCGCCCAGCCGCTACAGTTCGCCCTTTACTTGCTCGCCAACGTGATGATCATCGCGATCGGCCTGTACCTGGCCGGCCTGTCCGCGTTTGTCACCCGCATCGAGCGCCTCGGGCAACCGATCTGGCGCCGATTGCAGCCGTTGGTTCGACGCCTGCTGCCCATCCGCCATGCCGGCCAAGCGGTACTGGCCGGCGCAGTCTGGGGTTGGGTACCGTGCGGTCTGGTCTACAGCGCCGGCATCTCCGCGCTGGCCAGCGGCCATGCGCTCGATGGCGCGCTGATCATGTTGTGCTTCGGCCTGGGCACCTTGCCCAATCTGCTGGCCATGGGCCTATTTGCCGATGCGCTGCGCGAACGCCTGCAGCGCCAGGCCGTGCGCACTGCCGCCGGCCTGGCGGTATCCATTCTCGGCGCGGTTCAATTGGCGCGCCTGTTGTTCTAAATATCTAGGGACCCTAGCACAGGCAGGCACGCAGGGCGGCCTCGACCTCGGCCTCGTCGATCTGCGGTGCGATCAGCTCGAAACGATTATCGCGCCGCCAAGCCACCTGGGTTGCACCCCACTGGCCATCGGTCCAATTGAGCCAGACCCAATCGTCCAACACGCGAAACACCCCCTTGGCGCGCTGCAATCCGGGAACACGGCGCGGCAGGCTATCGAAAAACGCGACCAGCCGCTCGCCGTCGAAGGCCAGTTCCGGCGCCAACGTCCAGCCCCGCGACTGCCAATCCGACGGCATTTCGCGCGTCAGCCGCGGCCGGTAGAGCTGTGTGCGCGCGGTATTGTCCAATTTGAGCCATGCGGGATCCACGGCACCGTCGCGCACCTCGGCGACCAGCGCCTTGGGCGGGAACAGTGCCGCCGTCTGATGCCGGAACGCTTCCAATGTCGGCACATCCGCCAGATCGACCTTATTGGCCACCAGCACATCCGCCAGCGTGATCTGATCGCGATACATCGGTTGACGCTGGTACTGGCCGTCGACGAACTGACGCGGATCGACCAGGGTCAGCACCGCGCCCACCGTCAGCGCCTCCGACAATGGCGGCTGACGTAATTCGTCGATCACCCCGGCGGCGTGCGCCAGGCCACTGGCCTCGATCAGCAACCGGTCGGGCTTGGCGCGGCGCAGCAGCGTCGCCACCGTCGCCGTCATCTGCGGCCCGGCCACGCAGCACAAGCAACCGCCGGCGATTTCCGCCACCGGCACCTCGCCGTCCGACAGCACCGCACCGTCGATCCCCACCTCGCCGAATTCGTTGACGATAATCGCCCATTTCTCATCGGGCGGCTGATGCGCGATCAGATAACGCAGCGCCGTGGTCTTGCCAACACCGAGAAAGCCGGTAAAAAGATTGACGACGGTTTGCTTCATGACAGACACCGCTGGCATGTTCCGGCCAAAACCAGGTTCTGCGCTTGTAATACGAAGCCGACCGCCGCCGTGGCGGCGGACAGGCTCGATAGACTGGACGCGGCATCCAATTCGCAAATGGCACCGCAGCGGCCGCACACCAGGAACAACGATTCGTGCGCACAGCCGAAATGGTCGCAGACGATATAACCGTTAAGCGCCTCGACCCGATGCAACAGCCCCTGCTCCACCAGGAAATCCAGTGCCCGGTATACCGTCGGCGGCGCCGCACTGCCTCCGCGTTCCTGCTGCAGGTCGGCCAGCACTTGATAGGCCTTCACCACGCCATCATGGCGCAACACCAGCTCCAGCACCTGACGACGCAACGCCGTCATTTTGCAGCCGCGCGACAGGCAATGGCGCTCGGCCTCGGCCACAAAGCTTTGCACATCCATCAAGCGCTACCCGTATAAAAAAACAAGATGTTATATTATAACATTTTGCCTTTACAAGTTTTAACCGCCCTGCTTAAGCAACTTTATCCCATCGTGATAAAATACCCACATTTCACCGTGCAACACAGCGGTGCCTATCGACCCAACCATGAATTTGAAACCATGAAGAAACTGCTTCTGACAACGCTGCTGGCCATACTCGCCATGCCGGTGGCTGCCGAACCCGGCGGCGCAGAACGCCAACAAGCCTTCAAGAAAATCCTGCAGCAATTCGAACCGATGGGCGTGGTCGTCCGCGGTCGCGCGCCCTACAACAAGGCCGACTTTATTCAACACGCCGATGCGCTGAAATTGGCGGCAACCCAGCCGTTCACCCTGTTCGCGCCGCACAGCATCGACGCCAAGAGCCGGGCCAAACCCGAGATCTGGAGCCAACCGGCCAAATTCCAGACCGCCAAAGAGAATTTCCTCAAGGCCGTCGACGACCTCGACGCGGCCGCGCACAATGCCGATCTGGCCACCATCCGCAAGCAGTACGACCTGGTATCGCAAAGCTGTAAGACCTGCCACGACAGCTTCCGCGGCCCGAAGGTCTGACCGATCCCGGCCGGGGAGCTTCGCTCCCCGCCTCCGCCGAAGGCCGTTAATCGGCCGTTAGAACCAGGCAACCTGCCAGCCGACGCGCCTGCGCGACCTGCGGTAGATATAACCATGAAGTGTTGCCATCGATCGGCTCGAACGCCCACGGCAAGCGGCTATCGACGATCAAACGGCACTCGTCGGAATTTGGACGACTGCGACGCGGCGTGCACAACATGGAAATCAGCGAAAAGAGTTGCTGCTGGCGGGAATCCGGGTTTTGAGAAAAGACAGGGACTGCTTTAACATGATTGGCAACCATACTGACTCCTATGATGAGTTGGTTTGGCCAGCGGGTCCGGGGTGGTGAGAACACCCCGAGCCCGCGCCTCTTCGCGGCAAATGCCGCACCAGTAGATTACCCAGGCAGACACACACTGACAACCAAGCGCGACCGTCAGAAAATGCTGAAATTACGTGCCATCGGTTCAGGATTGGCCGAGCCGCGATTATTTCTTGGCCGGCAGATATTTGAGCTTGGCGGTGGGGTTCGATTTGCCGATACGTTCCAACTGGGCGCATTGCCGGCACCACGCCCCCGTCAAAATGCGCGCAGGTGGCGCATCCCAGATGTGACCGCGATGACACTGCCAGGTCAACTTGTGATCGACATTGCCATAGTGCTCTGACAAGCAGACCCCGCCGCGCGCTTTGGCAATGTCCTGCATCTCCTGCAGCGTGTGATAAACCCGCTCGCGATAGCACTCTGGACAGCCCGTGCCACTGCGCAAATTACACAATGGCGTCGTCCACTCATGCCCCTTGCCGCAGCGCCAGCGAAGTGGCTGTGAGTTTTTGATGTAATGCTTCGATAAGCAGGTCAATCCCCGCGATCTGGCGAACGCTTTGACGCCTTGCAAGGTTTCCCGGCCATGGTTGTAACACTGCGGGCAGAATGTGCCGTACAACAGATTGGCCGGCGTGCCTTGCCAAACATGGCCCTCCTTGCAGCGGAATGTCAGCGGGCGCTGCATGTTCAGGTAAAGCCTCGACAGACACTCGCCGCCCCAGGCACGGGCAATGGCCTGCATCACCGCCAGACAGGCCATGCGTTCCGGATGATGCGGCGGCCGGCCGTTTTTAAGCGGCACCCAGGCCTGGATCGCTTCTTTGACGGCAGGGGGAAGACTGTCGAATTTGGGAGTGAGGTTTCGTCTCAGCATAGGAAACACCTAGCCATGCTGCACTAATTCCCATTCGCTATCGATGGCCAGTTCCTCTGGCGTGCCTTTCAGCTTTTGCCAAAGACTACGCTGGTTCGGCACCAGCACCGACGGCATAGTCTGGCCTATCGTGAACGACTGCTGCCGTGGCATGGCCTGTGGATGCGTGCATTGCCATAGACCGCTTTCAGGGCAAGGCCGGCCACTGGCCACCTTGCTACCTAAGGGCAGACGATCTGGAACCTTTGGGGCGGCAGGCGTGGCATCGGAGGTTTTGTCGTGTCCGCCGATTGGACGGATACGGATGGTTTTGACGATGGTGTCGTACAGGGCTTGAATTTGCTTGGTGGATAGGGAGGATGGGCTGGTAACGCCAGCAATACCTTCCCCCGAGGTAATCTCCAAGTGGATATTTGGTTTGAGCGGATTGCTCAGATCTCCCTGCGT
>NZ_SNZP01000014.1 GCF_004363805.1 Paludibacterium purpuratum | reverse complement strand
GCACCGGATCCCAGTACCGCTTTTGTTCGGGCCATGACAAAATCCTGGAAGAAGTCCAGGGATTATAACAGATTTGCGCTAACCGAACAGTATTGAGACCTGACCCTCATGACCAAAAAGCAATGCCTGAGTGAAACTGCAACAAGAAAGACCTGACCCTCATGACCTTTCATGGCCTCCGACGAGTGCCGTTTGATCGTCGATAGCCGGTTGGAATGGGCGTTCGAGCCGATCGATGCCAACACGTCGTGGATGTACCTGCCGCGTGCCACACAGGTGCGCGAGGTGGCGGGCTGCCTAGTGCTAACGGCCGATTAACGGCCTCAACCGGAGGCGGGGGGCGAAGCCCCCCCCCGGCCGGGTAGCAGGGCAAGGCGGACCAAAACATGAAACCGGCACTGAGCTTCCACGCATAGAGATCAAAAAATGTGCAACACGAACGAGACAAGAAACAGGAATAAAAATCAGCATTATGTTCCGCAATACTATTTCCGGTTTTTTTCACCTGATGGAAATAGCATACGCATACTACTCAGAAAGAATGGCAGGGTAACACCACCTGCGGCGATCCACTCTCAGTCATCTGGCGATTATTTCTACGGCGACCAATCGGTAGAAAATGACATTACAAACTACGACACAAAGTACTCTTATAATCACAGAATAATAATTGAATGCTTGGAAAATGGAACAGGAAATATTTCTGAAGAGTGCATTAAAGTGCTCATTGAAAACATTCTGTTCCAGCACGAAAGAACACTATCCCACAGAGAATCTGAGACTAACATCCATGGCTTTTATAGAGATTTTCTCACGCCACAGATTGAAGACCTTAAAAATGATGACCCCGAACTCTCAGAGGAGGCAAATCAAGCCCTTCAGACAGCGATGGGGCTGATGAGCGAAGCCCTTAGTGATCAGAGATATATGCAGTACGCCAGTTTGACGCAGGTTTTACAGAAAACACAATCCATTTCAGATCTCACACTATGCTTTCTAAAAAATAGTACGGATCGGCCTTTTGTATTTAGTGACTCCCCCGTGGTGTATTCAAATTTTGCACTCAGGTGTTACCGGTGCAGCAAGTTGGGCGAAATTAATCTTGGACTGCAGATTTTTTTCCCTCTTAATGCATCATGGCTGGCATTCCTTTACGACCCAGAAGCTTATCAATTAAACGGCGACTCAGACTTTATGGTTTTCGATTTAAAAAATGAAAATGATGTCCACGAAATAAACAAACTGCAACTACACGAGTCATTTAGTTCAGTTTATTTCGGCAGTGAAAAGCACGAGGCTTACCTGGAAAAGCTATGGAAGGATGCAAATCCAAGCCAAGAAAAAGGCAGGAAAAGCATCGAGCAGCTTCCTGAGCTGACACTCGATGGCATACCTACCGGGCGTCATGTTTTCTCTACCTCCGAGCCGGAACCAACCTTTTTTCCAAGTCTAAGCTTTCTCAAATGCAAAGACCTTTCCCAATCTCATATACCTTACCGTAAAGCTTATATTGCCTCATTCTCCACACATGATGCCCCTGCCACCAATTTGAATGCTTTGATTGATAAATTTCCTGACTGAAGCTCCCCTGGTTTGCCAGACGCTCGGGCAACTTACGCCACCTCCCCAGCGGACCTTCACCTGCCAGACAGCGCGGCGGCAGCTTGTTACGTGCTACTGCGTCCAATGAGTTTGCCCCGACGTGAACTCCTCGGCCACTCCAGACGTTGGCAGTAGTCGAGACTTTACCGCTTCCACTATTCTCCCTGCAGGGTTATTTTTACGCACAATTACTCCCTGTCGGGCGATTCTCAATCGCTGCCTATATCCCTATAGGGCTATTCGGCACCGGGGATCAGGCACCGGGGGTCACACCGGGGGTCAGGTCTTTCTTGTTGCAGGTTTTGCCAACAGCGTTCATGCATTTGACCCACCCGGCGGCGCCACCGGGTAAAGTCCATTTATGGACGCTTAAGCACGCAAGGCGGCTTGGACGACATCAAGCTTATAACTGACAGCGGCCAACAGACTGCGCGCCGCTTCTTGGTTGGGCCGTCGCGATTGCGATGGCGCCAACTGACGCACCAGTTGATTGACGGTGGACTGGATATCGCGCAGATCGCGCTCGACGGCGCTAAGGTGACGGCGGTGTGCCATGGGTCGAACTCCTTCTACTTACAGTCATGGAGGAGCTGCCGCAGGGGGCGGCAGGCCGAGCGAAGGTTGGCAGACCAGGGCTACTACCCGGCACACCGGCGGGCGAACCCGCCGGTGTCCTCCGCCGGCCCGCCATAGACGGACGGAGCGACGATTTTAAATACTGCTTTGGTTGCAGTACTCAAGTAGCCAAGGCTGCCAAGCCTCGTGTTGCTTATATTCATTCGCAACGGTGACGGAGATTAGGGGCCTAGGCGGGGAGCGTCAAGGGAGCGCGGTTCGACTGGCGGATGGGCTGGTTTTCACTGTCGGCGGTGCAAAAAACGTTTGAGTGATTTTGTCAGTCGTCACATTGCCATCCTGGTGATGTGCGGGGCCACGAGACCTACTCGTGAGAGGAAGACAATACTGGCAGCGGCATCGTCGCGGCCTCACAGGTGGGTCAGTTTTACACTGTCGCTAACACCATCGTGCCGCCACTTACCAAGCCGTCGTGACCGCAAGAATGCAGTACGATACATGGATGAAGTCTGACCCAAACTATAAAGAAGTCCAGCGCCCAAGCAGTGCAGCAAAATGGGATGAGTCGTTGTCGGCCGCGCGGGAGGTTTTCTACGCGGAGGAGGCCAAGAATCCTATTTCGGGAGCGACACACTACTATAGCCCCAAGGCTCAGGCACAGCTTCATCGGGTTAATCCCAAGATGTTCCCCAGCACACCGAGCTTCATTACGGATGAAGCCATCCTTGTTCCAAATCCACCAGGGGTATCGGAAGATGCATTCCGTTTTTACAAGAACATTCGTTAGTGCAATCTGCTTGGCTGCTTACTCAATGGCAGGTGCTGATCCGGTTGCTCCTCCCCAGCCAGAAACAAGTAGCTATCCAGGCGCCGATGGCTGGCGTATTCAAGTCCAGTGCAAAGGCACGGATGCCGATGACGATTGCTCAACGACGGCACAAAAGGACGGCTTACCATCGGTTCCCATCCTGGGCTCACCTCATGCTCCTGGCGTAACTTGGTACGGCAAACGTGCGGGGGTTCGACTCGATTGTGGTACAGCATGCTGGGGAACACTGTTCTTTACCCCGCCCAACAAGGTGACAGGGCCATTTGACGCTATTGATGCAATATCAGCCAACGGCCGCTACGCTGTCCGCATCTCCTCAAATCCTCTGGTGGTCTTTGATGTCCAGACCGGCAAGGCGGTTGCACGCTTAAAACTGGCCACGAAAGACAAGAATCCGCTGGTAAGTGGGGCCATTCAATCCAGCGAATTCAAGGGGCAAACATTGGTCGTTGATTACCTTGATGGGCATGGTGTGCAGAGGAAGGCAACGCTGGTGGTGCCACACGGGGAATGAGGCTTAACAACCACCAATCAGCCCTGCTGCATTCCAGACGGCCCCGCTGGATTTGCCCCCGTATAACAGGACACCGATCAACGCTTAAGTTGATGAAGCCGCCAGGCGTCGAAACTCTCGTGGAGAGCGGTATTTCAACGCACTATGCGGGTGAAACTCGTTGTAGTGCTCAATGGCAATCGCCAGATTCCGGTAGGCCGTGTGGGCATCCGGTTTCGGCATATGGCCGACGTAGTCCCGCTTCAGCGTCTTGACCATGCTTTCCGCCATGCCGTTACTCTGCGGGCTGCAGACGGGCGTGGTTAACGGCTTGAGGCCTACTTCCCGAGCAAACAGCCGCGTATCGGCGGCAATATAACTCGAACCGTTGTCGCTCAGCCATTCCACCTCGGGCGAGATGCCCAATTGAATGCCGCGCTTCTCAACCGCCTCCAACATGACGTCTCGAACCATGTCGCCCGTGTAACCACCCGTCGAGGCGGTCCAACTGATGATTTCACGGTCGCAGCAGTCCTCCGCAAAGACGACGCGCAGCTTTTCGCCGTTATCGCAGCGAAACTCGAAGCCGTCCGAGCACCAGCGGCGATTACTGTCGGCAACGGCAACCCGGCCATCATGCCTGCGCGGGATACCAGGCTGTTTGACTCGTCGCGGAAGCAGCAGGCCATGCTGGCGCATGACACGATAAACACGCTTCACATTAACCGCCGGTAGATTGTTGGATGCGCGCTGACGGCGAAGCAGTCCCCAAGCTCGGCGATAGCCATAGCTGGGCAGCTGCGAAATCGCGGCCCGAATTGCCTCGACCAGCTCACTATCGTCGGTCGAGCGACAGGAACGCCCATCCCGCCAATCGGCAGAACGCGACACACGGCGAATCACATTCGAACGCGCCAACCCCAGCGAGGTACAGACCGGTGCTACTGGTCTTCCCCCGGCAATAAGGGTGAGCGCGCAATCCACTTTTTTGCGCGAGCGATTTCCACGGCTTCTTTGAGGATTTCGTTCTCCATCGTCTTCTTGCCGAGGAGTCGCTGTAGTTCACGTATTTGCTTGATGGCAGAAGCCAATTCGGAGGCGGGCACGACTTCTTCTCCTGCGGCAATCGCCGACAGGCTGCCTTCCTGATAAAGCTTGCGCCACTTGAACAACTGATTGGGATTGAGCCCATGACGGCGGGCCACGAGGGAAACGGACTGGCCGGGCATGAAGCTCTCGGCAACGATGGCCTGCTTCTCGTCGATGCTCCAGCGGCGACGGCGCTCGGGGCCGAGCACGTCTGTCTTGTTGTTGGTGTTAGTCATAAACATAGCCTTAAACCTATCCCTTATTCTAAGCGGGAATCGGTGTCCTATGTTTCAGGGGGCTCATCCACCCGCCTTGAGTTGGTTTTTATTTGCCCCTCCATTGATATAAATCGCCCAAAGTTTATTAGATACTCCTATGTGGTAGCGGCCATTCGTAATTGAAGGTACGAGTGGCCGCTATTGACCCGTTGCAGCCATCTGAACTCGTCATGACATGCCAGCTGCGTTGAGATGTGAACAGTCATAGATAGCGGGCAAGGTATAGGCTCGGTTCTAGCATGCAGAAGTAATGGGGGGTACGGATCAGGGCATGACAAGGTTCTTGAAAAACGAGCTTATGCTACGATAATGCTGTCACCACTATCAACTGTTATCCAGGCGCTCTTGCCCACATAAACACTGTTGGACAGCAAGTCGCATCGACAAGGAGTGTTCATCAGCACAATGGATTCCCCTCAATTTGTCGTGGCGAACAATTCAAGCTTCGCATCTGTTCAGGTATCTTCGTGGGGCGAATTCGTGGCCGTCGTCGAGACCCATTTCTTGGATTGGTCGGAATATATTTACCGCGGCCAGCGCGATGCCCAGTGGCCGTTGCGCTCCAAGTTCGACCGCGAGTTTGTTCGAGCACAGTCCGACCCCCAAAATTCTCTTGATGCGCGAGAGGTGGTTCTACATAGACAACTTGAACGGTTCCAGCGCTCTTGCGTCGGCCGACGCGGCCATGCCCCCCGGAACCTTTCACACGACGAATGGTGGTCGCTCGGCCAGCACTTTGGTCTAGCCACTCCCCTCTTGGACTGGACGCGATCCCCCTACATTGCCTGTTTCTTCGCCATGCAAAAGACAGGGCAATCTAAATCAGGACAATGCGCTGTATGGGCGTTTAGCCACATCGGGTTCCGCGAGATCCTAATGAATATGCCCAAAAACTACGAAGTAGCAGAAGAACTGCTACCAACAGTCGAGCTGCTCGAACCTCTAATTGACGAGAACTGTCGCCAACTAAATCAGAATGGGCTGTTCACCCGCACCCCGAATGGAGAAGACATTGAGGGTTTCATCCGGAAACACATCGAGCTAAGAGGTATGAGCCCCGTCCTTTACCGAATTGATATTCCAGAGTGCCTAAGGGAGGCGTTCCTTCGGCACCTCGAAGCTATGAATGTACACGCCGGCTCACTCTTTCCTGACATTTCGGGTGCTGCCGAGCTCTGTAATCGTGGGCTCGAAAGGGAATCATCTGACGTCTTGTGGAAACAGCAGCCCGATTTCATCCGTCGGATGTTAAATAACTCCTCTTGCCATGAATAGACCGCAGCCCACCAAGAGGCTCCAACGGACGGAACTCTTGCATGGCACAAGGGCACAGGTCTTTCTTTCATGCTTGCGCTTAAAAAACAATGCCAGGGTGAAACTGCAACAAGAAAGACCTGGCCCTTGTGTGTGCGCAATCAAGCAAATATGAAAATGGCCTCCAAACCTGGAGGCCATCCTTCTCACAGCATAGGCTGCGTGTAAAATCCCATAAATCTAGAAAAGGGGTAAAAATCTAGGCTTCAGTGGGATCCTACTGTAGGACAGCGCAGTTCGTGAGAAAAGCGGGCATTGATTTCAAAGGGTTTTCTCATTTTTCTTCGCATGATCATAGGGTTGCATGTGCGGAGTAGCTGAGAAAATCCTACAAAATTTGCGCTTTTCGTGAAAATTTAGTATAAATCTATAAAAAACAACGAGTTATAAACTATTGGGTGACATTCAAAATTAAGCGACGATCACCTGATGCTGTGGCAAAAGTCGCTTCAGCACAAAATGCCTGTGATAGTCAGCTGCAGCGTAGAAAAGATATGCGTCACTATTCACAATTGCAGTCGCATTTCTTGAGTCCAGGGCTGCCTTGAGGTGGTCACTCCACATCATAGGATCATAGTGCCCACAGGGCTGGACATGGTTACCTAACTCCCCCTTTCCCATGGCCTCCATCCAACGGACCGTGCGCTCTTCTGCGTCGCCCTCAAAACGCAGAATTGTACTCACGGCAGGCTCAATCTCATCAAATTTGACTGAGGCAGAGCCATAGCCCTTTGCTCTTGCAAACTCAGTAAAATGTTCATGAAGTCTCCGGCATGCCGATAGAAACAGAGCATGATTGTCTCGGGAATCCACCTCTCCACTTGCATTCGTAAATTCCCACTTTAGAAAAGGGGTATCAGGGAGAGTATCAACAGCTCCATGTCCAAGCGTTGACTCTCCAGCTATACGTGTCTTGATGTGCTCGGTAAGGTTCCAGATTTTCTCTATTGCTTGTGCCGAATGCCTGTTATCCAGATTTATGGAGTTAATGTCGACCTTGTTCAATTCTGACTCCGCACCTGCGAACCCAAAGTGTGAAAACGTATCGGCATAGACATGCGCAGCGATTCCCATTAGTTGTAAGCCGAATGTCTCCCCAGCCAAGGAAATATGATGGCTTATCATTTCATTGGCAATCCTGCTATCTGTCTTGCAAATGATGCGTTCTAGATAGGAGGCATTGCCGCCGCCAGGAAGAAAATGAAATGGAACCCATACCATGCGACTATCATCTTTCGTATCGGAAATGGGTTTCCGCTGGATACGCTTGATCAGAGTATGAATAAGGCCCGCATCAGCATTCAGATCCATTGGGCTATGAGCCGTTGCGATCCCATAGACGGCCTCACATGTGTCACCTCCGACAACTCTCACGGCCTTAAATTGCTCATGATCCTGATCGTCAACATACTGGGCTGCATGCGCAATGATCTGTGCTTCTTTACAAGGGATTCCTGCTGAGGCTGCCATCGCATAGGTCCCGTAGTAGTGCATGTCAATTTGCATATAATGCTTTCCTTATGGTTACCGTGCGCCACGAGATCGTCTATCAGGCCCGAACTGGATGGCAGGTTCTTAAGAAAATAGCTCAACTAGATAATATTAAGTCACTTATCAATTTCAAGCACTTGTGTCTATAATTCTTGTGGCGGATCTATCCAAATCTAGGCCTTGAGAAATCAAAACTCTAGCAGAATTATTTTTTTCAATCTCGTATGCCTTATTGATCCTATCTCTAATCAAAGAATCTTGAAGTTTTTCCGAAAAATTGATGTCTGTTCCTTGAACAACACGCTCAAGTTTGTTTGAAATTTCTATTTCTGAAAGTGTGTTTTTTAACTTTTCCCCACGCAATCTTTCTTCAGCAATTTCCCTATTAATTTTTGCTGCCTCTAATTCCTCGAGCTTGATCTTCTCATCTATTTTATGAAGAGTCTCTGCTCTTCTTTCTTGCCCAATTGTTTGATATAAAGATAACCCACCCTCAATAATGGCCTTTAGAGGACTATTTCTCGATATCTCCTTGAGTTCCAGGCCTGTTTGCTCTTTCTTGTTAACAAGTGACCGGCCTAAAATTCGGAATTTCGTATCAGAAACCTTCGCAATTACCAGTGGCCGGGTAATTGCGTCGAAATTCTTAAAAAATGCTAACAGTACAGAGGATATTCTTTTTGAATGCCTGCTAGATTCATCTATTAACTCTCGTTGAGCTTCATCGTCTGTACTTTTTATAAAAATCAGATCAGACAAAAGCTGCTCTTTTTTTATGTAATATTTTCTCAAACAAGATACTATATCTTCTCTTGTTAATGGTTCTTTTTTATCTCCTCGCTTTGCTGCTGCTTCCCTGCTTTTTTTTGCACGGCCTTCCGCTAGCGAAACAACAAAATCTTCAGCCTCTCCAAGGCCATCTGTCGTTAATACTTCAAATGCTTCAACTAAGCTATCCTTTGTTAGTGGTCGAACATGATTTCTATACAAAAAAGAATTTATTGTTTTGAATAATTGATAGAATAAGTTTAAATCGTAATTACCAGGTTCTGGAGCCAATGGAACAGGAAGACCTATGTCGTAAAAATTTTTTACGGCAGTTGAGTCTTCTACTAAATTAAGATTTGCATATCGTCTATATAGCGGCAGTGAGTGGTCAAATATAAAAATATCTGATGGCGATACCCCATTTTTTATTGCTGAACATATTGAGTTCAAAAGTTCAAATTTGTAATATGAAGTATTTAATTTGTTCAAAAATCCGGCAATTTCCCATGGATACATTGGTTCATCGTGCTGCTGAACAAATTTTAAACAAATACGGATGCCAGAATTTTTATAATCATAATCATCAAACATAATCATCTAACCCTATATTTTATACATATGCATATTTAAAATTTGTTTTGATATCCGAATGGGGGTCACGGGGTCAGGTCTCAACACTGTTTGGTTAGTGAACTCCGCTCCTGCTATGGCGTCTCTCCACGAAGGAGGACGTCATGGCACGAACCAAAACATCGCTTGGCGCAGGGGCGCGGCTAAGCGATTTTCTCAGCGCCAGTTTACTGGCCAGAGTCTTTCCCGCCGATCTCGTCAATCGCGTACTCGACGCGCATGGGTGCAATAGCCAGCGTATTCGCAGTTTCCCGGCGGTGGCCGGCGTGTACTACTGCATGGCGCTTAACCTTTATCCCGAAGCCGCCTATGAAGAGGTATTCGCCGTCGTGGCTCAGGGCTTGGCCTGGGCTGAGGGGAAACCGTCCTCCACCACGGTCCACAAATCCTCCGTCAGCGAGCTACGCCGCAAAATCGGTGCTACGCCGCTTCGTGACCTCATGCATCGTGCCTGTCTGCCTCTGGCTCGGCCTCAAGCTCATCCCGATGCCTTCTTCGCTGGTTGCCGTGTCGTCGCTATCGATGGCAGCAATTTCGACATTCCCGACGAGGTCGATAACGTGGCGCAGTTCGGCTATCCCGGTAGTCGCACCGGCCAAGCCGGCTATCCACAAGCGCAATGCGCCGTGCTGGTCGAATGCGCGACTCACGCCATCCTGGATGCCAACATCGGTCCTTATCGCGCACCAGAGTGGGAGCTCTGCCTGCCGCTCTTGGCCAGTCTAAAGCCCGGCATGCTGTGCCTTGCCGATCGCGGATTCCGCGGGCATGCACAGTGGTGCGCTGCTCGTGCCAGCGGCGCTGATCTGTTATGGCGTTGCGCAAGCAACCAGATCTTGCCGGTGTTGCAGCCCTTGGCGGACGGTTCCTGGCTAAGCGCACTCTATCCCAACGACCGAGCCCGGCGTCGAGGTGTCGATGGCGTGCCGGTCCGCATCATTGAGTACACCTTGCCGCAACACAGTGGTTCGACCGCCTCTTACCGCCTCATGACCAGTTTGCTCGACCCAGAATCGGCCCCAGCATTGTCGTTGGCGGCGCTATATCACGAGCGCTGGCAGGTGGAGTCGGTCTTCGACGAGCTCAAGACGCATTTACTGCGGCAACGCCGCGTGTTTCGCTCAAAAACGCCCGAGCTGGTACGCCAGGAATTCTACGGTTGGGTGCTGGCGCATTACGCGGTGCGTTGGTTGATGCATCAGGCGGCAAGCGAGTATCGACAATCGCACCACGCGCTGTCGTTTACGGCACATGTGCAACTGGTGAGGCGCACCCAGCCCCAATCCGGGGCCTTTCCCCCCAGCGCAGCCTAGAAAGCGATGTGGTTGGTTTCGGCAATTGCTGGCGCACGCAGCAACGCTGCTAGCCGTACGAACCTTGGGCGAGCATGCGCCACGACAAGTCAAGCGACGAAACTCGCCCTATGCTTCGCATGACCACCACTATCCACGACGATGCAAGATTGATTGTGCGGTAGGCTTGGTGATGGCATGTACCTAAACGAACAGTATTGGGTCAGGTCTTTCTTGTTGCATGTGCCCCTCCCAAAAAAGGGAGATACCTTCGTCCATGCTTCTCTTCCTTTGCCAGCATGCACCACTCAAAAGCGGAGCATCTTGCCAGGACTCCAGCTTCTGGTGTTTTTGCAATCCTATTCATTTTTCATGAACTGACAGCCTGCCCCTTCCATTTCAAATTCACAAGTACATGTGCATGAAAATTCGCTGTCTTTGTATCTAAATCAAATCAAAAAAGCATACCCTTGCGCCAGACCACAGCGAACAGGCAATAAAAAAAGCCCCGCAAAAGCGGGGCTCCCTCACAACGATAAGTCAGCACTGACTTACCCACACATCTCAATCAAACATCAATATTCCGCGCAATCAAAGCATTGCTCTCAATGAACAACCTACGCGGTTCGACGTTGTCGCCCATCAGGGTGGTGAACACGTCGTCGGCGCCCATGGCGTCTTCGATCTTCACCTTGAGCAGGCGGCGTACATCCGGGTCCATGGTGGTTTCCCACAGTTGCTCGGCGTTCATTTCGCCCAGCCCCTTGTAGCGCTGGATGCTCATGCCCTTCTTGGCGTCGGCCAGCAGCCAGTCGAGCGCTTCGCCGAATTCCGCCACCGGGCGCACGGTTTCGCCGCGGCGTACGCAGGCGCCTTCGCCCAGTAGGCCGCGCAGCAGGTCGCCGGTGCGAACCAGTTCGGCGTAGTCGTTGGAGTCGAGGAAGTCCTGGTCGAGCACCGAAACCATCACGTTGCCGTGCAGCTTGCGGATGATCTTGATCATCCAGCCGTCGTTCTTGCTGTCGTGCATCAGTTCCAGCGCCAGGTCTTCGGCCGGGATCTTGCCGTTGAGCTGTTCGACCGCCGAGCGGGCGCCTTGCTCGGTTTCCAGCGACAGGCGTTCGACCTTGAGCAGGGCTTCCTGCAGCAGCGGGTCGATGACGCGGCTTTCGCGTTCGATGGCGGCGCGGGCCAGCAGGAACTGGCGGGCGACCTTGCCCAGCTCTTCGCCGGTCAGCGGCGTGGCGTTTTCGCGCGGAATCAGTTCCGCGCGGTCGAGCGCCAGCTGCAGCAGGTACTGGTCGAGCTCGTAGTCGTCCTTCAGATAGCGTTCCTGCTTGCCGTGCTTGGCCTTGTACAGCGGCGGCTGGGCGATGTAGATGTGGCCGCGTTCCACCAGCTCCGGCATTTGCCGGTAGAAGAAGGTCAACAGCAGGGTGCGGATGTGCGCGCCGTCGACGTCGGCATCGGTCATCAGAATGATGCGGTGATAGCGCAGCTTGTCCGGAAAGTATTCTTCCTTGCCGATACCGCAGCCGAGCGCGGTGATCAGCGTGGCGATTTCCTGGCTTTGCAGCAGCTTGTCGAAGCGGGCTTTTTCCACGTTCAGGATCTTGCCCTTGAGCGGCAGGATGGCCTGGAACTTACGGTCGCGGCCTTGCTTGGCAGAGCCGCCGGCGGAGTCGCCCTCGACCAGGTACAGTTCGCACAGCTTCGGGTCTTTTTCCTGGCAGTCGGCCAGTTTGCCCGGCAGGCCCAGGCCGTCCATGATGCCCTTGCGGCGGGTGATTTCGCGGGCCTTGCGCGCGGCTTCGCGGGCGCGGGCGGCGTCGACGATCTTGCCGCAGATGATCTTGGCGTCGTTCGGGTTTTCCAGCAGGAAGCTCTTCAGCGCTTCGCCGACCACTTCGTTGATCACCGGGCCGATTTCGCTCGACACCAGTTTATCCTTGGTCTGGCTGGAGAACTTCGGGTCGGGCAGTTTCACCGACAGCACGCAGGTCAGGCCTTCGCGCATGTCGTCGCCGGTGGTTTCCACCTTGGCCTTCTTGGCGGTTTCCGATTCGTCGATGTACTGGTTGAGCGTGCGCGTCATCACCTGGCGCAGTGCGGTCAAGTGGCTGCCGCCGTCGCGCTGCGGGATGTTGTTGGTGAAGCACTGGACGGATTCCTGGTAGGAGTCGTTCCATTGCATCGAGATTTCGGCGCTCATGCCGTCTTTTTCGCCCAGGGCGTAGAACACCTTGGGGTGCAGCACGGACTTGTTGCGGTTCATGTATTCGACGAAGCCGGCCACGCCGCCCGAGTAGGCGAAGTTCTCTTCCTTGCCGTTGCGCTTGTCGACCAGCGTGATGGCCACGCCGTTGTTCAGGAATGACAGTTCGCGGATGCGCTTGGCGAGCTGGTCGAAGTGGAATTCGACGGTGCCGAAGATTTCGCTGTCGGCATGGAAGTGCACTTCGGTGCCGCGGTGTTCGGAATGGCCGGTGACGGTCAAGGGCGCCACGGCTTCGCCATGGCGGAATTCCATTTCGTGCACCTTGCCGTCGCGCCATACCTTGAGGCGCAACCAGTCGGACAGGGCGTTGACCACCGAGACGCCGACGCCGTGCAGGCCGCCGGAGATCTTGTAGCTGTTGCTGTCGAACTTACCGCCGGCGTGCAGCACGGTCATGATCACTTCGGCGGCCGAGCGACCTTCTTCCGGGTGGATGTCGGTCGGGATGCCGCGGCCGTTGTCTTCCACCGAGATCGAGTTATCCGGGTGAATGATCACGCGGATGGTGTCGCAATGGCCGGCCAGGGCTTCGTCGATGGCGTTGTCCAGCACTTCGAACACCATGTGGTGCAGGCCAGTGCCGTCCTGTGTATCGCCGATGTACATGCCCGGGCGCTTGCGCACGGCATCCAGGCCTTTAAGAACCTTGATACTGTCCGCGCCGTATTCCTGTTCGCTCATAAAACCTTCTTCTTCGTGTGTCTGTCAGTGCGGGGGCCGAGGCCCCCACGCGCTTAGATGCGCATCGGCATCACGATGTATTTGAAGTCGCTGTTGTCCGGGATGGTGAACAGCGCACTGCGGCTGCCATCGCCAAACGCCAGTTGCAGGGTGTCGGCCGGCAGGTTGGTCAACACGTCCAGCAGATAGTTGATGTTGAAGCCGATCTCCAGCCCACCGCCGCTGTAGCCGATTTCCAGCTCTTCCTCGGCTTCTTCCTGTTCGCTGTTGGTGCACAGGATCGACATGGCGCCGGGCTTGAGCACCAGGCGCACGCCGCGGAATTTCTCGTTGGCCAGAATGGCGGCGCGTTGCAGCGCGTGCAGGAAGGTGACGCGCTCGATCAGGAAGATCTTGTCGTTGTCGAGCGGGATCACGCGGTTGTAGTCCGGGAACTTGCCGTCGACCACCTTGCTGATGATCACGGTGGTGCCGAAGCTGAAGCGCACCTGGTTGGCGAGCACTTCGATGTTGATCGGGTCGTCGCTGTCGGCCAGCAGCTTGTAGAGCTCCAGCACGGTCTTGCGCGGCAGGATGACTTCGGCCTTGGGCAGGTTGGCTTCCACCTCGGCGGAGGAGAACGCCAGGCGGTGGCCGTCGGTGGAAATCAGCCGAACCTGGTTGCCCTCGGTCTGCATCAGCAGGCCGTTGAGGTAGTAACGGATATCCTGCACCGCCATGGCGTATTGCACTTGGGCGATCAGGCGCTTGAGTTCGCGCTGGCTCAGGCTGAAGGCGGCGTCGCTGGTGCCGTTGACCGGCAACAGCGGGAAATCTTCCGCCGGCAGGGTTTGCAGGTTGAAGCGCGACTTGCCGGCTTTCAGCGTCAGGCGGCCGTCTTGCTGTTCCAGCGTGACGGTGGCCTTATCGGGGATGGCGCGCAGGATGTCCTGCAGCTTCTTGGCCGAGGTGGTCAGACGAAAATCTTCGCCCGGCAACGCGTCGGTGCTGGCGGTCGTGATTTGGATTTCCAGGTCGGTTGCGAGAAAGCCGACTTCGGCCCCCTTCTTTTCGATCAGCACATTGGAAAGAATGGGCAGCGTGTGGCGGCGTTCGACAATGCCTGTCACCGCCAGCAGCGGCTTGAGCAGGGCATCACGTTCGGCTTGCAGAATCAGCATGTTCCGGACTCCCGAAGAGGAACGAGTGGTGAATTGATCATGGCTATCAGTTGCGCAACATGGATAGCAATGTTTCGTAATCGTGAGCGATGTCGCTGTCCACGGTGCGCATTTCGGCAATGGTCTTGCAGGCGTGCAGCACAGTGGTGTGATCTCGCCCGCCGAAGGCCTCGCCGATGTTCGGCAGGCTCAGCTGGGTGATTTCCTTGGCCAGCGCCATGGCGATCTGCCGCGGGCGGGCGATGTCCCGGCTGCGCTTTTTCGAGTGCATGTCCGAGAGCTTGATCTTGTAGTAGTCGGCGACGGTTTTCTGGATGGTGTCGACCGTCACCTGGCGGTTGCCGGCGGCCAGAATGTCCTTGAGCGCTTCCTTGACCAGATCCATGGAAATGCTCTGGTTGGTGAAGCGGGCGTAGGCCACCACGCGCTTGAGCGCGCCTTCCAGTTCGCGCACGTTGGAGCGCATGTTCTGGGCGATGAAGAAAGCGACGTTGTGGTCGAGCTTGATGTTGTCGGCTTCGGCCTTCTTCATCAGGATCGCCACGCGCATTTCCAATTCGGGCGGCTGGATTTCCACCGTCAGGCCCCAGGAGAAGCGCGAGATCAGCCGTTCTTCCATGCCTTCGATCTGCTTGGGGTAGGTGTCGCAGGTCATGATCACCTGCTTACCGCCCTCGATGAGCGCGTTGAAAGCGTAGAAGAATTCTTCCTGGGTGCGGTTCTTGCCGGAGAAGAACTGGATGTCGTCGATCAGCAGCAGGTCGAGCGAGTGGTAGTAGCGCTTGAACTCATCGAAGGCCTTGTGCTGGTAGGCGCGCATGATGTCGGCCACGTAGCGTTCGGCGTGGATATAACGAATGCGGGCCTGCGGCGACTTTTGGTAAACGTGGTTGCCGATGGCTTGAATCAAGTGGGTCTTACCCAGGCCGACGCCGCCGTAGACGAACAGCGGGTTGTAGGCCGGGTCGCCCGGGTTGTCGGCGATTTGCGCGGCGGCGGCGCGCGCCAGCTGGTTGCCCTTACCGGTCACCAGGGTGTCGAAGGTGAAGGCCGGGTTGAGGCGCGTGCTTTCGTGGCCGGCGCCGATGACCTTGGACGCGGCGGTCTGGCGCGGCTGAACCGGGCTGGGGGCAGCCGGCTGGCGGGCCAGGGCGGACGGGCTCGCGGCAGCGCCCGCCGTGGCGGCAGGCGCGGCAACCGGGGCCGCCGGCTCGGCGCGCATGGGGCGCACCTGCGGCGCGCCCAGGCGCAGTTCGACCGGCACTTCGCCCATCAACTCGACGGCGATTTCCTCGATGCGGCCAAGGAAGCGGTCTTTGATGAACTGCATGATGAAGCGATTGGGCGCCAAAAGCGCCACGCTGTCTTCGCTCGCCTCGGCGGCCAACGGCTTGATCCAAGTGTTGAACTGTTGCGAAGACAGTTCGGACTCAAGGCGAGCCAGGCACAGCGGCCAGAATTGATCCAGTTCGGTCATTAAATGTTTTTTACGCAATGTTCAAAGCAAAATCCCGCCGAGATCCGAGGAGCAAGACGGCGGGAGCTCCGGCGCGTCGCCGTGCCTGGAGCGATGTTCGGCATGGACACAGAAGAACCCCGGCGGGCGCCTGTCGGTATGCGTGGGCGCAAGGACTGGGCCGGGGTGCTGCAAACTCTACACATTCTAATGGTTTTTGCCAGAGTTATCCACAGGAGCACGAAAAATTAGCGGTTGACTTTTCCCCTAACATGTTGTCAAATCTCGCGTTTATTTTCTTTACCGTTTCGATAATAGGAACACCGCATCATGAAGCGTACTTATCAGCCTTCTACCACGCGCCGTAAGCGCACTCACGGCTTCCTCGTTCGCTCTAAGACCCGTGGTGGCCGCGCCGTTCTGGCTGCTCGCCGCGCCAAGGGTCGCAAGCGTCTGGCCGTGTAATCGGACTTGGACTACAGCTTTCGCCGCGCGCACCGGCTTCTGAAAACGGATGATTTTTCATCCGTTTTTGGTATGCGGCAAGCACGCAGCAATGCTTTCTTTCAGGTGTATGCCCGCCCCAACGACCTGGGCCACCCCCGATTAGGGTTAGTGGTCGGCAAGAAAGTCGCCAAGCGGGCGGTTCGCCGCAACTATATCAAGCGCTCCGTGCGCGAGTGGTTCCGGCTGAACCAGCACCGGCTGGGTGGCATGGACTATGTCGTGCGCGCAAAACTTGTCTTTGACCGCGACAAAAGTCCCGAAGCTGTCATGGCTTTGTCGGCTCTGTTTGCTAAACTAGCTCGATGTCGCGACTCCTCGTCTACCTGATCCGCTTCTATCAGTTGGCCATCAGCCCGTGGCTTGCGCCGCGGTGCCGTTTCATGCCCACCTGTTCAAGTTACGCGATCGAGGCGGTGAAGAAGCATGGCGCCTGCAAGGGCGCCGCGCTCGCGGCTAAACGGATTGCGCGCTGTCACCCCTGGGGCGGCAGCGGCTATGACCCGGTACCCTAACTTTCCGGTAACCAAGATGGATTCCAAGCGCCTCATCATCTTTATCGTGCTGTCCTTGGGCATTCTGCTGTTGTGGCAGGAGAAGTTCGCGCCCAAGCCGCAACCTGCCGCCACCGTGCAGACGCAGACCGCTTCCGACAGCACCGCCGCAGCACAACCGGCGGGCGCCAATGGCGCCGAAGTCGGCTCGCTGGCCCGCGGACAACGCATCCGCGTCGACACCGACGTGATCCATGCCGAAATCGACACCACCGGCGGCGACCTGCGCGACCTGGAGCTGCTCAAGCACGACTCCACCGCCGACGCCAAGAAGCCGTTCAATCTGCTGACCGACGGCAACGGCCGCGTCTATGTGGCGCAAACCGGCTTGCTGGCCGACAGCAACCCGGCCCTGCCGACGCACAAGACGGTGTTCACCTCGACGCAAAACAGCTACAGCCTGACCGGCGACACGCTGGAAGTCCGGCTGACCGCCCCGGTCGCCAATGGCGTCAAGGTCGACAAGGTCTATGTCTTCAAGCGCGGCTCGTACGATATCGGCGTGCGCTATGAAATCGTCAACGGCGGCACCAACCCGCTGGCACCGACCGCCTACTACCGCCTGCTGCGCGACGGCAAGTCGCCGGACGGCGAAAGCCGCTTCGCCCAGACCTTCACCGGCCCGGCTGTGTACACCGAAGCCAACAAGTTCCAGAAGGTCAAGTTCGCCGATCTGGACAAGGAAAAGGCCGAATACACCAAGGACGCCCGCGGTGGCTGGGTCGGCATGTTGCAGCACTACTTCATGACCGCTTGGTTGATGAAGCCGCTCGACGGCCAGGACATCTGCCAGATCGCCAAGAGCTGCCGTTTCGACATGGCAGCCAAGGATGGCCTGTATTCGGCCAGCGCCTTGGTCGATCTCAAGCCGATCGCCCCGGGACAAAAGTTTGACCTGACCGTGCCGCTGTACGCCGGCCCGGAAGAGTACAGCACCATTTCCAAGGTGGCCAACGGCCTGGAGTACTCCAAGGACTACGGCATCTTCTACATCGTCGCCTCGCCGCTGTTCTGGCTGTTGACCAAGCTGTACGCCCTGGTCAGCAACTGGGGTTGGGCCATCATCCTGCTGACGCTGATCGTCAAGGCGGTGTTCTACCCGCTGACCGCGGCGTCCTACCGCTCGATGGGTAAGATGAAGGCGCTGTCCCCGCGTCTGGAACGCTTGAAGGAGCAACACGGCGACGACCGCGTCAAGTTCCAGCAAGCCGTGATGGAAATGTACAAGCAGGAGAAGGTCAACCCGCTGGGCGGCTGCCTGCCGATGGTGATCCAGATTCCGGTGTTCATCGGCTTGTACTGGGCGCTCTTGTCTTCGGTCGAGCTGCGTCAGGCGCCGTGGGTACTGTGGATTCACGACTTGGCTCGTCCGGATCCGTTCTATGTGTTGCCGGCCATCATGGCGGTCACCATGTTCGCCCAGACCTTCCTCAACCCGCCGCCGACCGATCCGGTTCAGGCCAAGATGATGAAGATCATGCCGCTGGCGTTCTCGGCCATGTTCTTCTTCTTCCCGGCCGGCCTGGTGCTCTACTATGTGCTCAACAGCATTCTGTCGATCGCGCAGCAGTGGTACATCAACCGCCAGATCGAGCAAGCCAAGAAGGTTGCTCAGCAGAGTTGATCGCCGCCTGAACTGACTCCCAAGCCCGACCGCCTGCGGTTGGGCTTTTTAACATTTGAGCCGACCATGTCCTCGATTCGTTACACGCCCGCCACCATCTGCGCCATCGCCACCGCCACCGGACGCGGCGGCGTCGGCGTGATTCGCGTCTCCGGCCGCGACTTGCTGCCGTTTGCCGCCGCGCTGTCCGGCGGCAAAACCATCACGCCGCGCTATGCGCTCTACACCGACTTCCTGGCCGCCGACGGCAGCGCCATCGACAACGGCTTGTTGCTGTACTTCCCGGCGCCGCATTCGTTCACCGGCGAGGACGTGCTCGAACTGCAAGGCCATGGCGGCCCGGTGGTGATGCGCATGCTGCTTTCGCGTTGCGTCGAACTGGGCGCGCGGTTGGCGGAGCCGGGCGAGTTCTCGCGCCGGGCGTTTCTCAACGACAAGATGGATCTGGCCCAGGCCGAGAGCGTGGCGGACCTGATCGACGCCGCCAGCGAATCGGCGGCCAAAGGCGCGCTCAAATCGCTCAAGGGCGCGTTTTCCGACGAGGTGCACGCGCTGGTCGACGGGCTGATCACATTGCGCATGCTGGTGGAAGCCACGCTGGACTTCCCGGAAGAGGACATCGACTTCCTCAAGGCGGCCGACGCCACCGGCAAGCTGGAACAACTGCGTCAGCGCCTGGAAAAGGTGCGCGCCACCGCGCGCCAGGGCGCCATCCTGCGCGAGGGCATGCACGTGGTGCTGGTCGGCCAGCCCAATGTCGGCAAGTCGAGCCTGCTGAATGCCCTGGCCGGCGACGACGTGGCCATCGTCACCGACATCGCCGGTACCACGCGCGATACCGTGCGCGAGGAAATCCTGCTCGATGGCGTACCGATGCACATCATCGACACCGCCGGTCTGCGCGAAACCGAAGACGTGGTGGAACTGATCGGCATCGAACGCACCTGGCAAGCGGTCGAGCGCGCCGATCTGGCGCTGGTGCTGGTCGATAGCCAAGAGGGCGTGGACGAGGGGCTGGAGCGCATTCTGGCGCGTCTGCCGACCGGCCTGCCGCTGGTCTTCGTCTTCAACAAGATCGACCTGACCGATGGCCAACCCGAGCAGGACACGCACAACGGCCACCCCTCGGTCTACCTGTCGGCCAAGACCCAGGCCGGTGTCGACCTGCTCAAGGCGCGCCTGCTGCAGATGGTCGGCTTCAGCGCCGGCGCCGAGGGCGTCTACCTGGCGCGCGCGCGGCACATGGACGCCATCGGCCGCGCCGCCGAACACCTGACGCTGGCCGCCACCGGCTGGCAGCAGATCGAGATCTTCGCCGAAGAACTGCGCCTGGCGCAGAACGCCTTGTCGGAAATCACCGGCGAATTCAGTTCGGACGATCTATTGGGGGTGATTTTCAGCCGCTTCTGCATCGGAAAGTGACGCCGCGTCAATGTCGTTGGCATTGTGGAATGTTGCCAAAATACCCATAGACATTAAATTCCGTTTGCTACACCTGTCCGATAGGACAGATAATCAACTGTTAACAATCCAGCTATCATTTAAAAAGTTTTTAGCGGTTTAGGTTCTTTCCGATTGAACCATGCCGGATCACACCATACCCTCGCGCGAGGGTATTTTTTTGGAACATGGATGGATCTGAACACGCTTTTGGCCAGCTTCGCCTCGGCCTTCAACCAAGACCAGCGCCTGCTCACGCTGCAACTGGGCAACGGCCACATCGCCGCCGGGCAGTTGCTGCCGCTGAGCCTAGCGGGCGAGGAAGGTGTGTCCAAACCCTACCGCCTTGTCCTCGCTTGCTTGTCGCCGGATGCCGGCATCGAGCTGAAATCCCTGCTCGGCCAACCGGCGCGCATCGGCATCCATGACGCCGACGGCGGCGAGACGCTGCGCTGCGGGGTGGTGAGCCAGGCACGGCAGCTTGGCGCGGACGGCGGCTTTGCCAAGTACGAGCTGACGATCGAGCCGCCCCTTGCTTTGCTGCGCCATCGCAGCACGGCACGCGTGTTCCAAGATCAAAGCGTGGCCGACATCGTCAAGCAGATCCTCGCCGAGCATCAGGCGGCCAATCCCCTGTTTGCCCGGATGCAGACGCTGGACATCCAGGTTCAACCCGCCGCCCCGCGCAGCTACACGCTGCAGTACAAAGAGAGCGACTACGATTTCATCCGCCGCTTGCTCGGCGAAGAGGGTTATAGCTGGCGCTTCGTCCATCTCGACGACGACGGCCCGCAAGTCAAACTGGTGGTGTTCGACGATGCCAACAGCCTGCCGGCCGCCAAATTGGCGCGGGTCCGTTTCCACCGCAGCGATGCCACCGAGGAGGAAGACGGCCTGACCGGCTGGGAGGCCGCACGCCAGATCATCCCGGGCAGCACATCGCTTGCCAGCTACGATTACAAACCGGTCTACACCCAGCAAAACGGCGACGGCAGCCGCGTCGATCAGGGCCAAGCGGGGCTTGCCCTGCAAAGCAGCCTAACGCAGTACGACGCGCCCGGCCTGTACTACGCCGGCGACGAAGAGCAACTGGGCCGCTACGCCGCGCTGCGCCAGCAAGCGCACGACCAGCAGGCCAAGCAATTCAGCGGCAGCGGCTCGGTGCGCGGGCTGGTGCCGGGCGAATATTTCCGCTTGGATGACCACCCCGCCCACAGCGGCGACGCGGCGAGCCAACGCGAATTCGTCGTCACCGGGCAAACCTTCCAGGCGCGCAACAACCTGCCGCACGACCTGGCGCAACACTTGGGCGCCGAAGAGCATAGCGCCCCCTTCTCGACCTCGATCCAGACGCAACGCCGCGGTATCCCGCTGACTGCCGCCTATGCCGGTACCACGCTGGCCAAGCCGACTGCGCCGGGGCTGCAAACGGCGACGGTCGTCGGCCCGGCCGGCGAGGAAGTGCACACCGACGAGCAAGGCCGCATCAAGGTGCAGTTCCACTGGGCGCGCAGCCAAGAGCACCCGGACGCCGGCGCCGGCTTCGACGAACGCTCCAGCTGCTGGGTGCGCGTCGCCATGCCCTCGGCCGGCGCCGCCTGGGGGCATCAGTTCATCCCGCGCATCGGCCAGGAAGTACTGGTGGACTTCATCGAGGGCGATATCGACCGCCCGGTGGTGCGCAGCGTGGTCTACAACGGCAGCCACACCCCGCCGGCCTTCTCCGCCGCCGGCAATCTGCCGGGCAACAAGACGCTGTCCGGCATCAAGTCGAAAGAGCATCAAGGCCAGGGCCACAACGAACTGCTGTTCGACGACACGCCGCAACAAGTGCGCGCCCGGCTGGCCAGCACGCATGGCGCCACCCAGCTTAACCAAGGCTTCCTCACCCAGCCCCGCGCCGATGGCAAAGCCGAGCCGCGCGGCGAAGGTTTTGAGCTACGCAGCGACCAACACGGCGCACTGCGCGCCGCGCACGGCCTGTTGCTTTCCACCGAAGCGCAAAACGGCGCCGCCGGCCCGCACCTGGCCAGAACCCATGCCCAAAGCCAACTCGATGCGGCGCTCGCCCTGAGCAGAAGCCTGGGCGACGTGGCCACGGCGCAGTTGGCCGACACCCTCGACAGCGCGCCGCAACAAAAACTCAACGACGCCCAGCAAAAATGGCAAGACGGCAAACAGCCCATTCTGGTGACGAGCGCCCCGGCCGGCATTGCCAGCCTAACGGAACAAAGCCAGACAATCGCCGCCGGCACGAACCTCGACCTGGTGGCGCAACGCGACGTCAATCACAGCGCCGGGCGTCGATGGCTCGCCAACGTCAAAGAGCACATCAGCCTGTTCGTCGCCGGGGTGGCGGATAAAGCGACGATGAAGCTGATCGCCGCCAAGGGCAAAGTGCAGGTACAAGCACAGCACGGGGAAATGGAACTGACCTCCGAGCGCAACCTCGTGGTCACATCGACCCAGCAACGCATTGTGGTCGCCGCCCAACAAGAAATTCTGCTGACCTGCGGCGGTGCGTACATCCGCCTCAAGGGCGGCAATATCGAGCTGCATTGCCCCGGTAAGATCGACATCAAGGGCGCGCAACACCTCATGAATGGCCCGGAACGCATGACGGTGACGCATCCCAATTTCCCGCAGAGCTCACCCAAAACACCGCTGGCGCTGCATTTGGACCAAGCACCGCAAGGGAGTAACAGTAGCTGGGCCGGCATGCCTTACACCCTGCATGCCGATGGTGGCGAAATCGAGCGCGGCATCGTCGACCACAGCGGACAGTTGCACGTCGAGCACGCCGTCACCACACAAAAGTACACCGTGGAATTGGCCAACGGCGTGAAGTTCCACATCCCCATCGCCGAGGAAATGCGCACCCCGGATAAAGGCGATCTGGCCAATGCCGGGTTCCATAAAGTGGATGCGGGCGGCGCGCCGCCGGATGGTCGCGAGGAGATCGATCATCATGCCCGGGCACGCTACAACCACCTGGTGAACGGCACCGATGACGGAGAACAATCATGAACAGCCCCATCGTCGTCCCGGTCAGCCCCAAAAAGCGGATGGCGGCCAATCTGACCTTGCCCTGGTTTTTACAAAAGAGCGAATACCATATCCAGCAGGCCAGTTTCCAGATTCTGGTCAATGGCGAGGCGGCTTTTGCCGCGGTGCATTATGCGATCGCCAAGGCCAAGAAGAACGTCTGCATCATCTGCTGGGGCTTTCAGCCGTCCATGTATTTCGTGCGCAAGGGCGCCGATGCGGTGAAGTACGCCGATATGGCCGAGGCGGTGCCGGCGCAGATCGGGAAGCTACTGGAATACAAGGCCAAGCAGGGGGTGCAAGTCCGCGTGCTGTCCTTCGCCTCAAAAGTCGGCGGGCTGTACGTCAACTCCACCGGCGCGACGGTGGAGGAATCGCAGACGCCGGGTCGTTGGGCGGTGGGCATCAAGGACAAGCCGGGCTTCGAAACACCCGCGCAATACGACTTCGACAAGCATTGGTATGCCTTGTACGACGAGGATCAAGCCGCCGCCGGCGCCACCGAGAAAGCCGACCGCGACCGGCGCCACCCGGACATCCCAAGCCAAACCCTGCACTTCCGTAGCCGGGGCTTCGGCCCGCGTACCCGCAAGCACATCCTGGATCAGGAGTACGACGACAGCGGCCTGAAACTGACGACCAAGTCCGCCTTGGCGCTCGGGCCTAGCCATCACCAAAAGATGGTGCTGGTGGATTACGACGACGAACACGCCCACGTCGGCTTTGTGATGGGCCACAACATGCTCGACGAGTATTGGGATACCAACGAGCACAGCGCCAAGCGCATGGCGCCGAACCTGGGGCGCAACGGTATCGTCGGCCCGCGCGAGGACTTCTCCAGCCTGGTCACCGGCCCGGTGATCGGCGATATGTTCCATAATTTCCGCCGCGCCTGGCGCGACGAAACCAAGGAAGACCTCGCCTTGCCGTCTGGCGGCTTCATCAATTACAAACCGCGGCTGGATAAGGGCGCCAACAAGCCGGCCATGGTGCAATTGCTGCGCACCCAGCCGGAGTACAAGAAGCAGGACATCAAGAAGATGTACTTGCAGACGGTCAACAACGTCACCTCGTTCATCTACATCGAAAACCAGTATTTCCGTTGGCCACCTTTGGCGGAAAAGATCAAGGCGGCGGCCAAGGCCCAAAAAGAGCACGGACGGCCGTATCCGATTTATCTGTTCGTCGTCACTAACACGTCCGACGCCGGCGTCGGCGCCGGCACCGTCAATACCTACCGCATGCTGGATAGCCTCGGCCGCGCCGATACCATCCCCGCCGTGGCCCGCGCCGAACGGGCCGACGACCTGGAGGCGCGCTTGGGGCAGGCCAAGCAGGCCGAGCGCGAGGCGAGCATCATCCATGCGGCGAACGTGCTGAGCCCCGAGAAGCTCCGGGAGAAAACCCGGCAAGCGCAGGAAGAAGCCACGGCCAGGCGCCAGCAGGCGGAACAAGCCTACGAAGCGGCGCAAAAGCCGGATGCACCGGTGGCCGAAGTCGAACAACCCGGCCTGAAAACCCATATCTGCTCGCTGGTGGCGATGGACTCCAAGGTCACGCCGGCCACCTACGAGCAACGCTACAACTACGATCAGGGCAAACAGATTTCGGTGGTCAAAACCCCAGCCACCGGGTGGACGGAAGTCTACATCCACGCCAAGCTGATGATCGTCAACGACACCTTCCTCACCCTCGGCTCGGCCAATATCAACACCCGCAGCATGCAGGTGGACAGCGAGCTGAACTTGGCGCTGGATCGGCCGGAAATCGCCCATCCGCTGCGCAAGGAGCTGTGGGGCAGGCATACTCACAGTTGGAAAGATGCAAACCCGGAGCGGATGGATATGGCAGAAAACTCAAAGGCGACCTTTACCGCGTGGCGAGATATTTTGAAGAAAAACTTTTCTGCATTTAAAAACGGCCAGCCACCTATCGCCCCTTTACGCGAATTCCTGCGCACTGACCCAGCCCGGAGCAACAGTGACTAAGCCAACCCTTTTTGCCCTGATTCTTACTCTCAGCCTGGCCGCCTGCAGCGGTTCCAAGGAGCGCGCCATGCCCGATTTGCACAACGTCGAGACCAATCTCGCCTTTACCTGCAGCTACGAAAAAGACCATCTGCCCGCACTCGACCCGGAGGCCGGCCAGCTGTACCGCTATGCCCGCTGGCTGCGCAAGAACCAGATCGAGAAAGAGGATCCGCTGCGTTACCCGCAAATGGAGCGCTACTACCGCATCGCCACCGCCTATGGCCACTACAAGGCCAACCTGGATCTGCGCGACATGATCGGCCGCGGCACCGCCAAGAGCGACGATCCGGTCAAGGAAACGCTGGATTTGACCCAGGAGCTGATCGACCGCGGCATCCCGGGCGGCTATTACGATATGGGGCGCTATATCAAGGCCGGCTACGGCGTGAAACAGGATGAAGAACTGGCCAATCGTTACTATCGCAAGGCAGCCGACATGGGCAGCCCGGAAGCGCAATACCTGGTGGGCGGTAAATTGACTGGCCTGACGATTGCACAGCCCGTGCCGTTTGCCATCGGGAACCAGATGCTTAAATGTGCGGCTGAACAGGGACACGCAACTGCAGCATTGGAATATGCGAATCAGTTACAGTTTGAAAAAAAGTTCGCCGAAGCCGTCAAATTTTTTCAATTGAGCACTAAGTGGGGAGATGAAACCGCTGCTTACAATTTGGAAAATGGTTTTGGTTCCATTCCAACAGAGAATAAGCAGTCGATTGATCTGGGCTTAAAGCAGGATGATGAACGCAGCCGTCGCTACAAAATCATCAGTGGCATACTGAGCGACTACTCCTACGCCCACCCCAGCGTCCCCGAGCTAGACGAGATCGTACCTCTGCCGCCGGCCAAGCTGCCGCACTGGAACGGCAAGATCAAATGGTTGGAGGACTTCAAGGCCAATGTGGCGCCGGAAAAACCGTCCGAAGAGCTGATGAAGAAGCTGGCCACAGCCAAGGGCTTGGACCCGGCCACCGGTCGCCCCAAAGCCAAGGCGGGGGAAGCGGGCAAAACCGCCGCCGCCACGCCGGCCCCCAGCAAAACATCGGATCGTCTGCCCTTGGGCAGCAAGGTGGCCAGCGGCCAACCTTGCCCGGAAACCGGCTTGTGGCAATGCACGCATCCGCAGGCCACGCCGCGTCAGCTATCGCTCATGGCCGGCCAGACCATGCCGGCGGTGCTGGTGCCGAATCAGCGTAGCGTTTGGCAAAAACTGAAAGGGGAGCCCGACCAGTTGGCCATCGATAGCGAATGGGAATTGGTGCAACTTGGCTAGACCCGCCATGACGCGGTCGGTACATGGGGGTGAAAATGGGCATACCCCAGCCCCAGACCGCCCACGATCAAGCAGGGCTAGGCGGTGCCCGGACATACCCCCCTCTTATTGCGCAAACGGCGTGTTCGGGTAGCTCGAACACGGTACTGCCACAGCCCTAACATTCACCTAATACATTGATCTGAATATTATTTTGTCATAGTATGGCAGCCAGCACCTACAAGGGAATCCGCCACATAGATTCTTGCCAACACAAAAAATATGACAAAGAATTTACTGCTCCCCACCTTCTCGTTACAGACGGACAGTGATGAGGTGCTGTATCGACAGCTTTATCATCGTTTCAAAGACGCGATCGCCAACGGCAGTTATCCGCCCGGCGCCCGCGTGCCCTCCATTCGCACGCTGGCGCAGCAGCTCAATGTGTCGCGCAATACGGTAGAGATGGCGTATGACCTGTTGGTGGGCGAAGGCTATTTCGTCTCCAACGGCCAGGCCGGCACGTCGGTAGCCAGACAGTTTTCGCGCCAGCAAGTCCGCCGGCAGCCCGAGCCGGACAATGTCCCGGCGCTACCGCCGGTGCGGCCGTTCCAGATCGGTATTCCGGCGCAGGACGCCTTCCCCAGGAAGCTGTGGGGCAATTTGCGTCAGGCGCATTCGAAAGAACATCAGATCGTGGCCGGCAGCCAGGGCTATGCGCCTTTGCGTAGCGCGATCGCCGCGTACCTCAATATCGCTCGCGGCATCCAGTGCGGCGCCGACCAGGTGATCGTCACCACCGGCTATCGGCAATCGCTGCAGCTGTTGCTGACCGGACTGCTCGAGCATGGCCAGAGCGTCTGGACCGAAGATCCGTGCTATCCGCCGAGCCAATATTTGCTGGCGCAAAATCGCATCCCGCATCACCCGCTGCCGGTGGATGCCGAGGGCATCATCGTCGGCGCGGGGATCAAGCAGGCGCCCGAGGCGCGCGTGGCCATCGTCACCCCGGCCAACCAAAGCCCGCTGGGCGTGGTGATGTCGGCGCAGCGCAAGGCCGAACTGCTGGACTGGGCGGTGGATAACCAGCGTTGGCTGATCGAGGACGACTACGACAGCGAATACTGCGGCGATAGCCGGCTGGCGCCCACGCTGTCCAGCCTGGACCGGGACGGCCGCACCTTCTACATGGGCACCTTCAGCAAGACGCTGTGTCCCGCGCTGCGGCTGGCGTATGTGGTGGTGCCCTGCCGGCAGATCGCCCGCTTCGTTCAATTGGCCGAGCACATCCTGGACGGCTGCCCCTTGCATAGCCAGAAAACCTTGGCGGACATGATGCAGCAGGGCTATTACGCCCGCCACATCAAGAAAACGCGCCCGCTGTACGAAGCCAGGCGCGCCATGTTGGTCGAGGTGTTGACGGCCCGGTTCGGCCAGCGGCTTAGCATCAGCCCATCCAGCCGCGGGCTATGCCTGTTGGCCCACCTGCCGCCGGGCGTGAGCGATGTCGAGGTGCAGGCGCGCGCGGCGCAAATCGGCCTCTCGGTCGGCGCGTTGTCGCCGCGGGCGCTGCGTCACGACTATGGCCAGGCTTTGCTGCTCGGTTTTGCCAACTTCACGACGCGGCAAGACGCCGAGCGCGCGGTGGACAGCCTGGCCGCGTGTTTGTAGGATGCGTTCGCGAAGCAACGCATCAATTCACCCTACGATTACAAGACTTCATCCTGCGGCAGGGTCTTGAGCAGTTGGCGGGCGAAGTAGGCGAAGCTCGCCTGGCTGCGCGCCGGCTGCAAGATCCAGTCGTGCGCCTCGCGCGCCAAGGCCGGCTCGATGTCGCGGATTTCGCCGGCGGCCTCCGCCAACAGCTGCAGCCTGGCGCTGCGCTCGATCTGGATGGCCAGCACGCAGGTCTCTTCCACCGAGCTGCCCGCCACCACCAGGCCGTGATGCGCCAGGATGGCGGCACGCTTGCTGCCCAGCACTTCGCTGATCAGGCGCCCCTCCTCATTGCCCACCGGCACGCCCGGCCATTGGGCCAAAAAGCCCACGTCCTCGTACAGCATGCAGCTGTCCATATGCGCCACGCGCAACGGCCGCTCCAGTAGCGACAAGGCGGACACATGCGTCGGATGGGTGTGGATGATGCATTGCACGTCGGGCCGCGCCCGGTAGATCCAGGCGTGGAAGCGATTGGCCGGATTGGCCATGCCTTGTCCTTCCTGCACTTGCAAGTCCTCGTCCACCACCAGCAACGACGCCGCGGTGATCTCGTCGAAGCCGTAGCCCAACTGCTGGGTATAGAACGTGCCGGGTGTACCGGTGCGGCCGGTGATCTGGCCGGCCAGCCCCGAATCGTGGCCATGGTTGAACAGGATGCGGCAGGTCAACGCCAGCTTCTGCCGTAGCGTCAGATCCAAGCGCGGCAGCGCCGTCTTGATCTGCTGCTTGCCGCGCTCGATCAGCTCGGCCTTGGAGTCATGTAAGGTTTGCACGTCGGAGCGCCTTGGGTCGGTCGGTGGTTAAACGGAAGCCACGGCCTGCTCGGCGGACGGGCTGTACGCCTGTTCGACGGCAGTGAAGAAATCCCGTCGCGCGTCGACCAGCGCATGGCCGGCGGCGATGATGACCTCAAGCTGGCTGCTGTCCTTCTCCACCATCTCGACCAGGATGTTCTCGATGGTCTCGGCGTGGCCGTCGTCGCATTGTACATGCAGGTGGAAGAATCGAATGGTCTCCGCCTCGACGCCGTGCGCTTCGAAGCCGGCGATGATGTCGGCGTACATGGCGGGCACCAGGGCTTCGGCCCCCAGGCAGAGCGCGGCCAGGCCGACGCTGGGCTGCGGGTCGCGGCAATGGGCGAACATGGCGTCGATCAGGCCAAGCGTGGCCGGGTTGGGCGCCGGCGATTCCAGGCTGAGGCCGAAATCGGTCAGCATCTTGCGATACAGCAGGTAATGCGGCGTTTCGTCGCTGCCGGCGAAGCCCAGCTCTTCGAACAGGTTTTCCGCCAGCTCGAACACTTCCACGTTGCTGGGCAGATTGGCCATCATCGCGCACAGGTAGCGGGTGAAATAGCCGCTGTAATGCCCCTGCTGCACCAGGAAGTACTTCAGTTCGTCAAGCGAGGCCTGCCCCGCGCGGCAACGGGTCAAGAACGGGTGCGATTGCAGCTTGGCAATCAATTTGGCTTTCTCGGCTTCCAGGGTTTTCTTGGCTTCGAGCATTTGCATGGGTCTCTTGAGCGTGAGGGTGTCGGAGTCCGACCGGACTTGCAGGACATATTGATAGGTGTCCCGGTCGCCGCGGCGATATTGGTTGAGGTCTTGCCAGAAACGGTCGCGGATGACGCGCTTGAGCGCCTTGCCGGTCGCTCCGGTGGGTAGTTCGGCATCGGCTGACAGATTCACCACCGTGTACGGCACGTCGGCCGGCAGGCTGGCGGCGAGCACGGCGGCGACCTCGTGGCACAGCACCACGGCGCGCGCCGCCGTCGGCCGCAGCAGCGCCACCACCATTTCGCAACGACGCGGGCTGAGCGGTACGCCGACCACGGTGATGTCGTCCACTTGGCACTGACGCAGCACGGTTTCTTCCAGTTGCAGCGTGTACACCGGCCCACGCGCGCTGTGGATGACGTCGACCGCCCGATCCAGGTGCACGAAGGCACCGTCCGTATCCAGGTAGCCGACGTCGCCGGTCAGCCAGTAACCCTCCGGCCGTCGGCAGCGGGCCGTCAGGCTGTCGTCGAGGAAATAGCCGGCGGTGATGGTGGGCGATTGAACGGCGATATAGCCGATCTCCCCCTGCGGCAACACCCGGCCCAAATCGTCCTCGATGCGCGCCCGGGCAAACGGTACCGGCCGGCCGACGCAGCGACCGGTGGCGATCCGGCCGCGGCGCGAGACTTTGCTGAACAAGGCCATGCCGAGTTCGGAGGCCCCGAAGCCGTCATGGAAGGCGGCCTCGGGCGCCGCTTCCAGCAGGGCGCGGATATGCGTTTCGTGCGCGGTGTCGCCGGTATTGAAGAAACGACGTAGCGACGGGAAGGCGTTGTCGCGCGGATGGGCCTCGGCCAACGCCGCGTAGCTTTGCGAGAAACCGGCCATGACGCTGGGTTCGAAGGCGGCGATCTCGTCGGCCAGGGCGGGGCTGGTCAAGTGGGTCAGCACCCGGGTGGGCATACCGAGCAACACCGCGGTCATCAGATAGCTGACGCCGGCCGAATGCGAGTGCGGCAGGGCGCTGAGCATGCGCTCCCGATCCGCTTGCCAGAACTGCAGCAGGCGCTCGCGCTTGCCGTGGAAAAACTGCTGATGGCCGAACAGCACCGCCTTGGGCACGCCGGTGGTGCCCGAGCTATGGCAGATCATGACCGTGACGTCGTGGCGGTACTGCATCGGCCAATCGCCTTCCGGCTGCGCCGGCAGAGACGGATCGGCGCCATCGCAGGCGTGAATGCCGCGCTGCCCGGCCGCCAACCGCGCCAGTTCGGCACTCTGGGCATGGCGGTCGTACACCAGCCAGTCGAAACGGTATTTGCGGTGGTACAGCAGGACGATGTCCGGCCGCATATTGCAATTCACCGGCGCCGGGATGGCGCCGAGGCTGGTCAGCGCCAGGAAGTGCAGGAATTGCGAAATGCCTTCGCCGGTATAGGTCAGCACGATTTCGCCGGCGCGCACGCCCAGCTGTTGATACCAGGCGGCCAGTTCGGCCACGGCCCGGTACAGGTCGGTCAACGACAGTTGCTCGAAGCAGGTACCGCGCGGTGTGGCGAACGGTTGCTCTAGCGAGAACAGTACCCCCTCCCGGTCGACATCCTGTTCCAGCACCTTGAACAGGAAGTTGCCGATACCGAGCGCCGAATCGGCGTATAGCGCTTCGCGCACGGCTTGCGAATGCGGATTCATCATCGGTCTCATCATGGTTCGATCGCCATCTCTTTTGATTGACTACGCCCGGCGTTTGCCGCGGATAAACATCGATAGGATCAGGCCGAGCACGGCCATGGCGATGGAGTAGCGTTGCACCAGCGCCATGCCGCCCGCGGTGAACAGCTTGCCGCCGACCGACGAACCCAGGGTGATGCCGATGTACAGGCAGCTACTGAGCAGGCCCATCACGGTGGGACGGCGCGTCACGAAGATCTGCGCGGCGCAGGCTTGCAGCGCCGGGAAGAAGCCGTAGGCGACCAGCGCCAGCAGGAACAGGTTGAGCGACAGCCAGCCCAGTTGGTGGGTCTGGTAGACCGCCGTCAACAGCAGCAAGGTAACGATCATCAGGCTGAAGGCGAGTCGCACCATGGACGACGCACCGATGCGGTCGGCCAGCTTGCCGCCGAGGATGCCGCCCAGGGCGGCGCCGACGCCGTAGCTGGTCAACACCAGCGCCAGATCGCCTTCGGAGACGTGGTACTCGTTGGACATGGCGGACGACAACAGGGTGTAGGTGGCATACACGCTGGCCGCCCAGCAAATCATGCACAGGAAGAACACCCAGGCCGACGACAGATGCTCGGTCGCCGACTTGCCCTTGGCCGCACCGCCGCCGATTTCGCTTTGCCAGGTCATTTTGTTGACCGGCCACACCAGCAGGAACGCCAGCGCCAACAGGGCGAACACCGGACGCCAGCCGGAATGCGCGCCCAGCACCAGGCCGAGCGGCGCGCCCAGGATCAGCGCGATGACCAGGCCGGAGTTGATCAGCGCCAGCTTGCCCGCGCGTTCTTCCGGCCGGGTGCGGTTAGCGGTCAGCGCGTAGATCATCGGCGAGATGGAGGCGGCGGCAAGCCCGGCCAGGCCCCGGCTCAACAGCAGGTTGGGCAGGTCTTGCGCCAACGCGGTGTAGAGGTTGGCCAGCCCCAGGGTCAGGATGCCGAACAACAGCACGTTGCCCACGCCGAAACGCTCGGCGAAGCGCGCCTGAATCGGGCAGGCAATGGCGTAGACGATGCTGAAAATACTGATCAGCATGGTCAATGACGAAGCCTGTCGGTGCAGATCCTGACCGATGCCGGGCAAGAACGGCGCCACGACGAACAGGTCCGTCCCCACCAGGAAAATCGTCACCCAGCCAACCAACAGCCAGGAACGGCTCATTGTCATAGTCAAAGTATTCAAAACAACTCCTCAAACAGTAATGGTTGCCAATGGCCAGGCCCGACCCGCGCTCGGATGCCAATGGGCGAAAACGTTCGGATAGCAGGGCTGCCAGCCCAGGCACTTCAGTCGGCGGTTGCTCACGCGGAATGACGGCAGGGTGGCCAAAGGGCTCGCGTCGGCTTTGGCGCTGCCGCAGGGGCGCATGCCGGCAAAGAGCGCACGGTAGGTCAGCGGCGCGTCGTCGCTGGCGATATACGCCTGACGCGCGGGCGCCGTGAGCGCCGTGGCGAACGCGCAAGCCAAATCGTTGATGTGGATCAGGCTCAGATAGCGGCCGGGTTCGAGCGGCAAGGCCACCTCGCCGTCGCGGATCCGAGCGAAATAGCCATCGTCGCGAGCGGTGCCCGGCCCATAGAGGGCCGCACCGCGCAGCAACACCCAGTCGAGCGGGGAAGTCTGCACCGCGGCCTCCATCCACAAGGCCGAAGCCAAGTTCCCCTGTCCGCACAGTTCGTCGCTTTCGTCGGCCAAGTGGGGGGATTGGTGCAACATGGCGATGCTTTGCTGCACCAGGCGGCACGGCTGCGATTGCTGAGCCAGCGCCGCCAGCAGGCAACGCGTGCCTTCGGTGCGGATCAGATCGTTTTGCTGCCAGTCGCCGCCGGCGCCGGGGATGCGCGTGGCCAGATTGACCACGGCATCCAGGCCCTGCAGGGCCTGCGCCAGCGCCGAGGCGTCCAGCAGGTCTGCCTCGGCCACTTCCAGCGCGCCGTCCGGCAGCGCGCGCTCGCTACCGGGGCGGACGATGCAGCGTACCGCCATACCCCGGGCCTGCAGCTTGGGGAGCAGACTGCGGCCGATAACGCCGCTCGCTCCAATGACGCCCACTTTCATCGCGCATCGTTCTCCATAAAAGTCAGGATGCGGCCGTCTGCGGTACGTGACGGTCCAAAGCCGGCCGCCAGCCATGCACGGCCAGCCCCACCTCGTTGATGAAGTCGGCGGCATGTTCCTGCTGGAAGACATTGCGTCCCATGCAGACACCGGCCGCGCCGCCGGCGATGGCCTGCGCCACCATCTGCAGCGCTTGTTGGTTGTCGGCGCACTTCTCGCCGCCGGCGATCAGCACCGGGATGAAGCAGCCGCCCACCACCTCTTCCATCGCCTCGGCCGAGCCGGGATAGCCGACCTTGACCAGGTCCGCCCCCATCTCCGCCGCCAGCCGCGCGGCGTGCGCCACATGGGCGGTGGCGTTGGACACCTGACCGTCGACGCGGGTGTACATCATGGCCAGCAACGGCATGCCCCATTGCTGGCAATACGACGACACCAGGCCGAAATCGCGCAGCATGTCCGGTTCGGCGTCCACGCCCAGATTGACGTGCACCGAGACGGCGTCCGCCCCCATACGCAAGGCGTCCTCCACGCTGGCCACCAGCGCTTTCTCGGTCACCTTGGGGCTGACCGCCGTCGACGCCGACAAGTGCAATACACGCGCCGGCAGGTCATAGGGCGACAGCACGCTGCTGACTTGTTCCAGCACGCCGCGATGCAGCACCAGGCCCTGCACCAGCGAAAGATCGCCGCACAGCTTGGCGATGCATTGCGCGGGGTCGGTCAGCCCTTGGATCGGACCGAGCGTGGCGCCATGGTCCAAGGGCACGATCACGCCGCGGCCCGATACCGGGTGAAACAACCGGGCCAACCGGGATTTTTTGCCGATGTTCATCGCTGCCTCACTTTTCCAGAATGTGCTCGGTCACGCGCAAACCGGTGTGACGGCCCGGCAGATCGACATAAGCCATGACCCGGTCGCCAGGCTGCAGCAAGGTGCAATGGCGGATCTTGCCGTCGTCGCCCATCACGCGCACATGCCAGTCGTTTTGCAGGAAGGTGTTCAGATAGATGTAGTTTTCGTCGGCGCTGGCGATGGATTCGCCGTTGGGGGTGACGTTGCGCTTGAGCAGCGCGTCTTTGCGCGCCGCCTCGGCGATGCGCTCGTCGACCTGCGACAGCGGCACGCGGCATTTGATTTTCAACAGCGGCCGGCGCTCGATCTTGGCGCGGCCGATCGATACCACGCGGGCCGTGCCGTTTTTGTTGGTGCACAGCACCTCCGAGCCGGCTTCCATTTCGCTCAGATACATCGCGGTGCCGTCCTTGCCCCAGATGTATGAATGTACGGCGCCGGCATTCACCCGGAATTCGCGTAGGTTCATGTGCGGCAGGTAGTGGGTTTCCGAGCAGACGAAAATGCCGCCCCAGCCAGTGGAGCCGATGATCATGCCTTCTTCGGCGGTCATCATCGACGTGGTATCCACGCAGACGCGGCTGCCAAGCCCGGTGTGCTGCACTTCCACCACCTCGGCCGACAGCAAGGAAAGCTGAGAGGATTGACGGCCTTGCAGGTTTTTGCTGAGCGATTGAATGCTGCCGACTTGGCTGGTTTTGAACAGCACGCCGACACCCTGCTCCATGGTGGCAAAAGCGTTCAGCGATTGATCGACGTCCTGCACGATATTCTTCAAACCTTTGATCGGCACACTGCGCAGGATCTTGGTTTTTTTGCCTTCCGCTTTCGCCAGCAATAACTCGTAGGGAATATAGGTGGCGTGCTCGATATCGATCACGACAAAATCGTCGCCGCGTTCGCAAACGGCGATGCAATACGGAAATTCTTTTTCCAGGTCATTCACGCTGATCAGCAAGCCTGCTTTATAGCGCTTGGCGATAGCGGCACGACGAATATCTTCGGAGGCGGTAAATACCCAAACGCCGTCTTCCAAATTTTCCAGCTGGGAAATATTATCCAGCCAAACAACTTTTTGTTTATTACTGCGATGACCGGCCAATTGATCAAGATTCAAGACGACGTGGGTGCAGTTGCTTTTCTCCACAGCCTCCAACAAGGCATCGTCCTTGGCATCGCGCGCATCGAACCACCATTGCGTTTCACCGGCGCCATGCACGGTTGCGCCATCCAAGGCAACCGGGGCAGCTTCGCTTTCCAGCAGGCTATTAATGACATGCACCGGTACACTCTGTTTCTCAGCAGCAAGCGCTTTATTCGATTTCATTTCCATCCCTAATGGTTAACGACCACAAATGCGCCAATGTGCCAAACACCGTCAGCCATAAACTCAGCGCCGCATGAACTTGTTGTAAGAAAACTGTTCTATTGGAGACTTGATTTCACTCTTTGAACGAGCTAAACCGAATCGTGCCGAAATAGTACCGGGTGGTTTTTTTGAAATGCAGGTTCAAGATTGGGCATTTTTTGCCGGTCATAGCAGGACAAGATCGACAAAATGCATGGGGACATAAAAAGAAAAATGATGGATCTGCCACAGATCGCCGGCACACTCACCTGACCGCTTTGTCACGCTCTCAATGAGGCGTACAGCCCATCTTGCCGCTACCGACTTACTCCGCGCCGGGAAATAATCGTTTCTGATGTGCAGATCTTTCGACTAAAAAACAGATAGGTCATCGATGCGGCTGGCCCTTTTGCCAACGCGGGTATAGAGGAAGAAAGATGAAAAACAAAATAACGCCTACCCGACAGGAAAAGGTCATGCGCGAGCATGACTTCATCGTTTCCAAGACCGATACCCGCGGCATCATCACCTACGGCAATCGGATCTTCATCGAGTTTTCCGGTTACAGCGAGCACGAATTGCTCGGCGCCCAGCACAATATCATCCGCCACCCCGACATGCCGCGCGGCGTTTTCAAACTGCTATGGGACACCATCGCCGGCGGCGGAGAAATCTTTGCCTATGTGAAGAACCTGGCCAAGGATGGCAGCTTCTATTGGGTGTTCGCCAACGTCACGCCTGACTATGACGAGCACGGCCGGATCTGCGGTTATTACTCGGTGCGCCGCTGCCCGAAGCGCGCCGCGGTGGATATTTGCGCCGACCTGTATCGCCAGATGCTGGCGGAAGAACAACGTGCCGGCCCGCGCGATGCCTGCGCCGCCTCCATTGCCCTGCTGCAATCGGTTCTAAACCAGAAAGGCATCAGTTATGAACAGCTTGTCCTTTCACTCTAGGGTGCGCCTGACGGTCATCCTGCTGTGTGCGCTGCAGGGACTGGCTTTTGTCTGGGTCAGCTGGCGCTTCGGCTTCGATGGGCTGCTGCTGGCGCTGTGGTTGGCCGCCATCGTCGCCGGCCACCTCTACGTGCGGCGCAGTAAAACCGATTTCGCTTTGCTGGGGCGGATTTCCGAAACGATGCGCCAAGTGGCCGCCGGCAAGCTGTCGGGGCGGATCACCCATATCCCGTCGGAAGACGAATTCGGCCGTATCGCCTGGACGCTCAACGACATGCAGGATCAACTGGAAGCGTGTTTCCGCGAACAGCAGACCGCCATCGACAAGGCCTGCACCGGCCAATTTCACCGCCACGTACAGCCGATCGGCCTGCACGGCAGCTTCAAGACGGCGCTTGAACGCGCCGACCGCTCGTTCGCCATCCTGGCCGAGAATGCCGACGCGGAACATCGCGATGCGCTGCTATCGCGGCTGGCGGTGCTCAACTCGCGCAATCTACTGGCCAATCTGGCCACCACCGAGCGCGATATGCAGGGCATTGCCGGCACCACGCAGCAGTTGGCGACCCTGGCGCGCGACAACGCCGAGGCGGCCACCGACAGCCAGCGGCTGATCGGCGAGATTGTCCTCGCGCTCAGCGACATTACCGGGCAGATCGACCGCACCAGCACCTCGGTGCAAGACTTCGGCAGCCTATCGGACGAAGTGGGACGGGCGGTGGAGGTGATTGCCGATATCGCCGACCAGACCAACCTGCTGGCGCTCAATGCCGCGATCGAAGCGGCGCGCGCCGGCGAAATGGGCCGCGGCTTCGCCGTGGTGGCCGACGCCGTGCGCCAGTTGGCCGAGCGCAGCAAGCTCGCGTCCGGCGAGATCGCCCAGGCGATGGAAACGCTGGGCAGCCGAGCCCGCGACATTACCCAGATCAGCCAGGCCATGCGCGATATGGCGCATGCCTCCGGCGAACACTTGGCCGGCGTTGAGCAACGCTTTCAGCTAAGCGCGCAACACGCGGATCAGGCCTTGGCCGGCACCGCGCATGTGCACGATATTTGCGTGGCATCGCAAGCCAAAGTCGAGCTGCTGGCACTCAAACAGAACGGCTATATCGGCGTGATGGGCGGCGAGCAGTCCGACAATCCGCGGCGGCAGGCGGAAATCGCGGCGGGCGACAGCGCCTTTGGCACCTGGTACCGCAACCACGCCGATGCGCCCGATTATGCGGGGCTGCCGGCATTTCGCGCCTTGCCCGAGCCGCATGAACGCCTGCATGCCGCCCTGCATCAGGCCATGCGGCTATCCGCCGCCAATTGGCAGGATGACCCGGCCTGCCAGCAGCAGATCGTGCAACAGTTCGAAATCGTCGAGAAGGCCAGTCAACAGACCTTCCAGCTACTCGACGAGCTGGTGCGCCAGCGCCAGCCGTAGGGGGAAAATGGCCGACGCAGACGCATTATCGCGGGGGTAGGCCGTAGGGTGCGTTCGCGAAGCAACGCACCAACCACGGTTACGGCGTATAAGCCCCCAGCCGCAAACGCTCCTGAGCATTGAAGTTCGCCGTCTCCAGTGCCGAGATCGCCTGCTGTTTCTGCTCGGCCGCGCGTGCCGGGTCGGCCAGGATCTGTTGCCGCTGACGCAGATAGCCATCGATACGCTGCTGCCAGGCGGCCTGTTCCCGATCCAGCTGACTCAACCGGTCTGCCGCCGCCTGCCCCACCATGCGGCTGCGCAGGGCATAGACGTCTTGCTCGCTCCCGCCTTGTTGCCGAAGCTTGGCTTCCGCCTCGGACAAGGTGAGCTGGATCACCGGTTCGCGCCGCGCCGCCAACAGATCGGGCGGCAGGGCGCTTTCCAATTGGGCGAGCTCGGCCTGCTTCTCTGCCGCGGTCAGTGTCGGGTTCGTCTGGATGCGCAGTCGGGCGACGGTAAATCGGTCGTAAGCGTCTTCCGCGCCAAACAGACCCTGCACTTCTTGCGGCGAGAAGAAGCGGGGGCGAATGGCCGCGATCCGATCCAGCCGATCGGCAACGCTGCTATCGGCCGACAGTTTGAGACCGGCCAGCGCCTGGCGATAGGCCACATAACGGTCGAACAACGCCAATGCCTGCTGTAGCGCCTTGGCCGATAGGCTGTGCTGCAGATTCTGCTGCAAGGCTTTGCGGATTGTCGACATATCGCGCTCGCCATAGGTGGCGAGGAAATAGTCGAACAGTCGGCGTAAGCCCATGTCGATTCGCAGTGCGCCACCGGCATCGTCCCGCGCGGCACCATCCACCCGCGTGCCGCGCTGCGATGGCGCCGTACCCTGCATGGCGGCGGGCGCCCGCGCCACGAGCGCTATCGGCGCCGGCGCCGCGCGGGCCCAGAGCCAGCCCCCGAGCGCCAGCCCGCCAAACAGCGTCAGCAAGATGCCGGCGCGCATGTCACAGCCCCGCGTTCTTCAGCCGGTTCGCCTGTTGACGGTACAGGGTCACCGGGCTGACTTCGAACGGATCCACCAAACCGAAGCTCTGGTTGATCTCGTTGACGTGGTTCATGTGGTAGTTGTCGCGGATCACCTGCCCCAGGTGGGCCGAGCAGGTGGCAACCAAGCCGTCGGACGGTGTCGAGCCGAATACCAGGCCCAGTGCGCCGACCGGACCGGACAGCGGGTCGAGGACATTGGTCGCCGTGGCCGAACCGGTCCACGAGTAGTAGTTGATACCGTTGGCCTGGTAGTCGCCCTCGCCGCAGGCCGTGTTGGGCACGCCGCCGGGGAACTTGGCGGAGAAGGCCAGCGAGCCTGACGTGGTCAACGAGTTCAGCGCCCCGAGTGGTTGTTGCGGTTGATCGCCGCTGCCGGAGAAGAACGCGAGCAGCGTGCCGAGCGCTTTGGCGGCCGCCAAGGCCACCACCCGGCTGACCGAGCCGTCCGGCGCCAGCCCGCTGACCACATCGGCCACGGTCGAACCCCGGTTCACGCCACCGACCGAGGTCACCGAGGCCACCAGGTCCGGCCGCACCCCCGCCACATAACGCGCGGTCGGCGCCCCCTGGCTATGGCCGATCAAATTCACTTTGGTCGCACCGGTGATCGCCAGGATCTGCTGCACTTGCTGCAGCAATTGCTCGCCGCGCTGCTCGTTGCTGCCGGTCGCCGACACTTGCGCCACGAACACCTGGGCGCCGTCGGTCTTCAATGCCGCCGGCACTTGGTAGAAATAATCGACCCCCAGTATCTGGCCGAAACCAAACAGCCCGTGCACCAGGACGATCGGATAGCGGGTTTGGGTATACCCGCTACCGGTGCTGGCCATGGCCGGCACACTGAGTGCCAGGGCCAGCATCAGCAGAAAACGCTGCCATTTTCGTTTCACTTATTTCTCCTTGATATTTTTCGTCGTAAGGGTCAATCACCCATTTAACGAAATATGCAAAGAGAATATAAATGTACAGAGAATATACAAACGTATGTATACAATCCTGACGAGGATCGCCCGAAACCCTCGTCAGTGCAGGATTCAGCCTAGCAGACCAGCACGGCCGGCTGACCGAAATGTCAGGTCGTCCCGCACTGTCGGCATGGCCGCATCGACGGCCTCGGCCACGGCGCTTCCCACCAGAATGACGGCCGGACTGCCCATGCCGGCCCGGGCCGCGTCGCGCTCCAGCCCGGCCAGCGTGGTACATAGCCGCCGCTCTTGCGCGGTGCTGGCCCACTGCACCACCGCAGCCGGCGTACTGCCCGGCAAGTGGCGCAATAGCGTCCGGCTCAGACTGCCGAGCCGGCTCATGCCCATGTAAATGGCAAGCGTGGTGCCGGTGGCCGCCAGCGCCTGCCAGTCCGGCTCGCTATGATCTTGCGCATGCGCGGTCACCAGCGTCACACCCCGGCAATGCTGGCGGTGGGTCAGCGACATGCCCAGGCTGGCGGCGGCGGCCAACGCCGAACTGATGCCGTTGACGATCTCCACCGCGACGCCGTGCCGGCGCAGATAATCGATTTCCTCGCCCGCGCGGCCGAACAGCAGCACTTCGCCGCCCTTGACCCGCACCACGTGCTGGCCGCGTAGTGCGTAGCGCCGCATCAACCGCAGGATGAAATCCTGCGGTGTCGACTTGCAACCGCCGCGCTTGCCGACCTTGATCGCGCGCGCCCGCGGCGCCAGCGCGACGATGTCCGGATTGACCAGCTCGTCCATCAACAGCACATCGGCCTCGGCCAGGCAGCGCGCGGCCCGCAAGGTCAACAGTTCCAGGTCGCCTGGGCCGGCGCCCAGCAAGGTCACTTTGCCCATCGTTTTTCCTCTCAGGCCAGCGCCGCTTGCGCGGCGGCCAGGCGTTTCAGTTCCGGCAGGCACGAGCCGCACACGCTGCCGCAGCCAAGCCCGCTCTTCAGTTGTTCGATGCTGTCGCCATCCGCCAGGCGCTGGCGGATGGCGGACTCGCGCACTTCTTTGCATTGGCACACCACCCGGTCGCGCGGCGCGGCGGCGCCCGCCGGTGCGAAGGCCGCGAGCCGCGAGCCCTGCCAGGGTGCGCCGGCCACCAGGCACTCAAGTAGCCGGTCCGCCCCCGCCACGTCGCCGGCGAACACAAAACCGGCCAGCCGGTCGCCCTGCCAGCGCACGCGCTTGAGCATGCCGCGCCGGTCGTCGCGGTACTCCAGCACCGCCGGCCCGGTCTCGAACGCCAGCGTCGCCAGCAGTCGCAGCAGCCAATCGCCAAGCGCCTGCGTGTGCGCGGCGCGCAGCACCACCACGTCCTGGCCGGCGAGGCCCAGCGCGGCGTAATCGCAGGCGGCCAAGAGCGGCGCGAGCCGCGCCTGTAGCGCCGGAAGATCGCCGTCGCAGAGCGCCGCGGTTACCCGCCACGGCAGATCGAGCTTGGCCACCTTGACCGCCGCATGCTTAAGCTCCGGCTGGAACGATTGCCCGTCGACCGCCGGCTGGCTGGCTTCATTAACGCCGCCGCTATTGAGGAACTGGCCGTTCCAGTGCATGGCGGCGAACAAAGTGCCGCGCATCACCTCGTCGGACAACGCCAGCGGCAGTACCAGTTGGCCGCGTTTGCTGCTGACGCGCAGCAGATCGCCGGCAGCCAATCCGCGTCGCTCGGCGTCTTCCGGATGCATCTGCAGCGCCGGTTCCGGGCTATGCGCGAACAATTGCGGCAGCCGCCCGGTGCGACTCATGCCATGCCATTGGTCGCGTAGCCGCCCGGTCAAGAGCCGGAACGGGTAATGCGCCGAGACGTTTTCGGCCGGCGGCAGGTAGGACGGCGCGTGAAAGCGGGCACGGCCATTGGCGGTGGCGAAGCGGCCGTCGGTATAGCGACGTGCCAGGCCGGTGGCGGCACCGACCGGCAGCGGCCACTGTTGCGGCCCCGTGCGATCCAACAGCGCATAGTCCAGTCCGCCGATGTCCAGGTCGCGCCCCACGGTCAGGGCGCGGTGCTCGTCGAACACACGGTCGGGGTCGGTGTGGGAGAACAGGCTGGCGGCCCCCGGATAGAGCAGCGTCTCCAGCCGGCGCGCCACTTCGCCGACAATCCAGCCGTCGCGCCGCGCCTCGCCCGGCGGCGGCACGGCGGCGCGCACGCGGCTGATACGACGCTCGGAGTTGGTGACCGTGCCTTCTTTTTCGCCCCAGCCCGCCGCCGGCAGCAGAATGTCGGCAAAGGCGGTGGTATCGGTATGGGCAAAGGCATCTTGCACCACCACCAGTTCGGCGCACGCCAACGCCTCCCGCACCAGCGGCAGATTGGGCAGCGAATGCGCCGGGTTGCTGCAGGCGATCCAGATGGCCTTGACGCGTCCCTGGCGCAGCGCCTCGAACATGGCGACGGCCGGCAAGCCGGCTTGATCCGACAGCCGCGAGACCGGCACGCCCCAGTGCCGCGCCACGTCGAGGCGATGCTCGGCATTGCCGATGTCGCGATGCGCCGCCAGCATGGTGGCCATGCCGCCCACCTCGCGCCCGCCCATGGCATTGGGCTGGCCGGTCAGCGAAAACGGTCCGGCGCCGGGCCGGCCCAACTGGCCGGTCGCCAGATGCAGATTGATCAGCGCTAGATTCTTGTCGGTGCCGTGGCTCGACTGGTTAAGCCCCATCGAATACAGCGACAGGCTGGCCGGGCTCCGGCCGAACCACTCGGCGGCCGTCACCAGATCCGACTCGCGGATGCCGCAGATTTCCGCCGCCATTTTCGGGGGGTAATCGCGCACCAGCCGCTTGAGTTCGGCGAAGCCCTCGGTATGGGCGGCGACATAGTCGGCGTTCACCAGCCCTTCCCAGATCAAGTGGTGCAGCATGCCGTGAAACAGCGCCACGTCGGTGCCGGGTTGGATCTGCAGATGCAGATCCGCCATGGCGGCGGTATCGGTGCAACGCGGGTCGATCACGATCCAGCGGCAATCCGGCCGCGCGTCGCGGGCGGCTTCCAGGCGGCGGAACAGCACCGGGTGGGCATACGCCATATTGCTGCCGGCGAACAACAGGCAGTGGGCCGCCTCCAGATCGTCGTAGCAGGTGGGCGGGCCGTCGGCGCCGAAAGCTTGTTTGTAGGCGGTGACGGCGCTGGACATGCAAAGGCGCGAGTTGGTGTCGATGTTGTTGGTGCCCACCACGCCCTTGGCCAACTTGTTGAACAGGTAATAGTCCTCGGTCAACAGTTGCCCGGAGACGTAGAAGGCCACCGCGTCCGGGCCGTGGCGGCGGATGATGCGGGCGAAACCGTCGGCCACGCTGTCCAGTGCATCATCCCAAGCGACGCGCGCCCGGGCCGCTTCGCGGGTCAGCCGCATTTCCGGATAAAGCGCACGGCCGCTGTCGCTGGCGGCACTGGCCGCCAGCGACAGCCCCTTGCCGCACAGCCGGCCGAAATTGGCCGGATGTTCGGGGTCGCCGCGCACGCCGGTGATGCGCGCGCCGTCGCTTTCGATCAGCACGCCGCAGCCCACGCCGCAATAGCAGCAGGTGGAGCGGGTTTCGATGTTGGCCATGATGTCTATCCTCGTCCTGACGGCACGTCCCGGCCTACAAGGCGAGCCAGACCATGCCGTCTTCCAGCTTGGACGGCACCCGGCGCGCGCAGCCCACGTCCGGCGCGCGGGCTTCGCCGCTGGCCAGCTCGATTTGCCAGCCGTGCAGCGGGCAGGTTACGCTATCGCCGTGCACCATGCCCTGGCTGAGCGGGCCGCCCTTGTGCGGGCAGCGATCCAACAGCGCGAACACCCGGTCGTCGTCGGTGCGGAACAGGGCGATATCGCCGTCGTCGCGCGCCAGTACGCGGCTACCCAGCGGCGGAATGTCGGTCAGGGTGCATACCCGCACCCAGCTTTCGGTGGCTTTCTTCATGGTGGCAACCTCAGGCAATCACTTTGAGCGGAATGAATTCATGCTTGGCGCCACCGGCGACCCGTTCGCCCCACGGGTCCGGCAGGCCCTGCAGGGAAAACAGCAAGCGCTGGTATAACGCTTGGCGATTGGCGGCATCCGCCACCACCCGCGCTTTGATGTCGTCGAGCCCGACGCGGGCGATGTAGTGAACGGTACGATCGAGGTAATAGGCCTCCTCGCGGTACAGCTGCAGGAAGGCGCCGGCGTACTCCTTGACCTCTTCGGCCGTTTTGACCTTGCACAGGAACTGCGCCACCTCGGTCTTGATGCCGCCGTTGCCGCCGACATACAACTCCCAGCCCGACTCCACCGCGATCACCCCCACGTCCTTGATGCCGGCCTCGGCACAATTGCGCGGACAACCGGATACCGCCAGCTTCACTTTGTGCGGCGACCACATATTGGCCAGCATGGTCTCCAGATCGATGCCCATCTGCGTGCTGTTTTGCGTGCCGAAGCGGCAGAACTCGCTACCGACGCAGGTCTTCACCGTACGAATGGATTTGCCGTAGGCATGGCCGGAGGGCATGCCCAGATCGCGCCAGACATCCACCAGATCCGCTTTCCTCACCCCCAGCAAATCGATGCGCTGGCCGCCGGTAATTTTCACCATCGGGACTTGGTATTTGTCGGCCACGTCGGCGATGCGGCGCAGTTCGGCGGCGTTGGTCACGCCGCCCTTCATCTGCGGGATGACCGAAAAGGTGCCGTCCTTCTGGATGTTGGCGTGCACCCGCTCGTTGATGAAACGGCTTTGCGGATCGTCCACCGCCTCGTGCGGCCAGCTCGACAGCAGGTAGTAATTGATGGCTGGCCGGCAAGTGGCGCAGCCGTTGGGTGTGCGCCATTCCAGGAAATGAAAGACCTCGGTATGCGAGAGCAGATGCTGCGCCTTGATGGCCTGGCGTACTTCCCCATGGCTGTAGTCGGTGCAGCCGCAGACCGCCCGGGTCTTGGGCGTTTGTTGGAAATCGGTGCCCACCACGCTCATCAGGATCTGCTCGACCAACCCCGAGCAGGAGCCGCAGGAGCTGGCGGCCTTGGTGTGCTTCTTCACCTCGTCCAGGGTGAACAAGCCTTTATCCTGAATGGCCTTGACGATGGTGCCCTTGCACACGCCGTTGCAGCCGCACACTTCGTCGCTGTCTTGCATGGCGGCGGCGCGGCTCTGGCCTTGCACCCCGGCGTCGCCGATAGCGGATTCGCCGAACATCAGGCTATCGCGCAGATCGTTCACCGCACGGCCTTCGCGCAACAGCTTGAAGTACCAGGCGCCGTCGGCCGTGTCGCCGTACAGGCAGACACCGACCAGTTTGTCGTTCTCGATCACCAGCTTCTTGTAGACCCCGCCGGCGGGGTCGGACAGGACGATCTCCTCTTGTCCCTCGCCGCCCATGAAGTCGCCGGCCGAATACAAATCGATGCCGGTGACTTTCAGCTTGGTCGCCAGCACCGAGCCCTGGTAACGGCCGATGCCCAGGCGCGCCAGGTGGTTGGCGCACACCTTGGCCTGTTCGAACAACGGCGCCACCAGGCCATAGGCCACGCCGCGATGGCTGACGCATTCGCCGACCGCGTAAATGCGCGGGTCGAAGGTCTGCAGCGCATCGCTCACCACGATGCCCCGGTCGCAATGCAGGCCGGCGGCCTGCGCCAAGGCGGTATTGGGGCGGATGCCCACCGCCATCACCACCAGTTCGGCCGCGATTTCCTCGCCATCCTGAAAGCGCACCCCGGCCACCGCACCCGCGGCATCGGCGACGAGCGCGGCGGTCTGCTTGCCCAGCAAGAAGGCGATGCCGCGCGCCGCCAGGGCCTGGCGCAGCAAGTCGCCCGCCACGGCATCCAACTGCCGATCCAGCAACCAGTCGCCCAAGTGCACCACGGTGACGTCCATGCCGCGCAGTCGCAGGCCATTGGCGGCCTCCAACCCCAATAGGCCGCCGCCGATCACCACGGCATGGCGCTTGCAGGCCGCCGCCGCCATCATCGCCTCGGTATCGTGGATGTCGCGGTAACTGATGACGCCGGCCAGATCCTTGCCCGGCACCGGCAGCATGATCGGCGTGGAACCGGTGGCCAGCAGCAGCCGGTCGTAGGCGGCCTCGGTGCCATCGTCGGCGATCACCACGCGCCGCACTCGGTCGATACGATTCACCGTCTTACCCATGTGCAAGGCGATGCCATGCTCGGCGTACCATTGCGGCGTATTGAGGATAATGTCTTGAAACGCCTGCTCGCCGGCCAGCACCGGCGACAGCAGGATGCGGTTGTAATTGGGGTGCGGTTCCGCGCCGAAGACCGTGATGTCGTACAGTTCCGGCGCCAACGCCAGCAGTTCCTCCACGGTGCGGATGCCCGCCATGCCGTTGCCTACCACCACCAGCTTTTGTCTTGCCCGAACAGGCACTTGCGACATATCCATCTTTCTCTCCTTCACACCCTGGCGGCGGCGACCGTCCAGTGGGCGCGCCAGCGTTGCTTGACGCCCACCAGGCTCAACCAGGCCAGCGCACAGAGGCCGGCGAACACCCACAGACCGGCCGCGTAACCGCCGGAGGCTTGTTTGATGGCGCCAAGCCCGGCGGCCAGGGCAAAGCCGCCCACACCGCCGGCCATGCCGACCAGACCGGTCGTCACGCCGATTTCCTTGCCGAAGCGCTGCGGCACCAGTTGGAACACCGCGCCGTTGCCGGCCCCCAGGCACAGCATGGCCAGAACGAACAGCAGCAATACCGCGCCGGCGCCACCCAGGCCGAAACCGGCGAGGCCGATGAGCAGCGCCGAGGCCAAATACGCCATCAGCAAGGCGCGCACGCCGCCCAGACGGTCGGCCAGCATGCCGCCCAGCGGACGCATCACGGACCCCGCAAACACACAGGCGGCGGTGTATAGCCCGGCGGTTCTGGCATCGAAACCGAACTGGTCGTGAAAGTAGCCCGGCAAGGCGCTGGCGAAGCCGGAGAAGCCGCCGAAGGTCATGGCGTAGAAAAACATCAGCCACCAGGCATCCCGCTCTTTCAACACCGCCAGGTAATCGGCCAAGCGCTTGGGCGCCGGCGCACCGGGTGCCTCTTGCGCGCAGGCGCTGTAGAGCCCCAAGGTCAGCAGCAGCGGAAGACAGGCCAGGCCGAACACGTTCTGCCAGCCGTAGGCCAATGCCAGCGCCGGGGCGAATAGGGCGCTGAGCACGGTGCCGGAATTACCGGCGCCGGCGATGCCCATGGCCGTACCCTGGTGCTGCGGCGGATACCAGCGCGACGCCAGCGGCAGGGCCACCGCGAACGAAGCCCCGGCCACACCTAGAAACAGGCCGAACCAGAGCGCGGCGCCGAGGCTGTCGATCCCCAGACGCCAGGCGGCCAAGAGCGCCACGATCACAATCGCTTGGCCGATCTGCCCCGCCCGCTTGGCGCCGAATCGATCGACCAGCACACCCATCAACAGACGCAGCACGGCGCCGGCCAGAATGGGGGTCGCGACCATCAGCCCGCGTTGTCGGGTCGACAGATGCAGCGCGGCGGCGATCGGTACCTGCAACGGGCCCAGCAAAGACCACACCATGAAACTGAGGTCGAAATACAAAAAAGCGGAAAACAGGGTCGGCTTGTGTCCGGCTTGCCAGAAAGTTCGGTCCATGTCTGCTCCCAAAATCGCCAAAACAAAAACGGCGCCCTCCCCGATGTACTTCGGGTGAGGACGCCGTTGTCCGTTGGGAGGCTGCCCGCATTGGCCGCCGCCCGTGTCATTCGGCCGACGCGCCATTGCGCCGGATGCGGGAGACTACGCAATTAGCATGCCAGCCTCGACCGGGCTATTTAGCGCCCGTTCACGCTCATGAGCGCCGATTGATGCACTGCAACAGTGCATCGGCACCCCGATTTGCACCAGCATTGTGCGGTGCGGCAAACATCGTCGGGCCGGTCATGTCATCCATCAACACACCGTCGCGATCGGCGCTATCCGGCAGCGGCAAACCGCACAGTCCGGCCGCGGCACGGTACAACTCGGTCTGATTCAACGGGTCGACCCATTCGGCGCCGGGCTCGCCCTGCCACATGCCCCAGCGCCGGTATTGCTGTAGAAACCACAGGCCATCGGAGCGATAGGGGAAATTGACCCGGCCCTCATCGCAAAAACGCAGATCGCCGCTTTGCGGCGCGCGGTTCGGCCAATGCCGCAAGATCAGCGCGGCAGGCATCGCCAGGTAGTCGTCCTCCGCCAGCCAAGCCGCTGCTTGCGCGCGGTTTTCCAACCGATCCAACCAGCGGCAGGCCAAGAGCAGCACCTGGATCAACCGCTGCGCCAGCAGCGGCCGTTGCCGCGCCATATCGCGCCGGCAGGTCAGTACTTTTTCCGGATGATCCAGCCAAATGCTCGAACTATCCGCCACCGGCACCGCCACGCCATCGCGCTCGGCGACCGCATGCCAAGGCTGACCGGCGCAAAAGCCATCCAGCATGCCTGCTTGCATGGCCTGGCTCATCTGCGGCGGCGGGATCACCACGCACTTGACGTCGCGAAACGGATGCACGCCTTGTGCCGCCAGCCAGTAATACAGCCACATGGCATGGGTGCCGGTGGGGAAGGTATGCGCCAACACCAGCGGCCGGCCCAGCCGCCGGGCGATCGCCGCCAACCCCACTCCCGCGCGCCATTGTTCGGCCAGCGGCGGCGCCAGGCTGATGCCCTGGCCGTTCTGGTTCAAAGTCATCAGGATCGCCATATCGCATTGCGGCCCGGAAAGCCCCAACTGCATGCCGTATACCAGGCCGTATAGCGCCTGGGCGGCATCCAGCTGGCCGGCGATAAGCTTGTCGCGCACCGCCGCCCACGAGGGTTGACGCTGCAGTTGAAAATCCAGCCCGTGAGCGCGATCCAGTCCCAGCTTGCGCGCCGCCACCAGCGGGGCGCAGTCGGTCAGCGGCACAAAGCCCAAGCGGATCGGCAGCGGTGCGGAAGTCGAGAAGTCGGCGTTATCGGTCATGACGGTCTTTCAGCCAAGCAGTTTGCTGGCGTCGATCAATTGGCGGGATAGTTCGGCCAGCCGCAGGCCGGATTGCATCGCTTGGCTTCGCAGCAAGGCGTAGGCTTCGGCTTCGCTCAGTTGGCGGCGTTGCATCAACAGACCCTTGGCCCGCTCGATGAGCTTGCGGTCGGCCAACTGCTGTTCCATGTCGGCCAGGCGCTTCTTCAGCTTGGCATCCTCTTCGAATTTCACCCGCGCCATATCGATGATGGGCGCCAGCCGCTCGGCCGCGATCCGATCCACCACATAGGCGGTCACCCCGGCGCTGACGGCGGCCTGGATGGCGGGCAAGCCGCCCTGTTCGGCGAACATCACCACCGGATGCGGCGCGGCCTGCCCCATCGCCGCCAGTTGTTCCAGCGTGTCGCGCGAGGGGGATTCGGTATCGATGATGATGACGTCCGGTTTTTGCGCCTCGACCAACTGCAATAGCTCCGCCGCACCCTGCGCCTGGGCGATCACGTGATAGCCGGCACGGGTCAAAGCGTCATGCAATTGTTGCATCGGCCGGGCCGTGTCATTCACCAGCAAAAGCCGCAGTTTGCTAGAAGGACTCATGGCGGATCCATGGAACGAATGTCATGAACTAAGCAAATGGCATGCCCGCTGCAGTGCCGCGTAAAGCCATCAATAACGCCGGCGGATTCGCTCCAGCGTGCCGTCGTTGCGCATGGCGGTCAGCGTGTCGAGCAAGCGCTGTAGGGTGGCGTCGGGCAAAGAGGGGCTGCAGGCCAGATAGAGCGAGGTGGTCTCGAACTGGATGATCGGGTGGATATCGGGCTGCTTCAGCTTGGCGAGCAAGTAGCGCGCGTGGAACACGCCGCTCGCCCAAAAATCGATCCGCCCGAGCGCCAACATCTGGACATTACGCGCATCGTCGTTGATCTGCTGAACGTGAAAGCCCCGCTCGATCAAATACTGCGCCACGGCATCGCCTAGATAACCGCCAATCGCGGACTGGCGGATATCGTCCAGCGACCTCATGCCGGCCGGGCTATGCGGGCCGGCGTAGATGGCCCAGGCGTTATTCAGCAACGGGCCGACCCAACGGAATTGCTTCTCGCGCGCCGCGGTGCGGGTGGTGGAGTACAGGCAGGCCGTTTTATCCGTCACGGCGATGTGGTAGGCCCTGATCCAGGGCATGAGGGTCAGCGTGTAGGGGACGTCGGCGCGGCGAAATAGCTCGCGCACCATTTCAGTCGAGACGCCGCCGATCTGGCCGTTGTCTTCCAGGATATTGAACGGCGGGTCGTCTTCGGTGAGCAGCCTGACCGGCTCGCCGTGGGCAACCAGCCCAGCACACAATGCGACCGCCGCACACAAGCGCCCGAATGCCTTATTCATTTTCCCCCCCGTCGAACTATAGCAAGTTGCCGCCGGGGTGCTAATGGCATAGCTATTGTCATAGGGTGTGTCGATGGCTTACTGTAAAACCGCTACGCCCGAGTCCACCCAGGAGCCGCCGTCTCATGCCATTGTGTACCCTGTCGCGCCGCGCACTGCAGCTAAAAAGCTCGGCCATCCGCGAAATTTTGAAAATTACCGAACAGCCGGACGTCATCTCGTTTGCCGGCGGTCTGCCTAATCCAGCCACCTTTCCGGTCGCGCAGATCCGCGACGCGGCGGACCGGGTGCTGGTCGAGCAAGGCGCCAATGCGCTGCAATACAGCCCCACGGAGGGCTACGCACCGCTGCGCGCCTGGATTGCCGAACGGCACAGCTTGCCCGGCGCACCGGTGTCGCCGGAACAAGTCTTGCTGACCACCGGCTCGCAACAGGCGCTGGATCTGCTGGGCAAGGTATTGATCGACCCCGGTAGCCGCGTCCTGGTGGAAACCCCGACCTACCTCGGCGCCATCCAGGCCTTCGGCTTATACGAGCCGCACTTCGTCTCGGTGCCCAGCGACGACGACGGCCTAGTGCCGGAAAGCCTGGACGACGGCCTGTGTCACGGCGCCCGTTTCCTGTACACCTTACCCTCGTTCCAGAACCCGACCGGCCGACTGATGCCGCTGGATCGGCGGCAAGCACTGGTCGAACGGGCCGCCAGGCTCGGCCTGCCGCTGGTGGAAGACAACCCGTATGGCGATCTGTGCTACGACGGTGCGCCGCTGCCGACGCTACGCGAGTTGAATCCGCATGGCGTGGTCTATCTCGGCTCGTTCTCCAAGATCCTGGCGCCGGGCTTGCGTCTCGGCTACGTCATCGCCGAGACGGCGCTGATCGGTAAACTGGTGCAAGCCAAGCAGGCGGCCGATCTGCACACGCCGAGCTTCACCCAGATCGTCGCGCACCAAGTGGTCAAGGACGGCTATCTGTCGCAGCACATCCCGCAGGTGTGCCAACTGTATGCCACGCAATGCCAGGCCATGCTGCAAGCACTCGAAGCGCATATGCCGGCTGGCGTGCACTGGAACCGGCCGCGCGGCGGGATGTTCCTGTGGCTCGCCTTGCCGGAAGGCATGCGCTCGCTCGACGTACTGCAACGCGCGCTGGCCGAAAAGGTGGCGTTCGTGCCGGGCGAGCCGTTCTATACCGGCGCCCCCGACCCGCGCACGCTGCGGCTGTCCTTCGTCACGGTGCCGCCGGCGCGCATCGAAGAAGGGGTGGCGCGTCTGGGGCGGCTGCTCGGTGCGTGATCACACCAGCCAAGCCACGCCGAACCAGATCAGCATGGCGAGCGCCAGCAGCAGCTTGCAGAGTGCCGCCAGCAACAACCCGCCGCCGGCGTACAGGCCGGCGCGACCGGCCTGACGCCAGTCGCGCCCGGTCGAGCGTTCGCCCAGCAACGCGCCCAACACCGGGCCGATCAGCATCCACAGCAGGCCGCCGAACATCCCGATCAAACTGCCCAGCCCGGCGCCGATCGAGGCGCGCGAGCTGGCGCCGGCGCGCCGCACCAGCCAGGCGGCGGCCAGGTAGTCGGCGAGCCAGGCCATGAACGCCAACACAGCCAGCGCGATCAGCGTCGCGCCGCCGACGTGGCGGTAGCCGTCAAGTCCGGCGGCAAGCCACAAGCCGCCGAAAATCAGCGGCACACCGGGCAAGAGCGGCAGAAAAATCCCCATCAAGCCGATGACAACCATCGACGCCGCCAGCAGAAACCACACCGTTTCCATCTATCTCCTTTTCAACATTCGTCGCGCCAACCATCGGTCGGCGCCTGCCGCGCCGTGCGGCGCAGCGACAGCACGACTGACGTGACGATGATCGCCGCCACCACGCCGAGCGAAAATAGCACCGGCACGTGGAACACATCCATCAGCAACATCTTACCGCCGACGAAAACCAGCACGATGGCCAGACCATACTTGAGCAAAGAGAAGCGCTCGGCCATACCGGCCAGCAGGAAATACATGGCGCGCAAGCCGAGGATGGCGAACACGTTGGAGGTCAGCACGATGAACGGGTCGAGCGAGACGGCGAAGATCGCCGGAATCGAGTCGACCGCGAAGATCAGATCGGAAATCTCCACCAGCACCAACACCAAGAGCAGCGGGGTGACGAAACGCACCGCCTTGCCGTCGCGCATCTGCGTCACGACAAAACGTTCGCCATGCAAGCGGTCGGTCACATTGAGACGGCGCCGCAGCCAAGCCAGCAGGGCATTGTCGGCCAGATCGGGCGCCTCGTCCGCCGCGCGCCACATCTTGATGCCGGTCAACAGCAGGAAAGCGCCGAAGACGTACAGCAGCCAATGAAACTGGTTGATCAGCCATACGCCGCCGAAGATCATCGCCGAACGCATGACGATGGCGCCGAATACGCCGAGCGCCAGCACCCGCTTTTGCAACGCCGGATCGATGGCGAAATAGCCGAACAGGATCAGCCAGACAAAGACGTTGTCGACCGCCAACGCCTTCTCGATCAGATAGCCGGTGACGAACGCCAGCGTCTTGGCATCGGCCACTTCGCGCCCCATGGCATGGTCGAGGTAGCACCACAACAGTCCGGCGAAAGCCAACGAGACGCCGACCCAGACGGCCGACCAGACGGCGGCCTCGCGTAACGACACCCTATGCGCCTTGGCGCCGCCCACCGCCAGCAAGTCGATCAACAACATGACGAGGACGAAAGCGAAAAAGCCCGCCCACATCCACCAGGTTCCTATGGTTTCCATCGATGATTCTCCCGGTCAGACAACGGCCGCGGCGCCACCATGGCGCACAAAAAAACGGCCCGAATCCATTGCGGACTGAGGGCCGTGTTTTTGCCTGACAAGGGAGACCTCAGCTTACGCAGCAAAGGTCTTGCTCGCAGCCGGCGGCTGCCTGAAGTGCCGGGACGCCCGAATCGGGCCATCCGTATTGACGACACCCCAGCGAAGAGCTACTCCCCCTTGGGATCGTGCCAGCATAGGAAAAGCGGACATAGCCGTCAAGAGGCGCCGGCGGTTCACAACGCCACGATCGTCTTGCCGAGGTTTTCGCCACGCGACATGTCGATATTTCTTCTTGAGATAAAAACATAAGTTATTATTATTTCTAGGACTATTCTATACCTGTTAAAGTCGGTGTCAGTCATACCGGCAAGCCACCCACGGTCAAGCCGGACAAAACACATCAAGAACCAGGAGCTATCATGAAATTCGTCCCGACCCTTCTGCTGGCCGTTTCCCTGCCGTTGGCCGCTTCCGCCGCTTTGGCCGACGATCTGGCACAGATCAAATCCGCCGGCGTGATCAAGTTCGGCACCGAGGGTACCTATGCCCCGTTCACCTTTCACGATGCCAGCGGCCAGCTGGTCGGCTTCGACGTCGAGTTGGGCCAGGCGCTAGCCAAGCGCATCGGCGTGAAGGCCGAGTTCGTCGAAGGCAAGTGGGACGGCTTGATCGCCGGCCTGGACGTCAAGCGCTACGACGCGGTGATCAACGAAGTGGGTATCACCGACGCGCGCAAGGCCAAATACGATTTCTCCAACCCCTACATCGTCTCCAAGGCAGCGCTGATCGTGCGCACCGACAACCGCAGCATCAAGTCGTTTGCCGACCTGAAGGGCAAGAAGTCGGCCAACACGCTGACCAGCAACTTCGGGAAGATCGCTCAGGCCAACGGCGCCGAGATCGTTCCGGTACAGGGCTTCAACGATGCCATCGAGCTCTTGGCTTCCGGCCGTGTCGACGCCACCGTCAACGACAGCCTGTCGTTCCTGGACTTCAAGAAACACCAGCCGAAAGCGCCGGTGAAAATCGTGGCGACCGACGCCAATGCCGATTCGTCCGGCGTACTCTTCCGCAAGGGCAATCCGGAACTGAAGGCCGCCCTCGACCGTGCGCTGGCGCAGTTGAAGGCCGACGGCACCTATCAAAAGATTTCGCGCAAGTATTTCGGCGCCGACGTCTCCAAGTAAACTAAGAGATACGCTGAGTCAACGAGATGCCCCGGCGCCAGCGCCGGGGTCTTTGCTTTTATTGCGCGCGCATAGATGAAGGAAAATCATGCACGATTGGTTGCAGTTGATGTGGGAATCCCTGCCGCCCCTGCTCTACGCAGGCGTGGTCTTTACCGTGCCGCTGACGCTGCTGTCGTTCGTGCTCGGTCTGAGTCTGGGCTTCGCGACGGCGTTGACGCGCCTGTTCGCGCCGGCGCCGCTGGTGGCGGTGGTGCGGTTTTACGTTTGGCTGATCCGCGGCACGCCGCTGTTGGTGCAGCTGTTCTTGATCTTCTACGGTCTGCCCAAGGTCGGCATCGTGTTCGATCCGTTTCCGGCCGCGCTGATCGGTTTTTCGCTCAATGTCGGCGCCTATACCTCCGAAGTGATCCGGGCCGTGATTCAGTCGGTACCCAAGGGACAGTGGGAGGCGGCCTACTCGATTGGCATGACCTGGCGCCAGGCGATGCAGCGCACCATTCTGCCGCAAGCGACGCGCGTGGCGGTGCCGCCCCTGGCCAATACCTTCATTTCGCTGATCAAGGACACTTCGCTGGCGGCGGTGCTGACCGTGCCGGAAATCTTCCAGGCGGCACAGCGCATCGCCTCGGTCACCTATGAACCGCTGATTCTGTATACCGAAACCGCGCTGATCTATCTGCTGTTCAGTTCGGTGCTGTCCTGGGGACAACAGAAACTCGAGATCCACTTTGGCCAGCACCTGACGCAGGAAGGAGCGCGCCCATGATTCGCTTGTCGCAGATTCAGAAACACTTCGGCGCGCACCCTGTGCTCAAGGGTATCGACCTACTGCTGCCGGCCGGCTCGGTCACTGCGCTGATCGGCCCGTCGGGCAGCGGCAAGAGCACGCTGCTGCGCTGCGTCAACCTGCTGGAAATGCCGCAGCACGGCAGCGTGCAGGTCGGCGAGACACGCATCGATTTCGATCATCGCGGTCAGCACTCGCGCCACGCCATCCTGGCGCTGCGCCGCCAAACCGGCATGGTGTTCCAGAACTTCCAGCTGTTTCCGCACCGCACCGTGCTGCAGAACGTGATGGAAGGTTTGGTGACGGTACAAAAATGGTCGCGCGACCAAGCACGCGAGCGGGCGATGACTTTGCTGGAAAAAGTCGGCATGGCGCACAAGGCCGACGCTTGGCCGGCCACGTTGTCGGGCGGCCAGCAGCAGCGGGTGGCGATCGCCCGCGCGCTGGCGCCGGCGCCGCAAGTGCTGTTGTGCGACGAGCCGACCTCGGCGCTCGACCCGGAGCTGGCCGGCGAGGTGGTCGAAGTTCTGCGCCAACTGGCGCAAGAGGGGATGACCATGCTGATGGCCACGCACGACCTGCGGCTGGCGGCCAACATCGCCCAGCATGTGGTCTTCCTGGAGGACGGCGCGGTGATCGAGTCCGGCGCGCCCGACGCGGTGTTCGGCCAACCGCGCCATCCGCGCACGGCGGATTTCGTGTCCACCCTGACCGGTGCCCAGCGTCTGACGCCCGCCCAGTAAGGCCAATCGATCGACCCAATCCTGCCCGGCATATGTCGGGCATTTTTTTGCCTATTGCGCCAACCCGTGTCGTTCCCGGGCGATTTGCCACACTTCATGACCACCGCATGTCAAATGCCGCTGGTATTTTTACATAAAGATATTTTATTATTAGCAATCGGCAATATGCCGCCCTTCCAACACTCGGGTGTCGCAATGACTCATCAAGGTCGCTCGCTCAAACTGGCCCATCGTTTTGCCATTCTATTGGCCGTATTCGCATTGGGTTTCGCCGTATATGGCGTCTGGTCGTTCAAAACGCTGAACGATCTCAAGGTCAACGGTCCGCTCTACAACCGCATCGAACAAAGCAAGGATCTGGTCGCCGACGTGCAGCCGCCGCCGGAAAACATTATCGAGTCCTATCTGACGACCTTCCAGTTGGCGGAAACCACCGATCCCGATCAGCAAAACCGGCTGATCCACAAAATCGAAGCACAGAAGAAGCGCTACGAAAGCCGCTATGCCTACTGGAAATCGCAAGCGCTGGACGACGACTTGCAGCAGTCGTTCCTGAAGGAGTCGCACGAGTCGGTCGAGGACTTCTACGACCAGGTATTCAACCAGTTGATACCGGCGGTGCAAAAGGGCGATAAGGATGGCATCGCCTCGGTGATGCCGCTGATCAAGGCCGCTTACGAAAGCCATCAGCAGACCATCGATAAAGTGGTCGGCCTGGTGGATAAAAAGACCGCGGCCGACGAGGCCTCGGCGCAAAGCAAGATCAGCATGGCCACTTGGCTGATGCTGGCAACCCTGCTGGCCGCCATGGCGGCCGGTACGATCGTGGCCGCGCGTCTTGCCCGCAGACTGACCCGCAGCCTGGGCGGCGAACCCGAGTTCGCGGCCCAGATGGCACGGGCCATCGCCAATGGAGACCTGTCGGCCGACATCGTGCTGCGTCCCGGCGACGACGATAGCCTGCTGGCCGCACTGGCCGCCATGCAACGCGCCTTGCGCCAATTGATCGGCGAGATCCAGTCGGCGGCCGAGCAGTCGCTGCATGCCGCCCGCGATCTCTCTGCCGCCGCCGAGCAGGTGTCCAGCCGCGCACGCGACCAGAGCGAAGCCGCTTCGGCCGTCGCGGCCTCGGTCGAGCAGGTCAGCGTCAGCATCAATCACGTGGCCGAGAGCGCCGAAAGCGCGCACGGTGTCGCCTTGGACACCGGGGAGCTGTCGGTGCAGGGCGGGCGGTTATTTCACGACACCACCGACGAAATCAATCAGGTCGCCGGCGAGGTGCATCGTTCGACCGGGATGATCCATGAGCTGGGTGCGCAATCCGACCGGATTTCCAGCATCATCAATGTCATCAAGGAGATCGCCGACCAGACCAACCTGCTGGCGCTCAACGCCGCCATCGAAGCGGCCCGCGCCGGCGAGGCCGGGCGCGGATTTGCCGTGGTGGCCGACGAGGTGCGCAAACTGGCGGAAAAGACCGCCGGCGCCACCCAGGAGATCGGCGCCATGATCGGCGCCATCCAGCAAGGCACGCAAAACGCCGTCGCCGGCATGACGGCCGGCAGCGACAAAGTGCAGAACGGCGTCGCGATGGCCGAGCGTGCCGGCGCGGCGATGGCGCAGATCGAAGGCGGCGTGCGTCAGGTATTGACCGCCGTGGCGGAAATCTCCAGTGCGCTGGGCGAGCAACGATCGGCCAGCCACGACATCGCCGATAACGTGGAGAAGATCGCGCGCATGACCGAGGAAAACAGCCAAGCGGTGGTGTCGGTTTCGAACGCCGCCGACAACCTGATCGAACTGGCCAGCTCGTTACGGGCCAAAGCGGGGCATTTCCGGCTCTGACAACCGGCCTGCGGCCGCGTGGATATCGACTCGCGGCCGCATCGGACAAAATGCGGCGAGCGCCCGCAATGCCATACGCCAATCATGTGTGGCAAAAAATGCCCAAATTAAATCAATTTGTCATAAAGCGTTAATATTTTCAGCAATCCCCGCCAACGCGTCATTTTCTTGCTTCATACTGATGGCGCGCCGTACTTAAGAATCTCTCCCATCTAAACAGCATCACGACCCGGCCGCCGTTTCGGTCGCGGGAATAAGCAGAAGATCTATGCAAGGCGTTGCAATCCTTCTAATCAGCCGGCTCTTGCCGGTTGCGCTGTTGTCCATTCTGGCATTGCCGGCGCTGGCCGCACCGCCTGCAGCACACCCGTCTCTGGTGCTGGCGTTCAGTCCGCTGCCACCGTGGAAAGTGGTCGACACCCACGGCAAAGCCTCCGGTCCTTACTTGGATATCGTTCAACACTTGGCGGATCGTACCGGCATGCGATTGGAAGTCCATCCGTGCCCCTTGATGCGCTGCCTGGAGATGCTCAAGCTCGGCGAAGCGGATCTCGGCATCGGCATCGCCCCCGGACCGGATCGCGACGACATCGTCGACTTCCTGCGTCCTCCCTTCGCCGAAGGCAGTACCGTCTGCTTCTACCGCCGCCGCGACGACCGGCAATCCCATGTCAACAACTACAGCGATCTGCAGGGCCTGCGCATCGGCACGACCAACGGTGCCCACTATTTCCCGCGCTTCGACCAGGATACCTTGTTGATCAAGGACAGCGCGCCGGACAAGGTTTCCAACCTGCGCAAGCTATTGGCGAGCCGAGTCGACGTCGTCGTCATGGTGTGCGGCGAGGCGGAGCTGCTGATCGCGCACTCGGAGTTCCAGCACCGACTGGCGCTGGCCGGCCCACCAGTGAAAACCGGGCCGCGCAACGTGGTGTTGGCGCGTCATTCCCCGCTATACGGCATGAAGGATAAGCTGCAGCGCGCGCTGCGCCAGATGGTGGAATCGGGCGAGATTCATCGCATGCTCGCCACGATCGAACAATAAGAGGTAGGGTGCGTTCGCCGCAGGCAACGCACCAATCCGTCCGCCGCAACGCGTTACAGCGTCAGCAGCAGATCCGGCCGGTCGGTGCAGAGCATATCGACTCCCCACGACAGCAGTTTGCGCGCCCTGAGCGGCTCGTTGACGGTATAAGCCATGACGCGGAAGCCTTGATTGTGCAGCTTCTGCACCGCCTCTTGCGTCAGGCCGCTGTGATCGGCGTGTAACGTCGCCGCGGCGCACTGTCCCAATTCGCTCAGATAATCGAGCGGAATGCCCTCCACCAGATAACCGCGCGGCAGTTCCGGCACCGCCTGGCGCGCGGCGCGCAACGCCGCGGGCGAGAAGGACGACAACAGCGGTTGGATGGCCGCGTCGCGCCACAGGGCCTTGGCCTGCAATGCCACCTGACGGCCAGTTTCTTCGTCCTGCCCCGGATTGGGTTTGATTTCCAGATTAACCGCCACGCCGTGGGCGACGCAGAATTCGGCCAGTTCCGCCAAGGTCGGCAGCACTTCGCCTCGATAGGCGCGGTGGTGCTTGATGCCGCAGTCGAGCAAGCGCAGCTCGGCCATGCTGAGCGCACCGGCCGGCCCCTTGCCGCTGGTGGTGCGTTCCAGCGTATCGTCGTGCAGCAAGAACAAAACCCCGTCCGCCGACAATTTGACGTCGCACTCCACCGCGCGCGCGCCGATTTTATAAGCCCGGCGCAGACCGGTCAGGGTGTTTTCCGGCGCAAGCGTTCCGCCTAAGCGGTGGGAGAAAATACGTGGGTAGGGCCAAGACTGCATGCTCGATCCTTATGGTGATACCGGCGGAGCCGTTTTAGGAACCCTCGAAAAGGTGGTTGGAATTTTAATCCAATCCATATCGAATATTGTTTTTTTTTGAAAAGGCGACCCGAGATTCCGCCTTTGCGTTTAGGCGATTTACTTCTCTACGGTAAAGAATTAGTGTCCCAATCGGAGAGGTGGCCTTTGTATGAGCGCCAAGCCTGTTGCCGAACGGCAACGACACAAAATTTCTCGGCGCTCCTGTCCTAAAGTTTTTGCGATGCAATATTCACTATATATTCGCAAAAATACATAAGTTATTCACTGGCTAAAAAGAAGATAGCCAGTGTATTTTCTTGCACTATGAAAATGCACCGCTATTCTTCCCGGCAATGATTTGACGAAACGTATTGCGCATGGTTGACGCATAAATTAGATTCATTTACCCGATCGCAATAACAGCGCCGCTCGGGTACCTACCATCTTGTATTGATGCCATTTGACTTTGAATGAAAGGAAGACGATGCAGATCGCTATTCCGGCCGAATATACGGCTGGCGAGACGCGCGTGGCCGCCACACCGGAAACGGTGAAAAAGATTGTGGCCATGGGGCATAGTGTCGTGGTCGAGCGAGGCGCAGGCCTGAAGTCGGCCATCTTGGATGCGGCATTCGCCGCCGCCGGCGCAACCGTGGTCGATAGTCGCCAAGCGGCATTGTCGCAGGGCGATATTGTGCTGAAGGTTCGCCCCGCATCGGCGGAGGAGCTGGCGGAAATGAAGCCCGGCGCGGCGCTGATCTCGCTGATGAACCCCTACGCCAACACCATGCTCCCGCTGATGGCAGAGAAAAAGCTGTCGGCCTTTTCCATGGAATTGCTACCGCGCACCACGCGCGCGCAGTCGATGGACGTGCTGTCCTCGCAGAACAACATCGCCGGTTATCGCGCCGTATTGCTGGCTTGCCAGTACTACCCGCACTTCATGCCGATGCTGATGACCGCCGCCGGCACCGTCAAGCCGGCTCGCGTGCTGATCCTGGGCGTGGGTGTGGCCGGTCTGCAGGCCATCGCCACCGCCAAGCGTCTCGGCGCCGTGGTCGAAGCCTTCGACGTGCGTCCCGCCACCAAGGAGCAAGTCGAGTCGATGGGCGCCAAGTTCATCGAAGTGCCGATGAGCGAAGAGGAAAAGGCACAGAACGACGGTGTCTACGCCAAGGAAATGTCGGACGACTACAAGCGCCGGCAGGCCGAACTGGTCGACAAGCACGCCCGCCAAGCCGACATCGTCATCACCACCGCACTGATCCCTGGCCGTCCGGCGCCGCGCTTGTTGGCCGCCGACACCGTGCTAGGCATGAAGCCGGGTTCGGTGATCATCGACATGGCAGCCGAAAATGGCGGCAACTGCGAACTGACCAAGAGCAACGAAGTGTTCGTCACCGAACAAGGCGTGACCCTGGTCGGCACGCACAATCTGCCCAGCCTGCTGGCGGCCGACGCCTCCAGCCTGTACGCGCGCAATCTGCTGACCTTCCTCAGCTTGATGCTGACCAAGGAAGGCTTCGCTATCCAGATGGAAGACGAATTGCTGGATGCCACGCTGATCACCCACAACGGCGAAGTCCGCTTCGGCAAAACCCAGGGCTGATCGTGTCGGCATTTACAGGGAACAGGAGTTAAACAACATGGTTGATCCGTTCATCACCAGTTTCACCATTTTCGTTCTGGCCGTGTTCGTGGGTTACCACGTGGTCTGGAACGTCACCCCGGCATTGCACACCCCGCTGATGGCGGTGACCAACGCAATCTCGGGCCTGATCATCGTTGGCGCGTTGCTGCAGGTGGTCGACATCAACGGTCAGTCGATCACGCTGACCTCGGTGCTCGGCGCCGTTGGCATCTTTTTGGCCAGTATCAACATTTTCGGCGGCTTCATGGTCACCCAGCGCATGCTCGAAATGTTCAAGAAGAAACGCTAAGGAACGATGATGCAAAACATTTCTGCGATTTTGTACCTGATTGCCGCGGTACTGTTCGTCCTGGCGCTCAAGGGACTGTCTTCGCCGGTGACCGCGCGCCGCGGTAACCTGTTCGGCGTGATCGGCATGGTGATCGCCATCGGCACCACCTTCCTGATCATGGACAAACCGGTGCTGGCGCTGATCGGCGCCGCCATGGCCGCCGGCGCGTTGATCGGCGCCTACAAGGCGCGCACGGTCGAAATGACCGGCATGCCGGAACTGGTTGCCGCCATGCACTCGCTGGTGGGCCTGTCCGCCGTGCTGATCGCCATCGCGTCGATCTTCCATACCGGCTTGACCCACAGTGCCGACCAGAAGGTCGAACTGTTCATCGGCGCCTTCATCGGCGCCATCACCTTCACCGCCTCGGTGATCGCCTACGGCAAACTGTCGGGCAAGTTCGGCTCCAAGTCGGTGGTCTTCAACGGCCAACACTTGCTGAACCTGCTGATGGCCATCGTGATGGTGGGCTTCGGGGTCGCCTACTTCGTCGCCGACAGCCATGCGGCCTTCCTGGCCATGGTGGCCGTGGCGCTGGTACTGGGCGTAACGCTGATCATCCCGATCGGCGGCGCCGATATGCCGGTGGTGGTTTCGATGCTCAACTCGTACTCGGGCTGGGCGGCGGCCGGTATCGGCTTCACGCTCAACAACCCGGTGCTGATCATCGGCGGCGCTTGCGTCGGCTCCAGCGGTGCGATCCTGTCCTACATCATGTGCAAGGCGATGAACCGCTCGATCATCTCGGTGCTGCTAGGCGGCTTCGGCAGCGATGCCGGCGGCGCGGCGGCCGGCCCGTCCGGACCGAAGAACTACCGCTCCGGTTCGGCCGAGGACGCGGCCTTCCTGATGGCCAATGCCGACTCGGTCATCATCGTTCCGGGTTATGGCCTGGCGGTATCGCGTGCTCAACATGCCCTGCAGGAATTCGCCACCATGCTGACCGAGAAGGGTGTCAATGTGCGCTACGCCATCCACCCGGTGGCCGGCCGCATGCCGGGTCACATGAACGTGCTGCTGGCCGAGGCCGACGTGCCTTACGAGCAGGTGCTGGAAATGGAGGAAATCAACTCCGACTTCGCCAACACCGACGTGGTTCTGGTCATCGGCGCCAACGACGTGGTCAACCCGGCGGCGCAGAAGGACAAGTCCAGCTCGATCTACGGCATGCCGATCCTGGAAGCCTACAAGGCGCGCACCGTGATCATCGTCAAGCGCTCGATGAGCACCGGCTACGCCGGCCTGGATAACGATCTGTTCTATATGGACAAGAGCATGATGGTCTTCGGCGACGCCAAGAAGGTGGTTGAAGACCTGGTCAAGGCGGCGGATCACTAAACCCGCCGCCTTCGGGCCTTGGACCTTCCCAACCCCGCCGCACGGCGGGGTTTATTTTTGTACGGTGGTTATCCGTGCGTTGCCGCGCGAACGCACGCTGCCAGAAAGGTCTCGGGGCAGACTCAATAAAGAGCCTGCCCCGAGACGGTTCCCAAGTTTGATGCGGCTTTCAAGCAGCCTACGCTTGCGCCATTATCCGTTGGTGGCGCTATTCCCTTGAGCGGGAGAAGTCGAAGATGACGCGGCGCCGCTGGCATCGCCATGGCTTTGCGAGGTGTCCGTCGCACGGTTGGTCGGCGCGGACTGCGCAGCCCAACTAAAGCAAGCCAGCAGCGAAGAAGTCAGGGCAAAGGCCATCAGCATTTTTTTCATCGGGTTACCTTTCGATTTGTTGAACATTGCCCCCATGCCTTTGCAAGCACCATGCCAGCATTGAAATTCCCATTAAAATCAATCTATTGAAAAATCAAGCCGCGATAAATGCGTCGTTTCTGTCACCTCCTGGCGACAAAAAGCAGTCGATATAAAGTAACGCGATGATTTGTAACGACTTTCTTTGTCACCGATCGGCAACAAGGTCGCAACAGGCCAATTTGCCGGCCATTCGGAGGTGCCGGGAAATCGCGAATTTGGCTGTCCTTTGCCGGGTCCCTGTGATATTTAACAAGAACGGAGGCTCGCGAAACCGCCCCCCATGGAACAGGAGAAGCCTCTCTCATGCGCAGAACGTCCGCCACCGCACGGATTGCTCGATGGCTGCTGCCATTGTTGGCGGTACTCTGCCTCGGCCAGGCCCGGGCAGCCAATACGACGGTGCTGCGCTACGCCCCCATCGGCCCGATTTACGATTACCGCTGGCAGGTGTTGGCGTTGGCCATGGATCACACACGCGCCAGCGACGGCCCCTACCGCCTGACAGCCTACAACGGCGAAACGCTGAGCCAGTCGCGGCTCACCGCGCTGTTGCAACACAACCAAATCGATGTCGTGTCCTACGCCACTTCGCCGGAACGCGAAGCGACGTTGCGCCCGATCCGCATCGACATTCTGCGCGGCATGCTGGGCTACCGCGTACTGATGATCCGCGCCGGCGACCAGCAACGCTTCCGGCATATGGACACGCAAACGCTGCACCAGCGGATCGCGCTGGGCTTCAACAGCCAATGGGCGGATTACCCGATCCTGCTTGCCAACGGCTTCAACGTAACCGCCACGGTGGGTTACGACAGCCTGTTCGCCATGTTGGCCGCCGGGCGCTTCGACGCCTTGCCGCGCGGATTGAACGAGATTCGTCCGGAGCTGACGAAATTCCGTCGGCAATACCCGAATCTGGCGGAAGAGAAGACGCTGGCGTTGTTCGTCAACTACCCGGTGTATTTCTGGGTCAACAAAAACAACCCGCGCCTGGCCGAACGGATAGAGCGCGGCCTCAAGGCCGCCTTGGCCGACGGCACGCTCAAGACCTTGTTCCTGCGCGCCCATGCCGAGGAGATCGCCGAGGTACGGCACGCACATCGCCGCATCGTCCGGCTGACCAACCCGCAACTGCCGCCCGGCACCCCGCCCAGCGACACCAGCTGGTGGTGGGATCAGCACTAGGATCTCAGTCGGCCATACCGCCGCCGGCACTGAAACGGGTGAGTCGGTAAGGCGTCAGATCCAGCGAAGCGCGGCCACGGCAGATGTGTTCGGTCAGCAGCGCCCCGGTGGTGGCCGCAAGCGTCAGACCGAGGTGGCCATGCCCGGTGGCAAAGTATAGGCCGGGCAGGTCGGGCGCCGGCCCGATCACCGGCAAGGTGTCGGGCAACGACGGCCGGTTGCCCATCCACACACTCATGTCGGCGGTATCGAACGGACCCAGAATGCGCCGGGCGCGTTCGATCAGGATATGCGCGCGCCGCCAGTCGGGCGGCGCATCGCGATGCGCCAGTTCGACCGTACCGGCCAGGCGCAGACCGCCGTCGGCCATGGGCAGGATCACAAAGTGTTCGCTGGCGCATAGCAGGAAATGATGCAGCGGCACACCGGCATTCGGCAGGGTCACGTGGTAGCCGCGCTCGCTTTCCAACGGCACGCTATAGTGTTGCTGGCGGAAAAAGCGATCGCTCCAGATGCCGCAGGCGACCACCATGCGCTCGGTCGGCAAGCGCCCGAGGTGCGCGGTATCGACCCCGAGCCGGCCTTGCGCATCGCGCCCGACGGCCAGCACGTCGTCGCGGATGAATCGTCCTCCCTCACGCATGAACGCATCGAACAGCCCGCGACTGAACAGGTAGGGATCGTCGACATGCGACCAATCCGGCACCTCGACGGCGACTTGCCAGGCCTGGTCGACCCGCGGCGAGGCATTGGCCAACGCCGTTCGTTCGAGCTTGCGCCATTGGACGCCATGGGCGCGTTTGTAGGCCCAGGCCGCCGCCGCGGCCTGGAATTCGCGTTCGCAGCGGTACAGTGTCAACGCACCGTGACGGCGCCATAACCGGCCGATACCGGCATGCTCGATCAATGGCGCGTAGTCGGCGTTGACGCGTCCCAACAGCGCGGCCAAATCGCGCGTCAAGGTCGCCACCCGTGTCGAGCGGCCGGCGGCGACGAAGCGCACCAGCCAAGGCAGCAGTGAAGGCAGGTAGCGCCAACGCACCGCCAGCGGCCCGAGCGGATCGAACAGCCAGCCCGGCACCCTGGCCAGAACACCGGGTCCGGCCAACGGCATCACATCGCTGATGGCAAAGGCGCCGGCATTACCGAAGCTGGTCTCGCGCGCAGGCTCGCCACGATCGATCAGCGTCACCGGGCAGCCGGCCAACCGCAGCTGCAGTGCGCAGGCAATGCCGACAATCCCGGCGCCGACAACGATGACCGACGGCTGCGACGTTTGGGTGCGTGTCTCCATTCAGGCCACCACGAAGCCGTGCGCATACGGATCGGCATCGTCGAGCAGCAGCCGATTGTAGCCGGTAACAATGGCCCAACCGGCAATACCCGGGATAATGGCGGGTAAACCGGCCACCTCGGTTTCTTCCTCGATCGTGCCGATGAACTGGCTACCGATCAGGCTCTCGTGAACCAGGATGTCGTCTTTCTTCATCCATCCGCGACCATAGCGCTGCGCCAGCCGTGCCGAGGTGCCGGTACCGCAGGGCGAACGATCCAGCGCCGCCGCGCCGTACAGTACCGCGTTGGCGGCATGGGCCCCTGGCGTTTTCGGCGCGCCGGTCCACTGCACATGACGGATGCCGCGAATGTTCGGATCGAGCGGATGAACGACTTCATAGCGGGCATTCAGGGCGTCTCGCAGTTCGCTGCCCATGGCCACCAGCTCTGCTGGCGTGAAATCGGCCATGTCGCGGTAATTCTCCTGCGCTTCGACAATCGGATAAAAATTGCCGCCGTACGCGATATCGACCTTGAGCCGGCCAAGCGCGCCAATCGTGACTTCGACATCGGACATGAACAGGAACGACGGGACATTGGTCAGCTTGACCGAGGTCACCTTACCGCCCTCCTGATGGTAGCTGGCCGTGACTTTGCCGGCCGGCGTATCCAGGTTCAGCATGCCAGGCGTCCGCGGCCGTACCAGTCCGTGTTCGATGGCCAGGGTGACCACGCCGATGGCGCCGTGCCCGCACATGGGCAGGCAGCCGCTGGTTTCGATGTACAGCACCGCCACGTCGCAATCGTCGCGTGTGGCGGGATAGAGGAAAGCGCCAGACATCTGCGCATGGCCGCGCGGTTCGTTCATCAGCCCGGTGCGGATCCAATCATAACGAGCCAAGAAATCCAGGCGGCGTTCGGCCTGGGTACGGCCGCGCAGTTCCGGCGCGCCGCGCACCACCAGACGCACCGGATTGCCGCAGGTATGACCGTCGATACATTCGAATTGGTGGATTGCCATATGTGCTCCCAGAGACGGTCATCTCACTCTATGACCAAACCATATTGAATACAATATTGCCATATCATCTGATAGGTCAGTATATTGCCCTTCAGCCTTCACATCGCACTGCATAACATTGAAAAATAAATAGTATTCAATGTTTCAATCAAAAAAATCATCGCTGATTCCGGCAATGATCGCTGCCTTTTCCTACCTTACCGTCAATAAAAATAGTTGATTTTTGTATACAAAAATTCCTAGCATGAATGCATATCACCAACACTTGTTCCCCACCTTCTCTAGGAGTTGCCGCCATGTCCCATCCCTGGCGCGGGGTTTTCCCCGCCATCACCACGCAATTTCACGCCGATGAATCGCTGGATCTGGCCGCTACCGCGCGCCACATCGCCTGGCAGATCGAGCAGGGCGTCGATGGCATCATCCTATGCGGCTCGTTGGGCGAGGCATCGACTCTGAGCGCCGAGGAAAAGCTGATCATCCTGAAAACCGCCAAGGAGGTGGCCGGCGATCTGCCGGTATTGCTGACGGTGGCGGAGGACAGCACGCGCGCCGCACAAGCGCTGGCGCATGCCGCACACGCTGCTGGCGCCGACGGACTGATGCTGCTGCCGGCCATGCGCTACGTATCCGATACGCCAGAAACGCTTAACCACTATCGACGCGTCGCCGCGGCCAGCCCGCTGCCGATCATGATCTACAACAACCCGCTGGCCTACGGAGTCGATATCACACCGGCGATGTTGGCCGATTTGGCGGACGAGCCGAAATTCGTCGCCGTCAAGGAATCGAGCGGCGACATTCGCACGCTGACCAACATCATCAACACGGTCGGCGGGCGCTACGCGCTGTTCTGCGGCGTGGACGATCTGGCGCTGGAAAGCCTGATGATGGGCGCCGACGGCTGGGTAGCCGGCCTGGTGGTGGCCTTTCCCGCCGAAACGGTGGCGATCTACCGGCTGGCGAGCGCCGGACGCTGGGAGGAAGCGCGGGCGATTTACCGTTGGTTCGCGCCGCTGCTGCATCTGGATGTCTCGATGAAGCTGGTGCAGAACCTGAAGCTGGCGCAAAGCCTGGTGGGGCAGGGCAACGAGCATGTGCGCGCCCCGCGCATGCCGCTCTCGGGCGCCGAACGCGAGCGGGTGCAGGCCATCGTGCGCACTGGGCTGGCGACGCGTCCGAAGCTGCCCGAGCGGTAAGACGCGGCACAGTGGTAACATGGGCCGGCCATGAACGACCTCAACGACACACCGCAGAGTCTGACCGCCCTCGCCACCGATGCCATCCGCCAACGCATCCTGACGGGCGAATGGACCGATGGCGGCCAATTGCGCCAGGATGCGCTGGCGCGCCAGCTCGGCATGAGCCGGGTGCCGATCCGCGAGGCGCTGCGACAATTGGAGGCCGAGGGGCTGGTCACCATCGTCGAGAATCGCGGCGCGGTGGTCAGCCAGCTGTCGCTGCCGGAGATCGTCGAATTGCTGCGCGTGCGGGTGTTGCTGGAATGCGATGTCCTGCTGGAGGCCGTTCCGCGCCAAACCGCCGCCGACATCGCCGCGGCCGAGGCGCTCTTGATCGACTTCGAGCAAGCACTCCAGCAACGCGACATCGCCTCCTGGGGCGTGCTCAATGCCCGCTTCCACCTGGCGCTGTACCGCGCTGCCGAGCGTCCGCAGACACTGGCCCTCATCGAGCAGTTGCATAACCGGACCGACCGTTATACGCGCATGCAAATTTTGCTCACCGACTTCAGCGAGCGCGCACACGACGAACACTGCCGCCTGCTGACGCTTTGCAAAACCAAGGACGCCATCGGCGCCGCCGCGTTCCTACGCCAACATATTCTGCATGCCGAGGAAGCGCTGGAAGCTTGGTATTGCCAACAGGCGCGGGCCTTGCCGGCCAAACGCGGCCGCAAACCGCGCACCCCCGGCTGAGCGGTCGCGCGGACTGGCCGCCGCCGCCGGGCGGCTTTATCCTGCAGCTTTTCCCAACTCTGTTGGATACGCCATGTCCCTCCCCCGATTTATCGTCTTCGGCGACGCGCTGACCGACTTCATCCGCCAACCCGACGACAGCTGGCATGCCTGCCCGGGCGGGGCAGGCTGGAATCTGGCGCGTGTCGGCGCGCGGCTTGGGCTTGCCGGCGCTTTCGCCGGGGCGATCAGCCCGGATCGTTTCGGCCGCCAGCTGTTCGATGAGGCACAAGCGGCAGGACTCGATATGCGCTTTACCCAGATGCCGCCGCGCTCGCCGCTATTAGCCATGGTGACCGAGTCGAACCCGCCGCAGTATTTCTTCGTCGGCGACGACAGCGCCGATCTGCACTTCGATCCAGACAGACTCCCGGACGGCTGGATGGCCGCGGTCGACATGGCCTGCTTCGGCGGCATCAGTCTGACGCGCCAGCCGTTGGCAGACCGACTGTTGGGCCTGGCGCAAACCCTGGCCGCGCGGGGTGTCCACATCGCCTTCGACCCCAATTTTCGTTTGCCGATGCGCGCGCCGGCATACCGGCCGCGCTTCGAGGCACTGGCCGGGTTGTGCCGCTATATGAAAGTGTCGGATGAGGATCTGACCAGCCTGTTTCCCGGGCTGAACGAAGCGGCCGCGCTGCTGGCGCTTCGCGACTTGGCGCCACGCGCCGATATCTTGGTGACGCGGGGTGCCGCGGGGATGACATGGCGCGGCAAAGACGGTCGGACTGTCGACAACGCGGCACTGCCGGTGGTGCTGGCGGATACGGTTGGCTGCGGCGATGCGGCGTTCGGCGGCTGGCTCGCCTGCCTGACACGCGAGCCGGATGCCACACCGGCGCGGCAACTGGCCGTCGCCGCGGCTAGCGCCGCTTGCTGTGCGGCGCACACCGGCAGCTATGCGCCAAGCTGGCAAGAGGCGATCGAGCGACTGGCAGGCTAGGGCCTAGGGTTTGGCCACGCTGCGATAGGCGGAGAAATACAGAATGTCCTGCTGATCCATATTATCGCGCGTCAGCAGGCTCACCCCGCTATCCACCGATTTGGGCACATGCTTGGCGCCTAGCATGGCCCGATAGGCCAGCGTCACCCCCATATAGCCCATCTGAAACGGCCGCTGCAGCACCAGCGCCGCGATCACGCGTTGGCGCAGCGCGTCGTACAGCCGTTGATTGATATCGAACCCGATCGCCAGCACCTTGCCGGCCAGCCCCAGTTTATCCAGGATCTGCAGCGTCCCGTCGGTGGTGGTTTCGTTGGGCATGAACACCGCGTCGAACTGCCCCGCGAGCGGCGTCAGCGCCTTTTCGGCAGCCGCTCTGGCCTCGATGACCGACGCGCCCAGATAGGGGCTGGCCACCACGGTCAACCCGGCCTGGCGCAGAACGTCGGCCGCGCCTCGTTCACGCTCGTCGGTCGATTGCACGCCTTCTTGCATCCGCATCAATACCACGCGCCGTCGGCCTGTACCGTGCAGGCGCCGCACGATCTGCTCGCCGGCCAGCCGGCCGGCGGCGTAGTTATCGGTTTCAATCAGCGACAACGGGGCGGCCTTAGGCTCGGAGCGGTCGATGAAGATGGTCGGCACACTCTGCCGCCGGAGTTGGGCGATCAGCTGCGTCCGTTCGTGCGCATTGGGTGCGAGCACCAACGCACCGCATTTCAGCTCGATCACTCGGCGAATCAATTGCGCCTGCTCCTGGCGGTCGTTTTCGTCGCCCGGCAGCAGGTAATGCACATCGACGCCTAGCTCGCGACCCGCGGCCTGCGCCCCTTCGCCAACCACTTGCCAGAAACTAGCACGCCCGCCGGCGCCGACAACGCCGATGCAACTGTTGGCACCATGCGCCGACCAGGGCTGCAGCAGAGCAATCACGACAAAAAACGGGGATAGGCGCATGGGGCTCTCTCGCGGCAAAGTGCGCGTGTTTCTTCATTCCTAGCCTATCGCCCAGGCAGATACAATGGATTATCGCTCCGCATCGAGCCGGCTGTTCAGATACGATTCGGCCGCCTTATGCAGCGGTGCGGGCACCGCGCCCAGCCACTGATTGAAATGCAGCCCCAGCAGGTGGTTGTTGCCGGCGCGCGCGGCCATGGCCGCCGCCAGCGAGTCGAAGACCGGGTCGGCCAACGTCAGATCGCCGGCGCATGCCTGACAGAAGGCATCGCCATCGGCTTGCCAGTCGCAGCGCCCGTCCCGCGTCACCCCGAAACCGATGGCAAGCCCCGCAACGTTGAGCTGCCGCAACTGGCGGGCGAAGACCGCCGGCGTGAACAGGTAGCTGTCGACATGCCGGCACGTGCCGTCGATCTCGGCCTGGACCACCGCATGAAACAGATGCGGCGGCAAACATTGGTAGATCAACCCCGGTACCGCTTGGCGCAACACGCGCTTGTCGAGCTGAACGAAACGCAATCGCGCGGCAATACCGGCCTCGTCGAGCAAGGCACGCACCAGGTCACCCTGCGCGTTGCAATGCCCGCGGCGACGCGCGAGCGTCTCTTCCGGCGTCACCGTTTCGAACCAAGTGGTAAAGCCGAAAGCGATCTGGTCGCGCACGTAGTCATGAATCGCGATGGCGCGTTCGCGCTCGCTGTCGAACGGGCCGGCGGCCCGCAACTGCTGCAGGACATCGTCGAGCGTCATAAATCCCCCAAAATGAATTTGGCATAAATATACCGCGACCACTTTCCAGTGACCACTCTCTGGCCATCAAAGCCTTGTCGATCAGTGACATAAGGCGTATCATCGCCGGCCCTTCCGTTCGCCCACAACGATTATGACGCTTCCGACCATCGCCCAAGCTTGTGGCATCGACTTCGGTACCTCCAACTCGACGGTCGGCTGGCACCATGCTGGCCACTCCCCGCTGATTCCACTGGAAAACAACGAGGAAACCCTGCCGTCGGTGGTGTTCTTCGATTACGAGGAAGATCGTGTCCACTTTGGCCGCAGCGCGCTCGACATCTACATGCAGGGGGACGAGGGTCGGTTGATGCGCTCGCTCAAGAGTTTGTTGGGATCGAACCTGTTGGACGGGCAAACCGAAGTACAGGGGCGGGCGCTGCCTTTCCGACAACTGCTGACGGTATTTATCGCCGAGCTCAAACGACGCGCCGAGGCCCATGCCGGTCGAACCTTCGAGCACGCGGTATTGGGGCGGCCGGTCTTCTTCGTCGACGACAATCCCAAGGCGGATCGGCTGGCACAAGACACGCTGGCCGAGATCGCCCAGAGCGTCGGCTTCGGCGAGGTCAGCTTTCAGTTGGAACCGATCGCCGCCGCCATGGACTACGAATCGGTGATCACCCGCGAAGAGCGAGTGCTGGTGGTGGATATCGGCGGCGGTACCTCCGACTTCACGCTGGTACGCCTGTCGCCGGAACGACGCAATTTGAGCGATCGCCAGTCCGATATCCTGGCCACCGGCGGCGTGCATATCGGCGGCACCGACTTCGACCGGGTGCTCAGCCTGTCCCAAGCCATGCCGCTATTCGGCTACCGCACCCAATTAAAGAACGGCGCCGCCATGCCGTCAGGCTATTACTTCAACCTGGCCACCTGGCACAGCATCAATTCGCTCTATACCCGCAAGGTGTGGATGGAACTGCAGGACGTCTACCGCGATGCGCTGGCACTACCATTGCTCGACCGGTTGTTTAGCCTGATCAATCAGCGCGCTGGCCACCGGCTCGCCATGCAGATCGAGCAGGCCAAGATCGACTTGTGTGCGGCCCCCACCGCCGACTTGGATTTGACCCACCTGGAAAAAGGCTTGATCGCCCGCTTCGAACAGTCGCAGATGGAGCTGGCGTTGACGCCGCTGATCGATAGCATCGGCCGCACCGCGCACGGCGTGCTGTTGGATGCCGGACTGCGCGACGACCAGATCGACACGCTGTATTTCACCGGCGGCGCCAGTGCCATCCCCTGGTTGCGCCAACGCATCGCCAGCCAGTTTCCGACGGCACGCCATGTCGAGGGCAACCGCTTTGGCAGTATCGGCTGCGGCCTGGCGCTGGAGGCGGCGCGGCGTTACGGTTGATGCACCGCAATAATGCTGTTTGCCTATACAAATTGCATCAGATAGCATGGTGTGTCCAATAGGGCATCCTGGAGCAGCACACCATGCAGACCATCACCATCCGCCATTCCGGCGCGGCCGATGCCGAGGCCATCCGAAATATCTATGCCTGTCCCAAGGTCTTTGCCGGCACCCTGCAACAACCTTATCCGTCGCTGGCACTCTGGCAACAACGCCTCGCCGAGTCGCAGCCGGGCAGCTATAGCTTGGTGGCCGAGCTCGAAGGCGCCGTGGTCGGCCAACTTGGACTGAAAGTTTGTCCCTCGCCGCGACGCAAGCACGTCGGCTCTTTCGGCATGGGTGTGCTGGAACGCTACCAGGGGCAGGGTATCGGCGGCCGGCTGCTGGCCGCCGCCATCGACATGGCCGACAACTGGCTCAACCTGAGCCGGCTGGAATTGGAAGTCTTCACCGACAACCAGCCGGCCATCGCACTGTACCAAAAGTACGGCTTCGTCATCGAAGGCGAGTCGGCACAGTTCGCCTTTCGCAACGGCGAATATGTCGACGTCTATCACATGGCACGGCTTCGCCGTTAATTCGACAATCGGTACGTTATTATCAAAAAAACAGCGAAACTGATTTGCCGGCCGACTGCTGATTCCCACCGCGGTATGCCGGCATAATCACGCGATCGACCATGGAAAAGGAATACCCGATGATGAATATTGCCGAAATCGCCTTGACCCGCCACGCCACCAAGGCTTTCGACCCGACGCGCAAAATCCCGGCCGACGTGGTTAACCAGATCGAAACGCTGCTGCGCTTCGGCCCTTCTTCCACCAACTCGCAGCCCTGGCACTTCTTCATCGCCGAGAGCGACGAAGGCAAGGCGCGGATCGCCCAAGCGGTTCAGGGTACCTATAGCTCCAACGATCCGAAAATCCGCAACGCCTCGCATGTGGTGGTGTTCTGTACCCGCGCCACGCTGGACGACGCCCACCTGAGCGCGCTACTGGATCAAGAGACGAGCGACGGACGACTGCGTAGCGATGAATCGCGCGCCAATTACCATCGCACCCGCTCGTTCTACGTCGACATGCACCGCTTCGAGCGCCGCGATGTGCAGCATTGGATGGAAAAGCAGGTTTATTTGGCGGTCGGGACGCTGCTGCTCGGCGCCGGAGCCCTGGGCATCGATGCCTGCCCGATCGAAGGTTTCGACCAAATCGTACTGGACGAGGTGCTCGGCCTGCACGAACGCGGCCTGGTCAGCTCGGTGATCGTCGCGCTCGGTTATCGTAGCGGCGAAGACTTCAACGCCCAATTGCCGAAGTCGCGCTTGCCGGCCGAGGCTGTGATCACCCGCCTCTAATGCGCCTCAACGACCTGGCGATTTTCGTGCTGGCGGCCGACAGCGGCAGTCTGTCGGCCGCCGCGCGCGAGCTGGATCTCACCCCGGCGGTCGCCAGCGCCGCCATCAAGCGCCTGGAGGACGAGCTGGGCACGCGTCTTTTGGCGCGCTCGACCCGCAGTCTGCGCCTAACCCGCCACGGCGAACACTATCTGACTCACGCCCGCGCCGCGCTGGAGTCGCTGCAGGCGGGGCGCGATACCTTGGCGCGCGAGCAGCAACAAATCGGCGGCCCGTTGACGCTGGCCATCCCATCGGATCTGGGCCGCAATCTGCTGGTCCCCTGGCTCGACACCTTCATGCAACAGTACCCGGAGCTGTCGCTACGGGTGCGCATCAGCGACCACCTGACCGATCTGTTCAAACAACCGGTGGATCTCGCCGTGCGCTATGGTCAACCGGAAGATTCGTCGCTGGTCGCGCTGCCCTTGGCGGCCGACAACCGGCGCGTGCTGGTGGCCGCGCCGGACTACCTGCGCCACCACGGCCGGCCGGCCAACCCCGACGCGCTCAGGCGTCACCATTGCCTGCGCTACATGCTGAACGAGACCACCCACGATCAATGGACCTTCTGGCGCGAGGACCAACCGACCACGGTACCGGTCAGCGGCGACCGCGCCGCGGACGATGGCAATCTGGTGCGGCACTGGGCGCTGGCCGGCTTCGGCCTGGCCTACAAATCCCGTCTCGATGTGCTGGCCGATCTGCGCGCCGGCCACCTGCAGACCGTGCTCGACGATTGGCAAGGCGAGGCCGCGCCGCTGTACCTGTTGTGCCCGCATCGCAAGATGCTGTCGCCTGCCATCGATCGGCTGCGCCGCTTCCTGCAGCAACGCATCGCCGACTATCTGGCTGGCGAATAACGCTCAAAACCCCGCCAACACCACCTTGCCGCGCGCCTGGTTGCGCTCGATGAAGGCATGCGCCCGCTTCAGATCCGCGGCGACGATGCGGCCGAACTTTTCGGTCAGGGTGGACTTCAGCGTACCGGCGTCGACCAGTTCGGCCACGCGCGCCAACAACCGATGCTGTTCGATCATGTCCTCCGTGGCGTACAGCGAGCGGGTGTACATAAATTCCCAATGCAACGACAGGCTCTTACGTTTCAGCAGGCGCACATCGAGCGACTCGGGGTCGTCGATCAATGCCAACCGCCCCTGCGGACGCAACGCTTCGACGATCTGATCTAAATGGCGATCGGTCTGGTTTAGGCCGGCGACAAAATCGACGTATTCAATACCCTGCCGCCGCAACTGTTCGGCCAACGGCTGGCTGTGATCGATGACATGATGCGCCCCCAACTCGCGCACCCAAGCCGCGGTTTCCGGCCGCGAAGCCGTGCCGATCACCGTGACGCCGGTCAACTGACGCGCCAGTTGCAGCATGATCGAGCCGACCCCGCCGGCTGCGCCGACAATCAGCAGCGACTGGCCGTTCGATGCCGCCCCCTCGGCAATCTGCAGCCGGTCGAACAATAACTCCCAAGCGGTGATACTGGTCAGCGGCAGTGCGGCGGCGGCGGCAAAATCGAGCGAACGCGGCATATGTCCGACCAGACGTTCATCCACCGCCTGCCATTCGGCGTTGCTGCCTGGTCGTTGCAAATCCCCGGCGTACCAGACGCGATCCCCGGGTTGGAACAGCGTCACGTCGCGCCCCACCGCGCGAACCACCCCGGCGGCGTCCCAACCCAGGACTTTGGCGCTCCCTTCCGGCGGTGCCATACCGGCGCGGACCTTGACGTCGACCGGGTTGACCGACACCGCGGCGACTTCGACCAGTAAGTCGCGCGGCCCCGGCTCCGGATCGGGCAATTCGATATCCAGCAAGGCATCGGGTGCCTCGATGGGAAGGTTGCGGTAATAGGCAACGGCTTTCATCGTCTTCATCCTTCATCAAGTAAACGTTGGGCCCATCATGTCGGCAGGCGGACAGCGAAACCAGACGAGGAACGAGGAGACAGTTTCTTGGAAAAAAGGAAAATCGCGGCGCGGCGTGCGGGAGGGTAAAATCGGCCAGGACAATGGTTTATTTCACCGAGAGGCCGGACATGCAGGAATTCGCTCAAGATATCTACACCGAAGACGACGACCGGGACATCCACACCCTGAATAATCTCGGCCCGTTGCGCGCCATGGCCGGCATTTGGCAAAGCGTGCGCGGCCTGGACATCAAGCCGGTGGCCGAAGGCCGGGAGGAGCAGGCTTACGTGGAACGGATGGAACTGCAGCCGATCGATCCGCAGCCCAATGGGCCGCAGTTACTGTACGGCCTGCGTTATCACACCCATATCGTCAAGCCGGGCGAGGTGGAAACCTATCACGATCAGGTGGGGTACTGGTTGTGGGAGCCGGCGACCGGCACGGTGATGCACACGTTGACCATTCCGCGCGGCATGGCGGTGTTGGCGACGGGCAAGGCGACACCGGAGGCCAAGACTTTCGAGCTGGTCGCCACCAAAGGCGGCACCGGCTGCGGCATCAGTTCCAGCGCATTTTTGGAGCATGCCTTCGATACCGTGGAATTTCGCATCAAGGTGACGATTCACGACGACGGTAGCTGGGCATACGACGAAGATACCGTGATGAAGATTCTCGGCCGCGACGAGCTGTTCCATCACACCGACCGCAACCATCTGCAAAAGATCGGCGAACCGACGCCCAATCCGCTGGCGCGGTGTTGAATCAGGCGAGTGTCACTTTGATGCCGGCGTTTTCCAACTGCTGCAACGCGTCGGCGTCGGCGCTGGCATCGGTGATCAATTCGCTCACACCGCTCGGCGGACAGATACGGGCAAAGGCCTTATGGCCGACCTTGGAACCGTCTGCCACCACGATGACCCGACGCGTCCGCTCGATCAACACACGGTTGGTGTGGGCTTCGACCTCGTGGTGCGTGCTCAAGCCGACATCGGCGCTGATGCCGTCGACGCCGACAAAGGCCAGATCCAGATTCATCCCCTCCAGACTCGCCTCGGCCAGCGGCCCCACCAGCTCGTAGGATTCGCTGCGCGCGGTGCCGCCGGTGACGATCAGCTTCAAATTGGGGCGCAACGCCAATTCGGATGCGATGTTCAGCGCATTGGTCACAATGGTCAGCCCCTTGTGGTTGACCAGTGCGCGCGCCACTTCGGTGGTGGTGGTGCCGCCGGTCAAGCCCAGCGACAGCGGGCCCTCGCCGACCCGCGTCGCCGCCACGGCGGCGATGCGTTGCTTCTCTTCCTTGTTTCTCCCGCCTCGATAGCGTAGCGGCAGCTCATAAGCCAAGCCGCCCGCCACCGCGCCGCCATGCGTGCGCGACAGTAGATGCTGGCTTTCCAGCAATTCGAGATCGCGCCTGATCGACGCGCTGGAAGCCTCCAGCGCCTCGACGAGTTCCGTCACGGTCACGCTGCCTTTTTCCGCCAACAAGTCGAGGATCAGGCTCAGTCGGGTTTCTTGTCGCATAGGACAAAGAATACCACAACTGCAACGGCATTTCGCGTCTTGCCTCTGTTTCATATTGCATGTTTATGATCGTTTTGTATTAGTATCAATCATGTTCGCTCACAAATAAGCAGTCATTATGCCTAAATGACGAGCGAAATCTGATCGATATAGGAGACCAGGGACATGAACCCCGTCTTTGCCGAGTTTGACCGTCCTGCCCAGCAGGCACTGCATGCCGCCCACACCATGCCGGAAATCCTTGGCCAACCCGATCTGTGGTTGGCCACCTGGCAGTGCCTGATGGAAGCGGCACGCCCTCTCAACGACTTTCTCATGTTGGCGCTAGCCGACCGCGGCCGCGAAATCGTTCTCACCGGCGCCGGCTCCTCCGCCTTCATCGGCGAACTGCTGCAAGGCGCATTCGCCCGCAAGACCGGTCGCGCCGTGCGCGCAGTCCCGACAACCGATATCGTCACCCACCCGGACGAGTGCTTCGCGCACGATGCGCCGACCCTGTTGATTTCCTTCGCCCGCTCGGGCAGCAGCCCGGAAAGCGTCGCGGCGCTTGAGCGGGCCGACGCCTGCCTGAGCGACGTCATGCACCTGATCATCACCTGCAATGCCGAAGGCGAGCTGGCGCAATACAGCAGTCGCCACCCGGTGTATGTGCTGACCCTGCCCACCGCCGCCAACGACAAGGGGCTGGCGATGACCGGCAGCTTCACCGCCATGAGCCTGGCGGGCTGGCTGCTGTGCGATCCGCGCGGACTGCCGCGGGCCGAGGCCCGCGTCGAACTGCTGGCCGACACGGCCCGGCTGATCCTGCACGAGCAAGGCGAAGTTCTACGCCACATCGCCGAGCTCGATTTCCACCGCGCAGTCGTATTGGGTGCCGGACCATTGCGCGGCGCCGCGCGCGAGTCTCATCTGAAAATGCAAGAACTGACCAACGGTGCGGTGATGTGTTCCTATGACTCCTTCCTCGGCTTCCGGCACGGGCCGAAGGCCGTGATCGACGAGCACACCTTGCTGATTTTCCTATTCTCAAGCCGGCCGGATCTGCGCGCCTATGAGCAGGATTTGGTGCGGGAAATCGCCGCCGGCAGCGTGCCCGGCCTCTTCCACCTGGGCGTGGGCGACGGCCTGATCGCCCGTTCATCCTCTTCGGCGACCTTGTCGCTCGGCGCCGGCGCGGGGCTCGCCGATGAAGAACGCGCGATCTGCAGCGTGTTGCCGGCTCAGGTGCTTGGCGTCTATCGCGCCTTGGCGCTGGGGCTGAGTCCGGACAATCCCTCGCCGTCGGGCAGCATTTCGCGCGTGGTACGCGGCGTCACCATCTATCCGTGCGAGCAACGCCCCGCCGAACGATTGGGAGAATGCTCGTGAATGCCCTGCTGCGTCTCCGCGCCCTACGCCGGCAAGGGCTGGTCAGCGGTATCCCATCGATATGCTCGGCCCATCCACTGGTATTGACCGCCGCCATGCAACAAAGCCTGGCCGACGGCTCGCCGCTGTTGATCGAAGCCACCTGCAACCAAGTCAACCAGTTCGGCGGCTACACCGGCATGACCCCGGCCGACTTCGCCCGTTTCGTGCACACGCTTGCTCGGGAAGAGGGGCTGCCGCTGTCGAATCTGATTCTGGGCGGCGACCATCTGGGTCCCAGCCCCTGGCAGGATGAACCGGCGGCACTTGCCATGCGTAAAGCCGGCGATATGGTCGAGGCCTACGTGCTCGCCGGCTTCGACAAGATCCACCTGGATGCCAGCATGCGCTGCGCCGACGACCCCGAGCCCTTGCCGGATCAATGCATCGCCGAGCGTGCCGCCGCCCTGTGCCTGCGCGCCGAACAGGCCCAGGCCAGGCGGCCCGGCAAACAGCCGCCGGTCTATGTCATCGGCACCGAGGTGCCGACGCCGGGCGGCGCCACCGACGAAGAACAGGGCCTACAGCCGACCTCGGCCGAAGATGTGGGATTGACGCTGGCCATCAGCCAGTCGGCCTTCCGTAAGCTGGGGCTGGATGCCGCCTGGGAACGCGTGGTGGCGCTGGTGGTGCAGCCGGGGGTGGAATTCGGCGACGCCAGCATCCATGCCTATCGGCGCGATACCGCGCAAGCACTGGTGCAAGCCATTGCCAACCAAGCACCATGGATGTACGAAGCCCATTCGACCGATTACCAGACACCGCAGGCTCTGCGCGAGTTGGTCGAAGACCGTTTCGCCATTCTCAAAGTCGGCCCGGCGCTGACCTTCGCTTTGCGTGAAGCGCTGTTTGCCCTGGAATTGATCGAACACGAACTGTGCGGCCGCGACCCATCGTTGCAACCGTCCCGACTACGCGAAGTACTGGATCAGGCGATGCGCGCCAATCCAGTGCATTGGCGCAAGCACTACCACGGCAACGAGGCCGAGCTGGCTTACGCACGCCGATTCAGCTTCAGCGACCGTTCGCGTTATTACCTGGGCGACGCGGCGGTGATGACCGAAATCGAGCGCCTGCTCGCCGCCACAGCCGGCCCGCTGCCGCTGGCCCTATTGAGTCAGTACCGGCCGCCGGCCTTCGAGGCGGTGCGCGCGGGGCAGATCGCGCCGTCCGGCCGGGCACTGGCGCTGCATGCCATCCGACAGACACTGGCGCATTACGCGGCCGCATGCCGCCCAACCGACCATTTCTCGGCGACACAACCATGCGAACCACTTAACCTTTAGCTGCGCCGGCGCAATCGCCGATTCGGCGGGACAACACGCACTACGCTCATCAAGAACACAGGGAAATCGAAATGAGTACGCCAAATATTCTTCTGACCCGGATCGACAACCGCCTGGTGCACGGCCAGGTGGGGGTCACCTGGACCGGCAGCCTGGGCGCCAATCTGATCTTGGTCGCCAACGACGAAGCGGCCGGCGATCCGGTTCAACAGCAGTTGATGGACATGGTGGTCGCCGAGGGCGTCCAGACACGCTACTTCACATTGTCCAAAACCGCCGAGGTCATCCACAAAGCGGCAGAGCGGCAGAAGATCCTGATCGTGTGCAAAACGCCGCGCGATGTGCTGACCCTGGTCGAGGGCGGCGTACCGATCAAGCAGATCAATGTCGGCAACATGCATTTCGCCGACGGCAAACGCCAGATCCACAAAACCGTTTCTGTGGACGAGGACGATATCGCGGCGTTCCGCGAACTGGAGGCGCGCGGCATCCACTGCGAAATCCGCCGCGTACCGGACGAAGTCGGCGAACCGATCAGCCGGTTGCTGTAAGAAGCTGCTCTATAAACCCGCAAGGAGGAGACACATGCTGACAGAATCGTTATTGATCGCGCTTTTGGCCGGGCTGGCCGGGGTCGATCTGTTCGACGGCCTGACCCACTTCCATCGCCCGGTCGTACTCGGGCCGCTGGTCGGATTGGTGCTGGGCGACTTGCATACCGGCCTCTTGGTCGGCGGCAGTTTGGAACTGGTGTGGATGGGCATGGTGCCATTGGCCGGCGCCCAGCCGCCCAACGTGGTGATCGGCGGCGTCATCGGTACCGCCTTCGCGATCCTGACCAAGTCGCCCCCCACGGTGGCCATCGGCGTGGCGGTGCCGTTTTCCATCGCGGTACAGGGCTGTATCACCATCCTGTTCACGGTGTTCTCTCCGCTGATGCACAAGTGCGACGACATGGTGAAGGCCGGCAACTGGCGCGGCGTCGAATGGGTCAACTACGCCGGTATGGGCGTGCTGTTCTGCTTCTATTTCGTCGTCGCTTTCCTGCCGGTCTACTTCGGTGCCGCCGCCGCGGGCAACCTGGTCAAGGCGGCGCCGCAGTGGCTGCTCGATGGACTGTCGGTGGCGGGCGGCATGATGCCGGCCATCGGTTTCGCCTTGCTGATGAAGATCATGCTCAGCCGTAACTACGTGGCTTATTTCATCCTGGGCTTCCTCGGCGTCACCTACCTGCATCTGCCGATCCTGGCCATTGCGCTCGCCGCGCTGGCCGTCGCCATGATCGACTTCTTCAACACCGCCCGGTTGGAAGCGGCGGCCGCAACCCACCCAGTGGAGGCGCAAGATGGGATTTAACGCTACCGAGGCTGAACTGGCCGCCAAGGCGGACAAGCGCATGCAACAGGCATTGGCGACCGCCGATGCCAGCCGCGACGACTACTACGACAGCACGCCGGCCGAACCGCTGAGCACGCAGGATATCAACCGGATGGCCTGGCGCTCGCTGGCTTTGCAGGCCTCGTTCAACTACGAACGCATGCAGGCCGGCGGCTGGTTGTTCACCTTGATCCCGGCGCTGCGCAAAATCCATCGGCAGCCGGAAGACCTATCCAACTCGATGCGCATGCACCTGGAGTTTCTCAACGTCCATCCGTTCGACGTCACCTTCTTGTCCGGCATCGTGCTGGCGATGGAGCAGAACAAAGAGAAGCTCTCGACCATCCGCGCGGTGAAAGTCGCGCTGATGGGACCGCTAGGCGGTATCGGCGACGCGATGTTCTGGTTGACCTGGCTGCCGATCTGCGCCGGTATCGGCGCCTCGCTGGCGCTGGAGGGCAGCTTGTTCGGGCCGATCCTGTTCCTGTTGCTGTTCAACGCGCTGCATTTCGGCCTGCGCTTCGGTCTCGCCCACTATGGCTACCGCACGGGCCTGGGTGCGCTGCATCTGCTCAAAACCAGCACCAAGAAGATCTCGCACGCCGCATCCATCGTCGGCATGTCGGTGATCGGCGCACTGATCGCCTCCTACGTGCACTTGAGCACGCCGCTGCAGATACATGCCGGCGCGGCGCGCATCGAACTGCAAACCGGCGTACTGGACAAGCTGATGCCCAACTTGCTGCCGCTCGGTTTCACGCTGTTGGTCTATAGCCTGATGAAGAAGGGCTTCTCGCCGGTGAAACTGATCGGTCTGACCGTGGTATTCGGCGTGCTCGGCAAACTGATCGGCTTCCTCTAACCATCCCCTTGGCGGCATCGGCCCGGTACGCCGATGCCGCCGGCCGCCTTGTGCGGCCACGTACAATCGTATGGCGGCACAGACCGCCCGGAGCGTGAAATGATTTCTCTGATCCTGTCCGGCCACGGCCATATCGCCAGCGGCCTGAACGAAGCCATCACCCAGGTCTTCGGCGCCCAGCCCGAGCTGTTCGTCGTCGACTTTCCCGAAGGCATCGGCACCGAGCAATTGGAGCGCGATCTACGCGCGGCACTCGCGCGCTGCGCCAATCCACAGGTACTGATCGTGACCGATCTTCTGGGCGGCTCGCCGTTTCGAACCGCGGCGCGCCTGGTGCAGGAACGGCCCGGCATCGAAGTGGTAGCCGGGATGAATTTGGCGCTGTTCGCCGATATGCTGTTCGAACGCGACGACTGTGCCAGCGCCGCCGAATGCCGCCAGCGCGCGGTGGAGACCGGCCGCGCCGGCATCACCAGTCTGGCGGAACAACTGGCGAAAAAGCGCCAGCACAGCGAGATGGCCGATGGACTGTAACCCTTTGCGACTACGCGCCGCGCGGGTATTGACCGCTCAGGGCTGGCTCGACAATGGCGTGGTGCGTATTGCGGCTGACGGCCGGATCGCTGCGGTCGGTACCGATGCCGGACACGATCTCGACCTCGGGTCGTGGCGGCTCTTGCCGGCGCTGGTCGACAGTCATGTGCACGGTGCGCTGGGCGCCGACGTCATGGACGCCGACCATGCGGCGCTCGACACCATGTCGCATCACTTCGCTCGCCATGGCGTCGGCGCTTTCGCCGCCACCACGGTCACGGCCCCGGTCGAACGAATCGAGGCGGCACTGATCCAGGTACGCGAAAGTCGGGCGCGCGGTTTGTCCGGCGCCGAACTGGTCGGCAGCTACCTGGAAGGGCCTTACTTCACCGCCAAATGTTGCGGCGCGCATCCGGTGCCATTGATGCGATCGATTGCCCTCGACGAAATCGCGCGCTGGCATGCGCTCGCCGACGGTAGCCTCAATACCGTCGCACTGGCCGCCGAACTGCCAGGCGCTGCGTCCGCCATTGGCTGGCTGCGCGCCCGGGGCGTTCGCGTGCTGATCGGCCACTCCGACGCCAGCTACGACCAGACCCGTGCGGCGTTGCAGTCCGGCGCCGGCGGCATCGTGCACTGCTACAACGGTATGCGCGGCCTGCACCACCGCGACCCAGGCGTGGTCGGCGCCGGCTTGGTCAGCCACGACGCCATGGTCGAACTCATCGCCGATGGCCACCATGTCCACCCCGCCGCCATCGACATCGCCTGGCGCGCCGTCGGCCCAGAACGGCTAGTGTTGATCACCGATGCCATGCGCGCCACCGGCATGCCGGACGGCGATTACCGTCTGGGTGAATTGACCGTACATATGCAAGACGGCGTAGTACGCGCCGACGACGGCGGGCTGGCCGGCAGCACGCTGCACCTGATCGACGCGGTCGGCAACCTACAGCGCTGGCTCGGCCTGCCGCTGGCAGAGGCCTGGCGGCTGGCCAGCCGCAATGGCGCCAGAGCACTCGGCCGCCACGACCTGGGCGATATCGCCCCGGGCAAGACCGCCAGCCTGACGGCGATCGACGACGACGGCATCGTCCAGGCCACCTGGGTAGGCGGCCGCCAGGTGTTCGCTCGCCAAACCGCCTGAAATCCTCACTCCCGTAGCATGTGCGCCAACCTGTCCCAAGTGCCAGGTCGACAGGTGCATTCGCGTAGTGTGCACTCGTCGGCGTGCAATGCACTATTGCAGTCTCCCTGTCCTAAGCTTGTAGCGTGCGTTCGCGCAGCAACGCACGGCATTCGCTCGAACCACCCAGGGCTGGGACAAGCCCGCACAACCACACAACGAGAGAGAGACCATCATGAACGCCTATCCGCTGAAGCCCGGACCGGCCATCGTCAAACTGTTGATCAACGGCGAGTTCGTCGACTCGCAAAGCCGCGACTGGCGCGAGGTGATCAACCCCGCAACCCAAGAAGTCCTGGCACGCGTCCCCTTCGCCACCGCCGCCGAGGTCGAAGCCGCCATCGCCGCCGCCCAGGCGGCCTTCGCAGGCTGGAAGAACACCCCGCTCTCCGCGCGTATGCGCATCATGCTCAAATTCCAGGAACTGATCCGCGCCAATCTGCCGCGCATTGCCAAGACCCTGACCGCCGAACAGGGCAAGACGCTGGCCGATGCCGAGGGCGACATTTTCCGCGGGTTGGAAGTGGTCGAGCACGCTTGCTCGATCGGTACGCTGCAATTGGGCGAATTCGCCGAGAACGTCGCCGGCGGCGTCGATACTTACACGCTGCGCCAGCCGATCGGCGTGTGCGCCGGCATCACGCCGTTCAACTTTCCGGCGATGATTCCGCTGTGGATGTTCCCGATGGCCATCGTCTGCGGCAATACCTTCGTACTCAAACCGTCTGAGCAAGACCCGTTGTCGACCATGCAATTGGTCGAATTGGCGCTGGAAGCCGGCATCCCCAATGGGGTGCTCAATGTGGTGCACGGCGGCAAGGAAGTGGTCGACATGTTGTGTACGCACGAGCGTATCAAGGCAGTGTCGTTTGTCGGCTCGACGGCTGTCGGCACCCACGTTCACCGGCTGGCCAGCGAACATGGTAAGCGCGTACAGGCCATGATGGGCGCCAAGAACCATGCGGTGGTGTTGCCGGATGCCAATCGAGAGCAGACGGTCAATGCACTGGTGGGCGCCGGCTTCGGCGCAGCCGGGCAGCGTTGCATGGCCACATCGGTCGCGGTGCTGGTCGGTGCCGCATCGGCCTGGCTGCCGGATATCGTCGAGCGCGCCCGGACGCTTAAGGTCAACGCCGGCTGCGAGCCGGGCACCGACATCGGCCCGGTCATCTCGCGCGCCGCGCAGGCGCGCATTCTCGGTCTGATCGAATCGGGCGTGCGCGAAGGGGCCAAGCTGGTACTCGACGGTCGCGGCATCCTTGTACCCGGTTACCCGCAGGGCAATTTCATCGCGCCAACCTTGTTCGCCGATGTCAGCACCGAGATGGAGATCTACCGGCAGGAAATCTTCGGCCCGGTGCTCTTGGTCCTGACCGTCGACACACTGGACGAGGCCATCGCGCTGGTAAACCGCAACCCGTTCGGCAATGGCGTCGGGCTGTTCACACAAAGCGGCGCGGCGGCGCGCAAGTTCCAGTCGGAAATCGACGTCGGTCAGGTCGGTATCAATGTACCGATCCCGGTACCGCTGCCCTTCTTCAGTTTTACCGGTTCGCGCGGCTCGAAGCTGGGCGATCTCGGCCCTTACGGCAAACAGGTCGTGCAGTTCTACACCCAAACCAAGACCGTCACTGCGCGCTGGTTCGACGACGAAACCGCGGAAGGCGGCGTCAACACCACCATTCGCCTGCGCTGAGGAGTATCGACATGAATATCGCTTTTATCGGTTTGGGCAATATGGGCGGGCCCATGGCGCACAACCTACTCAAAGCCGGCCATGCACTGCGGGTGTTCGATCTGAATCCGGGCGCCATGCAAGCGTTGGCGGCAGCCGGGGCGCAAGCCGTCGTATCGCCGCGCGCCGCAGTGGAGGGCGCCGAATGTGTGTTCACCATGCTGCCGGCAGCGGCCCATGTGCGTAGCGTGTTGACGAGCGAAGAGGGTGTACTGGCGGGCATCGGCCCGGACGTGCCGCTCGTCGATTGCAGCACCGTCGATCCGGCGAGTGCCCTGGCCTGCGCCGAACTGGCCGGGCGCCAAGGCAATCCGTTCGCCGACGCGCCGGTTTCCGGCGGCACCGGCGGCGCGGCGGCCGGTAGTCTGACCTTCATGGTCGGCGCCACACCGGCCTTGTTCGAACGCATCGGCCCGCTGCTTACCTGCATGGGAAAAAACATCGTGCACTGCGGCGATGTCGGCATGGGCCAGGTCGCCAAAATCTGCAACAACCTGGTATTGGGGGTCTCGATGGCGGCAGTGGCCGAGGCCATGTCGCTTGGCACCGCGCTCGGCATCGATGCCACGATCCTGGCAGGCATCATCAATACCTCCAGCGGGCGCTGTTGGAGTTCGGACACCTACAATCCTTACCCTGGCATCGTCGAAGGCGCACCGGCGGGGCGCGGCTACAGCGGCGGTTTCGGCGTCGATCTGATGCTCAAGGATCTAGGACTCGCCACCTGCGCCGCCAAATCGGCGCATCAACCGGCCTTCATGGGCGCACAGGCGGAACAGCTCTACCAAGCCTTGAGCCAGCGCGGCGACGGGCGGTTGGATTTTTCGGCCATCATCAAACTCTACCGGCCTAGCTGAGTTGTAGGACGCGTTCGCGACGCAACGCGCCAATCGGGCATGGTGCGTTGCCTGCGGCGAACGCCCACGATGTGTTTGGCGGAAGGAGACCTACTTCGTGGGGAGGATCAGTGATACAGCCGGTCAAGCTCCGATTCGGTCAAACCGGTGCATTGCATGACGATGGCGCGGTCGATGCCGTTGGCCAGCATGGCGCGTGCGACTTCCTGCAGGCTCTCTTTTCGGCCTTCCTGACGACCTTCTTGTCGGCCTTCTTGCCGGCCTTCTTGCCGACCTTCTTGCCGACCTTCTTGCCGGGCAGCATCACGTAGTTTGTCTGCAATGGTCATCACGGTCTCCTCATACTGCGGCGCAATGTGCGCCAATTCATGCAACAGGGTTTTCGGCTCCGCCGTTTCGCCGGCCTGCAGCATGTAATTCAACAGCGACTCAAGCTGTGCTTGGCTGCATGAGCCAAGCTTCAGTAGGTAGCTTAGCTTGTCGATCAGTTCCATCATATCACGCTGGCGGATGTGCTTTTGCACCAGCTCCAGCAGCGCGACGCGCTTATGCCGCAGGATTTCCTCGTCCGGTATCACCGTGACGTCAACCAGCGGGAAGGGCCGGTTATAGAGCCTGACCGCCAGTTCCGGCTGGATAAACAAATCGAACCAGTGGGTGCTGTGCGGATAAGGGCTTTGGCAGCCGTGGTAGAACAGCAAAGGCACCACCAGCGGCAGAGTATCGTGCCCTTTGTGCAGATGGCTTTGCATGGCGGCAAGGCAATAGCGCATCAAGCGAAAGGCCATCAGCTTATCGGGGGTCGACTGGTGCTCGATCAAGCAGTAGACGTAGCCCGGCGCACCCCGTGTCTTAACCGAGTAGAGGATGTCCGAGTAATAAGCCGTGAGATCGGGGTCGATGAAGCTGCCGTGTTCCAGGCTAAGTGTCGATAGGTCGCACACATCATGCAACGCCGGCGGCAGGTGGATGTCGAGGAAATCACGCGCCGTATCCGGGTCGGATAGGAATTGCTTGAACACGGCGTCGTGCGGGGTGGCGGTAGGCATGGCGCGATGATAACGATCCATGCCTGACAGGGCACGTCAGCGCGGTCGAGCGACACACAAACGCCCTACCCCTGCGACACCACCAAGTCGCCTTCCACGCTACAGCAGCAAGCCAGCACCCAACCCTCGGCCAACTCCTGCGCCGACAGCGCGGTTTGCGCCCCCATCCGGTAGTCGCCCGACAACACCTTGAGCTTGCAACTGCCGCAGTCGCCGCTGCGGCAGGCGGCGATCATCGGCACGCCCTGTGCCTCCAGCGCTGCCAACAGATTGCCGCCTTGCACCGCCTCGGCGCGATCGCCCCACGGTTCGAGCACGATCCGGTGGCGTGGCGCGTCGACAGGCACGGCCTCGACGGCCGGCGTGTTCTTGGGCAGGAAGGTTTCGCTATGGATGCGCTCCGATGGCACGCCCAGTTGACTCGCCAGCAAACTGGCGCTTTGCATATAGGACTCGGGGCCACAGCTCATCACCGTGCGGGCGGCGATATCCGGCACCAGGCCAGCCAACAGTGTCGCACTCAACTGGGTATGTTCGCGGCCGTGCTCGCGAATCAACCGGTGCAGCGTCAGTTGTCGCGGATACTGGCGCACCAGCGCACGCCATTCGTCGGCAAAGATCACATCCTGTTCGCGCCGGACGTGGTACAGCACCGTCAGATGAACCTCGGGCCGATGCGACAGCAGCCAGCGCGTCATCGACATCACCGGCGTGATGCCGCAACCGGCGGCGAGAAACAGATAGGCGTCGCCGGGGGCGTGTCCAGGCGTGAAGCGACCTTGTGCCGGCGACAACCGCAGCGTATCGCCAGGTTGTACTTGGCCCGTGAGCCAGTTGGAACCGATGCCCTGCTCGATGCGGCGCACCGTCAAGCTCAAGCCCGTACTCAGCCCCGGTGTCGATGACAACGTATATGCGCGCACCTGGCGGTCATGGTCGACGCCAACCAGGGCATATTGCCCGGGCAGGTAATCGTAATGGCCGCCCGGTTCGAGTTCCAGCGTCCAGACATCGGGGGTCTCGCGCCGCACGGCACGCACGGTGGCCTCCCGCGGGCAAAGGGATAGAACGTCCTGCACAGCTTTTCTCCGGAAATGCCCCGGCGGACGCCGGGGCCGTATGACGTCAGGCCGGCAACATGGCGGCCATATCTTCTTCCACCGTGCCGATTTCGCGCATACCGAAGCGTTCCGCCAGCACGCCCATCAGCGTGTCGTTAAGGAACGCCGGCGCCGTCGGGCCGGTGTAGATGTTGCGCACGCCAAGCGAAAGCAGGGTCAGCAGGATCACGATGGCCTTCTGCTCGAACCAGGACAACACCAGCGTCAGCGGCAGATCGTTGACGCCGCAGCCGAGTTTTTCGGCCAGGGTCACGGCCAGCATCACCGCCGAGTAGGCGTCGTTGCACTGACCGACATCCAACAGCCGCGGCAGGCCGTTGATGGTACCGAAATCATGCTTGTTGAAACGGTATTTGCCACAGGCCAGCGTCATCACGACACAGTCTTGCGGCACCTGGCGCGCGAAGTCGGCATAGTAGCTGCGCTCCTGCCGGCTGCCGTCGCAACCGCCCACCAGGAACACATGGCGCAGCTGCTTGGCGGCTACCATGTCGATCACGGTATCGGCTGCGGACAACAGCGTCTGACGACCGAAACCCACCGTGATCTGGTGCGGTTCGGCGGTCTCGGCGAAGCCCGGCATCGCCAGCGCCTGCTCGATCACCGGCGCAAAGCTTTCGCCTTCCAAGTGCTTGACGCCCGGCCAGCCGACAATGCTGCGGGTATAGATGCGATCGCTGTAGCGGCCGACGTTCGGGTCGATGATGCAATTGGAGGTCATGACGATCGGGCCGGGGAAAGCGGCGAACTCGCGTTGCTGGTTCTGCCAGGCACTACCGTAGTTGCCGGCCAAGTGCTTGAAGCGCTTGAGCTCCGGGTAACCGTGCGCCGGCAGCATTTCACCGTTGGTGTAGACGTTGATGCCGGTTCCCTCGGTCTGCTCCAGAAGCGCGCGCAGATCCTTCAGGTCGTGGCCGGAAATCAGAATCGCCTTGCCGGCCACCGGGTTGACGTTGACCTGGGTCGGCGCCGGATGACCGAACATCGCCGTCTCGCCGTCGTCCAGCATGGCCATGATGCGGAAATTGAGCTGGCCGATGTCGAGCGACAGCGCCAGCAGCGCTTCGATGTCATCCGAGGGATCGGCCAGTGCCACCATCTTTTCGTGGAAACCTTGCGCCAAACCGGCATCCTGACGATCCAGCACGCGGGCGTGCTCCATATAAGCCGCCGCGCCCTTCAAGCCATACAACCCCAACAGGCGCAAGCCGTGCACCTCTTCGCTGACGTCGAATACATCGCGGTCCAGCGCCCAATCGGCCGCCTGTGCGGCGAGCCCGGCCAAGTCGTCGGCCGGCTGAATGCCGGCTTGCGGCAGCGCCACATCCGCGGCGCGATCGATCTCACGGCAGCGGGCGGCCAAGCCATCGCGTAACGACGCGGCTTCGCGCGTGTACTCGACGATACGGCGGGTATCGAAGTTGACGTTGGTCAGCGTGGCGAACAGCGTGCGCGGCACGAAGGCATCGACCGCCGCATCGACGATGTTCAACTCGCGTGCCTTGAGCGCCCAGGCCGACAAGCCCTGCAACACGGCCACCAGCAAGTCCTGCTGGTCCGAGGTCTCTGCGCTTTTACCGCACATGCCCTGGGTGAAACTACAGCCCTTGCCGCCCGGGGCACGCATGGTTTGCTCGCATTGAATACAGAACATGACTCACTCCATTAGTTGGGATCGGAATGGGCGACAGTCTAGCGGCGTGATGCCACGAAAGGAGCATGCTACATACCTCTTTTTGAATAACTTGATTCGGGTCAAGCCGATGGCGGGTCAAAACCTCAGAGGAGCCCCAGCGGGTGGGGAATCGGGCGTGCCGCGCCGAAGAGACGTGCAGCAGCCAGCATGGCGCCGGCCAAAATCGCGGCGGTGACAAAGTAGCCCGCGGGGCCGAGCCAACCCATGACCATCGAACTGAGCACCGGCCCAAGCGTACCGCCCAGTGCGTACATGGTCAGCAAGGTGGCATTGGCCTCGACGCGGCGATGCGGCGGCATGGCGTCGTTCACGATGCCGCTCAAGGTGCCGTAGAAAGTGAAGGCGATACAAACGAACAACATCGACAACGGCAGCAGTAGCCAAGTGAACAGCACTTGACTCAGGATCAGCGACAACACCAGCACCGCCAGTGCCGAACGCGACAGCAGCTCGGCACGGTTGCCGCGGTCGGCCCATTTGCCCATCGGCCATTGCAGCACCGGCGCCGCCAGTAGCGTCAGCCCCATGAAGTCGCCGATATGCGTATTGGCGTAATGCAACTGGCTCAACATCACCGGCATCATGGCGTAGTAGGCGCTATTGAAGCAGCCGGCGACCAACGCGCCGGCCCAGCCAAGCGGCGCGCGCCGATTGAGTTGCCGCAACGTGCGCAGCGCCTGGCGCCACAGGTTGCCAGGCGGCGCATCCGCGACCGGCAAAGGCTGCTGCCGCGTCAGCGTGACCGGAATAATCGCCAGGGTGAACAGCATGGCAACAATGATAAACGGCCAACCGGGCTGGTCGAACGGTAGCCGCAACAGCCACTGTCCGGCACCGGCGCCCAAGTAGCTGAGAATCATGTAAAGCGAAAACAATTGGCCGCGCTGCTCGTTGTTGACACAGGCATTCAGCCAGCTCTCCACCACCATGAAGACGCCGCAGATCGCCAAACCATTGGTGAAGCGGCTGAGCAGCCACAGCAGCGAACCGTGCAACAACGATTGCGCCAGCGCCACCAGGCAGACCAGTGCGGCGAGCACGGCGAAGGCGCGGTGATGGCCGTACTGGCGCACGATACCGCTGAAGGCGAAGCCGCCGAGAAAGAACCCGCCGTAGTAAGCCGACTGGATCACCCCGGCCATGGCCACCGGTACGCCATCGGCCAACAGGCTGAGCGAGGTCTGGGTACTGGCCAACGAATTGCCGACCATTAACAGCGCATAGGCCAGCAACAGGCTAGCCACGGCATGAAGCAAAGCAAGCCAGCGCCGTTGCGGTGCATCTTGTGCCTCATCCGTCATCGCCATCGCTCCCTGGGAATCTTCTTTCAATATGGCTGACTTTATGAATAAATGTATTTGTCCTAACCATGGGAGAGGGGAACGGCATGAGCATTGTGATCCAACGCGATTTATCCGCGCCGATGCGCCACACGGTGCAGATCGGACAGCATCGCTTGGTGGTGGATATGAGCCAACAAGAAGGCGGCAGCGACAGCGGCCCCAACCCGCACGATCTATACGATGCGGCGCTGGGTGCCTGCAAAGCGCTCACCATGCTGTGGTATGCACAGCGCAAAGGCATCCAGCTCGGCGATATCCGCGTTGACGTGACGCGCGACGACAGCCAGGAAAGCCAGGGCACCTATCGTTTGCAGGCAGAGATTACGCTCGACGAAACGCTGGATGAGGCGACGCGGCAAAAGCTGCTGGCCATCGCCGACCGTTGTCCTATCCATAAACTGATGACCCAAGTCACCACGGTCATCGAAACCCTGGACGGGGGACACTCATGACCGAGACGATATTGCTATCGTCGACCGAGAAAGATCTGGGCGGCGGCTTCATCGTGCGGCGCAGCTTGCCGGCGGCGGCACGCCGCTCGGTGGGCCCGTTCGTGTTTTTCGACCACATGGGCCCGGTGAGAGAAACGCCCGGTAACGCGCACGATGTGCGGCCGCATCCGCATATCGGACTGGCCACCGTCACTTACCTGTTCGCGGGCGCGATGATGCATCGCGACAGTCTGGGTTCGGTGCAGCGTATCGAACCGGGCGCCATCAACTGGATGACCGCCGGGCGCGGCATTGTGCACTCGGAACGCAAGCCGGCGGATCTACTGGACCAAAGCTACGACCTGCACGGCCTGCAACTGTGGTGCGCGCTGCCGCAAGACGCCGAGGAATGCGAGCCGGCCTTCGTCCACACCCCGGCCGAGGACCTGCCGCAGCTCGACGTAGACGGCGCGATCGTGCGCGTGTTGATCGGCGAGGCTTACGGTGTGCGCTCGCCAGTGGCGACCTTCAGCGAGACACTCTACCTGGATCTTCAGCTAGCCCCCGGACAGCGCCTACCGCTGCCGGAGCATGTCGCCGAACGCGCGGTGTATGTGGTCGACGGCGAGGTCGAGATCGGTGGAGCCAGCGTCTCGAGGCATACCATGGCCTGCCTGGCGCAAGGCGCCGCCGAGCTCAACGCACCGGCCGGCGCCCGGGTTGTGCTGATCGGCGGCGCGCCGCTGGATGGCCCGCGCGCGATGTGGTGGAACTTCATCTCCAGCCGGCGCGAACGAATCGAACAAGCGAAAGCGGACTGGCAGGCCCAACGCATGGGCGTCATCGACGGCGAGAAGGAGTGGATCCCGTTGCCGACGTAACGGCATCTCCGGCTGCGCAGCCACGCGCAAACAGCAGTGCCGCTTGCTCGCCGGACAGATCGATGCCGAAATGTTTCTTCAGGCACTGGCGTAAAGTGACGGCGTCGCCGATCGGCTGCTCCAGCCGGTCGGCTCCCAATGTAATGATCAGTCTCGCACCGCTCAGGCTGATACGACCGTCCGGGCGGGCCAGCGAGCAGATCGGACGGCGCGTGAAGTGCGATGCCGGCGAATGCTGGTGGAAGCGGTTCATGGGCTCGAAGTCCGTGATGTCATGCACGTCCGGCGAGAACCGGTACAGCGGTCGCCAGTCATCCACCTGCTTGCACTGCAGTAGCGACAACTGCCCTTGCGTGCTTGCCAGCCGGTAGCTGGCACCCGGCTGATGGCTGCATGCCCCCGGCAAGAGCGGCAAGGGCAGTAGAAACGAATCGCCGAATCCGACATCGGCCAGATAGTCGCCGCCGTCGAAACGCACCCGCAGCAGCAGATGGTCGAACGGCGGTCCGTAAACCGTGCCGTCGAATACCTGCGCAGCCAACAGGCTGACGTCAAAACCCAGGCTGGCCAACAACCTTGCAAAAGCGTGGTTGACCTCATAGCAGAAACCACCGCGCCGCTGGCGCACCAACTTGTCCACCAGCGCGGCCTCGTTAAGCTGCACGGGCTGATCGAGAAAAAGGCTTAAATTCTCGAATGGCACGGTACGCAGATGTTGCAAATGGAGTTGTGCCAGCCCCTCGGGCGAGATCTCGACCGCCTGGCGAATGCCGATGCGCGCCAGATACGCCTGTCTTGTCTGCTGGTCCATGCTATTCCCCTCTATCGCGCCATATGAGAATCATGCAACCGGCTCGCCGCTATGACAATGCGCTTATCTGTTGTCGGAGCGGTCTATGCGGCATAGCACGCATCTCCGTCATACTATTGTGCGCAATTCATGGAAAGTCTATCCAGATTATCCAGCTTTATCCGACAAGTCGCGCGACCTAAACTGCCTGTCAGACGCGGACGAGATCGTTCGTATTTTGCAGCGAAGCCCCCTCCGAAGGAGAATCTCATGAGCAACAAGATCGCATTAGTGACTGGCGGCAGCCGCGGCCTGGGCAAAAGTATGGCACTGCACCTGGCGGCGCACGGTATCGACGTCATCCTGACTTATCGCAGCCAGCAGGAAGAGGCGCAGTCGGTGGTACGCGAAATTTCCGCCCAAGGCCGGCGCGCGGTGGCGCTGCCGCTGGATGTCGCCGACAGCGTCGGTTTCGCCGACTTCGCCCGCGCGGTACAAACCACACTCAAGGCGCACTGGCAGCGCGATACTTTGGACTTCCTGGTCAACAATGCCGGCATCGGCATCCACGCCGCTTTCGCCGACACCACCGAGGCGCAGTTCGACCAACTGGTCAACATTCATTTCAAGGGCGTGTTCTTCCTGACCCAGGCGTTGCTGCCGCTGATCGAGAATGGCGGTCGCATCGTCAACCTGTCTTCCGGTTTGGCGCGTTTCGCCCTGCCGGGCTACGCCGCCTATGCGGCGATGAAGGGGGCGGTGGAAGTGCTGACCCGTTATCTGGCCAAGGAACTCGGCCCGCGCGGTATCGCCGTCAACGTGGTGGCGCCTGGCGCGATCGAGACCGACTTCGGCGGCGGCATGGTGCGCGACAATCCACAGCTCAACGCCTTTGTCGCCAGTCAAACCGCGCTTGGACGCGCAGGGCTGCCGGACGATATCGGCGGCGCGGTGGCCGCGTTGCTGACCGAGGACTGCCGCTGGATCAACGGCCAGCGCATCGAAGTATCGGGCGGGATGATGTTGTAGGGTAAACCGGCACGCGGCAAACCGACAGCGGTTTGCCGCGCGGCCGATTAGGCGAAATCGCCGGTGAGACGGCGATGCTTGCTCGCCGGATTCAGATAACGCCGTAGCGCCGCGTTGACCTCGTCGAGCGTCAGCGCGGCTAGCCTGTCGTAATGCCGCAGATCGTCATCGATCTGGGCGCCGATCGCCAGTATGCCGGCAGGATCGCTGTCGCCATCCATGGGAACATACCGATTTCTCCAGGCCTGATACCACCTCCGGTTAGCGAAATAGCGTTTGACATCCCCCAGTTCCTGCTCGTCGAAGCCGTCGCGGCGTGCGCACGCCAACTCTTCGTCAAAACCTTGTTCGACACGCGTGCGATTCTGCGGGGCGAAAGTCACCTGGAAAGACCAAATTGAAAAAGGCGCCCCGTACGCAGGCAAGTAGAAGTCGGAGGCCATCGAATAACTGAGCCCCATTTGCTCCCGGATGCGCACAAACAGGCGCAAGCCCAACAAGCGGCTGGCCATTTTGAGCGCGGGGTAGTCCGCATGACTGAATGGCGGAACGGCAAGGAAAGTGGCCATACGCGCATTCTTTTTTCCGGGGGTGCACACCTCTTCGCGCTGGGCTGTGGGCTGCGGCACATCCAGGATCAGCGGCCGGAAGGGCTGCGCGGCAGGCCAATCGCCAAAGCCGTCCTGGAGCGATTGTCGCAACAAGCCCTGGTCGATGTCGCCTACGACGCCCAGTGTCGTGCGGCAAGCACTCAGCGTGCCTTGCAACATCTGTTGCAACCTATAAGGATCCGCCGCCCGGATGGCGGTCTGCCAGTCGCCGGCACTGGGGTGATAGAGCGAATGACCAGCCGGGTAAGGCGCGGCGGAAGTCAGATGTCCGTAACGATCCAGGTCGTTATCCAGGCCGGTGAGCAGATGCTGGCATTCGTCGGCCGATAACTTGACACTACGTCCCAACGCACGACATAGCACGGCGATATCATGCTCGAGCACCCCGGGTGTCCACGCTTCCATCGCGATATCGAGCTGCATGAAGGCCACGTCGGCGACCACACCCCCTTCGAACTCCGGGGCACTGAGCCGCACGAGTTGTCGTAGCAAATACGGCAGCAAATATTGCTGACCCGATTGGGCATCGCTCAAAGTAAACCGACAAAACGCCTTGGCACTGCCGTACCCCGGACGGGCAAACCAGGCAACTTGCGCGCCGTTATCAAGCGTGTGGCGTAGTGCACCCGCCTCGAGCTCGTCAAACACGATACCCGCGGCCGGCGCGACGCCTTGCGCCAAGCCCTGAGGAGCCGCCAACAAGGCATCGAGGTCGATCGCCGGCGCCGGCTGCCACGCAACCGGTGCTTGGTCGACCGGCACAAGCATGCCGAGCGTCCGATTGGCCGGCTGCAGCAAGATATCGGCCGCGGTCTGTACCTCGGCCAGCGAGAGCGCGAGAAGGCGCCGCCCATGCCAAACGGCTAAACGCCAGTCTCCGCACTGCACACCGAGAATAATGTCCTCATGGCCTTCTTCCGCGGCATGATCGCTTCGCGACAGCCCTTGGCGCACGGCATCCAGCTCCGCCTGGCTCAGACGTTCTCCAGCCTCGAACAGCGCGAGCATCGCGGCGCGGGCCTTCGGTAGCTCGGCATGGGAATGTAGCGTCAGCTTACACTCCAGGATATTGAAATCGGCCGCCGGCAAAATGCCGATGGCGTTCGAGTCCATGACGACGATCGACTGCAGCGCGTCCCGGCGCATGGTCAGGCGGGCCTGGAAAATCTTGGCGAGCAACCAAAGCGCCGCCGTATCCGGATGCGCGAACGCCGGACCGCGATAGCCCAGCAGCAAGACGGGCGCCTCACCGACGCGACGCAGGGTCACTTCTCGCTCGCCTTGCTGCTGCGGCTCGACGGTGACCGGCGCCGGCAATGGTCGAGCGGGGCATTGGATCGGCGAAAAATGAGCGACGATCCCCTCTAGCAACACGCTGGGGTCGATCTGGCCACTGACGATCAGGCTGGCGTTATCCGGCCGGTAATGCCGCCGGTAGAAAGCGGCGAGCAGCTCGGCGTCGCTGTGCGCCACGTCGCTGGGCGCGCCGATGATGGCGTTGCCGTAGTTGTGCCATTTGAACATGGCGGCCAGGCACTCGTCGCGCAATGCTTTGTCGTCTTCGTCTTCGTTGATCTCGTACTCGTTGCGCACGACGACTTTCTCGAGATCGAGCCGATGCTGCGCCAAAAAGCTTTGTTGGTTCATCATGCCGGCCAGCCAGCCCATAAACCAGGCCAGATTGTCCGCCAGCGTGCCGTCGCTGACGAAAACGGCGTTGTACAGGGTGTAATCGAAATATGTTTCCGCGTTATAGCTCAGCGCGCGTTGCTTGAGTTTCTGCAAAGCACTGCAGGTGTCGCAATCCGCTTGCTTGAACACCATGTGCTCCAACACATGCGCCATGCCGGTTTCGCCATAGTTTTCGTGCTTGGAACCGACCTGGTACACCAGATCGATCTGGACCGGCGCCGGTGTGGTGGCATCGACGCCAAGCAGGATTTGCAGACCGTTGTCCAGCCGGTATTCATTGAAGCCGGACAACGTCCGCACGTATTGGATGCCTGGGGGTAACTTATTTATCGAAGAGATTGCCATTTTACTCATCACCTCTCGTTAAAAGAGAGATCATGCTAAATTTACAATCAGCCATCGAAAAGCATGCGCGGCAAGCAAAGTGTTGGCAGATAACTATAATATGGCTATGTCATCTTTTACGTCTTGCGCCCGAGAGGATGCGATGGCCGTCGTCCATACCGATGCCCATTCCCACGCCGTGCTCAACGTTCGCCTGTTCGACATGGTCGCGGCCTTGTCCACAACGCTCGATCTGCTCGACCCGCGGCTGGGCTCGCACCAAAAACGCACTTGCCTGATCGCCGCCCAGATCGGTCTGGCCATGCAGCTGTCGATGGACGATTACCGCAGTCTGTTCATCGCCTCGATCTTTCACGATATCGGCGCGCTGGCGCTGCACGACAGGTTGCGTCTCTTGGCGTTCGAGGAGATCGAACCGCACCGGCACGCGCAGATGGGCGCCCACCTGCTGGGACAATTCGAAGCCTTCCGACCATATGCATCGCTGGTGGCATACCATCATGTCCCGTGGGAAGACGGGGCCGGACAGCGGTTCGAACAACGCCCGGTGCCGATGTTGAGCCATCTGATCCACTTGGCCGACCGCATCGAAGTATTGGCGCAGGGGCGGGACAATATCCTGGCGGACATGGAGGAGATCCGGCTGTGCATCGCCGAAAAAGCCGGCGCGGTATTCCACCCCGATCATGTGGCGGCTTTCCTGGCGGTGTCGCGCGCCGAGCGCTTCTGGTTGGATCTGTTTTCCGTCAATCTCGATCAAATTCTCAAGGCGCTGGCGCCGTTCGAGGACATCGAACTGGATCTGCCGAAGCTGATGTTGTTTGCGCGCTTCTTTGCGTTGATCATCGACTCGCGTAGCCATTTCACCGCCACGCACTCCGCCGGTGTGGCGATCTGCGCCGAAACCATCGCCCGCCACATGGGCATGAGCGCGGCCGAGGCGGCCAAGATGCGTATCGCCGGTTATTTGCACGATACCGGCAAGTTGGCCATCCCCAACGAGTACATCAACCGCGGGGGCCCACTGGCGCGGGAAGAGATGGCGCGCATGCGCTCGCACAGCTACATCACGCACGACATCCTCAGCAAAATCAACGGACTGAGCGATATTGCCGAATGGGCATCGCACCATCATGAACGTCTCGACGGCAGCGGCTATCCGTTCCACAAGTCCGCGGACAAGCTCAGCCTGGGTGCGCGCATCATGGCGGTAGCGGATATCTACACCGCGCTGATCGAGGATCGTCCCTACCGACAGGGACTACCCGAAATCCAGGTGTTCGCGCACCTGGAGGATCTGGTGGCCGCCAAGCAACTGGAGCCGGCCGTGGTCGCCACGCTCAAGCGCCATCACGATGACATCGGCAGACTTTGCCGCGAGGTGCAGCAGCGCGAAGGGGAGGAATTAAGCGCGTTTTGGCGCTTGGCGGACGACATGACCGAGGGGCGCGGCCAAGGCAACGCTTAACTCAGCCACCAGGCGCCACACAGAATGGTCAGCACCGTCAGCGGCGCACCGACCAGGAAATAGCGCCAGAAGCCGATGTCCACACCGCGCGCCCGCGCCCGGTGCGCGACGATCAGGTTGGCCACCGAACCGACCAGGGTGAAGTTGCCGGCCAGCGTCGACGCCATGGCGACCGTCAACCAAGCCTGCTGCGCATTGGCAAGCGGCTCGATGAAGGGCTTGAGCACCAGCACGGCCGGCACATTGCTGACGATGTTAGACAGCACGGCGGTGACGATGGAGAGCAGCGGCACGTGCCCCAGCGGCCAATGCCCGGCCTGGGCCAGCAACGCCGGGCTCATTACGGTTTTTTCCAGCCCGGCGACCACCACGAACAAGCCGCCGAACAACATCAGCAGCGGACCATCGACCTCCCGATACACCTTGTGCGCTTTCACCCGCCGCGTCAGTAGCAGCAACGAACCGATCAACATGGCGACACCGGCGGCCGGTGCGCCGGCGAACAGGCTGACCACCAACACCAGCGTCGCCAGCAGCGATTTGACCACCAGCACGCCATGAAATCGCACCGGCTGCGCCTCGACGGGCGCAAAGCCCCCGCTGGCGAACTCGCGGCGAAAGGCCAGGCCGATCACCAACACGCATAGCGCCAATCCCATCAGCGCCACCGGCGCCAGTCGGGCGAAGAACAGCGGATAGGGAATATGCGATAGGCTGCCGACGATGATGTTCTGCGGGTTGCCGGTCAATGTGGCCACGCTGCCGATGTTCGATCCCATCGCCACCGCCAAAAGGTACGGCACCGGATTGCGGCCGAGCAGCAAGACCATGTCCAACACCAGCGGCGTCAACACCAAGCAGACCATATCGTTGACCAGGAAGGCCGACAGGACGCCGGAAACCAGGGTCACGGCGATCAATAGCGCCAACGGATGCCGGGCCCGCTCCACCGCCCAACGGTTCACCAGGGCGAAAAAGCCCGATAAGCGCAGATTGGCCACCAGGATCATCATGCCCAGCAGCAGCAACAGGGTCTCGAAGTCGATGGCGCGCCAGGCTTCGGCCAACGACATGACACCGAAGGCGACCATCAGGCTGGCCCCCAGCACGGCCGCGCCGGCCCGGTCGAGCTGTAGCTTGGGCAAGCGGCCGATGGCCACCACCAGATAGGTGAACAGGAAAATCAGGATGGCGGCGACATCGGTCGGATTGTGCGGCATAGGGGGAATCGCTATCGGGCGCTTTGCATGAAATGCCTATCATAAATGAAAGTCGCCCGAGCGCTCACCGGCTTACTCCGCGGCGGCGGAACGCGCGGCATGCATGATATGCGAGATGCCGGCATAGTGCATATTGTCTTCGCGCCCGGCGAGGTAGTGCTGGTTAAGCCGTTGCGCCGAATAGTCGTCGACCAGGGCGAATCCCAGCGCCTCGAGCTTTTCGCACAATGCCGCCGGCTCGAAGAAGCTCTTCACCGGCTCTCCCATCTGCGCGAGCCGCGCCACCATGCCGGCTTGGATGCTCTGCTCCAAAGCACCCATCGCCGACGACGCCAGCGAGTAGTCGAACACCACGCCGCTGCCGGCCGGGCAGCCGGCGATGAAAGCCAACGTCTGCATCACGGCGTCCGGCTCCAGGTACATCACCACCCCCAGCCAGGAAAAGAACGCCGGTTCGTCGTGCTTGAAGCCCGCCGCTTGTAGCGCATCGGCCAGCGTCTGCCGTTCGAAGCAAACCGGGACATAGCGCACCGAGGCCGGCTCGGCGATGCCGCACTCGGCCATGTGCGCGCGCTTCCACTGCTGGGTGTCCGGCAGATCCACTTCGAATACCTGCGTATCCGGCGCGGCGGCGCCTCGATAGGCATAGGTATCGAGCCCGGCGCCGAGGATCACGTATTGGCGCACGCCACGCCGTTCGGCTTCGGCCCACAAGTCTTCCGCCAACCGGCTTCGCACCGCCAGCGCAGTGCGCAGCCCTAGCGCAAACGGATTATCGAAACGTTCGAGTTCGGTGCGGATGGCCTCGGCCTCGACCTCGCCGGCCATGGTCATGGCCATCGGGTCGGTAAACACCAGCGGCCGGTCATACCATTGGTGCGCCGCGCGTTGCACGGCGACCATGAAGGCGCTGGGCTTGGGCGCGCGATTGTCGCTCTGGGTACGAAAAGGGGTGTATACGTGCTCCATGGCTCGGTGAACCCAGGAAATCAAGTCTTGGTCGACGCCGATATGCTGGGTCAGGCGCGGTTCCTGCAGGAATGCCCGACGAACCCGGCTCTCCAATTGCTTGTCGTCGCCGAAATACGAGTCGGCGAACAAGTCCAGCCAGCGCCGAGCCAACGCTTGCGCTCGTTCGTCGTCCACCGCCATGCCCTGTCGCATGGCCTGTCTGACTTCGGCGATCAGCACCGCCCAGGACGGGCCATGGCGCCGCTGGCGCTGCAGGACCGTCTGCTGCTCGGCCTTGCTCAAAAACGGTGCCAGCAACGCCACGTGGGCATGGGCGGCACCATCGGCCAACCAACCCATCATCGTAGGCGTCAGCCCGCGAATCTGTTGCGCGCGCGACTCGGCGACATACAAGTCGCGTAGCTTCAGCGCCAGCGAAACATCGTTGCCGGTGATATCGCGCAGCAACAGCCCCCAACGCCAACCGAGCTCTCGCCCCGTTTCGCTATCCGGCGTCGCGCCTTGCGCCATCGCCGCGCTCACTGCCGTCATCAATTCGGTCCAGACCCGGTTGAGCTCGCCGCCGCTGCGAGCTTCCTGCTCGCGTAGCGTCTGCAACTCCTCGGGGGATAAATGCTTTTCCAACATGGCCATCATCTCCAGGATCGACAGCCAGTCGCCGATTTCCACGCCATGAGGCTCGGCCAAGCGCGCGCGTAGCCGTTCCAGGCGGGCTTTCAGGATCTGGGTCTGTCGGAGTTGTCGATCGAGGAAGGCAATCTGCCGATCGAGCAGGCGCGGATCCGGTTCGGGCACCGCCAGCAACTGGCGGATATCGTCCAGGGCGTACCCGAGTTGGCGCAGTACCAGAATACGGTGCAGCCGTTCGACATCGTCCCGACCATACAGCCGGAAACCGCCGCCGCTACGCCCGGATGGCGACAGCAAACCGATATGGTCGTAGTGATGCAAAGTACGCACCGTCAGCCCGGTACGCCGTGCCAATTCACCGATTTTCAGCCACATGCAGCCTTCCTCCTGACAGCACCATAGAATATGACGTTACGTCAGGATCAAGTGATTAGACAATATTGCGCACTTTCGGTCAGTTCCCGAGCACCATGCCTTCGCGACGCGGGTCGGCACCGCCGACCCATCCCGAGCGCGAGCGCGCAAGGGCGGCCAAGCCGCTGGTCAGATCGGTCTGCTCAATTTGATGGCCTCGCGCCGCCAAGAGCGGCGCCAGTTGATCCAAATCGCGGCCGGCCTCCAGCTCGGTCGGACCGTTGCGGCTACCGTAATGCGGCAACGATACCGCCTGCTGCGGATCGAGATGCCAGTCCAACATCCCGATCAAGGTCTGGGCCACATAGTTGATGATCGCACTGCCGCCGGGGGAACCCGCGATGGCATACAGCTTGCCTTCTGCATCGAACACCAGCATCGGCGCCATGGCGCTACGCGGCCGCTTGCCGCCCTCGACGCGATTGGCCACCGGCTGTCCTTGGTCGACCGGATTGAAGGAAAAGTCGGTCAACTGGTTATTCAACAGAAACCCACGCCCCGGCACCATGATGCGACTACCGAATTGATCTTCGATGGTGGTGGTCATGCTCAGGGCATGGCCGAAACGATCGACGATCGTCAGCTGGCTGGTGCAGGGCAGCTCCACAGCACTGTCGGCGCCCCAGGCGACCGGCTGGCCAGGTAGGGTGCCAGGCTGCGCCTTGCCCATCGACTTGAGTGGATCGATCAGCTGGCTGCGGCCCGCCAAGTACGCCGGATCGAGCAATGCTTGCGTCGGCACCCGCACAAAATCGGGGTCGGCCAGGTACTTGCCGCGATCGGCAAACGCCAGGCGGCCGGCCTCGCTGAACAAGTGGACGGCATCGACCGACTGCGGCGCATAGCTTGCGAGCGGGAAACGCTCCAGCACCTTCAGCATTTGCAATACCGCCACCCCGCCCGAGCTCGGCGGCCCCATGCCGCACAAGCGGTAGTCGCGATAACTGCCGCACACCGGTTCGCGCTCGATGGCACGATAGTTTCTCAGGTCGGCCAGGGTCATATCGCCAGGGCTGCCCGCGGCCCGATCCACGGCAGCGACGATGTCGCGCGCCAGTTCGCCCCGGTAGAACGCCGCCGGCCCCCGGCGGGCGATCAGACGCAAGGTCGCGGCATAAGCGGGGTTTTTCAGCATCGTTCCGATCGGCTTGGGACTGCCGTCGGCGCGGTAGAAATAACTTTTCGCCGGCTCGCTCCGCGCGAGGAAACGTTCCCCTGCCAGCAGGCCATACAAGCGCGGCGAGATCGGGAAACCACGCTCGGCCTGGGAGATCGCCGGCTGGAACAGCATCGCCCAAGGTAGGCGGCCGTAACGCTTGTGGGCCAAGGACAGCATGGCCAGCACGCCCGGCACGCCGACCGAACGGCCGCCGACCACCGCTCGGTAGAAATCCAACGCCTGACCTTCGGCATTTAGAAAGCGATCAGGACGGGCCGCGGCCGGTGCGGTTTCACGCCCATCGAAGGTCGCCACGCGCCGACCGTCGAAATACACCAGAAAGGCGCCGCCACCGATGCCGGAGGATTGCGGCTCGGTCAATCCCAGCATCGCCTGGGCGGCAATGGCGGCATCGATCGCGCTGCCGCCGCGCGCAAGCATAGCCATACCGGCCTGGCTCGACAGCGGCGTCGCCGTGATGATCATCTGATGGCGGCTCTCGACCGCCGCCTTGGCGGCGAACCCCGTCGCGGCCTCGGGCGCAGCCGGGCCGGCCAGCGCCCGAACCGCGACCAGCAGGGTCAATAACCCCACAAAAGATAAGCGATTGAATTTGCTGGGGATGGCCAAAAGTAAGCTTTTCATGCGTATACTTGCCTTCATCGTAAAAAACCTAAAACATATGCATAAAGTTTTAGCATTATTGAGCCAGGTCTTCACGCCATGAACAAATCCGAACAAACGCGCGGCCAGGAAACCTCGCCCGTTTCCCAGCGCATCCGCGAGAGATTACAAGCCGCCGGCAAGCGCTTTCATGCCAATGACAATATCGCTGAGTTCATCGAGGATGGTGAACTGGAACAATTGCAGGCAGAGGTACAACAGCACATGCAGCACGTGCTGCAAAGCTTGGTGATCGATACCGAGCATGACCACAACACCCAGGAAACCGCCAAGCGCGTCGCCAAGATGTTCGTGCGCGAGGTGTTCAAGGGGCGCTATGTGCCCATGCCGGCCTCGACCGAGTTTCCCAATGTCGAGCAATTGAACGAATTGATGATCGTCGGCCCGATCATGGTGCGCAGCGCCTGCTCGCACCATCTGTGCCCGATCATGGGCAAGGTCTGGGTCGGCGTGATGCCCAACGAACACTCCAACCTGATTGGGCTGTCCAAGTATGCACGCCTGATCGATTGGGTGATGACCCGGCCGCAAATCCAAGAAGAGGCCGTGTCGCACATGGCGGATTTGCTGATGAATAAGCTACAGCCGGATGGGTTGGCCATCGTCATGGAAGCCGACCACTTCTGCATGCATTGGCGCGGGGTCAAGGACAACCAGTCCAAAATGACCAATAGCGTGATGCGCGGCTCGTTTCTGCGCGACGCCAATCTGCGGCGCGAGTTCTTGTCGCTGATCCACAGGGGATAATCATGTTGGTGCGCCTGATTTATGCCAGTCATACCCAAGAAGCCATTTCCGGGCGGCTGATCGAAGACATCCTGTCGCAAGCCCAAGTGCACAATCCGACCAAGGGCATCACCGGCCTGCTGTGCTACAGCCGCAACACCTTTGTTCAGGTACTGGAAGGCGGGCGGGACGAAGTCAACCGGCTATTCCAGCTCTTGGCGAAAGACCCGCGCCACCAGGACGTGACGCTGCTGAGCTACGAAGAGATCGTCGAACGCCGCTACGCCAACTGGGCCATGGCGCGCGTCGCGCTCGACAAGCTAAATATGTCGCTCTTGCTGCGCTACTCGGATCAAGCACAGCTCGATCCGTTCACGGTCAGCGGCGAGAGCACCGCGCGGCTCCTGGAGGCGCTGGCCGAAGCCGGCGCGCTCGGCACGCGCGGTTGAGCGGTGGCGGAATGTCAGGCGAGGCGGCCGGCAAGCTCGGCCACACGGCGCCCCAGCTGCCGGGCGGTTTCCAGATCGCCTGAGCGGGGCGCCTCGTCCGGCGAAGCATCCGACGGCGAAATGGACAAGGCCCCCGCGAAGCCGGCGGTCCAATTGACGTCCGCCGGACCGTGCGCCTTGGTATTGGCCGGCATCAAGCCGGTACCGACCCAGATCTGACTGTGCTGCTGCGACAGCGTGAACAGGTAGTTGATGGTCGAGCCCTTGTCGCCATTGACCGAGGCCGAGTTGGTGAAGCCGGCGGCCAGCTTGTTCTTCCACGCCTGGACAAACCAGGGTTTGGACGAGGCATCGGCGAATTTCTTGAATTGCCAAGCCGGGCCGCCCATGTAGGTCGGGCTGCCGTAGATGATCGCATCGGCCTTGGCCAACGCATCGAAGGTGCCATCCGGCAAATTGCCCTCGGCGTCGATGCGATACATCGCGACCGTGGCGCCGGCCACCGCGGCCGCCCCCTCGTACACCGCTTCGGCCTGTTTGGCGGTATGTCCGTAACCACTGAAGTACACGATGGCAATGTGGGTCATCTGCAATCTCCTTGTCGTCAAAAAATAGCGCGCCCCGATCCCGGGGGCGCCGATAGTCTGTTTATAGACTATCGGCATAGAATCGATTTCCGACCAAACCATTTTGCACGGAGGACGCCAAGCCCATGTCGCACCCAGCTCCGACACATTTGCAGGACTTCGCTCTAGGGCAGACTTTCGTCAGCACGCAATATGAAATGACCAGCGAAGCCATCAAGGCTTTCGCGGCACAGTTCGACCCACAACCCTTTCATCTGGACGAAGCCGCGGCCGTCGACACGCTGTTCGCCGGACTCGCCGCCAGCGGCTGGCACACGGCCTCGGTCACCATGCGCCTGTTGGTCGGCAGCGGCCTGGCGGTCGAAGGCGGCCTGGTCGGCGCCGGCGCCGAGCTGCGCTGGCCGCGCCCGACCAGGCCGGGCGATGTACTGCGGGTCATCAGCGAAGTCACCGATATCAAAACGTCGCCGGCCCGTCCGGCACGCGGCTTGGTCACGCTAAAAAGCGAAACCCGTAATCAACACGGCGACATCGTGCAACTCATGACATCGCGCTTATCGGTCCCCGTCCGCGTCGAATAACACGCCCTTGCGTTCGGATTTTCGAACGCCATTGACCCCATCTAGTACGGAAAACCAAACGCGCCGCCCGGCGCGTTTTATTTTTTATTTATTTATCAACACCTTAACTTATCGACCGTCCGATTTGTCGCTGGCACGCCGCGTGCTATTAAAGCGGCAACGATGACAACAAGGCGGTCATGAACCGCCAGCGGCAGCGGGACAGCCGCAGCATCGTGCACACACACACAACCAAATGGCATCTCCTGCGGGAGGTTACCGAATGGACAGGGCTACGCGACGACGGACCGGAATCGACACCGTTAAAGCGTGCCGGCTTTTGAACCGGAGATTGTATGAAATCGAATAAAATCACGATGTGGGTCGGCATTGCGCTGATCCTCGGTATCGTCGTCGGCTTCTTGTGTCATAACTCACTGGATGCGGCATCGGCCAAGAACGTCGCCGCCAATTTCTCCATTCTCACCGATGTTTTCCTGCGCATGATCAAGATGATCATCGGCCCGCTGGTGTTCTCCACGCTGGTGGTCGGTATCGCCAGTTCGGATACCAAGTCGGTCGGCCGCGTCGGCGCCAAGGCCATGGTCTGGTTCATCGTGGCATCGCTGGTATCGCTGTTGATCGGCATGTTCTACGCCAACGTGCTGCAACCGGGCGTGGGCTACAACCTGCCGATGCCGACCGGCACCAGCGGTCTGAAAACCAACGCGCTCAATCTGCACGACTTCATTTCGCACATGTTCCCGAAGAGCTTCTTCGAGGCCATGACCAACAATGAAATGCTGCAGATCGTCGTGTTCTCGCTGTTCTTCGGCATTTCGATGGCGCAGCTCAAGAACCGCTTCCCGACCACCTTGCTGAAAATGCTGGACGACGTGGCGCACACCATGCTCAAGCTGACCGGCATCGTGATGGCCTTTGCCCCGCTCGGCGTGTTCGGTGCCGTGGCCTCCACCATCTCCACCCAAGGTCTGGGCGTGCTGATCATCTACGCCCGCTTCCTGGGCGCCTTCCTGGTGGCCATCGCCACGCTGTGGGTGTTCCTGCTGGGCATCGGTTACATGTACCTGGGCCGCGACATCTTCGCGCTGATGAAGAAGATCCGCGCACCGATGATGCTGGGTTTCGCCACCGCAAGCTCCGAAGCCGCCTTCCCGAAGGTACTGGAGCAACTGGACGCTTTCGGCGTCGACAGCAAGATTTCCGGCTTCGTGCTGCCGCTGGGTTACTCGTTCAACCTGGCCGCCTCGGTGATGTACGCATCGTTCGCCGCGCTGTTCATCTCGCAGGTCTATAACGTACCGATGTCGCTCGGCAGCCAGCTGACCATGCTGTTGGTGCTGATGGTCACCAGCAAGGGCATCGCCGGCGTACCGCGCGCCTCGCTGGTGGTGGTAGCCGCCGTGCTGCCGATGTTCCATCTGCCGGAAGCCGGCATCCTGCTGATCCTGGGTATCGACCAGTTCCTGGATATGATCCGCACCGCCACCAACGTGATGGCCAACTCGATCGCCACCACTACCGTGGCCAAGATGGAAAACATGCTGAACGCACCGCAAACCGAGCCCAGCACGGCCGCGGTCGAAACGGAAGGACAGCTGGCAAACCAGGAAGCCTGATCGCCCATCGATTGGGAATCCGCCCGTATGCCGTTCACTGTTTGAGTGAACGGCATTTTTATTTACCAAAGCTTGACCATGCAGTTTGCCTTGCCCAGGCATTCTGACTATTCTCGCCGGGATAGCTACTTTTCTGTGTTTACGACCCCATGTCCAAGCGTCGTTCCTTGTCCGGTTCCATCCTGTATCTGGCGCTGATTTCCTTCATCGTCACGGGCTTTGCGTTCTGGGCCTTCAAAGCTAGCTTGTCGTCCTCGCTGGCCGAACTGGAAAACGGCGCCAACCAGCGCCTGGATCTGTATGCCGCCACGCTCGACAGCGAAATGGAGCGCTTTGCTCGGCTGCCGGGCGTGCTCGGCCTGTCGCCGGCGGTGGTCGGTCTGTTGCACACGCCGCGGGACCCAGAGTTGCAGCGCCAGGTCAACCGCTACCTGGAACACCTGACCGAGCGCACCGGCGCGACGGCCATCTACATCATGAACAATCAGGGGCAGGTGCTCGCCACCAGCAACTGGCAGCAGCCGGACAGTTTCCTCGGCGAAAACGATGCCTTCCGCCCCTATTTCAAAGAAGCCATCATCGGCAAGAGCAGCCACTTTTTCGGTATCGGCACCACGCGCAACGAGCCGGGCTACTACCTATCGCAAGCGCTGGATGACGACGGCAACGCCATCGGCGTTGCGGTCGTCAAGATCAGTCTGGCGCATCTCGAACATACTTGGAGCCAGAACAAGGCCCTGGTCTGGGTCGCCGATGCCAACAGAGTGGTGATCCTGGCCTCGCGCCCGGAGTGGAAATTCGCGACGCTCGGCAGCTTGTCGAGCGCCGATCTGCGCAAATTCGACGAAACGCGGCAATACAACCGTTTCAAGCTCAAGCCGCTGAAAATCGACGAACTGCACCGGCAGTCGAGCGATGCCCGCGAGGTGCGTTGGCAGGCACCGCCCGGTGTGGCCGACTCGGCATTGCACCGCTATCTGGAGCAGACGCGTCCGCTCGCCGGCAGCAACTGGCAACTATCGGTACTGATCAGCCTGGCGCCGGCCTATAGCCTAGCCTATAGCCGCGCCGGATTGGCTGCGGTACTGACCATCCTGATCCTGACCGGACTGGTGCTGCTCAATGAACGCCGGCGCCGGCTGCGCGACAAGCTGGCGGCACGCGAGGCGCTGCATCGCGCCTATCTGCAACTGGAACAAAAGGTCGAGGAGCGCACTTCCGACCTCTTGGCAGCCAACTGCCAATTGAAGGAGGAAGTCGCCGAGCGTACGCGCGCCGAAGCGCACCTGCGCCAGACCCAGGCAGAACTGATCCAGGCCGGCAAGATGGCGGTGGTCGGCCAACTGTCGGCGCAGATCGCCCATGAACTGAACCAACCGTTGGCGGCGCTCTCCACGCTGTCGGCCAATACGGTGAAATATCTGGCGCGCGGCAACCTCGCGACCGCCAGCGGCAATCTGGAAACCATCGGGCAACTGGTCGAGCGCATGGGCCGAATCACCGGCGCGCTACGCTCCTTCGCCCACAAATCGCAAACCAGCAGTGGCCAATCGGCGTTGACACACACGCTCGACAACGCCCTGTTCCTGGTCGATCAGCGCCTGCGCCACGGTGCCATCGAGGTACGGCGCGAAGAAGCGCCCGGTCTACTGGCCGATTGCGACCCGAATAGGCTGGAACAGGTACTGGTCAACCTGCTGACCAATGCGTTGGATGCCTTGCAAGATCAACCCGGCGCGCTGATCGTCATCCGCAGCCGGCAAGACGGCAATCGGGTCGAACTCACTTTGCACGATAACGGCCACGGTTTTTCGGCCAAAAGCCTGCAGCATCTGTTCGAGCCGTTTTACACCACCAAGCCCGCCGGGGTCGGACTCGGCCTGGGCCTGGCTTTATCCGCCAGCATCGTCGCCGAAGCCGGCGGCACGCTGACGGCGGCCAATCATCCGCATGGCGGGGCGATCTTCACACTGACCCTGCCCGCACACTCCGGAGAGCCTGTCCATGTTTGAAGGTATGTCTGTCTTCATCGTCGAGGACGATCCCAGTGTATTGCTCGGCTGCATGCAGGCCTTCGAATTGGAGGGCATCGCGGTGGCGGGCGCCGGCAGCGCCGAGGAAGCGTTGCAGCTGGTCGCCCACGGCTTTGCCGGCATCGTCATCAGCGATATTCGTCTGCCCGGCACCGACGGCATGGCCTTGTTGAAAAAATTGCGACTGCGCGACGACGAATTGCCAATCATCCTGATCACCGGGCACGGCGACATCGATCTGGCGGTACAGGCCATGAAGGATGGCGCTTACGATTTCCTGGAGAAACCGTTCTCGCCGGAACGGCTGGTCGATGTGGCACGGCGGGCGCTGGAACAGCGCCGCCTGGGACTGGCGGTTCGCAATCTAGAACAGCAGCTGCAAAGCAAATTCACGCTGGAGACGCACCTGATCGGCCGCTCGCCGGCCATGGCGCGCATCCGCGCCATGATCGCCGACTTGGCGGATACCGCGGCCAACGTGCTGATTCACGGCGAAACCGGCTCGGGCAAGGAGTTGGTGGCCCGCTGCCTGCACATGGCGAGCAAGCGTAGCGAACGGCCGTTCGTGGCGCTCAATTGCGGCGGCCTGAGCGATACGCTATTCGAAAGCGAATTGTTCGGCCACGAAGCGCATGCCTTTACCGATGCCAAGAAGAAACGTATCGGCAAGTTCGAGTACGCCAACGGCGGCACCTTACTGTTCGACGAAATCGAAAGTATGCCGATCGCGCAGCAAATCAAGCTATTACGCGTGCTGCAGGAGCGCAGCTTCGAGCGCCTGGGTTCGAATACGCCGGTACCGCTCGACTGCCGCATCGTCGCTGCGACCAAGTTCGATCTCAAAGCCATGAGCGATGCCGGCCAGTTCCGCTCCGACCTCTACTACCGCCTGAATGTCGTCTCGCTGGAGCTCCCGCCGCTACGCGAACGCCGCGAAGACATTCCGCTCTTGTTCGAGCATTTCCTGCTGCAGGCTTGTGCCCGCTTCGACCGCGCGACGCCGATGCTGGAACCGGACGAACAGGCGCTATTGCTTGGCCACGATTGGCCGGGAAATGTGCGCGAGCTGCGCAATGTGGCCGAGCGCTTCGCACTCGGGATCCGCTCGCCGCTCTTGCCGGAAGCGCGCGGCAACGACACGCCGTCGCTGGCGCAAAGCGTGGAGGATTTCGAGCGCGTACTGATCGCCGAGGCGCTGCGCCGTCACGACGGCAATCTCAGCCGAGCCTGCGAAGCGCTGAAAATGCCCAAGACCACGCTATTCGATAAAGTCAGGAAGTACGGGTTGTGAACCCATGAGTGCGCCAAGCCACATGGCGTAGAGCGCGTGACGCAGCTCGGTGCGAAAATCGAGTCGCAAGATCGTAAGATCGGGCTCGTCGCGCAATGCGGCCAGCCCTGGATGCGCATCCAGCGCCTGCCACAAGCCAACGCATAATCCCCAGGTCTGCAACAGAAAAGCCGCGCCGCGTCCTAGCAACTGCGGCGCGCGCGCTTCCAATAAGGCGCCGGCCTGCGCCAACCCCTGCGCCAGTCGACGCTTGAACGCCAGCATCTCGGCCAACGGCAGGTTTTGCTCCAGTACCGCATTGCCCATGCCGGCCAACGACAGCAGCTCGCGCTGCTCGGCCAAGTAGTCCGACAGCGCCGGCGCGATATGACCGGCGGCGGCCACCGGTTCGGACGGCAGGGCGCGCAACAATGGCGTCAATCCAAAGAGCAGACGTTCGAAGCTGTCTTCCAAGAGGGCGATGAAGATCGCCTCCTTGGTTCGGAAAGACAGGTACACGCTCCCCTTGGCCACGCCCGCCGTCTCGGCGATCTGGGCCACGGTCGGCAATTGGCCGGACTGGCGATACAGCGCTTGGGCGGCCTGTAGCAGCGTGGCGCGCCGCGCGCGGCGCTGGTCGTCGGTCAGAGCTTTTCTGGGCATGGGAAAACAGAAAAGAAGAAGGCAAGGCAGGCAGTGTACCATCGGTCGATGTGCGGCATGATGCCATCTTACCTTGCCATAATCGCACTTGCTGGACATACCATGAACAGATAACCAAAAGTGGGAAACCGTCAGGGGGAGAAAACATGCATACCCATCACCATCCATTACTATCACCGAGCCTGGGCAGTCAGCGCACGGTCGCCAGTTTTCATTTCGGCCCCGCCGGCCACGGCGAGAAGACCTACATCCAAGCCAGCCTGCACGCCGACGAGCTGCCCGGCATGCTGGTCGCCTGGCATCTGAAACGCCAGTTACAGGAACTGGAAGCCGCCGGACGGCTCCGGGGCGAGATCGTCCTGGTGCCGGTCGCCAATCCGATCGGGCTGAACCAAAACCAAAGCCTGAATCTGCTGGGCCGCTTCGAGCTGCAAAGCGGCCAGAACTTCAATCGCCATTACCCGGCGCTAGACCATGCGATCGACATGGATGTGCGCGGGCAATTGGGATCCGACGCGGCCGCCAACACCGCCCTGATCCGCCAACACATGCGCCAATATCTGACCCGGCTGCAGCCGGAAACCGAGTTGCAATCGCTACGCCGGATACTCCTGGCGCTGGCGGCCGATGCCGACGTCGTCCTCGATCTGCACTGCGACTTCCGCGCCGCGCTGCATCTATACACCGGCACTCCGCTGTGGACGCAATGCGAGCCGCTGGCACGCTATCTCGGCGCCTGCGCCACCCTGCTGGCCACCGAATCGGGCGACCAACCGTTCGACGAGGCCTGCAGCCAGCCCTGGTGGCAACTGCGCGAACAGCTGGCCGCCGATGGTCAGTCGGCCAACATCGAAATGAGCTGCCTGGCCGTCACCGTGGAGTTGCGCGGTCAGTTCGAAGTGAACCACACGCTGGCTCGGCAGGACGCGGAGGGCATTCTGAATTTCCTGCGCTTGCGCGGCGTTATCGACGAGGTGGTGCCGCCGCTGCCAGAACTGCGCTACCCGGCCACACCGCTGGCAGGCTCGGAGGACCTCACCGCACCGCAGGCCGGCCTGGTCGTCTACCACGCCGAACCGGGCCGCGAGGTGGCGTGCGGCGAGCTGATTGCGGAAGTGATCGATCCGATCGGCGAACAGGTCGGCGAGGTCCGCGCCAACCGTGCCGGCATGCTGTACGCCACCAGCCACCGCACCTATGCCACGGCCGGCATGGGCATCGCCAAGGTGGCGAGCCACGAAGCGTTCAAAAGCGGGAAATTGTTGACGGCCTGACGCGGGCAGCGGGGCGGACGCCCCGCCCCGGCTTATTTGAGACTACCCGACAGGAAAGCCTTCAGACGTTCGCTCTTGGTATTGCCGAAAACTTCTTCCGGCGAGCCTTGCTCTTCCACCAAGCCCTGATGCAGGAACATCACGTGGTTGGAGACATTCCGGGCGAAGCCCATTTCATGCGTCACCACGATCATGGTACGGCCTTCCTCGGCCAGCGCCTGCATCACCTTGAGCACCTCGCCCACCAGCTCCGGGTCGAGCGCCGAAGTCGGCTCATCGAACAGCATCACCTCGGGCTCCATCGCCAGTGCGCGCGCGATGGCCACGCGCTGCTGCTGGCCGCCGGACAAGTGTGCCGGATATTTGCCCTGGGCCCGTTCGTCCAGACCAACCTTGCGCAGGTATTTGATCGCCCGCTCGGTCGCCTCGGCTTTGCTCATGCCGAGCACATGCACGGGTGCCTCGATGACGTTTTCCAGCACGGTCATGTGGCCCCACAGGTTGAAGTGCTGAAACACCATGGCGAGCCGGGTACGCATCTTCTGCAACTGGTCGTGGTCGGCCGGAATCAGTTCGCCGCTCTTGGCGCGTTGCATGCGCAACGCCTCGCCGTTGAGGCTGATGGTGCCTTCGTGCGGCTTCTCCAGGCAGTTGATACAGCGCAGAAAGGTACTCTTGCCCGAACCCGAGGAGCCGATGATGCTGATCACGTCGCCGGCCTTGGCGGTCAGGGAAATCCCCTTGAGCACTTCGTGATCGCCGAAGCGCTTGTGAATGTTCTGAATAATCAACTTGTCCATCGATGAATCCAATCAGTGAGAGCTGGCCGGGCGCAAGTGCGCGAGCCAAGTCTTTTCGGCCTTACGGAACAGGCCGACCAGAATGAAGGTGATGCTCAGGTAAAGTAGCGCCGCCAGGCCGAACGCGTTGAACGAGTCGTAGGTCGCGGAATTGGCGTCGCGTGCCACCTTGAGGATGTCCGGCACGGTGGCGGTAAAGGCGACCGTGGTGGAATGCAACATCAGAATCACCTCGTTGCTGTAGGCCGGCAGTGCACGGCGCAAGGCGGAGGGGATGATCACACGCCGGTACAGCGTGAACTTGCTCATCCCGTAGGCGCGTCCGGCCTCGATCTCGCCATACGGCGTCGCCTTGATGGCGCCGGCGAAGATTTCGGTGGTGTACGCACAGGTATTGAGCGCAAACGCCAGGATCGTGCAGTTGTAACCGTCGCGGAAAAAGGCATTGAGCAGGTCGACGTTACGCACCGCCTCCAGGCTATAGACGCCGCTATAAAAGAACAGCAGTTGCACGTACAGCGGCGTGCCGCGGAACACGTAGGTAAACAACCAGACGGCGCGCGCCGCCCATTTGGCCTTCGACACCCGCACCACCGCCAGCGGAATCGAAACGACAAAGCCCATCGCGATGGACAGCGACAACAGCCACATGGTCACGGCGAGCCCGGACAAGTGATAGCCATCGCTCCACAGGAACTGGCGCCAGAATTGCTGGATGATGTCGATCATAGTTCGGCCTCCCGCACACCAATCGAATAGCGGCGTTCGAGCCACATCAGAACCAGGTTGGACACCGTGGTCAGCAGCAGGTAAACCACGCCGGCGACGGTGGTGAAGAAAAAGACTTTATAGGTGCTCTTGCCGGCGTCGATCGACAGCTTGACCACGTCGGCCAGGCCGATGATGGACACCAGCGCGGTGGCCTTGAGCATCACCTGCCAGTTATTCGAAATGCCGGGCAAGGCAAACCGCATCATCTGCGGGAACTGGATGCGGTGGAACACCTGCCAATGGCTCATGCCGTAGGCGCGGCCAGCCTCGATCTGCCCGCCGGGCACCGCCATGAAGGCACCGCGCAAGGTTTCGGTGAAGTAGGCACCGTAGATGAAACCCAGCGTAATCACCCCTGAGGCGAACGGATTGAGATCGATCTGCGCCAGATGCTGCCAATCGGTCAGCTTGTTCAGACCGATCTGCAGGCTATAGAAGATCAACAACATCAACACCAAATCCGGCACACCTCGGATCAGCGTCGTGTAGAGGGTCGACACGGCGCTCAACAGCGGATTGCTGGACAACTTGGCGGCCGCGCCGAACAGACCGATGACAAACGCCAAGAGCAGCGACAATACCGCCAGCTCCAATGTCACCATGGTCCCCTGCCAGATGATGGGACCGAATCCATACAAGAACATGCTCTTCCCTTTCTCAGGATAGCGATGGCGGCGCGGCACCTAGCGCATCCTGATCCCGCTCGCAAAAGACAAGCCACCGACATGAACGGCCGAAAGGCCGATCATGCTGGTCGCTTTGCCACCGGTCCAACACAGGCGCCGGTGGCCACCACGGCCGATTACTTACCGTAGACGTCGAAGGAGAAGTATTTCTTTTCGATTTTCTTGTAGGTGCCGTCCTTGAGCATGGCGGCGATGGCCTTGTCGATCGCGGCCTTCAGCGCGGTGTCTTCCTTGCGCAGACCGATCCCGGCGCCGGTACCCAGGGTCTTGGCATCGACAAGATCTTTGCCGGCGAAGGCGAAGCCCTTACCTTCCGGCTTCTGCAGGAAGCCTTGGTCGGCTTGCACGGCGTCTTGCAGCGAGGCATCCAGACGGCCGGCCTGCAGGTCGGCCAACACCGCGTTCTGGTCCTTATACGGCACAACTTCTACGCCGGCGGGCGCCCAGTGCGCCTTGGCATAGGCTTCCTGGATGGTGCCCTGCTCGACGCCCACGCGCTTGCCCTTGAGCGAAGCGGGGGTCGGCATCAGACCGGCGCCGGCCTTGGCGACCATACGGGTCGGGGTATTGAACAGCTTGTTGGAGAAGCCGATTTCCTTCAGACGGGCTTCGGTCACCGACATGGACGACAGGATGCCGTCGAATTTCTTCGCCTTGAGTGCCGGAATCATGCCGTCGAAGTCATTTTCCACCCACACACACCGGGCTTGCAGGCGATGACAAATCTCGTTGCCGAGATCGATGTCGAAGCCGACCAGCTTGCCGTCGGGTCCCTTGGATTCGAACGGTGCGTAACTGGCGTCCACACCGAAACGCACTTCCTGCCATTGACTCGCCCATGCGCCGGCGGATACCGCCATCAGCCCCAGAGCGGCTACTGCTGCAAACGTTTTCTTCACTTGTTTCTCCTCAGAGACAAGATTCACTGCAACGATGAAAAAACCCGCGCCAAAAGCGACTGGCCGGGTATCGGGGTGGATTTCACTCGTTCTTCGGGGCTAATGCCCTCTATTGGCAAAGCAGGCTCCCTGTGTGCGGAAGCTCACGAGGTCGAATGTTATATAAATGTGACGCTATGTCTATCGAATTTATTTTTCTAATGCGGTAGGGAGATGTTGCCCTACTCAGGTCGTTTGCCCGTGAGATTGACTGCATAACCCATGTCAAATAGATGTCAACCTGCCCAATCGGCCGATATACGGTAAATATCAGTTTTTTCTCATGCAACTTCGGCTCCTGCATGAATTGATATTTCTCACAAAAATCAAATGACATGGAAATAGCATGATTTTCCGGCACTGTTGCAGTTTTGCACCGGAAAAGCCCGTGCCGTTCACATGACAGGCTGATTCTTCCCACTCCCGATTCGTGCCGTCCCCTGGTGGCAGCGAATGGGTCGGCACAAACCATGCATGCGACATATCGCCACAGGACAGCCACGAGACACGTTTGATAGATGACAATCATTCCTGTCTTGTATCATGGCGGCTTTCGCGCCTGCTTACACTTAGTTACCCGCTTTTCATGGAGAACCGCATGCCCCGCGTCCCCCTGCGTCAACTCTTCGGCGCGATTTTATTGCTGATCGCCCATCAGACCGTCTGGGCGCATGCCCATCCTGCCACCATGGTGCCGGCCGCCAATGCCGCGGTCGCCGCGCCGCACGAAGTCCAAATGCGTTTTACCGAGCAGTTGGAACCGGCGCTCAGTTCGATCGAAGTCAGCGACGCCCAAGGCAAAAAAGTTGCCGGCTCGCCATCCGCCGTCGACAGCGCCGCGCCCGATACCATGCGCCGACCTTTGCCGACGCTGGCGACAGGCCGCTATACGGTGAAATGGGTGGCCGTCGCCAAGGATGGCCACCGTACGCATGGTAGCTATACCTTCAACGTTCAATGACCGAACTGATCGACAACTGGGGCCAGCCGGCCTTTGCCGCGCTACTGGATGCCGGGATCGCGCTGCTGGCCGCCGGGCTGCTGCTCGGCCCGACGGCACCGCAACGCCGCGCCGCGCCGACCGCCCTGATCGGCGGCGCGCTGCTCGGCTATGTGGCCCTGGCCACGATCAATATGACCGATACCGCCCTCTCGGCCTTTCCTGCCGCACTGGGCCAGGTGCTTTGGCATACCCATTTTGGACGGACGCAGTTGCTGGCATTCGCTGCCTGGGGCATGTTGTGCTTGGCGGGAAACCGGCGCTCGATTCGTTGGGTCGCGGTGCTGACGCTGATCGTCGCGCGGGCCGCGACGGGCCACGCGGCCGATGCCGGCTGGGTCTCCCCGGCATTACTGGTGCAGACACTGCATTTGAGCGGCATGGCCGCCTGGGCCGGCACAGTGTTCTCGGCCAGCTTGCACCCGCCGCGGCGCGACCAGGCCACCGCACTTGGCCAACGTTTGTCGAGCCTGGCGGGATGGTCGCTGGGATTGATCGTCCTGACCGGTGTGTGGAATTTGACCCGCATTACGCATGACGCGCCTTGGCAGGCCAATGCCGATTACACGGGCTGGCTCTTGGCCAAGGGAGGACTGATCGGATTGGCTGTGACGTTGGGCGCACTCAACCGCTGGCGCTATCTCCCGCACATCGCGCGCCTCGATGGCCGCGCGCATCGGCGTTTCTGGCAGATTCTGCGTCTCGAGGGTCTGCTGTTAACCGTGGTACTGCTGCTGGCGGCGCGGCTCGCCGTCACCATGCCGGGCTAAGGACTCGAAACCATGCGTTCATCAACCGATTCCATGCTGAAGGCGATGCAGCGCATCGTGGCCGCCATTCCACCCGGACGGGTCATGAGCTACGGCGCTGTCGCCCGGGCAGCGGGCTTTCCGCGCCATGTGCGCATGGTGGCGAAGGCGTTGGCCGCATCGCCCGAACCGCTGCCTTGGTTTCGAGTACTCAATGCGCAAGGCGGCATCCCGGTGCGCGGGCTTACCGGCGAGGACGAGTGGCAACGCGTGCAACTGGAAGCGGAAGGCGTGACATTCGATCCGCGCGGCCGGGTAAACATGCGCGAGCTGGCTTGGTACCCGGACGAGATACCGCGACCCTGATTTTAATCTCGTCAGCCGCCGTTGCGTTTCACCACCCAGCCTTGCTGTTGCAATAGCGGTATCAGCAGCACGACATGATCGCCTTGGATTTCGATCACGCCATCCTTGACGGTGCCGCCGCTGCCGCAACGTTGCCGCAGCGACTTGGCGAAGCGCGCCAACTCGTCGGCGACCAACGGCACACCGCGTATCACTGTGACGCCCTTGCCTTGACGCCCCTTGGTCTCGCAACGAATACGTACCGTCCCATCGCCCGTTGGCGTCGCCGACTGCCGCGCACAGGTACAGGCATCGATCGGTTGCCGACATTGCGGGCACATCCTGCCGTGTTCGGTCGAATAAACCAGGCCGCCGCCTTTTCCAGACTTCATACATCCCTCCGAACCATGCGAATCGCAGCGCAGCATAGGGCCAGATGCCGCATGCGGCAACCGTGATTTATCCCGCTCGATTTGATCCTGATTAAGAGAACTCGCCATGCATCTAGGATATGCTGCCTTAGGCAATGATATTGTCATGCAAAGTACATCTCAAACTACAAGGGGGAGCGGACGCTCAAGGGCGTACCGGGGTGAAGCATGCGCAGACTTTCCGATTGGCCGATCTGGCTGCGCCTAACCGGCGCGATATGGTGCTGCTTGGTGATTGCGTGGGGAGCGATGATTGCCTGGGAAACCCAGGTCACACGCGATATCGCCATCGACCAAGCCACCGACATGGCACATTCGATCAACGAAATGACGCTGGCCGGGCTCACGGGCATGATGATCACCGGCACCGTCAACCAGCGCAACGTCTTTCTCGATCAAATTAAAGAACTTTCCGCGATACGCGATCTGCGTGTGGTGCGCGGTCCGGCGGTGGTCAAACAATTTGGACCTGGCGCCGGCAGCGAGGCCCAGCCCAGCGACGACGCCGAGCGACAGGCGTTGGCCAATGGCCAACCGGTGATTCGCATCGAATCGACACCCGATATCGGCGAACATCTGCGGGTCATCTACCCGGCGCTGGCCTCCAAGCAGTATTTGGGCAAGAACTGTATCAGCTGTCACATGGTGGCGGAGAAAACGCCGCTGGGGCTGGTCAGCATGCGCATCTCGCTCAAGAAGACCGCCGACTCCGTGGCCAGCTTCCGCAACCAATGCATCGCCTTCGCCATCGTGATCTCCCTGCCCCTGCTATTGACTGTGTTCCTGTTCATCCGCCGTGTGGTCACGCGCCCGCTATTGTCGATGGAACACCGGCTGGCGACCCTCGCCAAGGGCGAAGGCGATTTGACGCAGCGGCTCAACGACCGCCATGCCGATGAAATCGGCCGCACCGCCATACGCTTCAACCAAATGCTGGAAACCATCGCCGACCTGGTGCGCAAGGTCGGCGCATCTGCCACGGCGGTCAACGACGCCGTTCATACCCTCTCGGCGCAAACCGCCAGTCTGAGCGACAGTTCGCAGCAACAAACCAGTCAGTCGCACGTCGCCGCCGAATCGGTCATCACACTGGCCGGCCATATCGGCGATATCGCCGACAGTGCCAACCTAGTCAATGGTCGAGCCAAGGAAAGTCTGGCCCGAGCCGAGGAGGGCGTAAAAAGCCTGGCGACGCTGCAGCTGGATCTAAACCAAGTCGAGCAAGCGGTGCGCGTGGTGGCAGATGCCGAGAGTCAATTAATGGCCTCGACCACGGCCATTACCGGCATGACGCAACAGGTACGCGAGATTGCCGACCAAACCAATTTGCTGGCGCTTAATGCCGCCATCGAGGCGGCACGCGCCGGCGAAGCCGGTCGCGGCTTCGCCGTGGTAGCCGACGAGGTAAGAAAACTGGCTGAAAAGTCCGCCATCTCGGCCCGTGAGATCGACGAGGTGACCCGGTCGCTCGGCCAACGTTCCGAGACGGTGCGGCAGACCGTCATGACCAGCCTCGAATTTTTGACGTCCAGCCATCAATCCGCTGAACGGGTGGCCGGCGTGCTCGACAGCGCCAACGCCTCCGCGGCCGAGGTTTGCGATGGTCTGCAACAGATCGTTTCGGTCACCGTGCAGCAACTGCAAGTGAGCAATACGGTTGCCAGCAATATCGACGCCATTGCCGAGCTTGCACGCGAGAACGATGCCTCGATCCAGCAGACAGTCGGCGCGGCCGAGGAGTTGGAGCAGTTGGCCGAACGGTTGCATGCCTTGGTTTCGCGCTTCCATACATAAGTCATCGAACAGACGAGCGCCGTCCAAGGCAGGTGTTCACCACGCCGGCCTTGGACCGCGGCAACATTCAACACAGAAAAATCCAACCTCATGAAATGAAAGGTCTTTCCGCAAAACAATTGTCAATGACAACTTAACTGCCATTGTCTCATACCCTCCCCGCCATGCGGACCATACGCGTAATTAGCGACACTTTCCGATGCATGGCATCAAAATTTTCTCAACTTTCCTTTAACTCTTCGACGCCATGAAATATAGTTGATGTACAACAATCATCAGAAACATCCGATTGTCGTCGTGTCACTATTTGTGCACTTTAATAGCAAAACTGATTAATCTTTGTTGGTTGTTGTTGACAACAACATACTCGAAATATATCTTGCTTTCTGGAGCAGCAAACCATCTTCAGGAACCCGCAATGCAGCCCTCTATCGGAAACTTGCTACGCGAGCTGACCCGCCTGTATACCCAGGCCCAGCGCGAGCATGTCACGAGCGGCCATGACACCTCGTCAACACAGAGCCATGTGCTGATGGAATTGGGTCGTGCCGGCCTACTTACCCAGCAAGAACTCGGACGCCGCCTCAGCTTGGACAAAGGCTGGGTCAGTCGCGCAGTCGAAAGCTTGGTTCAGACCGGCCTGGTGGCCAAATCCCGTCATGACAACGATCGCCGCAGCCGCTGGCTCGAGCTCACGGCCAAAGGCAGAAAACGCTATCAAGCGCTGAACGAATCGCTGGATGCGCATGCCGAGCAACTCATGCAACCGCTAAGCGCCGATCAGCGCCAACAAATTCACCAGGCGTTGACGCTATTGATCGGCGGCATGCAAGGCGTCGATGCCGAAGCCGCGGCGGCACCGGTGGCGACTGTCGTTGCCGCCGTGGCGACAGCCGATTGGGCGGTCGAACCTGTCGAAGAGGCGCCGCCGATGCCGGCAGCCGAACCGATATCGATCGACCATGAGCCGGTCGTCGAACTGGCTGAGGCGGCGGAAGACGCCATCGCACAGCCTGAGCTGGCCACGATCGAGGCCGAGGCGGAGGTCGTGCTGATAGCGGAATCCAGTGCAGAACCGCAAGCCGCGCAGCAAGAAGCGCCGCCCCGCCCGATTTCGCCGCTGGCAGACAAGGTGCGCCCACCGATGCCGGTCGCCCATACCCGCATCGTCGGCTCCAAGACGCTGCCGACCCGGCCGCTGCTGTCGCGTACGCCCCCCAGAACGCCTTTGTCGCGCACGAGCACGCCAGCGGAAGAACGACATCCGGAACCGGTCGAAAAACCGCGGATGCCGCACCCGGCTATGCCGCCGAGCATTAACCAAGAGCACGGATCGCGCGCCGCGGCCCCCAGTACCCGCCCCGCGGTCGCTGCGGCTGCACCACCCCGTTCGCCGGCCCGCCCCGTGTCGGCTGCGCCTGCACAACCGGTCGCACAGCGCCCTGTCGCACAACGCGAATCGCCCCTGCCGGAAGATGCGCCGCGCTCGGGCTCGCTGTTCCAAAAGTTGCTATCGCAAGGCTCGCTCTTCAACAAGCTACTGCAACGCGAGCAGCAGCCGGAACAGGAATGGATCGAACAGCCGGCGCCAGTCGAGGCCGAGCCTGACGACGATATCCAGTTCCAGCCCGCATCGCCGACCGACTGGAACGAAATTCGCAATCTCCTGACCGCCAATCGCCTGCCGGTACAAGGCGCGCTCAACCATCTGATGCACTTCGTGGTCGCCACGGAAAACGGCCGTGTCGTCGGCGCGATCGGCATGGAGGTCTATGGCGACATCGGCCTGATCCGCTCGCTGGTCGTCGCATCCAATATGCGCGGGAAATCGGTGGCCAAACGTTTGTTGCGTTCGCTGATCGAACGAGCGCGCGCCAAGCAGATCGGTGCGCTCTACTTGCTATCCGGCAATACCGACAGCTTGTTCGCCGCGCATGGCTTCGAAAAGATGGCACGCGCCGATATGCCAACCAAACTGTATGTCTCTTCCGAACTGCAAGGCACCAGTTCTTCGTCGACCACGGCGCTGCGCCTGATCCTCTAACCCCGTCCAATCGCCCGTCCCAAGCCACCCGGCTTGGGGCGATGCCTTTTCCCTACGCCGCATCTTGCCTAGCCCCAGCCTGACATTACCTGGCAGCCTGTGCATGCCCGCGCTTTCGTCATCGCCCAAATAACAAGACCCGGCAGGCTAGCCTGCCGGGTCTTGTTGTCGGGCGGTCATCCCATGAACGACTGTCCGTTGCCGAAAAAATGGCCGGTCTTGCGACCGGCCAAAGTCAGCTTGATAAGAAGCTGAGGTACTTGATCGTTAGGCGTTAGCTTCAGTGGCGGCTGCAGCGGCTTGCGCCTTACGCTTTTGCTCGACCGAGTAGGCAATCCAGCCGTACATCGGGATCGACAGCAGCATGGTCAGCGAGCCGTAGAACACAATGTCCTTGCCCGAACCGGCCAACACGTAGAAGCAATAAACGATGGCCAGCAGGGCGATCAGGCCGTACTTGGTGAAGTCGCTAGCGCTGACATTGGTGTCCTTCATGATCTTGTAAATCCCTGCAACAGACAGGATGTACGGCACCACGTTAGTGAACACGCACAGCAGGGTGATGATCTGGAATTGCGAAGCCAGGTCCGGCGAAACCGTCATATAGCCCATGAAGGTCATCAGAACACCAGTGATGATCATGCCCTTGAACGGGGTGCCGAACTTGTTGGTTTCGGCGAAGATCTTCGGGAACATGCCGTCGTCGGCAGCGGCCTTGGACACTTGGCCGGTGGTCAGAACCCAACCGTTGAGCGAGCCCAAGCAGGCAACCACGGCGCAGAAGCTGACGAACGAACCGGCCCAGTTGCCGAACATATACTGTGCGGCGGTGCTGAACGGTGCTGCGGAAGTCGCCAGTTCCTTGGCCGGTACCACGCCCATGATGGCGAAGGTCGACAGGATGTAGACTACGGCGGCGAACAGGGTACCCAGCATGGTGGCGATCGGCACGTTCTTCTTCGGGTTCTCGACCACACCGGTCACGACGCAGGCGGATTCCAGACCCAGGAAGGCCCACAGGGTCAGGGAAGACGCGGCCATCACAGCATCCCAGCCGCTTTGCTTCTTGTCGACGATCCAGCTACCGGTGATGTAATCCGGGTGGAAGAAGAACCAGCCCAGGACGGCCATACCGCCCACCGGGATCAACATACCCAGCGAGGTGAACTTCTGGATGCGGCCGATGAAGCCTGCGCCCGGATAGTTCAGGAAGGTGAAGAACCAGATGGCGATGATGGCGGCGATCGCACCGGGCATCGGCTTTGCCAGCTCTGGAACGAAGTACGACATGTAGCCGATACCGGCAATGGCGATGGCGACGTTACCGACCCACAGCGACAGCCAGTAGCACCAGGTTTCGGTGAAGGCTGCGTATTCGCCTACGCCGTCACGTGCATAGGCGTACATACCGCCTTCCTTCGGGCACAGGAAGCTCAGCTTGGAGAACGACACCGCCAGGGCGATGGAACCGAGGGTAGAGATGATCCAACCCAAAATACTGATCGAACCCACCTTGGCCAAACTGGATGGCAACAGGAAAATCCCGGAACCCATCATGTTCAGCGCGACGAAGACTGTCAGCGAGGACAGCCCCATTTTATGCGAGGTAGAAGACATATTATTGCTCCCAATGTACTGCATCGAACATTCAATCAGTCTGGCACCCCGCGCTATGCGACGCGACACCGGCCAATTGGCTTCCACATTCCTGGCAACGGTGGACACCAAAACCATCGCCTTTTTCCAGAATGCGCCCGGACTCTCATTACGAAAAGGCCGGGTAAAGTTACTGCTCCCGTGACTACCGGGTCACACCTGTGGTCGAGCGCTTATCGAACATTTCGCCCTACCAGAACAACTTGGCGGCTCGGATCCTTCGCAACCTCTGCGCCTTAAATAAATATGAGAAATTGGTAATATTCAGAATTGTATATAATGTGCTTGGTCTGACAACTTCCCTTTTTGACGCACATCAAAATCTAATTCAATTCCTAATTTTGCAGTGCAACATGGCGGCAATGTCTTTGGCATATTATCGCCAACCAAGATGCATGAATTTTTGTCAACATCGTGCTGGATGTTTTTCTGCTTACACTGATAGGCGATTTCACTGCAGGGGCGAGAAGATTCAATCTGGACGGGCATTTCAGGCTCGGCATGACTGGCAGGGCAAAAGATCGGAGTGGGGCCGCCAGCGTGCAATAGGATGCCAAACCTCAACAATACCTACCGTATTAGGCCAGGAATGAACGCCTCTGCTACCGTATTTCAGCATATCAATGTATAAAGATTATCTGTTGAAGTTTATTTTCTGCTTTATAGCATAGGCACGCGATAACACCAGCCTGACTCTACTAACTTTTGATATAGCGCAGAATGCCATCATGTCATCACGAAGATGGCAATCTGTTGATTTAAAAAAGAAAAGTTGCAAAAACGCAAAACAAGACGCATGAACGAACGCCATGCGGAGATAAACAAAACGGGGAATTTCTGTTATTTCAATTCACCGACTGGCACGACGTCATATCATATACTTTTCTAGTATGGACAATCGAAAAAGCGCCGCATACCAGCAGGATTGAGTATTGACGTCTTCCACTGCAAGATTCAAAAACTTTGTTTTTCAAACACTTACAAAAACCACGTCAACAACGCCTTTGTATGGGCGAATGTCGAACAAAACAATGATGGCACGATTATTGCTTAATATCACACAGTAAAATGGTGGCCGGCTGGCATGCCCGAACCGGCACTTCAGGCCCAAATTGCGGTTTGAGCACGCGATCACAGATCATGTTGCGCTGCGAGATTCGGAGAGCGTAATTTTCAAGACAAAATCAGCCGAACTTTACTGATAAGCGCTTCGCGCGTGCAGTCTTGACGCATCTGCGCCTCCGCATCCCACAGTTCAATCCGGCGCCCATGCTCGGCCACAGTCAAAAGGATACGCGCGCCGGCCTTCAAGGCGTGCCGCACACGCGAAGCGCGTTGCCCGACGGTAAAGTCGTTGCCGACCGCCAGCAAGGGGAAGGCTTCGCGCAACATGCGCGCCAGTTGCATGGCGCCGGCCACATCCCCGTCGGCCTCCTGCAGGATGGCGATATCCAGCCGGGCACCGGAGAGGGCCGGCTGGCTACGGGCCTTCTCCGCCAACTGCAGCAAAGGCTCGACCATGAAGGCGAAACCGCAGGCAGGTGTCGGCCGACCGATGACACGCGAGGCGACTTCGTCGTAGCGACCGCCACGGCACAGCACCGGCAATTCGTCCAGGCTCGCCGTCTGCCACTCGTGAAAACTTTGCTGGTAATAAGGTCGATGCGGAAACAAATCCGTGCGCACGGTATGGGGCAGGCCGGCCAAGGTCAGCGCCGCCGTCAATCGCTCGAAACGCACCAGACTGGCACTGGATAGGCAGTTCATGATGCCCGGCGCCGAATCGATCAGCTCGCGCGGGACGCCGGCCAGCCGGCCGCCGAGCAGCACCTCGGGCGCGGAAGATAGGCTGGCCTGGGCCATCGGATCGAGCGGCGCCAGCACCGACTCGAAGTGTTGACGCAACATCTGGCGGTAACGCGCCAGCTCGCGCGGCGTGCCGAGCGTGTTGATCTGCAGCTCGACCAGCGGCATCAACTTCAACCGTTGCAGGAGCGTGTATTCCAGCAGCAGTTGCTCCAGCTCGATATCGACATCATCGAAGCCGAGCGCCTCGGCGCCAATCTGATGAAACTGCTCCAGCTGGCGGCCATCCAGGTGGTGGGTGCGGAATATCGGCCCCTGGTACCACAGGCGGGCCGGCATGTCGGTCAAATGCTGCTCGGCGATGGCCTGCAAGCATCCCATGGTGCCGTCGCTGAGTAGCCGAGCCGCCCAGTCATCTTCTTCCGCGTCCTCATCCAACAGCGGCAGGCGGATTTCGCGGTAATCCTCGGCCGGCAGCACTTGGCGCGCCACGGCCTCCAACCGGTTCCAATACTCAAGACGGTCCGGGTAGTGTTTGCGCGGGCGGCCGCTGGGACGAGCGCGCACCGGCACTTGCAGACGATTTTCCAGTGCCAGGCAGAAGTTCAGATTCCCCAGCACGCTGTTCTGACGCAGACAGGTCTCCACCCGGTGAACCAGCGTCGCACCCAGCGCCTGCGCCAGAAAGTGACGGTAGCGCGCCTGCCGGCCACCGTCGTCCGGCGCCAAACTCAGGTAAGTCGCATGCGGCGTCAGAAAATCCAGGCGGTGCTGACCGAGATGGCAAGGGCCGCTGCAGACCAACGTCGGATCGATCTCGCTCCCTGCCTCCAGAGCGCGCAGTTCGATGTATTTCTGGCACAGCAGGAAATAGCTGGCCGGCTCAATGCCGGCATTACGGTAGCGCCCCTCCCACAGCACGCCGCTACGGCCATGCCGCCGGTTGAAATAGGGGACGTAGACACGCCCCAGATACTGCGTGAAGCGCGCCAACGCGGCCTTATCGGCCACGGTCAACAATAGATAGACCTGGGTCGGCAACAAGGCAAAGGCATGCAGACGGATCGACGGGTCGGCGACGGCTTGGCGAAGTTGACCGACAAAGGTTCGATAGTCGTCTTCATCATGGAACAGTGGCTCGCCGTTGTTGCCGCGAAATGCCAGCAACTGCGGTAGCTCGGAGATCAGCAGGCGCTCTTTTCTCGGCACGGTCACTCCTCGCGCCCGTCGGCGCCCGGGTTATTGAGTAGAGCGATCAATGCGTCGCGCGCCAATTCGCCGAGCACCCCTCGTCGACGCGACCAGACCGTCAGTAGGCCATCTCGGCGCAGAATCAAGCGCCAGTCGGCCGGATCGGGAACCTCGTCCAGCGCCATGCCGGAAAGCAGCGTATGAATGTGATAGCCGGGCAGGCGGGCTCGCAGTGTACGGCCGAGCAGCACCAGATCCGTGGCTTGCTCGCGTCGCTCGGCGCGCAACGTCACTCTGGGCGGCGCTTGGGTCGCCGGCCGATGATAGTGGCCGAGACACGCCATCAGCCGTTCGATATCGATGGCCAGGCCGGCCGCCGGCAGCGCGCGCGCCGACAGACGCGAAGCCAGATCGTCGCAACGGCCGCCGTTACACAATCCGGGCTCGTCGGGCGTAGGGCGCCAGCGCCAGTCGAAAACGGTATGGTTGAAGTAGCCGCGCCCGGCGGCGCAGTGCGGGTCGGGTCGCCAAGGTAGGGCCAAGGAGTCCAGTAGATGGGTGAATTCGGCAAAATGCCGCCGGGTCTGCAGCCCGAATCGTGCAGCGGATCGATGTTGTTCCTGCCAGGAACCGAGGTTGCCGACGCGCAATTCGAGCGATGGCGCCACACCCAGCGCCTGCCATAGTTCGCTGATCAGCAGCACCAGTTCGGCCTCGATGGCCGCGCCCGGCGCATTGAATGCGACCACGCCGAACTGAACGGTCTGACGCGGCCCTTGCGGCCCATGCCACAGCACCGGCCCCAAAAACCAGAGCCGCTCGATGCCGCGACGTGCCGGTGCATGCGCCGCCAAGACAGCGCGCACGCAGGACGGCAGGCCATCCGGCCGCAATCGATCCACGGCTGCCACATCGCGCTCGTCGGCGAATGCCGCCCCCTCCAGTGCCGGCAGCCGAATCTCCTGGTAGCCATAGCGGTGCATGATGGCGCGAATCTGTGCTTCGACCCAATGCCTCAGATTGTCCGCCTCCATGGCGGTGCCGTGCGACGGCCCGATCGGCGCCATGTCTCGTCCCGTCCTCTCCAAAAAACCAAAGAACCCTCTGAACCTGATTCAGAGGGTCCCTCATTGTGTCAGAAAACGCCGACCGTCAGCAGCCGCAAAAAGCGCGTCAACAGGCCCTTAGGCTGCCTCTTCCGCCAAATCCGCCACGACGTCGTCGATCAGCGCATCGATGCGGCTGCTGTCGAGGTGGTGGGCCGTGGTGATCAGATGGGCATATTGGCCCGATGTCGCCAGGCAGTGCTTTTTCCACACATCCTCGGACGGGCAGGGGAAAACCACCGTGATCGAGTTTTTGTTGCGCCATGCATCGATGCCGCAGGCCTGGAAACGGTCAACCGCGTATTGCGCCATCGCCAGGCAGTGTCCGATACGCTTTTTCTGCTCTTCGAAGTCGGCGGCGTGGATGGCGTACCACAGCAGCAGCGGCGTATGGCCGTTGCGCGAACCGGTGATGGTCTTGTCGTGTGCCGCGATATAGTCGATTTCGACCGAGATTTGATCGACCAGCTTCTTGCGGGCCAGCGCAATGCCGCAGGGAATCGGCGAACCGATCATCTTGTGGCCCGATACGCTGATCGAATCGATGCCGTCGGCGAAGTTATGCGGCTGCGGTTGGTCGACAAACGGCAAAATCATGCCGCTCAACGCCGCATCGCCGTGAATGTAGTAATCCTCGCGCGCAAAGCCGGCCTGGCTCATCAGGCGTTGCATGCGGCCGATGTCGTCGACGGCGCCTTTGACCGTGGTGCCCAGATTGGCGAACAGGATCGGGTGGCGGTCGCCGCTGGCTTCGATCTTACGCATCAGATCCTGGTAATCGATCTCGCCATTGGGCAAAGCGTCGACCACTTGCGACTTGATGCGCAACAACCTGACGATCTTGGCAACCGAATAATGCGTATCGCGCGAGTAAAACAAGGTGCCGTCAGGGAACAGCTCGCGCGCCAGATAGCAGCCGAACATATTGCCTTCGGTGCCGCCGTTGGTGACATAGCCCCAGCACTGGCTGAACGGAATGCGATAGAGCTGGGCAAAATGCTTGATGACGTCTTTCTCGAATTCGAAGGAATTGAGCAAGTAATTACAGTACTCCCCCCAATCGCCACAGTTATTGAGCGAGAAGCGCATGAAACGCTCCAGGCTGCCGTAGTCGAAGTCGGCCGATTCCGGATAGCCGATGTTGAAGTACTGGTTCTTGACGCAGTGCGCCCAGAAAGCATCCAGCTTGTTCTGGTTTTCGATGGACAGAGGCATGTTGTTCTTCCTTCCGAGCCAGCCGTCCCTGAATTCCTCCAGGTGGTCCTGACGTGCATTTTTAAGAAGGGGCTAATGTAAACCTCTGCTCGCTTAGGGGAAGTCATACAAGCCAAATCCTGCGCAATCCAACCATGTATTGGCCACAATTTTTGCCATTTTATCGCGTAACGGCCGCTATCTTACCCCGTCCCCTTTTTTGAAAATATGTGAGGTAAAAATCAGGCTGCTCATGCGGTCAGTTGAGAATAAAAATGACTTGCAATGCCATAGGCTAGCGTCGATATTTCAAAAACCATCTAGTTCACATCAAATAGATCCGACTACCTGGTTCAGAGGATCCCAAGCTCTCCACGCCCTGGCCGATAGGCCGCAACCTCCGCGCCATCTGCCGAGGACGATTACATGACAAGTTCAGCCTATCTCCCCCCCACCTCCTGGCGCGTCGCCCTCTCCTGGGTCATCCTGTGCGGCGTGGCCACAGGTCTGCTCATCATCGGCCATCGCCAGGAGTGGTTGTGGTTGCCGCCATTGTTCACCCTGCTGGCGGTGTTGTTCTCCAGCCAGATCCGCGTGTTCATTTCCAGGCTGGAACCATGGCAACGCTTCCGTGGCCGGCTCGCGCCCTTTATCGAAGCCATTCCCAATGCGGTCGTGGTGGTAGATAGCGAGGGACATATCGCGGCGCTCAATGCCCGTACCGAGGCCTGGTTCGGCTACGCGCACGACGAATTGCTCGGCAAACCGATCGAGACCTTGCTACCGCCCGATTTGCGCCGCAACCATGTACATCTACGGCAAAGCTTCATGCAGGCGCTGGCGGCACGCCCGATGGGGCAGGGCCGCGAGTTGTTCGCCTGCCGCAAGGATGGCAGCGAATTTCCGGTGGAAATCGGACTGAACCCGCTGGCCACCAGCAAGGGCACCATGGTGCTCAGTTCGATCATCGATATCACCGAGCGCAAGGACAACGAAGCGCGCTTTCATGCTCAGGCGGCACAAGTGGCCCAGGCCAGCCGCTATAAATCGGAATTCCTTGCCAATATGTCGCACGAGTTACGCACGCCGCTCAACAGCATCCTGATTCTGAGCGAACAACTCTGCGCCAACTCGCAAAACAATCTGCTGCCCAAGCAGCTCAATTACGCGGAAATCATCCATCAATCGGGACAAGATCTGCTGGCGCTGATCGAGGACATCCTCGACCTATCGCGCATCGAGGCCGGCAAGCTCGAGATCCACGAAGAACCCTTGGCGCCCAAGGAACTACGCGACTACATGCGCCGGGCGTTCACGCCCGTGGCCGAAGCCCGGCAGTTGACCCTGAGCTGCGAGGTATCGCCGCAAGTGCCCGATGTGGTGATCGTGGACTTCAAACGCTTATACCAGATCGTCAAAAACCTGTTTTCCAATGCCAGCAAATTCACCTCGGCCGGCGGCCGGGTCGGCATCCTGATCGATGCCGACATCAATGCGGAGGAGCTGCGCATCTCGGTCAGCGACACCGGCAGCGGTATCCCACCCAGCAAGCAGGAAGAGATCTTTCAGGCCTTTGTCCAGCTCGACGGCACCGCCAGCCGACGCTACAGCGGCAGCGGGCTGGGACTGGCCATTGCCCGCCAATTGGCCTCTTTGCTCGGCGGCAGCCTCGGGGTGGAAAGTACGGTGGACGTCGGCAGTACCTTCACGCTGTATCTGCCGCTGGTGACCAAGCGGCCGCCCAGCCTGCCGCAGCGTCATCTGGACGACCCGCATCACCCGGTTCAGCCGCACGATCCCGAGCTGCTGAAACTCCTTGCCGGCCGCAAGGTGCTGCTGGTGGACGACGAAATCCGCAATATCTTCGCCATGACAAGCTTGCTGGAAGAGGCCGGGCTCGATGTACGCGTCGCACGCAACGGTCAGGAAGCGCTGGAAGCGGTGAAACGCCAACCGGAAATCGAGTTGGTCATGATGGATATGATGATGCCGGTCATGGACGGTTATCAGGCCACGGCCTCTTTACGCAACGACTTGCAATTCCGCAAGCCGATCCTGGCATTGACCGCTTTGGCGATGAAAGGCGATCGCGAGAAGTGCCTGGCGGCCGGCGCCGACGACTACATGGCCAAACCGGTGCAGCGTCAGGCGTTACTGCATTTGCTTGGCAAGATGTTGGATGAAGCTGGCATGTCGAGGTCGCCATGAACGATGCCATCGACTGGGAACAACTGGCGGATGAACGCATGCAACAGATTCTGCTGGTCGATGATCGTGACGATAATCTGGCTGTACTGGACGCCATCCTGAGCGATTGCGGGGCGGCGCTGCTGCAAGCCAAATCGGGTGAGGCCGCACTGGAAGTGCTGTACCGCGAGGAAGTCGCGCTGGTTCTTTTGGACGTCAATATGCCGGGTATGGACGGTTTCGAGGTACTACGCGCCATGCGCGCAAACCGCCGCACACGCGAAACGCCCACTATTTTTGTCACCGCCTATGCCCGCGACGAACAAGAAATTGTGGAAGGCTATCGAGACGGCGCAATCGATTTCATTCTCAAACCGGTCAGTGCCGCCGTGCTGCGCGGCAAGGTACAGCAGTTTCTCGAACTGGATCGCTACAAGCGCGATCTGGAGCGTGTCAATTTGCTATTGGAAGCGCAGAAAGTCTACTACGAGTCGATGCTCAACGCCGCCGACGAAGGCGTGCTGGGGCTATCGCCCGAAGGACGAGTCGATTTCGCCAACCCGACCGCTCTGCGCTTGTTGGCCGCCGAACCGGATCGGTTGCTGGGCACACACTTCACCGAGATCGGCCACCCGCCCGCCGCGCAGGAACCCAGTTGGGAAAACACCGTGTTCTACCGCTACTGGAAGTCGCGCCGGGCACTACGCCTGGCCGATACTCTGTTGCAACGATTGGACGGCGCCCCTTTGCCGGTGACGTTGAGTTGCGCGCCGCTGCCGGGCGCAAACAGCGGATCGGTGATCATCTTCCAGGACATCAGCCAACGCAAAAAATTGGAAGAGCAGTTGCGTCAGCAAGCCGTCACCGATGCCCTGACCGGCTTATTGAACCGGCATGGTCTCAAGCAGACACTGGCCGGTAGCGTCTTGCGCAGCGCCCGCTCCGGGCGGCACTTGGCCCTGTTTTTTATCGATCTGGATCATTTCAAGGATATCAACGATACCTTGGGCCACGATTTTGGCGATCTTGTGCTCAAGGCGACCGCTCAGCGATTGAAGGATGCGCTACGCGCCAAGGACGTGATCGCCCGCTTGGGCGGCGACGAGTTCACGGTGATCGTCGACGACTTGGAGGATGTGGAGCACGCGGCGAGGGTGGCACGCAAGCTACTGCAGGCCATGGAAGCGCCGTTCGAGTTACAGGACCACAAGCTGTCGATGGGGGCCTGTATCGGCATCGCGCTGTTCCCGGACAATTGCAGCGACACCGACAGTCTGATGCTGGCCGCCGACCTGGCCATGTACCGCGCCAAGAGCTTGGGACGCAACACCTTCGAGTTCTTTACCCCAGAACTCAACGCGCGCGCCAAGGCAAGCATGCTGCTCGAACAGGGCATCCGCCATGGACTCGACCAGCAGGAGTTCTACCTCGATTATCAGCCGCAATTCGACATTAGCGGCCAGCGGGTCGTCGGCTTGGAGGCACTGCTACGCTGGCGACGCAATCATGTCGCCGTCCAACCCGACATTTTCATTCCATTGATGGAGCAGACCGGCCAGATCAACCGGGTCGGCGAGTGGGTATTGGAAACCGCAGTGCGGCAGCGGCGCGTCTGGCAGCAAACCGGGCTGTTGACGGACGACTGCCCGGTGGCGGTGAACCTATCGCCGCGTCAGTTCACCAACGCTCAACTGGTGCCGGCCATCGCGCGCATCCTGCGCGAAAACGGGCTGGCTCCCGCCATGCTGGAATTGGAGGTGACCGAAGGCATCCTGATGGAGAACACCAGCGTGCATCGCAAGGTGCTGGATCAGTTGCACGAATTGGGCGTGCGCCTGTCGATCGACGATTTCGGCACAGGCTACTCGTCGCTGGCCTACCTGATCGATTTCGACATCGATGCGCTCAAAATCGACAAGTCGTTCATCGACCATATCGACACCAGCGAGAAGGACGTGGCCATCACGGCGTCCATCATCCAACTGGCGCATAACCTGCGGCTCAAGGTTGTGGCGGAAGGTGTCGAAAGCCAAGCCCAGCTCGACATCCTCCGCCGGCTGGGCTGTGACTACGTGCAGGGTTATCTATGCGCCAAGCCGATGGCGCCGGAAGCTGTGGCGCAACGGTTCGCGGCCCCCCAAAAACCCTGAGAACTCCTTTGGGCAAGCTACGTACCGGCGCAAATAGCCTGTTCAGAGGCGTCTTAAATACCTGTCCTTTAAGCCAGTTCTCCTTGTCCCGAGCAATAACACGCCATTAAAATCCATGACTTTATTTTAAATAAGCCTGTCGTGAAGTTCAGCGACAGCGCCTCGGCACTCATGGATCTCTCCTGACTGTTTGTCGCCAAAGGCAAGATGATCGATGTCTTAAACCTGCCTATGAAACGGAACGGATAATGGCCGACGTACTGAACACGGCGACCCGCCGCGTCAAACTGCAGTTCGACAAACAGGGCAACCCGTATTTCGAATCGGTCAAAAGCCCGGACAGCTTCAAGCAGCGCGCGCTGTGCGTGAATCCGCCGCACAACGTGATTCCGGTGATCTTCGTGCCGGGGATCATGGGGACGAATTTGAAGTTAGCGGACAACAAGGGGGCCGCATGGGCGCCGCCCAATGGCACGCTTGAAGGGATTGGCGCCGCCACCAAGGGCACCTTCCAAGATCCAGCCGAGCGCCAAGTACTCTTCGATCCGAACAACACCGAAGTCAACCCGGACGGCCCGTGCCAGGTACCGGACAGCCTCTTTTGGCTCACCACGGCGGAAGCCAAGCGGCGTGGCTGGGGCGCGCTGCATCAGGATAGTTACCACCCGATCCTGCAGCAACTGGAAATCAGCTTGAACGACCAGTACAGCCTGCCGGGCCGGCCGCAGGCGCATGGCAATCATCCGCTGCCGGAAATCGGCATGCTCAGTCATTTGGCCGGCAGTTCGACCCCGCCGCCGCAGGCGCCCGGCTACAACCGCCCGCCCGACTATGCAAGCATCGCCGCCGAGGCGGTCAAGGCCTGGAACACGCAACCGCGCGCCTTGAG
>NZ_SNZP01000013.1 GCF_004363805.1 Paludibacterium purpuratum | reverse complement strand
GCGCAAGCTTGTGCATATCGCTCACGGTGTACTGAAATCCGGTAAGCCATTCGACAGTTCGTTTCTTATCGCTTGACTCGGATAACAGTATCTACAACCCCATCGGCCAACAATTTTCAGCCTTTTCTGACGGTCGCGCTTGGTTGTCAGTAGGTATGCGGCTGGGTAGTCTACTTGGTGCGGCGTTTGCCGCAAGAGGCGCGAGCCCGAGGTGCATCCAACACCGCCGGGCCCGCTAACCAAACCAACTCTCCTAGGAGTCAGAATGGCTACTCGAAATGTTAATCCAGCCCCAGTCTTTTTTCCAAACCAGGATTTCCGCCAGCAGCAGTTACTTTCCCTGATTTCCGTGTTGTGCTTGCCGCGTGGCAGTCGTCCAAATTCCGACGAGTGCCGTTTGGTGGTCGATAGTCGTTTGCCGTGGGCGTTCGAGTCGATCGATGGCAGCACCTCTTGGATGTATCTGCCCAAGGCCGCGCGTGTGCGTGAACTGGCGGGGTGCCTAGTACTCACGGCCGACTAAGGCCCTTTTCCGGAGGCGGGGGGCATGGCCCCCTAGCCGGCTGTCTAGCGCTTCTTAAACACCAGCGGCGCGGGTTTGTCGTGCCGCATCTCCAGGTACAGCGCCTCCACCTTGGCGCGCGCCCAGGGTGTGCGGCGTAGAAATTTCAGGCTCGATTCAATGCTTGGTTCGTGGGTGAAACAACGGATCTCGACCCGCCGCCCCAAGGCCTCCCAACCGTAGTAATCCACCAACTCCTGCAGGATGGCTGCCAACGTCCGTCCATGCAACGGGTCCTTCTGTGCCCCGGCACTCATGCTTTTCCATTTCTTCATGCATTGAAACCGCCGCCATGATAGCGCCTTCCCCCGCCTAGCTGGCAACTTGTACGATGTCATCTTTTAATGAGAATGATTATCATTTACAATCGTGGCGTTTCACAAAAAGAAGAGAGAGATAACCATGCACCGCAAGCACCTTGCCCGCCGACCGGCGTTTCCACCCACCCGGCATACGGCGTTGGCCGTCGGCCTGCTTTTCGGCCTGACCCCGACCGCCCGCGCCGAAGCCGCCTTTTCGCCCGATGCGCAAAGCGCGCTCAAGGAAGTGACCGTGCACGCCACCCGCACCGAGCGACGGCTCGACAACGTGCCGGCTACGGTCACCATCGTCACGCAGCAGGAAGGCGAAGCGCGCGGCGCGCGCGATATCAAGGATCTATTCGCCGACGAGTTGGACGTGGCGGTCGGACAAGGACCGAACCGCTATAGCATCGCCGGCGGCAATACCAATCGCGCCGGCAACGAGAGCATCAACGTCCGCGGCTTGCAGGGCAACCAGGTATTGATGATGATCGACGGCATCCGCGTGCCGGCCAGCTTTTCCTTCGGCGGCTTTACCGTCGGCCGCGGCGATTACCTGGACACCGACGATCTGCAGAAAGCCGAGATCCTACGCGGGCCGGCCACCACGCAATACGGCAGCGATGGCTTAAGCGGCGCGGTGTTCTTCCACACCCTGGAGCCGCGCGATTTGCTGAAAGACGGCCAGCCTGTCGGCGGCTTCGTCAAAAGCGGCTACAACAGCGTCGACCATTCATGGCTCAATGCCGCCGGCGTGGCAAGCCAAAGTCCCGACTGGCAGTCGCTGCTGCAGGTCAGCTATCGCCACGGCCACGAACTGGCCAATATGGGCGACAACACGTCGCAAAACAGTAGCCGCACCGCCCCCAACCCGGCCGATAACGGCGTCGGCAACGTGCTGGCCAAAATCGCGCGCCGACTGGATGGCGCCAACCGGCTCGGGCTGACGGTGGAGTCGCTGCGCCGCCGCGAGCAAACCGAGGTCTACTCCGCACGCGCCGTGCCGCCTTATACCCCGACGAACAATACCCTCGACCTGCAGGCCGACGACCGCGTCGAGCGCGATCGCGTGTCGCTGGCGCACAGCTATGCCGACGCGGCCAACCCGCTATGGCAAAAAGTCGAAACCCAAGTCTACTGGCAACGCGCCAAAGTCGCGCAGACCAGCGTCGAAACCCGCGCCGCCGCCGCACAACGCACGCGCGACAATGCCTACATCAGCAATACCTTCGGCATCGGCAGCCAGGCGCAAAGCCGCCTGCCCGGTCGGCTAACGCAGCGGCTGAGCTATGGGTTCGACTGGAGCCGCTCGCTGGTGGAAAGCCCGGCCAACGGCACTGTGCCGCCAGCCGGCTACGTCTTTCCCTACAAAACGTTTCCCGACACCACCTACACGCAAGGCGGCGCCTTCGTCCAGGACGAGATCGAGCTTGGCGCGCTGAGCCTGATTCCCGGTCTGCGCTTCGATCAATACCGGCTCGCCCCGTCCGGCGCCGGCTATAGCGGCAGCGTCGTGACCTTATCCGACCAGGCCTGGTCGCCGCGTTTCGGCGCGGTGTGGCGCCTGATGCCGCAACTGGCGCCCTATGCGCAATGGGCGAGCGGTTTCCGCGCGCCGACCCCGGATCAGGTCAATCTCAATTTCAGCAACTACACCATCCCGGGCCGCGCCTATACCAGCATCGGCAATCCCAACCTCCAGGCCGAACGCGCCCATAGCATCGAAGTCGGCCTGCGAGGCAGGCTCGACCGACTGCGCTACTCGCTGGCGTACTACGACAACCGCTACCAGGATCTGATTTCGCAGCAGATCGTCGGCGGCGACGGCTCATCGGCCAACCCGTTGGTTTACCAATACATCAATCTGCAAGATGCCCGCATCCGCGGTTGGGAAGCGCGCATGGAATGGCTGATCGACGAACGCTGGCGCATGACGGGCGGTGTCGCATCGGCGCATGGCGATTTCAGCGCCAACGGCCAATCGCAACCGCTCGATACCATCCAGCCGCTCAAGGCGGTCTTGACGCTGAGCTACGACATCGGCCGCTTCGGCGGTCATGCCACGGTTCAGCATGCCGAAGGCCGGAACGCCAGCGGCCTCTCCGTCCAGCAGGGGCGCGGCATCGCCAACCAGTACTCGACACCGGCCTGGACCACGCTGGATCTGGGCGGGTTCTGGAAACCCATCAAGGGGCTGACCCTCAACGCCGGTATCAACAATCTGTTCAACCGCAAGTACTGGCGCTGGTCCGACGTGCGCGGACTGGCCGGTAACGACCCTGCAGTCGACGGCTGGACCGCGCCGGGCCGCAATGCCTATCTCAACGCTCGTTACGATTTCTAGGAGTCGACATGGATCATGCAACCATCCGCCACCACTTCGCGGCACAACGCCAACAAGCCGGCACCCGCCAGCGCGACATCGCCGACGGCCTCGGCATCGGCGAAGCCGAACTGATCGCCGCGCATGTCGGCGTCGACGGCGAAACACCGTTGCGAGCCTCGCGGCTCGACACCGACTGGCCGGCGCTATTCGCCGAATTGGCAAGCTTGGGCGAGGTCATGGCGCTGACGCGCAATCAAGACTGCGTACACGAGAAAATCGGGGTTTACCGCCGCTTCAGCCATGACGGCCACGTCGGCCTGGTGCTCGACCAGGCCATCGACCTGCGCCTGTTCTTCGGCCACTGGCGCTACGGCTTTGCAGTGGAAGACGACAGCGGCAGCCAGCCGCAGCACAGCCTACAGTTCTTCGACGCCCAGGGCGAAGCCGTGCACAAGATCTTTCGGCGACCGGGTAGCGACCGGGCAGCCTGGGCGGCTTTGTGCCACCGATTTGCCGACCAGGGCTTGGCGCCGCAACCGATACCGGTATCCCGCCCGGCGCGGCGCCCCGAAAAGCCGGACGCGCAAATCGACGTCGCCGGCCTGCGCCAGGGTTGGGCCGCTCTGCGCGATACGCACGACTTCTTCTCGCTACTCAAGCGCTTCGGCGTCTCGCGCCGCCAGGGCCTGCGGCTTGCCGATCCGCGTTTTGTCAGCCAAGTGATACCGATGGCCGCCAGTTGGCTATTGCAGGAGGCCGCGCGGCGCGGCGTGCCGATCATGGTGTTTACCGGCAATCCCGGCACGATCCAGATCCATAGCGGATCGATCGCCCATGTCTTCGAGCAGGGACCGTGGATCAACGTCATGGATGAGGGCTTCAACCTGCACCTGCGCCAAGATCGGGTGACCGACGCTTGGCTGGTGCGCAAACCCACGCGCGACGGGCTGGTATCGTCGCTGGAGTTATTCAACGCTCAAGGCGAGACCATCGCCATGTTATTCGGCGAACGCAAACCGGGCAGACCCGAGCGCAGCGACTGGCGAGCCTTGCTCGACTGGCTGCAGGAAGAGGCCGTGCCATGCGCCGTCTGATGTCATCCCGCCGCGCGCTGCTCAAGCGTATGGCGGCACTGGGGCTTGGGCTGGCGGCCCCGGCAGCCGGGGCCGCCGTGCGCGAGCAGGCGCCTCGGCTAGTCTGCGTGGGCGGCGCACTGACCGAAATCGTCTACGCCCTCGGTGCCGAACGCCAACTGGTCGGCGTCGACACCACCTCGCTCTTTCCGCCGGCCGCCCGCACGCTGCCCAGCGTGGGTTATGCGCGCACCTTGTCGGCGGAAGGGCTGCTATCGCTGGCGCCCACTGCCGTATTGGCCAGCGAGGACGCCGGCCCGCCGATGGTTTTGCGCCAACTGGCGGGCGCCGGCGTGCCGGTGCATGTACTGGCGGCCAACCATCGCTTTGAAGGGGTACTGGCACGCATCGAGCGCACGGGACAATTGACGGGCCGCAGTGCTCAAGCCGCCCGACTGATCACCCAGCTGCAACGCGATTGGCAAGCGCCGCGGCCCAGCCGGACAAACATACGCGTGCTGTTCATCCTGGCCGCGGCGCCGGGACAATGGCTGGTCGCGGGCCAAGGCACCGCCGCCGACGCCATGCTGGCTTATGCCGGCGCGAGCAATGCCCTGCGTGGATTCGACGGTTACAAGCCGCTGTCGGCCGAGGCGGTGCTGGCCGCCCGTCCCGACGCGCTGCTATTGACCGAACAGGGCTTGGCTGCCGCGGGCGGTATCGATGGCGTATTACGCCTGCCCGGTATCGGCCAAACACCGGCCGGCAGCCAGCGGCGCATCGTCACGCAGGATGCCCTGCTGCTATTGGGTTTCGGCCCACGCCTGCCGCAGGCGGTCGAGCGCCTGGCCACGGCTTTCTTGGCGGTGCATCGCCGATGAGTGCGCGCGCAAACGCTGTCTGGCTCGGGCTGGCCGTGCTCGGCCTGGTGCTGCTGTGCGCGCAGTACGGCGCCGTGGCCATCCATTGGCGCGATTGGCTGGCGCCGCTCGACGGCCGCTTGTCGGGCAGTGGTTGGGTACTGTGGCAACTGCGATTGCCGCGACTATGCATGGCGCTCCTGGTCGGCGCCGCCTTGGGCCTGGCCGGTTCGTTGACGCAGGGACTGTTCCGCAATCCGCTGGCCGATCCCGGACTCTTGGGCGTCACCGGCGGCGGCGCCAGCGCCGCCGCACTCTGCATCGTACTGAGCGCCGGCTTGTCATTGCCCGCCCCGCTGCGTGGGCTGCTGCTACCGCTCGCGGCCTTTGTCGGCGCGCTGGGCGTCTGCCTGGGCCTCGATCGGCTGGCGCGCCGCTTCACGCCGGGTTCGCTCGGCGGCCTGCTGCTGTGCGGCATTGCGCTCAATGCACTGACAGGCTCGATCGTCGGGCTATGTACCTACCTGGCCAGCGACGAACAACTGCGCAACCTGTCGTTCTGGACGCTCGGCTCGCTCGCGGCGGCCAGTTGGCCGCTCGCCGCCCTGTTCGCGCTATTGCTCGCCTTATGCACCTGGCGCCTGCCGCGGCTGAACCGGCAACTCAACGCCTTGGCGCTGGGCGAATCGGTCGCCGGTCATCTCGGCCTGTCTCTGACACGGCTGCGCGGCGCCGTGACCCTGCGCGTGGCATTGCTGGCCGGCGTCGCCGTCGCATGGTGCGGCATGATCGGCTTCATCGGTCTGATCGCGCCGCACATCGCACGCGGTCTGAGCGACGCGGATCAAACCCGCAGCGCGCCGCTGGCCATGCTGATCGGCGCACTGCTATTGCTGTTGGCCGATACCTTGGCACGCACCCTGGCCGCGCCGGCGGACATGCCGGTCGGTCTGTTTTGCGCGCTATTGGGCGTTCCTTTCTTTCTGTCGCTGCTGCGTGTCCACGCCACTTACCGGGGCTCACCATGACCATCCTGCTGCAACTTCGGCATTGCCGGTTGACGTTCGGCCGCCACGACTTCGGCCCGTTCAGCCTGGCCATCGGCCCGGGAGAACGCGTGGCCTTGCTCGGGCCTAGCGGCGCCGGCAAGTCATCGCTACTGCGCCTGATGGCGGGCGAGCTGCCGCCATGCGCGGGCACGGTCAGCCTGGCCGGGCGCGACCTCGCCGACTGGTCGCCGTCCCTGCTAGCTCGACAGCGCGCCGTACTGCCGCAGTCTCATCATGTCGCGTTCGGCCTACGCGCCGAACTGGTGATCGCGCTCGGCCGCATCGGACGCGACGACGAGTGCAGTAGTGGCGGCATCGTATTGGCCGCGGCCAAGCTTGCCGCTTGCGAGCACCTGCTGGCGCGCCGTATCGACACCTTGTCGGGCGGCGAAGCGGCCCGTGTGCATTTGGCACGCATTTTCGCGCAATTGTGGGAGACGGAGGCCGGCTTGATTTTGGTCGACGAGCCGCTCGCTGCGCTCGATCCCGGCTTGCAGCACCGACTGTCGCATCGGCTGGATCGGTTCGCGCACGAACGCGGTCACGCCGTGGTGGCGGTACTGCACGACATCAACCATGCAGTGCGGCATTTCGACCGGCTATTGTTGCTACAGGCGGGCCGACTGGCCGACGATCTGCCGGCCCGGGCGCTGGAAGGCGATAGGTTGAGGGCGCTGTATGGGCTGCCGTTTGGCCGCGTACAAGCCAGCGACGGACAAGTGGCGTGGCTGCCGGCGGCCGCGGCGCCTATTCGGGCGAACGGGACGTGAGGTGGCTCTCTGGCACCATGCTCTTATGCAACACGGCGAACACGATCAAGACCGATTCCCGTGTCTGGTAATAAACGACGTGACCGCCATGCGGGAAACTCAGAACACCCGGCGCGACATCCGGTCTTGCGCGGCCAAGGCGAGGGCTCTCCGCCAGCAGATGAAACGTCGACCGCAGTTCGGCTAAATAAGTGCTTGCCTGCAGTGCTCCCCATTGATGCAGGGTATAACGGCGGATTTCCACTAAATCGTTTTTGGCATCCGCTGTCAGGCGAAAAGTCGACATCAATCGAACTGCCCTGCTGCCAGATCATCCAGAAAGGCATCGCCATCCGATAAAGTCCCTGCAGCCATCTCAGCCTTGATTTGTGTCGCGCGCGACTGCAACAGCCGCAACTTCATCGCCTCGATGTTGGCATACTCGTCCATCGAGATGACGACAGCAACCGGCTGGCCATTCTTGTTGATTTGCACCGGCCCGCGTTGCGCTCGCAACAACAGATCGCCAAAGTGGGTTTTCGCCTCATTGGCAGTAAGTGCGTCTAGCATGGTTGCTCCCCCCATTGGTTCGATGCGTTCACTTTAGTCGAATCGAACGATTCGAACAATAATCAAAGCCTCTCCCGACTACCCTGCCAGCTTGTGTACCAATGCCGTGGCTACCGGCATAGCCGGTTGATCCTACGCGCACACCGGAAGGCTCTGCCGCCAAGATCCGACGGAAGCCACGGACTCCTGCCGTGCCAATCGCCTCCAATGCGTTATGGCACAGACAACCCCGTCAGGAGCTCCTACATGCAGACGATCAACGTCTTCTACCCGCCGCCCGGCACTTTCGACCTGCAAGCGGGTATTCACATTGCCGCGCTCGCCTGCTGTGGCGCGCTTACCTTCTATCTAACCGACATTCCGCCGCACGGCAGCGTGAACGCCCACTCCCACCGGCAAGGCGACGAAATCTACCTGATCCTCAACGGCGAGGGTTGTCTTTACAGTCAAGCACAGGGAACCGCCACGCTAAGCACCCCACTTCGCGCAGGCGATTTGCTGCGCATACCGTCAGGCCATGCACACCAGTTGGTCAATCTGGGCGAACAGCCGCTGCGCTTGCTGTTCGTCTGCCCAAACAGCCATTTGAGCCACGACCGGATCATGCATCCCAATCTGCGAGACCCCATACCATGAACTTCCTCATTCCAAGCGAACTGCGCACGCTCATCGACACCCAGCCGGGTTGCGGGGGCTGCAAAGACCTAGCGTCGAACTACCTCTACGCCGATCAAACGTTTACCTCGCTTGTCGGCTTGCGCCACAAAGAAGACATCGTGGGGATGACTGACCTGGACATGCCTTGCGACACGGTCGAGTGCGCGCATTTGTTCCGCGCGCAAGACCGGGAAGTGATCGAGAGTGGGGAAAATTTGCGCATCCTGGATGTCCAACGTTTCGCCGACAAACAGTGGAAATCGCTCATTTTCACCAAGACGCCGTTACGCGACACAGCACAGAACATTGTCGGCACCGTTTTTCACGGTCAGGAGTTGCATACGCGCGAACTGCTGGAGCTCGCGGCGCTACTGAGCGAAATCTGCTATCGCCCTCACGACACTTCCTGGCTCACCACCCCGACCAGCTACACCATCGGCCGCCCCGGTCGTGGCCCCAAGCTAAGTCCGCGGCAGGAAGAAGTCCTCTTCTTGCTGTTGCGCGGCCGCACCGCGCGGCAAATCGCGCGGGTGCTCGGGGTGGCGACACGCACCGTCGAGTGGCATCACACAACGCTGAAAGAGAAGTTCTCGGCACAGAACAAAAGCGAACTCGTCGACCGCGCCATCGAATTGGGTTACCTGAACAACTTACCGCCGGGGCTCTGGCAGCGGCCACTATCGATCATTCTGCGCGAGACATAAGCGCACGGGGTTTGCACACCGCAGCGCCTACTGCAGCATGTAGGTTTCGTATTCCAACCGTTCAAGCTTGTAGTCCAGGAGCGCAATGCCGATCACCACCGAGATCAACATCGCGCCGGCAAAGCCATAGCCGTACCAGGCCGGATTGAGTTCGAGCGTCAGCGCGGTGAGCGCGACGTTCAGCAGCAGGAAGCCGCCGGTGGCCGCCAGCACCACCCGGCGACGGTCGAGATAAAAAAACACGTTGATCACGCCGAGGAACACCACCTGCAGGCTGGCGGCGATCACGTCCACCTGCAATAGCGGCAGATAGAGTACCGAGATGCCGAGCCAATGCAGCAGTTCGGCACCGCTGGCGAACAATAAAATGGCGGCGATCGACTGGACCTTGACGATTTCGTACAAGCCGGTGCGCAATGCATCGACCATGCCGTTGCGCACGTTCTCGATGTGCTGTAGCGATGCCCCTTCGCGCACGGCGCTATAGAAGGCATCGTAGTACTCGACGAAATCGGTCTCGATACGCATCAGGAACACCGCCATGCCGGGGATGATCGCCAGGTAGGCCAGAAATACCGGCATGTCGTAGATCAGCGAGGCATGCAGCGGGCCGATCACCTGCTGCCCGGTGCCGGGGGCGTACCAGAACATCAGCTTGTCGATCCACAGGCCCAGGTTGTACATCAGACCGATCCACATCAGCGCGGTATGGCGGCCTTCGCGCCGGAACATCTCGAACGAAATGAAAAGCCGGCCGGGAAATTCGCGATAGATCAGCAGCAGCAGGCCGAACAGCAGTACCGCCTGGCCCAGCACGAAGCCGGCCAATAGCCCTTCCAAGCCATGGGTGTTCAATGTCAGCGAGCCCACCACCGTGGCGCCGTAGCCGATCAGAAACACCAGCAGAATGTGCATATAGCGCTTCAGGCCGGAGAGGAAAATCGCCGAAATCCAGATATTGGCCAGGATGATGAAACCGCTGAGCATGAACAGCCGATAGCTGCCGGGCTGCCCATGGAACAACCACAGTACGGTGGGCACCCCGAGCGCCAGCGCGGTGGCATTGGTCACCAGCACCACGCCGTGGAAGTTCGATAGCACCAGGTCGACACGCTTCCCGTACATCTGGTCGGCGGTAAAACGGGTGAACGCCAATTGCAACGGACCGGTCAGTACCAGGCTGCAGGCGATCAAATAGGTCACCGACACCTGAAACTGGGCGATCAAAGCGGTGGGCACGACAAACGGCAGACTAAGCACCCCGATGAGCAGAATGCCGACAATGGACAACATCCACGGCCCGGCACTGATCAGGCCGGCATAGGCGTAAGCCTGCAGCAAGCCGGCCAGCGAGTCGCGCCGCAGCATCCGGCGCAGTTCGAATCCGATCCCGGCCATCAGCCCGCCCCTCCGTGTTGCGCCAGCAACTTGTCGTACAGCGCCCGATAGGTGCCGACCATCTGTGTCTGGCTGTAGTAACGTTCGACCCGGGCAATGCCGGCTCGCTGCGCCGCGCGCCAGCGCACCGGGTTTTGCAGCAACGACAGCGCCGCCTGAGCCAGCGCGCTCGGGTTGGCGATCGGCACCACTTCGCCGGCCGCGCCGAGCGCCGCGTCCTCGCCGGCGCGGCCATAGATCAGCTCGCGGCAGGCCCCCACCTCGGTGGTGATCGACGGCACCCCGGCGGCGAACCCCTCCAGCACCACCAGCGGCAGCGCCTCGGAAATCGAACTCAACACCACCAGACCGATTTGCGGCATCAAGGCTTCGACATTTTGCATGCCGAGGAACTTGACCTTATCGGCGAGACCAAGGCTCGCCACCAAGCGTTGGCATTCGAGCGCATAGTCCTCGTCCTCGTCGTCCGGCCCGGCAATCCACGCCTCGGCCTCCGGCATGGCCTCGATCACGGTCAACATCGAGCGGATGAAGGTTTTGACGTCCTTGATCGGCACCACACGGCCGATCAGGCACAATACGGGCGGCGTTTGCGGCGGCCGCTTGTCGCGCAAGCCGGCGAAGCGCTCGAGATGAATGCCGTTGGGAATGGTGCAGGTCTTGTTCGCCGGCGCGCCGTCGCCGATCTGGCGCAGGCGGTTGCCTTCGTACAAGGCCACGATATCGCTGGCCGAGTCGTAGCACATCTGCCCCAGCGCCATGAAAAAGCGCATCCACAGATCGCGGAAGTAACCGATCTGCGCGGCATCGCGTTCGAACACGCTGCGGTTATCGCGAATCCACTGGCTCTGGAACAGGTCGATCTTGCGTTCCTTGGTGTAGATGCCGTGTTCCGACACCAGCAAGGGACGGGCACGCCGCTGCTGCAGCATGGTGCCCAACAAGCCGGCATAACCGGTCGACACCGTATGAAAGACCTTGGCTGGAATCAGTTGCTCGGCGACCGCGGCGAGCTTCCAGATCGACAGGTGCATGATGCGCACGGTCCAGAAGTAGTCGGTGAACGAGGGGTCGGTGCAAAACGCGCGGTAGTTGTCGGTCAGGAAGGTCCAGGCCAGGTCCGAATGCGCGAACATCTCGGCCGACAATTTGCCGCCCGGCTGCATCAGCGGCATCAGGGTACGCAGCATGGCACTGGCCTGATGTTTGCCTTGCGGGCTCTTCAGCTTGCCGTGCAGCTCGGCCACCTGGCGAAAAATCTCGGCATCGCCGCGCAGACTGGGCTTGACCGGCCGCTCGCCGGCATCGCCCGCGAAATCGAACAGGTAATGGCACTCCATGTGCACCACATTATCCGGCAGCGGGTAGGCCATCTCGCCATAGCTGTCCGGCGTACTGCCAATGAACACGATGGCAAAACTCAGTTCGGGAAAAGCCCGGATCATTTGATTGATCCAACTGGACACCCCGCCGCGCACATAGGGGAAGGTGCCCTCCAACAGCAGGGCGATATCGGCATGTTCCGCTTGGCGCATTGGCGCGATCATCGCGTACCTCCCCAATATTTGATGATCGGCTGCAGAATCGGCAACGCACTGGCGAGCGGCTGCGCTGCCAACAGTACTTTGACCTGTTGGTAATCTTTGTCGAGATAGGCCACCTCGGCCAGGTAAGGCAACAGACGCTGGCGATCGAACCCGTGCAACATCGCCTGATCCAGCATGGCCATCGCCTGCTCGGTATCGCCGCGGTCGAGCGCCAGGCGGCCGCGCAGCCGCCATAGCGCGGCATCGGTCGGCATCAGCGTCAGCGCCTCGGCGGCATAGCGTTCCGCCTCGCGCGCCGCGTGGCGATAAACATCGCCCTGCACCAAATAGGAATACACCAGCTCGTTGTACAGCAACGCCAGTTCCTTGTGGACGCGATAACGTTCGGTCTTGCTCAGCGTCAGCTTCAGACGCGGCAGTTGGTCGAGAATTTTCTTCGTCAGCGTCTTCTCCTGCCGATCCAACATCCAGAAAGCCAACAAGCGGATGTCCTCGAACGGATCGTCGAGCATGGTGCGCAACAGCGGCGACACAGTGCGCATCGGCATGGACTGCATGGCCATCAGCGCATTCATGCGGAAAGACGCCGCCGCGGCCGAGCTTTGCAGCACCGACTTGAGATGCGCGCCGCGGCCGACGGTCGCCGTGGCCTGCGGGGCCAGGAACTGCGGCGGATAGGTCAGGATAATCGGCAGGTCTTCCAGTGCCTTCGGCAGCATCGCGGCCAAGGCCATGACGCCGCAGGTCAACAGCAAGCCGCCGACCGGCACGGCGAACAGATAGCACCAGAGAAACAAGCCGGTCAGATACGGCCGTTGCTTGAAGCGGCGCGGCAACAGCGTCATCGCAGCCGGCACGGCCAGGAACGCGGCCAAGGCCTGCAACGCCAGCATCAGCACCATCCAGCCGGTGGATGCGGCTTGCGACGGCTCGGTCAACAACCTGAGCATGACGTAGCTCTGCAACAGCACACTCGGCACCAGCCTCGGCACCGCCTTGAGCACGCGCTGGCCGATCAGCAGGTTAGACATGGATCTGGCACCGGCGCAAGAAGGCGGCCAACCCTTGAGTGGGGGCCTCGACCGGTAGCGGCATGGTGTTGACCGACACGTGGCCGCTCTCCAAGTCGACACCGAACTGCGCGCGCATGCTCTCCTCGATGCGTAGCAGAAAACCTTCGACGGCGCTCTCGCCCGACAACGGCATCAGCACCAGAATGGCATCGCGCGCCTCGCCGGGAATCACCCATTGCACGTCCAGCGAACGACGGCTGAGCTGCACGTGATCGAACAGCGTCTTGCCGATATCGCGCTTGTCGAAAGTCAGCGCCACCAGCGACGAGGTGATGCCGGCGGTGCGATACAGCCGCACCAGACGCGAGAAGTCCAGCGCAAAGTCGTGCGGGCAACTCGGATAGACCGACAAGAGCAGACCGGCGACGGCGCCGTGGCGCACACCGTCGGCGTAATAGCCGCTCAGTACCAGCAAAAGCTGTAGATTTTCCTCGGAGAGCGCCATGAACGGCATGTGCCGCACCACCAGCACGCCCAGAATTTCATCTTGGGCATCCACCAGCGGTGCCACTGCGATGTAATCGGTCTTGATGCCCGGCGCCAGCTGCTTGTTTTGCACATGGGCCAGCGTACGGTGCTCCAGCGCGTAGCGCAGCAGAATATCCTGACAGTCCAGTTCGAACGGCGCGCCGGAACCGGCGACGGGCACCGGGTCGGGCACACCGTCGCGGCAGACGTGCAATTGCGCGCGTTCAAGCTGGCAGCTATGCGCGGCCACCTCGATGAATCGACGGGCGTGCGCCAGCAGCAGCTTGTCGTCCGGCTCCTGGTTCAACCCTTCGCTCTGGAACGACAGCGCTCGCAGCTGCGACAGCGAATCGCGTAGCGAAGCCGGCCGCGACAGCAGATCATGCTCAAGCCGCTCATGCGATAGACGCAACAGGAAGTGGCTCTTGGTCAACACCCCCAGACGCTCGTTCAGGTAGTCGGTCATCGTGCGCAGGTGGCGCAGCTTGCTCCCCCAGGTATCGCCGAATTGGCCGCAAACCAGCACCATGGCCATGCCGCCCAGAAAGAACGGCAGCGGGAAACGCTGATCGGGCAACGCCTGCAGGTAATACCCCGCCAACAGCCCCAGGCTCGACAACACGCCTTGCATCAAGCCATAACGCAGCGAACAGATCATCGGCACAAGCCAGATCCAGCCGAAGCCCGAGCCGATCAACAGCGGATCGGCCGGCGCGGCCAGGCGCAGCGCGCCCAGCACCAGCACCGTCACGACGATGGTTTCCGACATGACCCACTGCACCGACCGGTTGCGCAATCGCTCCGAGGCGATCAACTCGACCCAGCGCGGCCCCTCATGACCGGTGCGACCGTGACGAAGCTTGAAGGCATGCGCGCGCTTTTTGCCGTTGCGTTCTTGTTCAGACAATCCCCATCTCCTGGATTAGCGGCGCGGTGCAGCGTCCGTCAACGGCGCGAGCAGCTTGCGTTCCAGCGCCGTGGCCACGCCTGCCAGCGAGTCGTTGCCCCAACCTTCGCGATGGCCGGTCGCGCTCCACACGACCTTGCCGCTGTCGACATCGATCAGTTGCAGCGTCAGGCCAATGACCGGTTCGCCGTCGACGCCCACTTTGTAACGCCATTCGACCACTGAGCCGGTCAGCGCATACGGCGCATGCCGGGTGCGCGCCCAGGCCAGCGATTTGGCACGCAGATCGGCGGCGGCCGGTTCGAACAGGGTTTCCTCGCCGCTATCGGCGACATAACGCTGCACACCGTCCAAGCCCTCCGCGCTCAACAGCGACGCCGCCAGCGCCGCAGCGCGTTGACCGGCCATCGGGGTGTCGGTCAAATTCTCCAGCGGCAGCACCGCCCAGTTCTGCGCGGACGACAAGGCCGGCGTCGGCGAGACCTGGATGCCGGCGCAGCCGGCCAGCCCCAATGTCAAGCCGGCGAGCGACAGCATGTAAACAAGTCGGTTTCTCATGATTGACTCCTAATAAAACCAGCTATAGCGCACCCCGACCTCGGTCACTGGAGAAGATCCCTGTGCCGACATGTCCTGGTGCTGGTAATAGATCGACAGGCGGTCGCGGCCGAGGACCGAGCCGACCAGGCCGACATTCACTACCCCGCCCCAATGCGCATGGGTGTCGTACATCGGGCCGGCCTCCAGATAGGGGAGGAAGGCATGGCGGTAGCCATCCGGCAGATCCGTACCGAAACTGAGCAACAGGCCGCCTTGGGAAAAGGTCTGCGGCATGATGGTGGCGGCAAGTCCGACCGTACCTTGCGGCACCAACTGCTGCACTTGTTCCGACGGCGTGCCGTAAGCACTGTACTGACCATGCGTCGCGACCAGATGCAGCGTGTAATCCGGATAACCCAGGCGAAACTTGTAACCGGCATCCAGGGCCGCCAGATAACCTTCGCCGAGAAAGGAGCGATCCTGCATGTAAAAACGGTCGGCCTCGACGCGGCTATTGGCGAACCATCGGCCCTGCCGCCAACCGACCCCCAGGCTCGCCAGGTTTTTCATGCCGCCCAGCAGCAACTGGCTGGTCTCGTCGGCCGGTTGTTCGCTGCCGAGCGCATAGTTGAAATTCCACGCGCCGCGCGGCTGCAACACGCCATCCACGCGCACTGGCGTGACGGCGCGCCAGCCCTGGCGCGATGCCACGGTCAGCGTCCGATTGGCGCTGTCGTCGCCGAAACGATAGCTGAGCGCCGCGGTACGGTCCTGCCCAGGCGCACCCGGCAGTCGGGTGGCGTCGCTGCGCTGGTTGCGCTGGCTGAAGGACAATTGCAATGCCTGCCTTGCATCCAGGCGCAAACCGGCGCTCAAGCCGAATTGATCGTATTTCAGTCCGCTTTGCCGCACACTGCGCCACGACGGCGTCACGGTTTGGGCGTCATTCAGCAGTTGCTCGCGCAGCACCGCCTGCAGATCGTCGTTGTCCGGCTGGTGCTCGACGCCGTCGAATGCTTCGCTTTGTGCCTCGGCCAAGCGCCCGGTCTGCGCCAAGGCCTCGATGCGGCTGTCGATCGGCAGTTGTCCGCGCTTCTCTGCCAACAGGCGCTCCAACGTTGTCGTATCTTGCTCGGCCAACGCCAACGACAATTGGGCCTGCGCCGGCTGCGCCAGCCAATTGACATAGCGTTTGGCAAGCCAAGCACGCTCCAACGCCGTGGCGTCGTGCGATTGCGCCCAGGCCACGGCGGCGGCGGCGATCGCCGGCGGCAGCGCGCTATCTTCCGTCTCCGGCCGCGCGAGCGCCTGGTGCAGCAGCGCTAAGCTGCGGTCGCCATCGGCAAAACTATTGCTCAGGCCCGAGAGGTTGGCCAACAAGGCATCACGGCTTTCCTGGCGCTTGGCGGCGGCGAGCTTGGGCGGCAGCAGATCGCGCCAGACATGGCGACGCAGCATCCAAGCGGCGCCCGGACGTTGCGCCAATTCCAGCGCCTCGGCATAAGCAAGCTGCCACAGCGGATCGCGCGTCCGGTCCACCACCGCCAGATCGAAATAATGCAAAGCGCGATGCGGTTCCCCCAGCGCGAGCCAGGCGTCGGCGTAGATGCTGATCAGACCGGGATCGTTCTCCGCCTGCCGGGCATAGCGTGCCAACAAGGTGCGCAACGCTTTTTCCTGCCCCAAGGCCGTCAGGTTCCACAGGCGCGCCGCGATCACGTCGGTGCGGCCCGGCGCAAATCGGCTGGCGCGTGCCAGATCGTTCAACGACCGCTTCGGGTCGCCGGCAAGCCGTGCATATTCGGCGCGCGCCATCAGGAAGTCGGCATTGGCGCTGGCCTGTGCGAGGGCATGTTCATCCAGTTGCGCGAGCAGCGGCGGGATGCGATCCAACTCGCCCAGGCGCACATACGCCGAGATCGCACGCGCGAGCAAGAGCGGCGAGCCGGACTGGCGGTACAGGCGCCAGGCGGTGCGCGCCGCGTCCGCGGGGCGGTCGTCAAGTTCATCCAGCCAGCGCACGCCGGTCGATTCGTCCAGATTGCCGCCAGCCTGCAATTGCTGGCTGGCCAGCACCACCGCCGCGCTGTCCTGCGTCAGCGTCGCCAGCCGGAAATACGCACGCCAATAATCGTCATCGGCCGGCGTGGCGGCCGGTGCCGCTGCGCGGAGCAGCGCCATGGCGTCGGCGAAGCGGCCCTGCAGGTACGCCCGTTGTGCCAGCGGCAGCGCATAGGCCGGCTTCGGGCCGTCGATACGGTCGAGCGTCAGCCAGGTATCGATCGCCAGTTGATCGTGACCGGCTCGGAGCGCCAATGCCGCCAGGCGCGACAGGATGGCAATGCGGTTCGGGCCGGCGCTACGTTCGCGCAGAAAGGCCAGCGCGGTCTCGGGCGCGCCGGTCATCTCATAAGCCGCCACGATCTGGTCGATCAGCGCCAGATCGTCCGGACGCTGCCCCAAGCGGTGCCGATAAACCTGCAATTGCGCCGCGGTGTCGTTCAGACCGTTGGCCAACGTTTCGATCTGTTGCCAAAGCTTTTCGTCCTGACTGTGCTCGGCAAGCAACAGGAATTGGGCCAGCGCGGTGGCCGGGTCGTTGTTCCACAGCGAGGTTTGTGCCAGACGCGGGCGCCAGAGCGCCGCGTCGAGATGGGCATCAAGCGCTTGGCGGGCTATTTTCTGGGCCTCGGCCAAGTTGCCGTTGGCCATGAAGACCCGATAAGCCAGATCCAGATCGGCACCGTTCTGATCCAAGGCTTGCGCCGTCCCGGCAGGCTGCGCAAGGATGAGCGCCATCTTATGCGGCCGAGCCCCAGCCGACGGCATATATAGCGCGGGGTCGACTTCGATCACCTTTGAGCCCGCTGCGTGCGGCGGCTGCCAATCGGACAGCACCACGCTGCCGGCCGGCCGCACCCAAGCCGCCGGCATCATGCGCGCCGGTTGGGACGCGACGACAGGCGGTGTAGCGCGATCCACAGCCAGCAGCCGGCGCACATAATCCTGCGCCAGATCCGGACGGCCACCGGCGAGCGCCAGATTGGCCAGAAAACGCAAAGTGGTCGCATCGCCCAGCAGGGAACCGCCACGTTGTCCGGCGAGCTGCAGCGCCTGCGGCAGCAGATTGCCCATTTGCAATGCGCGTAGCGCGGCGATGAAATCCGTGCGCCGCTCATCCCGCGTCGCGCCATGCGCCTGGGCGGCCAGGCAGGCATCAGCTGCCCGCGCGTACTGTTGGCGCGACAGGCGCAGCGCGCAGCTCTTGCGCCACCAGATGGCGGCGCGCGCCGGTTCGCTCTGTGCCAAGCGGGTGTAGAAGCTGTCGGCCAGGTCGGGTTGGCCGCTCAAGCGAGCGGTGTCGGCCAGTGCCGTCAGTTGATCGTTGTGCCATGGTAGCGGCAGTGCTTGGTCAAGCAGTTGCGCCAGGTCGGCTGCGCGGGCTTGGCGGACGGCCGGCTGGTTTTCGGCGAACAAAGCCGCCTGCGCCAGGCCGATTTCGATCAACAGCGCATCGCGCCGGGTTTCCACGTCGTGCGAAGATTTCAGCCGTACGATCAAGCGCCGGGCATCGCCCGCCCGCTGCCCTTTCAGATATTCGCGCGTCAGCGTGGCCAGGACGTCGGGGTTGTCCGGCTCGACCCGTTGCCAGGCCTCCAGATAGGCAATCGCCAACTGATCCGCCTGCGTGTGGCCGAGCAGCCGCGAGCGCAACGAGGCGTGCGGAAACACCAACGCCAACAGCAGCACCAACAGCAGCGATAACCCGATCAGTTGATAAAGCGGCAGGAGCCGGAGTCGTTTAGGCGCGGCAGTCGACATCAACGTGCACGCTCTGTTGATTGACGGATACCGGCACGCCGATTGGCCCCAGGCTGAAAAGCCGGCCTTCGGGTGTCTTCTCGCCGGCGATAACCTTGCCGGCGACCCGCACCCGGCAGGCCGAGGCGCCGGCGATGGTGAAACGCGGCGCCACATACGACGTCAGTTCGAACGACAGGCGCTCCGGCGTGCGCTGGAACGCATCGATGCGACCGTTGGCGCTCGCCAGCCACGGTAGGTTCTGCGCCGCTGCGCGCCCCAGCGGTATCAGCCGAAAACGCGCTTCCGAGCCGGTCATGTGCACATAGACCCCGTCCGGCCCTGGCAAAAAGCCGGCAACACCGCGCGCGTCCGACAAATCCGGCGCCAAGTCCGGCGCCACGCGCACGGTACGCAGCCAGCCGGCATTGCGGATCACCCAGAAGTCGCCGTCGCGCGCCACGCTGGTCTGTTGGGTATCCAGCACCTTGCGCGCGTAATCGGAAACGAATACCGGATGAATCGGTTGCCGCGTCACGGACTGCAGCACGGTATTGAGCGCCGTCAACGAGGCTTCCTTGGTACCGGTGAACATGTGGTAGTAGACGTCGATCGGCTTGATGCGTCGCGGATGCTCGGTCAGCTCGAAGGTTTCCAGCACGCGGCGGAAGCCGTAATAAGGCCCCTGCCACAAAGCGGTGTAGATCTCTTCGTTCTGATTCGGCGCAAAGACCTGGTAGTAACCGTCCTTCATCACACCTTGCGGCGCGACATCGGTCAGACTGGGATTGCTGCGGGTAATCAGGGTGTCGCCGCCGTTCATATTGAGCACGCCGGCCTGATAGGCCTGCTTGAGCGCCACGGCCGGCACTTGGCAGTCGCCGCTCCACAACAGCACTTTCACCTGCTTGCCGGCTGGCGCCATCAGGCGATTGATGCCGGCGACCGAACCGCCGATCTCGCGCTCGAGGTTGAAGCGATAGCCCGGCACATTGATCGCCAGCCCATTGGTGGATTGCACGCCAGTGCCCTCGGCCCGATCGTAATCGTTGGTCGCGACCCCTTCGCCGGTCACCTGCATCCAGGGCAACGGGTGGGTATAGGTATGGCTGGCCATTTCGACGTTCGGCAAGGCGAAGATCTGCCGCGCGATCTCGCGCAGGCGCGGCGCGATCGCGGCATTCGGCCCTTGGTCGCTGACCTCGCCCTCGATCACCGAGGCCGTGACCGGTAGGCCATATTGTTTCAGCACCCGGTACAACGCCTCGCCGGAGTACGTTGCGCCCCCGGCATCTTGAAATTCGACTTTCGAGGCGAAACCGTCGCCGTCGATGTGCGACATAAACAACCGCAACCCGTTTTCCGTGGTCGGGTCCGGCACCGGCATATCGCGTAAATTTAGCGCCTGCCGCAAAAATTCGAAGGGTTGCAGCACCCAGCGCGCCTGGCTCATGTCATCCATGGCGAGTACCGCAAACGGACGCATCACGTAACCGCCCCACGGCATGAGCGCCGCGGCGTCGAATTCCAGATCGCCGGACTGCAGGCGCAGCAGCGAGCGGCCCTGCGCGCCGAGACGGACCGGGGTGTAATCGCGTGGATCGGGCGTGGGCGGCACTTCATAGCCCATCAGCGTCGCATCGGCATGCGTCACCCGTAGCGGGCCGTCGACCTCGCCGGCCGCCGGCTGCAAACCGAGCGCCTGGGCGAACGGACCGGCCACCGGCATACCGAAGGTGCCGATGAAGACCACGCGCACGCCAGCGGCAATCTGGCGTAATACCCACTGGCGCAGCTGTTCGGGTTGGTCGACCCGGTCATTGAGCCACAGCACCACACCGGCATAACGGTCGGCGAGCGGCCCTTCCGGCAACGGATCTTGGTTGACGTTGAGGTAGTCGAGCCGTAGCCCTAGATAATTGAGCGGCGTGGCCAAGTAGCGCACGCCGTCGGACACGTTCAGGCTGACGCGATTCGGCGAGTCCTGCAGCATCAGGATACGAGTCGGTATCGGCTGTGGCTCGCCGATGCCGACTCGCTGCAGCCCGGGGTCGGAGACATAAGGAATCAAACCTTGGGCGCTGATGCGCCGGGCGGTCTCCAGTGCGCACTGGCGGTCGGTGTCAGGGCAGTAATCGATCGCGATGACCGGCAGCTTATAGCTGTCGCGCAAGGGTTGAACCTGGGCCATCAGCCAGTCCCGGTCGGACGGCGGCACCTCGGTGAAAAGCTGCTTGCCCTGATCCCACCCCTTATAAAGCGATTCGAAAGCCACGGCATCCACCCACTGATGCACTTGCGGCAGGATTTCGAAACCGCGGTTGAACACCAGCCGCGCTTGCGGATAGCGTGTCTTGACGGCGTCGATCACCCGCACCAGGCCGGCGATTTGCCGTTGCCGCTCGGCATCGGTTTTGGCGATCAACTGAAAGGAGTCGAGCGTATCGAAGAAAAACCCGCGAAAACCGCGCTGCCACAGCGGGTCGATCACATGCTCGACGAAAAAAGCGGGCCAGCCCGGCGCCGACTGGTCGACCACCTGCGAACCCCAGGCGCTGTTGTCGCCCTTGAGCCATGCCTTGGGAATAGCGGAGAAGAAATCGCGTTGAGGCGTCACTTCGCCAACGCTGGCGTAAGCCAGCCAATCGGTGTGCGGCGTATCGACCTGCGAGGGATCGAAACCGCTGTCCGGCTCGACCACCACATGATCGAAGGCCGATAGCTCGGCGACCGGAATCGGCGCGGCACCGTAATAGAAGGCATAGGAAGGCTGGGCCGCCGGCTTCACCGCGGACGTCACCGCGCTAGCCGGACGCGCCAGCAGCAGCGCACTGGAAAGCGCCAACACCAAAGGCCGCGCAACGCGGCTCATCCACCCCTTTGTGCCTACTCCCACTGCCTTAATCCTCAGAATGACTTGATTTTATATTTTTTGTTTAAATTAAATTATCATATGCAATATGATAAAGATCATATTCAACAAAAATCAATAAAACATTTTCAATAAAACCATTTCTAACCAAACAGAATAAATGACAGAAAACTAAAGGCCGCAACAGCAGCACTCAAACCGATTTGGGCAATCGATCGCTGCGTGGCATGGATGTCACACCCCGAGCATAACGATACGCAACGCCTATGCAATACCTTACCCCTTCAATATATGCGTAAGAACTTGCAGACCCAAGCCGCGACCGCCCTGTCCTCTCGGCTATAATGACAGGATGCCCGATCGACAAGGTTTGCCCGTGCCTCTCGCCTCCCCCCCCCTGCCGCCCAAAGCCCTCGCCTGGCTCAATCAGCGCGGCATCCGCACCCGCGATGATCTGCTGCGCCAAGGGGTGGTTCATACCTTTTTGCAATTCAAGGCCGCAGGCCTGCCGGCGAGTGCGCGGCTGCTGTTCGCGTTGGAGGCCTCGGCACGGGGTCTGCACTGGAACCAACTCGACGACGACGATCGACAGCAACTCAAGCGAGCCCTGGCAGCCCACCCCCCTGTGCGCTTACCGCCCGCGGCAGATGACGGCGAGCGCTTTATGCGACGCGCCTTGGCGTTGGCGGCGCAAGCGGCCGATGTCGGCGAGGTGCCGGTTGGCGCCGTGGTGGTGCATGAAGGGGAAATCGTCGGAGAGGGCTTCAACCAGCCGATCGGACTGTCCGACCCCTCGGCGCACGCCGAGCTACGGGCCCTGCGCCAGGCCGCCGCCCGAATCGGCAATTACCGGCTGTCAGGCTGCGACGTTTACGTGACGCTGGAACCCTGCCCGATGTGCAGCGGCGCCATGCTGCACGCCCGCATCGACCGAGTGATCTACGCCGCGGCCGATACCAAGACCGGTGCTGCGGGCAGCGTGATCGACCTGTTCGCCGAACGGCGTCTGAATGCGCATACCGCCTGCTTCGGCGGGCTATTGGCCGACGAGGCCGGCACCATGTTGTCCGAGTTCTTTCGCGCCCGGCGCACGGCGGCGCCATGAAATGGTGCGCTTGTTGGCTCATCGGCCTGCTGCCGGCCGTGGCCATGGCAGAGCCGCCGCCCCAGGCCGATTACGTGTTGTGGGCGCAAAGCGCGCCGGTGATCCCGCTGTACCCCAATCCACACCGCCGCGATCTGCCGTGGCTGCGCGTCAGCGTCGCCGAACAGTCGTTGACGCTGTACGACGGTATGGGCCGGGCGCAACGGCGTTATAAGGTATCGACCGCCGTATTGGGCACGGGCTCGCAAGTCGGCAGCTATCAAACCCCGCTGGGCTGGCACCAGGTGTGCGCAAAAATCGGCGACGACGCCGCGCCGGACAACATCATCTATCGCCGCGTGGTCACCGCTTGGCATTACACGCCGGCGCTGCATGAGCAATATCCGGATAGGGACTGGATCTTGGCACGCATTCTCTGGCTGTGCGGCATGGAACCGGGGAAGAACCTAGGCGGCGACGTCGACAGCCACGACCGAGCCATCTACATCCATGGCGCGGGCAGCCATGTCGCTTTCGGTACGCCGACCTCGCACGGTTGCGTGCGCATGTCGGTGGACGATGTGGTGGAACTGTATCGGCAAGTGCCGCTCGGGACCGATGTGGTGATCGAGCCCTGAACGGCACCGGCCCTTAGCTGGGCATCCTATTTGAATTTGAAGGTCATGCGGCGCAAGGTGTCGTCCTTCAACATCACGTGGTGCCACAGCGCCGCCAGCACATGAATGCCGACCAAGAAATACACCGCGTTGCCCAGCAACTCGTGCACATCGCGCACCGAGGCGCGCAGCGCCGGATCGGGCGCGACCAAATGCGGCAGTATCCAGCCGAACAGCGCGACATCGCGGCCGCCGGCTTGCGAGAACACCACGCCGGTGATCGGCAGCAGGAACATCACCAGGTACAACAGACCATGCAAGGCACTCGCGGCGGCAGCCTGGGCGCGCGCGCCGAGCGGCTTGGGACCGCCGAAGCCTAAGCGGGCGCCGACGCGCACGAAGGCGAACAGCAACAGCAGAAGACCGGCATCGATGTGCCAGTTGCGTAACAGATCGCGCAAAGGCGCGCCCTTGGGCACATTGCCGCGCAGTTCGATGAACAACAGCGCTGCGGCGAACAGCAAGAACACCAGCCAGTGCAGTGCGATGCTGGCAGGATGGTAATGACGACGAACCATATCGCCTCCTTTGTAATAGCAAACGGCCGGAGCATAGCCCGGCCGCCTTAAGCATACCTTATTCGAATAAATCATACCCCAAGCATCGCTCAGACTGCGTCGGTGACCGGTTGTCCACGCTCGTCCACCGGCACCCGGCGCGTCAACTGCAGGTGGTCTGCGCCAGCATAGACCTTGCGGTAACGCAGATAGCCGGCGCCGAGCCACGTCGGCTCGAAGCCGTCCGGGTCGTCCTCCATCCGCCTGCCGCCTTGGCGGAACGACCTGACCCAGGCCGCTTCCTCCGCCGAAATAGGGATTTCACCCTCTTGCACGTTGGCCAGTTGTTTCAGCGTTTTGCTCGCTTCGGCCACATCCTTGCCGAAGGGCCGGAAACCGGCAAACGAGTCGTGCACGTACTTGACGAATAGGGTGTTGGCCTCCGGTCGATAATAGTCGCTGTCGGCGATGCCCCGGGCATCGCGTGCCTTGGCCAAGGTTTGCATCAACGGCAGCAGTTCTTGCCAATGCCGCTCGTGCGCGGGGTCGAACGAGGGCACCGCATAACGCGGCGGGTTCGGATCGGCCTTTTCCCACGCGTAGCGTACCGGCGGGGTGTCGCGAAACGTGTACCACTTGCAGTAGATGTCGAAGTGTTCCTTGAAACGCTGGTGTGCCGCGCTCAATTCCTTCAGTTCGCTCTCCTTGGCCCCGGGCCACAGCGCCGCCATGGCCGTCGTGCCTTGCCGGTCCAGCATGCCGAGCCGCCAAGCCAGGTAAGGCCAGTACTGTGTCTGCAGCAATACCTTGAAATCCTCGGGCGGCGCCTGGAATAGCTTCAGGTAGGCGTTGAAATCGGCGATCAACGTCGGATCGATGCTGAAGCGGTCCTGTGTGCGAGTCAGATTCAGCTCCGGCTTGAGCGGCACGCCGGCCAGCCGTGCTTTGCGGTACATGTCGGCCAGCGGAATGCGCGATAGCATGTCCGCCCCCATGGGGTCTTGGCCACGGCCTTGCGCACGCGGCAGATAACCGCCGCCGATGTCCGAGTGGGCGCCGGGGTAGAGAATTTCCTCGGCGCAGCCGGCACCGCCCATCTGGGTGCTGTCGAGCGGGAACGAGCGGCGGATTTCGTGCGCCGCCACCATATGCACGCACTTCTTGATCGCGGGGGAGATACGCAGCGAGTGTTCGGCGTCGGCCCAGGCGCCGTGGCCGTCGAACAGCACCGTGGAGGCGGCGAGCCCGATCGAGGCCACGGATTCGAACAGGCCGAGAAAGTCGAAGCAGACCGGGAAACCGCCGAGCGTATGCTCGGCCAGGTTGACGAAGCCCTTTTCCCGGCACAGCTCGGCGTCGAGCCGGCACAGCAGCAACAGCCAGTTGGCGAACACCCGCGCCTCGGCGGCCCCGCGCGAAAAACCGAAGCAGGAGACGTAGATGTTGTCGACGATGGTCATGGTGACATTGGCCGGTTTGACGCCGTCTTTCTTCATGAACGGCGCGATGCGCTCGTGCAGCCTGCTCAGCATGTCGCGCAGCACCTTGCAGGCGGCGGGGAGCGGGTCTTCGCGCCGAGACGCCGTCATGCGGCGTTGCCAACTGGCCTTGGTCAAGGTCTGCCAGTCGAGGTCGATGGAGCGGTCGAGCGCCACCACCTCTTTGTGCTCGATCAGCAAGAACGCGTCGCCGAGAAAGTAGCGGTGCAGATGATTGATCGCCTGCACCAAACCCCACAGAATGCGCCGCTGGCCGTAGCGGCCGGTGCCCAGGCCAAGCGGGCCGCCCTCATCCTGAATTTGCGGAAACGGGGTGCCGAGACCGGGAACATAAACTCGGAAGAAGTGGCGATAGAAGTCGGCATCGTGCTGCCAATCGGTGCTGGCATCGAGAATGCCCGGCACGCTACGCCCGGGATAGGCATCGTACAAGCGCGCCACGTTGGTAAACCCTTCCTTCATGTCCGGGTTTTTCATGCACTGGTCGTAGTTGTTGCCGGTGCCGTCGAAGAAGAAGCCGAAGAATAGGTTGTAGTTGCAACTGGCGGCCGGGTTTTTGGGCGGCGGGTATTCGCGGGAATCGTGTTGGAGCAATGTCTCGAGTTCGTACGCGTTAAAAAATGTGGCCTTGTCGCAAGGATTGTTTTGGGCCGAAGAAACTGGCGCACATAGTTGCGTCATGGACGTTTACCTAAACGTTGAATTGCATCATTTACGGATTGAACGGCATCGCTGAATTTTTGCTTGTCTTGAGGGTGCTGAATGATGGCATTCTCAAAAATCCTCTTCTCTTTCAGCCGCTCATCCATCTTGCGATCCCACAACATCCGCCGGTACTCGACCGACGGCACCGGCCAGCCTTTGATCTTGCCGGGCCAGTTGGGGTTGGACGGTTCGTAGTTGGTGGCATGCACCGCCACCTGCCCGTCGGGATAGATGACGATCCACAGCGTGCCGGGGCTGCCTTGATAGGGAGGAACTTCGACGGTCTGTTTGATCCAGACGTCTTGTTCGTAGGCGCGCTCTTTGTAGGTTTTGCCGACCTTCTCCTTGAGCAGACGGACTTCGACCTGGATGCCGGGGCGCCACTTGGCCGGCAGGCTGTAGCAGCACATCAAACCGCCTGCGCCGTAAGGCATCGCCGCCTCGCCGCCGCCCGACTTGTCCGTGACAGGGTCGACCGCCAGCGCCGAATCGTAGGCGGTGCCGCTGTAGTTGACGTTGGAAACGCCTAATCCAATGGTGTCTTCGGCATGCAGGCTGGCGCAGGCCGCCAACAGCGGCACGCAGCATGCCAGCAACAGCCGGCGAGCGGCGGTGAAACGAGTCAATAAGGCCATGGTGTTTTCCACAAGGATGGCAGGGGAGATGTGCGGCACAACCGCCTGGAGGAAAGTCGCATCGACTCATGCAACGTCAATTAACTAAAAATTTAAACTGAACATGGCGAATATAAATAATTTCACCAATCGGCACAATCGGACCTGTCCCTAAGGACACTCGAAAACAAAAAAAACGACCGGGCATCGCCCGGTCGTTTTTAAGCATCCATCATTCGAGGGACATCAGGCTTCCACGACCGGGATCTTGCCGATACGGGCGCGCCACTCGGCCGGGCCAGTCAGGTGCACCGAGCTGCCACAGGCGTCGACCGCCACGGTCACCGGCATGTCCTTGACCTCGAACTCGTAGACGGCTTCCATGCCAAGCTCGGGGAATGCCAGCACGCGCGCGGCCTTGATGGCCTTGGAGACCAGGTAGGCGGCACCGCCGACGGCCATCAGATACACGGCCTTGTTGTCGCGGATGGCCTCGATGGCGGCCGGACCGCGCTCGGACTTGCCGACCATGCCCAACAGGCCTGTCTGTTCGAGCATTTGGCGCGTGAACTTGTCCATGCGCGTAGCGGTCGTCGGGCCGGCCGGGCCGACCACTTCGTCGCGCACCGGATCGACCGGGCCGACGTAGTAGATGAAGCGGTTGGTGAAGTCCACCGGCAGCTTCTCGCCACGGTTGAGCATGTCGGTCATGCGCTTGTGCGCCGCATCACGGCCGGTCAGCAACTTACCGTTGAGCAGCAAGGTTTCGCCCGGCTGCCACGAAGCCACTTCCTCACGGGTAATGGTATCCAGGTCGACGCGACGGCCTTTGGACGCGTCGAAGGTCAGCGCGGGCCAATCTTCCAGGCTCGGCGCGGCAAGCTTCGCCGGGCCGCTGCCATCGAGGTGGAAATGCACGTGCCGGGTGGCGGCGCAGTTGGGAATCATGGCGATCGGCAGCGAGGCGGCGTGCGTCGGGTAATCCATGATCTTGACGTCGAGTACCGTGGTCAGACCGCCCAAGCCTTGGGCGCCGATACCCAGCGCGTTGACCTTTTCCATCAATTCCAGGCGCAACTGTTCGACACGGCTCAACTCGGCGCCATTCGCGGATTTCTCGCGCAATTCGGCGATGTTGACCGGGGCCATCAGCGATTCCTTGGCCATCAGCATGGCTTTTTCCGGCGTGCCGCCGATACCGATGCCGAGAATCCCCGGCGGACACCAGCCGGCGCCCATGGTCGGGACGGTCTTGAGCACCCAGTCGACGATCGAGTCGGACGGGTTGAGCATCACGAACTTGGCCTTGTTTTCCGAACCGCCGCCCTTGGCGGCGCAGATCACTTCCAGTTGATCGCCGGCCACCACTTCCATGTGCACCACGGCCGGGGTGTTGTCCTTGGTGTTCCGGCGGCTACCTGCCGGGTCGGTCAATACCGAGGCGCGCAGCTTGTTGTCGGCGTCGGTATAGGCGCGGCGCACGCCTTCGTTGACCATTTCCTGCACGCTGAGCGTGGCATCCCACTGCACGTTCATGCCGACCTTCAAAAACACCAGCGCGATCCCGGTGTCTTGGCAGAGCGGGCGGTGGCCTTCGGCGCACATGCGGCTGTTGATCAGGATCTGGGCCATCGCGTCGCGCGCGGCGGTGCTCTCTTCGCGCTCGTAGGCCGCGGTCAACGCCTTGATGTAATCGACGGGATGGTAATAGCTGATGTACTGAAAGGCATCGGCGATGCTCTGGATGAAGTCATCCTGGCGGATAAGGGTCATTGGGCAATCTCGCAATTCAGATAGACTCGGAAGGCGGTCGCGACTCGGGTGCGCGGCCGGTCAGCCAACGATTGTAGCACCATGCCTACAGGATCGTGCCTTCTCGTGTCGCAGCCGTGATGCATATTTTGCATTCGGCGATGCCCTTTGCCGACTCGCTAGCTATTTCCCGCTATGCTGGAAGCATCGCCTACGGTACCGCCGCCATGACCCGTTTCGATTTCGACCATCCGCCTTTCGACAGCCTCAGTCACGCCGAGCGCCAGCAACTGGAACAAAGCGCCGATATCGTCTATTTCGCGCCCGATACGCCGATCATCGGCCCCGGCCAAGTCATCGACAGCCTGTACGTGGTCATCAAGGGTACCGTCTGCGAATCGACCGACGACGAAACGTTGGCGCGCTACCGCGCACAAGACAGCTTCGATGCGCGCGCCATGGTGGCGGGCCATAGTCCACACCGTTTCGTCGCCGAGGAAGAAGCGCTGCTGTTCGCCCTGCCACGCCAGCAGGTACTGGCGTTGACCGAATGCAACGCGGCCTTCGGCGCCTATTTCTATTCCAGCGTCTCGCAAAAGATGGGGACGCTGGCCCAACGCGCCGGTTCGCGCGAGTTGCAAACGCTGTTCACCGCCACGGTGCGCGACGTCGGTTGTCGCGCGCCGGTATTCGTCGACGGCGGCCTGAGCATCCGCGAGGTGGCGCGCTGCATGAAACAGGCGCGCAGCAAATCGGTACTGGTGCAAGACGGCGCTCGGCTGGGCATTTTCACCACCACCGATTTCCGCGACATCATCCTCGACGGCACCCCGGTCGACACGCCGGTCGCGCAATGCGCCCGTTTCGAGTTGCTGTGCATCGATATCGACGACTTCTTGTTCGATGCCCTGCTGCTGATGACGCAACGCAACCTGCGCCGACTGGTGGTCAAGGAAAACGGCCGGGCGGTCGGCATGCTGTCGCAAGTGGATGTGTTGTCCTACTTTTCCAATCACTCGCACCTGATCGCCCAACGGCTGGAACGGGCGGAAAGCCTCGACGAGCTGGTCCAGGCGGCGAGCCAGGTCACTCGCCTGGTGCAGATCTTGTCCGGCCATGGCGTGCGTCCGCCACAGTTGGGGCGTCTGGTACAGACCCTCAACGGCAGGCTGTTCGCCCGCGCCTGGCAGTTGATCGCGCCGCCGGCGCTGGTCTCGGCCAGTTGTCTGTTGGTCATGGGTTCGGAAGGACGCGGCGAGCAGATTCTCAAGACCGATCAGGACAATGCCCTGCTACTGCCGGACGGGACGGACTTTCCGGAACTGGCCGCCGCCTGCGATGCGCTGTCGGCGGCGCTGGCGCGCTTCGGCTACCCACCTTGTCCGGGCAGTGTGATGGTCGACAACCCGGTCTGGCGACTGAGCAGCGAGGCGTTGCGTGCGCGTATACGCCAGTGGGTTCATCAACCCAGCGGCGAAGGCATGATGCAGTTGGCGATCTTTCTCGACGCCGAACCGGTCTCGGGCGACAGCCGCCTACTCTCGGCCGGCCGCGATTACCTGCGGCAATTGTTGCAAGACGATGCCAGTTTCTATGCCCGCTTTGCCCGCGCCATCGAGCAATTCGACACGCCGCTCGGACTGTTCGCCCAGCTGCAGACCCGGTCGCGCGATGGGCGCGATCTGTTGGATCTCAAAAAGGGCGGCATTTTCCCGCTGGTGCACGGCCTGCGCGCATTGGCGCTGGAATACGGTATCGACGACACCTCGAGTCAGGGTCGCGCCGACCGGTTGGCGCAGTCCGGCCATCTCGACCCGGTTTTGGCGGGCGACATCCGCGAAGCCCTCTCCTTCCTGCTGCAGTTGCGGCTGCAGCACGGGCTGCAACAGCTATCGCGCCAGCAGCCGATCGACAATCTGATCGAACCGTCCGGACTATCGACGCTGGAACGCGACCTGCTAAAAGACGCGCTGGCGGTGGTCAAGCGCTTCAAGACACAGCTGCGCCACCATTACCGCTTGGGGAGTCTGTGATGCGGCTGCACACGCTCATGCGGCCATGGCACCTGCACCGGTTACGGGATCCGGCCTGGCGCACGCTATTCGAGGAGCGCGGCGACGAATACGTCAGCCTGGACTGCGAAACGACCAGCCTGAACGTCGGCGAAGCCGAACTGCTCTCGATCGGCGCCGTCAAACTGCGCGGCAATCGTATTTTGACCAGCGAGGCGCTGTATCTGTTGGTGCGGCCGCAAACGCCGCCGGAAAAACCGAATATCGAAGTACACGGTCTGCGCCGTTGCGATGTGGACCAGGGGCTGTCGGCCGAAGAGGCCGTGCTGCGGTTGTTGGACTTCATCGGCGGCCGCCCGCTGTTGGGTTATTACCTGGAATACGATGTGGCGGTGCTCGACAAATACGTCAAGCCACTGATCGGCTGCCCGCTTCCGCAACGGCAGATCGAAGTGTCCGGCTGCTACTACGACTACAAGCTGCGTCAAAACCCGAATAGCTATGTCGATTTGCGGCTCGCCAGCCTGCATGCCGAGCTGGGCGTACCGCAGCTGCCGCGGCACGATGCGCTCAACGATGCCATTAGCGTGGCGATGCTGTATCTGGCGCTGTGCCAACGTAGCGGACGCCGTTAAGCGCCGGGCAGGAAATTTCCGCGCGCCCCGAGACAATTATCCTTTTTCGTCCCAAGCCCATGGCACGCCACCGTCGGAGGCCAACTTCCCCCGCCCCCTCCGGTCTATCACTCGGCGATCACGCCAAACGATCACCCAACCACATAGGAGGCGAAATCATGTATGAAGTAAACAAGGCAAAACTCGTCAAGATCTGCGGCGGCACCCGTGATGCTTCTCGGGAAGTCTCGCGCGAGCGGAACCAAGTCGTCGACGCCGCTGCCGCCGCATCAAGACGAATTCTTGAAAATCTAATCGCCCGCTCCCGCGCCGATAGCGACGGCCGAGGATACAAGCAGGGCGGCGTGCGCACGCCGCCCTGTTCTGCTGTTCGCTTTCTTAAGCGCCTGCGACCGAAAGTACGTCCCCGTCCTCACACCCCGCCCGTTAGCTGATACAGCTGACCGGGGTGCCACAATACCGCCAACGAAGCGATGCGGTCTTCGGTGCGGGTCGTGCGGTGCACGACCAGGCACGGCTCCCGGGTGCCGATCGCCAGGTGCAGCGCGATTTCCCGGCCGGGCAGCCTCGCCTCCACCGTGTAGTGGGCGCCGATCAACGGCGCGACCATCGATAGGTAGGCACTGGGCGTCTGACTCTTGAAATCTTGCTCCAGGTAGTGCGGCGCCACGGCGGGGTTGACCAGCCGGTCCTCTACCTGAATAGGCACCTCATTCTCGCGATGGACAATGACGGAGCGGAACAGCGGGTCGCCGGCCTCGATGCCGAACAACAGCGCCTGATCTGCCGTCGCCGGCACCGTCTCCAGCCGCAACAGCGCGCTGTCGTGATGATGGCCGCGCTCGGCGATTTCGTCGGCAATGTTGCGAATCTGCAGAAGCGAGGTGTGGATGCGCGGCGGGGCGACGTAGGTGCCGGAACCTCGGCGGCGCACCAGTACGCCGGCCTGGGTGAGATCCTGCAGCGCGCGATTGACGGTCATGCGCGCTACGCCGAAATCGCGCGCCAGCGTCTGCTCCGGCGGAATCGCTTCTCCTACCGCCCACTCTCCGGCGGCGATGCGATCCAGCAGATCCTGCTTGATCTGCTGATAACGAGGCGTGGCATTTTTGTCAGCGGATGTCATTGTCTTAGCCAAAATTTGTCTATACAGCTTTTCAAGGTGATGTCGCTCACCTATATTAGTCTATACAACTCTCACGACATGGAGGAGAAACCGATGTCCCAAACCGATCCCCGCTTCGACCCAACCCGCCAGATCCGCGCCCCGCGTGGCGCCGAACTTACCTGCAAGAGTTGGCTGACAGAAGCTGCCTACAGAATGATACAGAACAATCTGGATCCCGAGGTGGCGGAAAACTCTCAAGCGCTGGTGGTCTACGGCGGCATCGGTCGCGCCGCGCGCAATTGGGCCTGCTACGACAAGATTCTGGCAACGCTGCAACGCCTGGAAGACGATGAGACGCTTTTGGTACAGTCCGGCAAACCGGTCGGTGTGTTCCGCACCCATGCCGACGCGCCGCGCGTGCTGATCGCCAATTCGAACTTGGTGCCGCACTGGGCCAATTGGGAGCATTTCAACGAGCTCGACCGCAAGGGCTTGATGATGTACGGCCAAATGACCGCCGGTAGTTGGATCTACATCGGTACGCAAGGCATCGTGCAAGGCACCTACGAAACCTTCGCCGAAGCCGGTCGCCAGCACTACGGCGGCGACAATCCGTGGCGGGGCCGTTGGATTCTGTCCGCCGGCCTGGGCGGCATGGGCGGCGCGCAACCGCTGGCCGCCAGCTTCGCCGGCGCCACTTCGCTGATGATCGAATGCCAGCAGTCGCGCATCGATTTCCGCCTGCGCACGCGTTATCTCGATGTACAGGCGCGCGACTTGGAACACGCCCTGGAACTGATCGCTCACCACACCGCCCGTGGCGACGCCGTCTCGATCGGTCTATTGGGCAATGCCGCCGAAATACTGCCGGAATTGGTACGCCGCGCTCGCGCCGGCGGTCCTCGGCCGGCACTGGTCACCGACCAGACCTCGGCGCACGACCTGATTCACGGCTATCTGCCAGCAGGTTGGACGCTGGATCAATGGCAGGCCGCGCAACGCGACCCGGCACAGCACGACACCCTACGTTCTGCCGCCGCACGCGCCTGCGCCGAGCACGTGCAGGCGATGCTCGACTTCCAGGCCATGGGCGTACCGGTCACCGACTACGGCAACAATATCCGTCAGGTCGCGCTCGACCAAGGCGTGAAAAACGCCTTCGACTTCCCGGGATTCGTGCCGGCTTACATCCGCCCGCTGTTCTGCGAAGGCAAGGGCCCGTTCCGCTGGGTGGCGCTGTCGGGCGATCCGCAAGACATCAAGAAGACCGACGATAAGCTGCGCGAGCTGTTCCCGGAAAACAAGGCGCTGGCGCGCTGGCTCGATATGGCCGAAGAGCGGATCGCCTTCCAGGGCTTGCCGTCGCGCATCTGCTGGCTCGGCCTGGGCGAACGTCATCGGGCGGGCCTGGCCTTCAACGAGATGGTGGCGAACGGCGAACTGTCGGCGCCGATCGTGATCGGCCGCGACCATCTGGATACCGGCTCGGTGGCGAGCCCCAACCGCGAAACCGAATCGATGCAAGACGGCTCGGACGCCGTGTCCGACTGGCCGTTGCTCAACGCATTGCTCAACACCGCCGGCGGCGCCACCTGGGTATCGCTGCATCATGGCGGCGGCGTGGGCATGGGCTTCTCGCAGCATGCCGGCGTGGTCATCGTCGCCGACGGGTCGCCGGCTGCCGCCCGACGTCTGGAACGTGTACTGTGGAACGACCCGGCCACCGGCGTGATGCGTCACGCCGACGCCGGTTACGACATCGCCGCAAACTGCGCGCGCAAGATGGATCTCGATCTGCCGATGCAGGGAGAATAGTCAATGCATACTCTGACACTGAAACCTCAGCAACTGACCCTCAAAGACCTGCGCGCCATCTGGCAGGACGAAGTCCGCTTGGAAATGGATCCGGCCGCCTGGCCGGCGGTGCAGGCCTCGCATGACGCGGTCGCCGCCATCGTCGCGCGCGGCGCGCCGGCTTACGGCATCAATACCGGCTTCGGCAAACTGGCCAGCACGCAAATCGAAAACGACCAACTGGCGCAACTGCAAACCAACCTGATCCGCTCGCATTCGGTCGGCGTGGGCGCGCCGATGGAAGATCGCGTGGTGCGCCTGATCCTGGCCACCAAGATCGCCAGTTTGGCGCGCGGCGTATCGGGCATCCGCCGCTCGGTGCTGGAAACCATGTTGGCGGCCTACAACGCCGGCATCGTGCCGCTGATTCCGTCCAAGGGCTCGGTGGGCGCCTCGGGCGACCTGGCGCCGCTGTCGCACATGACGCTGGCGCTGATGGGCGAAGGCCGCGTCCGTGTCCAGGGCGTCGAGCAATCCGCCGCCGAGGCGCTGGCCGCCGCCGGCATCGCGCCGATCCTGCTTGCCGCCAAGGAAGGGTTGGCGCTGATCAACGGCACCCAGGCATCGACCGCGTTGGCGCTGCAGGGGCTGTTCCTGGCCGAGCGGGTGTTCGCCGCCGCCATCGCCGCCGGCGCCTTGACGGTGGATGCCGCCCGCGGCTCGGATGCGCCGTTCGACGCGCGCATCCACGCCGTGCGCGGCCAACCGGGCCAAATGGCCGTGGCCGATCACTACCGCGAACTGCTGGCGGGCTCTGCCATTCGCCAATCGCATTTAGTGGGCGACGATCGCGTGCAGGACCCCTACTCGCTGCGTTGCCAGCCGCAAGTCATGGGCGCCTGCCTCGACCTGATGCGCCAATGCGCGCGCACGCTGGAGATCGAAGCCAATGCCGTCTCCGACAACCCGCTGATCTTCGAGGAGCGCGACGGTCATATCGTCGTCTCCGGCGGCAACTTCCACGCCGAGCCGGTGGCATTCGCCGCCGATACCCTGGCGCTGGCCATCGCCGAAATCGGCGCTTTGTCGGAACGCCGCATCGCGCTGTTGATCGACGCCAGCCTCTCCAAATTGCCGCCGTTCCTGGTGCAGAACCCGGGACTCAACTCCGGTTTCATGATCGCGCATGTCACCGCCGCCGCGCTGGCGTCGGAAAACAAGTCGCTGGCGCATCCGGCCAGCGTGGACAGCCTGCCGACCTCGGCCAACCAGGAAGACCACGTCAGCATGGCCACCTTCGCCGGCCGACGCCTGACGGACATGGCGCAAAACACCGCGCACATCGTCGGCATCGAACTGTTGGCCGCGGCCCAAGGGATAGACTTTCAGCGCCCATTGAAAAGCTCGGATAAACTAGAAGCGGTACATGCGCAATTGCGCGCCGAAGTGCCGTTTTATGGTGAGGACCGCTACCTGGCCCCCGATCTCAACGCGGCGCAACAGATGGTCTTATCCGGCAAGTTCGATTTCGCCGCGCACCACCTGCTGCCCTCCATCGAATCATGATGCGCTATGGATACCAAAACCAAACTGGAATGCAGCGACTTCAATCCCGATTACTGGCACGGCCGCTGCGATGACGAAGAGCCGGGCTTTGCCCGGCGCTGGCATCAGGAGGTCACCCCGGTCAAGCCGGGCCTGCCCGGCGTCGCGCTATTGGGCTTCGCCTGCCACGCCGGCATCGTCCGCAATCATGGCCGCGCCGGCGCCGAAGCCGGTCCGCGCGCCATCCGACGCGCGCTGGCCAATGTGCCGCTGCCCGGCCCGGCGACGTTGTACGATGCCGGCGACGTCTTCTGTAACGGCGACCAGTTGGAGGCCGCGCAGGCGGCCTTTTCCCACAGCGTCAGCCATCTGCTGGCCAATGGGCACCGCGTCATCGGTCTGGGCGGCGGTCATGAAATCGCGCTGGCAAGCTTCAACGGCCTGCTGGACGCCTGCCAGGCCGCCGGCGAGGCGCAGCCGAAAATCGGCATCGTCAACTTCGATGCCCACTTCGACCTGCGCGCCGGCGAACGCGGCACGTCCGGCACGCCATTCCGCCAGATCAGCGAACGCTGCGCCAAAGACGGCGTACCGTTTAGCTACCAGTGCTTCGGCATCTCGCGCTTCGCCAATACCGCCTCGCTGTTCGACAAGGCGCGCGCGCTCGGGGTGCGCTGGCGCGAGGATGAACACCTGACGCAAGCTGATCTGGCCGATGCCAAAGCCGAGCTGCTCGACTTCATCGCCGGGGTCGACCATCTCTACCTGACCATCTGCCTTGACGTACTGCCGCCTTCGCTCGCCCCCGGCGTCTCGGCGCCATCGGCGCGTGGCGTGGAGCAAGCGGTGCTCGAAGCGCTTCTCGATGCCGCGGTCGCCAGCGGCAAGCTCAAGTTATTCGATCTGGCCGAACTCAACCCGGAACTGGATCTGGATATGCGTACCGCACGCGTCGCCGCACGGCTGGCTGCCCGCGTGGCCGAATCCTGGGGGCGTGAATGAGTCGGGACGGCCTGATCGACAACGTCAACTTGGCCACTTTCGCCGGCGAGGGCTACAGCGAAATCCGCGATGCGGCCATCGCCTGGCGCGACGGCCGTATCGCTTGGCTTGGCCCGCAGGTGGATCTGCCGGGCGAATACATGGATCTGTCGCGCCAGGACGGGCACGACGGTTGGCTGACGCCCGGCCTGATCGACTGCCACACCCACTTGGTCTACGCCGGTAACCGCGCGGGCGAATTCGAGGCCCGGCTAAATGGCGTGAGCTACCAGGAAATCGCGCAGAACGGCGGCGGTATCGCCGCCACCGTGCTCGCCACCCGCGCCGCCAACGAAGAGTTGTTGTTGGCCATGAGCTTGCCGCGCGTCGACGCGTTGCTGGCCGAGGGGGTCGCCACATTGGAGATCAAGTCCGGCTACGGTCTGGATCTGGTCAGCGAGCGGCGCATGTTGCGCGTGGCGCGCCAGATCGGCGAAGTCCGCGCGGTCACCGTGCGCACCACCTTCCTTGGCGCGCATGCCTTGCCGACGGAGTATGCCAACCGTCCCGACGACTATATCGACATCCTGTGTCGCGACTGGCTGCCGCGACTCGCCGACGAAGGATTGGTGGACGCGGTGGATGCCTTCTGCGAGCGCATCGCTTTCTCGCCGGCCCAGGTAGACCGGTTATTCGACGCGGCCGACCGACTGGGCCTGCCGGTCAAACTGCATGCCGAACAATTGTCCAACCAGGGCGGCGCAGCCTTGGCGGCGCGTCATCGCGCACTGTCGGCAGACCATTTGGAGTGGCTCGACGAGGCCGGCATCGCCGCCATGCGGGACGCCGGCAGCGTGGCGGTTCTGCTGCCCGGCGCCTTCTATTTCCTGCGCGAGACCCGACTGCCGCCCATCGACGCGCTAAGGTCGGCCGCCGTGCCGATGGCGCTGTCGACCGACTGCAATCCCGGCACGTCCCCAATCACCTCCTTACTCGCCGTCGCCAATATGGGCGCCGTGCTGTTCGGCCTGACGCCGCAGGAGGCGCTGGCCGGCATCACGCGCCACGCGGCGCAAGCGCTCGGGCTCGCCGATCGAGGCCAGCTCGCGGTCGGCATGCGCGCCGACCTGGCGCTATGGCACATCCAGGAGCCGGTAGATCTGGTCTACCACCTCGGACAGCGACCGCTCGCAGCCTGCTGGATCGGAGGCGAACCTCGGGACTCAGTATGATCCTGTATCGATTGAATACCGCCGACTTCAAGCGCATGCCATGGAAGAACGGCGGCGGCGAAACCACCCAACTCGCCATCTGGCCCCCCGAAGCCGATCTCGACAACTTCGACTGGCGCGTCACCAGCGCCCGGGTGGACAGCAGCGGCCCCTTCTCCGCCTTTCCCGACATCGACCGCTCGCTCGCGCTCCTGTCCGGCGGCGATCTACGGCTCACCGTCGCCACCGGCGGCGAGCAATCCGACGAGCTGACGTTGCATCCAGGCGAACAATGGAATCAGTTCGCCGGCGAGACATCGGTCTATGGCGAGGTGGCGCCCGGCAGCACGCTGATCGACTTCAACGTCATGACCCGGCGCGGATGCTACCGCCACCGATTGCGACCGCTACGGCTCGACGGCGAACAGTGGGTCGATCACCCGCTGTGGCTGATCTACCTGACCGCCGGCAGCCTGCGCGCCGGATCGTTGACGCTGTCGATTTCGCCGGGAGAGCTCTTGTGGTCAGAGGGCCCGGCCTGGCTTCGCGGCCAGGCCGAGGGATGGTTGGTCGAGATCGAAACGCTCGCAGGGGCGGAGTCGGGTTGACCGATTCCCCCGGCGACGCGCTGAACGCGCTAATGTCATACCCGGCGAGATCGAAAGAGGAGATTGATCATGGACATCGAAAAAATCGCCAAGGCCATCGAGACCGATATTGGGGAAGCACTCCCTGAGCTGCGTCAGGCGCTGGCCGAGGCAGAGGCAGGCATTGGTCGCGTCACGACGCCTGAGCAGATTCTCCTTCGTGAAGCCAGAGTCAAAACCGGCCTGTCCCAAAAAGAGTTCGCGCAACGTATCAACACGCCGCCATCTACCTTACGCGACTGGGAACAAGGACGCTTCAAACCGCCTGGCGCGGTCGTGTGCCTGATGCGCTTGCTGATGAACCACCCCGAGCTTTCCAACGAACTGGCAAGTCCGGTATAGACATGTTCACTCGGCGTCCGGCTGTCGCTCCGGCGCCGCGGACTGAAATGCCGGCAGTTGCATGCACTGCTCGTAAATGCGCAGTGCGGTGGGCAGCCCATCGAGCCGGCAACTGAAACGCAACGCGTTGAAAATCTGTGGCACCAGGCAGCAATCGGCCAACGTCGGCGTATCGCCGTGGCTGAAGCGTCCGGTGCGCGCGTCGCCGGCCAACTGACGTTCCACCACCGCCAAGCCGTGTTCGACCCAATGCCGGTACCAGCCGTCGCGCGCCGCCTGGCTGACGCCGAGCTCGTCGCGCAGATAGGCCAACACGCGCAGATTGTTGAGCGGGTGGATTTCGCAAGCGATGGATTGCGCCAGCGCCCGAACGCGCGCACGGCCGGCGGGGTCGGCCGGCAATAGCGCCGGGCCCGGGCAGGTTTCGTCCAGGTATTCGATGATCGCCAGCGACTGGGTCAGCAATGTCCCGTCGTCGTCGAGCATCGGCACCAGTTCGGCCGGGTTGAGCGCGCGAAACGCGGGAAGATGCTGTTCGCCGCCATCGCGCAGCAAGTGCACCGGCACCGTCAGGTAATCCGCCCCCTTGAGCGCCAGCGCGATGCGCACGCGATAGGCCGCGGAACTACGGAAATAACTGTAGAGCTTACGCATCGGCCGACCCTCGATCCCCGGCCGGCAGCACCTGGCCCACCGCTGCGCCGAAGCCGATGCGTGCGGCGCCCGCGCGCTCGCAATAGCCGCGCATCGTCACCGTGTCGCCGTCTTGCAAAAAGCGCCGTTCTTCGCCATTGGCCAGTACCAGCGGCTGCTTGCCGCCGGCGCTCAACTCCAGCAAGGAGCCAGCCTCGTCCGCCGCAGGTCCCGACATGGTGCCACTCCCCAGCAGGTCCCCCGGTTGCAAGCCGCAACCGTTGACGGTGTGGTGCGTCACCATCTGCGACACGCTCCAATAGGCATGACGGAAACTGGTGTGCGACAGGCGCGTCTCGGCCTGCCCTTCGCGCTGCATGCGTTCGGTCTGCAGCCACACTTCCAATTGGATATCGAACGCGCCCTCGCGGCGCAACGTCGCCGACGCCAGATAGGGCAGCGGCTGCGGATCTTCGACCGGGCGGGTCCATTCGACGCGGAAAGGTGCTAGAGCCTCCAACGTGACGATCCACGGCGAGATGGTGGTGGCGAAGTTCTTCGCCAAAAACGGCCCGAGCGGCTGATATTCCCAAGCCTGGATGTCGCGCGCCGACCAGTCGTTGAGCAGGCACAGCCCGAACACATGCTGTTCGGCCCGATCCAAGGCGATGTGGGAGCCGAGCGGATTGCCCTGGCCGATGAAAATACCCACCTCCATCTCGTAATCCAGGCGCTGGCTCGGCCCGAAGCTCGGGTGTTCGGCCCCCGGCGCCATGGTCTGCCCGCATGGCCGCAAAAATCGTTGGCCGGACACGCCGATCGACGACGCCCGGCCGTGGTAACCGATCGGCACCCACTTGTAGTTGGGCAACAGCGGGTTGTCCGGTCGGAACAACTTGCCGACATTGGTGGCGTGGTGGATCGAGGCGTAGAAATCGGTGTAGTCGCCGATGCGGGCCGGCAGGGCGAACTCGGCGTCGCTTTGCGGCACCAGGCAGGGCTTTACTAGGTCGGCCATCGGCGAACCTTCGCGCAGTGCGCGCGATAAGCTCAAACGTAGCGCCGACCAGGCGCGCTGACCCAATGCCATGAAATCGTTGAGTGCCGGGGCCGCACACGCGGCAAGCGCCACGGCAGCCTCGCCTTCGAATACGCCCGCCGCCGCCAGCGCCGCCAGATCGACAATCCGGTCGCCGATCGCCACGCCGCCGCGATAACTTTCGTCGCTGCCCGCACGGCGGAACACCGCGAACGGCAAATTCTGGATGGGGAAATCCTGGCCGGCGCGATTGGCCGATACCAGCCAACTCGTCAGTTCGGGGTCGTGCGTTTCATTCAACAAAACATTCATGGTCGCTCCAAGATGAAGAGCCTGTTCACGCTCTAAGGGCCTTCTGCATTACAGCGCAAAGCCATTTATCACTCAAACAACGTTTTTTTATGAATTTATTAGAAAAACGGATAAATAACGCGGCAGCCGCCGAACTTCAGTTTGGGGTAATGGCGTAAAGGCGGTAATTTCGCGGTTCGCCACGGACAATACGGTAATGACGCAACACCCCCTCGAAAACGAAACCGCAGCGCTCCAGCATGTGGGCCGAGGCGTGGTTACTATCGAGGACGGTCGCCTGAATACGCACGTAACGACGCTGCACGAATCCCCATTCGACCATGGCACGGCAACACTGCGAGGCCAATCCCCTCCCCCAATGCTCGCAGGCGAACTCATAGGCGATCTCGGCGGTACGATGGCGCGTGGAAATGGTATGGAAACCGACCGTACCCAGGAACGCGCTATCGGTCTGCCGCAAGACCGCCAGGCGAATCGGCGAATCTGGATCGGAAGAAAGATACGATGTCACCAACGGCGCCAGTTCTGCGGCCGACGCGATCGACCAACTGGTGTGCTCTGTCACATGCGGATCGGATAGGCAACGGTACCAAGCGTCGATATCTTGCCGGTCAATTTGCCGCAATGTCGCCTCGCCTGAAGGCAAGGGCAATTCCTGTTCGATGCGCATGTAGCTCGTCCTCTATTGATGCTCTTGCTTAGAGCCTAAGCCTAAGGGACGGGCCCGCACCACGCAACGGCATCACCAAAAGACATAATATGTTGCAGTCTCACAGAAAAATCACTTGCAACTAGACGACCGGTCTAGTAGAGTTCGACTCGAACTAGACGACCAGTCTAATCTTTTTGCAGGAACCGCCATGAACCCGACCCTCGAACAGATGCAACAGCACCACAGTGTGCGCAGTTATCAAGACAAGCCGGTCGATCCGGCCGTGCTCGACGCGATTCTCGATGCCGCCTGGAAAGGCCCGACCTCGATCAACGGCCAACAAGTGTCGTTGGTGGTGGTGCAAGACGCGGCGCGCCGAGCGCGCATCGCCGAAATCGCCGGCGGCCAGCCGTGGATCGCCCAGGCGCCGGTCTTCGTCGCCGTGGTGATCGATTTTCACAAGACCGCCGTCGGTGCGGAGTTGGCTGGCGAGTCGCAAGTCATCCACCAAAGTGTGGAAGGCTTCGCCGTCGGCGCGGTGGATGCCGGCATCGCGTTGGGCAACCTGATGACCGCCGCGCGCTCCGCCGGACTCGGCGTGGTGCCGATCGGAGGCATCCGCCGCGACCCGCAGGCGATGATCGATCTACTCGGCCTGCCGCCGCGTACCTTTGCCGTGGCCGGTGTGGTCATCGGCCATATCGAGCAGGACGGCAGCATCAAACCGCGTCTGCCGCGCGCGAGCTTCGTGCATCGCGAACGCTATGACACCGCGGCGATCGCGCCGTCGATCCGCGCATACGACACCGAGCTCGCACAATACTGGCAGCAAATCGGCCGCCCCGATGGGCAGCCCTGGTCGGCCAACACCGCCCAGACCTACAAAACCGTTTACTTCCCGCTGACCGCCGTGGTGGCGCGTAAGCAGGGTTTTGGCTTCGATCAATAAATCCGAAAGGAACATGATGAATTTGGACAAGTTGTTCACCCCGCTGCGCGTCGGTGCCGTCACCCTGAAAAACCGCGTGGTCATGGCGCCGCTGACCCGTCTGCGCAATACCGAACCGGGCGATACGCCGACGGCACTGGCGGTCGACTACTACCGTCAGCGCGCCAGCGGCGGGCTGTTGATCGCCGAAGGCACGCACATCTCCCCCACCGCCAAGGGCTACGCCGGTGCGCCGGGCATCTATAGCGAAGACCAAGTGCGCGCCTGGCAGCCCGTCACCGCGGCCGTGCACCAGGACGGCGGCCTGATCGCGCTGCAACTGTGGCACACCGGACGGATTTCGCACCGTTCGCTGCAGCCGGACAATGATGCGCCGCTGGCGCCGTCGGCACTGCGTGCCGAGAGCAACACCAATATCCGCACCGCCGACGGCGGCCTAGAGCGCGTACCCTGCGACGAGCCGCGCGCCATGGAGTTGTCGGAAATCGAAGATATGTTGGAGGACTACCGCCGCGCCACCGACAATGCGCGCCGCGCCGGCTTCGACTTGGTGGAAATCCATGCCGCACATGGCTATCTGCTACAACAATTCCTGTCGCCGCAAGCCAATCAGCGTACCGATGCCTACGGCGGCAGCATCGAAAACCGCGCCCGGCTGGTGCTGGAAGTGGTCGATGCCGTGGTGGGCGAATGGTCGGCGGACCGCGTCGGCATCCGGATCTCGCCGCTGGGCATCTTCAACGGTTTGTCCGATGTCGGCCAAGAGGAAATGGCGCATTACCTGGTCAAGGAACTGGCACGCCGCAAGCTGGCCTTCCTACATATCTCGGAACCCGACTGGGCCGGCGGGCCGGCACTGACCGAGGTATTCCGCCAAGCGGTGCGTGCCGAATACCCGGGCGTGATCATCGCCGCCGGCGGCTACGACGGTGCCAAAGCGGAAGCCGTGATCGCCAAGGGCTACGCCGACGCGGTGGCCTTCGGCCGCAGCTACATCGCCAACCCCGACCTGGCCGAGCGACTGCAAACCGGCGCGGCGCTGAACCAGCCCGACCTGTCCACCTTCTACGGCGGCAGCGCCAAGGGCTACACCGACTACCCGACGCTATAGCGCCGCCATGGCAATGCAAAGCGGCCTTTCGAGGCCGCTTTGTCGACCCGCCTACCGCTCTTGTGTCAAGTCAAAACCTCCACGCTTCTGCTTGGCGATAGGAATGATCTGACTTCTCTTCCCCCATCCGCTATCTAGACTGGACTCCCATACCGAGTTATCGGCACTTTTAATGAGGAGTTCGCCATGTCATCCTCGATTCTGTTATCGCCGACCCTGATCGGCACCATCTCCGTTGCCAACCGCATCGCACTGGCGACAGGGCTTACCAACCTGCGCGCCGATGCGCGCGGCATTCCCACCATGGCGGCGACCGACCTCGGTCCGGCGGGCATGCTGCTGGCGCCGCCGGCCACCATCGCCGCGACCGGCTATGCACACATGGGTATGCCGGGCCTATTCAATACGGAGCAATGGCGTGGATGGCAAACGGTCATCTGCGCCAGCCGGCAAGCCGGCTACCGCCTGGCACTGCCACTGACCCACGCCGGGCGGGTATCGCACCGCAGGCTGCAGCCGCGCCGGCGCGCGCCCTTGGCGCCCTCGGCCAGCCAGGCGGCCTGCTTCACCTCGATCGCCAATGCGCACGGCGGCGTCACGCGCGCGCGCTGCGGCCGAGCCCGGGCGCTCGGGGCACACGAGATCGAAGGGTTGACCGAGGCCTTTCACCGTGGCGCGGCCCAGGCACTCGCCGCCGGAGCGGATTGGGTGGAGATCGACGCCGCGCACGGCTATCTCTTGCATCAGTTTCTCTCGCCCGCCATCAACCGTCGCAACGACCACTATGGCGGCAGCCTAACCAACCGCTTGCATCTGGTGCTGGCGGTGCTGGATGCCGCGCTACAGAACTGCGCCGCCAACTTGCTTGGCTTGGCACTGGCGCCATGCGGCGTGTTCAACGGACTGCTGTCCGGTACGGCGCTGGCGGAAGCCTCGCTGGAATTAGCCTCGCAGGCCAACGCGCGCGGCCTGGCGTATCTGCGCATCATCGAGCCGACGTGGCCCTTTGGGCCGCAAATCAGCGAGCGCTGGTGGCGACAGTTACGCCAGGCCTTTCATGGCCCCCTGATCGTCACCACGCACCACGGTCAGGAACACGCTGCGCGCCATCTCGACGCTGGCTTCGCCGATATGGTCTGTTGTAGCACTGCGGCTGACACCTGCAGGCAAATAGCTTAGGCGCGCCCCAACCAGCGCAAGGCGCCGGGCAGCACGCTGACACGAACCGGTTCTCTGCCGATCCGTTCGCCGTCGGCTTCCAGCGGGCATCCCGGCGGCTCGGTGCTTATCCGCAGCCCGCGGCTTTGGGCATAACACACGCGCGCATCGTCGATAGGCCGTGCTTGGCGCAGCAACGGCAGTAGGCGCAAAAATGCCGCCACCGTGGCATTGCGGATCATGACGATCTCAAGCAAACCATCGTCCAGCCGCGCCCGCGGCGCCACACCGAGTCCGCCGCCAAAGTAGCGCCCGTTGGCTAGGCACAAGTTGATCATCGATTCCTCGCGCACGTTCCCCTCGTCGAACGTCAGCCGCAAGCGCGCCGGCCGCCAGGTCAAGAGCGACAACACCGTACCCAGTCCATAGGCGAGCCCCGCCGGTAACCAGCGCGGCATCCGTGCCACCCGGTCGACCACGGCGGAGCTGATGCCGAGCGAAGCGATATTGGCGAAATAACGCGTCGCTGGCTGCGAGCCGAGCGTTTCGATGCACCCCAGATCCAGCCGGCGCGCGCTACCGCTCTGAATCAGCCGGTACAGCCGAGACACCGAGGCGTTCATACCGATCGAGCGTGCGAAATCGTTACCGGTGCCGACCGGCAAAATGCCCAGCGTCACGCGCTCGCGCTGAGCGGCCGGCGCACGCATGACGCCGTTGACGACCTCGTGCACGGTGCCATCCCCGCCCACCGCGACGACAAAATCGCAGCCCTGTGTCACGGCCTGGCAAGCGACCTCCTCGGCGCGCAGGCCGGAACTGGTGATGTGGATGTGCACCGCGTAGCCACGAGAAAACTGGCGCAGCAGCCGGTCGGGCCAATGCGCCGGGCTGCGACGACCATGCAGAATGAAGCAAATATGCGGTTGAGCCATCGGAGAAGAGTACGGGCTAGCGGCAAGGCAATGCAAGCCACATAAAGTAGAGCAGCCCGGTCGCCGTTGAACCATAAATAAAGCAATGACGCACGGACGAGCCGTCATCGAGTAACAGGGGATTTTCTGGCTGCGTGACACGAAAACGGCTACACTATGGGGTTGCTCCGGAGGCCCGCCTCCGACTGCCGCGCCGGGTGAGACCGATCCCGAGTGCCGCGACCTCGACTGTTTATCGATGGAACATTGTATGGAACAAAACAACGAAAAGGCCCTGGTCGTCCTCTCCGGCGGCCAGGACTCGACCACCTGCCTCTTTTGGGCGATCCGCCGCTTCGGCCTTGCCAACGTCTCGGCGGTCACGTTCGACTACGGTCAGCGCCACCGCATCGAACTCGATAGCGCACGAAAAGTCGCCGCCATTGCCGGCGTCGAGCAAATCGAGTTGCCGATCGACACCTTTGGCGCCATCGGCGGCAATGCGCTCACCGACGCAGCCATCGCGCCGCAGACCGGCGACACACCCGACAGCGCGGCCCTGCCCAACACTTTCGTGCCGGGGCGCAACCTGATCTTCCTGACTTTCGCCACCGCGCTGGCCTACACCCGCGGCATACGCCACATCGTCACCGGCGTGGCCCAGACCGACTACTCCGGTTATCCCGACTGCCGCGAAAACACGCTCAAGGCGCTGGAACTGGCGATTCGCCTCGGCATGGACGCACCGCTGTCCTTACATGCCCCGCTGATGTACCTGACCAAAGCGCAGACGGTGCACCTGGCGCAAGAAGTCGGCGCGATGGAGGCCATGGCCTGGAGCCATACTTGCTACAACGGCGCCGTGCCGCCCTGCGGCCAGTGCGACTCGTGCCGCCTGCGCGCCAAGGGCTTCGCGGATGCCGGCATCGCCGATCCGCTGGTCGTGCGTACCGCGCGGAGCTGAACATGCATACGACCTTCCTACTGGCCGCCACCGGTTTCGAGGCCGCCCGCCGTATTCCCGGCGCGACCGACGAGCGATTGATCAATACGCACGGCCATAGCTTCCGCGCCCTGGCGCGCGCCGACGCCACGCATACCGACCAGGCTACGCTGGAAGCGGCGCTCGCCACCGCGGCCGCCCCGCTCCACTACGCCCAGATCAACGACACGCTGGCCGATCCGGACGACCTGGGCATCGCCCGTTACCTAGCCGATAGTATTTCCAGCCCGGTGACGCTGGCCCTGCAAAGCTCGATGCGCCGCGGCGCACTGGTCGACAACAACCTGGCACTGGTCAGCCTGACCGTCTCGTTCGAAGCCGCGCACCAGCTGCCGCAAGTGCCGGCCGGCCACAAATGCGGTCGCCTGCACGGCCACCGCTTCGGCGTGCGCTTGTTCGCCGATGCCGCCCGTTGCGACCACATGCGGCTGGAGGCTGCTTGGCAGCCGTTGTTCGAGCGACTCAACCACCGCTATCTAAACGATATCGACGGCCTGGACAACCCGACCAGCGAAGTGCTGGCCAAATGGCTGTTCGAGCGCTTGCGCGATACGCTGCCGGGCCTGGCCTGGGTCGAAGTCCGCGAGACCCACAGTGCCGGCAGCCAATACGATGGTCAGCACTTCAACATCTGGAAAGAACAACGCTTCGAAAGCGCGGTGCCGTTCGCACAAGACGGCGCCTATACCGGCCACAGCTATTTGATTCGCCTGATGCTGACCGGCGACCTGGATCGCACCATGGGGTGGGTGCTCGACTTCGGCGACGTGAAGGACCGCTTCAAGCCGGTCTACCGCCAGTTGGATCACAACCCGCTCGACCGCCTGTCCGGCATCCGCAACGGCAAGAGCACGTCGGTGGCGGAATGGGTGCACGTCCACCTGGCGCCGCTGGTGCCAGAATTGTCGCGCATCGACCTGTACGACACCGCCGAGCGCGGCGTGTCGCTCACCTTCGATCACGACATGCGTTGGCCGCTGCTGTAAAGAGAACGCCATGTACACCGTCAAGGAAATCTTCTACACGCTGCAGGGCGAGGGCGGACAGACCGGCCGCGCCGCGGTGTTCTGCCGCTTTGCCGGCTGTAACCTGTGGAGCGGCAAGGAGCGTCATCGCGCCCAGGCCATCTGCCAATTCTGCGATACCGACTTCGTCGGCACCGGCCCGGACGGCGGCAAGTTCGCCGACGCCGAAGCGCTGGCCGAGCGCGTCGCCGCCGCCTGGCCGGATCGCAATCAAGGCCGGCCCTACGTGGTCTGTACCGGCGGCGAGCCGCTGTTGCAACTGGACGCCCCCCTGATCGACGCGCTGCATGCACGCGGCTTCGAGGTGGCGGTGGAGACCAACGGCACCGTTGTCGCCCCGCAGGGCATCGACTGGCTCTGCGTCAGCCCCAAGGCCGGCGCGCCGCTGCGGCAGACCTCCGGCAGCGAGCTCAAGCTGGTCTACCCACAGCAGACCGCCCTGCCCGAAACCTTCGAGCACCTCGACTTCACCCACTGGTATCTGCAGCCGATGGATGGGCCGGATGCCGACGCCAATCTGCAAGCCGCCATCGCCTATTGCCTGGCGCACCCTCGCTGGCGCCTGTCGCTGCAGACTCACAAAACGATCCGCATTCGCTGATGTCGGCGCCATCGCCCCCTGCCCCGGGGGCGAGTATTTTTCGCTCGATAGAAAGATGTCATCCAACGGCGGGCGTGACATAATCGTTGGCCCGATCCCTCTTTCGACGCCGATGACCGCAAACGCTACTACCCTGGTTGTGCAATCCGCCGAGCCGCTCGACGACGCGCGGCTTTCCCGGCTGGTCGAACTGACTGCCGCCCACGCCATCGAACGCCCCGAGCCGACCCAGGCACGGCTGGCTGGCGCCAGTACCGGCGCGCGCGCGATCGTTGCCGAGCTCTGCCACGACTGGTCGTGGGACGCGGGCTGGTTACCATCCGACATGCGCTTTGCCGACCTGGGACTGGTCGTCTCGGATATGGACTCGACGCTGATCACCATCGAGTGCATCGATGAGATCGCCGACATGCAAGGCCTGAAAGCGCAGGTGGCGGCGATCACCGAACGTTCGATGCGCGGCGAACTCGATTTTTCCGCCTCGCTGGTCGAACGCGTCGCGCTCTTGGCCGGACTCGATGCCGCGGCGCTGGAACAGGTCTATGCTGAGCGGGTGCGCTTGACGCCCGGCGCGGAGCGGCTTGTCGCCGCCTGTCGGCAGCACGGCGTGAAATTCATGCTGGTTTCCGGCGGCTTCACCTACTTCACCGACCGGCTTCAGCAGCATCTTGGACTCGACTACAGCTTCGCCAACCAACTGGAAGTGCGCGACGGCAAGCTGACCGGCCGCGTGCAGGGACGAATCGTCGATGCCGATGCCAAGCGCGAGCTGCTGATCGAGACGCGCGAACGCCTGGGACTGCGAGCCGACCAGGTGCTGGCGGTCGGCGACGGCGCCAACGATTTGAAGATGCTGACCGAAGCCGGCATTGGCGTGGCATTCCATGCCAAGCCGGTGGTGCGCGCGCAGGCGGATGCGACCATCAATGCCGGCGGCCTGGATGGCATCTTGCGTTTGTTCCGCTAAATTTCACCGATTATGCTTCAATGAATATGGAATAGGTTCGAGGAAAACATGTCACCGCTGCCAACGCTTACCACCGCCAGTTTCGATGCCGAGCTCCCCTTCGCCGCCATCCCGATGGCGCAAAGTGCCTGCACGCCGCAACAGGTACGGGAAACCCGGCTGGCGCTTCGCGTCCTGGCGGCGCCGGTCGACAGCGTGGAAAACACCGATCCGCTCTTGCAACGCTTGGAAGCCAAGTTGGATCTGGCACTGGAAGTCAGCCTACTGTCGCGCTATCCGGAACGGCCGATGCTGACCTCCTGCCGCGTCGGGCTCGACGCGATCGGCTGGCTCTCGCAGCACCCGTACACGCTGGGCGAAAAACTGCGGATCGAGATGTTCCCGCACGCCGATTCGGCGCTGGTGCTCTATCTGGCGGCGACCGTCAGCGCCAGCGTGCCGATAGAGGGCGGGCAACATCAGATCACGCTGGACATCCTGCCGGCACTCGACGAGTTCACCTTGCACCTGTGGGAGAAATGGGTTTTCCGGCGCCACCGCCGAGGCATCCTGGCACGCTAGGGGCAGCCCCGTGGCACCGATTTTAGGAGAGGTTCCATGCTTACCACCGACCGTGCCGCAGCATCGTTAGATCCTTGGGAAGGTTTCCAGCCCGGCAACTGGCAACATGCCATCGATGTACGCGACTTCATCCAACTGAACATCACGCCCTATACCGGCGATGCGGGCTTTCTATCCGGCGCAAGCAGCCGCACCCGTGCCGTCTGGGAAGCGCTGACTCCACTGCTCAAACAAGAACGGGAAAAAGGCGTGTTGGACGTCAGCACCGACGTCGGCGCCGGTATCACCGCCTATGGTCCGGGCTATATCCTCAAGGAGCGGGAGTTGATCGTCGGTCTACAGACCGACGCGCCGCTCAAACGTGCCATCATGCCCTTCTCCGGCATCCGGATGGTCGAGACGGCGCTCAACGCCTACGGCTACCAACTCGACCCGACGCTGAAGGATGTCTTCAGCCGCTATCGCAAGGATCACAACCAAGGCACTTTCGATGCCTATAACGCGGAAATTCGCGCCGCGCGCAAGTCGGGCATCATCACCGGCTTGCCGGACGCCTATGGCCGTGGCCGCATCATCGGCGACTACCGCCGCGTGGCCCTGTACGGTATCGACCGCTTGATCGCCGACCGGCAAGCGCTGTATGACGAACTGGACGAGCGCGACTTCACCGAGGACGTGATCCGGCTGCGCGAAGAGTTGTCGGAACAATATCGCGCACTAGGCGAACTCAAGAGCATGGCGGCGAGCTACGGCTTCGATATCGGCCGCCCGGCGCACAGTGCGCAAGAAGCGGTGCAATGGCTGTACTTCGGCTACCTTGCGGCCATCAAAGAACAAAACGGCGCCGCCATGTCGCTTGGCCGCGTCTCCACCTTCCTCGACGTCTACCTCCAGCGCGACCTGAACGCGGGTCGGCTTGACGAGGAACGCGCGCAGGAGCTGATCGACGACCTGGTGATCAAGCTGCGTATCGTGCGCTTCCTGCGTACGCCGGAGTACAACGAACTGTTCTCCGGCGACCCGACCTGGGTGACCGAAAGCATCGGCGGCATGGCCATGGACGGCCGCACACTGGTGACCAAGAACAGCTTCCGCTTCCTCAATACGCTATTCAATCTGGGTCCGGCACCGGAGCCGAACCTGACGGTGCTGTGGTCGGAACATCTGCCGCAGGGCTTCAAGGATTTCTGCGCCAAGGCCTCGATCGACACCAGTTCGATCCAGTACGAGAGCGACGACGTCATGCGCCCGCACTGGGGCGACGACTACGGCATCGCCTGCTGCGTCTCGGCCATGCGCATCGGCAAGCAGATGCAGTTCTTCGGCGCGCGCGCCAACCTGGCCAAGGCGCTGCTGTATGCGATCAACGGTGGCGTGGACGAGAAATCCGGCGTGCGCGTGGCGCGCGGCTTCACCCCGATCTCGGGTGAGCTACTCGATTTCAACGAAGTGATGATCAAATACGATCTGCTGCTCGATTGGCTGGCGCGCACTTACGTCAAGGCACTCAACTGCATCCACTACATGCACGACAAGTACGCCTACGAGCGCATCGAAATGGCGCTGCACGACCGCGACATCCTGCGCACCATGGCTTGCGGCATTGCCGGCCTGTCGGTGGCCGCCGACTCGCTGTCCGCCATCAAATACGCCAAGGTGCGTATTCTGCGCAACGAGCAGGGTCTGGCGGTGGATTTCGAGATCGACGGCACCTACCCTGCCTTCGGCAACAACGACGACCGAGTCGACCAGATCGCCGTGGATCTGGTGCATCGTTTCATGGACAAGGTGCGGCGGCAAAAGACCTATCGCCAAGCCATGCCGACCCAGTCGGTGCTGACCATCACGTCCAATGTGGTATACGGCAAGAAGACCGGCAATACGCCGGATGGCCGCCGCGCCGGCGAACCGTTCGCACCGGGCGCCAACCCGATGAACGGCCGCGACCACCTGGGTTTCGTCGCCGCCGGCGCCTCGGTGGCCAAGCTGCCCTACGACGATGCGCAAGACGGTATCAGTTGGACCGCCTCGGCCACGCCGGATGCACTGGGCCACACGCTATCCGAACGGATCGCCAATCTATCTGCCTGCCTGGACGGTTATTGCTGCGCCGGCGGCTTCCATGTCAACGTCAACGTGCTGGATCGGGCGAAACTGGAAGATGCCATGGAGCATCCGGAGCTATACCCGCAACTGACGATCCGGGTATCCGGCTATGCGGTGAACTTCGTCAAGCTGTCGCGCGAGCAACAGTTGGACGTCATCCACCGCACCTTCCACGCCGCCATGTAGGGGGCACTCGCGGTAGACAACCGGACAGGCACGGCACCGACATTTGCCATGTGCCTGCTCCGGGTTTGGCTGCGGCATGGGCTCGTTCCAGGCTATACTGACGCCGACATCTGCCGCGCCCTCGCAATCAACGAGCACAACCGGCAATCACACAGGCAAACCAATAAGATCAAATGAATATACCGGCCGGGATGAAAGCTGGCACGACCCAGCACGATGTGGAGTGGATTCTCACCTTGTTCGGCACCGCCGTGGGCGCCGGCATACTCTTTCTACCGATCCAAGCGGGATTCGGCGGCATCTGGCCGGTGCTGATTCTCAGCTGCGTCAGTTTTCCGGTGGTTTGGCTTTCGCATCGCACACTGACGCACTTGGTCGTCACCCACAAGCAACCTTGCGAACTGCCTCAGGTGGTGGAGGACGACTTGGGCGGCGCAGCCGGCCTGGCGGTCAGCCTGCTCTACTTGATGTTCTACTTGGCACTGGTGGTGGCATTCGCCACCGGCATGATCAACATCGCCGCCACGTATATCGAAAACCAGCTCGGCCTGGAAGCCATGCCGCGGCCGATTCTGTGCCTACTGATCGCACTGGGCCTATCGGCGGTCATGCTGACCGCCGGCGAAAGCGCCATCCTGCGCATCACCTCGGGCATCGCCTTTCCGCTGATCGCCGCGCTGTTGTTCCTGTCGATCTACCTGATTCCGAGCTGGAACCCGGCGATGTTCGCGCAGGTGCCCGACGCCTGGGCTTTGAGCAAGAGTCTGTTGCTGATCGTGCCGATCCTGTATTTCAGTATGGATTTTTCGCCGATTTGCGCCATGCTGGCGGCCTCCTACCGGCGCCACTACCCGGACGCGCGCGTGGCGATGCGTCGTAGCGACCGCGCCGTGTACTGGAGCAGCCTGATGCTGTTGGTGTTCGTACTGTTCTTCACCTTCTCCTGCGTGCTGGCCACCGAACAACACGACTTGACCTTCGCATTGCAACACAACATCGACGTGCTGACGCTGATGTCCCTGCACATCAAGCCGCGCCTATTGCGCTACAGCCTTCCGCTGTTGGCATTCGCCACCATCCTGCACTCGTACTTTTCGGCCTTTCTCGGCGCGCGCAACGGTCTGATCGGCCTGCTCGGCCAATGGCGGCGCCAGCAGCAACATCCGCACGGACTCCACTCGCTGGAGTGGATCACCACCTTGGCGATTGCCCTACCGCTGTGGGGATTCGCGCTGGCCGACCCATCGATCCTGGCGCTGATCGGCATGGTGGCCGCGCCGATCATCGCGCTGGTCTGCTATGTGATGCCGGTCTACATATTCCGCCGCGTACCGCGTTTGGCGATCTATCGCGAACGGGCCAGTGTACTGGTACTGCTGGCGGGCCTCTTGGTGATGGTCAGCTACTGGGTGGGTACGCACCTGTAGCCCCCTCCGCTTCGGCGCAATGCCACAGGCATTGCACCCTACCTTCCTACGATTTCAAACCATCCAGCAGTTTCTGGTGGATGCCGTTGAAGCCGCCGTTACTCATGACCAGCAGTTGATCCCCCGGCCGGGCGGTTTGCAGAATCGCCGTCAACATTGACTCGAAATCGTCGAAGGTTCGCGCACGTTCGCCCAGCGGCGCCAACGCTTCGGCCGGATGCCAGCCGAGCCCTGCCGCCGAACAGAACACCAAGTCGGCATCGGCGAGTGCCTGTGGCAAAGCGTCCTTCATGGTGCCGAGCTTCATGGTATTCGAGCGCGGTTCGAGCACGGCCAGGATGCGCGCCGAACCCACCTTGCTGCGCAGCCCTGCAACCGTGGTGGCGATCGCCGTCGGGTGGTGGGCGAAGTCGTCGTAAACCGTAATGCCATTTACCTCGCCGCGAACTTCCATACGGCGTTTCACATTGCGGAAATGCGTCAGCGCCTCGATGGCGGTTTGCGCCGTTACGCCGACATGACGCGCGGCGGCGATCGCCGCCAAGGCATTCATGCGGTTGTGCTCGCCCAACAGTTCCCAGGCGACACGCCCCTGCCGCTGTCCGTCGAACAGGACGTCGAAGTGTCCTTGATCGTCGCTCGGCCCTGCCTGCCAACCGCCGGCCACGCCGAACGACTCGACCGGCGTCCAGCAGCCCTGTGCCAGCACGCGCGCGAGGCTCTCTTCGCGTCCATTGACCACAATGCGGCCGTTGGCGGGAATGGTGCGCACCAGGTGGTGGAATTGCGTCTCGATGGCCGCCAGGTCGGCGAAAATGTCGGCGTGATCGTATTCCAGGTTGTTGAGAATGGCCGTCCGCGGGTGGTAATGCACGAACTTGGACCGCTTGTCGAAGAAGGCCGTATCGTATTCGTCGGCCTCGATGACGAAGAATGGGCTGAGACTTGCCGGATCCTGCGTCGGCCGGCCCGGCATGCGCGCCGACACGCCGAAGTTCTGCGGAATGCCGCCGATCAGGAAGCCCGGCGCCAGGCCGGCATGTTCAAGAATCCAGGCCAGCATCGAGCTGGTGGTGGTTTTGCCGTGCGTGCCGGCCACGGCAAGCACCCAGCGGTCGCGCAGCACATGCTCGGCCAGCCACTGCGGCCCGGAGCAGTACGGCAGGCCACGGTTAAGGATCTCCTCCATCAACGGCTTGCCGCGCGTGACCACGTTGCCGACCACGAACATGTCGGCGCCGATATCGGCCTGCGCGGCATCGAAGCCCTGAATCAATTCGATGCCCATGGCCTCCAACTGGGTGCTCATCGGCGGATAGACGTTGGCATCGCAACCGGTAACCCGATGGCCGGATTCGCGAGCCAGGGCGGCGACACCGCCCATGAAGGTACCGCAGATACCGAGGATGTGGATATGCATAGGGTAAACAGCGAAAACAATTAAAGCCGGTAGCTTACGCGGGAATAGCCCCCCTCTCAACCGGATTTCCCGCGGCGCCGCAGAAACTGCGACGCCGCCGCACCGGAATCAAAAGAACAGCAGCGTCAACAGCACAAACACCGGCAGCAGAAAGGTGCAAGACCAGCCGAGGTAAGCGAAGAAGCTCGGCATTCTGACGCGATGATGACTGGCGATGCTCTTGATCATGAAGTTGGGCGCATTGCCGATATAGGTCATCGCCCCCATGAAAACCGCACCCATGGAGATCGCCTGCAGGGTCGAGGACAACCGCCCCATCAGGATGTGCGCGTCGCCGGCCGCCATATTGAAAAACACCAGGTAGGTCGGTGCGTTGTCGAGGAAACTCGACAGTAAGCCGGTCATCCAGAAGTAGGCCGGATCGTGAGGCTGTCCGGACGGGAGGGTCACCAACCGCGACAAGCTGGCCAGCGGTCCGGCGTGGCCGGCGCGCAGCATGGCGATCACCGGCGCGATGGTGATGAAGATGCCGGCGAACAGCTTGGCCACCTCGGCGATCGGATGCCAATTGAATTCGTTGCCGGCACGCACCCAGCGTGGCGTAAGCCAGAGCGACAGTCCGGTAAGCAGCAGCAACATCGCATCTCGTACCATGTCCTGCAGCGGCAAGTGCACGCCGAACAGCGACAGCTCGATGCCGGGTTTCCACACCCCGGACAACAGCACGGCGCAGATGGCAAACATCAACAACAGCAGGTTGATCCGCCCGGACAGGCGCAGCGGTTCGTCCGGCCCATGCGTCGGATGCTGCTGGCGCTCCTTGCGGAAATAGTGCCGGTCGAGAAAATAGAACATCGCCAACAACAGAGCCACCGCCACCAGTACCGGGGCCAACATATGGCGGAAGGTCCACTGAAAGCTCACGCCGTTGAGAAAGCCGAGAAACAGCGGCGGATCGCCGAGCGGCGTCAGTCCGCCGCCGATATTGGCCACCAGGAAAATGAAGAACACCACCACATGGACCTTGTGATGCCGGCCCTTGTTGGCGCGCAACAGCGGTCTGATCAGCAGCATGGCGGCGCCGGTGGTGCCCATGACCGGCGCGAGCAACGCGCCGAGCGCCAGGATGCGGGTGTTGAGTGCCGGTGTGGCATGCAGCCGCCCGGTGAGCAAGATCCCGCCCGACAGCGTATACAGCGTCAACAACAGAATCAGGAAGGGTAAGTACTCGGTCAACAGCGCGTGCGCCAACAGCCCGAGCATCGCCTCGATGCCGAACCACGAGACGAACGGCAGCAGGAAGGCCAGCGTAAACACTGCCACGATCTTGCCGAAGTGATGATGCCAAATGGACTCGGCAAACATCGGAAACAGCGCAATCGACAGCAGGATGGCGGCAAAGGGCAGCCCCCACAGCAGACTCAGGCTTGCGCCATCGAGCGTGGCCGCTTGCGCCGCCATCGGCACAAGGAGCAGTAGCCCCGCCAGCAGTTTTTGTTGCATTGTCATTCCCTACTCTTTCTGCATGATATCCAGAGTGCAGGGAATGCCGGGAGGCCTGCCCGGCCCCGCGCTATCGACTGCCTCTCTGGATGAATTCGATCTTGTAACCGTCCGGATCCTCGACGAAAGCGATGACCGTTGTGCCATGTTTCATCGGACCGGCTTCGCGCACCACCTTGCCCCCTTTGGCGCGCACGGCGTCACAAGCGGCGGCCGCGTCGTCGACCTCGAGCGCAATGTGGCCAAAGCCTGCGCCCAGTTCGTACTCGGCCGTATCCCAGTTGTGGGTCAGCTCCAGCACGGTATGCTCGGACTCTTCGCCATAGCCGACGAACGCCAGGGTAAAGCGCCCATCCGGAAAATCCTGACGACGCAGCAGGCGCATTCCGAGCACCTGCTGATAGAAAGCCAAAGAGCGCTCGAGGTTCCCCACGCGCAGCATGGTATGCAATATTCTCATTGAATTTATCTCCTTTTGGTATCGATTCAGCCAAAATCGAACAGGCTTTCGCCTTGCCGGCGCAGCCAGGCGCGCGCAGTGCGCCAGTCCGGATACAGTCGCCCGGTTTCCTGCCAAAAGGCCGGCGAATGGTTCATATGGCGCAAATGCGCCAATTCGTGGGCGATCACGTAATCGAGGATGGTCGGCGGCGCCTGGATCAAACGCCAATTCAGGCGAATGCGGCCATCGCGATGGCAACTGCCCCAGCGTGTACGCGCAGAGGACAACAGCAGCTGTCCGGGTGCGCGCGCGGCCAACGGTGCCAGCCGGCGCAGATGGCGCGGAAATACTTCGGCGGCCTGGCAAAACAGGAAATGGGCTACCTGCGCACGCACATCCCCCGCCGTACCGCCCACGCGCAACGCGTCGTCGGTCAGGGCGGCGCCGGCGGGCCGCGCCGGCTCGCAAAGCAAAGCCAGCGGCCGCCCCTGCAGGCAAACGGCCTGCGGCGCTGCGGCCCGGGCCAGCAGCAGCGCCTGTTGGCGCTGCCAATGACGCCAGATCCAATCGCGCTTTTCGTCCAGCACCCGCTGCAGCATCGAAAGCGGCACACGGGCATGCGCCGCCAATTCGATGCGGCCGTCGAGTACCCGGATGCCGATGGTCCGGCGCGCACGGCGCGAGACCACGATCTCGGGGCGGCTGCCGTCAGGCAGAGCGAGCTGGAGCACCAGAGCGCGCCTGACCGGCACAGGGACCGACACCGCCGATTTCCTGCTGGCGCGCCTCGATCCAGTCCGCGGCCTCGGACATCAGATCGTCGGCACTCTTGCCGGCTTCCGGGGCAATGGCGGGACCGATCACCATGGTGATCAGGCCCGGGTATTTGAGAAACGAATTGCGCGGCCAGAATTCGCCGGCGTTATGCGCCACCGGCACCAATGGAATTTGCAGGTCGATCGCCATGCGCGCCGCGCCCAGCTTGTACTTGCCGCGTACGCCGGGTTTGACGCGCGTGCCCTCGGGGAACACGGTGATCCAGAAACCGTGACGCAAGCGCTCGCGCCCCTGCTCGATGATTTGCTGGTTGGCGCGCGCCCGCTCGGAGCGGTTGATCATGATGGCGTTCATCAACGCCAACCCCCAGCCGAAGATCGGAATCCACAATAATTCGCGTTTTGCGACGTAGATCTGATACGGGAAAATGGTTTGCAGCGACAGGGTTTCCCAGCCGGATTGGTGCTTGGAGCAAATGATGGACGGTGTATTGGGAATATGCTCGGCACCGATCAGCCGGTATTTGAGGCCGATGACGTTTTCCAGCATCCACATCAGCACCTTGCACCAGGCCACGCCGAGGAAATGACGGCGGCGGCGCGGCAGCGGCGCGAGCAGCAGCAGACACAGGAAGAACACGGTGGTGGAGATGACCAGCACCACCCAATAGAGCAGGTTGCGAATCCAGAGCAGCATCGGGCCTCGTTTCGAATTATTGGTAATCGGGGGATTGAATCAGGAATTCGGCGGCATCGTAGAGATTGTCGAACACTCGGGTATGCTCCGGCAGCTCGCCACCGGCCAGGGTCTTCTGTCCCTTGCCGGTCTTGACCAGGATCGGATGGCCGCCGGCGGCGTCGATGGCCTGCAAATCGCGCAGACTGTCGCCAACCATGGGCAGCGAATCCGGGCGCACATGGAAGCGCTCGGCGATTTCCAGCACCATGCCGGGTGCCGGTTTGCGGCAACGGCACTGATCGTTGCGGGTATGCGGGCAGAACACCACGGCATCGATACGCCCACCGGCTTGATTGACCAGTCGGTGCATTTTTTCGTGCATGGCATTGAGCGCATGCATGTCGAACAAGCCGCGGCCGATGCCCGACTGATTGGTGGCAACGACCACGCGCCAACCCGCCTGGGTCAGATTGGCGATCGCCTCCAGACTATCGGCGATCGGCACCCACTCGGCTGGGCTTTTGACGTAGTCATCGCGGTCTTCGTTGATGACACCATCGCGATCGAGAATCACCAGCTTCATACGGATCTCCAATCTTCGGTCGCCGGCGCGGCAGGGCGCGCCGGCGAAGTGCGGCATGCCTCGCTTATTCGGCGAGCAGCGAGATATCGGCCACGCGGTTGAACAGTGTGGCCAGTCGCGTCAACAGCGCCAAGCGGTTGCGACGGATCGCCATATCTTCGTCCATCACCATCACCCCGTCGAAGAAGGCGTCTACCGGCTCCTTCAGGCTAGACAGCGCGGCCAGCGCGGCGGCGAAATCATGCGCGGCGAACAGTGCCTCGACAGTCGGCGACAGCGCCTCGAGCGCGGCCAACAGCGCCTGTTCGGCATCGTGCTGCAACAGCGCCGGGTCGACTTCGCCGTTGTCGCCGCTGGTTTTCTTCAACAGGTTCTTCACGCGCTTGTTGGCGGCCGCCAGCGTTGCCGCCTCCGGCAGGCGCTTGAATTCCGCCACGGCGGCCAGCACGGCCGGGACATCGGAGATGGCCGACGGCGCCAGCGCCAGCACGGCGTCGATCTCGTCGCCGCGATATTCGCCGGCCAGATAGTTCTTCAACCGTTCCTGGCAAAAACCGAATACTTCGTCCACCGCCTCGGCGGCCAACAGCCCCGGCGGGAAGGCATCGGCGGTCAGACGCAGCAGATCGCGCAAGTCGAGCGGGTGCGCCAGCAGCATGCGCAACACGCCCAACGCAGCACGGCGCAGCGCGAACGGATCCTTGTCGCCAGAGGGCACCAAGCCGATGCCCCAGATGCCGACCAACGTCTCCAGCTTATCGGCCAACGACACGGCCGTGGCGACCGGGCCTTGCGGCAACGAGTCCCCCGCAAAGCGCGGGTGATAATGGCCCTCGATGGCGGCCGACACCTCTGGATGCTCGCCGTCGAGCTCGGCGTAGTACATCCCCATGATACCTTGCAGCTCCGGGAACTCGCCCACCATGTCCGACACCAGGTCGGCCTTGGCCAACTGCGCGGCGCGTTCGGCCAGCGCGGCATCGGCGCCCAGGCGGCCGGCGATGGCGCCGGCAATCACTTGCAGACGTTCGATACGCTGCCACTGGCTACCGATCTTGTTGTGGTAGACCACGTCGGCCAGGCGCGGCAGACGCGATTCGAGCCGCGCCTTCTGATCCTGCTGGTAGAAAAACTTGGCATCCGACAGTCGGGCGCGCAGCACGCGTTCGTTGCCGCCGACGATGGCGGACGAATCGCTGGCTTCGAGGTTGGAGACCAGCAAGAAGCGGTTCTTCAACTTGCCGGTCGCGTCGAGCAGCGGGAAATATTTCTGATTCTGCTGCATGGTCAGAATCAGGCACTCCTGCGGCACCTGAAGGAATTCGGCATCGAAACCGGCCTCCAGCACGACCGGCCACTCGACCAGCGCGGCGACTTCATCGAACAGCGCATCGCTGGCGGCGATGGTTGCCCCTTGCTGCGCGGCTGCTTCGGTCAGCCGATGATGAATCAGTTCGCGACGCGCGGCGAAGCTCGCCACCACGCGGCCACGCTCGAACATCACCCGGGCGTAGGTATCCGCGTCCGGCAGCGGCACCGGCGCATTGCACAGGAAACGATGGCCGAGGGTATCGCGGCCGCTCGTCAGACCCAACACCTCGCCGTCGACCACCGCGTCGCCATGCAGCATGACCAGGCCATGCACCGGGCGCACGAATTGATGTTCGGAATCGCCCCAGCGCATCAACTTGGGCGCCGGCAGTTTCTTGAGGGCCATGGCCACGATGCCGGACAGCACTTCGGCAAGCGACTGGCCGGCTTTGACGGTCTGCCAGGCATACACGTCCTGCTTACCGTCGTGCAAGGTGGTCAGTTCGGCCACTTCCACGCCGCAGGATCGGGCGAAGCCCATCAGCGCAGGGGTCGGCTCGCCGCCCTTCATGCCGGCCGACAGCGCCGGCCCCTTGCGCACGATGTGCTGCTCGGGCTGTACCGACAACACCTGCGGCAGGGTCACCGCCAGGCGGCGCGGGCTGGCGTACACGGTCGCCGCCGCATCGGCGGCGACGAATTGCATTTTCTTCAGTTCGTCGCCGATCGTTTCGGCGAAACTGGCCGCCAGCCTGGGCAGAGCCTTGGGCGGCAATTCCTCGGTGAGGAGTTCGATCAACAGGGTAGCGTTCATGGCTTATTCGGGTTTCTTGCGCGAGGCAGGGTTACTGCACACCAGATCGATCATCGCGGCCGCCAGCGTATCCTGGTAGACCGGCTGCCACTTCCAGGCATAGCGCGGCACCGGATACATGGTCGACCAGACATGTCGATTGGTGTCGGTGTAGAAATCGGTGCTGGTCAGCACGTACTGGTACTTTTTGCAATCAGCGTAGCCCGTGGTGCGACGGATCCAGTAATAGACCTGGTAGTGCTTGTCGTACTGGCGCTGAACGAAACGTTCCTGATTGACGAAGTGCGCGAGGCCGTCGGACTCCTGCCAGATCGCATTGCGATCGATCGACAGTTCGAGCGCGGCCCCCCGCTGATACACCTGCCAGTCGGCCAGGCGCTCGGCGGCCGCCGCCGGCAACGCGCAGGCGGCAAGGCACAACATCGACAGGACAGCTCGTTTCATCAAGCGTCCTTCGGGCACATCGGGAAGCCCAGGGCTTCGCGCGAGTCGTAATAGGCTTGTGCTACCTGGCGCGCCAACGCGCGGATACGGCCGATATAGGCGGCGCGTTCCGTCACCGAGATGGCGCCGCGCGCATCGAGCAGGTTAAAGGCATGCGCGGCCTTGAGGATCATCTCGTAGCCCGGCAGCGGCAGACCGGCGTCCAACAGTCGCTTGGCCTCGCCCTCGAACTGGTTGAACTGCTCGAACAGGAACGACACGTTCGAATGCTCGAAGTTATAGCGCGACTGCTCGACTTCGTTTTGGTGGAACACGTCGCCGTAGCTGACTTTCTGGCCGTTGGGATAAACGGTCCAGGTCAGGTCGTAGACGTTTTCCACGCCCTGCAGGTACATCGCCAGGCGCTCGAGCCCATAGGTGATCTCGCCCAGCACCGGACGGCAATCCAAGCCGCCGACCTGCTGGAAGTAGGTGAACTGGGTGACTTCCATACCGTTGAGCCACACTTCCCAGCCCAGCCCCCACGCGCCGAGCGTCGGGTTCTCCCAATCGTCCTCGACGAAGCGGATGTCGTGCACGGTGGTGTCGATACCCAATTCGCGCAACGAGCCCAGGTACAGATCCTGGATATTCGACGGCGACGGTTTGAGCACCACCTGGAATTGGTAGTAGTGCTGCAGCCGATTGGGGTTTTCGCCATAGCGGCCGTCCTTCGGCCGGCGCGACGGCTGCACGTAGGCCGCGTTCCACGGCTCCGGTCCGATGGAGCGCAGGAAGGTCGCGGTATGCGAGGTTCCCGCGCCCATTTCCATATCGTAAGGCTGCAGCAGGGCGCAGCCCTGGCGATTCCAATAGTTCTGCAGCGTAAGGATAATTTCCTGGAAAGTAAGCATGACGCCGTTCAGCAAAGAGAAAATTAAACGGAGATTCTACCGGTTCGCGGGCGCAGAGGAAAGAAGAGCCCGTTGCAACCCCTGGTGCAAAGCCCTTGATTCGGCATGTATTCGTCTCGGCGAGGAGAACGATGCCCGTGGCAGCTTGGCCAGCCCTGCCCTATCGCCATCCCCACCCATTGCCGATATGATCAATAAATAAATAATTAAAACGACGCAGTCATAATCAAAAAAAGGAAATGATATGCACTCGGCTCTCTTATTTCGGCGCTTGTTCCCGCTCATCGTCTGCGCCGCCCTGTTATGGCACGCGCCTGCGCAAGCTGTTCCGGCATTCGCCCGCCAGACGGGCCTGGACTGTGCCGCCTGCCACCTCGGCGCCCCCGAACTCACCCCAGAAGGCCGCGCGTTCAAGCTGTCTGGCTATACCCTGGGCAGCACCTCGTTGTTTCCCTTGTCGGCCACACTCACCGCGTCACACACCGGCGTGGCCAATAACACGCATAACTATCCCAAGAACAATCAAGGCGTCATCGAGGGCGGGAGTTTATTTATCGCCGGCAAACTGGACGAGCACATCGGCATCTTCTCTAAATGGACTTACGATAATCTGGCCTCCTCCACCGACGACAACGGCAGCACGCGATTCGACGCTGGGCTTGCGAGCGATAACACCGACCTTCGCTTTGTCGGCCATAGCGCAAACCAGGACCAGGATCTGATCTACGGGCTGTCGCTCAACAACAACCCGACCAGACAGGACGCCTGGAACACCACGCCCGCCTTGAGCTTTCCGTATCAGGTTTCCAATTTGTCGTACAACACCTGGCTCAACACGCCGCCCGCGCCTTTGATCGCCGAGGGACTCGCACAACAAGCCGTCGGCCTGTCCGCCTACGCACTCCTCAATCGCCGCTGGTATGTCGAGCTGGGAGATTACCAAGCCGCGGACGGCAAGTTCGGCCTGTTCAGCCGCGGCGTGTCTTTTTACAACCGGCTCGAGGGCAATAACCCCTATTGGCGCCTGGCATGGAACCGGGACTGGGGCCCACATTCGCTGGAAATCGGCACCTTCGGGCTCGATGCCCACGTCAGCGTCGACCCCGGCAGCAACGGCGCGCCCTCGAATCACTTTCGCGACATCGGGCTTGACGCACAGTACCAGTATTTATCCGAGCCCCACAGTGTCTCCATGCAGGCCTCATACATCGATGAGCACACCAATTGGAATCAGGTCGGACTCGGCGTCAACCAGAGCAACAACAGCGACACGCTGCACAGCGCGCAGGCAAAAATTTCATACTGGTATCGACGCCAATGGGGACTGACACTGGGCGTGTTCCACGTCGACGGCAGCCACGACGCCTTGCTTTACCCCACTTCCGCCAACGGCAGCCCAAACACGCGCGGTCAGATCGTCGAATTCGACTACATGCCGCGCCCATGGTGGCGCCTTGGCCTGCAGTACACGGCTTACAACGCATTCATGGGGGCGGCGACCAATTACGATGGCAACGGCAGCAACGCCCATGACAACAACACCCTGTACCTCTACTCCTGGGTCGCCTTCTAGCCGTCGTCGCAACAAAAAACCCCGTGGCGACTACCCACGGGGTTCTGGATTGAGCTAGGTATCGCTCACGCCCAGTCGAGAATCACCTTACCCGACTGACCGGACAGCATGGCATCGAAGCCTTGCTGGAAGTCGTCGATCTTGTAGTGGTGGGTGATGATCGGCGTGATATCGAGGCCAGACTGGATCAGGGCCACCATCTTGTACCAGGTCTCGAACATTTCGCGACCGTAGATCCCCTTGATTTCCAGGCCCTTGAAGATGACCTGGTTCCAATCGATGGCGGTGTTGGCCGGCGGGATGCCCAGGAGGGCGATCTTGCCGCCGTGATTCATGGTTTCCAGCATCTGGCGGAAGGCTTGCGGGTTGCCGGACATTTCCAGGCCGACGTCGAAACCCTCGCACATATGCAATTGGCCCATCACTTCGCGCAGATCTTCCTTCGCCACGTTGACCGCTCGGCTGGCGCCCATTTTGCGGGCCAGGTCGAGCCGATATTCGTTGACGTCGGTGACCACCACATGACGCGCGCCGACGTGGCGCGCGATCGCCACCGCCATGATGCCGATCGGGCCTGCGCCGGTGATCAGTACATCCTCGCCGACCAGGTTGAACGACAGCGCGGTGTGCACGGCATTGCCGAACGGATCGAAGATCGATGCCAGATCGTCGGAGATGTCCGGCGGCAGTTTGAAGGCATTGAAAGCCGGGATCACCAGATATTCGGCAAACGCACCTTCGCGGTTGACGCCGACACCGACGGTGTTGCGGCACAGGTGGCGACGCCCGGCGCGACAGTTGCGGCAGTAACCGCAAGTGATGTGGCCTTCGCCGGAGACGCGGTCGCCGATTTCGAAACCTTTGACTTCCGAGCCCATGCCGGCAACCACACCGACGTATTCATGGCCAACGTGCATCGGCACCGGGATGGTTTTCTGCGCCCATTCGTCCCAGTTGTAGATATGGATGTCGGTGCCGCAGATGGCTGTCTTGCGGATCTGGATCAACAGGTCGTTGTGACCGACTTCGGGTTTGGCGACGTCGGTCAACCACAGACCGCGTTCGGACTTGAGTTTAGCCAGCGCTTTCATTGTTATGTCTCCCTGACGCGGGTCGAGCCGCATCGGTTGTGTCTGTCGAAACGGCGCAATCGCCAGCGATTGCGCCATAGATCAGGCGATCACGCCCAGTTCGCGGCCCACGCGGATAAAGGCATTCACCGCGTGCTCCACCTGCGCCTCGGTGTGCGCCGCCGACATCTGCGTGCGAATGCGCGCGCGGCCCTTGGGCACCACCGGGAAGGAGAAGCCGATCACGTAGATGCCTTCGGCCAACAGCGCAGCGGCCATTTCGCCGGCAAGGCGGGCGTCGCCCAGCATCACCGGGATGATCGGGTGTTGGCCCGGCACCAGGGTGAAGCCGGCCGCACTCATCTTTTGGCGGAACAGTTCGGCATTGCGCTTGAGGTTGGCGCGCAGGCGGGCGCCGTCCTGCTCCAGGATCTGGAACACCTTGAGGCTGGCGGCGGTGATCGCCGGGGCCAGACTATTGGAGAACAGGTAGGGACGCGAGCGTTGACGCAACAATTCGACGATGGCCTTGCGGGCGGACACATAGCCGCCGGAAGCGCCCCCCAGGGCCTTGCCCAAGGTGCCGGTGTAGATATCGATGCGATCGGCGACACCGCACAGTTGCGGCGTACCTGCGCCGGTTTCGCCGATGAAGCCGACGGCGTGCGAGTCGTCGACCATCACCAGCGCGCCGTAGCGGTCGGCCACTTCGCACAGCGATTTCAGGTCGGCGATGATACCGTCCATGGAGAACACGCCATCGGTGACGATCAGCTTGAAGCGCGCGCCTGCGGCATCGGCAGCCTTTAGCTGGGTCTCCAGATCGCTCATGTCGTTGTTCTTGTAGCGATAGCGCTGCGCTTTGCACAAGCGTACGCCATCGATAATCGAGGCATGGTTCAACTCATCGGAGATGACGGCATCCTCTTCGGTCAACAGCGTTTCGAACACACCGCCATTGGCATCGAAGCAACTGGAATACAGGATGGTATCGTCGGTGCCGAGGAAGCGCGAAATGGCCGCTTCCAAATCCTTGTGGACTTGCTGCGTGCCGCAGATAAAACGTACCGAGGCGCAACCGTAGCCGTACTGATCCAGGCCGGCCTTGGCGGCGTCGATCAGCCGTTGGTCGTCGGCCAGCCCCAGGTAGTTGTTGGCACAGAAGTTCAAGACATGCTTGCCGTTGCCGAGTGCAACGTCCGGGCCCTGCGGCGTGGCGATCACGCGCTCCGGCTTTTCAAAGCCGTCGGCGCGGATTTGCGCCAAGGTCGCATCCAAATGAGCTAGATAGGTGTGGTTCATCGCATTGACTCATGATTTGAGGGAAGAAAGGCACGCGGCCGCTCATGCGCGCTTCTTGCCGCACGCTGTCGTTCGACTGTTCCCAACCGAAAAAGGCTGCCGCTGTGCCGCATAAAATTCATCCGTCAGCCGCGTTTGAGCAGCCGCGCCGCGTCCATGGCGAAGTATGTCAAGATGCCATCCGCGCCGGCGCGCTTGAAGGCCAGCAGGCTTTCCATCATGCAAGCCTCCTCGTTCAACCAGCCGTTGGCGAACGCGGCCTTGAGCATCGCGTACTCGCCCGAGACCTGGTAGGCATAGGTCGGTACGCCGAAGGTATCCTTGACGCGACGGATCACATCCAAATACGGCATACCGGGCTTGATCATGACCATATCGGCGCCTTCGTGCAGATCCATCGCCACTTCCTGCAACGCTTCGTCCGAATTGGCCGGATCCATCTGGTAAGTATACTTGTTGCCCTTGCCCAGATTGGCGCTGGAACCCAGCGCGTCGCGGAACGGGCCGTAAAAGCCGGAGGCATACTTGGCCGAATAGGCCAGGATCTTGGTATGGATGAAACCGTGCCCTTCCAGCTCTTCGCGCAGATAGCCGATACGACCGTCCATCATGTCGGACGGCCCGAGCACGTCGACGCCGGCGGCCGCGTGGCACAAGCCTTGTTTAATCAGGATTTCGACGGTTTCGTCGTTCAGCACGTAGCCGTTGTCGTCGATCACGCCGTCTTGGCCGTGAATGGTATAGGGGTCGAGCGCCAGGTCGGTCATCACGCCCAGTTCCGGGAAGCGCGACTTGAGTGCGCGCACCACGGTGGGAATCAGGCCATCTTCGTTATAGGCCTCTTCGGCGGTGTTGCTCTTGCCGCCTTCGATGACCGGGAACAGCGAGATCATCGGAATGCCGAGTTCCAGCATTTCCTCCGCCGTCTTCAGCAGCAGATCCAGGCTGACCCGATCCGCGCCGGGCATCGACGCCACCGCTTGGCGGCGATTCTCGCCTTCCTGCACAAATACCGGGTAGATCAGATCGTCGGCCGTCAGCACGTTTTCGCGCATCAAGCGGCGGGAAAAGTCGTCACGACGCATGCGACGCATGCGCGAGAATGGGAAATCACGATTGGCAAAAATCATTTCTAGTCTTTTTCTGGAGATGAGGAGGAAGGCGAAAGGGCTTCATCGGCGCCGTCCGCAGCGGAATCGACCACCCGGTCAGGCAGGGTCGGCGGCGGCTCCAGGCGCGACAGACGCGCCAGAATGGCGACAACCGTTGCAAAGGGGCCGGCAATGATCAGGCCCCAGAACCAGGTGGAATGCAGCAGGTTCATTATTCCACAGATTAAATAATGACAAAGCTATTGTACGCCGATTGCGTGGTAGTGCATCAGTTTTCGCCGATATAGCCACAAGGCGCGGCACGATGCGCAACGTGCGGCACAAGTAATAAAAAAACCCGTGCCGGTAACCGGCGACGGGTTCTGTCATGACACTCAAACGCTGTCGTCGCGCAGGGTCAGGCGAAGAAATCCTTCAGCTTGTCCATGAACGACTTGGCGCGCGGATTATGCACCGCCGTGTCGCTCTGGCTGATTTCCTCGAATTCGCGCAGCAGTTCCTTCTGCCGTTCGGTCAGATTGACCGGCGTCTCCACCACTACGTGGCACATCAGATCGCCGAAGGTATTGCCGCGTACGGCCTTGATACCCTTGCCGCGCAGACGGTACACCCGGCCGCTCTGGGTTTCGCCGCCGATCTTGACCTTGGCCATGCCGTCGAGCGTGGGGATTTCCACTTCGCCGCCCAACGCCGCCGTGGCAAAACTGATCGGCATCTCGCAATGCAGATCCATGCCTTCGCGCTGGAATACCGCGTGCGGCTTGATGTGCGTGACGACATACAAGTCGCCGTTGGGGCCGCCGTTCTCGCCCGGCTCGCCCTCGCCCGCCAGGCGAATGCGGTCGCCTTCGTCGACCCCGGCCGGGATCTTGACGTTGAGCGTCTTGGTGGTCTTCAACTGGCCGGCGCCGTGGCACTTCGGGCACGGTTCGGTGATCTGCTTGCCGCTGCCGTGGCAAGTCGGGCAGGTCTGCTGCACCGAGAAAAAGCCTTGGCTCATGCGCACTTGACCGTGGCCGCCGCAGGTGGCGCAGGTCTTGGGCTGGGTGCCCGGCTTGGCGCCGCTGCCGTGACAGGTGTCGCAATGCTCGTGCGCCGGAATGCGAATCTGGCGCTCGCAACCGCGGGCCGCTTCTTCCAGCGTGATTTCCATGTTGTAGCGCAGGTCGGCGCCACGGAAAACTTGGGAGCGACCGCCACCGCGTCCGCCGCCGAAGATATCGCCGAAGATATCGGAGAACGCATCGGAGAAGTCGCCGAAGCCCTGGCCGCCGCCACGGAAACCGCCGGCGCCGGCATTCGGGTCGACGCCGGCATGACCGAACTGGTCATACGCCGCCCGCTTCTGGCTATCGGACAAGATCTCGTAGGCTTCCTTGCCTTGCTTGAACTTGTCTTCGGCTTCCTTGCTGTCCGGATTGCGGTCCGGGTGGTACTTCATCGCCAGTTTGCGATAGGCCTTCTTGATCTCTTCTTCCGAAGCATCGCGGTTGACCCCCAGTACCTCGTAGTAATCTCGTTTTGACATATGCTTGACCATTGCACAGAGCCCCCTTGCGGGAGCTCTGTGTATTCATTGAAACGACAGATTACCGCTTACTTCTTGTCTTTGACTTCTTCGAACTCGGCATCGACCACGTTGCCGTCGTCCTTCTTGTCGGCGCCGGCCGCTGCCTGGGGCTCGCCTTCGCCGGACTGGGCGGCGTACATCTGCTCGGCCAGTTTGTGCGAAACCTTCATCAGCGCTTCGACCTTGGCGTCGATGGCTTCCTTGTCCTCGCCCTTGAGCACTTCCTCGGCCTCCTTGATGGCGGCCTCGATCGCGGTCTTTTCTTCGTCGGAAACCTTGTCGCCGAAGTCGACCAGCGATTTTTTGACCGAGTGCACCAGCGATTCGCCCTGGTTGCGCGCCATCACCAGCTCATGCAACTTGCGGTCTTCCTCGGCGTTGAGCTCGGCGTCCTTCACCATGTTCTGGATCTCGGCTTCGCTCAGACCGCTGGAGGCCTGGATGGTGATGTTGGCTTGCTTGCCGGTGGCCTTGTCCTTGGCGCTGACGTGCAGGATGCCGTTGGCGTCGATGTCGAAGGTGACTTCGATCTGCGGCATGCCGCGCGGTGCCGGCGGAATATCGGACAGGTTGAACTGGCCCAGGCTCTTGTTGGCCGAGGCGCGTTCGCGCTCGCCCTGCAGCACGTGAATGGTCACCGCGGTCTGGTTGTCTTCGGCGGTCGAGAAAGTCTGGGTCGCCTTGGTCGGGATCGTGGTGTTCTTCTGGATCAGCTTGGTCATGATGCTGCCCATGGTCTCGATGCCGAGCGACAGCGGGGTCACGTCCAGCAGCAGCACGTCCTTGCGCTCGCCGGCCAACACCGAACCTTGGATCGCGGCGCCGACGGCGACGGCTTCGTCCGGGTTCACGTCGCGGCGCGGCTCCTTGCCGAAGAATTCCTTAACCTTGTCCAGCACCTTGGGCATGCGGGTCTGGCCGCCGACCACGATCACGTCGCTGATGTCGCCGATCGACAGGCCGGCGTCCTTCAGGGCCACGCGGCACGGCTCGATCGAGCGTTCGATCAGATCTTCCACCAGCGACTCGAACTTGGCGCGGGTGATCTTCATGGCCAAGTGCTTCGGACCGGTGGCGTCCATGGTGATGTACGGCAGATTGACTTCGGTCTGCTGGCTGGAGGACAGCTCGATCTTGGCCTTTTCGGCGGCTTCCTTCAGGCGTTGCAGCGCCATCACGTCCTGCTTCAGATCCACGCCCTGGTCGCGCTTGAACTCCGAGATGATGTAGTCGATCACGCGTTGGTCGAAGTCTTCGCCGCCCAGGAAGGTGTCGCCGTTGGTCGACAACACTTCGAACTGGTGCTCGCCATCCACATCGGCGATCTCGATGATGGAGATGTCGAAGGTACCGCCGCCCAGGTCATACACGGCGATCTTGCGATCCCCTTCCTGTTTGGCCAGGCCGAAGGCCAGCGCCGCGGCGGTCGGTTCGTTGATGATGCGCTTGACTTCCAGGCCGGCGATACGGCCGGCGTCCTTGGTCGCCTGGCGTTGGCTGTCGTTGAAGTAAGCCGGCACGGTGATCACGGCTTCGGTCACTTCCTCGCCCAGGTAGTCTTCGGCGGCCTTCTTCATCTTGCGCAGCACTTCGGCGGAGATCTGCGGCGGCGCCAATTCGCTGTCGCGCACCTTGACCCAGGCATCGCCGTTCTTGGCCTTGCCGATTTCGAACGGCATCAGGTCGATGTCTTTCTGCACTTCCTTGTCTTCGAAGCGACGGCCGATCAGACGCTTGATGGCGTACAAGGTGTTCTTCGGGTTGGTCACCGCTTGACGCTTGGCCGGCGCACCCACCAGGATTTCGCCGTCTTCCATGTAGGCGATGATCGACGGGGTGGTGCGGTTGCCTTCGGCGTTCTCGATAACTTTCGGGTTGCCGTTTTCTACCACGGCGACACAGGAGTTGGTGGTGCCGAGGTCAATACCAATGATTTTGCCCATATTGTCTTCCCTTTAATCCGGTTGGAAACCCCGTTGAACGGTCGGCTTCCTTGATCATGTTCTGCAAGTCGTGGCGAAGTCCGCTTTTTCAAGGGTCACGCCAGCACTTTCCGTCGGTTATTTCGCCACCACCACCATGGCCGGACGCAGCAGGCGATCGGCAACGGCGTAACCCTTCTGCATCACGCGCAGCACGGTATTGGCTTCGACTTCCGCCTCCTCGCTGCTGATCGCTTGGTGCTTGTGCGGATCAAGCGCTTGGCCCAAGGGATTGATCTCCTCGATCTGTGCCTTCTCGAACGCGCTGGCGAGTTGTTTGAGGGTTAGATCGACGCCGAATTTGAGGTTGTCGAATTGCCCGCTCTGATCGGCCAGCGCCATCTCGAGGCTATCCTTGACGCTCAGAAGCTCCATGGCGAACTTGTTGATGGCGTATTTCTGCGTATTGGTCAGTTCGTCGAGATGCCGGCGACGCTGGTTTTCCATATCCGCAAGGCTTCGCAGGTACTGATCCTTGACCTGGGCCAGTTCGGCCTCCAGAACGCCGATGCGCTCTTCGGCGCTGGCTTCGCTGATGATTTCGGTATGCGAATCGGTCGTTTCGACGGCGTCCACCGCTGCCGCGGCGACGTTTTCCGGTTTTTCCTGCATGGCAAATCCTCGATGGAACGGCTGTGACTAAATGTTAACTTCTTGCAAAGTAGGGTCTTTAGCGGCGAATTCAAGGGGGTGGCGATGCAACCGGCACAAATTCTCCACGCCAAGCCAATTGCGCAGTGCAATAGCGGCAATGCTCGCTTTCGGCCTCTCAGGTTCGAAAATGCAAAACAAATATTCGAATACATATTCGTTTTCGGTCAAATTTGTTAGCAATTGAAAATAAACGATTTTTTTGTGCTGCGCCGCACACAAAGCAGATTATTTATGCTTAAATAGCCTCACAAGAAGGACGTCATATGACGTTTTATAGCGGCCGCACCACCCACCGACGGCCGCCGCAAAGAGAGAACGGCCCCGGTGATCCCGGACTGCTTAGCCACCGAAGTCAAGCATCCCCTACCGGTGGCCACCACGAGGGAAGTCGCTTGCCGGCGACTTGGAAGAAACATATCGATGAAGGGTAACGTATGACTACTCGCGAACAACGCATTGCTGCCATCCAAAAAGACTGGGATCAGAACCCACGCTGGAAGGGCATCACCCGGGGCTACAGCGCCGCCGACGTCGAACGACTGCGCGGCACGGTACTGATCGAACACACCCTGGCCCGTCGCGGCGCCGAGAAGCTGTGGACTTTGATCAATGAGGAACCGTTCGTCAACGCACTGGGCGCCTTGACCGGCAATCAGGCCATGCAACAGGTCAAAGCGGGTCTGAAGGCCATCTACTTGTCCGGCTGGCAGGTCGCCGCCGATGCCAACCTCGGCAGCGAAATGTACCCCGATCAGTCGCTGTATCCGGCCAACTCGGTACCGGCGGTGGTCAAGCGCATCAACAACACCTTCCAGCGCGCTGACCAACTGCACCACGCCGAGGGCAACGATGAAATCGACTTCTTCGCCCCGATCGTAGCCGACGCCGAAGCCGGCTTCGGCGGTGTGCTCAATGCCCACGAACTGATGAAGAGCATGATCGAAGCGGGTGCCGCCGGCGTTCACTTCGAAGACCAACTCGCCTCGGTGAAGAAGTGTGGTCACATGGGGGGCAAGGTACTGGTCCCGACGCGCGAAGCCGTCGAAAAGCTGGTCGCCGCCCGCCTTGCCGCCGACATCTACGGCGTGCCGACGATTCTGGTGGCGCGTACCGATGCCGAAGCCGCCGATCTGTTGACCTCCGACGTCGACGAGCGCGACCGTCCGTTCTGCACCGGCGAACGCACGGTGGAGGGTTTCTACCGTACCAAGCCGGGCCTGGAGCAAGCCATCTCGCGCGGTCTGGCCTATGCGCCTTACGCCGACCTGATCTGGTGCGAAACCGGCAAGCCGGATCTGGAGTACGCGCGCAAATTCGCCGAAGCGATCCATGCCCAATTCCCGGGCAAGCTCCTGGCCTATAACTGCTCGCCGTCCTTCAACTGGAAGAAGAATCTGGACGATGCCACCATCGCCCGTTTCCAGAAGGAACTGGGCGCCATGGGTTACAAGTTCCAGTTCATCACGCTCGCCGGCTTCCACAGCCTGAACTACTCGATGTTCAACCTGGCCCACGGCTATGCCCGTCAGCAAATGACCGCCTTCGTCGAACTGCAACAGAACGAATTCGCGGCCGCCGAGAAGGGCTTCACCGCCGTCAAGCATCAACGCGAAGTCGGTACCGGCTACTTCGACGCCGTCACCCAGACCATTCAGGGCGGGCAATCGTCCACCACCGCGCTGACCGGCTCGACGGAAGAAGAACAGTTCCACTGATTTTCGCGGGTTCGCAAAACAAAAGCCGTCTCCACTGTGTGGAGGCGGCTTTTTCGTTATCCAAACAAAAAAAGAAGCCGCGAAACGCATCGCGGCTTACAAAATTTGAAAAGAGAGGTATCCCTCGGGTCACAGCCCTTGGGTATAGGCCTCTTCGCCATGCAAGGCAGCATCCAGACCGGATTCCTGGGTCTTCGGATCTACCTTCACCGGCGTAAAGCGATCGATCACCCACAGCATGCCGTAGGTGAAGACAAAGGCCCAAATGCCCGAAACCACGGCGGCGACGACCTGCTTCCACAGGAACGAGGCATCGCCCAGCAGCAGGCCATTGGCGCCGGCGGCATTCCACGCCTTGTCGGCGAATACGCCCAGCAGGATGGTGCCGAGCAGACCGCCGACACCGTGCACACCCCAAACGTCGAGCGCATCGTCCCAGCCCAGGCGATTCTTCATCATCACGGCGAAGTAGCACACTACGGCGGCAATCACGCCGATGGTGGCGGCGGAGCCGAGCGAGATGTAGCCGGCGGCCGGGGTCACGGTAGCGAGGCCCGCAACGGCACCGGTCAACAGACCGATCAGCTTCGGTTGCTTGGAATGCGACCACTCGAGGAAGAACCAGGTGGTGCCGGCGAACGAGGCGGCCACGTCGGTATTCAGGAAGGCCGAGCAGGTGACGTAGTCGACGCGCAGTTCGGAGCCGGCGTTAAAGCCGTACCAGCCGAACCACAAAAGACCAGTACCCAGGGCGATCAACGGTACGTTGTGCGGCTTGTTCTCGACGAACGAACGGCGACCGACATACAGGATCGAAGCCAGGGCGGCGAAACCGGCGGTGTTGTGCACCACGATACCGCCAGCGAAGTCCAGTACGCCCCACTGCGCCAACAGACCGTTCGGGCTCCATACCATATGGACGAACGGGAAGTAGACGAAGATCAGCCAGGCGGTCAAGAACAGGAAGTAGGCCTTGACGGTCACGCGGTTGGCGAAGGCGCCGGTGATCAGTGCCGGGGTGATGATGGCGAACATCATCTGGTAGGCCACGTGCACGATCAACGGAATGCCCGCATCGTTACCGCCGAACATGGTGTGCAGCGTGACGCCGCGCATGAAGGCATAGTAAGTGGGGTCGCCGATGATGCCGTGCCAGGTCGGACCAAAGCTCATCGAGTAGCCGAAGGCAAACCACAGAACCGTGGTCCAGCCCAGCGACATAAAGCTCTGCGCCATGATGGTCAGCACGTTTTTGCGGCCGACCAGACCGCCATAGAAGAACGCCAGACCCGGTGTCATCAACATCACCAGGCTGGAACACAACAACATGAAACCAGTGTTTCCGACATTAATCGGCATGATTGGGGTAGTCATGGATCGATTTCCTTTTATACGAATTTTTAGGTCTTTTTATAGTGCTCGCATCGTGCATCAAGGCCTGATGCGACAAGTTGCACTAGATCAAGACTAGACCACAAAATCACCATCTTCTTATTAACTTGTCGCAACTGGATAAAAGGCGGGGAAAGCCCGCCCACCAAGCAAAAGGCGCCACGCCGGCAAACCAGCGCGACGCCTCGATGGCAGACCATGTTCAGGCGGGAATCTGCTGCGTGATGCAGTGGATATTGCCGCCGCCCAGCAAAATCTCGCGCGCCGGCACGCCAACGACCTGATGATCCGGAAAAATCGCCGCCAATTGGTCGCGCGCCTGTTCGTCGGTGGCCGCATCCAGCAAGGGGAAGATCACACGCCCATTGCTGATCAGGAAGTTGACGTAGGACGCGGCCATACGCTCGCCCGCGGGACGCGGCACCGCGTCGCCGCTGACAACGCCGGCGGCCTCCTCCTCGGTGTAGTACAACGGTCCCGGCGCCACCATCTTATGAATCTTCAGCCGGCGACCGCGGGCGTCCACCGCCTGCGACAGAACCTGGTAGGCCGACTGCGAGCGCGGATACTGCGGGTCGTTTTCATCGTCCACCCAGTGCAGGATGACCTCGCCCGGGCGGGCGAAACAGCACATATTGTCGATGTGGCCATCGGTTTCATCCATGTAGACGCCTTCCGGCAACCAGATGAAGTGCGTGACGCCCAGGTAATCGCGAAGCAACGCCTCGATCTGCCCCTGATTCAGTTGCGGATTGCGGTTGGCGTTGAGCAGGCATTCGGCGCTGGTCAGCAAAGTGCCCTCGCCGTCGACGTGGATCGAGCCGCCCTCCAGCACCAGCGGTGCCGCATAACGCTCGAACGCCAAGCTCGACAGCACCTGGCCCGCCACCTCGCTGTCGCGATCCCATGGATGGTACAAACCGCCTTGCAGACCGCCCCAGGCATTGAATTGCCAATCGACGCCGCGCCGAGCGCCCGCAGGACCGACCAGCACGGTCGGCCCGGTGTCGCGCATCCAGCAGTCGTCGCTCGCCAACGGCACCAGCGTCACCTCGGACGGCATGATTTCGCGCGCTTGCGCCAGATGCTCCGGCGGGACACCCATGAACACCGGCGTGACTGCGGCGATGGCGTGGGCCACGGCGGCGAACACCGGCTGGGCAAAGCGGCCACCTTCGCGCCAGTTGTCGGCGCGATAGGGCCAGAGCATCCAGACAGCCTGTTGCGGCGCCCATTCGGCAGGCATGTGGTAGCCGTCCGCCGACGGCGAGTGCAATGCATCCATGACGTTCTCCTTATTTCGCCCGATGCCGACCATCGGAGGTTGCCAGTACATCGTACATCTGCGGCCGACGGTCGCGGAAAACACCCCAGGCGACGCGACGTCGCTTGACCGCATCCAAATCGAAGGCGTGCACAAGTACGCTTTCGCTGGTCTTGTCGGCTTGGCAGACCAATGCGCCGGTCTCGTCGGCGATGAACGACGTGCCGTAAAAGGTCATCTGGTAGTCCGGATGCAGTACGCTGGCCTCGGTGCCGATGCGGTTGGAGGCAATGACTGGCACCAGATTGGCACCGGCATGGCCCTGTTGCACACGCGTCCAGTGCGGCTGGCTGTCGATTTCCGGGTAGTCCGGCTCGCTGCCGATAGCCGTGGGGAAGAAGATCAGTTCGGCCCCCATCAGCGCCAGCGAGCGTGCGGTCTCAGGGAACCACTGATCCCAGCAGATACCGACGCCGATGCGGGCATAGCGGGTATCCCACACCTTGAAACCGGTATCCCCCGGGGTGAAGTATTGCTTTTCCTGGTAGGCCGGCCCATTGGGAATATGCGTCTTGCGATAGGTGTCCAACACGCCCCCATCGGCATCGATCACCACCAGCGAATTGTAGAAAGCGGTCTGGCCGCGTTCGAACCAGCTGATCGGCAGCACCACCTGCAGTTCGCGTGCCAAGGCGCTGAAGTGCGCGATCAGCGGACTTTCCTCCACCGAGGTGGCCAGATCGAAATGCTGCGGGTTTTGCTCGATGCAAAAATAGGGTGCTTCGAACAGCTCTTGCAGCAGGATGATCTGCGCACCGCGGGCGGCGGCTTCGCGGACCAGTTTCTCCGCGCGGGCGATATTGCCGGCGCTATCCCAGCTACAAGCCATCTGGGTGGCTGCGACAGTGACGATTCTTGCCATGACTAGGCTCCTTGCGTTGATCGGTAGTGATGCCGCCAGTCTAGGCATTGACCTTTCATGCAACAAATGAATAATACAAATACAACCATCCATGGCACGAATATGAAATTACACCAGATTGACCTGAACCTACTGCTGGCACTGGATGCGCTGGTCGGTCTGAAGAGCGTGACCCGCGCAGCGGATCGGCTGTTCATCAGCCAGCCGGCGATGAGCCACGCCCTGAACCGACTGCGCGCCACCTTCGACGATCCACTGCTGGTGCGCACACCGCAGGGCATGCAGCCGACCGAACGCGCGCTCTACCTGCAACGCGGCGTCCATCAGATGCTCAGCCAGTTGGAAACGCATTTGAATCAGCCCGAGGCCTTTGACCCACGCACATCGCAACGCCGGTTCACCATCAGCACCACCGATTTCGTCGAATGCGTGCTGATCCCGCCATTGGTGCACCATCTCGCCAACGCAGCGCCCGGCGTGCACATCGACATTCAGATCCTGCGCGAGCAAGTGCCGGAGGATGCCTTATCCAATGGAGAAATCGATCTGGTGCTGGGGTTCGATGAAGACATGCAGATCCCGGCCTATCTACACCGCGAGACCTGGCTCACCGAACCGTTGGCTGGCCTGCTGCGCGCAGGGCACCCGCTGGCGGGCGAAGCGCTGTCGCTCGATCAACTCATTCTGCTGCCGCATGTGTTCCATTCGCCGCTTGGCAAGTCCGGTTCGGCGCTCGACAGCTTCCTGGCCGAACGCGGCTTGTCGCGAAGCATCGCGGTCAATAGCCAGAGCTATATGTCGGCGGCGGCTATCGTCAGCCAGTCGGATCACCTGTTCATCCTGCCGCGCCGGGTGGCGTCGATGATGGCGGGCTTCTGGCCGTTGCGGCTGCTCGCACTGCCGGCGGTACTGCCGGGCTATCACCTCAATTGTGTCTGGCATCCGGTACGAGATCGCGAGCCAGGACTGGCCTGGCTGCGTGCATTGATGCGGGATCTAATGGACAAAGTCGCGGCGGAAGGCGCTTGGGGCGCGTCGTCCGACCGCGGGGAAGAATGATTGCCGTGAAAGCTTAGCGCAGATTCTTGCGCATGAAGGCGTTGTCGGCGCCGACCGCTTGGCCCGGTTCGAGCACAAAGCCCCAGCGGGCGAAGAACGATTGCGACTCGCGGCACACCAGCGCGGTCAGCACCGAGAGACGCTGATTGGCAGCCTGCTTATGCATCTTTTCCATGAGCAGGGTGCCGACGCCCCTGCCCTGCCAGTTTTCCCGCACGAAGAAATGATCGATGACGCCATCATTGTCGAGATTGGCATAGCCGATGACCTGCCGGTCATACTCGACCACGAACGGTATGCTGCACTGCAGGCGCGTCAACCATTGCTGCCGGCTTTGCCCGGTCTTGCCGAGCCGCAGGTAAAGATCCCATAGCTTGGGTTCTTCGCCTGGTTGGTAAGGGCGTAAACGCATGATTGTTTCCTTGTGAAAGCCAAATTTGTCGATTACAGACAGTTTATGGCGCTAAGAGCACATCGCGAGGCTGCCAGGCAGTTATTTCCACTCCTCTTGACTTAATGCAAATATTGCATTGATCAATTCGCAACACGAATAGTTTACTGCAACGCAAAAAAAACGCCACAAGCTGTGGCGCATCTCGCTCGAGGCGCTAAGGCCTCATAACGGCAGACGGTCGATCAGACTACGTATTGCCGCCTCGAGGCCACCATCCTGATCCAGCGTCTGCTCGCCGCGCCAGGCCGGTTGGTCGGTGCCGGTGGCACGCAACGACAGGTAGGGGACGTCCACCACTTGATCGACAGGCGGCGCCCAATAGGGACCGTAGCGATAGGGTGCCGGATCGGCGACGATCTGCTGGCGCGTCAAAACCTGGAAGCACAGCTGATAGTCCGCCTTGCCCCGGGCTTCTTGCCAGCCGTGCAACGCCAGCCGGGTGTGGATGTTTTCCACCAGCGACGGTGAGGCATTGTCCGGCAAACAGGTCAGTTGATAGGTCGGCTCGGCGGCAGCGGCAACATAGCTTGCCAGCAGCATGAGCGCCCCCGGCAAAAGCAAGCGTTTATTCATCGGCATTCTCCCTTAGTCCCAATAACCGGCTTGAGCATAGACCGCTTTCAAATAATCGATGAAGTGCCGCACGCGCTGCGGCAGGAATTTTCGTTGCGGCACCACGGCGTAAACCGGGTAGTCGGGCGAGGAATAGTGATCGAGCACACTGACCAGCCGGCCATCCGACAAGTCGTCCTTGACCTCCCACAGCGAGCGCCAAGCCAGTCCCCTGCCCTGCAAGGCCCAATCGTGCAGCACGGCGCCGTCGTTGCACTCCAGCATGCCGCTGACCCGTAGGTTGATCTGCTCGCCGTCGACCACGAAGCGCCAACCGCGGCTCTGGCTTTCGCCCAGGGTCAAGCAGGCATGGCGGGCCAAATCGTCCAGCGTCCGCGGGATACCGTGCCGGGCGAGATAGGCGGGCGCGGCAACCACCACGCGGCGATTCTGCGCCAACCGCACCGCAACCAGGTTGGAATCCGACAAATCGCTGATGCGGATGGCACAGTCGATCGGGTCGCGCAACAGATCGACCATACGATCGGACAGGTCGAGCGTGACCTTGATGTCGGGGTTGGCCTGTTGGAAGGCGGCGGCATGCGGCGCGACATGGCGCCTGCCGAAGCCGGCCGGCGCGCTGATGCGCAAATGGCCACGAGCACGGGCGCTGCCGGAGGCAACCGCCGCCTCCGCCTCCGTCAATTCGGCCAGAATGCGCAGGCAGTCCTCGTAGAAGGCACTCCCCTCCTGCGTCAGTGTCAGACTACGCGTCGTGCGCACCAGCAGCTTGGCGCCCAGCCGCTCCTCCAGGGCATCCAACCGCCGCCCCATCACCGCCGGCACCACGCCCTCACTGCGCGCAGCGGCGGACAGGCTGCCGTGCTTGACCACCGCGACAAAACTTTCCAGTTGCTTGAGGCTGTCCATTAGTTACTAAAAAGTAAAAGATGTTATGGCATTTTAGCTCTTTTTTTATCACATCGAGGTCACTAAACTGGGTTATCGCATTTTCATAAAAAGCACAGCACGAGAGGAAGCATTATGTCGACAACATTGCCACAGGGCGTCGCGATCAACGCGCAGGTAACGCCGGAATTCGCCAGCATACTAACCCCCGACGCATTGGCGCTGGTGGCGGCACTGCACCGCCAGTTCGAGCCGCGCCGCCGCGAGCTGATAGCAGCGCGCGTCACTCGCCAAGCCGAACTGGATGGCGGCCGGCTGCCCGACTTCCTGGCGGAAACCGGCCACATCCGCACAGGCGACTGGAAAATCGCACCGCTACCGGCGGATCTGCTGGATCGCCGCGCTGAGATCACAGGCCCGGTAGAGCGCAAGATGATGATCAATGCGCTCAACTCGGGCGCCAAGAGCTTCATGGCCGATTTCGAAGACTCGAACTGCCCGAGCTGGGAAAACCAGATCACCGGCCAAATCAACGTGCGCGATGCTTATCGCAAGACCATCGCCTGGACGAGTCCGGAGGGCAAGGCCTACCGCCTGAACGACACCATCGCCACACTGATCCTGCGTCCGCGCGGTTGGCACCTGATGGAAAAGCACGTGACGGTGGACGGCGAACAAGTCAGCGGCGCGATTTTCGATTTCGCGCTGTCGTTCTTCCATAACATCCATTATCTGACCGCCAACGGTTCGGCGACCTACTACTATCTGCCCAAGATGGAAAGCCACCTGGAAGCCCGGCTGTGGAACGACATCTTCGTGGCGGCGCAAGGCGCGCTCTCGGTGCCGCGCGGCACCATCAAGGCGACGGTGCTGATCGAGACCATCCTTGCCGCCTTCGAAATGGACGAGATCCTGTATGAACTGCGCGAGCATAGCTCGGGGCTGAACGCCGGGCGCTGGGACTACATCTTTAGTTGCATCAAGAAGTTCAAGAACAACCGCGACTTCTGCCTGGCCAACCGCGGCCAGATCACCATGACCGTCCCGTTCATGCGTGCCTACAGCCTGCTGCTGCTCAAGACTTGTCATCGCCGCAACGCCCCGGCGATCGGCGGCATGGCGGCACTGATTCCGATCAAGAACGATCCGGTTGCCAACGAAAAGGCACTGGCGGGCGTAAAGGCCGACAAGGATCGCGACGCGGCCGACGGCTACGACGGCGGCTGGATCGCACACCCGGGACTGGTGCCGATCGCGTTGGAAGCCTTTAGCGCCGTATTGGGCGAGCAACCGAACCAGATCGGCAAGCAGCGGCCGGATGTCGAGGTCAAGCCAGCCGATCTGATCAATTTCCAGCCGGAAACGCCGATTACCGAAGCCGGGCTACGCATGAACATCAACGTCGGCATCCAGTATCTCGGCTCATGGATTTCGGGCAACGGCTGCGTGCCGATCCACAATCTCATGGAAGACGCCGCCACCGCGGAAATCTCGCGCTCGCAGATCTGGCAATGGATCCGCTCGCCCAAAGGCGTGCTGGACGATGGCCGCAAGGTCACGGTCGAACTGTTCCGCCAACTGCAGGAGGATGAGGTAGGCAAGCTCAAGGCAGAGTACGGCGCACGCTGGACCAAACAGTACCAAGATGCGGTCGAAATGTTCGATATGCTCACCACTTCCGACCGCTTCGTGGAGTTCCTGACACTGCCTGGTTACGAGTACCTGTCATAACGCACTTGTCTCAACGGCCAACATGTCGCTAAATTAATGACGAGATCAACTGAACGATCTCGTCATTTTTTTGTCCAGACGAGTTCCCTTATTGACAGCGAGATGCCATGAAACCCATGCACGCCCTGATCGGCGGCACCCTGCTACTGGCCGCAGCGTTGCCCGCCACGGCCGAAGAGGCCGCCACGCAGCTCGAATTGACCGCTTCCAGCCAGCGCGAAGTCGCCAACGACCAGTTGGATGCCACCCTGTACGTCCAGGAAACCCAGTCGCAGCCGGCCACACTGGCCGATAGCCTGAACCGCAAGTCCGCCGCCGCCATGGCCGTGGCTCGCGGCTACAGCGCGGTTCAAGCGACGAGCGGGGCCTATTCGAGCTGGCCGCTGTACGACAAGAACAACCAGATCAAAGGCTGGCAGGGGCGGGCGGAAATCCACTTGAGGAGCCGTGATTTCGTACAGGGGGCCCAACTGGTCGCCAAGTTGCAGCAGAGCATGCTTTTAGGCAATGTAGACTTCAGCGTATCGGATCAGATGCGCAAAACCGTCGAACAACAGATGCTGCCGGAAGCCATTTCCCAGTTGCAGGCGACCGCCAAGATCGCAGCCGGCGCGCTAGGTAAAACAAGCGTCAGCGTGCGCGAGCTGTCGATCGGCAACGGCGGCAACGGGCCGCGTCCGCTGATGGCGATGATGGCCAAACGCGGCATCGCCAGCACCGAAAGCGTCGCCGCACCCGACTGGCAGGCAGGCACCACCATGCTGCAATTGCAGGTCAGCGGTAAGCTGGATTTGAAGTAAGTCGGTTTGCAGGCTCTTCCGGGGCGGCGACGCTTGCGCTAAAGTAAGTCGTCGCTCCGCAAGTCGGATGAATCATCAACCCGGTTTGAACCTCTTATGAAACTGATCGCTTCGCTCACCAGCCCCTATGCCCGCAAGGTGCGTATCGTGCTGGCGGAAAAGAAAATCGACTGCCCGATCGAGGTCGACATTCCCTGGAATGCCGACAGCAAAGTGCCCGACTACAACCCGTTGGGCAAGGTGCCGGTACTCGAACTCGACGACGGCATGACACTGTTCGATTCGCGCGTCATCGTCGAATATCTAGACAACGTTTCGCCGGTTCAGCGGCTGTTGCCGGACGGCAACCGTCAACTGATCCAGACCAAGCGCTGGGAAGCGCTGGCCGACGGCATCATCGATGCCGCGGTGGCGATCTTCCTGGAGAAGAAACGTCCGGCAGTCCAACAAAGCCAGGAATGGCTCGATCGTCAGCACGGAAAGATCGATCGCGGCCTGGCGGCGCTATCGCACGACCTGGGCGAACGACCGTGGTGCCACGGCGACGGTTACAGCCTGGCGGACATCGCCGTAGGCTGCTGCCTGGCCTACCTGGACTTCCGCTTCCCCGATATTCAGTGGAAGGATGCCTATCCCAACCTGCTCGCCTTGCAGCAAAAGCTGGAAACGCGCCCGTCCTTCGTCGACACCTGCCCGCCGTCGGCTTGATACGTTTTGCGTGACCGAAACGCGTGCCCTCACCTCTCGTCCGAGGGGAAAGGGGCGCGCGAACGACAAATGTCGACCTGTTAAGACTCTTCCTAGCTATTCGCGATCAACAGAACACTAGAATCTCACGGCCGCATTGCCTTCATGCGGATCGTTCGCATCAAAATAAGGAGAAATCGCCATGAAAGTTCTATCGTTCTGCCTGTCGTTGGTGCTTGCCGGCACCAACGCGCTCGCGTATGCCGACACCAACTGCAAGCCGACCACACAAGCCGAAATCGCCGGCTTATTCGACCGCTGGAATGCCTCGCTGCAAACCGGCGACCCGGCAAAGGTCGCCGCCAACTACGCACAGGGCTCGCTCCTGCTCCCGACGCTGTCTAACAAGCCCCGGCTGACGCAGGCGGAAAAGATCGACTATTTTGAGCATTTCCTGGTCAAGAAGCCGGTCGGTCAGATCGACCAGCGCGTCGTTAGCATTGGCTGTAATTCGGCGCTGGATAGCGGCCTATACACGTTCCGCTTCGGCGACGGCAGTCTCGCGCACGCGCGCTACACCTTCACCTACGACTACGATGGCAAACAGTGGCTGATCACCAGCCACCATTCGTCGTTGATGCCGGAGAAGCGTTAACCCGCCCCGGATAGGTAGGAATCCCCGCCCTACCGGTCTCATGACCGGCTGGGCGGGGAGAAAGATCAAGCAGACAGTTCAAGCATCAAGCGGTTGATGCGTTTGACGAAGGATGCCGGATCGTCGAGCTTGCCCCCTTCGGCCAGCAACGCCTGGTCGTACAGCACCTGGGCCAAGTCGGCCGCGCGCGCCTCGTCGGCCTCCGACGACAACCGCTGCACCAGGACATGCTCCGGGTTGATCTCGAGCACCGGTTTGACGTCGGGCACATCCTGGCCCGCCGACTTGAGCAGGCGCTCCAGATGCGCACTCATATCGTGCTCGCCCACCACCAAGCAAGCAGGGCTATCGGTCAACCGCGCGGTAGCGCGTACTTCCTTGACCCGCTCGCCTAGTGCCGCGGCGATGCGGCCGATCACCGGTTTGGCAGCCTCTTCGGCTTGTTGCTGCGCGACTTTATCGGCTTCGTCTTCCAGCGCGCCCAGATCGAGTTCGCCCTTGGCGACCGACTGCAGCGCCTTGCCTTCGAAGTCGTGCAGATGGCTACCGACCCATTCGTCGACCCGGTCGACCAACAGCAGGACTTCGATACCCTTCTTCTTGAAGACTTCCAGGTGCGGGCTATTCTTGGCCGCGGCCAGCGTTTCCGCGGTGATGAAGTAGATCTTCTCCTGACCTTCCTTCATGCGGCCGACGTAATCGGCCAACGAAACGTCGGCGGCGTCGCTCTCGCCGGCAGTGGAGTGGAAGCGCAGCAATTTGGCGATGCGCTCCTTGTTGGCGAAGTCTTCGCCCACGCCTTCTTTCAGCACTTGGCCAAACTCGCGCCAGAAGCTGGCGTACTTGTCGGCATCGTTCTGTGCCAGGTCGTCGAGCATACCGAGCACTTTTTTGATGCAACCGGCGCGGATGGCGTCGATATCCTTCGATTCCTGCAGGATTTCACGCGATACGTTAAGTGGCAGATCGCTGGCATCGATGACCCCGCGCACGAAGCGCAGGTAATGCGGCATCAGCTTTTCCGTATCTTCCATGATGAACACGCGGCGGACATACAGTTTGACGCCCTGCTTGCGTTCGCGGTCGTACAGATCGAACGGGGCACGCGATGGGATGTACAACAACTCGGTGTATTCCTGGCGTCCTTCGACGCGAGCGTGGCTCCATGCCAGCGGATCGCTGAAGTCGTGCGCCACATGCTTGTAGAACTCGCGGTATTGTTCGTCGCTGATCTCGCTCTTGGCGCGCGCCCACAGTGCGGAGGCCTGGTTGACCGCTTCGAATGTTTCCTCGGTCTCGGCGGCTTCCTTGCCCTCTTCGTCCGCGGTTGCGACGGTCTTCATCTCGATCGGCAGCGAGATATGGTCGGAATAGGTGCGCACGATGTGGCGCAGACGCCAGTCGTTGAGGAACTCGTCCTCGCCCTCTTTCAAATGCAGCACCACTTCGGTACCGCGATTCGGCTTATCGACGGCTTCCAGCGTGTATTCGCCGTGGCCGGTCGACTCCCAGCGCACACCGCTCTCGGCGGCGGCACCGGCACGGCGCGTGGTCAGCGTCACCTTGTCGGCCACGATAAAAGCGGAGTAGAAACCGACACCGAACTGACCGATTAGGTTGGCGTCCTTTTGAGCGTCGCCGGTCAGCGCCTCGAAGAATTTACGCGTGCCGGACTTGGCGATGGTGCCGATATGTTCGATCACCTCGTCACGGCTCATACCGATGCCATTATCGGCCACGGTCAGCGTGCGTGCCGCCGAGTCGAAGCTGACACGGATCTTGAGCTCGCCGTCCTCGTCCAGCAGCGCCGGGTTACTCATCGACTCGAAACGCAGTTTATCGGCGGCATCCGAGGCATTGGAAACGAGTTCCCGCAGGAAAATCTCCTTATTGGAATACAAGGAGTGGATCATCAGTTGCAGGAGTTGCTTCACTTCGGCCTGAAAGCCCAAGGTCTCTTTATGTGCGCTCATGGAGATTCATCGGGGTTGATCAACGATAAAGCGCAGATAGGGGCGCCTTGCCCGATTTCAATAGACGGCCAACGGCATGGTAGGGCGCGTTCGGGTAGCTACGCGCCAATTTGCGTGCGTTCGCGCGCTTAGTCCGGCCGATAGAGGATGTGGTAGGTCTTGCCGGTCCAGCCGTAACGGTGGCGGCGCTCCAACAGGAACGGCGGCGAGATACTGTCGTCGCAAGGAATAAACCCCTGGGCGGCGAACAGGCCAAGCAGCGAACTCTGCGCCAGACAATAGCACGGCGTCGTCAGATGGCCAGCCGCGGCGGCCAGCAGCCGGCGGCCGATGCCGCGACCGCGCCAGTCCTTGCCGATGTACAGCCCGCGCAGCAGCGTGTAGCCCTGATCCTGCACCAAGCGCACCACGCCGACGGCCTGCTGCCCCGACAGCGCCAACAACAGGAAGTCCGATGCCTGATAACGCCCGTCGTAACCGCCTTCGTCGTAGAGACGCACCACCGAGGCGAATTCGTAAGGCGACGCCTGGCGGATGGTGAGCGCATCGAGGTCGAACCGAAGAGGGGTTGCGTGCATAGGCATGACAGTCTTCCGCTTGCTCCGAACCCGTTGCCGGGAGAAGAGTTCAACAAGTGATGGGGGCACCATCATGCCTTCAGCTTATGAAATAGACAACACATAGACGACAAAGCCCGGCATGACAGCCGGGCTTAACACTCACAGGAGATGGATCGTTCAGGCTTTTTCCGCGCGCAACCCCGGCGGCAAGGCGAAGGTGGTGTGCTCCTCGACGCCCGGCAGTTCGGTGACCTCGCCCACGCCCAGTTGGCGGATGCGCTCGATGACCGCCTGCACTAGCACCTCCGGCGCCGATGCGCCGGCCGTGACGCCGATGCGTGTCGGGCCGTCGAACCAGGACGCCTCAAGCTGGGTGGCATTGTCGACCATGTACGCCGTCACGCCTTTGAGCGCCGCGACTTCGCGCAGACGATTGGAGTTGGAGCTGTTGGGCGAACCGACCACGATCACCAGGTCGCAAGCATCGGCCAGCGTCTTGACCGCATCCTGGCGGTTTTGCGTGGCGTAGCAGATATCGTCCTTTTTCGGACTGGCAATCGCTGGGAAACGCGCCTGCAAGGCGGCGATGATGTCGCGCGTTTCGTCGACCGACAAGGTGGTCTGCGACACGAAGGCCAGCGCATCGGCATGCACGACCTCGAGACGCTCGACATCCGCGATGCTTTCCACCAGGTACATGCGATCCGGCACCTGGCCCATGGTGCCCTCCACTTCCGGGTGCCCGGCATGGCCGATCATGATGATTTCCATGCCGGCCTTGTGCATGCGCTTGACCTCGACATGCACCTTGGTCACCAGCGGACAGGTGGCGTCGTAAACCTGCAGACCGCGCGCCTCGGCTTGCTGCCGCACCGATTGCGGCACACCGTGGGCGGAGTAGATCAGGATCGAGCCCGTCGGCACGTCGGCCAGATCCTCGATGAAGATAGCGCCCTTGTCGCGCAGTTGCTCGACCACGAAGCGGTTGTGCACCACTTCGTGACGCACGTAAATCGGCGCGCCGTACAGTTCGATGGCGCGCTCGACGATGGCGATGGCCCGATCGACCCCGGCGCAGAAGCCGCGCGGGTTGGCCAGCATGATGGTCTTATTCATCGATTCGGCTTTCTCAGACTGTCGAGCACCATCAGTGCCGCGCCGATACAAATGGCGGAATCGGCCAGATTGAAGGCCGGATAGTACCAGTCATGGTAGTAGACCTGAATGAAATCGACGACGTGGCCATAGGCCATGCGATCGATCACGTTGCCGAGCGCACCGCCCATGATCAGGGCGGCTGCCCAGCGCATCAGACAAGAGAAGTGCCCGCGCAGGATATTCCAGCCGAGCCAGCCCGATACCGCGAAGGCCAGCACGGTGAAAACATGCTTCTGCCAACCGCCGGCATCGGCCAGAAAGCTGAAGGCGGCACCGGGGTTGTAGATCAAGGTGAAGTTGAACAGCCCAGGGATCACCGCGCGGGTTTCGCCATACTGGTACGTGCCGTTGAAATACAACTTGGCCAACTGGTCGGACACGATAATCAGCAACGCGATGCCGAACCACGGCCAACGACGGACATCATGCATGCTGCCGCCCCTCGCCATGGCCGTCCAGACTGCCCACGCAGCGGTCGCAGAGGGTCGGATGCGCGGCGTGGCGACCGACGTCGGCGCGGTAATGCCAGCAGCGCTCGCACTTACCGTGGCTCGACGGCGTGACGCGGATGCGCGTGGCATTGCCCTGGGCGATACCGACGCGCGAGACGATCAGCACGTATTTCAGATCGTCGCCCAAGCTTGCCAACAACGGGAACAGCGCCGCGTCGGCCTCGATATCGACTTCGGCCTGCAGCGAAGAGCCCAGCTGTTCGCCGGCACGCAGCACTTCGATCTCGCGATTCACCTCGGCGCGCAGCGCACGGATAGCTTGCCACTTGGCCGACAGTTCGGCCTCGACCTCGGCGTCGGGCAGCGGGAACTCGTGCCAGGTATGGAACAGCGTCGACTCCTCCTCGCTGCCGGTAAACACTTCCCAGGCCTCGTCGGCGGTAAAGCACAGCACCGGCGACAGCAGCAACAGCAGCGAACGGGTGATGTGGTAGAGCGCGGTCTGAGCCGAACGACGCGCCGGCGAATTGGCGCTCGTGGTGTACAGACGATCCTTGAGGATATCGAGATAGAAGGCGCCCAGATCCTCCGCGCAGTAGACGACGATTTCCTGCATGGCGTGGTGGAAGGCATAACGGGCGTAATGCTCCCCGGCCACTTTCTCCTGCAGCGCCTTGGCTTGCGTAAGCGCATAGCGGTCGATTTCCAACATGCGCTCGAACGGCACGGCGTGATCGATCGGATCGAAGTCCGACAGGTTGGCCAGCAGGAAACGCAGCGTATTGCGCAGTCGACGATAGCTCTCCGTGGTGCGCTTGAGAATCTCTTGCGACAGGGCCATATCGCCGGAATAATCGGCGCTGGCGATCCACAGTCGCAGGATATCGGCGCCCAGGCTGCCGCAAATCTCTTCAGGCGCAATGCCGTTGCCGCGCGACTTGGACATCTTGTAGCCCTTGTCGTCCACGGTGAAACCGTGTGTCAGCAACTGCTTGTACGGCGCGCGGCCGATGGTGGCGCAACCGGTCTTGAGCGAGGACTGGAACCAGCCGCGATGCTGATCGGACCCTTCCAGATAGAGATCGGCCGGCCAGGCCAGTTCCGCACGCTGCTTGAGCACGGCGAAGTGGGTCGAACCGGAGTCGAACCACACGTCCAGCGTATCGGACAGTTTCTTGTACTGCTCGGCCTCCGCACCCAACAGCTCGCCGGCCTCCAGGCTGAACCAGGCTTCGATGCCCTGCTGCTCGATGCGCAGCGCCACTTCTTCCAGAAGCTGCGCCGAACGCGGGTGCAGCTCGCCGCTTTCCTTGTGCACGAAGAAGGTCATCGGCACGCCCCAGTTACGCTGGCGCGATACGCACCAGTCCGGGCTGTTCTTGATCATCGCCTCCAGGCGGGCACGTCCCCAGGACGGGAAGAACTCGGTGGCGTCGACGGCGCGCTGGCTGATGGCGCGCAGCGTCTCGCCGCCGTGGCCGGCACGATCCATGCTGATGAACCATTGCGGCGTGGCGCGGAAGATGATCGGCGTCTTATGGCGCCAGCAATGCGGATAGCTGTGCGACAGCTTGGTCTGGTGGATCAGCGCCCCGCGCTCGACCAACACTTCGATGATCTTGGGATTGGCATCCCATACCAGCAAGCCGGCAAACAGTTCGGTGTTCGACTTATAGCGGCCGTCGTCGGCCACCGGGTTGTTGATACCCAGTTGGTACGCCTGCCCGACCAGATAGTCGTCCAGACCATGCGCCGGCGCAGTGTGCACCAGGCCGGTACCTGCTTCGGTCGTGACGTGGTTGCCGCAGATGATCGGCACTTGGCGGTCGTAGAACGGATGCGAGAGCGCCAAAAGATCGAGTGCGGCGCCCTGTGCTTCGCCCAGCACGCGGCCGGCCTCGATGCCATAGCGCGCGAGCGTCGCTTCCGCCAGTTCCTTGGCCAAAATCAGCACGCCCTTGGCCGTCTCCAGCAATTGATAGGTCAGGCCCGGGTTGACCGACACCGCCTGGTTGGCCGGCAGCGTCCACGGGGTGGTGGTCCAGATAACCGCCATGGCGCCATGCACGGGCGCCGCGAGGCCGAAGATCTCGGCCAGGCGCGCGGTATCGACCACCTTGAAGCCGACGTCCACCGCCGGCGAAACCTTGTCCTCGTACTCGACTTCGGCCTCGGCAAGCGACGAGCCGCACTCGATGCACCAGTGCACCGGCTTTTCGCCCTTGTTGAGGAAGCCGTTGTCATGAATCTTGCCCAGCGTGCGCACGATGTCGGCTTCGGTCTTGAAGTCCATCGTCAAATAGGGGTTGTCCCAGTCGCCGAGAATGCCCAGGCGGATAAAGCCCTTCTTTTGGCGCGCCACCTGTTCCTTGGCATATTCGCGGCATAGCTCGCGGAATTTGGCGGCGGGAATCGCCTTGCCGTGCAGCTTTTCCACCATCAGCTCGATCGGCAGGCCATGGCAGTCCCAGCCAGGCACATACGGCGCGTCGAAACCGGCCAGGGTTTTCGAACGGATGATCAAATCCTTGAGCACCTTGTTGACCGCGTGCCCCAGGTGAATGTCGTTGTTGGCATAGGGCGGGCCGTCATGCAGGATGAATTTCGGTCGGCCGGCGGTCAGTTGCCGCAGCTTTTCATAGCGCTTCTGCTCTTGCCAGCGCTTGACCCAGGCCGGCTCGCGGCGGGCGAGGTCGCCGCGCATGGCGAACGGGGTGTCGAGTAGATTGACGGTCTTACGGTAGTCGATGCTCATGCCTGCTCTCGTTGCAAACTGGTCAAATAGGTTTTGGCATTGATGGCGTCGAGTTCGATCTGGGCCACCAGTGCGGAAAGGTCATCATAACGCGCTTCGTCGCGCAGTTTTTTTAGAAAACGTACCACGATGCGGCGACCGTACAGGTCGCCGGCGAAATCAAACAGGTGCACTTCCAACTTATAGTCCTGGGTACTACTCACCGTCGGATTGCGTCCCAAGCTCGCCATGCCGCCGAAACAACCCGCTTCGGTCTCGACCTCGACCACAAATACGCCGTCGAGCGCCGGCTTGCGGTGCGGCAAGTGGACGTTGGCGGTGGGGAAACCCAGGGTTCGCCCCAACTTTTTGCCGTGGATCACCCGGCCGGACAGTTGGTATGGCCGACCCAGCAAGGTCGCGGCGCTCCGAAGGTCGCCCGCGGCCAGGCGGTTGCGCACCAACGAACTGGACGCCCGCTCCCCTTCCACCAGTACCGGCGGCATCGCTTCGGTCACCACCCCGTCCGCTCGGGAGAGCATGGCGAAATCGCCGCGGCGATCGGCGCCGAACTGGAAGTCGTCGCCGATCAATAAGTAGCGCGCTTGCAGCGCGTCGCCCAGCACATGCTGCACGAAATCCTGCGCCGGCATGCGCGAAAAGCCGTGATTGAAGCGATACACGAAGACATAATCGACAAGGCCTGACTGCCGTAGAAACACCAGCTTATCGCGTAGCGTGGCGAGACGGGCCGTCGGTTCCCCACGGGCGAAAAATTCGCGCGGATGCGGCTCGAACGTTAACAACGCGGCGGGCAATTGCCTCGAATCCGCTTCGCTCCGCAAACGCTGCAGCATTTTTTGATGGCCGCGATGCACGCCGTCGAAGTTACCGATGGTCAATGCACAGGGGGACAAAGCGAAGCGGCGCGGATTTCCAAAAAATACCTGCATGAGCGGGCTCTAGTTGCATACTTAAACGTCCGATTGTAGCCGCCTTGGCTCGCGAGCGTCCAGCCGGCCTCGGCAACATGAGGCCCAACAAAAAAACAAAAACCGCCGGCCACTAATGTGACAGGCGGTTCGGTGAACGGCGGAACCGTTTACTTGGTCGTGGTCTGAACGGTGTCGATCATCAGTTCGACGCGACGATCAGCTTCCAGGCAGGCCTTCAGAGCCGGAGAAGCACGACGGCCCTTCTTGTACTTGAACTTGGTCGAGCACTCGTCGGTCATGGTGGCGTTAGCCGGACCTTGGCCTACGGCAACAACCTTGTCGGACGGCACGCCGCCGGCGACGAAGTAATCCTTGACGGCGTCAGCACGCTTCTGCGACAGGGTCAGGTTGTACTTTTCCGAGCCCAGGAAGTCGGTGTAACCATTCACGGCAACACCCTTCAGGTCAGCACCCTTCAGCTTGGCTACCAGCGGATCCAGAACATCCTTGGCTTCCGGACGCAGGACAGCCTTGTCGAAGGCGAACAGCACCTTGGCGGACAGGGTCACTTTTTCATGCATCACGGTCGGAGCGACCGGAGCGCTGGCTACCGGAGCTGCCGCAGCCTTGTCGCCACATTCGACCAGGCCTTCGGTAGCCTTGTCGAAGTAGGTGGTGTGCCAGCATTCGTTGTAGCTGTTGCGGGTAACGGCGTCGGTCGACTGGTCAACGGTGTAGCCCGGCTTGACCGCGAAGGCGCTTGCGGAAACCAGCAGAGCAGCGACCAGCGCACTCAGTTTCAGCTGTTTAGTCATGTTTTTCCCTCTTTCTTATCTGATTACAGGCCCATGTGTGAGGTACAAGTGCCCACAAGGTAAAGCTTGGCTGCAAACAACAGATTCTTGCCCTCGGCTGTGTTTATGCAGTTAACCGGCACTATAGGAATCAGGCTACCCCATGTCAACAGCACAGCTGAGGCAAAAGGAACCAAGCTGTTGCTAAAGAACCTACTTTGTATCCACCTACCGCACAAGTATTGTAACAAATTTACAACACATCAACCGTGATTGATGCATCTACGAAACAGTGGCCACGGCTGGCGGAAGCTAGCCTGGTAGTGCTCGCTGAAAGGGCGCGCGGCCTGTATGTCCTGTGGCAAAGGCTTGCCAGATTTGATTTCGAAGCTATCGAAGCCCACCAGCCAAAGGGCTTGCAAATGGTCATGCCAGACATCTCCGATGGCCCGCAGCTCACCCGCATAGCTGTATCGTTCACGCAACAATCTGGCGCTGCTATAGCCTCGCCCATCGGTAAAACTGGGAAAGTCAATAGCAATCAACGGCAACAGATTAAACGTGGACTGTAAAACTGCCGGATCGCCATCGGCGGCCAGCCATACCGCCGTCCGTCCCTGGCGGGCGCCGAGCCTCGCGTGATCGGCCAGCCAATGCGTTACGGGCACGATCACGTCTTGGTCTTCGGCGATCTCGGGCAACGTCTCGCCGGGCTCGACGCGCAGCAATTGCCAGCGGTCGTCTCTCAGGCCCGCCTGGTCAATGATGTTTTGCATAGACGCGCTCCTTGAAGGGCTCGGCACCGAGGCGCTGCACGGCCTCGAGGAAGGCCTCGTCCGGCAGGCGGCGCTCGACGAAAACCTGCAAGATTTTTTCAATGACATCGGGGATCGATTCACGGGCGAACGATGGGCCGATCACCTTGCCGATCGCAGCCTGGTTCCCCTGGCTGCCGCCCAACAGAATCTGGTACCACTCCTCGCCGTTCTTATCGACGCCGAGGATGCCGATGTTGCCGATATGGTGATGACCACAGGCATTCATGCAGCCCGACATGTTGAGCTGGATCGATCCCAGGTCGTACAAATAATCCAGATCGTCGAACCGGCGCTGAATGGCTTCTGCCACCGGAATCGATTTGGCATTGGCCAACGAGCAGAAGTCGCCGCCCGGACAGCAGATGATGTCGGTCAGCAGGCCGATGTTCGGTGTGGCGAATCCTTGGGCGCGAGCCAGTTGCCACAGGGTATGCAGATCACGTTCCGAGATGTCGGGCAGGATGAGGTTCTGCTCGTGGGCGATGCGCACCTCGCCGAAGGCGAAGCGTTCGGCCCAATCCGCCACCGCCTCCATTTGTTCGGCGGTGATATCGCCAGGCGGCACGCCGGTTTTCTTCAACGACAGGATCACACTGCGGAAACCCGTCTGGCGCTGCGGCCGGGTATTGCGCTCGACCCAACGGTCGAACGCCAGGTCGTCGGCACGGCGCGCCGCAAAATCGCCACTATCGGGCGCAGGGTAGTCGGGCTCGGTAAAGAAATCGGCATAATGGCGCACATGCTCGTCGCTCAACGTCGCCGGGCCGTCCTGCAAATGCAACCATTCGTCCTCGACCTTGGCGGCAAAGCCTTCCGGCGTCATGGCCTTGACCAGGATCTTGATACGCGCCTTGTATTTATTGTCGCGACGGCCGAAGCGGTTATAGATGCGCAGCACGGCATCGAGATAGGTCAGCAAGTGCCGGGCCGGCAGGAAGGGTTTGATGACGTCGCCGACAATCGGTGTACGCCCAAGCCCGCCACCGATGGCGACCTGAAACCCCACCTCCCCGGTCGCCCCCAGACAGGCCGTCAATCCAATATCGTGCACCAAGGTGGCGGCACGGTCGTCGATGCTGCCGGAAACGGCGATCTTGAATTTACGCGGCAAAAAGGCAAATTCGGGATGCAGCGTACTCCATTGACGGATGATCTCGCACCAAGGACGCGGATCGACGATCTCGTCGGCCGCCACCCCGGCAAAGGCATCGGTGGTGGTGTTACGCACGCAATTGCCGGAAGTCTGGATGGCATGCATCTGCACCGTCGCCAATTCCGCCAGAATATCCGGCACCTGAGGCAGTTGAACCCAGTTGAACTGCATGTTCTGCCGGGTGGTGAAATGGCCATAGCCGCGGTCGAAGCGTCGGGCGATTTCGGCCAGCTTGCGCAACTGGCGCGCCGCCAGCATGCCGTAGGGAATCGCCACGCGCAGCATCGGCGCATGGCGTTGAATATACAGCCCATTCATCAGCCGTAACGGGCGGAACTCGTCTTCGCTCAAACCGCCGGTCAGAAAGCGTTCGGTCTGATCGCGGAACTGCGCCACCCGTTCATCGACAATGCGTTGGTCGATTTCGTTGTATTGGTACATAGCTCAGCCTTGATGAATGCGCACATGCAAGCCGCATTCCTTGGTTTCCGGATTTTCCCACCACCAGCGGCCGGCGCGCACATCTTCGCCAACGGCAATTGCCCGCGTACAGGGCGCACAGCCGATGGAAGGGTAATGCCGATCGTGCAACGCGTTGTACGGCACCTGGTTTTCACGCAGATATTGCCAGACATCGGCTTCCAGCCATTCGGCCAGCGGATTGAACTTCATCAATCCGTGGTCGTCGTCGAAAGCGCGTAACGGCAGATCGCCGCGAGTACTGGACTGTGCCCGGCGCATGCCGGTCAGCCACGCCTGTTGGCCGGCAAGCGCACGGCCCAACGGTTCGACCTTACGCAGATGACAGCAGGCTTTGCGTAGTTCGATGCTGCGATAAAAGGCATTGACGCCATTGGCGCCGACCCAATCCGCCAGAGCGCCGGCGTCGGGGTAATACACCTTGAACGCCAAACCGGGATAATGCGTAGGCAACCGGTCGAGTAGATCATAGGTTTCAGCCGGCAGGCGCCCGGTGTCCAGACAGAAAATCCCGAACGGCAGCGCTTGGCGGGCGATCAGATCGGTCAACACCATATCCTCGGCACCCAGGCTGTTGGCCAGCACGACGGCGCCGAACTCGGCGTGAATCTCTTGCAGCAGGATCCGCGTGGCGGCCAGCCGTTGCTCGTAACTCATGGGGACTCTCCACTCCTTATATACTGATGCATGCTACCCAAATGACCTACGAACCTAAAAGAATATTGTGTTAGTATTTAATTACTCCTGGTTTTAACAAGTAAGGTGCCCCCCGCATGAAGCTGCAGCAGTTACGCTACTTGGTAGAAGTGGCCAAACAGGGTCTGAACGTGTCGGAAGCTGCCGAGAAGCTGCACACATCGCAACCGGGCATCAGCAAACAAATCCGCCTGCTGGAAGACGAACTCGGCATCCAGATTTTCATTCGCAATGGCAAGCGGGTGGTCGCCGTCTCCGATCCGGGCAAGGAAGTGCTGAAGATCTCCGAGCGGATCTTGCGGGAAGCCCAGAATCTGAAACGTGTCGGCGACGAGTTTTCGCGCGAGGCCGAGGGCTCGCTGACCGTGGCCACCACGCACACCCAAGCGCGTTATGCATTACCCGCGACCATCACGGCGTTCATGCAACGCTACCCAGCGGTGCGTTTATCCATCAAGCAAGGCAGCCCGACGCAGATCTGCGATATGGTCATCAGCGGCGAAGCCGACCTTGCCATCGCAACCGAAGGCATCGCACTATTCAAGGAGCTGGCGATGCTACCGTGCTACGAGTGGAACCGAGGCGTGGTCGTGCCGGTCGACCATCCGCTCTTGGCGCTGGATCGCCCGATCACGCTGGCGGACATCGCCCGCTATCCGATCATCACCTACGATTTTGCCTTCACCGGCCGCTCCAAGATCAACAAGGCTTTCGCCAACGAAGGGCTGAACCCGTCGGTGGTGCTGACCGCTATCGATACCGACGTGATCAAGACTTATGTCGGCCTGGGCCTTGGCATCGGCATCATCGCCAACATGGCCTTCGAACCTGCGCGCGATACCGGCCTGCGCATCATCGACGCCAGCCACCTGTTCGAGCCATCGACCACCAAGATCGGCATCCGCCGCGATGCCTATCTGCGCGGCTTCGCCTACACCTTCATCGAACTGTTCGCCCCGCATCTGCATCGGCGCGAGGTAGAGACCGCACTGTTGGCCAATGTGCACGAGGAAGAGTTGGACGAAGAAGCCTGACGATCCGGTAGGGGCATACAAAAAGCGCGGCAAGATTTGCCGCGCTTTCTCATATCGTCATTTGCCCGCAGGCCTTACAGGGTCAGGCCGCCGGTGACTTCGATGGCCGCGCCGTTGATGTAGCTCGCGTCGTCGGAGGCCAGGAAAGCGTAGACATTGGCGATTTCCTCCGGCTGCGCCAGACGGCGCATCGGCACGCGCTCCTCCATCGCCTGGATCACCTTCTCCGGCATAGCGGAGAGAATCGGTGTGGCGACGAAGCCCGGGCAAACCGCGTTGGCGCGAATCCCCTTCTTGCCCAGCTCCTTGGCCCAAGTCTTGACGAAGCCGATGACGCCGAACTTGGTGGCGGCATAGTTGGTTTGGCCGAAATTGCCATACAAGCCAACGACCGAGGACGCATTGAGGATGACGCCGCTGCCCTGCTCCACCATGGTGTCGACCACGGCGCGGGTGCAGTTGTAGACGCCCTTGAGGTTGATGTCGATCACCGCGTCGAACTGATCGTCTGTCATTTTGATCAGCTGCGCATCCTTCACGATGCCGGCATTATTGACCAGGACATCGATGCGACCGAAACGCTGTTTAACGTCGGCCACCATGCTGGCGATCTCGGCCTTGTCGGTGACATTGACGCGGTAGGCCGCTGCTTGGCCGCCTGCAGCCAAGAGTTCGTTGGCCACGGCTTGCGCAGCTTCGATATTGACATCGCAGACCGCCACGATCGAGCCTTCCTTGACGAATTTCTCCGCAGTGGCCTTACCGATACCGCTGGCCGCGCCGGTGATGATCGAAACCTTCCCTTGTAATTTCATGATGCATCCTTCTGTGGCTAAATTCTCCGACAGACTGGCCTATGCCTGCCTGTCTCCCTGTACATCGATTGTTGTTATTGCCCGCACCGGCCTATATTACCCGGGCTTTGTGCGGCGCGCATATTGCGCCGCACAAAGCGGTAAGCTGACTATAGACTAGCCCTTTCGAGCGGTAAAGCCTGAGTCCGACGGATAAAATGTTGCATTGCCCAGCACAAAAAAAAATGGCCGCGCATGCGGCCATTCTCTCTTTGCGGCTAGGCCTTATTCCAGGCCTCGGCTCGACAAGTAGTCCTCGTACTCGCCCATATAGTGCTGATAGCCGCCCTTACCGTCCAGTTCCAGGATCTGGGTAGCCAGCGAACCGACGAACTGACGGTCGTGCGATACGAAAATCAGCGTGCCCCGGTACTTTTCCAACGCCATGTTCAGGGCTTCGATGGTTTCCATGTCCATGTGGTTGGTCGGTTCGTCCATGATCAGCACGTTCGGCTTGGTCAGGATCAGTTTGCCGTACAGCATGCGGCCCTTTTCGCCGCCCGACAGCACGCGCACCGCCTTGCCCACATCGTCGCCGGAGAACAGCAGACGGCCCAGCGTACCGCGAATCACCTGCTCGTCGTCGCCTTCCTGGGCCCAGTCGCGCATCCACTCGGACAGCGTGCGCTCGGAATCGAAGTCGTTTTCATGATCTTGCGGGTAATAGCCGATCTGAGCCTTTTCCGCCCACTTGATGCTGCCGGCGTCCGCCGTCACATCGCTGTACGAACCGTCGTAGGCACTGGCCAGCAGTTTGACCAGCGTGGATTTACCGGCGCCGTTGGGGCCGATGATCGCCAAGCGTTGACCGGCTTCGAGAATCAGATCCAGATTCTGGAACAACGGCCTATCGAACGATTTGCACAGTCCGGCAATCTCCACCGCCTGACGGTGCAGCTTTTTCTTGTCTTCCACTTCGAAGCGCAGGAACGGGCTCTGACGCGACGACGGCTTGACTTCGACCATATCGGCCTTGAGCTTATCGACCTGTTTCAGTCGCGAGGTCGCCTGACGGGCCTTGGACTTGTTGGCCGAGAACCGCGCCACGAATTCCTGCAGTTCCTGGATACGTTCCTTGGCCTTGGCGTTGGACGACAGTTGACGTTCGCGCGCCTGGGTCGAGGCGATCATGTAATCGTCGTAGTTGCCCGGATAGATGCGGATGGTGTTGTAGTCCAGGTCGGCCATGTGGGTGCAGACCGAATTCAGAAAGTGTCGGTCGTGCGAAATGATGATCATGGTCGAATTGCGCTCGTTGAGCACATGCTCCAGCCAGCGGATGGTATTGATGTCCAGGTTGTTGGTCGGTTCGTCGAGCAACAGGATATCCGGGTCGGCGAACAGTGCCTGGGCCAACAGTACGCGCAGCTTCCAACCCGGCGCCACTTCGCTCATCGGGCCGAAATGCTGCTCGACCGGAATACCCACGCCCATCAGCAGCTCGCCGGCGCGCGCCTCGGCGGTATAGCCGCCGTATTCGGCGAATTTCGCTTCCAGTTCGGCCGCGTGCATATAGTCGGCCTCGGTCGCCTCGAGGTTGGCGTAGATCGCATCGCGCTCGCTCATGGCAGCCCACATCTCGGTGTGCCCCATCATGACCACGTCGATCACGCGCTGATCTTCATAGGCAAACTGATCCTGGCGCAGTTTACCGAGGCGCAGGCCGGTCTCGATCGCGACTTCGCCGCCGGTTTGCTCCAGGTCGCCCCCGAGGATTTTCATAAAAGTCGACTTGCCGCTACCGTTCGCGCCGATCAGGCCGTAACGGTTGCCTTCACCGAATTTGACCGAAACCTTGTCGAAAAGCGGTTTCGCGCCAAACTGCATGGTAATGTTCTGTGTGGTAATCACGCTTGGATCCTTCAGCCTGCTAGCCGTAAGTATCGGGAAAAACGTCGGATTCTATCACATTTGCCCCCCATTCCGGACAAATAGCGAAACAGAAAGAGTCCTTCGACGCCAGCAGGAATTCCGCTACAATCGGGCTCTAACATTTCTAGACCTTGATAGGCAGGTTTATGTTCACTGGCAGTCTGGTCGCCCTGATCACTCCAATGCAGGAGGATGGGCAGGTCGATTTCACGGCGCTCTCGCGCCTGGTCGAGTTTCACATCGAAAATGGCACGGTTGGTATCGTTGCCGTCGGCACCACCGGCGAATCCCCCACACTCAAAACCGAAGAACATCGCGCCGTCGTCGAAACCGTGGTCCGACAGGCCGCGGGCCGCGTACCGGTGATCGCCGGCGCCGGCTCCAATTCGACGGCACACGCCATCGAACTCGCCCGCGAGATGCAGGCGGTCGGTGCCGACATGCTGCTGTCAGTCGCGCCTTACTACAACAAGCCCAACCAGGAAGGCATGTACCAGCATTACCGTGCGCTGGCCGAATCGGTCGCCTTGCCCATCCTGCTCTATAACGTTCCCGGCCGTACCGTCGCCGACATCGCGAACGACACCGTGCTGCGTCTGGCGCAGATCGATAATATCGTCGGCCTCAAGGACGCCTCGGGCAACATCGCGCGTCATTGCGACCTGGTGCGCCGCGCGCCGGCAGATTTCGCCCTATACAGCGGCGACGACGCCACGGCCCTGGCCCATATGTTGTGCGGCGGCCATGGTGTGATCTCGGTCACCGCCAACGTGGCGCCGGCCCAGATGAGCCGCCTGTGCCGCGCGGCGCTGTCGGGAGATATTCCCCTGGCGCGAAGCTGTAATGATATGCTCCAGGATTTGCACCACCGGTTGTTTATAGAACCCAGCCCCGCGCCTAGCAAATGGGCGCTAACCAGACTGGGACTGATACAAAACGGCATCAGACTACCGCTACTGCCGCTGACCGCAGTCAGCCAGCAGCAAGTCGAGGCCGCCATGAAACAAGCTGAAGTCATCTAACCCCAAGATGGGAGCTCGCATGAAACGAACCGCGCCCGCCGCGATTCTGCTGGCAACCGGCCTGATCGCAGGTTGCAGCACAAGTGAACCGCTTAGCCAGAAAGCCAATTTCGAATCCGTCGTTCCCGCCAAGAAGAGCGATGTCGGCTTGGAAATCCCGCCGGATCTGACCGCACCGCAAGCCCAGGACAAATACGCCATCCCGGGCACCGGTAGCGCATCGGCCAGCCAGATGGCCAAGCAGCAGGCAGCCCCCGCGAAGGCCGCCGCGGCAAATGCCGATGGCGACGGCGTCGTGGTCAATGTCGACCAAGTCAAGATGATGCGCGCCGGCAGCCAGCGCTGGCTGGTGGTGAACAATAAGGCCCCGGCGCAGCTTTGGCCGTTGCTTAAGGCGTTCTGGCAGGATAGCGGCTTCACCATCAAGACCGAGGAACCGGATATCGGCGTGATGGAAACCGACTGGGCGGAAAACCGGGCCAAGCTGCCCAACGACGGCGTCCGCGCGCTATTGGACAAAGTCGGCCTTGGCGGCGTCTATTCCACCTCGCAACGCGACATGTTCCGCATTCGCCTTGAAAAAGACGCGAACGGCGCGACCGAAGTCTACTTCTCGCATCGCGGCCTGGATGAAGTCTATGCGGACAAGGACAAGACTCAGACCATCTGGCAGCCACGTCCGGTCGACCCAGAGCTGGAAGCGGAAATGCTCGGCCGATTCATGATGCGGCTGGGATTGTCGGAAGATCAGGCGAAGGAAGCCATCAAACAGGTCGCCGTGCCGGCCCAGGCTCAAGCCAACCCGATCGTCGACGGCACGCTGACCGTCGGAGACAGTTTCGATCGCACCTGGCGCCGTGTCGGCCTGGCGCTGGATCGCATCGGCCTGAACGTGGTCGATCGCGATCGCTCGCAAGGCATCTACTACGTCAAGTCGGCTCAGGTCGATCCCGACCAGAAGAATCAGGACAACAGTAGCGGTGGCTTCTGGTCCAGCATGGCCTTCTGGCGCAGCAGCGATTCGCAGCAGGCCTCGGCCAAGGACGATGGCAGCCAGCAGGTCGTGGTCAAGGAAACCGCCGCGGGCATCACGACGATCAAGATCACCGACAAGCAAGGTAAAGTACTGGCCAATGGGCCGGCCAAATCCGCGCTGCAAAAACTACAGGCCGAACTGCAATAATGTTTGGCGCCATGGCGCCCTAAACAAAAAGCCCGCGAATTGCTTCGCGGGCTTTTTATTTACCACTCTCAAACTGTAAATAAAAAACCGGCTCGAGGCCGGCTTTTTATTACTGCTCGATTTCCGCTTACTTGGCAGCGGAAGCAGCTGCAGCGGAAGCTTCCGGAGCGGAAGCAGCCGGAGCGGAAGCAGCCGGAGCGGAAGCTTCCGGAGCGGATGCGGCAACCGGAGCGGATGCGTCAGCAGCAGGAGCTTCGTCTTTCTTACCGCAAGCGGTCAGAGCCACAGCCAGCAGGGCAGCAACGAGGAGCGACTGTTTCATTTTTTCTTTACCTTTGAAGATAAGTTGAACAAGACGTCAGTTTAATCGCAGCCATCTAAAACGATGGGAACGGCTGAAAATCCTTCAGTGCGCAAATTGTAGCACGAAAAAAAATGCTGCATAGAGTGCATTACGTCCAAAAATACCACGAACGCGACTAAAGCTTATTGCAAAGCAACATTGCAGTCAAAACGGGGGTCCAAAGTTCCCTCGTTCCGTTTCCGAACCGACAACATGCGCAATTACGAACAGATTTTGTTGTTATTGTGCTACAAAACGATCGGAATGCCAAGACGAAATCCGCCGACTTCCGACAATGCAGGCAGAAAAACGCCATAGACAATACCGAGCCCCCTCCACGCCGCCCCATGATCAAGTGTTGCCATCAAGCGACACCCGGGTAGATCGACTTCTTTTAATTAGCTGAAATTCGCGCACGCGGCCAGATTTTTCTCATCGCTTTCGATATTACGCCCAGGGCTCCCCCTGTCCTTCAGACCCGGAGAACGCGCGGTTCGGCATCCGGCGCCGAATGGTTTACAATGCCGTCAAGCGCAGGACATACTGCGCCCCCCCTTGTCGGCCGATGCCTGCCGTTCGCCCGACAAGCCTTTATTACCTTCCTGCACGGACATTTTCATGCAAATCGCAAAAAACACTGTCGTGACCATCCACTACGAGATGTTCGACGCCGACAACAACCTGCTCGACAAGACCGAAGAGCCCATCAGCTATCTGCATGGCGGCTACGACGGCATTTTCCCGCTGGTTGAGGAAGCACTGCATGGCAAGAACGTTGGGGAATCGGTCGATGTAAAGTTGGCACCGGACGATGCTTTCGGCGAGCCGGAAGAAGAATTGATCCGGGTCGAATCGCTTGACGTATTCCCGACCGATGTCGAAGTCGGCATGATGTTCGAAGCCGACGATCCGGAAAGCGGTGAAATCCTGTTGTTCCGCGTCACCGACATCGCCGATGGCAAAGCCGTCGTCGACGCCAACCACCCGCTGGCTGGCACGACCATCCGTTTTGCCGCCAAGGTCGTCGAAGTCCGCCAAGCGACCGACGATGAAGTCACTCATGGCCACGCGCACGGCGCTCACGGACATCACCACGAGCACTAAGCGCAGGAAACACCCGCGGCGTGCTCGCAGGAAAAAAGACGGGGACAATCATGTCCCCGTCTTTGTTTTGCTCGACTCGCCAGCGCGATAACCGACACCGACGATCAGGCGCGGTTGTATACCGCCAGATCATCCGCAGTATCCACTTCCCCCCACGAGCCGGTGTACGGAATCGCAACGACCGGTAACCGCCCGGCCTGAACGATATGCTGCAGCGTGCCGGTCATATGCATTTTGTCTCGCACGGCCTGCGCCAACGTCGATCTGACACGCTCGGTTTCGGCCCAACCTTCCGGGGTAAAGCGCAACAACCCCATATACTGCCCTTCGACTTCATCGACCGTTTGCGGCTTTTGTCCGATCTCCGCCAGCGAGCCGTCCGGACGCAGGCGAAAGGTTTCGGCATCGAGCAACGGATCGCCGAAACGCTCCTGCCACAGCGCAAGCCACCCCGGATCGTAGGTCACCGCCAGGGCGGCCGAACTTTCGATCAGCGATCGCACCGCCGAGGCCTCATAGAAGATATCCGAATAGCTGACAATGCAGGGGGCGGCGCACAACCACTCGCTGGCGCAGGCAAGCGACGACACCATATTGGTTTCGGCCCAGCGCGGGTTATGAAATCGGGCGACACCGGGGCGAACGAGCAGTTCGTCGCGGTAGCCGGTAACGATCGCGATCTCGTCGACTCCGGCTTCGCGCAATGCCGCCAATTGCCAGTCCAGCAATGCCTTGCCACGCAAGGTCACCAGGCATTTGGGCCGATCGTCTGTCAGATTGCGCATGCGGCTGCCGCGTCCGGCGGCAAGAATGATCGCTTTCATAATGTCTCTATGGTTGAACAGGCTTTTACGGTGGGGGGCTTAGGCGCCGAATAACTGGCGAAGCCGTTCGAGGTCGCGCGCGGCCCAAATCGGCTCGCGCTCCGGATGCCACATCCAGCCCTCCCAAGGCAGACTCCGATGCGCCACCGCTTCGATACGATCGTCTTCGCTACATGCCAGGACACGGCAATCCCGCGGGCAACCGACCACGCCGATGGTGTGGTAACTGTTGGCTTCGCCCTCGATCTCGCCGTATAACTGGTGTCGGGTGCGAACATGGCCGTCGATCGGTTGCAATTCGGTACCGAGCCAATGCGCCAACATCTGCATGCCGCGACAAATGCCAAGCAGCGGCAAGTGTAGCGACTGCGCTTGTTCCAGCAAAAAAACTTCGCTGGCGTCGCGATCGGGGCATTTCCCGATATCGTTGCCCCCGGACAAGACAATGGCCTCTGGACGCACCGCCGAGAACCAGGCGTGCAATGCCGGCGTCTTCGCCAGATTGGGAACGGGTACCGGTAAATAGCCTGCGGCCAACAGCCAGGCGCACAAAGCCTGATCCAGCGCATCTCGCCGCTCCTGCCGCTCGGGATAGACATCGACCCGCTGGCTGACCGCGACGATCTTCACGCCAGCACCTCGATGCGGCGTCCGGAGCAATCGAGGAACAGCCGCTTGGCCGCGCAGCATCGCTGGTAAAGCAATTCGCCCGTACCGATCACCGCCGGCAAACCCAGCTCCCCCGCACGGATCGCCATATGCGAGTTCACCCCGCCCCAGGCGGTCACCAGCCCGGCAATCGGGTAGGCGAACAGCCAGTCGAACCCAGGGTCGGCATTGGGAATACAGACGATAGCCCCGGCCAGGCGTTGGCGATCGTCGCACCCCACCACCGGCGCAGTGGCCTGCTTTTGCGTAATGAAATTCGGCGCGGTTTCCGGCCACTCGAAGGCCCAGACATCGTCAGGCCTGGCGATCAACGGTGGCAGCGATACCGCCAGCGTTTCGCGATAGTGCTGCTTGCCCTGCTCGATACTGCGCCGCAGCATCTCTTGCGGATCGACCGCGGCGATATGCAACTCTTTGAACACCCCAATATCGCAATACGCCAATTCCTCGCGGTCGAAGCCCCAGCGACCGCCGCACTCGGCGACGAGTGCCAGCGCATCGGACAGATTTCGAGTGAAATGGAATTTGGCCAACTCCCTCAATTCAATACCGGCTTGCAGGAAATCGAGCAGGCCGACCGGATCGGGATGCAAACCATGATGATCCAGCAGCTTCACGATTTCGCGCATTTGCGGCAACGTCAACGAGAATGGCCGCAAAGGTTCGGGCGGGGCTATTTTTTGCGTCCAGTCGAAATAGCGCTCGGGAGCCTCGTCGTAACGCGGGGACAGCAGGTCGTAAGTACCGGGACGCAGATGGCCATAACGCGCGAGGAAAGTGGCTTTGTCCAGCGACGCGCGATCGCGGCCCAGTTGCCCGCTGACGGTCGATACGCCGCCCATGAAGGCATCGTAATCGGACTGGGAAAACACGCCGGCGGACACCAGCGACTTGAGCATTTGCACCGCGACGAAGCCTGCGCGCGCCAAACCGGCAAACGGCAAAGTGCCGTAACGCTTCGCATCTTCCAGCAACCAGTAAATGCGCTCCAATGGGTCGGCACACGAACGCATCAGCTCCTCGCGCCGCGACTGCAGCGTTTCCAGCTTTGCCGCGTCCTCGCGCCACAAACCTTCCTTGGGATGCACGATACGGTTGGTCAATCGCCTCAAACTATCCGCGATACTCTTGCGCTCCTCCCTGGTGAAGCCGGCCTCTTCGAGGCGCTCCAACCGTTTGGGTAGATCGAGGGTATAGCAGGAATACACGATTTCGAATTCAACCTTGTCGTGCAAGGTCGGTTCGGCCAACAGCCGGTCGATGTAATGGTCGACCAGGCGCCCGGCCAGTCCCTCGTCCAAATCGGCCGGGATGAACGAGTTGAACGACAAACGCACATCGATATAGGGCAACCCGAAAAAGTGAGGCATCAACGGGAAGCTGCGCAGATTGCGATAGCCGTAGTTGTGGCGTTGATAGGCCCAGATCGCGTCCGTCACCAGGTCGCGATACAGCGACAAGGCCAAAGGCTTAGGCCGAATCCCGATGATCTCGGCCGGGTTCCAGTCGGGCATGACCCCATACACGGTCCGGCTGCCCATCAAGAAAGGATATGGCAGCATGCCGCGCGCGACTTTGTCGTGAATCCGCGCCAGGCGCGCGGCCTGAACCGCATCGCTTTCCGGCGCGTGCGGCAGAATCAACGGCCGTGCTTGCAATAGCCATAGTTGCCGCCTCCCCTCCTCTGCCGTGACGGCAAATTCGCAATCCACCGGTTGCTGGCCGAACAGATCCAGCAACGTCTCCAGTAACGCCACCACGCCCGACAATTCAGCGGGCTCAGCCACCGGCGAACACGCGGCTTGTTGCCAAACTCGACCGCTACGACCGCCGGTGATCGCCGCGGTATCGGCACCTTCGACCCAATTGATCACACGATACGGCGCGCAAGTATTGGGATCGTGCGAAAAGGCCACGCCCGAGCGCAGCACATTGCGCAGCATCGGCTGAATCAGCACCTCATCCTGTGCACCGGCCTCGCCATACGCGGCAATCACCCGCGCGACTGCCTCGGGCAGATCTTCCGTGGCGATATCGGGTAGCGACAAGAAGGCGCCGGCGTTGGACTGCTCGGCATTGTCCTCCGCGCGGCAACTTGAGCGCACGATCCACGGACCGGGCTGCGGCAGCATAGCGACACGCGCCAAACACGTATCGGGCGCCGCCTGCCACTCCTCCACCGTGAAGTACGCCAACGGCGCGATACGCGCCATAGGCAGACGATCTTGCAGGCAATGCAGCGTTCCCGCCTTGGTGGAAAAGCTCAGGGACATCATCAGCCCTTTCGTTTGGCCGACCAGGCTCGCGTCAGATAAGTCGCCTCGATGACGTCAAGACCGGCGATGCGCTGTTCGACAAAGGAGAGAAACGCGTCGAATTTCTCGGCCCCCAACTGAACGCGTAGATCGTTTACCGAACGCCATGCGCCCAGATACCGTTGCGGCGTCATGGCGATCACATGGCGACCTTCCAGATAGACCACATCCTCGAAGTACGGCGACGCCCACAATTGTTCGGTCAAGGTTTCGGTAATGCCGGAGCGGCCGGACGATACACGCTTGATGTCGCTGCGCAAGGTCGCCAAATGGGCTTCGATCTCGACGAGCAACGGGTTGACCTCGATCAGGCGCGGATTCCACAGTGCGGTAAAACGACCGCCCGGGCGCAGCATGCGGTGAAATTCCCGCGTCGCGGCATCGAAATCGGCCCAATGAAAACTCGAAGCCATGGTGAGCCAGTCGCAGCAGCCCGTCGCCAGGCCAGTGGTTTCGGCACTGCCGGCATACCAGGCAATCGGCGCGCCGGCGCTGTCGCGCTCGCCGTTGGCGCGCATATCGTCATTCGGCTCTACCGCCGTCGAGCTATTGACACCGCGCGCGCTGACCATACGCGTCCAAATGCCGGTACCGGCGCCCACGTCCACAAAATCGATCCGATCCACGGGTTTAGGCAGCATCCCCAACAGGGCATCGAGTACCGAAGGAGCATAATCGGGCCGGTGTTGCGAATAGTCCGTGGCGAGACCGGTGAAATCGCCGGCTTTGAGTGTTTGCGTCATGATCGAGAGAACTCTCCAGCAAAAAATAAGAGACGAAAGCAGTAAGCCATATCCTACACAACCTGGCGCACATAGGCGTCGGATTTAAATCACAGGATGCGCTTGGTTGTAATACCCATTGAATAGCTCGCACGCCCCTTGCTCTTTGAAACGCCGGGCCATCAACAGCCGGTAGTCCTCATAAAGCGCAAAGTCGTAGGCCGTTTTGTCTTCGATGAGATTTCGCAGGCGTTTCGACAGATCTAGGAAAGCGGGACGGAATGTCGTCTTGGGATGGCGCACCACCCACCAGGCATTGATAACGTTCACGCCCGTGGCGATCGCGGCCACGAACAGCGATTCTTCGAACAACTCCGTAATACCGACAAACCAGAAACGATCGCGCAAATTCCGACGCGCAAGAACATCCGCCTCGGGGTTCGAGATGCGCGAGCACTCCTTTAGATCAAAATGCTGCTTATTATCGTAGCCGACAGCACCGCAATGATGGATATAAAACTCCAGATGCTCGCTACTCTCGACAAAATGTTCGAAACACTTCATGGCATCGAGGGCATTCAGCGTAGAGATTTCCGGCTGGTGGGCATACTTCCAGAAAAAGTCCGTCAGCAAACGGTCATAGGGGTTGCGTAGCATCGTCATATAACGATCGGCGATCGCCGCCCGTTCGAGCAACCCGAATAAATTATGGCCGTAGCAAATACTTTTCGGGCCGCAATTGAGCAACATGCTGGTGTCGCCGATCCGGTAACCTGGCGCACCCTGCGTCAGGTGGATCATGTTTCGTTGCGGCGTCGAGCTTGCCAGTGCGCGGACGAACGTCGTCCCCCCCGTACCCAACATATGATGAAAATAAAGTTTTTCGCGATCCTGCGGGAAAAGCCAGTGGATAGGGGTGTTTAAATCCAGGCTGTGTAATGAAGCATTATTTTTGACTGTGTCGACTGCTTCGTCTGCGCTGATATCGCGACCAAGGTGTGGGCTGACCATTTGTGCACTTTGTGTGAATTTTTATTAAGCATCTCCATATTATGAGATTTTGTTATAACCACCCCTGATATCGATCAAATGGCTTGCTGCAGCACCGCGATCAACGCCTGCGCTTGCTGTGCCGCGGAACGTCCCTCGACAAATTCGGCGGTCCAGTCCGGCGATTGCGGCTCATCCACCGGCAAATCCAACCCGGCCACATCGCAGATTTCCCCCGCATCGAAACGACGATAAATACCTTTGGGGTCGCGACGCCGAAGCTCCGTTTCCGGCACTTTGAGATAAACCTCGAAATACCCGGGCAAATGCTCGCGATTCCAGGCATGGACTTCTTGAAACAAGGAAATGGTGGCAATCACCACGGTACAGCCCTGATCGGCGATCATCCGGCATAGGCGCGCATACTTCAATGCCAACGCCAATCGTCCTTCGCGGCCATGGTTGGCGCGCGTGACGCTGGCCGCCCCCAGCAGATCGCGCAGTTCGTCGCCATCGAGCATCACCACCGGATGCCCCTCGGCCCGCAGTGCCTCCGATACCGCCAGCGCCAAGGTGGTTTTACCCGCTCCGGACAGTCCGGTTATCCAAATCACCCGGCCTTTTGTCATGACCCGCATCTCCTCCATCGTGGCAAATTCGCTCATTGGCGATATTGTGCAGGATGTCGCACTGCGTCACCACTCTGAAAACGTCATTTCGAAAAGGCGCCGCAACCGGGCATTTACCGCGCAGGGCGTAAAGCGCCCTTGTGGACAGGCGATGAGCTTTGGCGGTAACGTGTCACCGCTATCGCCAAGTCAGGCGCCTTTCTGGAGCTACAATGCCAGCCGCAGTCGAACTTACCGAACAAGACACGGAAACAGTCCGTGCCATCGCCGATTTTGCCTTTGTTCTACCGCGCCCGGAATTTTCCGATTTCATTGGTCCGATTCTCGCCAAGCTGCGCGAGGCCGGTTATCAATGCATGCTATTGAACCCCGATCAAGCGCTGGCGCTGGCTCAGGATTGCCATACCGGCCAGGTTCAGCCGCCGAAAGTGGTGATCAGCACCAATGAAGGCGAATTCATTTCGGGTTTCACCAGATCGGCAAAAGTCCTGCTCGCCCACTCGTTTTTCATTCGCGACACCATCCCCACGCCAATCGAGCAGGGGGCCGACCATTATTTCGAATTCGACTACTTTTTCGCGCCATCGACCTTCTACGCAGAATGGACTATCCGCGCTTTGTACGATGCCAACTATGTCGGTTTAGGCTACGCCAATGCGATGGACCACGGCATCACCAAATATGTCATCCCAGGCGGATATGCCAAAGCATTGCCGCCAGCGCGCAAACCCGGCGGCCCGCGTCCGGAACAGCCGCTCATTCTGTATGCCCCGTCGGTGCTCTCGCCCGAGCATACCGGCCACCGCTTCCATCTGGATGGCAACCAAATTCTGTTCTCTCTGGCACGCGCATTCCCGCATGCCCGCATCGTCTGCCGACCACACCCGTCGGACCGCACCCGCGACTTTGTGCCGCACATGATGGCTTTATTCGCCTCGCAAGGCATGGATAACGTGAGCTTCGATTTATCCGTCACCCCGCCGCCCACCTTGTACGCCGACCCGGATGTGCTGCTCACGGACATGTCCGGCTTCGCTTTCGTGTACGAAATGCTCACCCGCCAACGGCCGATTTTCTTCATCCCGGCCGACGAGTGCGCCAAACATCCCCGCTTCTGCGCCTTGACCTGTCAATTCGCTCGCTTGGTGAACAATGTGCAGCAATTGCTGGACGTGGTGCAGGCGCAGCTGAACCAACCCGATGTGCTAGAGGGAGATGTGGCGGCGCTGTTCGATAGCGTGTTCGCCTTGCCGTACAACACGGTGGACGCACTCATGGCCGACCTGGTCCGCATCCATCAGGGCGAGCGCGCCGAGCATTGGATCAACCTGCCGGTGCGCTACGGCACCCAGCGATAGCAAAACCGACGGTGGAACGCCGCCCGGCCGCTCGTTTCAGGCCCGGCGGCCGATCGTGACCCGGTCGTGGCCGGCCAAGTCCGGCAGTGTCGCCACCTCGGCCAATCCCTGCGCCGAGAATAAAGCCCTGACAGCTTCCCCTTGGTCATAACCGTGTTCGACCATCAACCAACCATCCGCATGCAGGCGGGCAGGCGCCTCGGCGGCGATCGTCCGTAGGCACGCCAGCCCGTCGCCCTCGTCGGTCAACGCCAAGCGCGGTTCGAAACGCACATCGCCCTCGCCGAGATGATGATCGTCGGCCGCGATGTAAGGCGGATTGGACACAATCAGATGGAAGCGGCGCTCGCGGGCCAAGGGAGCGAACCATGAGCCTTGCATGAAGGCCACGGAGGCCTCCAAACGCTCGGCATTGCCCTGCGCCACCGCCAACGCCGCCGCGGAGACATCCACCGCATTGACGCGCCACTCAGGCACCTCCAACGCCAGCGTCACGGCGATCGCGCCGCTGCCGCACCCCAGGTCGAGCACATCGGCAGGCTCATGGGCGAGACGAGACATGGCCGCCTCGACCAGGTGCTCGGTTTCCGGGCGCGGAATCAATACGTCGGGCGTCACCGTAAAGGGGCGGCCGTAGAATTCGCGCATCCCCAGCAAATAGGCCAACGGTTCTCCGGCCACTCTGCGAACGGCCAACCGGCGAAAGCGATCTTCCTCTTCCGGCGCCAATTCGCGCTCGGGGTAAGCCACGATGCGGGCATGTGTCAGATCCGGCTGTACGTGCATCAACAACAGACGGGATTCGAGGCGCGGCAGCGGGAAAGCTGTCAGCGCTTGAGCGATGGTCATCATGGCGAATTCAATCGGGCAAATCGGCGTAGGGCATGCGCCGCAGGATGATACGGGTCTTGCGTCCAAGGCCGGGCGCACCGCGGTGGTCGTCGTAATAACGCGGATTAGGCACCATCGCCGCGAGCTTGGCGGCCTGCCCGGCACTCAAGCGCAAGGCCGAGGTATGAAAGTAATGGCGTGACGCGGCCTCGGCGCCGAATACGCCGTTGCCCCACTCGATCACGTTCAGATAGATTTCGAAGATGCGCCGCTTATCCATCACCGCCTCCAGCATCACGGTGATCAGCGCCTCTTCCGCCTTGCGCCAAGGCGTGCGCTTATCCGACAGAAATAGGTTTTTGGCCAATTGCTGACTGATGGTCGAGCCGCCGGCCACGATGTGCCCCTTCTTCAGATTCTTCTCGAAGGCCGCCTCCATGCCGTCCCAGTCGAAACCGACGTGATCGACGAACTTGGCATCCTCGGCGGCGATCAAAGCGCGCTTCAGGTTGGGCGAGATCTGCTGGTACGGCACCCACTTCTGGCGCAGCTCGGCCTCCGGGTCATCCTCCTGCAACTTGGCCAGTTGCTGGTTCATGAAGGCACTCGCCGACGGATTGTGCGAGCGCCAATAGACGATGTGCCCGAAAATCCACAAGTTATATAAGGCAAAGGCGGCCACCAGGACCGCCAGCAATTTGCTGATCAAGCGCATCGTCAGGCCAACAGTTCGCGCAGCATGTTGGTGACTTTTCGGGTTTCCGGTTTGACACCGTGCCAAATATGGAACGACTCGGCCGCCTGCTCGACCAGCATGCCCAGACCATCGGCCAGCATGCCGGCGTTTTCCGACTGCGCCCGCTGCAAGAACATCGTCAAACCGCTGCTGTAGACCATATCGTATGCCAGCGAGCGCGTGGTGAAGATGCCGTGCGGGATGGGCGGCAGCTCATGCTGCAGGCTGGTCGAGGTGCCATTGATGACGATATCGAAATGTTCGCCGGTCAGTTGCTCGTAACCGACCGCCCGGCAACGTCCCATGCCGAGTGCCTCGAAATGGTGTGCCACGGCCTCGGCCTTGATCAAGGTACGATTGGCGATGGTGACGGACGCCGGTTTTTCCTCGAGGATCGGTCCGAGCACACCGCGCACGGCACCGCCTGCGCCGAGAATCAACACGCTCTTATCGGCGATGGGGAAATCGAGGTTCTCGACGATGTCGCGCACCAGTCCGATGCCATCGGTATTGTCGCCGTAGACCTTGCCGTCGCGGAAAGTCAGCGTGTTCACCGCCTCGGCGGCGCGGGCCCGCTCGGACAACTCGGTGGCGTAGCGGTAGGCATCCCCCTTGAAAGGCAGGGTCACATTCAAGCCGTTGCCGCCGGTCTTGATAAAAGCGCTCACCACATCGGAGAAACGATCGGTGGCCGCCTGCAGGCGCTCGTAGCGTATCGAACGGTTTTCCGCCCGGGCGAATTCGGCATGAATAAAGGGCGATTGGCTATGGTCGACGGGGTTGCCGATGACAGCGTAACGTTCGGTCATGATTTGCTTTCTGAAAATCCGGTTCCTGCCAGGTCTGCTACTTTAGCCTTGATAAGCGGCCAACATCAATAGAGTCAGCCCTGTACCCAGGGCAAACCGTGCATTTTCCAACCATTGATGTGGCCGCGCTGACTCATACCGTCCTTATCGCCCTCGAACCCCTCCAGCACGTTGTAGACCGCACGGTAGCCCGCCGCGAGGGCGGCGCGCGCCGCCTCGTCGGAACGCACGCCGGAGCGGCACATCAACATCAGCGTGTCGTCTTGCGATACCTGCTTTTGCAAAGCCGGCAGGAACTGCGCATTCGGCTGCATACCCGGGAAGCTGCGCCACTCGATGCACAGCGCATTCGGCACCATGCCGACAAACTGCCATTCCGCGGCGCAACGCACATCCACCAGCACCGCCGAGGGCAGCAGCTGCATGAGATCGTGCGCCTCTTGCGGCAGCAGTGAACCCTGATAGGGCACACCGAGCGCCGCGCCGCGCTCGGCCGCTTGTTGCAAAATGGTCTGCACCTGATCCATGACTTCCTCCTCGCTAAACCGCACAAAATATGACACAGCAATTATCATGCGCGTTGGGCGACATGGCAACGCGTTCATTTCCGGGCACGCCGACGCATCATTTTGGTGCATTTGCAGCATGCCAGCACTAAAATGGGTCGGACAAGCCCCATGACAACCGGCTAAGTAGCGGCCAAGACATGGTTTCATCGCCTTGGGAAAGGGTGGCACGCTTCATGCTATGGAAACGTCACCCACTATCTAAAAGCATCACTTTGAAGCACGTAGCCCATTTAGGAGATCAACATGGCGGTTGCAGACGTAGTGAAATTGATTCAGGAAAACGACGTCAAGTTCGTTGACCTGCGCTTTACCGACACCCGCGGCAAGGAGCAACACGTAACCATCCCGGCGCATGTGCTCACCGAAGATGGCGATGCCTGGTTCGAACACGGCCACGCTTTCGATGGCTCCTCGATCGCCGGCTGGAAGGGCATTCAAGCTTCCGACATGCTGCTGATGGCCGATCCGACCACCGCCAAGATCGACCCGTTCTTCGACGAAGCCACCGTCATCATGACCTGCGACGTGGTCGACCCGGCCGACGGCAAAGGCTACGACCGCTGCCCGCGCTCCATCGCCAAGCGCGCTGAAGCCTATCTGAAGGCAACCGGCATCGGCGACACCGCCTACTTCGGTCCGGAACCCGAATTCTTCATCTTCGACTCCGTCACCTGGAATGCCGACATGTCCGGCTGCTTCGTCAAGATCGAGTCCGAAGAAGGTGCCTGGGCCTCCGCCCAGAAATTCGAAGGCGGCAACACCGGCCACCGCCCGGGTATCAAGGGCGGCTACTTCCCGGTGCCTCCGGTCGATTCCTCGCAAGACATCCGTTCTGCCATGGTTCTGTTGCTGGAAGAGCTGGGCGTGCCGGTCGAAGTGCACCACCATGAAGTGGCCACCGGCGGCCAAAACGAAATCGGCACCCGCTTCTCCACGCTGACCCAGCGCGCCGACTGGACCCAGATCTTGAAGTACGTGGTGCACAACGTCGCCCACAGCTACGGCAAGACCGCGACTTTCATGCCCAAGCCGATCGTCGGCGACAACGGCTCCGGTATGCACGTTCACCAATCGATTTGGAAAGACGGCAAGAACACCTTCGCCGGCGACGGTTATGCCGGCCTGTCCGATATCGCGCTGTACTATATCGGCGGCATCATCAAGCATGCCAAGGCGCTCAACGCCATCGCCAACCCGGGCACCAACTCCTATAAGCGCCTGGTGCCGCACTACGAAGCGCCGGTGAAACTGGCCTACTCGGCCAAGAACCGTTCGGCCTCGATCCGCATCCCGCACGTGGCAAGCCCCAAGGCACGCCGTATCGAAGCGCGCTTCCCGGATCCGCTGGCCAACCCGTACCTGTTGTTCTCGGCACTCTTGATGGCTGGCCTGGACGGTATCCAGAACAAGATCCACCCGGGCGATCCTGCCGACAAGAACCTGTACGACCTGCCGCCGGAAGAAGACAAGTTGATCCCGACCGTCTGCGCCTCGCTGGACGAAGCGCTCGACGCGCTCGACCGCGACCGCGAGTTCCTCACCCGCGGCGGCGTGTTCAGCAACGAGTGGATCGATGCCTACATCGAGCTGAAGATGCAAGAAGTCAACCTGACGCGCATGACCACGCACCCGGTTGAGTTCTCCATGTACTACAGCCTGTAAAACGGCGCATCGCAGCGCCGGGGGGCGGTCGTCCCGACAAACCCGCTCTCCCGTCAGGGAGGCGGGTTTTTTTCCGGCACGGTCGAGAAGCGATGCACCAAAATAGTGCATACTACAGGCATGTGGCGCCGCGCCCCGCGTCTGCTACCAGAGAAAACCTTACGCCATGACCGGAACTGACCTGACGCACCCCGGCTTCGCCGGGCTCGAACTGCTCGATACGCCGGTTCTGATCGTCTGCCAGAACGGCGAACTGGTCTATGCCAATCCGGCAAGCGAAAGCCTGCTGGGGCAAGGTCTGCGCGAACTACTGCGCCACAGGCTGACAGACTTGTTCCTGCCGAACGAAGCGTTGCAGCAGGCACTGGCCACCGCCTTCGCCCACAACGCCAGCTACATCGAACACGATTTAGCACTGGTCACCGCGCAAACCGCCCAGCCCTTGCACGTCGCCCTATCGGTCACACCGATCGATGCCGTCGCGAGCCAGGCGCTGATCGAATTGCGCTCGCTCGACCAGCAGCTGCGCATCGTCAACGAAGAACGACGGCTACTGCAACATCAGGCCAACCGCGAATTGATCCGTAACCTGGCGCACGAAATCAAGAATCCGCTTGGCGGCATCCGCGGCGCCGCGCAATTGCTGGAGCACGAACTGCAGGATCGCCCCGAGCTCAAGGAATACACCGAAGTCATCAAGCAAGAGGCGCTGCGGCTGCAGTCCCTGGTCGATCGCATGCTGGCGCCGCATCGGCGCCATGTGGTCGGCGAAGTCAACATCCACGAAGTACTGGAGCGCGTGCGCAGCATCGCGCTGGCGGAGTACCCGCAAGACCTGATCATTCAACGCGACTACGACGTCAGCCTGCCGATGCTGTTCGCCGACAAGGAACAATTGATCCAGGTGGTACTGAACATCGTGAAAAATGCCATCCAAGCCATGAAAGGCAAGGGACAGGTGATTTTGCGCACCCGGGTGGCTCGCCAGACGACGCTGGCGCGTAAACGCCACAACCTGGCATTGAAATTGCAGATCATCGACAACGGCCCCGGCATTCCGGACGACATCCGCGACCATCTGTTCTACCCGCTGGTCACCGGACGGGCCGAAGGCACCGGCCTGGGTCTGACGCTGGCCCAAGCCTACGTCCATCAACACGGCGGCAGCATCGAGTTCGACTCGCAGCCTGGGCAGACCTGCTTCACCGTCATGCTGCCGTTCATACAAGAACAATCACACGCCACCGCACCTGGCGCGCAAGGAGAATAAACGATGCCGGTCTGGATCATCGATGACGACAAGGCCATCCGTTGGGTACTGGAGAAGGCGCTCGCGCGTAGCGCCATCGACTACCGCAGCTTCGCCAGCGCCGACGACGCACTCAACTTACTGGAAGACGAGCAGCCGCGGGTCATCATTTCCGATATTCGCATGCCGGGCACCAACGGCCTGAAGTTTCTGGCGAGCGTCAAGGAGCGGCATCCGCAATTACCGGTCATCATCATGACGGCCCATGCCGACCTCGACTCCGCGGTCTCGGCCTTCCAGGGCGGCGCGTTCGAATACCTGCCCAAGCCTTTCGACATCGACCAGGCGGTGGAGCTGATCGAGCGCGCGCTGGCCGAGGCCGGCCAGCACGACAATAGCCCGGCGCCGCAAGTCGCCCTGCCGGTATTGCTGGGTCAGGCGCCCGCCATGCAGGACGTCTTCCGCGCCATCGGCCGTCTGTCGCAATCCACCGTCACCGTGCTGATCACCGGCGAATCCGGCACAGGCAAGGAACGCGTGGCCGAGGCGCTACACCAGCACTCGGTACGCGCCGGTCGGCCGTTCATCGCGCTCAACACCGCCGCGATCCCTAAGGATCTGCTGGAAAGCGAGCTGTTCGGCCACGAAAAAGGCGCCTTCACCGGCGCCCAAGCAACGCGGCGCGGCCGCTTCGAAGAGGCCGAGGGCGGTACGCTGTTTCTGGACGAAATCGGCGATATGCCGACCGAGCTGCAGACCCGGCTGTTGCGTGTACTGTCCGACGGGCACTTTTACCGCGTCGGCGGCCATACCCCGATCAAGGCCAACGTGCGCGTCATCGCCGCGACACACCAAAACCTGGAAGAGCGAGTACGCACCGGGCAGTTCCGCGAAGACTTGTACCACCGGCTCAATGTCATCCGCCTGCGCCTGCCGCCGCTACGCGAGCGTAGCGAGGATATCCCGCTGCTCACTCAGCACTTCCTCGGCAAAAGCGCGGCCAACCTCGGCGTCGAACCCAAGCGGCTCAGTCCGGCCGCCATGCAATGCATCGTCGACTACCAATTTCCCGGCAACGTACGCCAACTGGAAAACCTGTGCCAATGGATCACGGTGATGGCGCCGGGACAGATGGTGGAAGTCTCCGACCTACCGCCGGAACTGAAGGCCCAACCCCTCTCCCTGGCACCGGATGCGCCGGCATTCGGGCAGCCGGCCGCAGAGTCCGACTGGATCAAGGGACTGGCGGCGGAAATCGACCGCCGGCTGGCGGCGGGAGAAACCGGCATCATCGACGACTTGCTGCACCGCTTCGAAACCTGCTGCATTCTGACAAGCTTGGCGCATACCGCCGGGCGGAAAATCGAAGCGGCGCAAGCTTTGGGCTGGGGCCGTAATACGCTGACGCGCAAGATTCAGGAACTCGGGTTGTAGCGGACGTCGACGGGCGATCCGCCCGTCGACGCGTTTAGGTATGGGCTTCGATCACCTGCTTGACCGCCGACACGTCGGCCGGCAATACGGTGAAGCGTTGCGGCAGATCCTCCAAGCCCTCGAAACCGGCGGGGCGCGGCGGATCCTGCGCCAACGCCTCGCGTAGCGTTTCGGCGAATTTGGCCGGCAGTGCGGTCTCCAGGCACACCACGATCTCGCTCGGACGACGCAGTTCGCGCGCCACCTTGACGCCGTCGGCGGTATGCGGATCGAGCACCCGCGCTGGCGTTTCCGCCGCCACTTGACGGATGGTGGCCAAACGGTCGGCATGGGTACTGCGGCCGGAGACAAAGCCATAGCGGCGCGATACCTCGGCGAACATCATGTCGCCTTCCAGCGCGCTCAAATCGAAGCCCGTCCCCTTATCCACGCCTCGCCACAGCTCGGACAGCGCCACCGGGTTGCGCCCGACCAGGTCGAAAATAAAACGTTCGAAGTTGGACGCCTTGGAGATATCCATCGACGGGCTGGAGGTAACGCGGGTCTCGGCGCCTGTGCGCGGACGGTAACGGCCGGTGCGGAAGAATTCGTCCAGCACGTCGTTCTCGTTGGTCGCCACGATCAACCGATCGATCGGCAAGCCCATCTGGCGCGCAATATGGCCGGCGCAGACATTGCCGAAATTGCCCGACGGCACGCAAAAGCTGACCTTCTGATCGTTGCTGTCGCTCGCGGCGAAATAACCGTGGAAGTAATACACCACCTGGGCGACCACCCGCGCCCAGTTGATCGAATTGACGGTGCCGATGGCGTGTTTGGCCTTGAACTCGGCGTCGCTCGACACCGCCTTGACGATGTCCTGACAGTCGTCGAACATGCCCTCGATCGCCAGATTGTGGATATTTTCGTCCGGCAAGGAAAACATCTGCGCGCGCTGAAAGGCGCTCATCTTGCCGTGCGGCGACAACATGAATACGCGGATATTGGCACGGCCGCGCATGGCATGCTCCGCCGCGCTGCCGGTATCGCCGGAGGTGGCGCCGAGAATATTGAGCTGCTGTCCGCGCTTGACCAACACATATTCGAACAAATGGCCAAGCAACTGCATCGCCATGTCCTTGAAGGCCAGGGTCGGCCCGTTGGACAACTGTTCGACGAACAATCCATCTTCGAGCCTGGTCAGCGGCGCGATCTCTGCCGAGCCGAACACCTCGGCTCGATAGGTTCGCTCGACGATGTCGCGCAGCTCGTCAGCCGGAATATCGTCGGCAAACAAGCGCACGATCTCGAACGCCAGTGCCGGATAGGATAGCCCGCGCCAGGCCGCCAGTTGATCTCGGTCGACGCGCGGATAGTGGGTCGGCATCACTAGGCCGCCGTCCGGCGCCAACCCCATCAGCAGGATGTCGCAGAAGCGCTGCGGGCTCATGCCGCCGCGCGTACTGATATAGTCCATCGCGCACTCTCCTTAGGCGTTGAGTTCTTCCATGCGCAGCCGCACGACCGGTCCGGCGACGCTATCGAGAGCCTCGATGGCCTCGATGGCATGGTTGACGTCCATTTCCTTGACCCGGTGCGTCAGAATCACCACCTCGGCCGCGCCATCGTGGATCGACCCCTTCTGGATCACCGCCTCGATGGATATCGCATCCTCCGCCAAGATGCGGGTGATATTGGCCAGCACACCGGCACGGTCGATGGCTTGAATACGCAGATAGTAGGAGCTGACCACTTGGTCGATCGGCAGGATCGGCAGATCGCGCAACTGATCCGGCTGGAAAGCCATCAACGGGACATGATGCTCGGGGTCGGCGGCCAGCAGGCGCGTCACGTCCACGATGTCGGCCACCACCGCCGAGGCGGTCGGCAACGCGCCGGCGCCGGCGCCGTAATACAGTGTCGGTCCGGCCGCGTCGCAGTTGACCAACACCGCGTTCTTGACGCCGTTGACGTTGGCGATCAACCGCCCTTCCGGAATCAGCGTCGGATGCACGCGCAACTCGATGCCGTCGTCGGTACGGCGCGTCAGGCCCAACAGCTTGACGCGATAACCCAATTCTTCGGCGTAGCTGATGTCCTTGGACGACAGCTGGCTGATCCCTTCCAGGTAGCACTTGCTGAACTGCATCGGGATACCGAAGGCGATCGACGCCATGATGGTCAGCTTGTGGCCGGCGTCGTGCCCCTCGACGTCGAAGGTGGGATCGGCCTCGGCATAACCCAGGCGCTGCGCGTCGGCCAGCGCGTCGGCAAAGCTCGCGCCCTTTTCGCGCATCTCGGTCAGGATATAGTTGGCGGTACCGTTGATGATGCCGGCGATCCATTCGATGCGGTTGGCCGCCAAGCTTTCGCGCAATGCCTTGATAATCGGCACGCCGCCGGCCACTGCGGCTTCGAAGGCCACGATCACGCCCTTTTCCTGGGCGCGGGCGAAGATTTCGTTGCCGAACTCGGCGATCAACTTCTTATTGGCCGTCACCACATGCTTGCCGTTTTCGATCGCCTTGAACACCAGGTCGCGGGCAATGGTGGTGCCGCCGATCAGCTCGACGACGATGTCGACCTCGGGGTGGTTGACGATCTGGAAGGCATCGTCGACCACGATCACCTCGGGGCCGACGTGCTCGCGCGCGCGCTCGGTATCGCGATTGGCCGCCATGAACAGACGGATGCGTCGACCGGCGCGACGGCTGATCTCTTCCGCATTGCGTTTCAACACGGTGGCGGTGCCGCCGCCCACCGTACCGACCCCCATCAGGCCGATATTGATTGGCTTCATAGCTTAGATCTCCTGGTCATTTTTAATTATGAGTAGTTAGGCGTGGCGCTGACGATAGCCATCCAGGAAGCGCTCGATGCGATCCATGGCTTCGTTCAAATCGTCGGTATTCGGCAGGAACACCACGCGGAAATGATCCGGGTTGACCCAGTTGAAACCGGTACCTTGCACCAGCAGCACCTGTTCCTGGCGCAGTAACTCCAGGATGAACTGCTGGTCGTCCGCAATCGGATACATCTTGGGGTCCAGGCGCGGAAACAGGTACAGCGCACCCTGCGGCTTGACGCAGCTCACACCGGGAATCGCCGTCAGCCGTTCCCAGGCCAGATCGCGCTGCCGACCAAGCCGCCCCGTGGGCAGCACCAGGTCGTCGATACTCTGGTAGCCGCCGAGTGCGGTCTGAATCGCATATTGCCCCTGCACGTTCGAACACAGCCGCATTGAAGCCAGCATGTTCAGGCCTTCGATATAGTCCTGTGCGTGGTGCCTCTCGCCCGAAACGATCATCCAACCGACGCGAAAGCCCGCGGCGCGGTAGTTCTTGGACAAACCGTTCATGGTGATGCACAGCACATCGGGCGCCAGTGAAGCGATCGAAGTATGCGATGCCTGGTCGTACAACACCTTGTCGTAAATTTCGTCGGCGTAGATGATCAGTTGATGCTGACGCGCCAGTTCGACGATCTGCGCCAACAATGCCGGCGGATAGACCGCACCGGTGGGGTTGTTCGGATTGATGACCACGATGGCGCGGGTGTTGGGCGTAATCTTGCCGCGCATGTCCTCGATGTCGGGAAACCAGCCGGCCGCTTCGTCGCACACGTAGTGCACCGCGCGCCCGCCGGCCAAACTGACCGCCGCCGTCCACAGCGGATAGTCCGGCGCCGGCACCAGCACTTCATCGCCGACGTCGAGCAAGCCCTGCATGGCCATGACGATCAGTTCGGATACGCCATTGCCGATATAGATGTTCTCCATGCCGACATTGGGTAATTGCTTTTCCTGCGCATAATGCATGATGGCTTTACGAGCGGCGAACAAGCCGCGCGAATCGGAATAGCCCGATGCGTCCTGCAGGTTGGCGATGACGTCTTCGATGATTTCGTCCGGCGCGAAAAAGCCAAACGGTGCGGGGTTGCCGATATTCAGCTTGAGAATGCGGTGGCCCTCATCTTCCATCCGCTTAGCATATTCAAGCACCGGCCCGCGGATGTCGTAGCAGACATTGGCGAGTTTCTGAGATTTTTTGACTGGCTGCATGGCGATCTACTTGTTTTCACGCGCGTTTCTCGCGCTTGTTGAATACTCTTTGTTCCCGGCGGCCAGGCAACCCGCCTGGCCGGGTCGAGTTATAATCCTATCCTAAACGCGCCAGCGCGGGCATATTAATTTTCTGATGGAAACCAGCATGAAACTGCATGAGGCAGCGGCCCAGGGCCGCAATCTGATCACCGCCTACGAGGCCGACCGTATTCGCATCAATCAGGATTATTTCAGCGGCAATCTGATTGTGACACCGGACAGCATCGTTCCCTGGCAGGTCGAATCGTTCGAAACGCTCGTCGCCGACGATTTCGAAGCGTTGCTGGCCTTCGAACCCGAGGTGGTGCTGTTCGGCAGCGGTAACACCCTTCGCTTCCCGCACCCGCGTCTGACCGCCGCGCTGGCCGCGGCACGCGTCGGCTTCGAAGCGATGGACACCCAGGCCGCGTGCCGTAGCTACAATATTTTGATGGCGGAAGACCGCCGCGTGGTGTTGGCGGCGCTGGGATAGGCGCAGGTCATGCCGGCAGGCGACGCGCAAGCCACCGGGGCAGCAAGCGCATCACCGCGACGCGACACGGATGCCAGAACATCGACAGCGTTAAAAGTGCCGTGCTCATCACCAGCGCGGTCAAGGCGAAGCTATCGCTAATGAAACGACTTTGATTGATCCAGGCACTCAGCGTATACAGCACATAACCCAGCGCCGACACCATGAGCGCACGCCGGTCGATCGCCAGCGAGCACAGGGCGATCAACAGATAGAGCACGAGTACGGCGAGTGCCTGGCCGACATGGATCTCAGTCGCCGTCATGAGACCGACAAGATTGAATACCGGGTGCACCAAAAGCGGCGCCGCCAGCAGATGAAGCCAGAACGCCACATCGCTTTGGTAGCCTGTGCGCGCCATGTCGCGGGCATCCCAAGCCATCGCCAGCGCGAAGGTTCCGCATCCGGCGACGAATAGAAAGACGGGCCAGTAGTCCTTGATGAGCGGAATGAGCAAGAACAAGATCACGCCCAGCACCGCCCCCGTCCCCGCGGCGACGGTGATCGGCGTGCGAAACCGTCGCCAATGCCACCAGGCGGCCAGAACGGCGCCGATCGCCATCCCCAAACTGGTGGCCGCGGTCTGTCCCTCTTTGCCCGCATGAAACGCCACAACGGCGAACGCGCCCAACAGCGCGCCGCCTAGGAAGGCGACGGCACCGAGAAAGGCCAACGACAGCACCACCGCCGGCAGCGCCATACGGCGACGGCGGACGAAACATTCGCCCAACCCCCAACTCGCGCCCGCCGTGGCGACGGCGCCCACCCAGGGCGACAGCGACGCGCCCAACACGCACACGGCGCCAAGCAACAACAGGCAGGCGATGACGACAAACACATCGTTGAAGCCGACGATCAAACGGAACGGCTCATCCTCGTTCGACAGCTTGCGCAGACCTTCGACGTGCTCGCGCAAGGCCTGGGCCGTTTCCTGATTGAGTACGCCAGCCTCGATGGCGGAATCGATCTCTTCTTGACTGTACATCGGCATTCCTCCCCGCCTGCCATTGCTAGGGCCTGTTGACTATCTTCCAATTGGTGGAATATTAGGTCAGGTTCTCGACAATAAACATGATGGGAAATGCCTTCGGAGGCACGATATTCACCGGCCCCCGCGTCTTACAGCCAGCCCTTAAGCAGCACGACCACCAGCAAAATGGCGATCAGCGTCAACAGGAAGTTCTGCCGTTTCTGCTCCTTCATCAGCAGCACGTAGCTTTGCACCAGCATGTCCTGAGTTCGGCCACCTAGCGTTTCGTTGAGCTTGCGCGGCAGAGTCGGCAGCAAAGTCGCCCATTGCGGCGCCTCGTTCTTCACCGCGCGGACAAAACCGCGCCAGCCGATCTGTTCGTTCATCCACTTATTGAGGAAGGGCTTGGCGGTATCCCACAAATTGAGATCCGGATCGAGTTGCCGTCCAAGTCCCTCGATGTTCAGCAGCGTCTTTTGCAGCAACACCAGCTGCGGCTGGATTTCCACGTTGAAACGGCGGCTGGTCTCGAACAGACGCAACAGCACCAGCCCGAAGGAGATCTGCGATAGCGGGCGTTCGAAGAATGGTTCGCACACGGTGCGAACCGCCGCTTCCAGCTCTTCCGGGCGAGTATCGGCCGGCACCCAGCCGGACTCGATGTGTGCGGTGGCGACCCGGTGGTAATCGCGATTGAAAAAGGCCAGGAAATTGACGGCCAGATAGTGCTTGTCGACTTCGGTCAGACTACCGACGATGCCGAAGTCGAGCGCAATATAACGGCCGTCTGCGGCGACGAAAATATTGCCCGGGTGCATATCGGCATGGAAAAAGCCATGGCGGAACACCTGGGTGAAGAAGATTTCCACGCCAAAGCGCGACAGTTTCTTCAGGTCGACACCATCGGCGCGCAGGCGGTCGATCTGGCCGATCGGCGTGCCGCGCATCCACTCGAGCGTCAGCACGTCGCGCGCGGTGTAATCGTAGAACACCTCGGGCACCAGCAGCATGTCCGAACCCTGGAAGTTGCGCCGCAACTGCGAGGCGTTGGCTGCCTCGTGCATCATATCCAGTTCGTCGTGCAAATACTTGTCGAACTCGGCCACCACCTCGCCCGGCTTGAGCCGCTTGCCGTCGGGAAAACCGGCCTCGACCACGCGGGCCAGCAGACGCATCAGCGCCAGATCTTGCTCGATCACCGGCAGAATGCCGGGGCGCAGCACCTTGACCGCCACTTCGCGGCCCCGGCTGCCGTCGGCGTTGCGTAACCAGGCATGGTGCACTTGGGCCACCGAGGCACTGGCCACCGGCACATCGTCGAAATCGACGTAGGTTTCGCCTAGCGGTCGGCCCAGGCCGGCCTCGACGACCTGACGCGCCTGTTGACCGTCGAACGGCGGCACCTTGTCCTGTAACTTGGCCAGTTCGTCGGCGAAATCGGTCGGCAGCAGATCCCGTCGAGTCGACAACACCTGGCCGAATTTGACGAATACCGGCCCCAGGCTCTCCAATGCCAAGCGCAGACGCACCGGCAGGCTGTCGCGGCGATGCCGCGGCAACGGCAACAACCGGCATAGGGTATGCAACCATTTCAGGCGCGAGTGTCCGCGAAAGAAATCATCCAGGCCAAAACGGTAAAAGGTGGCAAAAATCTTGTAGGCGCGCGCTATCCGCATGGTGTTACGGCCGGCGATGCCGGCTCGCTCCGAGACCCGCGCTCGGCTTCCAGCCGAGCCAGGCGTTTTTCCAATCTCGCCGCGTCGTCGCGCAAGGCATCGACAGCGGCGACGAATCGTTCGACATCCCGTTTATGCGTCAACAGAGGCATCTCGTCGCGCAAGTGCTCGATCCAACTGTCGAGTACGCGCCACGCCACCGCCCCCTTGAAGCCGGCGCTTCGGCGCAGCCAGCCCTCGATACGATGCGCGGCGGCATCGCCGAGCAGGCCGGACAGATCCTCCACCGGTAGCCAGCGCAACTGGCCTGCCAAATGGCCGAAGCGTTGGGCCAGTTCGTTATCGCCGGCAAGCTCGAGGTCGGAAAAATCCGGCACCCGGCCCGACCATTGCGCCGAGAGTGCCGCCAGCGGTTTGACGCGCACCGTGGCCTCCGGCTCGCCCGCACTTGCGGCAAGCAGGCCAACGTCGGTAATCACGCCGGACAAAGTCATCGGCGGCATCGCCAGCGCCACGCGCCGGCCGGCCAGTTCGGCCAATTCGGCGCGCACTTCGGGATGCTGGCCGAGGATGTGGTTGAACAAGGCGAGAATGGGTTGCATGGCGGGCTCTCGATCGGTCAGGCAGAGGATTTGGCGAAGCTCAGCATCACGACGCCTGCCGTAATGAAAACGATACCGGCACATTTCAGCCACGTCAGGCTCTCGCCATAGGCAAACACGCCCACCATGGCCACCACGGCCATGCCGACGCCGCACCAGACGGCATACACCAGGCCCAGCTCCAGTCGCTGCACCACACGGCCCAGCAGCCAGAAGGACACGATATAGCCGAGAACCACCACCATCGAGGGTAGCGGCCGGCTAAAGCCAGCGGCCAGCTTCAGCGAACTGGTGGCGGTGACTTCGGCGGCGATCGCGCCGGCCAGCATGAGCCAACTAGTCAGTGTCGGATGCATCTCGCGCCCCGCCGATTAGAATTTGTAACCCTTGTGCAGCGCCACGACGCCGCCGGTCAGGTTATGGAAGTCGGCCTTGCCGAAGCCGGCATCGAGCATCATCCGGCGCAACGTCTCCTGGTCGGGATGCATGCGAATCGACTCGGCCAGGTAACGATAGCTATCCGCGTCGTCGGCGACCAGCTTGCCCATCAACGGCAAAGCCTTGAACGAATACAGATCATACAGCGGCGACAGAGGCTTCCAGACCTTGGAGAATTCGAGCACCAGCAATTTGCCGCCCGGCTTGAGCACACGGCACATTTCGGCCAGTGCGGCCTCCTTGTGGGTCATGTTGCGCAGGCCAAAGGCCACCGACACGCAATCGAAATAATTATCCGGAAACGGCAGTTTCTCGGCGTCGGCCAGCGCCACGGGCAGAATCATGCCGGCGTCGAGCAAGCGGTCGCGGCCGACAGTCAACATCGAGCTATTGATGTCGGTTAGCCAGACTTCGCCATCGCGCCCCACGCGCTGGGCCCAGCCGCGCGCCAGGTCGCCGGTGCCGCCGGCGATATCCAGCACCCGGTCGCCGCGGCGCACACCGGAGGTCGTCAAGGTGAAATGCTTCCAGACGCGATGCAAGCCGGCCGACATCAGGTCGTTCATCACATCGTATTTCTGCGCCACAGAGTGGAATACCTCGGCCACTTTCTGCGCTTTGTCGCTTTCAGCCACGGTCTTAAAACCGAAGTGCGTCGTTTTCTCCATGTCGTGCTTCCTTCGTCCCGTTTTTTGTGGGCGTGCGTTGCGATGCGAACGCACGCGACATCCCATGGTAGACAGCTAATCCCGACTCGCGCCCGCAGCGGCCAGCCGATCCAGATAATGCTGCCAATTTTCCGACTGCTTGCTGCCCAGCTCATACAAATAGGCCCAGCTGTACAGGCCGGAGTCGTGTCCATCGTCGAACACCAGCTTGACGGCGTATTGCCCGACCGGATCGATGGCGACAATCGCCACGTCGCGCTTGCCGGTCTGCAGCACCTCCTGGCCAACGCCATGTCCGCGGACCTCGGCCGACGGCGAGTACACCCGCAGATATTCGCTCGGCAATTCGAAATGCGCACCATCGTCGAAACTGATTTCCAGCACCCGGGTACGGGTGTGCAGGCAAAGCTCGACCGGGCGGGCGCTGTCTTTCTTCAATCCGGCCATGGCGGGTTCTCCGTGTCAGATTCGTTGTTTTTCCAGCAGCATGGCGTCGCCATAGCTGAAAAACCGGTATTCGTGCGCGACGGCATGCAGATAGGCCGCGCGAATGGTGTCCATCCCGGCGAAAGCCGACACCAGCATCAGTAGCGTCGATTTCGGCAAGTGGAAATTGGTCAGCAGTCGATCCACCACGCGGAAACGATAGCCCGGCGTGATGAAGATGTCCGTTTCGCCGCGCCCGGCCACCAGTTGCCCCGATTGCGCAGCCGATTCGAGCGCGCGCAGGCTGGTGGTGCCCACGGCCAGCACTTGACGGCCAGCCGCGCGAGCGGCGGCGATCTCGACCCGGGTGGTCTCGGGGATCTCGTAGATCTCGCTATGCATCTTGTGTTCGTGGATGTCGTCGACCCGCACCGGCTGGAAAGTGCCGGCACCGACGTGCAGCGTCACACGGCAAAGTTTGACGCCTTTGTCCGCCAGCCGCGCCAGCATCTCCTCGGTGAAATGCAATCCGGCAGTCGGCGCCGCTACCGCGCCCTGCTCGCGCGCATAGACGGTCTGATAGCGTTCGTCGTCCTCACCGTCGGCGCCGCGATCGATATACGGCGGCAGCGGCAGCTTCCCGGACTCGGCCAGAATATCGAACAGCGGCGTATCGGCCAGGAAGCGCAACTTGAACAGATCGCCGACCCGTTCGACCATTTCGGCTTGCCAGCGGCCGGCGAAGGTCAGCTGGGTACCTGGCTTAGGGGACTTGGAGGCACGGACATGCGCCAGCGCGACGTGGTCGTCCAGCACGCGTTCGATCAGCGCCTCGACCTGCCCGCCACTGGCCTTCTCGCCGAATAGGCGCGCCTTGATGACGCGCGTATCGTTGAACACCATGACATCGCCCGACTGCACCTGATCGAAGAAATCTGCGAACATCAGATCGTCGAGCGCGCCGCCATCGACATGCAGCATACGGCTAGCCCCGCGCTCGGTCGGCGGGTGCTGGGCGATCAGGCGTTCCGGCAGGAAGTAATCGAATTCCGAAATATGCATGGCGATCCAAAAGCTTGAAACCGTGAGATTATACCTGCGCTTGCTCTCCCCGGCACGGGTTTAGGCATGCCGGGCATCTCGCTTCGCACAGGGCAAAATTTGGCGCAGATCAACGCCGGACACGCCGGTTGGCGCACAATAGCCACAGTCGGAACAACGTGGCTAAACTAGTGCTTTCACTCCACTTTTCCGGCAATCCCGCTGAATGACATACGAAAATTCGTAGATGAATTTCAGCCAAAGCTGGACATTTTGCTGCCATTTGCGGCAAACTTCCGCCCATCATTTGAACGAAGGACCGCTATCTTGGCCCGAAAAATCCTTGTGCTGCACGGCCCGAACCTGAACCTTCTGGGCGCCAGAGAGCCGCAGCACTACGGTCGGGACACGCTGGACGCGATCAATCAGCGCCTGAAAAAACAGGCAAGCCAGGCAGGTTTCGAATTGGAAACGCTGCAAAGCAACGCCGAATATGTGCTGATCGACCGTATCCATGCCTGCACGGGCGACAAGACCGAGTTCATCATCATCAATCCGGCCGCCTTCACCCATACCAGCGTCGCACTGCGCGACGCGCTGGCAGGCGTCAAGGTGCCATTTATCGAAGTACATCTTTCCAACGTCCACGCCCGCGAACCGTTCCGCCAGCATTCCTATTTTTCAGATCTGGCGGTCGGCGTCATCTGCGGGCTGGGCGCTCATGGATACGAACTGGCACTAAGCCACGCCATTGCCCGCTTAGGCGAGCAAGTCTAATCGTATCCGCGAGTCAAAACATCCGAAGGACAATTCATGGATCTGCGTAAACTCAAAAAACTGATCGACCTCGTCGAAGAATCCGGCATCGCTGAGCTGGAAGTGACCGAAGGCGAGGAGAAAGTGCGGATCACCCGCGTCTCGGCCAATGCCCAGATCGCCTACGCCCAGCAGATGAACGCCATGCAGTACCCCGTCCAGCAAGCCGCCCCGGTGGCTGCGGCCGCGGCCGCCCCAGCAGCGCCGGCGGTCAGCGCGCCGGCCTACGACGACAGCCAAGTCGTCAAGTCGCCGATGGTTGGCACGTTCTACCGCGCGCCGAGCCCGGGCGCCAAGAAGTTCGTCGAAGTCGGCGACAAAGTGGAAGTGGGCGCGACGCTGTGCATCATCGAAGCCATGAAGCTAATGAACGAGATCGAATCCGATCGCGCCGGCACCGTGACCAAGATCTTGGTCGAGGAAGGCCAACCGGTCGAATACGGCGAAGCGCTGTTCGTCATCGAGTAAACACCGGACGCCAGCACATAGAGATGACAGGGCACGACCAAGCGTGCCCTTGTTGTTTGTTCCGACCTTCTACGGACACGCCAAACCATGTTTGAAAAGATACTGATTGCCAACCGCGGGGAAATCGCACTGCGCATCCAGCGGGCTTGCCGGGAAATGGGCATCAAGACCGTCGTCGTGCACTCCGAGGCCGACCGCGAAGCCAAGTACGTCAAGCTGGCCGACGAGTCGGTCTGCATCGGCCCGGCCCCATCCGGCAAGAGCTACCTGAACATTCCGGCCATCATCGCCGCAGCCGAAGTCACCGACGCCCAGGCCATCCATCCCGGCTACGGCTTCTTATCCGAAAATGCGGATTTCGCCGAACGTGTCGAGCAATCGGGCTTCGTGTTCATCGGCCCGCGTCCCGACACCATCCGCCTGATGGGCGATAAGGTCTCGGCCAAAAACGCCATGTTGACCGCCAAGGTACCTTGCGTGCCCGGTTCGGAAGGCGCCTTGCCGGACGATCCGGCGGAAATCGTCCGCATCGCCCGCAAAATCGGCTTCCCGGTGATCATCAAGGCAGCCGGCGGCGGTGGCGGACGCGGTATGCGCGTGGTGCACAGCGAAGCGGCGTTGATCACGGCGGTGGGCATGACCCGCGCCGAGGCCGAAGCCGCCTTCGGCAATCCGGTGGTCTACATGGAGAAGTTCCTCGAACAGCCGCGCCACATCGAGATTCAGATCCTGTCCGACGAGTACGGCAACGCCATCTATCTCGGCGAACGCGACTGCTCGATGCAGCGCCGCCACCAAAAGATCATCGAAGAAGCCCCTGCCCCCGGCATCACCGACAAGCAGCGCCAACAGATCGGCACGGCTTGCGCCGAAGCTTGCAGCCGCATCGGCTATCGCGGCGCCGGCACCTTCGAATTCCTGTACGAGAACGGCGGCTTCTACTTCATCGAAATGAATACCCGCGTGCAGGTCGAACACCCGGTGACCGAGATGATCACCGGCGTCGACATCGTGCAAGAGCAGATCCGCATCGCCGCCGGCGAAAAGTTGCGCTATAAGCAAAAAGATATCGTGATTCGGGGTCATGCCATGGAATGCCGCATCAATGCGGAAGATCCGTTCTCGTTCATCCCGTCGCCGGGCAAGATCGAGGGCTACCACCCGGCCGGCGGCCCGGGCATCCGCATCGATTCGCATATTTATCAGGGCTATACCGTGCCATCGCATTACGACTCGATGATCGGTAAGCTGATTGCCTACGGCGACACCCGCGACCAAGCGATCGCTCGCATGCGCGTCGCCCTGTCCGAAATGGCAATATCCGGCATCAAGACCAATATCCCGTTACATCAGGAGCTGTTCATGGATTCGGCCTTCGTGCGCGGCGGCACCAGCATCCATTACCTGGAAGAGCGGCTGGCCAATATGAAGAAAGGTAGCATCTGATGGCGTGGATCCAGGCCTCCATCGAGGCTGACTCCAAGATCGCGGAGAAACTCGCCGATGCCCTGATGGAGGCCGGCGCCCTGTCGGCCGCCATCGAGGACGCCTGGGCCGGTACCACCCAGGAAGAACCGATCTTCGGCGAGCCCGGCGAACCGGTCGACAGGCTGTGGTCGCAAAGCCGCATCCTTGCGTTGTTCGCCCATGACGCGGAGGTGGCATTGCTGATCGCCGCGGCGGCCAATGCCTGCCAACAACCGATGCCGGTCTTCACCACCGAGCGCATCGAGGAACAGGACTGGGTGCGCCTGACCCAATCGCAGTTCGAGCCGATCCGCATCTCCGACCGGCTGTGGATCACCCCGACCTGGCACGAGGCACCGGCGCCGAACGCCGTCAACCTGCAGCTCGATCCTGGCCTGGCATTCGGTACCGGTAGTCATCCGACCACCCGGCTGTGCCTGCAATGGATCGACGCCCACCTGACACCGGGAGCCACCGTGCTGGATTACGGTTGCGGCTCGGGCATCCTGGCCATTGCCGCCCTCAAGCTAGGTGCCGGCGCCACCACCGGTGTCGACATCGACCCGCAAGCGGTACGTGCCAGCAGCGACAATGCGGCGCAAAACGGGGTCTCGGCATTGTTCTGCCTGCCGGACGACACGCCGCCGACCCAAGTCGACGTCCTGTTGGCCAATATTTTGGCCAACCCGCTACGTATGCTTGGCGGCATGCTAGCCAACCATGTTAAAACCGGTGGTAGAATCGTCTTATCCGGCATACTTGCCGAACAAGCAGAAGAACTCTCGGCGATTTATTCCAGTTGGTTCGACATGGACCCGCCGGTCTTCGACGAGGGTTGGACCCGACTCACCGGAACACGACGACAAACGGTATGACCAAAACAACACAGTGCCCCGCTTGCCAGACTCGATTCAAGGTCAGTGACACGCAATTGACCGCAGCCAAAGGCCTCGTGCGCTGCGGGCGCTGTGCCCATGTATTCAACGCCATCGATCGCCTGATCGCGCCAGCGCAGGCGGCGGCTGTCGCGCCGCCGCCCAGTCCGCCGGTGGCGACACCGCCGACGCCCCCCGTTTCGCCCGAACAGTCCGTTGCCGACATCGACGACTTCGAGCTGGAGGTGCCCGATTTCGATCCGATGACGGCCAGCCTGCCCGAACCGCCGCAGACAGACCCGGTCGACGCCGGCGCGCCGTCTCTGGCCGATGTGGAGGCCTTTCAGCAGGCGCTCAACCAAGCGCTTCACCAACAGCCGACCGTCAGCGCGCCTATCGGCGACCCATTCGCCGAAGACGATGCGGAGTACGAACCGCAAGCGACGATATCGCCGATCGTTGACGATGACGAAGTCCCGGCGATTTTCGATAGCCGCCGCATCGTACATCCACAAGAAGAAGTGCCGCACGCTCCCGAAGCGCAGATCGTCGCGCCTCCCGAGCCGGAGCCCGCAGAGGAGGCAGCGCCCCCCTTCGACCCGGCGCTCGGCAGCGAGGCTTCGCCGCGCAAACGGCCCAATCCGTTCGTCACGGTTCTGGTGTTGCTGGCCTCGTTCTTCGCCCTGCTGTTGCTCGCCGGCCAACTGATCTACATCAACCGCACCTTGATCACCGCGCAAGCGCCTGAGGCCCGGCCAATGTTCGAACGGGTGTGCAAGCAGTTCGGCTGCACCGTCCCCTATTCGACCGACCAGGAGTACATCCGCACGGAGTGGTCGGAACTGTCGTTCGTGCCCGAACACGCCAACCTGGTGCAATTGTCGGCCACCCTGAAGAATCACGCCCCTTATCCGCAAGCGTTCCCGATGCTCGAGGTCACGCTGAAGGATGCCGATAACCAAGTACTGATCCGCAAGGTATTCACCCCGCGCGAGTATCTGAAACCGGATAGCCAGAAGCTGAAGCGCTTCGATGCCCGCAGCGAAGAGAAGATCGTCATGCGCTTCGATGTCGGCAAGGTGCATGCCCAAGGCTACAGCCTCTACTGGTTCTATCCTTAAGAACTTGTCCCCCGGGCGCGCATCCGTGCGCCCGGTCTACATGATTTCCTTGTTTTTTGCCCAGACGGACTCCACCATGAGAGAAACATGGAAAGGAGTTCGCAATGAACCAGTTCAGGTTACTGTACGGGGAAGAGATTCTGCCGCTGATCGGGGAATTCCCGGCGCCAGGAAGCCGACTGCCTAGCTTCATGTTGGTCGACGACCAATTCAACGACGTCGCCCTGGGGCAATTCGCAGGCCAACCCAAGGCCATCATCACCCTACTGTCGCTCGACGAGGACGTGCATGGCGGCATGCGCTTGCTACGCGAAACCCTGCGCTTTCTTGAACGCTGGCCCATGCTGCAAATCGTGGTCATTTCGGTGGACTCGCCATCCACGCTACGCCGAGTACGCAAGGAGCGCGGCCTGCCGCGCACGACCTTGCTCTCCACCTTGCGCGGCCGCGACTTCCATAAGCACTTCGGTGTCTTGATCACCGAATATCCACTGGCCGGCTATACCGCGCCCGCCATCATCATCGCCGATGCCGACAACACGGTGCTATACGCCGAACGGCTACGCGATACGTTGGATGATTTCCGTACTGACCAAATGCTGCCCGTCATGCAGGCGCTCGAGGCGGCTGAAAATGAGGCACTGCAACGCGCGGAAGAAGAGGCCGCCCGGGCACGGGCCGAAGCGGATGAACGCGAACGCCAGGAGCGCGCGATGATCGACACGGTGCGACAGAACGCACCCAAATGACAAAAGACGGGTTGCCCCGTCTTTTGTTCGCGCCGCAACACGCTTGGCTCAGGATTCGGATTTCGGAGAACGGCTCAGCAGCTCGTCCACGACCTGGGCGGGCTCGGCGCCGTAATACAGCAAACCGCATACGGCGGCGGTAATCGGCATTTCCACTTCCAAGCGTTCGGCCATGGTCAGCACTTCGCGGGCGGTCGGCACCCCTTCCGCGACATGCCCAAGCTCGGTCAGAATCTGCGCCAGCGGTAGCCCTTCGGCCAGCCGCAGGCCGACTTGGCGGTTGCGCGATAGCGAACCGGTGCAAGTCAGGATCAGATCGCCCATGCCGGCCAGGCCCATCATGGTTTTTTGACTGGCGCCCAATGCCACCGCCAAGCGGGTGATCTCCGCGAGGCCACGCGTAATCAACGCGGCGCGGGTATTGAGCCCGAAACCCAAGCCGTCGGCCACCCCGGTGGCGATCGCCATGACGTTCTTGACCGCCCCGCCGACTTCAACGCCGACCAGGTCGTCGTTGGCATATAAACGCAGCAACGGACTGTGCCACTCGCGAGCGATGCGTTCGGCGAACGCCGCATCGTCGGAGGCAATGGTCACGGCGGCCGGCAGGCCGGCAGCCACCTCGCGCGCGAAGCTCGGACCGGACAGCACCCCGCACGGATGTTGCACCGGCAATTCTTCGGCCACTACCTGGTGCGGTAACAAACTGGAGCCCGCCTCGAAACCCTTACAGGCCCAGATGAGCGGCGCCAACGTCGAAGACGAGGCCTTGAGCGCCCGCAACGCCGGACGCAAACCGGCGATCGGTGTGGCGATCAGGATCAATTCGGCATCGGCAATGGCACGCGGCAATTCGGCACAAAGCGACAGTCGCTCGGGGAACGGTGCATCGGGCAGGTAACGCTGGTTGACCCGGTTCGCCGCCAATTCGGCGACATGCGAACCGTTACGCGACCAAAGGACAACGTCGTGTTGCCGGGCGAAAGAAATCGCCAGGGCGGTTCCCCAGGCGCCGGCACCCATCACGGCAAGCTTCATACTAGAGGCCCCACAGATCGGTGATGCTGGCATAACCCGTACTACCGTCGCGATGGCGCACATGAACCCAACCGTTGGACGGCGGATCCATCAATTGCAGCACCCCATTCTTCGGTACGGAAAAGGCGACGCCGGCAGCCGTCGGCGTTGTGCGCACATCGGCGCGCTCGGAGACCACCAGCAGCCAGCGCTGCGCCGATAAGGCTGCGGACGGCAGCCAAGAGATCGCACCGGTAGCATCGCGCACGCGCGCCCATGCATCCTGCGTACTCAGCACTTCCACCGGATAGTAGCGGCTGACCACGAATAATTTCTTGGCCGAAAGCGCGGGCGCCTCATATAGCACGGCGCCGGATTCCTTGACCGAACGGAATTCCAGCGCGCCGGCCAGCGGCGCGTACGCCATCGAAAGGCAGGCAACCAGCCATGTAAGGCGCCGCGGACTCATCAGGCATTCCCTGCGTCGAGCTGGCCCGCACGTTGTTGCATGTACAGCGCCTCGAAATTGATCGGGGACAGCAGTACCGGCGGGAAGCCAGCGCGGTTGACGATGTTCGACACGGTTTCGCGTGCGTACGGGAACAAGATGTTCGGGCAGGCCACGCCCAGAATCGGGTCGATATCTTCCGCCGGGATGTTGCGAATCTGGAAGATGCCGCATTGCGCCACTTCAGCCAGGAAAAGCACCTTGTCCTCAACCTTGGCGGTCACGGTCACGGTCAGACTGCAATCGAAATAGCCCTCTTCGATCTGCTTGGCTTCGGAAGCCAATTGCATGTCGATTTCCGGCTGAACCTGCACCAGGAATACCTCCGGCGCGTTCGGCACTTCAAGGGACATGTCCTTCACGTAGATCTTGTCGATGGAGAAGACCGGTTGCTGCTCTTGCTGTTCACTCATCTAAATCTCACCTGCAGGTTTGATCAAAAAAACAATCCGTCGGCGACGGAAACAATGATTGGGACAGTTCGGCGCCCCGCGGCATCATCGCACGAAACCTCCGTGCGGGCCAGCCGCCGCAAGACAAGGCCGTCGCATCATTTGCCGAGCAAAACATCCAGCTTGCCGGCATTGTTCAGCGCCACGAGGTCGTCGCAGCCGCCGACATGGGTTTCGCCAATGAAAATCTGCGGCACGGTCCGGCGGCCGGTGATGGCCATCATTTTCTCGCGCTCTGCGGCGTCGAGATCGACGCGGATTTCCTGGATATCGGCCACCCCTTTACTCGCCAACAGCATCTTGGCTCGCTGGCAGTACGGGCAGACCGCGGTGGTATACATGACAACCGGATTCATGACATTTCCTTGCAATCAGAGTGACCCAATTGAATATTGGGACAACAACGCATAAGCACAATCGCGAATTATATCCCGTCGGACTCATAACGCCGAATGGCATCGCGAACCACGGCGTCCAGTGCCGGCTTCAAGCTAGCGGCCTGAGGATGGTTCACAAACGCGACAATCACCAGGCGACGACCGTCGCGCCGCTGCCAATAGCCCGCCACGGCCGCCACGTCCTTGAGCGTGCCGGTTTTCAGGCGTAGTGCCGGACCGAGGTCGAGGAAACGATGCTTAAGCGTGCCGGTCTGGCCGGCGATCGGCAGACTGGCCAACAGCTCGTCGGCGTAGGGGCCGCGCGCGGCCACACGCAGCACCTGCCCCAGCAAACTGGCGGTCACGCGCTCGTCGCGCGACAGGCCGGCGCCGTTCTCCAGCTTGAGCCCATGGCCGTCGAGACCATGCGCCACCAACGCCTGGCGCACCGCCCGCTCGGCGTCGGCCACGGTATCCCCACTCTCCGGAGCCTGCCGCCCCATGGTTAGGAACAGCGATCGCACCATCGGGTTGTTACTGAATTTGTTCACGTCCACCAACACGCGCGACAGCGGGTCGGATGTCACCGAGGCCAGCGCGCGCGCGCCTTCCGGCACCTTGCCGCTCGCCACCCCCAGCGGCCCGCTGCCCGAGAGCGACTGCCACACGCCGGCAAAGGCCGCCGCGGCGAACTGCTCCGGCTCTAGCGGCTGCAAATAGGCCATGCTGCCGTCGCAATCCCTCGGCACCTTGCCGGCGGCAAAAATGGTATTGCCGGTCGCTTTGATCAGAACCCATCGACGTACATCGCCGCAGGTGGCACCGCCGCCATCGGTCAAATGCGATTCGAGCGTGATGCCAGCCAGTGGCGGATCCAGCACCACGCGCACGCCTTGCTCATCGTTGAAGAAGCGCAACCAAACGACATTGAGATTGGTCAATAGCGGATCGGGCGGCGCCATGAAACTTTCGCCCTCATCCTGCTCGAAGCCATCCGCCGACGATAAGCGGCTATAAGCGGAAGCATCCAGCACCAACCGCCCGGCGATCTTGCGGATACCGCGTTGGCGCAGACCGTCCAGCAACTCGCGTAGCCGTGCGCCGAAAAAGCGCGGATCGCCCTCGCCCACCCAATAGAGGTCGCCCTCGAGCACACCGTCGACCACCGGCGCGGTCGACATCAGCCGGGTGTGCCAGGTGAAGTCGGGCCCCAGGCGATCCAGCGCGGCCCAACCGGTCAACAGCTTCATGGTGGAGGCGGGGCTGGCCGGCTGGTCGGCTCGGTAGGCGATGTCGACGCGATCCGATTCGACCGGCGCCACCCACAGGGACAGGCTATCCTGCGGCAAGCCATGCAGGTCGATGGCGCCGGCGCGCAGGCAGACCAGCATCGCCATCAAGATCCACTTGTTACGCATCATTTCTCCCCCAATCAGGTATCTTGCGGATCCACATCCAACGACCAGCGCAGACCGCGGCCGACATTCTGCGCAGGCAGCCATTCGGTCAATTGGTTCAGCAACTGATGCAGTGCCGCTCGCTGTGGGCTTTCCAGCACCAGCTGCGCGCGCTCGCGATTGGCAAGTTTTACCATCAATGCAGGGGCCGGTCCGCAGACGGCAACACCCGACGCCTGCGCGGGTTGCGCCAAACGCTCGCGAATCGTGTGTAGAAAATCGCTCGCTTCGGCGAGCGTTGGGGCATCGGCGCGCAGTTGCGCCTGAAAACTGGCCGGCGGGAATCCCAGTTGACGTCGCTCGCCAAGCAGCTCGGCCGCATAGCGGTCGAAGTCGTGCGCCACCAAGGCCTGATAGAGCGGATGCTCCGGCCACTGCGTCTGCAATAGCACTTCTCCCGGCCGCTCGGCCCGACCGGCACGGCCGGCCACCTGGATCAACTGGGAAAACAGTCGCTCCGAGGCGCGAAAATCGGCCGAATACAACGCGGCATCGGCATTCAAGATCGCCACCAGGCTGAGCGCACCGAAATCGTGTCCCTTGGCCAGCATCTGCGTGCCGACCAGGATATCGACCTCGCCGGCATGCACCTGTCGGTAAATATCGTTCCAAGCCTCGCGCCGCTGTGTGGTATCGCGATCGATGCGCAGGATGCGCGCCGTCGGCAAGGCGCGTCCCAGCGCCGCCTCCAAGCGCTGCGTGCCCTCGCCCAGCGGCTTGATGTCGGTATTGCCGCAATCCGGACAGACATGCGGCACAGCCTCTTCCCAACCGCAATGATGGCAGCGTAGTTTGCGTTCCAGCAGATGCACCACCAATTTGGCGGAGCAACGCGGACAACCGGATAGCCAACCGCATTCGGTACAGGCCACCACTGGAGCGAAGCCGCGGCGGTTGATGTACACCAGGCTGAGTTCACGTTTTCGGACGCGGTCGGCGAGTGCGGCTAGCACCTCGTCGGTCAGGCCTTCGCTGCGCTTGGCACGACGCACGTCAACCAGACGGACGGTCGGCAACGCCGCCGCATGGTGCGCACGCTCGGCCAGCACCAGGCGCCGATAGCGACCGGCATCCACATTGGCCAGCGTCTCCAGGCAGGGCGTGGCGCTGCCCAGCACGATCGGCACCGCCGCACGGTGCGCGCGCCATACCGCCAGGTCGCGCGCATGGTAGCGCAATCCGTCCTGCTGCTTGAACGAACCGTCGTGTTCCTCGTCGACGATCACCATCCCAAGTTCTGGCATCGGCGTGAACACCGCCAGCCGCGTACCGATCACGATGCGGGCACGCCCCTGCCAGGCATCGACCCAGGCGACCAGCCGTTCGCCGTCGGCGACATGGCTATGCAGCACCGCCGTCGGGGTGAGGGGAAAGCGTTGGGTAAAGCGAGCGATCAATTGCGGCGTGAGGTTGATTTCCGGCACCAACACCAGCACTTGGCGCCCCGCGCGCAGTTGCCGTTCGATCAGTTGCAGGTAAACCTCGGTCTTGCCGCTGCCGGTCACACCATGCAGCAACCAGGGTTTGTGCGGCGCCGAGCTCGCCTCGATCGCATCGAGGGCGGCACGCTGCGCCGTATTGAGAGGAATGACGCCTTCGACCGCCAGCGGCGGCACGGCGGCATCGACGCGCGTCACCCAGCCACTATCCTGCCAAGCCTTGAGAATGGTCGCAGCGGACGGCGCGACCGCGCGCGCCCCTTCCGGCGCCAGATCGTCGGCGCATAACGCCTGCCACAGTGCGTGACGCACCTTGTGTCTAGGCGCGACCTCGGCGTCACGCCCGGCCGGCGTGAGCCGCCAGACACGACGATCGGGCAGGCGCACCGCCCGCGGCTCGCGCAATGCGGTCGGCAAAGCGGTAAACAAGGTCTGCCCGTAAGGGTGGTGGTAATAACCGGCGGCGAAATTCACCAGATCGAGAAAAGCCTCCGGCAATGGCGGCAACTCGTCGAACACTTCGTCGACGCATTTAATGCGAAATGCATACTGCTGCTCGGCGTTGCCATTATTTGTAACCACGCCACACATTCTGCGCGAACCGAAAGACACACGTACGCGCTGCCCTCTGGGTAGCGACCTATCGGCTAAGTAGCTAAACGTACTCCATAGCGGAACATCCACTGCTACTTCCACCGAAAGAGACATCGGCGAAACACCCTCTTCCAGGCGCAAATCAAGATCAGACAAGGCTTTGCCTTTCCTGTGCACAGCCGCTGTGGATAACTTTGTGCATAACCCCCTGGCCAATGCTCAAATTCGAAGGAATAGCCGGCTACCATTAGATTGCACAAAAATTAAGCAATCGTGAAAGCCTTTTTATTTCAATGAGTTACGAACGACAAAAAACACCACCGCCAAACTCTTGACAAGCACCCGCCAAACGACTAGTTCGTGTGCATAACTCGTGGAACAACAGACAGGCAGAATGTCAATCTCGATTGTTGAAGCGGTCCGATTCGGCGGCGGCCGTGCCGCAGCCGAATCGATCGCTCATCCTCTCCATAGCCGGGGAATGAACGGAAAATCAGAAAAACTCAACGCGCGGAAAGTCGATGCACCGCATCGACCAGCACGGCGGCATGCGCCGGATCGACATGCTGCGAAATGCCATGGCCCAGATTGAAGACATGGCCGTTGCCGCTGCCGAAGCTCGCGAGAATTTTTGCCACTTCGGCCTCGATTGCCTCCGGCGCGGCAAAAAGTACGCAAGGGTCAAGATTACCCTGTAACGCCACGCGTTCGCCGACCCGCCGCCGCGCGTCGGCGATATCGGTGCTCCAGTCGAGTCCGAGCGCATCGGCGCCGGCATCGGCCATGGCTTCCAGCCACTGCCCGCCCCCTTTGGTGAACAGAATGCAAGGCACGCGGCGGCCATCGTGCTCGCGAATCAGCCCGTCGACGATACGCTGCATGTAGGGTAGGGAAAATTCGAGGTAGGCCGAACGCGTCAGCGCGCCGCCCCAGGTATCGAAAATCTGCACCGCCTGGGCACCGGCGCGAATCTGCGCATTGAGATAGGCCGTCACCGCGTCGGCGTTGACGCTCAGAATACGATGCAGCAGATCGGGCCGCGAATACAGCATGGCCTTGGTATGGCGGAAGTCGTCGCTGCCGCCGCCCTCGATCATGTAGCAGGCCAGCGTAAACGGGCTACCTGAGAAGCCGATCAGCGGCACGCGGCCATCCAGCGCCTGGCGGATAGTGCGCACGGCATCCATCACATAGCCGAGCTCGTCCTCGGGATCGGGCGCCGCCAGTTGGCGGATCGCCGTTTCGTCGCGCAACGGGCGCTCGAACTTCGGCCCCTCGCCTTCGGCGAAATACAGCCCCAACCCCATGGCGTCCGGTACGGTCAGGATATCGGAGAACAGGATCGCGGCATCGAGTGGAAAACGATCCAAAGGCTGCAGGGTGACCTCGCAGGCCAGCTCAGGATTCTTGCACAGCGCCAGGAAACTGCCGGCACGGGCTCGGGTGGCGCGGTACTCGGGGAGATAGCGCCCGGCTTGGCGCATCATCCAAATCGGCGTGTGCTCGACCGGTTGTTTCAGCAAAGCCCGCAAAAAGAGATCGTTCTTCAGTGGCGTCATGGTTTGCTCGTCATTTTATTCAGGCTGCATTATATGGCATCAGATGTCGGCTTCCACCTCGTTACCGCGCACCTCCATCCAACTGCGCCGGCTGGCGGCCTCGCCCTTGCCCATCAGCATGGTGAACATCCGCCGCGTCTCGTCGGCACTATCCGGCCGCAGACGAACGCATACCAGACGTCGGGTATCCGGGTGCATGGTCGTGTCCTTGAGCTGCTCGGGGTTCATTTCACCCAGCCCCTTGAAGCGGCTGATGCTCCAATGACCTTCGCGCACCCCCTCGCTGCGCAGCCGTTCGAGCATGGCCTCCAGCTCGTCGGCGTCCAGCGCATACAGCTTCTTCGGCGGCCGGTTCTTGCCTTGCCCCGGCACGTCGACCCGGAATAGCGGCGGTTGCGCGATAAAGATGTGCCCGGCATTCATCAAGGCGGAGAAGTGCCGGTAAAACAGCGTTAAGAGCAGCACCTGGATATGCGATCCGTCGACGTCCGCATCGGACAGGATGGCGATCTTGCCGTATCGCAGCCCCGACAGGTCGGCCGCCTCCCCCGGCAGGTGCGGATCGACGCCGATGGCCACGGCGATGTCGTGGATTTCGGCGTTGGAGAACAACTGATCTTTGTCGGTTTCCCAACTGTTGAGCACCTTGCCGCGCAGCGGCAGGATTGCTTGGAATTCCTTATCGCGCGCAAGCTTGGCCGAGCCGCCGGCCGAGTCGCCCTCGACCAGGAACAGTTCGTTGCGCGCAATATCTTCGCTTTCGCAATCGGTCAGCTTGCCGGGCAACACGGCCACGCCGGAGCCCTTTTTCTTCTCTACCTTCTTGACCGACTTGAGCCGGCTTTGCGCTTGGCGGATCGCCAATTCGGCGATTTTCTTGCCGGCCTCGACATGTTGGTTGAGCCACAACTCGGTCGGATCGCGCGTCAGACCGGCAATCAACTTGAGCGCATCGCGACTGGTGAGCTTTTCCTTGGTCTGCCCCTGGAACTGCGGGTCGAGCACGCGCGCCGACAGCACGAAGCGCACCCGGCTCCACACGTCCTCGGCCATTAGCTTGACACCGCGCGGCAACAGGTTGTGGTGATCGATGAAACTCTTGACCGCCTCGTAGATGCCGGCACGCATGCCGGCCTCGTGCGTACCGCCCGACGAGGTCGGAATCAGGTTGACGTAGCTTTCGCCGCCTGCGCCATCCTCGAACCAGGCCAGCGCCCACTGCACGCCCTCGCCCAGCGCAAACTGCTCGTGCTCGGGACCGATGAAATTCTCGCCGGCGAAGAAAGGCGCCACCGGCTCATCGCCGTTGCACAGTTCGGCCAGATAGCCCTTCAAGCCCTCAGGATAGTGCCAGGACTTGATCTCGTCGCCGCCGGCACGCTCGATGGTCAGGCTAACCGACACGCCAGGCAGCAACACGGCCTTGGCACGCAGCATGCGCTCCAGTTCCGGCAACGAGAAGCGCGGGGACTCGAAGTATTTGCTGTCTGGCCATACTCGTACCCGGGTGCCGCTGGTACGCGCGCCGCAATCGCCGATGCGCGCCAACGGCTCGATCACGTCGCCGCCGGCGAACACGATGCGCCACACTCCGCCTTCGCGCTTGACCTCCACCTCCAGCCGAGTTGACAAGGCGTTGGTCACCGAGACGCCGACACCGTGCAAACCACCGGAGAAGGCATAGGCACCGCCGTCCTTCTTGTCGAACTTGCCCCCGGCGTGCAAACGGGTATAAACCAGCTCCACCACCGGCAGTTTTTCGGTCGGATGCTCGCCCACGGGGATGCCTCGACCGTCATCGTCGACCGACAACGATCCATCCTGATGTACCGTCACCGCAATCCGCCGTGCAAAGCCGCCCAGCGCCTCGTCGGCGGCGTTGTCGATCACCTCCTGGCAAATGTGGGTGGGATCGACGGTGCGGGTGTACATGCCCGGCCGTTCCTTGACCGGTTCCAGCCCTTTCAGGACGCGTACCGAGGATTCGTCGTATTGTTGTGTCATGGCAGTGGGTTACGAATGATCGATCAAACAAAAGCAGGCGCCCTGGGACGCCTGCCGCATCAAAATCAACAAAAGGCTCAATGCTCCCCGCCAGGCACCACGCTGGGCGGGTGACGAGCCAGGAAATCTTCCCGACTCTCCACGCCCTTGATGAAGCGGGACAGCTCGCGCAATGCGCGTTCATAGACATCGCGCTTGAACTCGATGACGGCGTCCACCGGTGCCCAATACGGGCTCCAACGCCACCCGTCGAACTCCGGATGATTGGTGGCGCGCAGACAGACATCGCAGTCGCGTCCAACCAAGCGCAGCAGAAACCAGATCTGCTTCTGCCCCTTGTAACTGCCGCGCCATTCGCGGCGCACCCAGTTGGAAGGCACTTCATAACGCAGCCAGTCGCGGGTTCGCCCAAGGATCTTCACATGTTGCGGCAAAAGCCCGACCTCCTCCAAGAGTTCGCGATACATCGCGGCCTCCGGGCTTTCGCCAGGTTTGATGCCCCCCTGCGGGAACTGCCAAGAGTGCTCGCGCACACGCTTGCCCCAGAAGACCTCGTTACGGGCATTGACGATGACAATTCCGACATTGGGGCGGTATCCGTCCCGGTCCAGCATGAAAAAAACCTACAATTCGTCAAGTTGGCTGAATTTTTGCACATTTCGCCCATCCATGCCACGCGTGATTCGGCGTACGGCGATAGCAAAGTAGGAATAAACGGCTTCCGCCGTCAGGCTATTGACTTCTAGAGTAGGCCGCCGCGAAGATGGGGAACCGCCTTTTCCGATCGGAATTCCCATGCGGCATACCGCCCCGCACCTCGACACTTTCCAGGGTCGCCATGCCGATTCCTGGTACGCCGACAGCCTCGACGACCTACCCGTCTTCCCCGCGTTGGAACAGCAAGTGCTTGAGACCGACGTCTGTATCGTCGGCGCGGGGCTAACCGGGCTAACCACCGCGCTGACGCTGGCGGAAAACGGTATCCGCGCCGTGGTACTGGAGGGCGCGCTGGTAGGGTTCGGCGCCTCCGGCCGCAATGGCGGCCAGGTACTGCACGGCTTCGCCTGCCCGCAGACACGGCTGGCGCGCCAACTCGGCGACGACGGCGCCCGCTTATGCTGGGCGTTGTCGCTGGCGGGCGTGGCGGCGCTCAAAGAACGTGTCGAGCGCCACAATATCGATTGCGATCTGCACTGGGGCTACGTCACGGTTGCAGAAAACGCGCGTCAGCTACGTGCGCTGGCCGATTGGCGACAAGCACTACATGGTCAGGGTTACCCGCGCACAACGTTGCTGACCGGTGCCGATTTACGCGAGGAGATCGACTCGCCGGCCTATATCGGCGGCCTCCACGACAGCGGCTGCGGCCACCTGCACCCACTTCGCTATACCCTGGGCTTGGCACGCGCCGCGGTCGCGCAAGGCGCGCAACTCTTCGAACGCACCCGCGTGAGCCGGATCGACGAGGACACCCGCGGCGTCATCGTGCACACCGCCGGCGGCGGCACGATACGCGCCGACCGGCTGATCTTGGCCTGCAATGTGGACATCGGCGCGCTGAAGCCCGGTTTGGCCCGACGCTTTCTACCAGTGGCTTCGCACATCGTGGCCACCGCGCCGCTGCCCGCCGAACTGCGCAGTCGCCTTTTGCCGCGCGAAGCCGCCGTTTGCGACAGCCGCCATGTACTCAACTACTTCCGCCTTTCATCCGATGGTCGACTATTGTTCGGCGGTAGGCTGAAACGACCGCAAGCCGACCAGGCCGGCATCCGCGCCGAACGCAGGGCGGAAATGGCGCGCATCTTTCCCGAACTCGGAGAGGTCGCCATCGACTACAGCTGGGGCGGCTACATCGACATGGGACTCAACAAAGTGCCGCAATTCGGGCGTCTGGGCCAGCGCATCCTGTATGCCCAGGGCTTCGCCGGCCACGGCGTGGCGCTGACCGGCATCGCCGGCCAACTGATGGCGCGCGCCATCGAAGAGGATAATGCCGGCTTCGATCTGCTAGCAGGCCTACGCGCGCCGACGATCCCGTTCGCGGGGCGGGCGGACGATGCGCTGATCCGACTCGGTGTGACGTTCTACCGCCTGCGCGACCGGCTCGGGCTTTGACGATTTGAGGCGCCACAGCGCAGGCAAGAAGTGTTAACATAGTTCGCTCTGCTTGAACGCTGGCAATCGATATCACATGGCGCTTCTCTACCCTCGCCCGTCCCTGGAGCAACTTCCGCGCTTTCCCCTGTCCGCCGAATCGGTTCAAACGCTGACTAGCGCCGCCGACTTTCGCCACACGCTATTGCAATTGATTGCAACAGCCCGGCAGCGCATCTATCTGACGGCACTTTATTTGCAGGAGGACGATGCCGGACGCGAGATCATGGCCGCGCTGAAGGCGGCCAGACAGGCCAATCCTCAGCTGGACATCCGGGTATTGGTCGACAGGCATCGCGCAGAGCGCGGGCTGATCGGCGCCGCGAAGCAAGCCGGCAATGCCGGCTGGTATCGCGCCTGTAGCGAGGCCGACCCCGCCGGTGCCATTCCGGTCTACGGTGTGCCGGTGCAAACGCGGGAACTGTTCGGCGTACTGCACCTCAAGGGGTTTGTGCTTGACGATACGGTACTGTATAGCGGTGCCAGCTTGAACGATGTCTACCTGCAGCGGCACGACAAGTATCGCCATGACCGCTACCACCTGCTGCACAGCCGCGAATTGGCCGATGCCATGGTGAACTTGCTCCGGCAATGTCTGCTGTCCTCCCCGGCCGTGCACCGGCTAGATCAGTCCGATTGCCCTCCGACCCGATCGCTGCGACGCGAAATCCGCCTGCTGCGCAAGCAATTGACACTCAGCCGCTATGATTTGTCTCACGCCGCGACGCACCACTTTGGTCTGGCGGTGACACCGCTCGTCGGTATCGGACGCAACAACCAGCTCAACCGCCACCTATTGGAACTGCTGGCTACCGCACGCGAGCAGGTCATCATCTGCACCCCCTATTTCAATTTCCCCAAGGCGGTAACGCGCGAAATCAACCGCCTGATCCTACGCGGCGTCAAAGTCGACATCATCGTCGGCGACAAGACCGCCAACGATTTCTTTATCCCGCCACAAGAGTCATTCAAGGTCATCGGGGCACTGCCATACCTGTACGAAGTCAATCTGCGCCGCTTTGCCAAGCGTCACCGTTCCGCACTGCTGCGTCAGCAATTGAAGCTTCACCTATGGCAAGACGGCGGTAACAGCTACCACCTGAAGGGGATCTGGGTCGATGAACGCTTCCATCTGATCACCGGCAACAATCTCAATCCGCGTGCCTTCAGCCTGGATTTGGAAAACGCTCTGCTGATCCACGACCCACAAGGCGAACTCGTCGCGCAGAAGCGGCGGGAACTCGACAACATCCACCGCCACACCCGCCCGATCCTGCAACACCGCGAATTGGAGACAGTGCGTCAGTACCCCGAAAGCGTGCGCAAACTGCTCACCCGCCTAAGCCGGGTACGGATCGATCGCCTGCTTTATCGCATTCTTTAAATCGCGCGCTACGCGACTGCTTGAAATTTCATGACAAAAGGCAATGCTTAAGCATTGGGATGAGGCATAATCCGACTTTCTTTTGTCATAACCCATGGTCATTCAGGCAGCGTAGCGATGAAGACAAATCACCCGCCATTCTTCAAACATTTTGGTGATGCTCATTTCATTAAAATGGATGGGCAAGGCGTCCATGTCGATTTGTCTACGCTAGATTCTTCCACTCAGTTCTGCGACTTTATCGAACGAGTGGTGACGGCAGGCTATTACCTAAACGAAATCGACTACCCCGCCTTCCTCGAGCTGATCAGTCGCTATGCCCCTGAAATATTAGCCACCCGGGCCAGCGTAAGTTTGCAAAAAATCGGGGTGGTGCGCTTCGCGGGCTCAATCCAACTCTTTCCGCCTGAACGCTCGGCGTTGTACCGCAATCCGTTTCTGGCCGATGAGAGTGCCGAATACCTGTTCGAACCGGTGATGATGGAAAAAACCATCTCGGTGCCGATCTACGAAAAATTGGAAGATGGCACAGAGAACGCGATCGGCCTCGAAGAGAAAGTGGTACAGGTCAAAACGACACTGAATTTCGATGAGTTCGTCGCCGCCATGTGGCTCAAGGGCATCCGCTTCGGCATCGATGAAGCGGCCGTACGCAGCGCCATCGCCGATGGCCGATTTGCCCGTATCGCCGTCGCGCATGCCTTGCCGGCGACGCCCGGTACGAATGCGGACTTGCAAGAAATCGGCAGCAAGCTGCATCGCGACGACGCGCCGCTCAAGCTCCCCAACGGCGCCATCGATCTAAGACACTTCGGCAATCGCTTTCCGCAGGTCAAGGCAGGCGAACGCCTGATGCAGAAAATCCCGTGCACGCCCGGCCAACCCGGTATCAGCCTGATGGCGCGCCCTACGCTACCGCCGCCCCCCGAGGACTTCGACCTCGCCCCACTCGCCGGCGACGGTACGGCCATCGTCAAGACAACGAAAGACGAGTTCCTGGTCGCGAACATCGATGGTTTCCTGAATGTCGATGCCGCCAGCAATCGCATCAGCGTCACAGAAAAGATCATCAATTACTCCGGCGTCAGCCTGCGAACGACCGGCGACATCGCACTGAAGGGCGAGCACTTCGAAGAACATGGCGAGGTTCAGGAAAAACGGGTCGTCAAAGGTAAGAACATTACGGTGATGGCCGACGTCTTCGGCGAGGTCGAATCGCAAGGCGGCACGATCCAACTCAAGCAAAATCTCGTCGGCGGCGCAGCCAGCAATATCGATGGCGACATCCATATCGCCGGCTTGACCAGCAACGCCACCGTGATTGCCAAAAAAGGCCGCATCGTCCTCTCCCGTGCGGAGAATGCTGTCATTGTCGGCCAGGCCGTCGAAATCGACATCGCAGCCAATTGCTGCATTCTGGCCGAGTCGATCTCGATCAATAGTGCGCTTAGCTGCATGATCGGCGCGACGCAAATTCGTATTGGCCACGTCGGCAGCCGGCGCAACACGCCGACTATGCTGTCGATCGTCCTCCCGGATCTCGCCAGCGCGAGCGCTCGCATCGCGGAGATGCGCTTGCGTAGCACGGAAATCACCAGCGATATCGCCGCATTGCGAACCCAGTACGACGCCCTGATCGCAGATGCGGACGTGCGCAATTACCTCATTGTCGCTGGCAAGATCCAGCGCAAAGAACTGACACTGAACGACGCGCAGAAAGACAATCTCGTCAAAGTAAAGCAGCGGATTACACCAACCTTGGCCTCTGCGACGAACATCAATCAGCAGATTCAAGTATTGATCGCGGAGCAAAACCAACTCGTGCACCGTGCCTCCGTGCTACGCCAACAAAGCACGCAAGCCATGAATACGGTGTCCTGCCAGATTGATCAATCGGCGGGCGAAGTCCACTTGCGCAAACTGCGCGCCAGTGTCGGCATACTATTCGAGTTGTCGACGCGCGATCTGCGCCAGCTATTGGGCGACCCCGGCCTGCCAGACGATCGTCTGAGCGTCAGCGGCGAGCCATTCATCTGGCGGCCAGCCTGACACACAAATCTCCATCAGGATGTCAGTCAGCACATTTCCTATAATGTCTTTTCGTAGACACTATATACCATTATCATTTCGAGGAACCCCGATGCCTATCAATACGCGATTTGCCGCGGCCTCCGCGCTGCTGCTGTTCTGCGGCGCCGCATTGGCCGTCGAGCCCGCCCTCCCGGTCATTAATCCCGATGCGTTACTCACCATGGACAAATCGGTCTTACAGCAGGACAAAGCGCACCCGGAGCGCTACTACTACATCAATCACGATGTCGTTCTCGCCAAATACAGCCGAGTCATGATCGCGCCACTCGTGGTCGTCACCGAGGATACACACAAGCAATGGCAGGCCCTGGTAGGAGAGAAGGAGAGTCGGCCCGAACAGATGTTCTTGCAGACGATGCGTCAGGCACTGCAAAAACGAGGACTGACAGTCGTCGACGAGCCAGGCGAGGACGTTCTCGTGCTGCGTCTAGCCGTCACACACGTACAACAAGAACATGACAGTCTTAATCCCACCGACCTGCTACCGATCAAGATGGTTTTCAACCTGACACGCCGGCTCGCGGGGAAAGAGCCCTACATCGTCAAAATTTCCACGATGGGGGTACTGAACGACAGCCTGACCGGCAAATTGGTCGCAGGCTCCCTGGGTTTACGCCAGGAAGACAAGTACGGTGCCGACCCCGTGTCGATGGACGATTTCCAGCCTTGGCTCGACAGCTGGAGCCAAGTCGTGGCGGACCAGGTGACTCACATCCTACCTACCTCGCCCGCATCGCCACCGCTGCAGTAAGCACCATCAACGCCAAAAGCAAAAAGCCCAGACCTAATGGTCTGGGCTTTTCTCAAGAGGCGTCTGGCAGTGTCCTACTTTCACACGGCGAATGCCGCACTATCATCGG
>NZ_SNZP01000012.1 GCF_004363805.1 Paludibacterium purpuratum | reverse complement strand
TCCTGAACGACGGTACGTTTGAAATCTTCATTATGTTTTGCCATGAAAAACACCCCAAAGGTTGGAACGGTGTCCAACTCTTGGGGTGCAGTTCAGCAAAGCGTGCCGTTTTTGCTGAGTCGGGCGATTGGGCTTATTTGGGGCCGCCGACGACGGAAACCACTTCCCACTTGCCGTTCTTGACTTGGTATACGGTGACGCTGGCGTTCTTCACGTCGCCCTTGTCGTCGAACTCGACATGACCGGTTACGCCATCGTAGGCGGTCTTGCCCAATTCAGGCAGGTAGGCCTTCGGGTCGGTGGAGTTTGCGCGTTTCATCGCATCGACCAAGACGCGTACTGCGTCATATTCGTAGGGCGCGTAGATCTGGATCTCGGTGTTGAATGCCTTCTTGAACTTGTCGTTGAAGGCGTTGAAGCCCGGCATCTTGTCGCGCGGCACACCGGCCATCGAGGCAAACTGTCCCTCGGCGGCATCGCCGGCCAGCTTAATGAACTCCGGTGTCTGCACGCCGTCGCCGGCGATCAGTCGCGCCTTGATGCCAAGTTGCTTCATTTGCTTGGCCATCGGGCCGGCCTGGGCATCCATGCCGCCGTAGAACACCATGTCAGGCTTCTTGGCCTTGATAGCGGTCAGAATGGCGGAGAAATCGGTCGCGGAGTTGGTGGTGAATTCGCGATCGACGATCTTGCCGTTCTTGGCCTTGACGGCGTTGACGAATTGATCGGCCAGGCCTTGGCCGTAGGCAGTACGGTCGTCGATGACGGCAATGCTCTTGGCCTTGGCGACATCGACCGCATAGGCGCCCAGCGCCCCGCCTTGCTGCACGTCGTTGGCGATCACGCGGAAGGTGGTCTTGTAACCTTGCTTGGTGTAGTCCGGGTTGGTGGCGGACGGGGAAATCTGCGGAATGCCGGCATCGGAGTAGATCTTGGAGGCCGGGATGGTGGTGCCGGAGTTCAAGTGGCCGACCACGCCGACGACGCCGTTGTCCACTAGGCGCTGGGCAACCTGGGTTGCGATCTTCGGATCACCCTGGTCGTCTTCGGATACCAACTGGAAGGTCACCTTCTTGCCGCCGATAGTTACGCCTTCGGCGTTCAGGTCGGCAATGGCGAGCTTGGCGCCGAATTCGTTGTCCTTGCCCAGATGGGAAATCGGGCCCGACATCGGCGAAACCTGGCCGATCTTGACTACATTGCCGTTATCGGCGGCAGGCGCCGATGCGGCCGGAGCGCTGGAGGCGGCGCCCGATGCGTCGGAGGAGCCCCCACCCTGTTTGCCGCAGGCTGCCAGAGCCAAAACCGCGGCTGCCATCAATGTCAGACGAGCAGTGTTTTTCATTCTGTTTCCCTTATTTCTTTGTAGATTTGGTGATCCTTTGTCGCTGGTTTACTGACGCAGATCATGCGTCCCACCAACTGAGTCGATTATGCTAATCAGTTGTTTATGGTGTCAACGAATACAAAATTCAGGAAACAAACAGTTGGCAAAGCCCTGTCAGGTTGTTGCGTGCCTGGCTCTAAGCGGCTTAGCCGTTCAAGAGTGACTTATGCGATTTAGGGTGTCATGGCACCCAAACGGCATGTGGTCGTTTGTCGGAATAAATACACTTCCAGTTCAGATGCCTGCGGCGGCAAGGTTCAAGCGGCGCATGCGCGAAATCAGCGTGGTACGAGCCAGGCCGAGCGTCAGCGCTGCCTGACTAACGTTGCCTTCGTGCGCGTCGAGCGCTTGGCGGATCCAGATCGCTTCCTGGCGGCGCAGGGCGGTGTCGAGCGAATGTCCTAACACTTCGGGCTGCGTCGGCACCGCATCGACATCTTCCATGACCACCCGCGCAAGCGTTGCGGCATTCTCTCGGTGCAGTAAGACACTGCGCTGCATGACATTTTCCAATTCACGTACATTGCCGGGCCAGGTATGCCGTGCGAGCTGGCCGGCCGCCGCCTCGCCGAGCATGGTGGCCACGGAGCCGAGCCGGGTGGCGTGGACGGCGATGAAGTGCCGGGCGAGTAGCTGCAGATCGCCCGCCCGCTCGCGTAACGGCGGGATGGCGATATAGCCGACGTTGAGCCGGTAGTACAGATCCTCGCGCAGTCGCCCCTGTCGTAGCGCTTCGCGCGGCGGCTGATTGAGCGCGGCGATAAGCCGCACATCGGATTGCAGGCTCTGCTGGCTGCCGAGCGGCGTGAAGCTGCCATCTTGTAGTACCCGTAGCAACTTGCTCTGCAGCGACACGGGCATCGAGTTGATTTCATCGAGAAACAGTGTGCCGCCATCGGCGAGCGCGAACAGGCCCTTGCGGTTTTCCGCACCGGTGAAGGCGCCGCGCGTGGTACCGAACAGGGTGCTTTCGAGTAGCGTATCGGGGATCGCTGCGCAGTTGAGGCAGAGCATGGGCCGGTCTGCGCGACCGCTCATCGCATGCGCTCGGCGGGCAAACAGCTCTTTGCCGGTGCCGGTTTCCCCGTAGATCAGAATCGGCAGGTCGGTTCCGGCGTAGGCGTCGACGCGGGCGATCCGCTCGGCCATATGCGCGTCTTCGGTCAGGATTTCCGGTGGCAGCGCTTTGTTCGCCGCCACATCGCGCGGCATGTCGCGCACGATGCGACCGATCTCGATGGCGCCAAGTAGATTGCCATCGCGGTCGAAAATCGGCTGGGCACTGTGCAAGTAATGCATCTTGTGACCGCCGGGGCCGTGGTAGGCCTGATAGTTGTCGCGTACGCCGCTCCGATCCCGTAGACAGCGCAGCAGTGTGCTTTGATCGGCATCGAGCCAGGGCGTGGCCTCCAATATCGGCCGGCCGATTATCTGTGTCGGATCCACGCCGTCCATGCGCGCACTGGCACGGTTGTAGTAGACGAAACGACCTTCGCGATCGATGACGGTCACCGCGCGATCCAGGTCGTCCAGTCCGTCTCTCAGGCAGCGAACGAGCCAGGCGAGGTCGTCGGTTGTCGTAAGTGTCGATTTTTCGTCGATCATGACCAAAAATTCCAAATGGTGTGCCGTCGAAATTTCGACGGGTGTCGGTTTTTCGACCATCTAAAGGCGAAATGATAAACGGGTCAAGCCTGAAACGTATAAAAATGGCTGATTTCCAGCCATTTGACTGGTGATCGGCCGCTATTTTCTGGCATGGAAGTTGCGATGACGTCGGGGCTGGCTTTTCTCCACCATGTCGTTTATCCGCGTAAGGAAATGTCATGTTTAACCATATTATTGTCCGTACACCTTGCCACGCATTGATTGATGGCCTGACTTCCGCCCACCTTGGCAAACCGGTTTACGAAAAAGCGCTCGAGCAGCACGACAGCTACATCCAGGCCTTGCGGCAGTGCGATGTCGACGTGACTATTTTGCCGCCGACCGAAGATTATCCCGATTCGGTCTTCGTCGAGGATCCGGTGTTGTGCACGCCGCATTGCGCAATTCTCAACCGCACCGGTGCCGAATCGCGCCGTGGAGAAACCGCACTGATCGCCGACACCATTCGCCGTTTCTACGACAAAGTGGAAAGCATCGAGGCGCCGGGTACGGTCGAGGCCGGCGACATCATGATGGTTGGCACGCATTTCTATATTGGCCATTCCGCCCGCACGAATCCGGAAGGCGCCCGCCAGATGATCGCCATCCTGGAAAAACATGGCATGAGCGGCTCGATCGTTCGGCTGGAAAAGGTTCTGCACCTGAAGACCGGTCTGTCTTATCTGGAGCACAACAATTTGCTTGCTGCCGGCGAATTCGTCACCAAGCCCGAGTTCCAGAAATTCAACATCATCGAGATCCCGCAAGAGGAGGCGTATGCCGCCAACAGTATTTGGGTGAACGACCGCGTGATTATGCCGTCAGGCTATCCGACTGCGCTGGCGAAGGTGAAGGCGCTCGGCTATGAGGTGATCGAGGTCGACACGTCCGAATTCCGTAAGATCGACGGCGGCGTGAGCTGCATGTCGCTACGCTTCTGACGGATGCCCCCCCCGGCCGGGAAGCCCGGCCGGTTTTCATCCGTGCACCGCGGTTCGTCCCATGACGCCGCGATACCTGGTAGAAGGTTCAGTGCCATTGCACCGGTGGGGGTGTTTGAATAACATTCCCATTCATTTGTCCGGAGCATGCCATGGCGACCCTGCAGCATTTTTCTCCCACTGATGATGTGGTCGACATGATCGGCGCCCTCGACCGCGATGGCGGGATTGTCGTCGAGCATTTCATGGCGCCAGAGGTGCTCGACCGGCTCCGCGCTTCGCTCTTGCCTACCCTGCGCGATATTCCCGACTGTAGTGGGCCGTTTTTCGGCCGTGCGACGCGGCGCATGAGCGGTCTGATCGAACGCGTGCCGGTATGCCGCGAACTGGCGATCGACCCGCTGCTATTACGGATCATCGATGCGTTTCTGTTGCCCAATTGCGAGGCCTATCAGCTCAATCTTACCCAGGCCATCCGCATCGGCCCAGGAGAAAAGGCCCAGTTCCTGCATCGCGATGGCCTGATGTTCCGTACACGTTTGCCTGAAGGCGAAACCATGCTCAATTGCATGTTCGCGGTCGATGCGTTCACTGCCGACAATGGCGCCACGTGTGTGGTGCCGGGCAGCCACCGCTGGCCCGACGAACGTCTGCCGCAGGCGGACGAGGCGGTGAGCGCCGCCATGCCCGCCGGCTCTGTATTGATCTATCTCGGGTCGGTGGTGCATGGCGGTGGGGCGAACTGCAGCGATAGCACGCGTACCGGGGTGGTGCTGAGTTATTGCCTGGGGTGGCTGCGCCAAGCGGAGAACCAGTACCTGGCTGTGCCGCCCGCACTGGCGCGCACCTTGCCCGAGCGACTGCAGCGCCTACTCGGCTACTTCGTCCATACGCCAAATCTGGGGTGTGTCGACGGCCAGGATCCGATCGGCTGGCTGACGGCAGGGGCCGGGGCGGTTGCGCCGGGGCGGTTCGACGAGTTTCTCGGCGACATCGCCGTGCCGGAGTGATGGCATTCAGTCTGTCGTGGGGGGCGGGCTGGGGGCCTTGATGGTGTGTACGTCCGCCTTTGTCCAGCCGGCCAAATGCGGCGCGACGATTTCCACCAGTGCTTCGATCCAGTCGCTGCTGTGGTTTAGGCAAGGCAGATAGCGATAGACGCCGCCATGGCGCTCGAACTCCTCCCGCACCTCGATCGCAATTTCTTCCAAGGTTTCCAGACAATCGGCCACGAAGCCGGGGCATGCCACGTCGATGCGTCGCGTGCCGCCTTGCGCCAGCTCGCGCACCACTTCAACGGTATAGGGCTTAAGCCATTCGGCGCGGCCGAAACGGCTCTGGAAACTGATGCGCCATGCCTCGGGAGCCAGCTGCAGCGCCTCGGCTAGCAAGTGCGCCGTTTTCTGACATTGGTGGAAGTAAGGATCGCCGCGTTCCAAGGTGAAGCGCGGCATGCCGTGAAAACTCATGACCAGCACGTCGGGCCGGCCGTTGACTTCCCAATCGGTGCTGATTTGGCGTGCCAGAGCGGCGATATAGGCCGGGTGATCGTGAAAATCGCGCACGGTGCATAGCGCGGGCATGTTGCGCTCGCGCATCAGTTGGGCGAAAACGCCGTCCAGCGCCGAGGCGGTCGAGGCCGCCGAATATTGCGGGTATAACGGCACCACCAGCAAGCGGTCGACGTGCTGCGCCCGCAATTCGTTGAGGGCCATGGCAATCGACGGCTTGCCGTAACGCATGGCGCAGGCCACGGTCACGTCGGTATGGCCGCGGTTTGCCAACGCCTCAGCCAAGGCATCGCGCTGCGCCAGCGTTTCCACCAAAAGCGGCGAGCCTTGTTTGCTCCAAATACTTGCGTACTTGCGAGCCGACTGTCGCGGCCTCAGGTTGAGGATCACGCCGTGTAACAGCGGCCACCAGAGCCCGCGCGGTATCTCGATAACACGCCGGTCGGAGAGGAATTCTTTGAGATAGCGGCGCAAGGCGGCGGGCGTCGGGGCGTCCGGCGTGCCCAGATTCAGCAGCAATATGCCGATACGGGCGTGTGCATCTGACCGGTAGCCGGAGGACTGGTTGGGATTGGACATGGCGGCATCCTGGGGCATGGGACTATTCTTCGCGCGAGGGGGCCAGCACCGTGCGGTTGCCATTGGTTTCCATCGACGAGACCAGGCCCGCGGCTTCCATTTGCTCGATGAGTCGTGCTGCGCGGTTGTAACCGATGCGCAAGTGGCGCTGCACCGAGGAGATCGACGCGCGCCGGGTTTTCAGGACCACGGCCACTGCTTCGTCGTAGAGGGGGTCGGCCTCGGCGTCGTCGGTGGCGAACGGTGCGCCGCCATCATCCTCGGCGCCACTGTCGGCGGTGCCGCTCAAAATACCTTCGATATAGTCCGGTTCGCCGGTGGTTTTCAGGTATTCGACCACATGATGCACCTCGTCGTCGGCGACAAAGGCGCCGTGCACGCGTAGCGGATAGCCGGTGCCGGGCGGAAGGTACAGCATATCGCCCTGGCCGAGCAGGGTTTCCGCGCCCATCTGATCGAGAATGGTACGGCTGTCGATCTTGCTGGACACTTGGAAAGCGATACGGGTTGGAATGTTGGCCTTGATCAGGCCCGTGATCACATCCACCGACGGTCGCTGGGTGGCCAGGATGAGGTGAATGCCTGCCGCCCGGGCCTTCTGCGCCAGGCGGGCGATCAACTCTTCGATCTTCTTGCCGGCGACCATCATCAAGTCGGCCAGTTCGTCGATCACCACCACGATCAACGAGAGCGTTTCCAGCGGCTCGGGCGTTTCCGGTGTCAGCGAGAAGGGGTTGGGTACATGCTCGCCCGCCTTTTCGGCATCGCGGATCTTCTGGTTGTAGCCCGCCAGGTTGCGCACGCCGAGCTTCGACATCAGCCGGTATCGTCGTTCCATCTCGGCCACGCACCAGTCCAGCGCGTTGGCGGCGTGCCTCATATCGGTCACGACCGGCGCCAGCAGGTGCGGAATGCCCTCGTAGATCGACAACTCCAGCATCTTGGGGTCGACCATGATCAACCGGACTTCCTTGGGCGTCGATTTGTAGAGCAACGACAGAATCATGGCGTTGATCGCCACCGATTTGCCCGAGCCGGTGGTGCCGGCCACCAGGACGTGCGGCATCTTGGCCAAGTCGGCCGAGACTGGCTGGCCGGCGATGTCCTTGCCCAGTGCCATGGTCAGGCGGGATGTATGGTTCTGGTAGCCATCCGAGCCGATGATTTCCGATAGGCGCACGATTTGTCGCTTCGGGTTGGGGAGCTCAAGCCCCATGTAGGTCTTGCCGGGGATGGTTTCCACCACGCGGATCGATACCAGGCTGAGTGCGCGGGCCAGATCCTTCATCAGGTTGACGATTTGCGAGCCTTTGACGCCCACGGCCGGCTCGATTTCGTAGCGTGTGATGACCGGCCCGGGGTAGGCGGCCACGACTTTGACTTCGACGCCGAAGTCGGCGAGCTTGCGCTCGATCAGACGCGAGGTGTATTCCACGGTTTCGGCCGAGACCGATTCGGGAGTGTCGCGCGCCGGTTCGAGCAGGCTCAAGCCAGGCAGGGCATTGTCGGCCGGGTCGGCGAATAGCGACTGTTGTACCGGTTTTTGCGGTTTCGGCGCAGCGACCGGTTCGACCGGCGGCGTTTCGATGCGCACCGGCTGGTAGTCCTCGTGCCGTTTCTTCTCGCTACTGACTTTTTCCTCGCGCCGCTGCGCTTGTTTGCGGCCGATTTCCCGATCGCGGCGCGCCTGCCAGGTCTGGTAGACGAATAGCACCCCCTGTTCGACCCAGGTGCCGATGCGTTCCATGATGTCGAGCCAGGAAATGGCGGCGAACAACGAAAAACCGATCGCCACCAGAGTCGATAGCAACAAGCTGGCGCCGGACAAGCCCAGCGCATGGCGCGCGGCCCGGCCGAGGAAATGGCCGATCACGCCGCCGGAAGGGAGTTGCCCGGCGATATGCTCGCCCAGCACAATGAATTCGAGGCTGGCACTTGCCAGCAACAGCAACCAGAAGCCGCACAACGACACGACGTTGAAGGCGCTCGGTGCCAGTCCTTCCTGATCCATGCGCCGATAGCCCCAAACGATGGCCGCCAGACAAAACACCACTAGCCACCAGCTTGACGCGCCGAAAATGAATAACAGCATGTCCGATAGCCAAGCGCCGAACGCGCCGCCGTAATTGCGCACGGTGGGATCGGACGAACTGTGCGACCAGGAGGGGTCCTGCGCCGAATGGCTCGCCAGGATCAGAACCAGATAGACCGCGGCAACCGCCATCAAAAGCCACCAGGCTTCGCGCATCAGTGCGCCCAAGCGGGGAGGCAGTTGGGTTTGGCGATTGCGGACAACCGCTTTTCGCTTGAAAAGTCGCATAGGCTCTATATGGTCGATAACAGCGAGGGATTATATAGCGGACGCGTGCAATCGCGAAGCATTGATAGATATGCACTTAACAAGAATAACTCTAAAAGGTTAATTCTTGGGCATGAAACATTGAGATTGCGGCGAAGGGGCTGTCGAGAGCCCCTAACGCCGACAGTGTTTAGCAGTGGTAATTGCGGTAGAGGCGGCTGGCGTTACGCAAGCACATGGCCACCGTCAGCGGGCCGACGCGCGGCACGTAGATCCGAGCCGCATCGCGGGCGGCATCCTCGAAATTCTTTACGAAGGAGAAATTCAGGCAAATGGCGCCCGGCTTGAGCTCCTCGGCGCGGATTTTCTCGAACTGGCGCGACGGCACACCGGTGATGACGATGTCCGAGCGGGACAGGGCCGTGGCGCGGTCGATCGGCGTATCGGCCGACTTGCCGGCGCCGATGACCACGCCGCCGTGCACGTCGAACGAATTGACCGTGCCGCCATCGTTGGCAAGCATGTAGGCCAGCGGTCGGCCCACCACGTCCGAACGGTTGAACACCGTAATGACCTGGTCGCGAAACGGCAGCCCGCCGGGGCTATAGGCGTCGGTGGCTTCCAGAACCTTGATGATCGCCAGCGGGGTGCAGGGCAGGATGGCGCGGTGCCGCCGGTCGTTGTCGTCGAAGCGCTCGTTGCGGTAGAGCTTGTCCATCCAATAAGTAGTCAATCCCTCGACGTCTTTTTTGGGATCGACCAGGTCTTTGATCTCCGCATCGCGTTCGTCGCCGAAGATCGGGTAGTAGACGAAGATGCCGTGAACCGCCGGATCGGCATTGGCGGCGCGGATCGCGTCGGCGATCTCCTCGCGGGCCTTGTGTGCCAAGGCGAAATGGATGCCGACATCCTTGCAGCCGTCCTCGGTGTAGCGAGCGTAGGTGGCCGACGCGGGATCGTCGGAGACCAGGAAGCCGACCACGTTGACCGGGGCCTTTAGGGATTCGATTTCTTCCCGAATCATGGCGCGGTACATCGCCGCCATGCCCTCCGGATTAAAGTCGTGCATGCCACTCTCCAATTTAGCGCTCAGAAAAACCGGACGGATTATAGCAATAGCCCCAAGCTCCGTGGGGTGGCTGGCTTAAATGAAGATTCTTGACGTGGATAGATCGCGCCTAAAACGCGGCCATCCGCACGCAAAAAAACTGCCGCTCGCACACGACAAGCGGCAGGGGCTCAGGGACTACCTGCATCAAAAGAAAGGAATGGCTCCAACACGGTGGCCACGCGTATGGCGTGGCGAGCCACTTGCACCCCGCGCGCACCGAGGGAGCGGTTCGGCGCGCGGGGGCTTCGTGGTTTACGGCAAAAACAGTTACTTAAAAACTCTTGGTCAGGCCGATGTCGGTCATGACACGGTTGCCGGTCGATTGACCTGCGTTATAGGCCAGGACGCCGTCCTTGCTATCCATGACTTCGACAAAGGCGGTGGTGGACTTGCTGAAGCTGTAATGAACGAAGGCGTCGTAGAACTTGCCGCTCTTCAGATCGCCTGGCTTGTGACCGCTATAGGACTGCACGCCACCCTGCATGCCGAACTCGGCGGCGCCGACCGTGTAATAGGCGTACAAGGCGGTGCTGTTGGTCGTATTGCCGTTGAGCTTGTCTTGTTGCCATTCGACGGCGAATTGCAGCGCGTCCGTCGGACGGATCGTGGCGGTCAGGTGTGCCTGGCCCAGCGTGCCGCTGTCGGTCGTGTTGGTGCCCCAAGCCAGTTTGCCTACGCCCGCGTTGGTCAGGTCGTTGGACGAAGTGTATGCACCGGACAAGCCCCAGAAGCCATTGTCGTAGCTGACATTGAGGGTGGCGTTGTGGTGGGCGGACGACGTCGTGGTGGCGTCCTCGCTGGTGCCGTACTGCAGGGCGGCGTGCAGGTTGCCGAACGCCGGCAAGTCATAACGCACCATGTTGTGGCCTTCGGTGTTGCCGTACCAGCCTTGAATTTGGTCCGGGCCGACCACGAAGGTGTGGTCGTACTTGCCGTCTTCGTAAATGCCGTAGTTGGTACCCATCACCAACGTACCCAGGGTTTCGCTCTGCAGGCCGACGAAGGTGTCGTTGGTCGCCAGACCCTTGCCGCTGAAATTGCCGCCCTGATCGTCGACGTTGTTGCCGGTCGTGGCGAAACGGTTCGACACTTGCCACACCGTGTGCAGCCCGTTGCCCAGGTTTTCGCTGCCCTTGAAGTTTATTTCGGAACGGCCGGCAATATTGGTGGTGGATGTGTTGGACTTGGTGGTGTAGCCCCAGGTGTTATTGGCATTGCCGTTGAAGTTCACGACGCCGGCGCGCATGAAGCCGTAAATGGTAACGCCGCCGTCATCGGCCATGGCGACGGAGGAAGCGCCAACGGCAACGGTTGCCAGGACTGCGAGTGTGATTTGCTTGAGTTGCATTTTCTTACCCCTTATTAGTTATGCGAGCCGCGCGTGGAGTGGGCCATGCGCGGCCGCCATAACCACCTCCCTGTGGTGGTTGAGCGGATGTTAAGTGGGGTAGGCAATGTTGTTGTAAAACTACACAAAATATTGTGGCAAACGGGTCGACGTTTTAGTGCGGAATTACTACGTGGCAATACTTAAATTGCTGATATTTAATGAATATGTGTTTTATTTTTTGTAACAAAAAAACAACACAAAACGATCGCTTTTGCGCAAAGTAACAAAATAACGGCGCTAATAAGCATGTTTTGTAGTCAAGAATTGTTGCGCTATGTTCACAGTCCGGCGCGACTTGTCCGAATTGACCCTGATCAATTCGATGTCATATTGTGGGTTTGTTGTAGTTTTATAACAACGTTATCGACGGGAAGAGGCGCTCCGCACTAGATGAGCCGACGATTCTTAACGTGGATAGATCGCGCCCAGAATGCGCAAGCCGCGTGCGCCGGTCGCTTCCGGCAGATTGCCAGGCTCGCGCGCCAGTGTGCGGTACGCCAGCCAGGCGAAGGCGGCCGCCTCGACTTGCTGCGGCGGCAGGCCGATCTCCGCGGTGTGATCCAGGTGGCGCCGCGGCATGCGCGCGCGTAGCGCCGCCGTGAGCGTGCGATTGAAGGCGCCTCCACCACACAGGAACACTTCCTCGGCCGCGTCGGCATAGCGTGCGATGGCGTCTGCGATGCCGGCCGCACTCAATTCGAGCAAGGTCGCTTGCACGTCCTGCGCCGATAAATGGGGGAAGTTCGCCAGCGTGCGCTCGAGCCAGGGCAAATCGAACAGGTCGCGGCCGGTGCTCTTGGGAGGCGGCGCGGCGAAGAAGGGCTCTGACAGAAGTGCGCGCAACAACATCGGGTCGGCACGGCCGCCAGCCGCCCAGTCGCCGTCGCGGTCGAAGGGCAGGCCGAGGTGGCGCTGGCACCAGGCATCCATCAACATATTGCCCGGGCCGCAATCGAAGCCGGAGACCGGCTCGCCCGGCATCAGTAGCGTTAGATTGCTGATGCCGCCGATGTTGACGATCACCCGGGCGCGCTCGGGGTGGGCGAACACCGCGCGGTGGAAGGCCGGCACCAGTGGCGCGCCGTGACCGCCAGCCGCCACGTCCCGGCTGCGGAAATCGCCGACCACGTCGATACCGGTCAGTTCGGCCAGTCGCGCCATATTGCCGATTTGCAGTGTGTAGCCGTCTTGCGGCGCATGGCGGATCGTTTGTCCGTGACAGCCGATGGCACGTACTTGAGAGGGCTCGACACCGGTTGCGGCCAGCAACTCGTTGACGGTGCGGGCGTACAGATCGGCCAGTCGGTTTGCCAGCAGTGCGGCGCGACGCAATTCGTCGCCATCCGTCAGCTGTAGGGCCAGCACTTCGGCGCGCACTTCGTCCGGATAAGGCAAGGCGTGCTCGGCGCGCACCATCAAGCCACCGTCCGCGTTAAATGCCGCCAGCACGGCATCCACACCGTCCAGGCTCGTGCCGGACATCATGCCGACAAATAACTCCCCCATATCCGCTCCCGCTGCGCATGAATCTGTGACGATCGCATGCTCGCTATGGCAAAACGGCACGGCATGCGAAAGAAGGGTAAAATACGCAAGCTCGCGGCAAGGGGCAAGCCCTTGTCCGTCCAGCTTGACGTTCAAGTATGAAGCAAACGAGAAGCCCGCATGCACTTAACCCTGTCCATTCCCGGTCTGAGCTGGCTGGATGCCCACGACGCGGCGGCGGTCGCCGCCGATTTATCGTTGCCCGCGCTGGCGACCTTGCTGGGGCGCGGCCGGCTGACGATTGCGCCATGCCGGCGGTCCGTCCGGCTGGGTGCGCCGTTTGGTTTGGCTCAGTTGCCCATGGCGCAAGCGGCGGCCGATCTTGATGGACTGTCCACGCATGGACGCTATTGGCTATTGGCTGACCCGGTCACTTGGCGTATCGACCGCGACCGTGCCTTGTTGGCCGATGCCGGGGTGATGCGGATCGACCGCCAGGAGGCCGACGCGCTGATCGAGGCGCTCAATCGCCATTTCGCTGACGATGGACTGCTGTTTCACGCGCCGGCGCCGGCCCGATGGTATGTGTCGCTATCCGCCGCGCCCGACGCCGGCTTCCATAGTCTGCCGGACGTGGTCGGCGAAAATGTCGACGATTTTCTGCCGCACGGGCCGGATGGCCTGATGCTTAGCCGCATGCTCAACGAAGCTCAGATGCTGCTGTTCACTCATCCGGTCAACGAGGCGCGCGAGGCGCGCGGCGAACCTCGCATCAACAGCCTATGGCTGTGGGGGGCTGGCGAATTGCCGCCGCTGATGCGGTCGGCCGCGCTCTATAGCGACCAACCGCTGCAAGCAGTGCTGGCCCAGCTTGACGGTGGCGAGGCTCGGGCCGTGCCGTGGTCGTTCGCGGCGCTCGAAGCGGAGACGCCATGGCCGGCATCGGCCTGGGTGGAACTGGATCGGCTGCTGGGCGCGGCCCAATACCGCGACAGTTGGGGCTGGCGCGAAGCGCTGCTCGTGCTGGAGCAGGATTGGTTTGCCCCGTTGTTGCAGGCCTTGCGCCAGGGTTCGTTGCGCGGAGTGACCCTGTTGTCTCATGGCGAACTGGCGATCGAAGCCCATGTCGGGCGTGGCGACCTATGGAAATTCTGGCGGCGTCCGCGGACGCTGTCCTCACTGTTTGAAACTCATGCATAACATCCAGACCCGAGCCGTACCGCCCGACGCCTGCGCCACCTTGGTGCGCGGCGGCTATTCCCCTCTGTTGGCGCGCTTGTACGCCGCGCGCGGCATTGCCCAACCCGAAGAACTCGCCGACGGTCTTGGCGCCTTGCTGCCCTGGCAGACGCTGAAAAATATTCGGCCGATGGCCGCCAGATTGGCCGACGCCATCGCCCGCCAAGAACGCATCCTGGTGGTGGCCGACTACGATGCGGACGGCGCCACCGCCTGCAGTGTCGCCATCAAAGGGTTGTCGGCCATGGGGGCTACCGTCGACTTTCTGGTGCCCAACCGCTTCGAGTACGGCTATGGGTTGACGCCGCAGATCGTCGAACTGGCCGCCACCCGCCGTCCGGATATCATCCTGACTGTCGACAACGGCATCGCCAGTGTCGACGGCGTGGACGCGGCGAAAAGGCTCGGCATCGAGACGTTGATCACCGATCACCATCTGCCGGGCAGCCAATTGCCGGATGCCTTGATCGTCAATCCTAATCAGCCGGGCTGCGATTTCGCCTCAAGGCATCTGGCCGGCGTCGGCGTGATGTTCTACGTGCTGATGGCGCTGCGCGCCGAATTGCGCGAACGCCAGCACTTCGCCGATGGCGCCGAGCCCAATTTGGGCGAGTTGCTCGACCTGGTGGCGCTCGGTACGGTTGCCGACGTGGTGCGTCTGGATCAAAACAATCGCATTCTGGTCGGCAATGGCCTCAAGCGCATGCGCGCCGGGCGGATGAGCGCCGGCGTGGCGGCCTTGTTCCAGGTTGCCGGGCGTGCCGCGCACAAGGCCAATACCTTCGATCTGGGCTTTACCCTTGGCCCGCGTTTGAATGCGGCCGGCCGGTTGGACGATATGAGTCTGGGGATCGCCTGTCTGCTTGCCTCAAGCAGCGAAAGCGCTATGGGGCTCGCGCGGCAATTGGACGAACTCAATCGCGAACGGCGCCATATCGAGGCGGGTATGCGCGAAGAGGCGCTGGCCGACCTGTCGGACATCGATCCGCAGTCGCGCTATACGCTGACATTGTTCCGGGAGGATTGGCATCAAGGGGTGGTCGGCATCGTGGCCGCCCGCTTGAAGGAACGGTTCCACCGGCCGGCCATTGTGTTCGCCCCAGGCGACGGTGAGGAAGTGCGCGGCTCGGGACGCTCGATTGCCGGCTTCCATCTGCGCGACGCGCTCGATCTGGTTTACAAGCGCCAGCCGGAGCTCATCGTCAAGTTTGGCGGCCACGCCATGGCCGCCGGCCTGACGATCCGACAAGCCGCGTTGGGAACGTTCCGCGAAGCGTTCGAAAGTGTGGCACGCGAGCTCCTGGACGAAAAACAGCTCACGCGCACCATCGAAACCGACGGCGCACTGCCGCCACAGGACATTTCGCTTGAATTGGCCGAATCGCTTGCCGCCTGCGTTTGGGGCCAGGGATTTCCGTCGCCGACGTTTTATAACCGATTTCAGGTGCTCAAACAGCGGGTGGTCGGCGAGAAACACCTGAAGTTGCGCCTGGCTAGCCGCGGGCGCGAATTCGACGCCATGCTGTTCAATTACGCCGACTGGCTGCCCGACGAAATCGAAGCGGTCTATCAGCTGGTGGCCAACGAATGGCAAGGGCGCAAGGAGCTGCAAATTTACGTTGAACACTGGCGCGCCGCGGCAGATGAAATGCTGGAGGGCTGAATGGCACTGATCCTGAGTTTGTTGGCCGGTCTGCTGCTGGGCGGCGGTGTTTGCGCACTGGTGTTGCGCGCCAGGGGCGATGCCGAATTTCAGCGCGGCCGCGGCGAATCCGCCGTGGCGCTGACGGCGCTGCAAGGCGAGAAACTCGCGCTTGCGGCGCGCGAGCTCGACCTCAAGGAGCGGCTCGCCACCTGCGACGAGCTGTTGACCAAGTTGCGGGAACACGTGGGGCTGCGCGAACAGGAACTGGCCGCATTGCAAGCCACCTTGCAACAAGAGCGTCGTCAGCACGAGGAGAAGCTTGCGCTGTTGGCCGAGGCGCGCGAGGCGCTGACGCTGCAGTTCAAGACGCTGGCCAACGACATCCTGGAGGAGAAGAGCAAGCGCTTTACCGAGCAGAACCAGACCAATCTGGGGGTCTTGCTCGCACCGCTGTCCGAGCGCATCCAAGCCTTCAGCAAGCAAGTGCAGGACACTTACGACAAGGATTCGAAAGAACGGCTGACGCTGGAAGTCGAACTGAAAAACTTGCAGGCGCTGAACACTCGCCTCAACCAGGATGCGGTGGCGCTGACCAATGCCTTGACCGGCGCCAACAACAAGGCTCAGGGCTCATGGGGCGAAATGGTGCTCGAACGCGTACTGGAGACCTCCGGCTTGCAGAAGGGGCGCGAGTACCGAGTGCAGGTTTCCGATACCCAGGTCCGCGACGAAGGCACGTTCCGCTACCAGCCGGACGTGGTCATCGACCTGCCGGAAGGCAAGCAACTGGTGGTCGATTCCAAAGTTTCGCTCAACGCCTATACCCGCTACGTCAAGGCTGAGGACGAGGCGACGCGCGAGACAGAGCTCAAGGCGCACATCCTGGCATTGCGCGGCCATATCAAGACATTGTCGGAGAAGCGTTACCAGGATCTGTACAGCCTGAATACGCTCGATTTCGTCTTTATGTTCGTGCCGGTCGAGCCGGCCTATCTGCTGGCCGTACAGCACGATATGAACCTGTTCAACGAAGCGTTCGAAAAACGCATCATGATTGTCGGGCCCAGTACGCTGCTGGCGACATTGCGCACGGTGGCAAGTATTTGGCGCTACGAGTACCAGAATCAGAATGCGCAGGAAATCGCGCGCCAGAGCGGGGCGATGTACGACAAATTCGTCGGTTTCGTCGACAGCCTGGAGAAGCTCGGCAAGCAGCTGGACGGCTCGCGCGATACTTGGCTGGATGCCATGAAGAAATTGCGCGACGGCCGCGGCAATCTGGTCACCAGCGCGGAAAAGCTGCGCAAGCTAGGCATCAAGAGCAACAAACAATTGGCATCTCATTTATTGGCCAGCGACGAGGCGGAAGACTAGGTAGGCGCGGCTTCAACCCGGGAACGTCAAACGCACCGATAAGCCGCCGCCCTTGCGGTCGTCGAGTGTCAGGTCGCCGCCCATGGCGCGCGCGGTGGCGCGAGCGATCGCCAGGCCAAGTCCGGTGCCGCCGGTGGCGCGGGCACGGGAGGACTCTAGGCGAAAGTAGGGTTCGAACACCCGGTCGCGCGCCTCGGCCGGAATCCCCGGGCCGCGATCTTCCACCCAAATCGTCACCCGTTCGGTATTTGCCTCGACCCGTAGCTCGGCTGCGTCGCCGGCATAGCGCCTGGCGTTTTCCATTAGATTGCCCAAACAACGACGCAAGGCCTGCGGTCGCGCCAGAACGGGGCGGCCGGCCGAGCCGGTCAGCGAAACGTTCATGCCGAGTGCCGTAAAATCCTCCACCAGACCGTCGAGCAGCGCGTCCAGATTGAGCTTGACTTGCGATTCGCTGATTTGCCCGGCGCGCAGAAATGCCAGCGTATGACCGATCATGGCATCCATTTCGGATAAGTCGGTCTCGAAGCGTTCGCGCAAGGCCGTGTCCGCAATCTGCTCCAGGCGCAGGCGCAAACGGGTGATCGGCAACCGCAAGTCGTGCGAAACGCCCGCCAATGCCTGCGAGCGGGTCTCCAGATAGCTCCGTAGGTCGCGCTGCATGCGATTGAAGGCCATGGCGGCGCGCGCGACTTCATGTGGACCGCTTTCCGGTAGCGGCGGCTGGTCGAGGTTGCCGACCAGGCCGGTGGCGGCATCCGCCAACGCGGCCAAGGGCTGAGTCAGCCGTCGCACCAACCAACTCGCCATGAGGGCCACTGTCAACGCCAGCACCCCCAGCAACAACAATGTGTTCGCCGGCCAGTTGCGCGGTGCGGGCGGGACGGCATGGCGCCAAGTCAGCACCGTGCCATCGGACATCCGCACTTGTACCACCAGGAATGGCATGGCCATGGAGCCGTGCTCCGTCCCCTGTGCCTGCGGAGTGCCCGGCGGCATTCTCGGCCGTAGCTCGGGTGGCCGCACCTGGACACTTCGGCTGGCGCCGAGTGCGTCGCGCAAGGCGTCGGCAAAGGCCTGGTCGTCGAGCGCTTGGTGCGCCGGAGGGTGCCACGGCTCGGCAAAACTGAAGAAGTTGCCCGGTTCGTTCAATACCCGCAATAGCCGTTGCCGGTCGTCGGCAGGCGATCTCTCCAGCATGCTGACGATGCCGCCAAGGCGCTCGGCGGCGTTCTGGTCGCGCATCCGGTCGCTGAAATGCTCCCGATCGGCCAATAGTAGCCAGGCGCCGACGATCAGCGCCAGTATGAGGCTGAGAACCACTGCCAACAGCAATTGCCCGGTCAGTGTGCGCGGCAGAATCTTCACGCAATGCGCTCCACGGGCGCGACCAGTATGTAGCCGCCGTTGCGTACGGTTTTGATCCACTGCGGGTCGCGCGCGTCATCGCCCAATCGACGGCGGATGCGGGAAATCAGGACGTCGACGGTTCGATCGAAGGGGGAGGCTTCGCGTCCAGCCAGGCCATCGAGCAGTTGGTCGCGCGATAGCACCTGATTGGGGTACTCGGCCAGCAGGCTCAGCAGCGTGAATTCGGCGCCGGTCAGCGGTACCACCACGCCATCGGCACCGATCAGGTGGCGTGCGCCCAGATCCAGAATCCAGCCGGCGAACGCCAATTGACGTGCTTTGCTGCTGGCCGCGTCGTTCTGGCTGCGGCGCAGGATGCTTTTGATCCTGGCCAGCAACTCGCGTGGGTTGAAGGGTTTGGGCAGGTAGTCGTCGGCACCCATCTCCAGGCCGATGATACGGTCGATGTCGTCGCCGCGTGCGGTGAGCATCAAAATCGGGATGGCCGCGTCGGTGCCGCGCAGTGTCCGGCACAGCGACAGGCCATCCTCGCCCGGCAGCATCAGATCGAGAATGATCATGTCCGGCCGTTGTGCTTCATAGTGGGCGCGCATGGCTTCGCCATCTTCCGCCACCTCGATCTGATAGCCCTGTTGATGCAGGTAATTGCTCAGCAGTCGAGTCAGTTCGGGGTCGTCATCGACCAGCAGAATACGCCGAGGCATGTGGTTTTCCCCTGTTGTCATAGTTTATTAGGTTAAAGCGATTGATCATGCTTGTGTTCGCTTTTAATGGCTGGCGACAGAACATTACAAACCATTTACATTACTTCGTTGAAATTAAAAACTACATTTACATATTGGGTTTCTAATGACGGCTCCATCCTAACGAGGAAGTCGATGATGAAAACGCCGATCCTTTCCCTGAAGCGCTCCCTGCAAGTTGCCGGCTTAACCGCACTCTTGACCGCCGGCTTGGCCGCCAACGCGGCCGAACAACCGCCGCGCGACCCCGCCAGCTGCCAGACCCGTTCCGGCGATATGCTGCTGCACATGCAGCAGCAACATAAACAAGCACTCGACCGCCAGGCGCAAGCGCTTAAGCTGCAGTCGGCACAACAGGCGGCCTGGGCGGCCTACGCCACGGCCGAGATGGCGCTGCCGGTACCCATGCCGTGTCCGAAACCGGATGCGACGCCGGTCGACATGGCGCAGGCTCGCGCCAATCACGCCAAGCTGATGGCCGAGCGTCTCATGGCGTCGAGTAAGGCGCTGGCCGATCTGTGGCAGGGGCTGTCCGCCGATCAACGGCAGACCTTCGAACGCACGGTGCACGAGGGCATGCGCCACCATGGCATGATGGGCGGCAAGGGGCCGATGCCCGACATGCCGGACATGCCGCCGCGTTAAGCGTCCACTACCGTGGCCGGCCCTCGCTTGATGTCGGGCTGTGCCGGCCGCCCACGGCGGGGTAGAATATCGGAAAATTTCCGAAAGCCCTGCCATGACCTGCAAACTGAGCGTCAACCTGAATAAGATCGCCCTGATCCGCAACGCCCGCGGTCGGGATTATCCGTCGGTCGAGTCCTTTGCGAGGAAGGCGCTCGCCGCCGGCGCTCATGGCGTTACCATCCACCCGCGCCCCGATCAGCGTCATGCCCGCTATGACGACATTGCCGCGCTACGCGAGGTGACGCGCGCTTTTCCCGGTACCGAGCTGAACGTCGAGGGCTATCCCGACGAAACCTTCCTGTCGCAAGTTCTCGCCGCCAAGCCGGATCAGTGCACGCTGGTGCCGGACGAACCGGGCCAGTTGACCTCCGATCATGGCTGGGATCTCACCCGACACCTGGAGCAGGTGCGCACCGTGGTCGCCCGCCTGCGCTCGGCCGGTATTCGCACCAGCATCTTCATGGATCCGGATTTGGCGCAGATCGCGTTGGCGCCCGCAACCGGCGCCGATCGTATCGAGTTGTATACCGAGGCCTATGCACATTCGCCGAGTGCCGATACGCTGGCCCCCTATGCCGTCGCGGCTCGCAAGGCGGTCGAACTCGGGCTGGCCGTCAATGCCGGTCATGACCTGAATCTCGACAACCTGGCCGAATTCGTCGCCGGCGTGCCGCAGGTGGTCGAAGTGTCGATCGGTCACGCATTGACGGTCGAAGCGCTGGAATTCGGCTTTGACGCCACGATTCGCCGTTATGTCGCCATTCTTGGCCCGCGCTAATCATCCGCGTTGCACGCCGGCATGGCGTGCATAGCCTTGTTCTAGCGCATTGAGTAACAATGCCCGGTCGATGGGGCGGCCCAGCGTGATTTGCGTCGCGCCAGTGCTTGCCCCCAGCGACTCATCGCCGAGCAAAATGCCGGTCGATGAGGGGTACATGCTAGCGATGCGACTCAGAAAAGTAGCGCCACTCATTTCCGCCTGCGCCTTGCCTGCCACCACGACGCCGATCTCGTGGGTCGCCATCAACTCGAATGCTTCCTGGATCGCGTGCGCCTCCAGTACCTTATAATCGGTCGCCGCCAACCAGGAACGCGCCTGGGCCAGACTGTCGCCGGACGGATCGAGCCACAGCAGGTAATGCGGGTCGTAGCGTCGCTTGGTGGGAGGGAGGCGCTTGCCGCCGGCCATCAGCTCGCCGCAGGCTTCGGCGCTCACCGGGCGACTGAAGTAATAGCCCTGAATGATGTCGCAGCCGGCCTCGGCCAACAGGGTCAGTTGGCCTTCCGTCTCCACCCCCTCGGCGACCACCGACAAATGCAGTAGATGGCCCATGGCCACCACCAGTTGCGAAATCACCAGGTCGTCGGGTAACGACGTAATCTCGCGCACGAAACTCTGGTCGATCTTCAATTTGTCGACCGGGAATCGTTTCAAATAGCTCAAGTTGCAAAAACCGGTGCCGAAGTCGTCGATCGACATCATGACCCCCATCTCGCGCAATGCCTTCATCGTGGCTAGGGTGGCCATCGGATTATGCATCGAGGCGGACTCGGTTAATTCCAGCTCCAGCCATTGCGGGGCCAGTCCGCTTTGCGTCAACGCCTGGCGAATGGTGTCGGCCAGTCCGGGCTGCGACCACTGCACGGCCGATAGATTGACCGCCACCGGCACGGGCGGCAATCCGCTGTTTTGCCAGTGCACCGCCTGCCGGCAGGCCAGGTCGAGCGCTTTGTCGCCTAGCGCCGCGATCAGGCCGCAGGACTCGGCCAGCGGGATAAATCGCATCGGGCCGACCAGTCCCAGGCGCGGATGGCGCCAACGCATCAAGGCCTCCAGCCCGACGATACGGCCGCTGCGAATGTCGGCTTGCGGCTGATAGTCGAGATAGAGTTGATCGTTGGCGGCCAGCGCCAAATGCAGTTCGCCTTCCAATTCCAGGCGTGCACGCGCTTCGTCCGATAGCAGCGGCTGGTAGAAGTGATAGCCTTCGCTCTGCTGCTGAATGGCGCGATGCAAGGCCATCGTAGCGGCTTGCAGCACCTCTTCGGGCGATGCCGATTGTTCGCAGAAGGCGACGCCGAGGTGGGCGCTGAGGAAAAAACTGCGGCTGTCGAACGCGTAGGGTTGGTGCAATTGGGTCAGCATATCCTGCAGCGAGGCGTCCAGCGCGTCGTCCGGCTGCGGCATGCACAGTAAGGCGAAGCTGTCGTCGCCGATCCGGGCCAGGCAGTCGCCGGCTACTTGGCAAGATAGCAGTCGGCGCGACACCTCGCGCAACAGGCGGTTGGCCGCCTCGTCGCCCAGGCTGTCGCGGATATCCTGCAACCGCGACAACCCGACCATGACCAACGTCGGCCGGCCCACGGCCGTCTGAACCAGTCGTTGCATGCGCAGCAGTAGCAGCGAGCGGTTCGGCAAGCCGCTGGCGCTATCGAAATGACGTAAATAGTACGCTTGCTGTTCCGCTTCTTCCTGTGCGGTGATGTCCAGGCCGGAGATCACCGCGAATCCCGCGGACTCTTCCTGGCTGGTCAGGTGAGTCGCCGACCACAGTATCACCCGGCCGTTGACTGTGGAACGCCAGGACACCGGTCCCGGGTGCTCCGCTTGGCGCATGCGCGCCAATTGCCCGGTCACCGCAGTGCGCTCGTCATGGGTCGCGAACACCTCGACAAAAGGCAGGCCGTCCGCCTGGTGGTGAGCCTGAGGTAACGGCAAGGTGGCGGCCGGATTCATACGGACGATACGCCCCGACCGATCCACCAGTACGATCAGGGCGCCGGCGGTGTCCAAAACCGCGCTGAGCAATTGGCGTTCGGTATTGAGCTGCTGCTGCATCGAGGCGCGGATGCGTGCATCGTCGGCTTCGGCCAGCGCGCGCAGCACGGCAATCGGCAGACGTTGCAGATTGCCCTTTAGAACATAATCCGAGGCGCCAATGTGCAGCATCTCCACTGCGCGCTCTTCGCCGAGCGAGCCGGTCACGAAAATAAAAGGCAACTCCGGTGCCAACATGGCACGCAGAATCAGCGCCGACAGGCCGTCGTAAGTCGGCAGAGAAAAATCCGACAGAATGATATCCAAGACGCCCGCATGTGCCAATTGCTCGCGAAAACCCGGCTCGTCGCTAACCAGATGTACCTCGATCGACAGGCCCGCCGCACGCAATACCCGGCAAATTTCTTCAGCGTCGTCGGCATCATCCTCGAGCAGCAGAATGCGGATGGTGCGGTTTTGGTACGCACTCATTGGTTTCCCCGTAATGGAAGGCCCGGTCGCGAGGGTGTGCCGCCATAAACCGGATCAGGAGAATTTAAAAATAGAACATGAAAAATGATTATGCCAATCACTTAGATTAAGCAATTTAACCCATTGGAATGGCATCGCGGCTTAGAGCGATTCGCGCAGGCGGCGCGCGGCATGCACCACCCCTTGCAGAATAGGTTCGGCAATGGCGACGGGAAAGCCGGCGGGCAACTGCTTGCGTAGGCGCGCAGATACCGGCACGGCTTGTGCCGCGATATCGAGAATCAGGCGCTCGATGTCTTCGCGAGGCAAGGCGCAGGCTCGGGCGTGCGCCAACCACTGTGCACCGTCGAGCACTCGCCAACACGGCGGTAACGGCGTATCGGATAAACCCAGCGCCGGCCGGATCAGTTCGGGAGCGAGCTTGCCCGGGCCGCTGCCCAGCAGAGGATAGGCCGAAAGGACGCCCAGTGGCACATCGAGCCGAAAGCGGCCGCCGGGCAGTAGGCGTACCGCAAAACGACGTGCATGGGCGTCGAAGGCGCACAACAGCCAAAAAATCAGCATTGCCCGCAGCAGCGCCAGGCGATCTGCGCCGGCGTCGCTGCTTCCCAGCATGAAGCGGGCGATGGCGCCCGCACTCTTGCCGCCGTGAATCTGATACTTCATCTCGGGTGCCAGGCCGAATGCCTGGCAAATATCTTCGCGCGGCAGGCCCATCCAGTAGCCTTGCTCGGCCTGCCAACGACGGTCGGCGCGTTCGACCAGCAATGCGCGTTGCGCCCCCAAGTGGATCAGTTCGCACCCTGGTAGCGGAACATCGAATGCCTTGGCGATGCGCTGGCACAGCCAGGCATTTTCCAGTGAGCCGTTCAATGCGAAGCCACTGTCGGCATGTCGTTCGGTCGGCAGTTTGAGTAGATGCGTGCTTAATGCGCCATGGCCCGGCATTCGCCACTTTCCCTGGTGCCAGACCAGAGCTGTTTTATCCTGCGCGCCGGATAGCGCCACGGCGGCGAGCGGCCCGGTATCGCCGGCTTGCGCCGGGCTTGCGCGTAGCGCCGCCAGCAACGACTCCACATCGCGCGCATCCAAGAGCGGCGCGGCTTCCGGCGGTGCGAGCGGGGGAGGTTGATCGTCGCGGGTGATCTGAATGGCACCGGGGCAGTCGAGCCCGATGTGCGCTAACAAATCGAACGAGGAGGCGCTCGGCGCACCGAAATGTAGCCGAAGTCGCTGGCGTTGTAGTGGCTGTTCCGGCAACAGATTGTCGAAAAAACGGCTGACCGGCGCGCCGTGCCATGGATCGTGGGCCGATCGTAGCGGTAGCGACAGCGACAAGGGTCGGCAGAAGGGCGATTCGAGCCAGTGCGCGTCGTACTGGAAACGATGGCCGGCGGCTTCGGTGAAATGCCAGTACCCGACCAGTTCGCGATTCATCCAGACATGCAGTCGATTTTGACCTCGGCGCGCCATGTCACCAATCTCGCAAGTCGTGCAAAGCACCGCCACGCTTGTCGCGCAGCATCAACTCCAAATCCAGCGCGGATAGCACTTGCAGCAGACGCTCGACACTCGACTGGCCGGTATGGTTTTCCAACGCGGAAATCGCTTTTTGTGCGATGCCGATGCGATGGGCCGCCATGGCCTGAGTCAGAGCGCGAGCGCGACGCCAATTGCGCAATTCGGCGCCCAAGTTTTGCGACGAGGAGATGGACTGAGACATGATCTAATCCCTTTAAGCAGATAAATTATGTTTAGTATTTTTAAGGGATAAAACAAGAAGAAATTCTTGCCCTTTCGTGCAGTCAGGGGGTGAGGCTCCATGCGCCTCAATACAAGTCCATGTCAGTCGCGTCCGAATTCGTGCTGAGCAGGAACGACCTTTCGACACCGATGCCTAGGCTATTTCGGGTAAGAAAGGACGTGGATATGGTCATGCACTTGCGCCGGATGGGCCTTCTGGCTCTCGGCCTGTCTCTCGCGGCGACAGGCGCCCAGACCGAGTCGTTGCGGGTGGTCGTGCTGGGCGATATGCCTTACTCCAGCACGGAGGAACGGGCATTGGCGGGGCCGATACGCCAGACCATCGTCACGACGCGGCCCGCTTTCGTGGTGCATATCGGCGACTTCAAAAACGGTCAGACAAGTTGTACCGATGGGTTGCTGACGGAGCGGCGGGATCAGATTTATGGCTTGTTGCCCGGGCGCGTGTTCTACACGCCGGGCGACAACGAATGGGCCGATTGCGATCGCTCGGTGTTGGATAACCCCATGTCGGAGTTATCCCGGTTCGCCTATCTGCGCCGGATTTTCTTCGATGAACGTCCAATGGATTTGCCGGCGGCATGGGCTTACCAGCGCCAGGATCTTTTCCCGGAAAACGCCCGCTGGCGACAAAACAATGTGCTGTTCGTGACGCTCCACTGGATCGGCACCGGGAACGGCCGCAAACAGGTGCTTCGCGACGATGGCGATTTGGCCATGGCCTTGGTCGAAGCGCGCGAACAGGCGAATCGCGTTTGGCTCGACGCGGCGTTTCAGTCGGCCAAGTGGACGCGGGCCGGCGCACTGGTGGTACTCACGCAGGCCGACAGCACGGCCGAGACGGGAAAGCCGCACTGCGCCAAGGGGCATGACGAGGGTTGCGATCCATTCGCCGCGTTTCGCACGCAGCTTGTCGCGCGTGCCGGCGAGTTCGGGCGGCCAGTGCTACTGGTTCATGGCGATACCGCGCCGTACTGTTGGGATAAGCGTTTCGGCGGCGAGACGGCGCCCAATCTCTGGCGCCTCAACGCATGGGGGGATTTTCGCACGCCACCCGACGCGACCGAAATCGCCATCGACGCAGCGAACGGCGCAGAGCCGTTCGCTGCCATCACCTTGTTGGGTCGACGGCTGCCGGATGTGCGCTGTTAGCAGGGGCGCGGCGACCGGATCAACGGGCGAAACGGCGTAATACGCGGGCAAGCAGCGCCCGGCACTCGTCGATGCCGAATAGCCAGGTCAACAAGAAATACAGCCCGCCATAGGTGCCGAGTACCAGCATTGCCAGCAAAATTGGATGCCCACCGCCGAACTGTAGCTTGAGTACCCAGGCAAAGGCGGCGCTGGCCAATGCCAGCCCCCAAAGATTGATCATCAGGCCGGCGGGTAGCCCGGTATGACCGATGCGCGCATTCAGTTTTCGGCGCAAAAGCATAAATTCGACCCAGCCGGCCATGCCGGCCGAGGCGGTCAAGCCTGCCGCGCCCCAGCGCGGCGCGAGGCCGAGTACCGGGGTGACCAATAAAACGCAGCCCACGCCCAATACCGTGGTCAGCAGTAGCCGGATCAGCGCGAAACGCAAGGGCGAGCGGGTGTCGCGCAGTGCGTAGTAGGTGGAGGCATACAGCCGGCCCAGGGTGGTGGCCAGCAGGCCGACGCCGGAGCCGGCGATGATGCCCCAAACGTAGAGTGTATGAGCGTGGGTGAATTTACCGGTCTGGTATAAGGCGGCGGTGATGACGTCGCCCAGCGCGAAAAAAGCCACGGCGGACGGTACGATGAAGAAAGCAATGCGGCGCAGGCCGGCATTCAGCCGTGTGGCCAGCGCGGCATAGGTGTCGCGGTCGTGCGTTGCGCCGACCGCGCTCGACATGGCGGGTAGTTCGGCGGCGGAAACCGCCATACCGAATAGGCTGACCGGCAGCATATTGATCGAGGCTGCCGTGGTCATGGCGGCCATCGCGCCTTGGCCCAACAGCGACGACAGTGCCTGATCGACATAAGCGCTGATCTGCACCACGCCGCGGCTGATGGCCACCGAGCCAAAATTACGCACCACTTCACGCACATGGCGCGAGCCGGTGTCGAAATTCAAGCGCAAATGCGTGGTGTAACGTAGCACCGGCGGCAGTTGGATCAGGAACTGCAGCGCGCAACCGGCGACCGTCCCCCACGCCAGGTAGACAGCCAACTGTTCCTGACCGGCATGACGGAAGATCAGCAAGCTGGCGATCATCGCCGCGTTCCATACTACCGGCGCCGAATAGGACAGAAAGAATTTGCGATGACTATTGAGAATGCCCAGGCACCAAGCCGAGCAGACCAGAAGGCCGGTGCCGGGGAACAGGATGCGAACGAGCAAAATCGTCAATTCGCGCTTGGCGCCGCCGTAGCCCGGGGCGATCACCCATAGCAGCCAGGGGGTGGCCAGGATGCCGATCAGCACGATGACCGAGATGGTCAGCGCGAGTAGGGCGCCCACGGCGCCGGCGACATGGTCGGCCTCCTCATCCTTGCCTTCGGCCAGCAGCCGGGCGTACACCGGAATGAACGAGGCCGACAATACTCCTTCGCCAAACAGATTCTGAAGGAAGTTCGGCACGCGTAGCGCGGAACTGAATGCATCGGCGGTATCCGACAGGCCGAAGTAGTGGGAGAACACCCTCTGGCGCACCAACCCCATGATGCGACTCAACAGAATGCCTATGCCCACCAAAAAGGCGTGACGGCCGGTGTTGTCCCTTGCCATGCTCACAGTTCCGAAAATAGAACGCGAGAGTGTAGCAGAACGGGGAGGGTGACCGGAACATCCTCCCCCATGCAAACCGTTGCTAATGATGTGCGGCAGATGTCCGTTTGGTGTCGAGCGTCGCCACCCACTGGGCGAAAGCGGCATCGTCAGCGGATCCCATGGAACGCATCAGTGCCTGGTAGTCGTCATATTGCCCGTTGCGGAACAGGTTGACGATTCGGTCGACGGTGTCCGGATGCTTCTCGAACATATAACGGGTCGCCAAGTAGCCCCAGTTGTAGGCGCGGTTGACGTAGTCCGGCATGGCGTAGGTGTTGCCGAATATCTGACTCAAGGCATATTGTCCGGTTTTGCCGGCGGCGATGGCCTTGGGATTGTCGTTGCGCTTGGAGAGGTACTCCGCCAAGCCCTCGATCCACCAGACGGTGGGTACGCGCGTACTCTGGGCGAAGTCGCCGTACATGTCGAAACGCCCGTCCAGGTAATGCACATACTCGTGCTGCAGGTTCCAGACCACGAAGTTCGGGCGCAGCCAAGATGCCTCATAGGCGATGAAGCGCGCCTGATTGGCCGGATCGGTCGGATTGCCTTCCTCATACATGCCGCCGTTGTTGGTGTCGATGCCATAAAAGACCGAGGCGTACTTGGCATAGTTGTCGTAGTCGTCGAACACCACGACTTCGAGTGTTGTGTTGCGATCGTCTGCGACGGGCTTGTTGCCGGTCTTCAACCGTTGATGGAAATAGCGCTCCTCTTGTTCCATCAGTTGGCAGGCGCTCCAGAACTGCGGCACGGTCAGTTCTTGCGCGCGCATCTTGATCGTTGGGCTGCAAGTGTAGCGCTTACCGAGTACGGCATCGGCCATGCGGCTCTCGAAATTGCAAGTGCCATAATCGGCGCAGTGCGCGTTATCGTAATACTTGATCGCTTGGGCCGCGGCGAGCCAAATCTCGTTGTCCGGGCCGGTCATGCTGCTGGCCGCCAGTAGACCGCGCGCCTCGTCCGCCAGTACCGTCTTCAATGCAGGGTATTGCAGAAAGCGCATGCTTTCGCGCGCGGCGTCGCCTAGCAGGAACGCACTCTCGGTGCCGAGTAACCCCGCCCGATTGTTAATGACGAACTGATACAGCGCGGCGGCATAGCTCGGATCGCTGGACAGGGGCGAGGCGCCGCGGTAATGCGCCATGTAGAACACCGTTTGCACCGAGGTCATGGCGCGGGCCACGCTCGATTCGCGTACCGCACGCACGGCGTCGGGATTTCCCGGCGTGGCGGTGTAGCGACGTACCAGCTGACGCATGTCGTCGAGAAAGTTCAGCTCGTCGTGCATATTGGAAATCAGCAAAACCGCCTCCGCTGCCGTGGTGGGGTTTTGTGCGTTGGGCTCGAACAGCGCCGAGCCCTGCATCAGCTTATGTAGACTGGGTCGCAGCGTTTGCTGTGGCGCGGTTGGAAGGGCGGGCAGGGTGTTTTGTCCGGCCAGGTAGTAACCGGCGCGCAGATAGAGTGTTAGCAGTACCAGCGACGAGCTGCTGGCATTGTAACGCTGCGCCTCGATAGAGAACTGCCGTGCCACGGCATTCAGGTTTGTCGGTTGATAGATGGTGCTTGCTTGCGTGGGCGATAACGAGAACAGACCGTATACGCATTCGGCATCCGGCAAGGACATCAAATAATTGGCCAGTGCGGCGCCGCGGTAGCCGGCCAGCAGGTTGACGTCCTTGCATTCGGGCGTGGCCGCGCGCGGAATGCGTGCGCGATTCGGACGGCCGACAATGCTCTTGCTGTCGGGGAGCCAGTATTTTGCTTGGTCGGCGGTCGGCGGCCGCGTATGCCAAAGCCGTGGCGGCGCAAGTTGTTTGCCGTCGCCATGCCGGATTGGCGTGCTGCCTGGCTCAGGCGCGCCAGCCAGGGCGGTAGGTAGCCATAGCGCGGTCAGAAGGGTAATGCCGATTAGGCGCAATAGGGGCACGATATGTCCTTTGTGTGAGGAGTGAGCTACACAGTCTAGGAATAATCGCGCGCGACGATGCCGCCCCAAATGACAGACGCCGCCTGGCTTTTGGTCGGGTGGCGTCTGTCCGGGGCGCTATGCCATCCAGTCGCGGATGGCGTGCGCCATTTGAAGTCTGATATTAGCGATGGTCGCGGTTGTCGAAAATAATCAACCAGTCGTCATACGGCGCATAAACCAACTCGCGTTCGTCAACGGTGACGGATTCGGTATCCATTCCTTCGGGCATTTTAAATTCTGCAACCTGTTGTTCGGTGTTGGTGTCGAAAACCGCAATTTTTGTGCCGCCAGCCACAACAACGTATAACAAATCTTTGGTTTTGCTAACGCATCCCGCCCTAATCTCACCGTCAATGTTTTCCGCAATATTGCTGATAAAGTGGTGAGTATTAACATCCACTACCTGAATTTTATTGCGACCAAATAGGTAGGCTCTACTGCCTTCGGGGTTGAAGACGATATCGTCGATCTCGGCGGTAGTGTCGATGCCAGTAACGGTTCCAATGTAGTGAAGCCTTTCCTCTTCGTTGTAGCTATAAGCGAAAACCGTGTCGTGTTCGTTGTCCCAGTCTTCGCCCGCTTTATGGCGAGCGGCATAAACGATGACTTTATCCGTTGCGGCGCCCGAGGTGGCATCCAAAGAAAAAACGGGTGCGGCCAAGTAATCGCCCGGTTCGTTGTTTGCGCTAAAGCTTGCGCCATTGGACATTTCGTAGCATTGAACTTTGGAAAAATTGGCGAGCAACAATTCGTTATACGTTTCCACGGCAGAGTCATAAATCATGGCGATGCCGACATCGATTTCCGGTCCTAAGTTTTTATCGACCGGGAATAAATACCTCTGGTTTTGATTGCTACAGTCAAAAACAAATAAATACCGCCAATCGGTGCCTTCAAGATATTGAAACAGTCCTATCGCAACTAAAGCGGTATCGCCATTGTGTGTACTGTCGTGGATCACTGTGGCAATAGATCTTGTAGAGGTATACGGTGCGATAGGATGAGGGTTCAGCAAATTGCCATGAAAGCTGGAGCTGAACTGAAAGTGCCCTAAAACGTTATATTGCGGGTCTTGACTGCCTGGGCCCGGAGGGGCGACTCTCACCATCGTGACATGGCTTTTCCCCAAGCAACTCAGAATTAATTTCTGCGTGGCTTGGTTGTAAACGATCTCGCTCGCTCCTGTGCCGCCGCCTAGCGCAACGATTTTCCAGGCATCGCCTTGGCTGCCGCCTTTGGTGTTAAATGGTGTCGACATTTTGCCTCCATGCCCGGTAATGACTAGGTTTCATGCTTGCCGGCGGTACGCCGCTCGCGCCACGACATGATCACCACGTACAACACCGGCACGAAAGCGACGGCCAGCAAGGTCGAAGCCAGCATGCCGCTAAACACTGTCAGACCGATCGAGACGCGTGCGGCGGCGCCGGCGCCTTTGGCCAGCACCAGCGGCACCACGCCGAGGATGAAGGCGAACGAAGTCATCAGAATCGGGCGGAAACGTCGGCGCGATCCCTCTAGCGCGGCATGCACGATGTCGTGCCCTTCATGGCGTATCTCTTGCGCCACCTCGACGATCAGAATGGCATTTTTGGCCGACAGGGCGATCAACAGCACCAAACCGATTTGTACGTAGATGTTGTTGGCTAGCCCAACCGCCCACAATACGCTGACCGTGCCCACCAACGACATCGGCACCGCCAGGATGACCGGTATGGGTAACCACCAGTTTTCGTATTGCCCGGCAAGAACCAGGTAAACCAGCAAAATCGCTAAGCCGAACACTAGCGTCACCGAGCTGCCGACCAGTTTTTCCTGGTAGGACAGCGCGGTCCATTCGTAGCCGATGCCTTGCGGCAGCACTTCCGCCGCGGCCTCCTCCATGGCGGCGAGCGCTTGGCCTGAACTGTATCCCGGCGCGGCCATACCGTTGAGCGTGGCGGTCGGGTACATCTGGTATTGCGAAACCAGTGCCGGACCAGTCACCGGCTGCGCCGTCAGAAACGACCCCACCGGCACCATATCCCCGTTCTTGTTGCGCACGGTTAGCGCCGCGATCTGATCGGCGCGCGAGCGGAAGGACTGATCGGCTTGAACGTAGATGGTGTAGTTTTGGCCGAACTTGGAGAATTGCCCGACATAGGCCGAGCCCAAATAGCTCTGTAGCACATCGTAGACGTCGTTGACCGCCACGCCGAGCATTTCGGCGCGCGCCCGATTCAAGGTCAACTGCAATTGCGGTACCTGGGTGCGCAGCGGTGTGAACACGGCTTGGATTTCCGGGCGCATCTTGGCGGTGACGATCAAGCGCTGTGCGGCGGCGGCGAGCTTATTCAAGTCGCCGCTGCCATCGGTCAGCTCCAACTGCATCTGGAAGCCGCCCGACATGCCAAGCCCGGGAATCGGTGGCGGCACCAATACCAGTGGCTGGATCTCCGGCACGGTGGCGAGCCGACGGTTGAGTTCGGCATATAGCGAGCGCAGATCCTGGCCTTTTTGCTTGGCGCGTTCGTCCCAATCCTTGAGTGTCAAGTACACCAGGCCGGCATTGGCCAGCGAGGCATTGCCGTCCAGCGGCGAGATGCCGCCGATGGTGATGACATGTTCGACGCCGGGCAGCGCGCGGGCGATGCGATCGACTTCTCCCAACGCCTTTTCGGTGCGTTGAATCGACGCCGCATCCGGCAACTGCACCGCCACCAGCAGATAGCCTTGATCCTCGGTGGGGATGAAGCCGGTCGGAAGCAGAGCCAGACCGACGATCGCCAAGACGATCAAGGCCAATGCGACCAGTGCGCTGATCTTGCGTGCGGCCATCAGGCGTTCGATCAGACGCGCGTAGCGCGCCTCCAGCGGAAAGTAGAGCCGATCGAAGGCGCGGTAGAAGGCGTTTTTTTGCTTGGCAGGGTCATGCGGGCGCACATATTTGACCGACTGGGTCGGTTTGAGCGTGATGGCGTTGATGCCACTGATCAGCGCGGTGGCGGCGATGACCAGCGCGAACTGCCGGTACATCTGGCCAGTAATGCCGGGGATGAAAGCGGCGGGCAAAAATACCGACATCAGCACCAGGGTGATGCCGATGATCGGCCCCAGCAGTTCCTGCATGGCGGTGATCGCGGCCTCGCGCGGCGTCTTGCCCGCCTCGACGTACTTGGCGACGCCTTCCACCACCACGATGGCATCGTCGACCACGATGCCGATGCACAGCACCAGGGCGAATAGCGTCAGCAGGTTGATCGAGAACCCCAAGGCAGCCATGGCGGCGAAGGCGCCGATGACGGTGATCGGCACCGTGGTGGCCGGCACCAGCGTGGCACGCCAGTCCTGCAGAAAGACGATGATCACCAAGAGTACCAAGATCCCCGCCTCGTACAGGGTTTGGTACACCTCGTCGATCGATGTTTTGACGAACACTGTCGTGTCGAACGGCACATCGTAGTGCAGCCCGGGCGGGAAGTCGCGAGCCAAGCGTGCCGTCTCGGTTTTGACCGCCAGCGAGGTCGCCAGGGCATTGGCGTCCGGCAACTGATAGATCGCCACGCCGGCGGCCGGTCTGCCGTCCAGACTGAAGGTTTGGCCATAGGTCTGGCTGCCAAGCTCAATGCGCGCCACGTCGCGCAGCCGGGTGACGGCGCCGCTGCTGTCGGTTTTGAGAATGATCGACCCAAACTCTTCGGCGGTGTTGGGGGCGCCGCTGAGATTGACCGTCAACTGCTGCGCCTGGCCCGCGGGTGCCGGCGGCGCGCCGATCTGGCCGACGCTGATCGGCTGACTTTGCTTATTGAGCTGGGCGATGACATTCGCCGGCGTCAGGCCGCGCTGCTTCATCTGCTGTGGGTCGAGCCAGACGCGCATGCTGTACTGACCGACGCCGAATACCGACACGTCGGCCACACCCGGCAAACGAACCAGGCGATCTTTGAGTTTCAAACTGGCAAAGTTACTGAGCAACAACGCGTCCATTTCCGGGCGCTCGGACGACAGCGTCACGATCTGCAAGATGTTGGTGGATTTTTTCTTGGTGACCACGCCTTGCTGCTGTACGGCGTTGGGCAATAGTGGCACGGCGGCGGCGACCCGGTTTTGTACCGCCACCTGAGCCTGATCGGCATCAGTGCCGACGGCGAAGCTGACTGTCAGGGTGTAGCGACCGTCGTTTGACGAGGTCGACTGCATATAGAGCATGTTTTCCACGCCGTTGACCTGCTGCTCGATGGTCTGCGCGACCTGTTGTTGCACGGTCAAGGCGCTGGCACCGGGGAAACGAGTGGTGACCTGGACTGTCGGCGGCGTCAGTTGCGGATATTGCGATACGGGCAGTCCGAACACCGCCACGGCGCCGATCAATACGATAATCCAGGCGATGACGTTGGCCAGCACCGGCCGATCGATAAAGAACTTGGCGATCATCTTGTTGTGCTTTCCGTCGAGGTGCGTTCAAGACGCAGGAGGCAAGTTGCCGGTTTTGACGTTGACCTTTTGTCCGGGCCCGACGCTACTAAGCCCTTCCGTGATGACACGGTCGCTCGCCATCAGCCCTTGCGCGATTTCCCGCTGTTGTCCGACTTGGACGCCGAGCTTGACGTCGCGGCGCGCCACCTTCGTGTCGTTGTCCACGATGTAGACGTAGCTGCCCAGTTGGTCGGACAACACGGCGTTGATCGGCAACAGTAGCCCGGGGTGGGGTTTGCCGACGTCGATCAACACCTTGCTGTACAGCCCGGGAATCAGATGCAGATCCCGATTTTCGAATGTGGCGCGCAATGACAATGTGCCGGTCGCGGCGCTCAGATTATTGTCGATGAAATCCAGCACCCCTTGTGCCGACGGCTCGGCTTCGCCTTGCAGCGCCACGCGCACTTTGAGGCTGCCGACACCGGCCTTGGATTGGCTGCCCTGTGCCGTACGCAGTTGCAATAGGTCGCGTTCGTTGATGGCGAAGTTGACGTAGACCGGCCGCAGGCGTTGCAGCGTCGCAAGCGTCGTGCCGCCCGGGCTCGCGCCGACGTAGTTGCCGATGTCGATAGTGCGCTTGCCGATCACGCCGTCGAACGGCGCACGCACCGAGGTGTAGTCCAGGTTGATCTGCGCGAGGCGTAAGTTGGCCTCGGCCTGCTGCTGGTTGGATAACGCCGACTCTACGCTCGACTGCGCGGTGGCATTTTCCTTGATCAGCGTCTGCTGGCGTTGGTACTCGGCGCGGGCCTGCTCAAGCTTGGCCTGGTTGAGCTTGACCGCTTGCAGATAAGGCTCTGGCTCGATCACGAAGAGTAATTGGCCCTGTTTGACCACCTGGCCCTCGGCAAACGGCGCCGATTGCAGATAACCGCTGACCCGTGCCACCAGATTGACCGAGGCGGACGGCGCCACTGTGCCGTCCAATTCGACGGTGTCGACGACGTCGCGCGCCAGCGGCTGTGCGACGGCGACTTGCGGCAACGGCGGCGTCGATGCGGGCGGCTTACCCGTGCATCCCAGGGCGAGCAGGGTGCTCAAAATCATCAGGGGAAAGGCGCGAAGTGTGAGTGTCATGGTGCGGATCCCTGGCTGTGCGGCAGTTCAAGCGCATCACCCCAGTCGGTGCGCGCGCGCATTTGTCGCGTGATGTCCTCGGAGAGCTCGGCGGTCAGCTTGCCGTCCCAACCGCCGCCGAGCGCCCGGTAGGCCTCGACGAACGATTGCAGCAGGTTGCCCTCTGCTTGGGCTAAGCCGTCCTCTACCTGTAGTTGCGACTGATAAGCCGATGTCACGGTGGTGAAGTCCGTTTCGCCAGCCTTATAGCGTTCCAGCGCCAATAGGGTGCTGCGCCTGGCGGCATTGCTCGCCGTTGTCAGGTTCAGCCGAGCGGCGCGATGACCGTCGATTGCCGACAGGGCATCTTCAACTTGTTGTTGGGCTGTCAGTACTTGGTTCTGGTAATTGAGGACCGCCTGTTGGAAGGCGGCATCCTCGACCCGCACCTGATTGACCAGCAGGCCATGGTTGAAGATCGGCAGCAGAAAGCCGGCGCTGGCACTGGTTACCGGGTTGTGCCACTTGAATAGATCGCTCAGGTGATTGCCGCCGCTGTCGGAGGATTGATAGCCGAAGCTGCCGCCGAGCGAAAAGCTAGGAAACAACGCCGCCTTGGCCTGGCCGATGCGCGCCGACTGTGCGATGGCGGCGTATTCGGCCTGCAGCACGTCAGGCCGGCGTTGCAGAAGATCGCGCGGGATGCCGGCGGGTACGCTGGCCGGCACGGAGGGCATGGGCACGGCATCGGCGTACTGCAGCCGGTAATAGTCGGGCGGCTGTCCTAACAGCACCGAGAGGGCATGTTGACTCTGCTGTAGCGCGGCGCGCAGCGTCGGAATGTTGGCGTTGGTTTGCTCGAAGAGTACTTGAGCCTGGCGCAGGTCTTGCTCGCTGGACGCGCCGGCGCGGAAACGGGCGTTGGCGATGCGCAGGTTTTCCGCTTGTTGCTTGAGATTATTGCTGGCGACCAAGAGTCGCTGTTCCAATGTGCGCACATTGAAGTACAGCGTGGCGATGTTGGCTTCGAGTGCCGCCATGGCCGCCTGATAAGCCGCGATGGTCGAGAGCCAACTGGCTTGTGCGCTTTCGCCACCTCGGCGCACCGCGCCCCACAAGTCCGGTTCCCACGCGGCCTGTAGGCTGATCTGCTGTGTGCTGCCGCCACCGGTTTTGCCTTGCAGCTGATTGGCCAAATCGGGTTTGCTGTAGTTGCGGCTCAAGGAAAGTTGTACGGCCGGCAATTCTCCGCTCTTGGCAATGCCGAGCTGGGCCTGTGCCTGGGCAATGCGTACCGCCGCGCTGGCGAGCGTCGGGTTGTTGTCGCGCCCTTGCTGCAATAGTTGTGTCAGACGTGGATCGTCGAATTGTTGCCACCAATCGGACAATTGTCGCTCATCGCCGGGTGCGTTGCCGTGCTGCCACTGGTTCTCCAGCCTAACGGCGGGGCGTTGATAATCCGGGCCGACAGCACAGGCGGAAAGGCCCAGTGCCGCAGCCAAGACGCATGGTAGAACACACGGCGTGCTGCGCGGTAAAGATGGAGGTTCGGATCTATTTTTCATATCGACCCTCAAGGCGTTTGGGTTATGCCATGCGATAAATCTATACCATACAGATGAGAAAATCATAGGACATACTTCTGGCGGAGAGGGATAGGTGTTCGTACGTAGTTAGCATGCGTGCACACCTACTGGCGCCGTCCTCCGCCGGCTCGCGGTATGTCACGTGGCGCCGACGTCACCATCATAATATATGTATATAAAATATCGGTTTGACAAACGATTATTCATGTCATAGCTTGATTTTTATCTGCTTATCAATCCGTTCTTCATAAAAAACAACAAGTTGTCACAAATGCGGATGGGCAATAGTCGTGCTGCCATCAATGTTTGTGCGGCATAAAATCGCCTAATTATATCCATTTGGCATATTTTTACTTCTAAGTATTTGGTTGGGGTGAGACTGATTGCTAGCCGTGCCCGCACCGATTCGGACGGCGACACAGGCACCCTTAGGGAGAGTCAACATGCACGAACACAGTGAAAAAGGGATCAATCTCATCCCGAACAATCACCTGCTGCTAGAAATGGGTTTGGCGGACAATCTCCAAATCGGCCCGGGTAGCCCGCCCGCCAATATCCCCATGAGCTGGACCTATCGCAGAGGCTTGTGGAGTGTGGCCTCTTTCGACCGATCGTTGTCCGGCTGGGGCATCGACAATGCCGAGAGCGTGCCCACTTACGGGAATATGCCTAATTTTCTCGCCGCCTGGGGTGTTCTGGGGGCATGGAATGGTGGACCGATCAACCAGGCGGCCGAATTTGGCGTCGGGTTCGTACCTCAGTACACCGGCAAGCTGACGCTGAGCTTCTACGGGGCAAAACCGGGCGGGGTCGCGAGCGGCGGGCAGATGACCGTTAGTGCCTATGGCCCGGGTGTTGATCCCTATCAAGATTTCAACGGCCACACCCCCATTGCTCAGCGGACGTTCGCCGATCGCGAGCAGCGCTGGCTGGAGCACACGTTCGAATTTAACGTCTCTCAGCCGGGCCGCTATGTCCTCGTGTTTCTCAACAGTCGGGATAACGTCCCCGTACCGAACACCTGCATTGTCATGCCTACTCTGGCGTGGAGTTCCCCCTAATCGAGTGCTGAGGTTTTGAACGTTCGCGGGCTGAGTACATCGTCCGCACAGGTTCGGACGGCGTCGCGGATGCCCTGAGGGAGAGTCAAAATGGTCGAACGCGCTGTAAAAGGGATCAATATCATCCCGAACGATCGCCTGTTGCTACCATCGGGTTTGGCGAGCAATCTCCAAATCGGCCCGGGCAGTCCACCAGCCAATATTCCCGTGAGTTGGACCTATCGCAGAGGCCTGTGGAGTTTGGCTTCTTTGGATCGATCGCTGGCCGGCTGGGGCATCGACAATGTCGAGGGCGTGCCCACGCACGGGGCTATGCCTAATTTTCTCGCCGCATGGGGCGTTCTGGGGACATGGAACGGCACAGCAATCAACCAGGCGGCCGAATTTGGCGTCGGATTCGAACTCCAGTACACCGGCAGGCTGACGTTTAGCTACTACGGAGCAAAACCGAGTGGGGTCGCGAGCGGCGGGCGAATGATCGTTAGTGTCTACGGTCCGGGCGTTGATCCTCATCAAGATTTTACCGGCCATACCCCCATCGCCCGGCCAGAGTTTGTCGATAGCGCGCAGCGATGGACGGAGCATGCGTTCGAGTTCTACGTCTCTCAACCGGGTCGCTATGCCATCGTATTTGTCAACGACCGGCAAAACGTTGACGTACCGAATGTCTGCATTGTCATGCCGACGCTGTCGTGGCCCGATGTTCAGCCAAGTGACGACGTCTCCGGCCACCTTGACTCTCCGCAACAGTTGGTGGCGGATGCGAACACCGGCTTTCCTCGCATACAGTTCACGCTTACGCGTGCAGGGGGAGTGCCGCTGCAGCAAGGCGCTCCCATTCACTTTGCCATTCGGTCGCATGGCTTAGCCACTTTCGACAATGGCATAGGAGATTACGACACGAGTGTGCAGGACACGGCCGGCCATGTGGTTCTCGACCAGGGCAAACTGCGCGCCGGCAACCTCGGCGGCACGGACTCGTTGATCATGCGATACCGAAACCCGGCCAGCGATGTGTGGTTAGAGGTCAATGGTAGCCCCTGGCCCTTCGAGGTCCGGCAGCCACGCTATCAGGTGGCATTGCAGTCCCCGTCCGAGACACAACTTAGTGCTCTGGTCGACCGCGATTTCCCGGCGATGACCTTTGTCGCCACGAACAACAATGCGGCGCTGCCGAGCGGTACTGCCGTGACATTCACTACGGTAAACCAAGGCGCCGATGTCCTGTTTTCGAACGGTAACCACGAGTCCACGGAACCCGTCGCGGACAATCAAGGCCATGTCAATCTGCCGCTAGGCCGGCTGCACGCCGGTCGGCAAGCGGGTGGAGCCGAGCTCAAAGCCAACATCGGTGGCCAAGAGGCCGGCTCATGGCATCTGACCGTTCAAGCCCAGGCGGCGGATCGCTATCAGGTGACCTTGCAATCTCCGCCCGAGGCGCAACTCAACGCCCAAGTCGCGGGCGATTTCCCGGCCATGACGTTTATCGCCAAGCGCAACGACGTGGCGCTACCGCGCGGCGAGACCGTGACTTTCGCCACGGTCAGCCAAGACGCCGACGTCCAGTTTTCGGACGGTAGCCACGAGTACGCGGAAACCGTCGCGGACGACCAGGGCCATGTCAATCTGCCGCCAGGGCGGCTACACGCCGGCGGGCAAGTGGGCGGCGCACGGCTCAAGGCCATTATCGACAACCATGATGCCGGCGCATGGCAGTTGACCGTCCGGGCGGCGACTTCAGGCCAACGAACGATACGCATCAACCCCGAATCGATCTCGATGCCCGACCTGCATCTGTTCCACGGCCAGGAGATCAGTCTCTCGGTACTGGATGCAGAGATGCATCGTCCGATACAAGGGGCCATCCTAACCGCCCATATCCAGAAAAACGGAACGACGGTTTCAGCCAGCGATGGCAGCGTTCCCCGCTTCAACAACAACGGTACGTTCACCGTGACGCAGTTTATTACCGCCGACGCCGTCACCGGTATCGGCCATACCTTGAACATCCAGGCCGGCAACCAATCCGGGGAATACAGTATTTTGTTCGAAAGCGATAACGCAACCGAGCGTTCCCTGCCGCTGATCGTCACGGCGGTCGATCATCTCGAGCCCACCACGCGCAACGAATCCGCCGTCGCCGAGACCGTCGCGAATCAGTGGTGGTATTTCACCGCCCTGGATAGCCAAGGCCGGCCGGCCGGGCAGCAGCAGGTCGACTTCACCATCGACGATCCCTCGGCGCAATTCGAGGACGGCTCGTCCTTTGCCTCTGCGTACTCCGCCGCGGACACCGGGCGCGTGTGGGTGCCGACGTTACATGTCAACGGCGGGCCGCGCAGCTTCAACATCACGGTCGACTCCTACTCGCGCGGCCTGCGCGCCGCGGCCCGGTTGACCATCGAGGTGCGCCCACGACAAACCGCGCACAGCCTGGCCTTCCTGGAGGCGCCCGACCACTGGCCGGTCGACAGGATGGGCGAGGTCATCGAGGCCGGCGGGGCGGGGCGAGTGCGCGCCATGGCCGCTGATGATTTCCCGATGTTGAGCGGCCAGGTCAGCTTTACCCTCGAGGACACCGACCACACCGGCACGCAATTCGTCGAGTCGAACCCCACCGCCAGCATCGGCTATGACGGCAAGGTGCCCATACCGGCGATCCGGCTGGGCAATCAGGGGCGCGGAAGCTTCAAGATCCTGGCGTCCATGGGTGGCGCCGGGGTGACCGCCGAGCAGCGCTATCAATTGGGGTAAGCGGAGCAACCCGCCGCGCGCAAGTGGCGGGTTGCTCTGCCAAGAAACATTGTCGTCCGCACCGATTCGGATGGCGTCGCAGATGCCTTGAGGGAGGCTCGAAATGCTCGAACGCGCTGAGAATGGGATCAATCTCATCTCGAACGATCACCTGCTGCTAGAAACGGGTTTGGCGAACAATCTCCAAATCGGCCCGGGTACCTCGCTCGCCAATATTCCAGCGAGCGGGACCTATCGCCGAGGCCTGTGGAGTTTGACTTCGTTTGACCGCTCGCTGGCCGGCTGGGGCATCGGCAATACCGAGATTGTGCCCATTAACGGGAATATGCCTAATTTTCTCGGCGCCTGGGGTGTTCTGGGACAGTGGAACGGAGGGCCGATCAATGAGGCTGCCGAATTTGGCCTCGGTTTCGAGCTTCAGCGCACCGGCACGCTGACGTTGAGCTACTACGGGGCAAAACCGTCAGGTGTGGTTATCGGAGGGAAGATGACCGTCAGTGTCTACGGTCCTGGCGTTGAGCCCCATCAAGATTTCAACGGCCATATCCCTGTCGCCCAGCAGATGTTTGCCGATACCGAACAGCGCTGGCAGGCGCATGAACTCCAATTCAGCGTCTCTCAGACCGGTCGCTATGTCGTCGTGTTTCGTAACAGTCGGGATAACGTCAGCTTACCGAATACCTGCATTGTCATGCCGACACTGGCGTGGCGCGACGCCTCACCGAGTGAGGAGGTCTACGGGCACCTCGACTCCCCGCAACAATTGGTGGCGGATATCAACTCGAGCTTTCCGCGCATGCAGTTCACCGTCACGTACGCGAATGGCTCCCCGCTGCCGCAAGGCTATCCCGTCCGCCTTGCCGTTCCGATCGCGGGCTTAGCCTATTTCAGGGTAGATAGGCCGGGAGGAACCCGTCCCGCGGAGAGTTATGCCATGCAGATGGGGCCAAACGGTCATGTGTCACTTCCGGATGGCATGCTTGTGACCCGCGATCGCACCGGCATGCAAGGGCTGAGCTTGCAATACGTGGTGGGCGGCTCGTGGGTCACCGTTCACAACGGCACCTGGCCCATGGCGGTTAAACGGCCGAGCCCGCCAGATCGGTATCAGGTGACATTGCAATCTCCGCCCGAGGCGCAACTCAGCGCCCCAGTCGATGGCGCTTTCCCGGCGATGAGCTTTGTCGCCAAGCAGAACGACGTGGTGCTGCCGCGCGGCGCGAATGTCAGCTTCTCCACGGTCAACCAAGGGGCCGACGTCCTGTTTTCGGACGGTAGCCATCAGTACACGGAAACCGTCGCGGACGACCAAGGCCATGCCAATCTGCCGCAAGGTCGGTTGCAGGCCGGTCGACAAGCGGGCGGCGCACAGCTCAAAGCCAGCATTGCCGGCAATGAGGCAGGTACATGGCATCTAACTGTCCAAGCGGTAGATCGCTATCAGGTGACCTTGCAATCTCCGCCCGAAGCGCAACTCACAGCCCCGGTCGAGGGCGATTTCCCGGCTATGACGTTTGTCGCCAAGCGCAATGACGTGGTGCTACCGCGCGGCGAGACCGTGACTTTCGCCACGGTCAGCCAAGATGCCGACGTCCTGTTTTCGGACGGTAGTCATCAGTACCCGGAAACCGTCGCGGGCGACCAGGGCCAAATCGCTCTGCCGTCAGGGCGGCTGCACGCCGGTCGGCAAATGGGCGGCGCACAGCTCAAGGCCATCGTCGATAGTCATGAAGCCGGTTCATGGCAGTTGACCGTCCAGGCGGCGGCTTTCGACCAACGGACGATACGCATCAACCCCGAATCGATCTCGATGCCCGACCTCTACCTCTTTCCCGGCGAGCAGATCAGCGTTTCGGTACTGGGCGATGCCACGCACCGTCCGCTACCCGCGGTTCCCCTGACCGCCCGTATTCAGAAGAACGGGCAGACAGTCGCCGGCAACGATAGCAGCGTTCCCCGCTTCAGCAACAACGGCACCTTGACATCGCTGCAGTTGATCACGACCGGCAGCAACGGTATCGGCCACCCCTTGAACATCCAGGCCGGCAATCAATCCGGGGAGTACCGGATCTTGTTCGAAAGCGACGGCGCCGCGCCGCGCACACTGCCGTTGATCGTCACGGCGGTCCATCATCTCGACCCCGTCACGCGCAACGAATCCGTCGTCGCTGCGACCTACGCGCACGACTGGTGGTTTTTCCTCGCCCTGGATAGCGAAGGCCGGCCGGCAGGGCAGCAGCGAGTCGACTTCACCATCGACGATCCCGAGGCGCATTTCGATGACGGCTCAAGCTTTGGTTTTGCGCTCTCCGATGCGGACACCGGGCGCGTGTGGGTGCCGGCGTTACATGTCAACGGCGGTCCGCGCAGCTTCAATATTAATGTCGACAGTTTCACGCGCGGCCTGCGCGCCGCGGCCCGGTTGGTCATCGAGGTGCGCCCGCGACAAACCGCGCGCGGCCTGGCATGCGTGGACGCGCCCCGCGGGTGGCCTGCCTGCTCGATGGGCGATGTCGTGGTGGCCGGTGGAGCAGGGCGAGTGCGCGCCATGGCGGACGATGGTTTCCCGATGTTGAGCGGCCTGGTCAGCTTTACCCTCGACGACACCGACCAAACCGGCACGCACTTCGTCGAGCAGAGCCCCATCGGCAGCATCGGTTATGACGGCTATGTGCCCGTGCCGGCGATCCGGCTGGGCAGCCAGCGTCTCGGGACGTTCAAGATCGGGGTGTCCATGGTCGGCGCCAGCGTGACCGCCGAGCAGCGCTATCAATTGGAGTAACCGGTACAAGCCGCCGCGCGAGCGGTGGGTTGTAGGATTTGTCTGATATTCGGTTTGATAATTTTATCAATAAAATCAACGTTTTTTTGTGTAGGAGTCAGTCGCCGTGAGCCAAAAAAACATCAAATCGTGTACCCGTTTTCCGAGTGCGCTACGTACGCGCCTTGCGCCGATGAGCGTCAGCATTGCGCTGGCCTTGAGCGCCACCGGTGTTTGGGCGTCGACCATCACCGTGCCTTCGAACGGATCGGCCGACGTCACCGACGATCAGTCGGTGACGGGCGCCAATACGTCGGGATTCAACGTGGGCGCCAGTGGCACTTTGACGGTCGAAAACGGCGGCACCGTCGGCAACTCGACCTCGACCTCGAACAGCGCTGCGGGCGTTGTCGCCGCGGGCACTTTGACCGTCAAAGGCGGCGGTACCGTGCTGGGTCAGGTAAAGGTGAATAACGGTACGCTCAATGCAGGCGTCGGCGGGGCCACCGCGGCTCACGTCACAGGGTATATCGTCACGACGGGGGGCGCGGACATCAATCTCGACAATGTCGAGATCGATAACACCGATAGCAGCGTGGTTGCCGCCGTGTTGTTGCAAAATGCATCGACTCTCGTCGGCACGAACAAGACAGTCATTAATTCGAACAGCAATGGGATTCGCCTATTCGGCACCAGCACGGTGACCTTGACGGGCTCGACGTTGCACGCCGCTGGTGCCGCGGCGTCGGTCGACGCGGGCACGTTTACTGCCACCGGCGCCAACATTATCGGCGATCAGTCCGGCGTGCAGGGACAGAACGGCGCGACGATCGCGATTCATGGCGGGCAGGTGGTGGGCGGCGGTGCACACGCAACGGCTCATCCCGGGTCGATCGACATCGGTAGTTTCGGTCTGTACGGCGCAGCCGGCGCGAGCCTGCAGGTCGATCAGAACGCGACTATCGTCGGTCAGGGCAACAACGGCATCGCGGTCTATCTCGATGGTACGGCCCCAAACGGGCATGGCGCGGCCAGTTTGACCGTGTCCGGCAACAGTCTGCTGCAAGGCACGCAGAACGGTATCTACGCTTATGGTAACAACACGAGCAACGGCAATATCGGGACGGTCACCCTCGACGGGGCGCGGGTAGTCGGAGGAACGGGCGCGGCAATCGTCGCCGACAGCGACGGCAGCGGCCAAACCCTGACAATCGACATTTCGAACGGCACGCAGCTCCAGGGCGGCAACGGCGACATCCTGCAAGCGCTGGGTGGCGCGAACACCACCATGACGGTCGCTGGGTCCAGCCTGACCGGTAATCTCGACAACAGCGCCGGCGGCCAGATGAACGTCACGCTGAATGCCGGCGGTTCGATCACCGGCGTGGCAACCAATGTTTCCACGCTCACGGTCGACAACGGCGGCGCGTTCACCATGACGGGCTCGTCCGGCATCGGCAACTTGGACATGGCGGGCGGCGTGGTCGCACTCAGCCAGTCGGCAGGTCAGAACCATACCCTGACGGTCGCCAATCTTTCCGGTTCCGGCCAATTCACAGAGAACGTCGATTTTCAGACCGGCAATAGCGACAAGCTGGTCGTCACCGGCTCTCTCTCCGGCAATTACACCCTGAGCGTACCCGGCGACGGCCGCGACCCGGCCAACGGTGTGGATCACATCGTGGTCGTGCAAGGGCCGGGCGGGGCGACCGGGGCGTTTACGCTCGAGAACGATAAGGTGGACGTCGGCACGTATACCTATCATATGGTGCAAAACGGCAGCGACTGGGAGCTGGTGCACGATCCGAAGGACGACGGCGACCTGTCGAACTCGACCAAGGATGCCTTGGCGTTCGCCCACGTCGCACCCACGGTCTGGTACGGCGAAGCCGCGACCCTGGCCCAGCGCATGGGCGATCTGAAAAACGATCCGAGCCGGATGGATGGCGCCTGGGTACAGACCTACGGCCGCCGCTATAACATCGACCCCTCGGCCGGCGCCTCCTACAGCCAGAATCAGAGCGGTTTGATGATCGGGGCGGACCGGCGCATCGATACCCAGGCGGGCGTTTGGTTCGTCGGGGCCTTGGCGGGGTATGGCCACTCCTCCCTGTCGTTCGGTGCCGGCTCATCCGGTGCCGTGGACAGTCTGACGCTCGGCGGCTATGCCACCTTGCTGACCGATAATGGCAGTTACCTGGATTTGACCCTGCGCGCCAACCGCTTCTCGAACGATGTGCACGTGTCGATGAACGGCGGCGGCACGGCCGATGGCTCGCATACCAATTACGGCCTTGGCGCCACGGCCGAAGTCGGCCACAAGCTCTCGCTGTCCGGCGCCGCGTATCTGCAACCCTTCGCCCAGCTGGCGGTGTTCCACGGCAAGGCGAGCGATTACTCGCTCAGCAACGGCATGACGGTGCTGCAAGACAGCACCAAGTCGGTGCAAACGCAACTGGGTGTGACGTTGGGCTCGACCTACGACCTGAGCCGCGCCAAGGGCACGATCTCGCCTTATGTCAAGCTCGCCATCGCCACCGAAATGGGGGCGGGCAGCGAAACGCAGACCAACAGCACTTCGTTCTCTACCAACTTGAATGGTAGCCGGGCCATCATCGGCGCCGGCTTCAACGCACAACTCAACGAACGGACCCAATGGCATCTCGCCGCCGAGTATGCCAAAGGTCCGCGCATCGAACAGCCGTTCGGCATCGATTTCGGCGTTCGCTATCTGTGGTAACGGGAGGCTCTAGGCAACGGCTGCGCGACATGTTCGTGCAGCCGGCATTCCAATTCGACAAAGGAATACCGCAATGGACATCGTACCGCTCGCACTCCCCACAGGGGCTTCCCCCGGGGGTATCGTTGCCGCACCGAATGGTGACATCTATGTCGTCGACGAGGGCCCCGTCAAGGACACTGGTACCAACGCTTTCAAAGCCAAGGTATACAAGTTGCCGGCGGGGGGCGCCGCCACCGATATCGAAACGATTGACATCACCCTGCCGCCCTGGGGAGGCACGAATAGTGAGGCGCGGCTGAGGTACATCGAGCTGCAACTGGATGATAAATCTGAGGTCGAGAAAATCTGGCTGGCCGACAATGGCCAGAACCCCAAAGGCAGCAGTCGTCTGTATTGGTGCGATCCCGACGGCGACAATGTGGGCAGTGTTCTGGGGCCAGACCTCTTCTCGTTCCCGCTCAGTATGCTTTGGGATTCGGACGCGCAATGCATCTGGTTCCTTTCGCAATCCGGTTCCGCGGGCAAAGTCAGTTCTGTCAAAGCGGACGGCAACGCCGCCACCAAGCTTGCGGATTTGCCCGATAGCGCGGGCTCGGTTGCGCTGGTGCGTCGAGCGTCGGACAAAACGTTGTGGATTCCTTCGCCAGGTAACAATTGCGTGTATCAGGTCAAGACCGAGAATCCAAACATTGGGCAACTCACCACTATTCCCCTCGCCCCGAATATCATTGGTCACCAGGGGTTTCGTTCGGCGCTTTTCAATAACGCACAGGATATTTTGTTTGTCGGTTCAACTCAAACCGGGACGCTTTTTTCTATCGACCTGGGCAAGTCGCCCCGCCAAATTGAGTCCGTGCAGCGTCTACCCGATTCGGACGATATAGGGATCTACGGCATGCAGCGCGACCGGGCAGATTATATCTGGCTGTCCGTCGCAGGCAGAAGGACCGGCAGGCTCTACCGCCTGCCGCCGAACGGCCAGGGCATCACCGAAACGAGCGCAGCACAAGATGCGGATCTTTACTTGATGGGCTATGTGTCGGGGGGCAACCTGGATCAAGTCATTGTCGTCGACCAGAAGTCCGGGTCAAAAAAGCTGCTTCAGGCCCAGCCAAGCAGCAGCCCGGTGGATCCGGATGTCAGCGGCTATACAGCCAGCGCCGAGCCGCCGAGCGGGGTACAACTGCCTGGGAGTATGTTCCCCGAATTTACCGTATCTGTCCTGAAGGGTGATAGTAGCCAGGCCGATGAGGGCAAGACCTTCGATCTCAACATCATTGTCCCTAATGGCAAACAGGGCGTCGCGCTATTTACCGATGGCGATGGCATAGGGCAAACCCACTTGGCGGCAGTCACCGATGCCCAAGGCCAGTTTACTGTGTCGACCCTGCAGGCAGGCAGCAATGGCATGGACTACGACCGCTTCCAAATTCAGTTGCTCTACGCCGGCAGAGTCGTCGACAGCGCGGTGTACCAGGGTACCATCGGCGACCCGGATAGCCTGCTCCCGATCATAGAGATCTACAAGGGCAACAACAAGTTCTTCGCGTGGGCCGGCAAGCAGTTTGGCATCGGCACCCCGACCATCCGACTGATGAAGGACGGCAATCCGGATCCGAGCTACCCGGACAAAATCCAATTCACCCTCACCGGACCGGCGGGCTTCCACGATGACGGTACGCAACAAACCTTGACGGAGGGTGTGAGCGCCCCCGATGCCACGGCGCAGGTGGATGTGTATGCCTCCCGCACGGCTGCGCCCGGCGCAGCCGTCACACTGACGGCGGCATTGGAAACAAACCCGAGCGCCGGACCGGTTTCATTCACCTTGACTGTAACTCCGACGCCCGCCCACGCGTTGGCCGACCCGGATCATTGGCAGATGCCCAGTGGTAACGACTTCAACTCCGACTCGTTCGCCATCAAGGTAACGGGAGCTGGCGACGAGGTTTGCGAAGGCGTCGCGGTGCAATGCTTCATGGATGACGATAATGGCAATTTCGCGTTTGTGACTGTACCTCCCAGCGGTGAAGACAAGGATAACCAGTACAGCATTACGTTGGTCACCAACGGGGAGGGGGAAGCGGTGCTGCTGAACGATCAGGCGAAAGCGAAGTACTGCATCTACCAGCTCAGTCAACGCGCGGCGGAACAAAATGTGTCCTTTATCGTCAACGGTACGCCTCTGTCCGGCACGGTGAGGGTCCTGCCAGGGGTAACGCGTTGAGTCCGGTCGGCCACCGCCACTGAAGTCCTCACAGTAGCCCCCCCCGCCGCTTGCGGGCGGTGGGGGGCTACACGGGAGCAGACACCATGAAACCGCAACAAGGCGACCAGCCCTATTCGATCTCCGTCGTCGGCGGCGAGCCGATGGATGCCGAGCCCCTGGCGCTCTTTGCCAGGCCTGTCGAAGCGCACCTGATGTATAGGAATAACAGCGCTCCGGTCGAAGGCGAATCCATTACCTTCGTCGTCATGTCCTCGGGTAGCCTTGATCGGCCGAAGATCCGGCGACATGGCGGGGAGGAGGCATGGGACGTGTTCGCCGCCGTCACGACGGACGCTAGGGGCAATGCCTCGGTGGATGCGCGCGCGGGCAGCGATGTCGGGGCTTTTCAGCTCAAGGTGCAGCATGCCCTGGCGTATAACACGCCGGTCTACCAAGCGCTACGTGTCTCGGGGGCGGTCACGCCTCCGCCCCAGGTTTCCACCTTGACCATCACGCAAGGCGACCGGCAGACGGGGTTCAAGGACGATCAGAGCTTCTCGGCGGCTGTGCAGGTGCAAGCGAAAAACTGGGCCGGACAAGGTGTGGAGAATGCATCGGTTCTCTTCACCATCGGCGGCAACACCGGCACGAAATTCGAAGATAGCGACACGGCGGAGATCCGCGTCCTGACGACCGTCAATGGCCGAACCATCGCGCTGCCGCTGATTCCAGGCAGCCGTCCCGGCCGGCTTTCCATCAGCGCGAGCTGCCCGGATAGCCCGCAATGCCCACCCGTTCAGTTCGACCTGGCCCTGGCGCCGCCAGTGGGGGATTTCCACTTTTGCGCGGTTAGCGAACCCGTGCCTATCCCCCATGGCAGCATATGGTCGGAACCGTTCTGCTTACAGGACAACAATGGGGGTTCCTGGCCCTACATTCCCGTGGATGCCGTGATCGAAACAGGTTATCCCAGTACGTTCTTTTTCGGCACGCCGACCGATAAGCACCCCAGTATATTGGTCTACCCCGAGGAAGCGTCCCCGGGGCAATACCGGATCCCGGTGACGGCGGTGGATCAACTTGCTCCCGAGTCGCCCGACGGGGCGCTGAGGCTTTCCATCCACGGGCATGTGGACGCTTGGAAAAGCTATCGGCTGCAATTCGTCACGTCGCGACATTGATCCTGTAGACCTGGCGGCGCCTATCCGTATCCATCTGAATTCGCCGCTCTGATCAATCCTACCCGAGGGAATGACGATGTCTAATGCAAAGCCACGCAGTACGCTTTATAGCTTGTCGTTTGTGCGCAATACATTGCCTTGGCCGATGACCGCGGCGCCCGGCGAGACGTTTTCGCACCTACTGACCGCCCGGCTGGTCGAGGCCGTCACGCCATACCCAGGCGTCGATGGGCAGACCATTTCCTTTGTCGTGGATTCGGACAATCCCAATGCGCCCCAGGTACGCAACCCGCAGGATGCAACCGGCAGCCAAACATGGCGGCGCTCCGTTTCGGTCGTGACCGACAACGGCGGTCTGGCGGCCGTGCAGGTGCGGGCGGGCCCCATTGCAGGCAATTTTTCCGTTCTGGCGAGAAATAGCGCTGCGGAAAATACGCCGAGTGCGCCGCTCGTCGTGCAAGGAAACCCCTTACCGAATGTCGATCACCTGACGGTGATCGAAGGCGACCAACAAACCGGCTTTGTCGATGACGAGTTTTTCCCTAAAGCCGTGCGCATCAAGGCATCGAATGCGTCTGGCACCGCCATCGACCAAGCGCTGATCGACCTGGAAATTCAAGGCGACACCGATACCACTTTCGAGTCCAACGCCTCGGCGCGGGTGACATTGACCACTTACACCGACGGCATTACGCCTGCGGCCCGGCTGGTGCCGGGTAAACGCCCCGGCATGTTTGCCATCGTGGCGACCTGCCGCACGACTAATTCGCAATGTTCGCCGGCTCGCCTCGATCTGGCCCTGGCGCCCGCTGCGGACACGTTCGCGTTTGAGAACAAACCGCCGTTCACCATCACCCGCGGCACGTGCCTTACGGACACGATTCGTTTGATCGGGAGCGGCGATAGCGCTTGGCCCTATATTCCCGTCAGGGCGGTGGTGGATGAAGGCTTCCCGGATACTTTCTATCTGCAGGATGCGGCCAATCAGAGCCGGTCGATAATTTTACATCCTGCAGACACCCCTCTCTTTCCCTACTCGGTGCCCTTGTACGCGGTCGATACGAATGTGGTCGTTCCCGATACCGGCTCGTTGAGGCTGATGATGGAAGGCCATCCCGAAATAGCCAAAGCCTATGCACTTACGTGGCTTCCCCATCGATGAAGAAGCAAGCGGGGTAGGGGAATGCGCGCCGTTCTGTGGTTCCACCAGCAATCCTGCTGGTGTGGGTTGAGCGAAGAGGAGAAACAGTATGTTGGACTTGGACAATGAGGTCATCGGATATGCCGATTCTACCGAGCGAGGCACACTACAGCCAAGGAATTTACTGCGCAATGGCTTGCTAGTGCATGATGAAATTGGGGCGCCGGACCACAATCAGTGCAGCTCCATTACCAGTCCCAGTCGGTTCATGCCGACCGAGTGGGAGCTGGTTAGCGGTTACTTGCGCATCGAAGACCGCGACTACGCCTTAATGACGCAGTACCAGTCGCAGTTGCCCGCCGCGATCACCGGCCAGACCTACGGTATGGTTGTCTTGGCCGGAACCCAGCCCGGCATGGCCAATACAGCGGCAAACACCGCGCTCGGCAGTATGATGCAGCGCGATATCGTCGTGCAACGGGGTGGGCAGATGGTGCTTTCCTTCTACAGCATTCGTAACCCCTTCAATAGCGGCTACAACTGCCTGAGTAGCCCGGGAGCCAATAACACGCACCAGTACCGTGTGACATTTGGCAACGGCTCGAATACTTACTCCCAGGATTTCCTGGACGTGACCAGCAGTAGCGCCCCCAATGTGCAATGGATTCAACACCCCTTTGCGATTGGACAAGATGGCGCTCAACAAGGACATGTCAACCCGGGAACCTACAACCTGACTTTTGGCCCGTCGGCGGCCTGGCCCAACGGCGGCGCCGACAAAATTTGCAATGGCTGTGCCTGTGTGGTGACCGGTATCTCCCTACAGTACCGATATGGTTTTACGGCGACGCTGATGGATGGTCCGGTGGCCGATGTGGCGACTAACAGGCCTTTCCCCGCCCTGCGTTTCCAATTGCGGGAAGATGGCCCGGGAACGCCGGTGCTGCCTAACGCCTTGGCGGTGTTTACGCTCGATCCGGCGGATACCACCGGCACCCACTTCAACACGGGAGAGCCCAGTTTCTCTGCGCAGTGCGATCGCGACGGCATCGTGACCTTGCCCGCAGGGACGATCATTGCCGGTCCGCGCGTCGGTAATATCGCCATTGGATTGACCTGCGATGGCGACGAGGGTTTGAGTCAGCCGCTATCTGTCCACATCAAGGAAGGGCGCCCGCCCCAGGGCTCGACATTGGATCCGGAAACCGATCCGATCACAGCCACTGTCGACGACGCGTGCGGCCCGGTGGAATTCCTGCTGTATACCGGTATAGGCGATCCCGTCATCGGTGCCACCGTCACGGTGGCAATCAAAAACCGAGACGGGTCCGATGTCGATCCGGAGGACAGCGAAGCCCCTGTGCCGTATTTTAGCGGTTCGCTACAGATCGTGCAGTGCCCGCCCACCGACCGGGATGGCATGACCAGTACGCCGGAGCTGTATGCCGGCCAAACCGGCGGCGAATATCAATTGGTGGCCACGTGGGACGATTTCCCCACAGTGCGTGCGACGCTGGATCTGACAGTCAAGGTGATCAACTCGTTCGAGCCGATCAACGAGCAGGTGAGCGCCTCGCGCGCTGAAACCGTTCGCAATCGCTGGTGGGTGGTGGCCAAGGACGAGCGCGGGGCGCTCATGCCCAATGCGCACGTGCAGTTCCACATTATTACTTCGAACGGTGCGGGCGGACGCTTCGTGCAAAATATGGGCCCAAGCATACTTATCTCCACCGATGACGAGGGTAAGGCCGTTGTTCCAGATATGAACATCAACGATGTCCCCGGATTATTCCGACTTAACATCTCCAATACGGGCTTGCCGTCTTGCTCAACGCGCAAAAACATCAGCGTTCACGAGGCATCCCAGCCTGCCCATGTCGAATTCCGCAGGCCTTTCCCCAATTTGGAAGGTGTGTTGGGCGAGACGTTCGATGATGGCTGGACACGAGTCAGGGTGACGGATATCTCGGGCAATCCGGTAGAACATGGCACGGTGAATTTCCGGATCAACGACAAAGTCGACGCAGATGGCGATATTGACTCGAATGCAACGGCAACCGGCACCCGTTTTTTGCACGGCATAGCCGGCACGAGCGATATGGAAGCCGAGGCGAACGTTGGTGCCGACGGCCTTGCGCCATGTCCGGGTATCTTTGTCGGCGCCAATGTTGGCAATTTCAGGGTAACCGCCACGGTACGCGGTTCGCAGCTATCCGATGCCCACGTGTTCCAACTGGTGTCGAAGAAGAAATAGGCTTGGCGATCCAAGGTGCGATGCGGACGTGCCATTTGGCATTCGTATCGCACTTTGGAGGCCGCTTCACCAAGGAGTAAGCGATGAGAACTCTATTTCTGTTGGTGTTTTGCCTGGCGCAATGGTTGGTCGGTGGCAGCATGGCGGCTTGGGCTGGGCCCACGGGCAGCGAAGTGGCTGCCCAGCTCAACACCCGGTTCAACACCATCGTGGACGATTGCACCGATAGTGACGGCGTCCGAGTGCCGGCGCACTACTGCTCGGGGATCATCATGCGCACCACCGAACATGGCAACTATCACGCATGGGATCCTCCGCCTAGCAACAATGCCGTGTCGTTCTCCTATTGGCGCGCCGACATGCATCCGGAACGATGGCAGGGGAGTAATACGTTGTATCATGCGAATGGATTTATCTTTAAGCCAACAAGCTTTGTTGTCGATAATTTTTACGACATTCGCTATAACTGCATTTATCCGCGAGATGCGGGCACCTCTGGCTCTACGGCAAATTACCGTTGCGGGGGCTCGTCGGGGGTCCCAGGGCCGGATTATGCCTCCTGTCCAAATGCGGGCATCAGCACTTCGGCACAATGGGTTGCCGCCTATCAAAGTAGTACGAGTCGGAATTGCACTTTTTCCGTGATTAATCCCAATCTATTTTTACAGTCTTTGAAAGCGACCGTGGATTCTGGGTCTATTGGGCATTGGTCAAAATGGGATGAATTGATTGCGGCGTCATGGCCGCAGGGGCAGCCGAGCCGCCTGCCCCTGGAAGCCTTTTTTTACGATTCCGAACGCACCAATCCAGGCTTGGCAAACGCCAAGTACGATCAGATGGATCTTTGCCAAGTGGCGGGAATCTTTCTGCCGGTCATTCGGCTGGATGTCCGCTCGAGTTTCACCTTTTCCTATAACCCGTCCGATCAGCAATACCCAAGCGGGCAATGCCCTGGGTAGTCCGTTCGTCTGACCTGGCGCGATTCGATGCTTGGCAGGGCCGCGCTTGTTGCATGGCAAGCGCGGCTTTAATTTTTACCGTTGAGGTAGCGCCCGACAATGCGGGTGATTTCGCCGGATTGATGCAGCGTCGTCAGGGCAGCATTGAGCTTTTTGATGAAATCGTCCTTGAATGGAAACTTGCCGTTGTCTCGATTGGTAAAGCCGACATAACTTTGCTCCGTGGAGACGGTCGGCCCTTCCTGGATTTGTTGGCGTTGTGCTGCGCTTAATAGTCCCAGGCTCTGCATGCGGCCCAGCTCGATCCGCACCGCCAATTGGTCGTTCAGATAACAATCGATGCGTTTGTCGACCAGCTTCAATAGATTCGCGCGACTGCCCGGCGCCTCTTCGATATGGATCTTTCCGCTCCGTGCCGCGCGCCAGAAGTTGTCGCCCCCCAGCAGGAAACCGAAATTATTGCCGAACAATAGCCCAAGGAAGTCGTCCGGCCAGCGCTGACGTGGCGTATCGGAGAAGATCTGTTTGCCGCAAAACACCACGACGTGTTCATCGAGCATCGGTGCCGAGTAGGAGCCGATGTAAGGGCGTTCCAAGGGGCGATAGTAGGGCGGTGCGGCAGCCAATTCGGTGCCGGCCTGGAGTTGTGCCATCGCCCGGCGCCAAGGGGTCGGCTTGAGCTCGATCCGGTAACCGGCGATGTGCTTCGCGGCCGCTCGAAGAATATCGGGATAGATGCCTATGGCCTGTTGCTTATCCATGTAGGAATACGGCGGGTAGGCATCGTCGGTCAAAATGGTGACCGTGGTTTGCGCCAAAGCCGCCGTGGTGCCGAAAACCGATGCCAGCGCGCTCGCCGTGACCACGACGCCAAGCCGGAATTGCCCCATGGTCTTGAGCCCCCCGATGGCCCTGTTGGTGATCGAAGATATAGATTGATGTTGAAACGAAGTCAAAGCGCGCTCCCGCCAGGTTCTCGGCACTGTTATTCAGTGTAATCAATCAAAGCAAATACGTTATTCCAATAACATTTATTGCGTGCTAGCATGCAATTAGCATATTAGAAAATAATCGGCAGTCATTTGTTTTGAAGGTGTTGCGCGAAAGGACTGTGCCCATGGAATGCTTGATGCGTATGGACGGCCGCTGTCCCACTGCCGGCCGACGGTCTCTGGCGGATGCATCGCCCCGATGAGTGGGCAGATCTGGTCCATCGGTTTGGCTTTTGGCGCCTCGCCCTTGGCGCTACGGGTGCCCGACTCGCCTATCTTGACCAAAGCCGATATCACCGATGTGGCGGCGGATTTCGTCGCCGACCCTTTCCTGATTCGTCTTAACCAGAGTTGGCACCTGTTTTTCGAGATTTGGAACCGGAACGCCGACAAAGGCGAGATCGGCCATGCGCAAAGCGCGGACCTTCGGCACTGGACATACGACGGCATTGTGTTGCGCGAGCCTTGGCATCTCTCGTACCCCCACGTTTTCGAGCACGGCGGCGAGATATGGATGACACCGGAGTCCACCGATGCGGGCGGCGTTCACCTCTACCGGGCAGCGTCCTTTCCGCATCGTTGGCATGACGAGGGGGTGCTGGTGCCTGGCGCATTGGCGGATCCTTCCCCGCTTTTCTGGCAGGGTAACTGGTATTTGTTTGCCTGCCCGAGCTTCGAGAAACACGATGACTTGACGCTGTTTACCTCCGCGCAACTCGACGGCGGTTGGCGGCCCCACCCAGCCGGACTGCTCCGCACGGCGGATGTCAGGGGTTCTCGACCGGCCGGGCGGTTGCTTAACGATGAGGGGCGACTGCTGCGCTGGGCGCAGGACTGCTATCCGCAATACGGCACGGCGGTGCGGGCCTTCGAGATTCTCGAACTGAACCCAGAGCGATACCGCGAGCGGGAGCTGCCGGAGAGCCCGGTGTTGGTCGCAGGCGGGGACAGTTGGCGCCACGGCGGCATGCATCACATCGACGCGCATCGTTTGCCCGACGACGATCGCGCGGGATGGGGGGCCGCCGTCGATGGTTTTTATGTCGAGGCTCAGCCGGATGGCTGCGAATGCTGAACATCAACGTCTATGCCGAAGACTATGGCTGGCTGTTCGAGGACCTCAAACGCCATTTTGCCGCCGCCAGTAGCGATACGGTGCGTGTCACGATTTCCTCCTCGCCGCAGATAGCCGCCGACCGTTGGATCGCCCTGCGCACCGCAGAAGCCCACCACACGCCCGATCCGGCGCGGACGGTGGTTTGTATCCACGACTTTTTCGACGACCCCGGTTTGTATAGCCGGGCAGGGGGGCGTCGCGGGGTTCGCGAGGCCGGTGCCTTGTGGCTGTGTCATCCGGCGATTGGTGCCTTGCTGATGCGCGATGACGTCGATCTCGGCCGATGCCGTTTGTTGGCGAGCCCGATCGGCGCGCTGAAAGCGTTCAGCCCGCGCCAGACGTTGCCGCCACGCTTCACGGTCGGCTGGATCGGTCGAAATGACCCGATCAAACGGTTGCCGATCCTACTGGCGGTCTTGGCGCAAGCGGCGCCGGACCGGTCCGAGTTCGAGGTGAGCCTGGTGGGGGAGGATCTGGCACCGATTGCGGAGCAAGTGGCGGCGTTGGGGTTCGCGGTGCGGCATCACGATCGCCGCGCGGTTCCGATCGAAGCCTGCCCGGCACTGTATCGGCAGATGGATGTGCTACTGGTGACCAGCGCTTCCGAAGGGCAGCCCATGGTGCTGTTCGAAGCGTTGGCATCCGGGGTACCGGTGATTTCCTCCGCGGTGGGCTGGGCGCCGGCGCTTGCCGACACCGCGCCGGATTTTGTCCGGATTGCGGAAGGCGAGGGCGAGATGGTGGCCGCGTTGGCGGCGGTGCGGCGCCGGCGCGACGATTTGTTCGCCCGGCGCCAGGCCATGGCCGAACTGGTGAGTCCCTGGGTGTTGGAAGAATGGGTCGGCAGTTTGCTTCAACTGGCCGTTGCGCTGCCCGAGGGCGCGCAATGACGACGCGGCGTGTCTTGATTTTGTCGCCGCATTCCGATGATACCGCCTTCTCTCTAGGCGGTTTGCTGGCTAAGGGATCGACCTTACGCGGCTGGCAAAAGCACCAATTAACGTTGTTTGTGCGCAGTTGTCATGCGCCTTACGCCCCCGAGTTACACGGCGCCGATGCCATTACCGCCGCGCGCTGTCGGGAGGACGAGGTGTTCTGTGCACGCCATGACATCGCGTTGCGGCGGCTCGATTTCGCCGAGACCTTGCTGCGGGGCTATCCCTCCATCGCGTCGATCTTCGTTCTACGCGAGCCCGAGGAGGATGCCTTGTTCGAATTGGCCTGCGTGGCGGTCGCGCAAGCTGCGGCGGGCTTCGACCTGGTGCTGGCGCCAATGGGCATCGGCGGGCATATCGAGCATGTCATGGTCCGCGAGGCGTGTCGGCGTGCCTGCCCGAACGCCTTGTATTACGAAGACCTGCCCTATGCGGGGGATTTCTCCAACCAGGCATTGGATCGCTTCGCCGCGAGTCGTTTGCCGAATGCCCGGTGCCGATGCATCGATGTCGCGTCGGCGCTGGACGCCAAAGCGACCGGTTTGCTGGGCTATGCCTCGCAGGTGGTCGAAAACGATCTAGCGAAAGTCACCGCCTACTCTCGCTCTCGGCGTCCCGCAGCGATGCACGCGTGGCGCCGGCAACCGGATGTCGGCGACGCTTATCCCTCCGCCGTGGAGGTGTTGTGGGGCACGGACAGCGCGCTGGCCATGCTCGATTTCCCAGGATGAAACATGAACTTCAATCACGCCATTGCTTTGCTGGACTTTGACGGCACACTGATGGATTCGATGGGCGATTTAGTCGGCATGACCCTGGAGACCTTGTCCCACTGGGGCTTGTCCGCGGCGTCGCATGAGGTCGAGTCCTTGATGGGGCAACCTACGGAAACACGGTTGCGCCATCACGGGATGCCGGCCGATCAGTTGGCTCACGCGACGGCTTTCTTCCGCAAGTTGCATGCGCAAAGCCGGTATGCCCGGTCGCAACCCATGGCCGGTGCCGAGCGCTGGCTGGCCTCGACGCCCCATCTGCGCAAATGGGTGGTTTCCGCTTCGCCCGAGTCGGCCGTGCGGGCCGGTTTGAAGTGGCATGGCCTCGATCGTTATTTTGAGCATGTCATGGGTGCGCCGGCGGCGAGCAACCTGGACAAGGTGGCGGCCTTGGCACCGTATCGCGGCAGCTTTGCCAAGGCCTGCTGCTGGTTTTTGGGCGATCAGCAAGGCGACGCCGAGGCGGCCGCCAGCATCGGAGCGCGCTTCGCCTTGATGCACAATCCGCGCAACACGGCACTGGTGCCGCTGGCGGCCCGTGTTTTGACCAATTTCGAATCGCTGCTTGAGACATCACTGGAGGGAACGTGGAATCTGTCGCTGTCATCACACCGACCGTAGGTCGACTGCCATTACTTCAACGCTGCCTGGCTTCGGTGTCGGCGCAGCAATATCAGGGAGAAATCGAGCATGTGGTGGTCGGCGACCATTTGCCGCCGGCCATTGCCGCGTCGACCGACGAAATTTGCCGTCAGTTCGGTGCGCGATTCGTCAACGACAATCGCCCGATCCAGACCCGGTACCAGCCGGTGCGCACCGGCCGCCTGCGCAATTTGGGTATCGAACTCAGTCAAGCCCCGTTGGTGGCGCATTTGGACGATGACAATACCTTCGAGCCCGAACATGTGAGCACGCTGACCGCGCTGCTTCAGGCGCACCCCGAATCCGATATCGCCTACTGCTGGCGGCGCATGCGCCACCAGGATGGGCGCGAAGCGCCGCTCAGCAGCTATCCGTGGGTGCTCAATCATCGCCCTGAAATTGCGCGAGAAGTCTTTCTCATGTTGGCCGAGGAGGGCTTTTTCACCGACGGCAGCGCGGTGATCCGCGACCGGATTCCCGATGCACATGGCGATCTGTGCCACATCGATTCGAGCGAATGGCTGATGCGGCGCAGCGTGTTCGATCGGGTGCGCTTTCGCGAGCAGGTCACGCCGCGCGAGATGATCTACCAATTCTCGGAAGACTATTTGTTTTGCCGGGAAGCCTGGGAAATGGGCATCCGCTTCGAGTGCTCCGAGCGCGTCACCTTGAATTATTTCCTCGGGGGCTATTCCGGTGCGCAGAACTGAGTGCCGGGTGGCATGCGTCGGTTACGATTTTCAGGCTGCGCGCCTGGAGCAGGCGCTGGCGGACACGTTGGACTTCAGCCTAATGCGGACGTTCGACCTGCGCGCGGATGATTACCACGAAAACCTGATGGCTTTCGCACCAGATATCGTGCTGCAGTATGGCTCGGAGACCACCGACGAACCCATGGCGACGCTCAATGAACGCTACCGGGTGGCGCCGCGCCTGGCGCCGACCTGGTTCGCCGAAAATGCCTGGCTGCCGCAAAAAGATTACCTGTATCTCGATGCGCAGGGGGTGGCGGACCAAAGCAGCGTGGCGCGGATCACGGCGGCGCAACTGCCGCCGACCGACCGTCGTCGCCTGGACGACACCTTGGCGGCCTACCGCCATCGGGCATTGCCGGCCGGCGCCGTACCCCGGCGCGGCGGTTTTTTGCTGCTTTGCCTGCAGATGCCCCGCGATACCGTCATTGTCCGTGCCTCGCCCTTTCAGGACATGCAGGCGTTGATCGACGTGGTCGAAAGCGCCTTTCCCGAACTGGCGATCGTGGTTCGACCTCATCCGGGCGACCCGAGCGCATATCGCACACGCCGGGCCGATCTGCGGCGCGACGGCACCGTGGCGGAATGGATCGTTCAGGCGCGTCTGGTGTTGGCGTGCAATTCCACGACATTACTGGAGGCCATGGCGCTCGGCGTGCCGGCGGCGGCATTGGGGCGGGGCGTGTTTTCCAACAAGGGGGTTTGCTGGGAATGGGACGGCGATCTGGCCCACTTGCACACCTGCCTGGATTTTCGCCCCGACAGAGAACGGCTGGATGCCTTTCTGTGGGAGCTGGCCCGGCGTCAAATCCCGCTCAGCGCGGACATGCCGGATCATCGGCCATTCAACCCGGTTTTGCGCGATCTGAGGCAGCGTTATTCATGAAAGTATTGCTATTGGCCGAGTGGCTGCATCACGTGGGCGGTTGCGAGACCTTCATCGCCGCCGTGTGCCAAGGATTGGTCGAGGCGGGCATCGATGCCTCGGTGTTTGTCGTCGCGCCGCCGGTGCACGCGCGCTGGCGTGAGGCACTGGGCGAGCGCTGCGTGGCGGCGGAAGAGGGCGCGGATACGCTCGATGCCCTGCGGGTGCATATCCGCCATCTGAAACCCGACCTGGTGCACGCCATCCCGTTGGAACAGACCGCGTTCCGTTTCGCGGCGTTGACCGACCGGCCGCCGTTGATCGGCACCGAGCCTAGCGACGGTAGCGATCGCTGCCATTGGACATCGGTTTATGGCCCGGCGATGGCGGCAGCGTTGCCGCATTTTGCTGGGATTCACTGCTTCAGTTCGCGCGCGGCGGAAAACCTGCGACGCTGGTTCGGCTTTGACGGGCAATCCAAGCAACTGCCGCCTTTATGTGCTTTCCCGGTTGAAACGCCTTTGTGGCAGCGGCGCGAACCAGCCCGCAGACTGGTGGGTTGGGGGCGGCTGTCGACCGAGAAGGGCTGGACCTTCCTGATCGAATCGCTCGCTGCGATACGCCGGGAATGCGGTCCGCTGACGCTCGATTTGTGGGGAGACGGCCCGTTGATGCCGGTATTGCGCGATCTGGTGGTCAGTTGCGGCGAGCGCGAGCATGTCCGCCTCATGGGTGCCTATCCCAATCCCTTCTGCTTGGATCAGCACAATTACGACATCGCCTTGACGCCCAGCTTTTTCGAAGGACTGCCGTATGCGTTCCTTGAGGCGCTCTGGTGCGGCATGCCGGCTATCGTGACACGGGTCAGCGGCGCGCCGGACTTGGTGGCCGAGGGGCTGCTGTGCCGTTTCGTCGATCCCGGCGACCAGCGCCAATTGGTCGACGCCGTGCGAGGGCTTTACGACAGCTTCGCCTCGCTGGCGAACCATGCCGCGGCGCGGCGCGCTGTCGTGGCCGAGCAATGCACGGCAGCGTCGGTGGTTCCCGGCATGCTCGATCTTTATCGTAGAACGCTGGCCGCTTGAGCTGACGGCCAGCAGTGGCGACGCGAGGACATGTTGACAGAAACAGCTTGCCGATAAGTCCTTGAAGCCCTTCTTAGTGCGGCAGACTCAGCTATGCAGCCACAACACCACCCCTACGTAAACCCCAATCGCCATAATGCTGAGGCATGTGCCGCAGGCGATCATGCTGGCGGAGCGGCCGCTCTTCAAGTAATGCGTCTCAAGTACGATGATATTGGCGGCCGGGGGCAAAAGACCGATCAGATAGAGTGCCGGTTTGTTTTCGGTGACCAGCGTGATGCCTGTGCGCTGACAGATCCAGATGAACAAACTGGTCAGTAAGGACACGGTCAATAGCCGTGCCGCAAATGGCCGCAATGCTTTTTTGAAATCGGACGATTGCAGCGGTGTCGCGGATAACCAGATGCCGAGTATCGCCATGCCGAGAAAGCCCATCAGGAACTTCAGGAAGTCGTATGCCGGCTTCGCGTAGTGCTCGATCTCCGTGCCGAAGGGGATGCAGGCGAGGCCTAGCAACAACGCCCATACCGGTGGCGCTTGGATGGTTTGGCGCAGTCGGGTCCTCAGATCTTGGCCATGGGCCATGAGGCCGACGCCCACCGAGTTGCCGAATAGAGAGCTGCCTACATAAGCGGCGATGATGACCATCGCTGCGCCATCGCCAAACAAGGTGCTGGCGATGGGGAGGCCGAGCCAGCCGATGTTCAGGTAGCAGAAGCACAGATTTTGCACGGGGTCACGCGTAAATATCCGGCTCAGAAGTAACATCAGCCCCATCATGACCATCATGCCGAGCATGATGGCAAAGACGCCGGATCGGTGCGTGGCAATGTTGTAGATAATGACCGACGGAATGACCCATTTTGTCAACAGAGCCGAAGCGCGACCCTTGATCTCAAAAGGCGCTCGGCCCAGCCCAAGCCCAACCAAGAGGTATAAAAGGGGAGTAAAAAGTGAAACGGACATGTTAAATACCTACGGAGTTTTTTTTGGTCATTTCAATGGCCCATTGCCTTGCCCAGTGTCCTGCGCAGCGTGCATTGAACCAAAATGCATTTGTCGAGAATAAACTACCCTTGTTCAAAGGCCCCAAACTATATAGTCCTGGCACAGGCTTGCCATCCACCTGGCATTGGAAGGTCAGCGGATGAATATCGATGCCTCCGCAGGGGTGGGCTTCAATGAGCTTTTGTGCATTTAGATTGCGCAATAAAGGCGAGTCGATCGCATCCAGCCGATTACTGCCCCCTGTGCCATCGACCAAATACCGGGCACGGATAGTTTTTCCGGAAGTGCTCTCCAAGACGAACTGCCCATTTTCCCAATACGGCGGTTTGTGACCACGATGGATGTGCAGACGCTGCTCTCTGGCAGCTTCGGCCAATTCTGCGATGACCTCGTAAGGAATGGGATGCCGCCAAGCCGCCCAACCAGCGCCATAATTGATATTGAAGGAAATGCGGTCTGCAATCGGCATCGAGCGCCAGAGTTTATGCATGTACGGTCTGGTGGAGACCAGAATATCTTGATAAGGCAGATCCGCTGCCTGGGATCTCTCCATCAGGTATTCGAAGTATCGTGCTGGGCCGAGCCCTCGCAAAATCTGCATTGCCGGTACTCGCTCCCCACCGTCCGACAATAGCTCGCACTCTTGTTTGAGCGTTTCCAAAAAGTGCTGCAATCGCACGGAGCCATGCTGTTCTTTCAGTAATGTGCCCCAGTTCAAAACTTTCGGTGTGTAACGGTTTTCCTTGGTCAAACAGGTGGGGGCAAAACCTTGTCTCGAGAAAAGATGGATCTCGTTGTTCTTTTCATGATTCAAGGAGCGGAATGCATCGACAGCCGTCAGCCCCGAGCCTGCCACCAAAACCGGTTCACCCTTGGCCTTGGCAAATTCGCTGTGGTGATCGATGAAGCCCGGCAACGCCGACAGTTGCTTGAAGGGGGTGCCGTGCAGAGATCCTAGACAGAGCATGACCTTGTGCGCGCTAACGGTTTGGCCGCTCTCGCAGTGTACTTGGTAGCCCAGCGTATCAGCCTTGACGGCTTGAACGGTTTCGCGAAACTCTTCGATTTCCAACCATCCCGAGCTGATGATGTCCCGATAAGTCTCTTGCAAAAAATCGGAATACATCAATCGGTTGGGGTAGAGCTCGTTGGCATTGCCCTTGGCATTCATCCAGTGTGCGAAGCCGGCTGGCTCGCTGTTGGAAATGGAGAGCATGCTGGGAGGCGTATTGACTTTGTGGACGGCGTCGGCATCGCCGAACGCTTGCCCACGGGCAAAGTCTGCACAGGGACTAAACAGAGCAATCCGCGGGGTTTTTGCTCCCGATGCGTAAACTTCATCCTGAATTTGTTTGAGCAGGCTGACTCCAGTCGCCCCAAACCCGACAATGGCAAGGTCAAACAATTTTACCCCTTTGGCATTAAATGGCGGTGAATTATATTTTCACAAAATGACGTTGTCAATAATGACAGCGTGCCTTTAGTACAGGCAGGATAGCGGGTGAATATGACAAGAAGTCGTGGCCGGCAGCGATGGTTATTTGGTTCGTATAATGCATATTATGTCAAATACGGTATGCGCCTCCATCTCGGTGCTTCCGATGGCTTCTGCCGTCCCGCCATCCTTTGGGCTGCTCTGGACAGGATCGATCAACTGACATAGGATGCGGATCGTTTTCCACCCACAGGATGTGCCATGAGTAAAAAACAGCAACGCACCAACCCGGTTGCCAAGTTTGCCCAGCAGTTCCAGCGCTGCAGTGCCTTCGCCGATCGAAAGAAACGACAGCGGCAAGGCTACAGCAAGCACAAGAAGGCGGAAGTTTTTATACTTCCGCCTTTTATTTTGTCCACGGTTAGAGTCCTCCGAGCACAGACTTGCGGCAGCTTACTCAAAGGGGTTGGTCAGTAGAACGCCTGTTCCTTGAAAGTCGTCAATATTGCGCGTCACTACGGTAAGATCGTGAATAAGCGCAGTCGCCGCGATTTGCTTATCTACCGCGTTATGATTGTGCGGCGACATCAGTTTTCCCCACACTTGAGCGCAATCCGCGTCAAAATCCAGAATGCGTTTCGCGTACTCTCCACATACTATCAAGAGCCAGGCTTCGAGTTTTGTGGCCTGAAGTAAATCGCCGCGATATTTCAGATTTTCGATTCCTCTTCGCAGTTCGCCAATCGAGATGGCCGACAAATAGATGTCTTCCTCGCGGGCGGTCTGCCAGAATTTCCGTACGCCGAAATTAGCTTTCACCCCTTTGCGCGCTTCGCTGATGACATTTGTGTCCACGAGATACAAGGTCAACTCCGGCTTCGTTCAAAATCGGCGTCTTCGCCAACATTGGGCATCTGTGCCAAAACCTCCGAAAAGGATCTTCGCTTTGGCCGTGCCAGCACTTCCTTCAAGATGGCACGATGCTCTGCCTCCATACTGCGTCCATGCTCAGCGGCCTGTAACTTTAAGGCGGCAGCCACCTCTTCATCCACATTCCTAACCACCAAGTTAGTTGCCATATTGCCTATCCTTCAATGCAAGCATCAAGGGTCCATCCCCCCTTTGGATGGTGTTGAGAATCTTTTTCAACTAGGCAGACGGCTGTTTCGACGATATATTCCCTATATCAATATCTAATAAGCATGATGGAGCCGCTGCGTGAGCGAACACGATAAACCAGGGCGTATTGCGCCCTATCCTCGCCCCGCCGGCGGCTGGGATGCGATCAAATTTTCTGCCGCCAGCTTGCGCCAAGAAAAAGTTGTGCTCGGCAACCTCAAGGCATTTCTCAAGCAAAATCAACCCCATGGATTCGATTGCCCTGGCTGCGCCTGGCCTGAACGTCGACACACCAATCGGCTAGAATTCTGCGAGAACGGCGTCAAGGCGGTGGCGGCGGAGATCACCAGCAAATTGGTTACGGCTAATTTCTTCGCCCGCCATACCGTGACCGAATTGATGCGGCAGTCCGATCTCGAGCTGGAGCAACATGGCCGCCTCGCCGTCCCCCTACGCTACGATCCGACCAGCGACACCTATCGTCCCATCGAGTGGGACCAAGCATTCGCCTTGATCGCCGAGCAACTGCATGCGCTGGACAGTCCTAATCAAGCCTCTTTTTATGCTTCCGGCCGTACCAGCAACGAGGCGGCCTATCTGTTTCAACTGTTCGCGCGCCTTTACGGCACCAACAACTTTCCCGATTGCTCGAATATGTGCCACGAAGCCACTAGCCGCGGGCTTCCCGGAACGGTTGGCATTGGCAAGGGTACGGTAACGCTGGAGGATTTCGAACTTGCCGATGCCATTCTGATCTTCGGTCAAAATCCCGGCACTAATCACCCGCGTATGCTGGGCGAATTGCGCGACGCCGCTCGGCGCGGCGCCACGATCGTTTCGATCAATCCCTTGCGCGAACGGGGGCTGGAGCGCTTTTCCAGCCCGCAGCATGCCGCCGAGGTGCTGGCCGGTGGTAGTACCGAGCTGTGTTCTCTCTTTATTCGTCCGAGTCTGGGTGGCGACTTCGCCTTGATCAAAGCCATGGCCAAACGCGTGGTGGAGCTGGATGACGCCGCGTGTGCCACCGGCGGCGAACGGGTATTGGATGTGGCGTTTATCGAGACGCACACCGTCGGCATCGATGAATTCCTGGCCGATCTGCGCCAAGAAAGTTGGTCGCTGTTGATCGAGGAGTCCGGCGTGCCGCGCGAGGAGATCGAACGGTTGACGCAGCTGTTCGTGCGGGCCCGCTCGGTCATTGCCACATGGGGTATGGGCATCACTCAGCATCGGCGCTCGGTACCGACCATTCAGCTGCTGTCGAACCTGATGATGCTGCGCGGCCAGATCGGCCGGCCAGGCGCCGGGCTGTGTCCGGTGCGCGGCCACTCCAATGTGCAGGGAAATCGCACCGTCGGGATCGAGGAGCGCCCGACGGCGGCTTTTCTGGATCGTCTCGCCGCGGTGTACGGGTTCGAGCCGCCGCGCGAGCACGGCTTGGATGTGGTCGCCACCATTCAGGCGATGCTGGCGGGTAGCGTCAAGGTGTTCTTCGGGTTGGGCGGTAACTTTGTCATGGCCGCGCCGGATACCCCACGCACTTTCGAGGCCATGCGTCGTTGCGCATTGACGGTGCAGGTCGCGACCAAGCTCAACCGCAGCCACTTGGTGCACGGACAACAGGCACTGCTGTTGCCGACGCTCGGCCGTAGCGAGATCGACCTGCAAGAAGGCATCGAGCAGAGCGTCACGGTGGAGGATTCGATGAGCATGGTGCACTTGTCGCGCGGCTTCAAGCCGCCCGCCTCCGACCAGTTGCTGTCGGAGGTGGCGATCATCGCGCGGCTGGCCGAGGCTGTCGTGGGGAACCGCCTAGTCGATTGGCGCGCGCTCGCTACCGATAACAGTTTGATTCGCAATCACATCGCTCAGGTCTTCGAAGCGTTTACCGACTACAACCGGCGTGTGGCGGCGCCGGGCGGTTTTCATTTGGGGGTGGCTTCGCGCGATCGGGTTTGGAAGACCGCCTCGGGTAAGGCGCAGTTTGTGGTTCATCCACTCGACTTGGATACGCCGATTCACCGTGCACGCCGGCAATATGGCGACCAGGCGATGGTGCTGATGACCACTCGCTCGCACGATCAGTACAACACGACGATCTATGCGCTAGACGATCGCTACCGCGGGGTATATGGCCAGCGTGACGTTGTGTTCGCCAATCGGCGGGATATCGATCGGCTGGGATGCCGTCCGGGAGATCGAGTCGATTTATCCACGATATGGGATGACGGCATCGAACGTCGTCTCAACGGTCTATTGTTGGTCGAGTACGATATACCGCTTGGCTGCCTGGCCGCCTACTTTCCCGAGGCTAACCCGTTGGTGCCGCTCGATAGCGTCGGCGACGAAAGTAATACGCCCACGGCCAAGTCGATTCCGGTGCGCATGTTGCCGCATCTCGACTAGCGACCTGCCCCTTCAGGCCATGCGCATGCGCGGCGCGACAGCGGGAAAGAAACCGGGAATGCTGTGTTCGGCAGGTTTGGGAACGCCGATAGGCAGAGCGACCTCGATGGATGGGCTTGTCGCGGCTTGAGCACGCTCGGCGATAAACCGCCCCGCTTCGCAGGCGACCAAGCTTTTCTGCTTGTCGACCGTAATGACATGATAGCAATCGTCGAGGATGATTTTCTCGATATGAGTCGAACCGAGATGTCTTTCCAGATAGTCGGCGTTGCGGGGGCTGGCGACATTGTCTTCGCGGGCATGCAGGATCAAGGTCGGCGCGGTGATCTGACCAAGACAATTCCGCGTCGAGCGCATCAAACCACGCATTTCGCGAATACTGTCGGCCGGCGTCCGGTTGTAGGCTACGCGCGATTTTTCGCCCATCTTGGCAGACATGCGCTTGCGCATGCCCTTGTGCTTGATGCCGAAATTGCCGCCTTCCTTGTAGGACCAGAGGTGCTTCAGCGGCGTGTAAAGCACCAGCGGCAGCAAAAAGCTATACCAGGGAATCGACGAGCCGTCATACGCCAACGTGGTCGACATGGCCACAACCGAAGCCACGCGATGCCGCTTGCGTGCCGCGAGTTGCAAGGACAGCAGCGAGCCCATGCAGAGTCCGGATACGGAAACCCGCTGATGGCTGGCGCTTAGCGTCTCAAAATGCTTTTCCGCTGCGGCGTACCAGTCATGCCAGGTTGTCGCGGCCAAGTCCGCCACGGTGCGCCGATGGCCGGGCAGAATCGGAATGCGCACGGTGTAACCTTGCTGGTTCAGCGATTTGGCGACGTGCATGACCTCGAAGGCCGATCCGGCCAGGCCGTGCAGCAGTAGTACGGCATGCGGCCCGCCATCCAACTGAATAAAATCGACGGTTGTGCCCAGTTGCTCGGTATCGATATGCAGAGGCTGGCGAGTGTCCATGGCGCGCGTATCTTTGGAAGATGATGGCGCGATGGTACGTGGGAAAATTTCACACGTCAATCGAGACGGCATCGACGGTGCATCAAGTTTGACTTACATCAATGGATGTATGTCGAACGACTATTCCGGTTCATGACTGCCACATGGCTTTGATTTCCAGTATTTTCGGCAATATCGACACAAAGGTGGCGACCATGTTCGGGTCGAAATGTCCGGGATCGCCCTGCTGAATCATCTGCATGGTCTGCTCCAGCGGCCAAGCTGCTTTATAGGGCCGCTTCATGCTCAGCGCATCGAATACATCGGCCAAGGCCACAATGCGTGCCGATGTCGGGATGGCCTCGCCGACCAAGCCCCCGGGATAGCCGCCACCATCCCAGCGTTCATGGTGACAAAGCGCGATTTCGGCCGCCATCTGAAAGACCGGCGCCGGGCTGCGGATCAGGATGTCGTGGCCCATTTGGGCATGGGTTTTCATGACCTCCCATTCCTCAGGGGTCAGCGGCCCGGGCTTACGCAAAATCGCGTTGGGAATGCCGATCTTGCCCATGTCGTGCATCGGCGAGGCAAGCTCGATCAACCCACACGCTGCCGCGTCCCAGCCGCAGGCTTCGGCCAAGGCGCGCGCATAGGCGGCCATGCGCCAAATATGATCGCCGGTATCGGTATCGTTATAATGCCCCGCCTCGCCCAGCATGCTGATGGCGTCGCGATAACTGCGCTCCAAGGTCGTGGCGCGCACCAAAGAGAGATGGGTGCGCACGCGTGCTTGCACAATCGCCGGCATGATCGGTTTGATGATGTAATCGACCGCACCGGCATCGAAGCCGGCGGCCTCATCGCCGATGTCGGCCAAGGCGGTGACGAAAATCACTGGAATCGCCTCGGTCGAGGGGTTGGCTTTGAGCTGACGGCAAACGGTATACCCGTCCATATCGGGTAAGCGGATATCCAGCAGGATCAGTAGCGGTTGATGTTGGATTGCCTGCGCCAGCGCCTCCGCCGCGGTGCGCGCATAGACCAATCGGTATGTCGGACTCAGTACTTGATGCAATGCCGCCAAATTGCTGGGCTCATCGTCAACCAACAGAATCGGGCCGGTGCTCATGATTTCCATCCTTGAGGACATCGAATTCCTCTACCAAGCGTTGTACTCGCGTCGTTGCCGTGCGGAAATCGAACTCGTCGATACTCGATTGAATTTCCGCGTAGCGGCTTTCCGGCAACAGCCCAACGAGGGCGGATAAGGTCGTGCGCGCAGCGTCGTAATCGTCCGCGGCACAATACGCCAGTAATTGCGTCAGCTGCGGCATGACGCTTTCGCGATCCGGCGGCGCGGATTGTTGCAGGTCGGGGATGGGGAGCTTCGATGCCAGCAGCGCAATACTCGCCAACGCCACATCGAACGCGCGCTGCAGCGGTGTGAAGTTGGGTTTTTTTTCGGGATAACGCGTCATGGCTATTTCTAGTTCGCCGGCAATGCGCGCGATGCCGGTTAAAGCCAAGTTGCCGGCGGCGCCTTTCATTTTGTGGATCAATGCCTGGGCGGCGGCGAGATCCTTATTTTTATAATGAAGGGCTAATTGCTGGGGACTGTTGGCATAGTCCGTGGCGAATTTAAGCAGGAAGTGGTGAAAAACCGCGATATCGCGCCAAATACCCAGGCCTTTTTCTAGATCGATGCCCGGCCACTTTTGTGCCAGCGGGTTGAGCGGCGCCTCGACCCGAGTGTCGGCGGCCGCGGCCGCGGTCGCCGACTCGATCGATTCGGGTTGGCAACCGGTCAGCGTTTGAATGGCCTCGACCAGCTCATCGACATCGAAGGGTTTGGCGACGAAGGCATTCATTCCCGCCTTGGCGGCGGCATCTTGCTGACTCTTGAAGGCGCCGGCGGTCAATGCCACCACCGGCAAAAGCGCCAGCTCCGGCATCAGTCGAATACGTTTAGTGGCTTCATAGCCGTCCATCTTGGGCATCTGCACATCCATCAGCACGATGTCCACCGTGTTCGGCTGGGTGCAAAGCCAGTCGATTGCCTCTTGCCCGTTGATGGCCAAACTCACCTCGGCGCCTTCGGCGGCCAATATCCGTTGAGCCACCTCGCGATTGATGTCGCTATCGTCGACCACCAGGATGCGTACGCCTGGGCAGCGTCGGCCGAAATGCCTCTTCGCGAGCGGCGTGCCGCTGTCGCGGCGACGATTGCCCTGGGCCTTGGCCACTGCGTTATAAAGGCAAGAACCGGTCACCGGTTTGCTCAGCACCGCATCGGCCAACTGGGCTTCCGGGTGTTGAAGCAGGGCTTGGCGGGAATAGGCGGTCGCCATCATGACAATCGGCGGTGCTCGCCCGCCCATGGCTTGCCGAAGATATTGCACGGTGGCCAACCCATCCATGTCCGGCATTTTCCAGTCGATGAGCAATACGTCATGGGCTTCATGCTTTGACAGCAGGTGTTCGATGGCCATTTCGCCGGACGCGACCGCAGTGGCTTGCCAGCCCAACGACTTGGCCGTTGCCAGCAAGCTTTCGCGTGCGATTTCGCTATCGTCGACCACCAAAATGTCGAGACGCGCCATTTGCGGCGCAGCCAAATGCTCAATCGGCTGCCATGCCAGTGGTATCGTGAACCAGAACTCGCTCCCCTCCCCTGGCGTGCTGTTTACGCCGATTTCCCCGCCCATTTTGGTGACTAGATGCCGGCTGATGGTCAACCCAAGGCCCGTTCCGCCGAAACGGCGCGTCGTCGAGGCGTCCGCTTGGGTAAAAGCGGAAAATATTTGCGCCTGTTTCTCGATGGGAATGCCCATGCCGGTATCTTTCACCGAGAAGCGCAAGGTGACGTGATGCGCATCTTGCGCCAGCACCGACACGGAGATCGCCACTAAGCCATGCTCGGTGAATTTGATCGCATTTCCGGTCAGATTGATCAGGACCTGCTGAATGCGCAGGGCATCGCCTTGCAGGTTGTCGAGGCCGGCAGGCGGCGGGGTGACCACCATTTCGATATCTTTGTCGCCCGCATAGCCGCCCATGATGCTTGCCAGGTTGTCGAGCACATCGGCCAGGCGAAACGGCGCCGACTCGATCTCCAGTTGCCCGGCCTCGATTTTGGATAGATCGAGGATGTCGTTGATGATGATTTGTAGCGCCTGGCCGGCGGTACGGATTTTTTTTACCCATTCCGCGGAGTCCGCATCCAAGGCGTTCTGCTCGAGCAGATAGGCAAACCCTAGAATGGCATTCATCGGTGTGCGTACTTCATGGCTCATATTGGCCAGAAATTGGCTCTTGCTGCGGGTGGCGGACTCCGCCTGATCGCGCGCTGCCGCCAATTGGAGTTTTTCCGCCGAGAGCCGTTCTTCGCTGAGATGCAGTGCTTGGTTGGCTGCAATGAGGTGGCGATTGCTCTCGCGATAGCCTCGCACCATGATTTCAAAGGCGGACAGGCTTTCGACGAAAAACTCGCCGGCGCTGCGGGCCACCTGGGCGGGAATGCCGGTCGCTCGCTCCTGGGACAGTGCGCTGCACAAGGCTTGATGGTGCATGATCGCCATGTCGAGCACATTGACTTCCGCGCCCAGGGCCAGGCGGCCGATTTCATAGGCTTCGGCTAGCGTGGCTTCGCTTGGCGACTCCGCGTGCTGCGCCATCGCGGCAATATAGCGGCGCGAAACCTCCAGGAAGACTTCGCTCATGGCGCCCCCCTGTAGCGTGTGACCAGCACCAGCGCATCGTCGGTTTGCTTGCCGTGTCGGGCTAGAATGCGATCGGCCAGGGTTTGCGCCGCTTCGTCGCGGCTCAGGTCTTGCTGAAAGCTGCTGGCCACGCCGTCGGTGGTGAAAATCAGCACGTCGCCGGGAAATACTTCAAGCCGGCAGACTCGCAGCGGCGGCAGGCGATAGCCGACGACACCCCCGCGCGGCAGCAAGGAAGCACTACCGGTTTCCTTCCTGGCGCGTAGCACTACGCCGTCGACATTGCCTACGCCGATCCATTCCAACAGGCCTGCCTGGGTATCCAGATTGGCGGCGCTCATGGCGACGCCGCGGGTTTTTCTCAATGCCTCGTGGCAATAGGCGATTTGCGCCGCCAAGGGGGAGCCGGCGTGTCGCGCCAAGGTGGCGACCGCGATCTGGGCGGCCAGGCTGGCCTCCGGCCCGTGTCCCAACCCATCCACGGCGGCGATGAGCATGCCTTGCGTAAAAGGCGCTAGGAGGTAGTGATCGCCACAATCCGCCGCGCCATCCAAAGCGCTGAACGCCACGCCACAGTCGAGCACCTCCAGGCTTGCCGGCGCACTCATTGCCGAACCCATTTGCGCATGGTGACGATGGTGCCCACGCCCGGGGTGGAATCGATTTCGAAGTCGTCCATCATGCGCCGCGCCCCCGGCAACCCGAGGCCAAGGCTTTTACCGGTCGAATATCCGTCTTGCATGGCGAGCGACACGTCGGCAATGCCCGGGCCTTGGTCGCGCGCGACGATGACGATCCCTTGTCGCCCGGCTTCCTCTACCGCGCTAAACAACAATTCGCCAACCTGCGCATAGACCACGATATTGCGTGCGATCTCGGAAACGGCGGTGGCGATCAAAGTCAGGTCGCTGCCGGAAAAGCCAATCCGCGCGGCGATTTCGCGCCCGCGTTGGCGAGCCGTCACCACATCCACGTCATGCTGAATGGCGATACTTTCCTCGGCATCAATCGCGCCCACCGCTCGCCCCCTCGCTGGTTGCGAGCAGCGCCAGGCCTTCCTCCAGATCGAGCGCGGTCTCGACGCCTTCCATGACCAAGCCCAACTGAACCATGGCAAATGCCACTTCAGCTTGAATGCCGACCACAATCGTTTTCGCGCCGCGCAGCCAAGTGGTCTGCGCGATGCCCCGTAGCGTTCTGCTGGCAAAGGAGTCGAGCACATCGAGCGCGGAAACGTCGATCACCACCCCGTGAGAGCGGCGTTGCCCGATTTCCAGTGCCAGTTCATCGCGTAACTGCAGAAGATCGCGGTCTGTCAGGGCAGCATGTATGCAGACCACCAGTACGTGGCCTTGCTTCAAGATCGGGATTTGCACCTGGCGTTCCTAGATTGGTGGTACATCTTTGAGCGGCACGAGCTGAAACCCGAGCAGCCGCTCGGCGGCTTCGACGCCGCCTTGCAAGTCACCTAGCGTGGTGAGCGATCCCAGGTCGACGCCGAGGGCGACCATGGCTTGTGCGACATCGGAACTCAACCCGGTGACAATCACGCGTGCGCCCATCAATCTTGCCGCCGCCACCGTTTGCAACAAATGATTGGCGACCTTCGAGTCCACCGCCGCGACGCCGGTGACATCCATGACCACGATTTTGGCCCGGTTGGCGCGGATGGCCAGCAGCAAGCCATCGGTCAGTTGCTTGGCGCGCAAGGTGTCGATCACGCCGATTATCGGCAGAATCAGCAGGCGATCCCGCACTTGCAAGACCGGTGTCGACAGCTCGCGAATCGCCTCCTGCTGCTTGCTGATCGTGCGCTCGCGTTCGCCGATCAATACATCCACGATTAGCCCAAGGTCGAAGTCGCCAATTTTCTGCAGCGCATTGACGCAGAGAAATGCGCCCTGGGGGTCATCCGGGAAATGCGCCATGATGGCGCTGCCGATCGTCCGCTGTAGGTGGTGGAATGCGCCCATGAATACCCGAACGTCGATGCCCACCTGGCTATACAGTAAGCCGAGCGCCACGCGCTCTTCGACATAACGTTGCCCATAGTCCCCGCCCGCCATCGCCAACAAATGCGCCTCCTTCATGCGGATCGCTTCTTGCAATAAGGCGGGTTGGCGAAATAACGGGCAGTGTTCGTCGATTGAGCGCAAAAAATCAAAAAAAGCCGCGCTGAAGTCGGCGACATTCTGGATAAATAGCGCATTGATGCGTGCTATGTGCTGCACGTCGTCGGCATCCCATCCGACCAGCCGCTTGCGTTGCTCAATCTCCTGCACGCTTAATTGTAGGGCGATCGGGGGCGTTGCCATCGATGGGCTCCCAGCTTAGGTTGTGGCTGTAAAAATAGGTTAAACGGCGATGGCGCTATCCTGTACCAAAGGTCAGGGAATGACTTTGTGGCAGTGGGGGCCGGACGCCTGAGAGGCGGTCCGGCTATGGGTGTGAGGCTTAGGCGGCCAGAGTGTAGCCGCGGCGGGTCGCGAGTTGAGTGTCGAGCGTAATGGCGTCGCGCGCGCGCGAGATCAGCGATTCGCAGCGGGCGCGTTCGTCTTGCTGGGACAGGAATTTGACGGCTTCGTCGGCGACCTGGGCACGCTGGTTGTCGACGGTAATCAAGTGATAACAGTCGTCGAGGATGATCTTGCGGGTATAGAGCGAGCCAAGATGCCGCTCCAGGTAGTCGGCGTTACTCACGCTGGCCACTTCATCTTCCTGCGCGTGCAGGATCAATGCCGGTGCGACGACCTGCGCCAACTGTTTCTTGGTGGCACGGATCAGGCGGCGCATCTCCAACACGCTGGTAGCGGGCGTCCGGTCGTAGAAGGCCGTCGACTTTTTCCCCATGGAATTGGCTACGCGCTTGCGAATGGCCGGGTTCTTGACACCGTAATTGCCGCCTTCCTTGTACGACCAGAAGTGTTTGAGCGGGGTGTACAGGACTAGCGGCAATAAGAAACTGTACCAAGGAACCGAGTAACCGTCGTAGGCCAGTGTCGTTGACATGGCGATGACCGAGGTGACGCGTTCTCGTTTCTGCGAGGCCAGATACAGCGAGAGTACCGAGCCCATGCACAGGCCGGAGACCGAGACGCGTGCATAATTTGCCGAGAGCTGCTCGAAATGCGCTTCCGCCGTTGCGTACCAGTCGTGCCAGGCGGTATTGGCCAAGTCGTGCACCGAAGTCTGATGGCCAGGCAGAATCGGGATACGCACGGTGAAACCGCGGCGATTCAGTTGCTTGGCAACATACATCACTTCGGTGGCGGAGCCGGACAGCCCGTGCAGTAATAGCACGGCGTGGCGACCGCCCTCCAAGTGGATGTGGTCTTCGGCCTGCAACAGGCTGTCGACGGTTTCCGAAGTAACTTCTGCGCTCTTCATCTGAATTCTGACCAAGAATTGGTGTATGTTATCGAGACTATACGTGGGAAATTTTCACACGTCAATAGGTTCTTTACACAAATTTACAGTACATTAACGCGGCTAAATGATGCCTTAATGCATCCGTCATTACCAGGGCGGCACTTGTTTTTTCTCAATTGCAGCTGGCTCTGGCGCTGCATTGCCACGCGCTTCGACGTAAAATGGCCTTTTGTGCCCAACCGGATCATCATGTCGCGTCGAAGCCTTTCCCCCCTGGTTCTTCCTTTGATGCTGGCCGCCTGCGCCACAGCGCCGATACCCGCACCTATCGTCCCCGCCGCCTCGGCGCCTGTCGCGGAGCCTGCGCCGGAAACCCCGCCCGAACCCCCTGCGCCGCCGACACCTATGCCCTCGCCCGTCAAGCCGACTCCGGTGCCGAGCCAACCGAATTACAGCAATCCGCAAGCCGGACGTGCTCTGCTCGACACTTTGCTGCCGCGCGGCATTTCGGCGCGTAAGGCCTGGGCGGACAACATTCTCGCCTCGTTTTCACAGTTGAAGATTCCCTACGCACCGCAGTATTTCTGTGCGGTGTTGGCGGTGGCGGAACAAGAGTCCGGCTTCAATCCCGATCCGGAGGTGCCGAATCTTTCGGCGATTGTCTGGCAGCAGATTGACGAACATCGCAAGAAATACATGATTCCGCAGTTCGTCATCGACGCGGCCATGCTCAAAAAGTCGCCGGATGGGCGCAGCTACAAGGAACGGGTTAACGCGCTGCGCACCAAACGCCAGATGAATCAGCTTTACGAGGATATGGTGCGTGAGTTGCCCTACGGTCAGGATCTGATGCTGTCCAAGAATCCGATCCGCGACGGCGGGCCGATGCAAGTCAGCGTGGCGTTCGCTCAAACGCAAATCAAGGCATGGCCTTATCCGTACAGTTACACCAATCTGCGCGACGAGGTGTTTAGCCTGCGCGGCAGCGTCTATTTCGGCACCGCCATCTTGCTCCAGTACGCCGCGCCCTATGATCAGATGATTTATCGTTTCGCCGATTACAACGCCGGGCGCTACAGTAGCCGCAACGCCGCCTTTCAGGCCGCGGTAGCCCGGCTGACTGGCCGCAAACTATCGCTCGACGGCGATTTGATGCTCTACAGCAACAAGATGAACCGGGTGTTCTCCGGCCAGGCCAGCGAGACGCAGCAAGCACTGATGACGCAAAGCGGGCGCCTGCAAATGAGTAGCGCCGACATTCTGCGGGATTTGAAGCAGGAAAAGCTGTCCAGCTTCGAACAGACGACGCTGTATCAGCGCGTATTCGCCGCAGCCGACCGTCAGGCAGGCCGTCGAGTGGCGCGAGAGACGATGCCGCAGATTGTGCTGATCAGCCCCAAATTCACCCACAAACTGACTACCGAATGGTTTGCTACACGCGTAAACGGCCGTTATCGTCAATGTATGGCTCGAGGTGGGTTTAAGGCGGAGTAAGCCCTCTTCTTGAGGTGGCACAAGGGGTTTTCGGAGAGCTCCGATGCGACGACAGGCAACCGCATCGGAGCTGGCGTTGTCCAATACCCTTTTTAGAAAGCCTGCCTTATGCGCCCCGCCATTGCCCTGTGCGCCCCGTCTGCAACCGCCCCCTGCTCTTCGCTCTACCGATTGGAAATTAAACCGGACACGCCTCAACTGGCCGAGGCGAGCCTGATTTTGCCGCAAGGTCGGGACGGTGAAATGTGGTTGCACGCACAAGGCGCCGCGCAGGGGCTGGCACCTCAGATTGTCCGGCCGCATTGCGACGAACACGCGCTGCTTGAGCAAGAGGCGAGATGGTTGAAGCCGGCCGGTTGCCGGCGTGTCGACTGGCAGATTCGTTTCGATGTGGCGCAGTTCGGCCGCGAAGACCCCGCACGACATCGTAGCCTGTATTTCCCGGATCGGTCGTGGTGGCTCCTGTCGGCGGCGACGTCGCTGCTGCGCCCTCCTGACGACGGTCAGGCACACCTGGCGGTGAATGCATCGGTTCTTGGGGGCGGCGAGCCGGTGGAGGGTGCATGGCCCCTACCGGATAGCGGCGCGGCGCCGGCCTTTTTCGCCATCGGCAATGCCGCGGGTACGACGGTGGGCGTACAACGAGTACGAGTGACGCATGTCGCGGATAGTCCTGCAACGGTGTGGCGCATGGGGTTGATCGCCCTGCAACGCCGGGCGATCGCCTGGCTGGCCGAGGTCATGCGGGTCAAGAGCCAGGAGCGCTTGCTAGTCGTCTGGCTGGGCATGGATCGAACGGTTGGCAAGATATCCGACGCGTCGGGCGATCGCAGCTTCATTTCTTGCTATCGGCCCGGCGATGCCCGCGGCAGCACTGTCAGCCTGATGATGCTGGCCCACGAACAGTTCCACCAATTGGCGGCGCTGGATTATCAGGCCTCGCATCCCGCTTGGTATGGCGAAAGCTTGGCCCAGTTCTATGCCCTGCGAGCAATGATGCGACTGGGGAGCCACCCGCGCGAGGTGCAAGCCTTGCATCGCCGGTTTATCGATGCCGCCCGACCGCTGGAGGCTGGCCTGCTCGATTGGCAACGGCGCTACGAAGCGGGAGACGCCGCAGCCTACCCACAGTTCCACACACAAGGCGCCACGTTCTGGCATCAGCTCGATGCGCTGTTACGACTGGCGTCCTCGGGCAGGTATGGCCTCGATCAGGATTTGCCCGCTTTGCTCGGCACGGCGACCGCCGAGGCCTCGCCGCTACCTATGGCGTTGCGCCGGCAGTGGCGAGAGATGGCAGGGCCGGCGGTGGATGCGCTGATTCAGCGCTACCTGGGTTCGGCTTAGCGTCGGTTGGCGTCGCGTAGCGGATTGGGCAGACTGCGGCGTGCCTCCTTGACCTGGTACATGTCATTGTCGGCTTTCCGCACCAGGTCTTGCGGCAAGGTGGCATCACTTGGATAGAAGCTGATGCCGATGCTGGCGGAGATGAACAGCTCGTCTCGGCCAAAGAGAATCGGCGCTTCCAGACGGCGCAGGATTTTTCGCAATAGCGAGGCCGCGGTATCGCGGTTATTGAGGCCCGGAATGATGGCGATGAACTCGTCGCCGCCGAAGCGGCCGACCGTGTCCGATTTGCGCAGCGCCGATGCCAAGCGCTTGCCGACCTGGACCAGCACCCGATCGCCGGCCTCATGCCCATAGCGGTCGTTGATCTGTTTGAAATAGTCGAGATCGATGAACAGCACGGCAAATTGACCGTCGATGCGCTGGCAGCGGCGAATTTCATGTCCAAGACGGTCGAACAGCAGCACACGGTTGATCAGGCCGGTCAGCGAATCGTGACTTGCCTGGAAGAGGATGGTCTCCTGTGCCTGCTTGCTGTCGGTAATATCGAGCATGACGCCGAACAATTGGTGCTGCTCGTGCTGTTCAAGTCGCATCCCGCGCAGCGATAGCCAGCGGGTGTAGCCATCCGCGGTGATCATGCGCAGTTCGAGCCCGATCTGACTCCCGTCGTGCACGCAGGCATTGAGTTGATCGCGCCATGCGTCGCGGTCGTCGGCGGCAATCAGTGCCTCGAATTCGCCCAACCCCCAGTCGGAGCGCGACGGCAAGCCCAGGAAACTTTGAGCCTCATCGGATAGCAGTACCGTTCGCAGCTGCATGTCCAGGCGCCAATGGCCGAGACGAGCCACTTTTTCGGCCATGGCCAACAGTTCGACCTGCTCTTCCAATTCGTCGTGCGATTCGCGCAGCCGCCCCTCGACATTCATGCGCTCGATCACACCGCCGACCCAGCGTGCCAAGAGTTTGACGAATACTTTGTCGTGGTGGTCGAAGCTGTCCGGCCGCAACACCTTCGAACAGAACGAGACGGTGCCGTATAGCTTGCCGTGCACCCACAACGGTGCGCCGATATAGGACTGATAACCGAAGTGGCTGTAACAGGGGTGCTTGGCCCACTCGGACGACAAGAATGGCGACAAGGCCAGCACGTCGCTGGATTCGACCGTGATGCTGCAGTAAGTCTCGTCGAGCGGCCAAGTCTGGCCGTACTCCAAGATGCCGGGGGCGTTGTGCGCCAGCAGGACAAAAACACCGTCGTGGATGTGGCTGGTCAGCCCCAGTTCCAACCCGAGCGTACGGGCGCCCAGCTCCATCGCCTCGTCCAGCCAGCGCTGTCGATCCGACTCGGCCAGGGTCATGATGTCCGCCAGCGCAGTCAGGCGGTCCAGCTTGCGGATACGGTTGTTCTCGGCTTCGATGAGCTCGGTGACATCGGTCAGCCGCAGCAGTCGGCCTTGCCAATCAGGCAAAGGGCATGGCACTTCTTCCACTGCGATCAGCGCGTCGGCTCGCCGACCGTTGTGTAGCGCGAACAAGGTGCCGCGGACAATCGCGTTGCCGCGCGGCACCATCGCGTCGGCGCGCTTGAGGATGGCGGAGAGACGCTTGCCGGTCAGCTCGGCCGGCGACATGCCCAGCACCTCGGCCACTTGCTCGTTGAGCTGCTGTACCTGCCCGTCGTTCGATACCGTTACCCAGGCATCGCCGGCGTTGCCAAAGTGAAGCGTCCAATCTGGAATGCTGCTGTAGTCTGTTTTTTTCACGACAGCCTCTTGGGAGCTTCCGTGTCGGGGTCGATTCCCGCCTGCCATGCCGAGCGGGACGCGTTGCATCTATCCGTTTTAATTCAAGCCGATTTTTTTGTCACTTTCCATATTTTAAAGCAGGTGAAAATGCTGCAGTAGGATAATCAATAACATACAGGGCACGGCAGCAACCACATCATCCAGCATCACGCCAAAACCGCCGTGCACGTGTTCGTCGAACCAACGGATCGGCCAGGGCTTGAGAATGTCGAATAGGCGGAACAGCGCGAAAGCGACCCCCCAGGCCAGCCAGCTCGATGGCGTCACCGCCAGGATCAGTAGCATCGCCACCACTTCGTCGAAATTGGCGCCGCCGTGATCGTGCACCCCCAGGGCTTGATCGGCTTTCTCGCTGACGTAAACGCCAAGCAGAAAAAGCGGCAGACACAGCAATGCCAGCTTTAATCCGTCGATGCCCGCGAGGCGCAACAGCCAATAGCAAGGAAAGGCCGCCAGCGTGCCGAAGGTGCCGGGGGCCCAGGGGGCCAATCCGCTGCCGAAGCCGAAGGCAATGAAGTACGCAGGATGACTGGTGATGAACTTCAGGTCAGGCTTGATTTTGAAAGTGGTCAAATCCGCTTCTCCCTACTTGGATTTTATTGCCGGCGGCATCCAGCAGATCGGCTGGCCCCGCCTCGTTCGTTGTGCGGCCGATGCGCGTCACCGGGCAGATGTTCGATAGCGCCGTAATGGCGTCCCGCGCCGCCACCGGCGCGGTGAAGCACAGCTCGTAGTCGTCGCCACCCGCCACCAATAGCTCGACCATCTGCGCCCGGCGTTCGGCCAGCCATGGGTGTGTCGGCAGCGCATCGAGCCAGAGCTCGGCGCCAAGTTGCGAACGCTGCAGGATATGGCCGAGGTCGGCCAGCAAACCATCCGAAACGTCGATGCATGCGTGTGCCAGTGGCAGCAGAGCCTGCCCCAATGCCACACGCGGCTGAGGTCTTTCCAACTGTTGCCGGCATTGCGTCAAAACATCGGTTGGCAGGGCCGGCGAGTCGGGCTGGAGATGTCGCAGCGCCAATGCCGCCAAGCCCAGTTGGCCGCTGACCCAGACGTCGTCGCCGGGGCGTGCCGTGTGACGGCATAGTGCCGCGCCGCGCGCCGTCTCGCCCATGACGGTGATCGAGAGCGTCAGCGGACCGCGGGTGGTATCGCCGCCGATCAATGCCACGCCATGAGTGCGCGCCAGGGCAAATAAGCCGTCGGCGAAGGCCTTTAGCCAGTCGGCATCGACATGCGGCAGCGTCAGCGCCAGCAATGCCCAGCGCGGTCGGGCGCCCATGGCGGCCATGTCTGACAGATTGACGGCCAGCGTTTTGTGGCCAAGCGCCGCTGGATCGACGTCGGCGAAGAAGTGCCGTCCGCTGACCAGCGTATCCACTGAAACATGCAAGTCGCAGCCAGGGCTCGGCCGCACGATGGCCGCGTCATCGCCGATGCCGAGCACCGTCTGCTCGGCGGCTTCCGCCTCGGCGAAGTAGCGTCGGATCAATTCGAATTCGTTCATGATGCCAGATGTAAAAACACCCGCCCGAAAAACGGACGGGTGCAGTGGGTAACGAACCGGGATTACTGCGGGCGGCGCGCCACTTCCTCTTCGCGGACTTGGGCAGCCAGCTTGTCCAGTACACCGTTGACGAATTTGTGTCCGTCGGTGCCGCCGAAGGTTTTAGTGATTTCGATGGCCTCGTTGATGATCACCGGATACGGCGTTTCCAAGTGCTGGGTCAGCTCCAGCGCCGCCATCAGCAGAACGGCGCGTTCGATCGGGTTGACGTCGTCGGGCGAGCGCTCGTAGTAGCGGGCCACCATGGCCGACAATTGCGCGGCGTCCTTCAGTACACCGTACAGCAAGGTGCGGAACAGCGTCTCGTCCGCCTTTGCGAAGTACTCGTTTTCGCGCAGATGCTTTTCAATTGTGGTGGCGGAACGGTCGGGGTTCATCGTCCATTCATACAGACCCTGAACCACAAATTCGCGCGCACGGCGGCGGGCAGTTTTCATCGATGCAATTCCTTGTAAAGAACGAAGCCGCCAGCGTGACGCGCCGGCGGCCTGTTTATTCGCTTCGAACTCAGCGCAGCGCCTGCTGTAGCCGAGCCATTTCAACCGCCACGCGCGCGGCGTCGCGGCCCTTTTCTTCCATGCGGACTTCGGCCTGCTCGTCGTTCTCGGTCGTCAGCACCGCATTGGCCACCGGGATGTCGCCATCCAAACCGATGCGGGTCAGACCGCTACCGGACTCGTTGGACACCAACTCGAAATGGTAGGTCTCGCCGCGAATCACGGCGCCGAGTGCCACGAGTGCGTCGAAACGGCCGCTTTTGGCCATGGTCTGCAGCGTCAATGGAATTTCCAGCGCGCCCGGCACGGTGGCGAGCGTGATATCCGAGGCGACGACGCCCAGGCGAGCCAGTTCGTGCAGACAGGCATCGCGCAGCCCGCAGCAGACGTTTTCGTTAAAACGGCTCATGGCAATGCCGATCTTCAGGCCTTTGCCGGTCAAATCCGGGGCGATGCGATGGATGCTTTCCAGCATGTTCAACCTCTTGTTTTGTGCGCAGAACTGTTCATTTTAATCCATTTCGGCGATGCCGTGTTGCGGCTGGCAGAACCCGGTGACTTCCAGGTCGAAGCCGGCCATGCTGGGCAAATCGCGCGGAGAGGACATCAGGCGCATCTTGCCGACGCCGATCGTCTTGAGAATCTGTGCGCCGATGCCGAAGGTCTTATTATCCCATGTCTGCGGCACGGGCTCGGACGGCGGCAACGCGCGCGCCAGCAGATCCTCTCCGCTTTCGGCGCGATGCAACAGAATCACCACGCCGCAACCCTGCTCTTCGATGTACTCCAGGGCATTGGGCACGGTCCAGGAGTGCGGCCGGGCAATCGGGTCGAGCATATCCATCACCGACAACGGCTCGTGGACGCGCACCGGCGTTTCGTGGGCGCAGACCGGCGTACCCTTGACCAATGCCAGGTGAGTGGCGCGCGTCAGGACGTCGCGGAAGACATGCAGATCGAAGCTGCCGAACGGGGTATCGATCGAACGTTGGCCGACGCGCTCGACCACGCTCTCGGTGCGGCTGCGGTAGTGAATCAGGTCGGCGATGGTGCCGATGCGGATGTCGTGCTCTGCGGCAAAGGTCATGAGTTCGGGCAGGCGCGCCATGGTGCCGTCGTCGTTCATGATTTCGCAGATCACCGATGCCGGCGTCAGCCCGGCAAGTTGCGCCAGGTCGCAGCCTGCCTCGGTGTGCCCGGCGCGCACCAATACGCCGCCCGGCTGCGCCATCAGCGGGAAGATGTGTCCAGGCTGAACCAGATCCTCGGGTCGCGCGTTCGGCGCCACGGCCGCCAGCACGGTACGGGCGCGATCGGCGGCGGAAATGCCGGTGGTCACGCCGCTGGCCGCTTCGATGGATACTGTGAAGTTAGTGCCGTGCGGTGTGCCGTTACGGCTGACCATCAGCGGCAGGTTCAACTGGTGACAGCGTTCTGCGCTGAGTGTCAGACAAATCAGGCCGCGACCGAATTTGGCCATGAAATTGATGGCCTCCGGCGTGGCGAATTCGGCCGCCATCACCAGGTCGCCCTCGTTCTCGCGATCTTCGGCATCGACCAGAATCACCATCTTGCCGGCCTTGATGTCGGCCACGATATCCTCTACCCGAGAGATTGCCATGTTTGTATCCTTTTATTTGGTATCTTAGGCTGATTGCTGAGCCGCGAGCACCCGCTCGACCGTGTCGACGATCGCCTGGGTCTGGGGGTCGATTTCGATATTCACGCGCTCTCCGACTGTGCGCGCGCCCAACGTGGTGCGCTGCAGGGTTTCCGGAATCAAATGAACGCAGAACTGTCGTTCGCGCACGGCGCCGATGGTCAGGCTGGCGCCGTCCACGCCGATATAGCCCTTGGTCAGCACATATTTCATGGCGTTGGCCGGCAGCTCGAACCACAAGGTGCGGTTATCCGGCGTGCGAATGACTTCGGTGACGGTCGCTTGGCAGTAGATGTGGCCGGACATGGCGTGTCCGCCGATCTCGTCGCCAAAGCGCGCCGCGCGTTCGAGGTTGATGCGGTCGCCAAGGCGCAAGGCGCCCAGATTGGTGACTCGCAATGTTTCCTGCATCAAATCGAAAGCAACCTGGTTGGCATCGATCGCCGAGACGGTCAGGCAGCAACCGTTATGCGCCACCGAGGCGCCCAGTGCCAAGTCGTTCAACATGTCTGCCGGCATGCGGATCACATGACGGCGAAAATCCTGTTTTTCTTCCAGGGCAACCAGTTCGCCCATGCCCTGCACAATCCCGGTGAACATTTGTCTTTTCCTATCGCTACGCGCCGTCAAACTGGACGGGCAATCTAGGCTGACATCATACCGAAAACGCACGCCGACCGGCGGCACATCTTCCTTTTCATTAAACGAGCCAGGGGGATCGCAGGGCAAAAAAACACAATATCTTGATGGAACTCAAATGGGGACTCTACATTTTGCAAATTTTGTCACCCGTCGAGAATGGATTTGTCCTACAGTACCGCCTGCACCCCGGGGTTAACCCCCACAAGACTTCAGTGAACGAGAGAATCTGTCCATGCTTCAGGTCAAAAAGCGCGATGGCGCGATTGTTCCCTACGATGCCAGTAAAATTGCCGATGCCTGCCTGCGCGCAGCCAAGGCGGCGGGCTACCCTGCGCCGCGCGAGCTAGCTGGCCGCATTGCCGACGAGATCGAGCAGGCCTGCCGCGCCGAGCCGGGCCACCTGATCGACATCCCGACCCTGCAACAAAGCGTCGAAGATGCGCTGATGCATCACTATCCCGATGTCGCCCGGGTCTATATCGAATATCGTCATGAGCGCGATACGATACGCGCCCAGGGTTCGGCGCTGCATGCCAAGTTGATGGGGCTGGTACACAAGACCGACCTCGACGCCACCACCGAAAATGCCAACAAGGACGCCAATGTCTTCCCGGTGATGCGCGATCTGATGGCCGGCATCGTCTCGCGTCAATTCGCCAGCACCTTCCTGCCCAAGGACATTCTCACCGCACACCAGCAAGGCGATATCCACTACCACGACCTGGACTATTCGCCGTTCCTGCCGTTTACCAACTGCTGCCTGGTCGACCTGCAAGGCATGCTGCAAAACGGCTTCCGCCTGGGCAATGCCAAAATCGAAAGTCCGAAATCGATCGGCGTGGCCTGCGCCGTGACGGCACAGATCATCGCCCAAGTCGCCAGCCACCAATACGGCGGCACGACGATTCCGAATATCGATCAAACGCTGGAGCCTTACGTCGAGAAGAGCTACGAGAAGAACCTGGAGATCGCCCGACAATACCGCATTCCGGAACCGGAACGTTATGCCCGCGAGCGCACGGAAAAGGAAACCTATGACGGTATCCAGGCTTGCGAGTACGAGATCAACACGCTGTTTAGCTCCAACGGCCAGCAACCGTTCGTCACCTTCTCGTTTGGCATGGGCACCGGTTGGCAGGCCCGCGCCATCCAGTCGGCCATTCTCAAGGTTCGTATTCGTGGGCTGGGCAAAGAAGGCGTCACGCCGGTCTTCCCGAAGCTTGTCATGTTCCTGGACGAAGGCATCAACCTGCGTCCGCAAGATCCGAATTACGACCTGAAGCAGTTGGCGCTCGAATGCGCGTCCAAACGCATGTACCCGGATATCATTTCGGCTAAACTCAACCGCCAAATCACCGGCTCGAGCATCCCCGTGTCGCCAATGGGCTGCCGTAGCTTCCTGTCGGTCTGGCACGACGAGCAAGGGCGGGAAGTATTGGATGGTCGCAACAATCTGGGGGTGGTCAGCCTTAACCTGCCGCGCATCGCTCTGGAGGCCCAGGGCGACCGAGCGCGCTTCATGAGCCTGCTCGACGAACGTTTGGCGCTGTGCCTGCGCGCACTCATGACGCGCATCACCCGGCTGGAGGGCGTCAAAGCCAACATCGCCCCCATTCTGTATACCGAGGGCGCCTTCGGTATTCGCCTCGCGCCGGACGAGGAGATCATGAGCCTGTTCCGTAACGGTCGCGCTTCGATTTCGCTCGGTTATATCGGGCTGCATGAGGTCGGCGTGCTGCTATTTGGCGGACATCCCGCCGACAACTCGGAGGCGCAGGATTTTCTGCATGGCATCGTGCGGCACATGAGCCAAGCGACCAAGAACTGGCGCGAACAGACCGGTTTCGGCTTCTCGCTCTATTCGACGCCGAGCGAATCGCTGTGCCACCGCTTCTGCAAGCTCGATCAGGCGCGCTTCGGCACCCTGCCGGAAATTACCGACAAGGGCTATTACACCAACTCCTTCCATCTGGATGTGCAGCGCAAGGTCAATCCATTCGAGAAGATCGCCTTCGAAAGCGGCTACGCCGAGCTCGCGAGCGGCGGCCACATCAGCTATGTCGAACTGCCGAATATGCAGCACAACCTCAAGGCATTGGAGCGAATCTGGGATCAGGCCATCGAGCATGTGCCCTATTTCGGCACCAACACGCCGGTCGACTCTTGCGGGGCCTGCGGTTTCATGGGCGAGGCGCAGGCGACGGCCGAGGGCTTTACTTGCCCGCAATGCGGCAATCGCGATAGCGCTTCGCTGTCGGTCACCCGGCGCGTGTGCGGTTACCTGGGGAGCCCGAATGCCCGTCCGTTCAATGCCGGCAAACAGAAAGAGGTCATGCGCCGCGTCAAACACCTGGCACAGCAAGAGGCATGAACTATGACCGCTACTACACCGATGACCTAGTCAACGGTGAAGGCATCCGGCTCACGTTATTCGTGACCGGCTGCCAGCATGCCTGCCCCGGGTGCTATAACCGCTCGACCTGGGATCGCAAGGCAGGTCAACCATTCAGCGAGACGGTACGCGACCGGGTTCTCGATCTGTGCGCCCGCCACGACGGCCTGAGCCTGAGTGGCGGCGACCCGCTGCACCCGCACAACCGCCCCGCCATCCTCGATTTATGCCAGCGCTTCAAAGCACGCTATCCGGACAAGGATATTTGGCTGTGGACCGGCTATGAACATGCCGAAGTGCGCGACCTGCCGCTATTGGCGTGGGTGGATGTGTTGATCGATGGACGCTACCGCCAAGACCTGCCGACCACGCTGCCCTGGCGCGGATCGGCGAATCAGCGGTTGATACGCCTGCGACATGAGTGCGCCGCAAGATAGTTGAAGATTCGGATTCGACGCATTAGCCGTCGGCCAAGTGGTAACGCAGCCAAAACGCTTCGCGACAGGTATTGCCGAAGGTTTTGTGCGCCGGCGCCACTTGAGCGGCGCCGTGCGTCAGCACCTCGTAACTGATCCAACACTCGGCGCAGGCCAATTCACTGGGAAACTGATCGCGTTCTACCGTACGACGAATGGTCGCGCCATCGGCAAAGCGATATTCGGCGACCGCGCGCTCGACCTCGAACCCCTGATCTTGCCAACGTTCGACCTGCTGCCAGCTGTGTTCGATGCCATCCTCGACAATCGCTTTCACGTAATGGGCCAAGTGCATGTCGGTCACGCCGTGCGCTGCGACGACATGCCGCATTCTATCGGCGTCAGCACATAGAACACATCGATGCCGTGCTCCGCCAAAGTGGCGAAGACCTTGTCGACTTCTTGTTGCGACAGCGCCATGGTCACTTCCTGCGGCCGACCGGATAGCTCGAAAAAATGGCTGGCATGGATGCGTCCGTTGCGGCCGAAACCTTCTTCGGCCGCAATCAGCGTCGCGCCGCGTATTCCGATACGGCGCACCTGCTCCAGCAGCCACTGCGCCAGCGGCTGGCCGTGCACCAAGCGGTCGTCCGGACTAAAAAAAGTCAGTTGAAAGCCCTGCATGTTCGCTCACTCTCGACGAAATATATTGCCATTCTAGTCCCAAACAAGCCGTTGCGGCGGCTGCTGAGCCGCGCCCGAGTCGTCGCAGACGCGAAAGGTCTGGCGCCACTGCTGCGGCGATACGCCGAAGCGTTGACGGAAGTGCTGCCGTAAAGAAGCCCCCGTCGCGAAACCGACCAATGCCGCAACCGCCTCGACGGTGCGATCGCTGGACTCTAGCAGATGTTGCGCTTGCGACAGGCGTTCCGAGAGCAGCCACTCGCCCACCGTCATGCCGGTTAACCGATGAAATCGGCGCGTCAAGGTACGTCGCCCCATCAACGCGCGTTCGGCCAGACTGTCGAGCGAGTGCGGTTGATCGAGGTGGGCACGCACCCAATCGATCAAACCGCCCAGCCGCGCATCGCCGCCCGGCTGCGGCAGCGGTTGTTCGATGAATTGCGCCTGCCCGCCCTGCCGTTGCGGCGCCACCACCAACCGGCGCGCCACTTGATTGGCGCGCGCCATACCGATGTGTTGGCGCAGCAGGTGCAGGCAGCAATCCAGTCCAGCCGCGGTGCCCGCCGAAGTGACGATATCGCCTTCATCGAGGTACAACACATCGGGCGATAACCCGACCCGCGGGAAGCGCGTGGCGAAGTCGTCGGCATAGGCCCAGTGGGTGGTGGCACGTCGACCATCGAGCAGCCCCGTCCAGGCCAGCGCATAGGCGCCGAGACACAATCCGACTAGACGGGCGCCGCGCGCATGCGCCGCCCGCAAAGCCTGGCTCAACGCGGGTGATGGCGGATTGTCGAGATCCGCCCAGCTTGGCACGATCACCATATCGGCGGCACTGAGCACATCAAGGCCATGCGCCACCGATAGGCCGACGCCGACCGAGCTTGTCAGCATGCCGGGGTGCTCGGCACAGACGTGGAACACGATATCGGCCAGCTCCGGCCGAGCTTCGCCGAATACCACGCATGGCACCGATAAATGGAAGGGGCTGATGCGATCGAATGCCAATACCGCGACACGAAGCGTCATGGCCGTCTCCTGAATGAATGGCCCGATTGTATCGTTAATTGTCATTCGAGCCACTATCGAGCCAAATGACCGCTAGCGATAATGAGCCATCTTCAACGCAAACAACGAGGCAACAATCATGAATCATCGTCACAGCGCCTTACTGGTCATCGACTTGCAAAACGACTACTTCCCCGGCGGCGCTTTCCCGCTGCACGATGCCGACGCAACCCTCGATCGCGTGCTGCAGGCGATGGAACAAGCCAAACGGCAAGGCATGCCGATCATTCTGGTTCAGCACGTGGCGGAAGGTCCCTCGTCATTCTTCAATGCGGATAGCGAAGGCGTGGCCATCCACCCGCGCGTACTGGCGGCGGTGCCGGATGCGCCGGTGATCGTCAAGCATCACGCCGATAGTTTCCTGAGAACCGAGCTGGCCGAAGTATTGCAACAACAGGGCATCGAAGAGCTGCTGGTCTGCGGCATGATGACGCAAAACTGCGTGACGCATACGGCGATCTCGACCGAAGCGACGCCCTACCGGATTTCGATCCTGCCTGACTGCTGCACCACGGTCAGCCAAATGCTGCACATCATCGCATTGCGAGCGGTCGAACACCGCGTCCGGCTAGCCACCGCGGCAGAAGCGTTGGCTTGATTACTTGCCGGCCTGATCGGAGAGATCCGCCCTGGCCAGTGCCCGTGCGATGCGCCGATCCGGCACCAGCCAGATCAGCGCCACCACGCTGTATAGCAGGCCGCTGGCCCAGGGCCAGTACCAGGCGAGACAGATACCCAGCAGGTAGAGTATTTGCGAAACGACGCCCTTGCCGTCGCGGCCGACCGCGCGCGCCAGCACCGAATCGCAGCCCTCGCTGGCGAGAATGCAGCGCTGCAGCAGCTGGTACGCCATGCCGGCCAAAAACAGCACCGCGCCATACAGCGCCATCGGCCCGGCGGCGAAGCCGCTTTGCCCGGCCCAGGCGGTCATGAAGGGAAACAGCGAAAGCCAGAACAACAAGTGCAGATTGGCCCACATGATTTGGCCGTTTATCCGGCGCAAAGCATGAACCAGATGATGATGGTTGTTCCAGTAAATACCGACGTAAACAAAGCTCAACGCATAGCCGACGAAGGTCGGCCACAAGGCATGCAGCGCCGCCAGGCTATGTTGGGCGGGCGTCTTCAACTCCAGCACCATGATCGTAATAATGATGGCCAACACGCCATCGCTGAATGCCTCGAGACGGCCGCGTCCCATACCCTATCTCCCCGTGTAATGAGTCGGTTCACGCCGAATATTGACGACGGGCGGGAACAATACTCTTTTGAGCTATTCATAATGTACATAAATAATCTCAAACTACGAAACAGGCAGTCTGCATAAAGGGTGGATCACAATGGATCGTCTCGATGCCATGCGCGTTTTCGTGCGCGTAGCGGAAACCGGCAACTTTACGCGCGCGGCCGAGGGGCTGACGCTGCCTCGAGCCACGGTCTCCGCGGCCATTCAGCAATTGGAAGCCGAGTGGACGACCCGGCTATTTCATCGCACCACGCGCAGGGTGCAGTTATCGCGCGATGGCGAGGCCGCGCTGGAGCGCTGCCGTCAATTGCTATTCGAACTCGATGAGTTGCAAGGGTATTTCGCCGGGGGTGCCGCACCGTTGGCCGGGCGCCTGAAGGTGGACATGCCTAGCCGCTTTGCGCGCCGAGTGTTGGCGCCGTCGCTGCCGCATTTTCTGGCGTTACATCCCGGATTGACGCTGGAGCTAGGCAGTAGCGACCGGCAAGTGGATCTGGTGCGAGAAGGCGTGGACTGCGTGTTGCGTGTCGGGTCGCTCAGCGATAGTTCGCTGGTGGCGCGTCCGCTTGGCGAGATGCCGCTGATCAACTGCGCCAGCCCCGATTATCTGGCCCGGCACGGCATACCGACGCATCCGGACGACCTGGTCGACCATTGGGCCGTCAACTATGCCGTCTCGGCGGCGGGCCAAGTCGCCGCATGGAGCTGGCTGCAGGATGGCCACGAACAAGGCCTCGCGGTGCGCGGCCGCGTGACGGTCGACAACGCCGAGACTTATGTCGCCTGCGCCTTGGCGGGCATGGGTCTGATCCAGGTGCCGCAACACGATGTCGCAGACCTGATCGCCGGCGGTCGCCTGGTGGAAGTCATGCCCGAGTGGCGAGCCGCACCGATGCCGGTGTGGGCGGTCTACCCGCACCGGCGCCATGTGCCGCGCCGGGTTCAGTTATTTATCGACTGGCTGCAGACATTGCTTGCCGGCGCGGTTGTTTGAGAAAGCCAATAGGGCTGGTCGCTCCCCAGCGGCCGAGCCGGAAGCGCTCCGTACCAATCCACCCCCGTCAGCGCCGCGGGTGGCCGCAAGCGACGTGCCGGACCCCACCCCGTGTGTTCGATACCCTCGGCCAAGTCCACCTCGGTCTCGGCGCCGAAGCCAGGTAGGGTCGGATCGCAGGGTCCGGCGGCTTTTAACAGCTCGGCCACGCTGGCGAGCGAGGTGCGCGCCTGCCAGCCCTGCCCGCTTTGCCTACGTTCGCTCAAGCCGCGTAGCGCGGCGCAGGCCAGCAGATAACCGGCGGCATGATCCAATGCCTGCACCGGCAAGGGGGTGGGACGCTCGCGTTCCATCAAACGCATGCCGGCCTCGGCGATGCCGCAACTCATCTGCACCAGGCTGTCGAAGCCGCGTCGCGTGGCCCAGGGGCCGTCCCAGCCGTAGGCATCGAGCGCCACTTCGACTAACCCGGGATTGACTGCGCGGCGCCGGGCTTCGCCCAGGCCGAGTCCGTCAAGTGCATCGCTGCGATAGCCGTGCACCAGGACATCGGCCTCGGCCATCAAATCGGTCAACGTCGCCAGACCCGCCGGTGTTTTCAAATCCAACCGCGCAGTGCGTTTACCCCATGTCAGCTCTTCTTCTGCGCCCGGCTCGTGCCAGTTAGGCGGGTCGATACGCAGCACGTCGGCGCCGGCCGCCGCCAGGAAGCGGGTCGCCACCGGCCCGGCGATGATGCGCGTCAGGTCGAGTACGCGGATGCCTGTTAGCGGACGCTTGTCGTCGCACTGAGCCCGACTCGACAGCGAGTTGGCAAATTGCCGGCACGCCAACAGCGGCGCCTGGTCAAGGGTGTGGCCGTGCGGGTGTTCGTGCCAGGCCTGGTGGCTGCGCATGACGGCGGCACAGCCATTGGCCGCCACCACCGCCCGCTCGAGCGCCTCGGCCGACCAAGTGGCCACGGCGTTTGCCACCGCATCGCGCTCCGCCGGCACGCCAAGCACCGCCAGGGCCGCCTGGCGGTGATGCGGGGCGTTGGTATGCAGGCGGATCCAGCCGTCGCTGGCGCGATAATCGCCGGCGATGGCATCCCAAACAGGCGGCAGCGCCCAGCCCATTGGGCGCAACGAGCTGGCGAACCACATCGACGCCAAGCGACGATCGACTTCGACCCGACCCAGGCTGCCATGAGACGGCGCGCGCCATTCGGACAAAGCCAGCATGGCGGCGGCAACGCTACCGGCAGCGAGGTCGCTGACCGCGTACACCGACGGCAGGTCTCCCGAACCGGAAAAGTCGACGGCATCGCAACAATCGGGCGCGCCCTGTGCCGCGGACCAGAGTTGGCGCAAAAACCATTCCGAACGGGGAAAAAGCGAAGCATTCATACTAGATCTCCTTGATCGACTCTCTGGTCGACTGAATTAATCCAATGCCGAGGTGCAGTGGGCGCAGCGGGTGGCCTCGATGTGCACTTCCGACTTGCAATGCGTGCAGATTTTGGTTGTCTGCGTTGCAGGCTGTTCGGTCGTCTGCTCGCGTTGCATTCGGTTGACCAGCTTGAGCAGCATGAAGATGGAAAAAGCCACGATGGTGAAGCTCACCATGGCATTGACGAACAAGCCGATATTGAGGGTCACGGCGCCGGCCTGTTTGGCCGCCGCCAGCGAAACGTAAGGGCCGGCCTGCTTGATACCCGGCTTGAGCACGAAAAACAGATTGGTGAAGTCGACATTGCCGATCAATAGGCCGATGGGTGGCATGATCACATCGTCGACCAGCGACTTGACGATGGTGCCGAATGCGCCGCCGATCACCACGCCGACCGCCAGATCGATTACATTACCTCTGATAGCGAAAGCCTTGAATTCTTCTAATAGTTTCATCGACGGACCTTTGGTTTAATTATTCGTCATTGTGCCGCAGCGGTGTACAACTGAAAATGCCAATCATCTAAAATATGACAATGCACACTACTGAAGCGCCTACCATGCTTAGCGATCGTTTCGGCCGCAGTATCGATTATTTGCGCATTTCGGTGACCGATCGCTGCGATCTGCGCTGCCAATATTGCATCCCGAAAGGCTTTAAAGATTTCGAGACCCCCGAGCATTGGTTGACGTTCGATGAATTGACACGGGTCGCCGCCCTATTCGCCCGCCTGGGAACACGTCATATGCGTCTGACGGGCGGCGAACCGTTGTTGCGGCGCAATCTGCCGGAATTGGCGGCACGTCTCGCGGCCTTGCCCGGATTGGAGGATCTGTCGCTCAGTACCAACGGTACGCAACTACGTCACCAAGCCGCCGCATTGCGCCAGGCAGGGGTACGGCGCTTGAACGTCAGCCTCGACTCGCTGCGCGCGGACTGCGCGCGTGAAATCAGCGGTGCGGACAGCATGACGGCGGTACTGGACGGACTGGCCGCCGCCAAGGCGGCGGGTTTTGCCGACATCAAGATCAATATGGTGCCGATCGCCGGCGTCAATGACGGCGACATCGAAGCCATGGTGGCATTCTGTATCGAACAGGGATTTGTACTGCGCTTGATCGAGGCGATGCCGATGGGCAATACCGGCCAGGCGACCCGCTCGCCGGATTTGGCACCGATTCTGGCACGACTTGGTCAACGCTTCGATCTAACGCCCTCGGCCATCACGCTCGGTGCCGGGCCGGCGCGCTATTGGCGCTCCGCGGATGGCCGTTTTACCCTCGGACTGATCACTCCGCTATCGCAGCACTTCTGCGCCACTTGCAATCGCGTACGGCTATCGGTGGATGGTACGTTGTATCTTTGCCTGGGACAGGAGGCGCGCTTCGAATTGCGCCCGTTGTTGCGCGCGGGAGTGAGCGATGACGAACTTGAACAGGCGATCCGAACGGCCATTGAGTTAAAACCGGAAAAGCACGAGTTCGTCGAGTCGCCGCAAAAAATCGTGCGCATCATGGCCAAAACCGGCGGCTAACGCGCGGCCTGCAATGGCATGGCGCCGGTCGACCGGTGAGATTCTTCTTTGTTGGCAACGGCGTAGCCGTTGCGTCCGTTCTTCTTGACCCGATACATGGCGAGATCGGCCGCGGTCAGTAGTTGCCCGGCTTCGTCGGCATGCTCCGGGCAGAATGCCACCCCGATACTGAGCGAGATATTCACCTTATGGCCATCCAAATCGAAAGGCGCCTGAAAGGCTTGGATCAGGCGCTGGGCCAGAATCTCGCAACTTTCCCCTTTGTCCGGTTCCACCAGCACGACAAACTCGTCGCCCCCGACACGTGCCACCATGTCGCCTTTGCGCACCGTTTCGGTTAGGCGTTGTGCCACGGCAATCAACAACAAATCGCCAGCGCCGTGACCGTAGATGTCGTTAACCATCTTGAAACCGTCCAGATCGATGAAGGCCAGTCCCAAGCGGGTGTTATTGCGGCGCGAGCGATAGATCGCGGTGTCCAAATTGTCGAGAAATGCACGACGGTTTGTCAGTTGGGTCAGCGCGTCGTGAACGGCGTCGTTGATCAGTTGCGCCTGGCGTTGCTCGAATCGGCGGTACTCGCTTTGCAATAGCCACCACCATAAGCCTGTCGACAAAACCACATAGCCGCCGCCCAGCATCAACACGCCGGGGCGGGTGTGCGCACCCCAGTCCAGGCCGAGGCTCAGGACAAGTAGCGTCGTCATGACGGCATACAGCATGGCCAGCGGTAACGGGTAGCGCATGAGCACCTCAACGCCGAGGCCGCCGATGCGGCGGCCCTGATTCATTTCTTTGTATGCCAATTTGTACAAAAATGCATGCAATGCCCTGCCATGCCGTGGCACGCCAGTAGATTGTGAGGCGGCTTGCCATGATTTATTATTTAACCAATAACTTGATCAACGAAGCTTTACGCCGACACCGGCATGCAAGGAATCGCCCGATGGCCCAATTACCCGACCAAGCGCTAGAACAGGTTGCTCAGTATTTTCAAGCACTGGCCGAGCCCACCAGACTGAAAATCCTCAACGAGCTGCGTGCGGGGGAACGTAATGTCGGTGAGTTGGCGCAAGCCTGCGCCTGCACCTTGGCCAATGTTTCTAAACATTTGTCCGTGCTCGCCAAGCACGGGTTGGTGATGCGCGAGGCGCGCGGCACCAGCGTCTACTATCGCATCAGCGACCCGAACATCTACGCGCTGTGCGATCTGGTTTGCGGCAACATCCTGCGACAGCTAGACAAACAAAGCCAATTCGCCGAGTTGATTCGCCAGGCGAACGAGCCGTGATTTGTCCCGGACTGCGCGCAGTGATATGGTAGTCGTACGGCATCCGGCGTCCAAAGCGCGTCGGAATGCGCTTTTCTCGGGAGAGACAAATGTATCAACGCATTTTTGTTCCTGTAGACAATAGCGAAGCCTCGTTTCTCGCTCTGACCGAGGCCTGCAAGCTGGCCAAGGTAAGCGGCGGCCAGTTGCGTATCGTGCACGTCGCCAATATGAATCAACCCGGCTGGGGTAATACCGACTTCGTGCCCGACACGGACATGCAGCAGGTCGCCGACGAGCAAAGCGAAATACTGCTACAGGCCAAGCAACTGGCGCAGTCCTTCGACGTCGAGTCGGAATGCAAGGTCATCAAGAACTGGGTCGACAAGATCCCCCTCGCCTTGGCCGAAGACGCCAAGGCATGGCAGGCGGATCTGATTGTGATGAATACGCACGGCTGGAGCGGTTTGAAACGCCTATTGCTGGGCAGTGTGGCCGAAGGGCTGCTGCGCGCCGTCACCATCCCGACGCTGCTGATCCGCGCTACCGACGATCGCTGAGCACGTTTGGTCATTGTCTCAATGAACAAAGGGACGCCCAGGCGTCCCTTTCGAGGGTATTTGCCGCGCCACAGTCAGATCGTTTCGATCGGCATGCCTGCTGCATCGAACACACCTTCGAACAGCACCGAACTCAAGTAGCGTTCTCCCGAATCGGGCAATACCACCACGATCGTCTTGCCTGCGTTTTCCGGCTTTTGGGCCAGACGAACGGCCACCGCCACCGCCGCACCACTGGAAATCCCGGATAACACCCCCTCTTCGCGCGCCAGACGGCGGGCATAGGCAATCGCCTCGTCGTTACTGACCTGCTGAATCTCGTCGACCAACGATAGATCCAGCACGTCCGGCACAAAGCCCGCACCGATGCCCTGAATCTTGTGAGGGCCGGGCTTGATCGGCTCGCCGGCGCGCGCCTGGGTCAACACCGGGCTGGCTTCCGGCTCCACGGCCACCGAGCGGATCGCTTTGCCGCGGGTATGCTTCAGGTAGCGCGAGACGCCGGTAATGGTTCCGCCGGTACCCACGCCGGAAACGAACACGTCCACCTCGCCGCCGGTGGCATCCCAAATCTCCGGGCCTGTGGTCGCTTCGTGAATCGCCGGGTTGGCGGGATTTTTGAACTGCTGCAGCAAAACGTAGCGTTCGGGCTCTGCGGCGACAATTTCCTCCGCTCGGGCGATCGCACCGCTCATGCCGCGGGCGCCTTCGGTCAGGATCAATTTGGCACCGAGCGACAGGAGTAGTTTGCGCCGCTCGATGCTCATGGTTTCCGGCATGGTCAAGGTCAACGGAATGCCGCGCGCCGCGGCCACGAAGGCCAAGGCAATGCCGGTGTTGCCGCTGGTCGGCTCGATCAGTTCCTTGCCCGGGCCTAACAGGCCACGCTTCTCGGCATCCCAGATCATCGCCGCGCCAATGCGGCACTTGACCGAGTAGGCGGGGTTGCGCCCTTCGATTTTCGCCAGGATGGTTGCCGGTGCGCCATCGGTAATGCGATTGAGCCGAACGAGCGGGGTGTTGCCGATCGATTGGGAATTGTCTGCGAACCACTTGGCCATGTCGGTTTCTCCTGTTGGAAAGGGCATCAGGGACTCTACTTTAGTCGCTTATTCTTATTCTACAAAAGAATAAAAAATACTATTCTTTTAGAAGTGGAGCATAAGAGAGAATCGTCAACCGGTTTGACTCCAATCACATCCGGCGCCTGGCTGGCGTACTATATTAAACTCACTTCGCATAACACACGGTGTCGTCCGCCCGCTTGGCACAGGTTTGACGCTACGCCGACCTGCCTGATAAGGTGGGCGTAGCGATATGGCGACGACGCGCCTTTTTTCGTCCGATATAAGGAGATAGCGATGTCACACCAAAGCATGGCTCCGGAAAACGCACAATTGCTCGACGATGTCCGGCAAGTGCTGTCCAACACGGAGGATTTGCTGCACGCAGCCGGAGACGAGGGCGGCGAGAAGGTTCGCGAATTACGCCAACGCATCGGCGCCAACCTCGCGCAAGCCAAGACCCGCCTGATCGAGGCCGAGCATGCGATCGCTGGCAAGGCGAAAGCTGCCGCCAAGGCAACCGACCAATATGTGCATGAAAACCCGTGGAAATCGATCGGCATTGCCGCCGGCGTCGGCTTGTTGCTCGGCATGTTGATTTCGCGCCGCTGAACTCATGACGGAACAAGCATCCACCCCTCCCCGGCCCGGGACGATTCGTTCGTTGCTGGGCCGTTTCGTTTCGTTGGCGCTGGTGCGCGCCGAATTGTTTTCCATCGAGGCGCAAGAACAGAAGGAAGCCTTGCTCGGGCAACTGATGCTGGGCTTCCTGGCTTTTTGTGCGCTGCTGTTCGCCATGATGGCCGGACTGCTATTCGTCGTCGCGGTGACGCCGGCGTCGGCGCGCCCCTGGGTACTGGGCGGGCTGGCGCTGTCCGGTCTGCTCGGCTGCCTGTTGTTGCTCTGGCGACTTGCCGTGCGCCTGCAACGTCAACCGCCCGCCTTTGCCACGACGCTAACTGAGATCCGCAAGGATTGCCAGTCGGTTTTCAATCAGCGGGGTTGAAGATGACCGCTAAGGAACGCGAACTGCGGAAAACGTTGCTACTGATCAAAGGCGACGCCCTACGGCTGCAACTTGGGTTGGAAATCGACATGTTGCGCGACACGCTGTCGCTCTCGGGCCTATTGGGCCGGGTGCTGCCGCAGGCTGTCGCGGGCCTGTTCGGCGCGACAGGGCGCCGTCCGCGCGGGCTGTGGCGCCTGTTGCGGTTCGCTTTGGGCAGTCTAGGCGTGTGGCGTGCCCTATCGACCTGGTTCAAGCGCGACTGACTCATGACGAAGATCCGGCCGAACATCGGCATCACTTGGTACGCCACCCACCAACCAGGCTGTTCGATCTGGTCCAACGGCACGCAGCAGAATGTGCTGCTGCTCTACCACTTGTTGAAGTCGGCCGGTGCCGGCGAAATCTGGCTGATCAACGGCGGCGATGCCGATACGCTGCCGCCGGCGCTACGCCTGGCGGAGCCGGATGTGCCACTGGTGCGTTTCTCCGAGGTGGCCGATCGACTGGACGTGCTGATCGAGGGCGGCGCGCAGGTTCTGCCGGAACAGGCCGAAGCCGTCCACCGCCGGCACGGCGTCGTACTCGCCTATCGTTGCGGCAACGACTACATTATGGATGCCGAGCGTATCTGCTTCGATCTGCCTGCCGGTTCGGCTTTCAACGGCACGGTTTTCGACGAAATCTGGACGCAGCCGCAGCACGAGAAGATGTGCCGCAGTTTCTGGGAGCTGGCGCTGCGCGCCCAGGTGCGGGTCATGCCGCATATCTGGAGCCCGCGCTTCATTCAGCAGGAGTTGGCCAATCTGGCGCGCACGGAACCCGACTTGACCTTCGGCTACCGCCCCGGCCCCGGCCCCAAGCGGATCGGCGTATTCGAGCCCAACCTCAATGTGGTCAAGACCTTCCTGACGCCGCTATTGATTTGCGAAGACGCCTATCGGCAGGACCGTGGCGCTCTGAAAGAAGTCTATATCACCAATACCAGCGGGTTGACCGCCCACCCCAGTTTCCGAGAATTCACCGAAGCCACCGACCTCTATCGCGACAATGTAGTGTCGTTCGAAGCGCGTTACCGCATACCGCTGTTCTTGGGACGTTACACCGACATCGTGGTATCCCATCAGTGGGAAAACGGGTTGAATTACCTGTATTACGACGTCCTCTACGGCGGTTATCCGTTGGTGCACAACTCACCCTATCTGCGCGATGTCGGTTACTATTACCCGGACTTCGATGCCCACGCCGGCGCCCGAGCGCTGCTGGCCGCCGTGCACCAGCACGATCAGCACGCTGAATATTACCGTCAGCAGGTCGACAGGTTGCTGGCGCGCGTCGATATCGCACACCCCGATAACCAACATTGCCATCTGCAGCGCATCCACGAACTATTAGCGGCTCGCCGCGGCGTCCGCACGAACTGAACCGACAATGAAACTAACCTCCCTACTTCGCGCCCGTCCACGGCTGGTTTTGGCGCTATTGCTGGCGCTCGCCGTCACACTGTTGTTGCCTGTCTCGACCCCGCCGCTAGATCGCACGCTATTGGCGTGGAACAGCGCCAGTTGGTTCTACTTGCTGGAGCTGTGGGTGTTGATGTTGCGTGCCACACCGGAACGCATCCGCCATATCGCGCGCATCGAGGACGAAAGTGCCGTCATGGTTTTGACCGCCGTCAGCGTCGCAGTGGTGATGAGCTTGCTAGCCATCGTGCTGGAGTTGGCCAGTGCCAAGGCGCTGCACGGCGGGGTACGCAGCGGACATCTGATATTGGCGGGCAGTACGCTCGTGGCGGCATGGCTATTGCTTCCGACCATGTTCGCCTTGCACTACGCGCATATGTTCTATGGCGCCCGCGAGGGCGCACGGCCATTGTTGTTTCCGGATCGACCGGCCATGCCGGATTACTGGGACTTCGCCTACTTTGCCTTCACGATTGCCGTCGCCTCGCAGACAGCCGACATCGCACCGAACAACCGAGCCGCCCGACGCGTGGTGCTGGCACAATCGATCCTGGCTTTCGTGTTCAACACCAGTGTCCTGGCCATGTCGATCAATGTGGCGGCTAGCCTGGTGAGCTAAACGCGCCAGCTGAACAATTAAGCAGAACAAAGATTCATCGCCTATGCTGAGGATAGTGCTGATTTACAGTGGTCATTGTCATGAACTCGCTGTACGGTCTTTCTCCGCTCTTTTCACCTTCCGGCCTGTATTCCGTGTTGGGCAATTCGCTCAACAGCACGGCCAGCAACCTGATCGGCACCAGCAGCGCCGCGCAAAGCAGCGCCTATCAAACCGAGATTTCGGCCTACGGCCAGCTATTGTCCAGTCTGTCCAACTTCCAGTACGCATTACAGCAGATCGCCTTTGCCAACAATCCGTTAACCGCCAGCAGCAGCAACGCCTCGGTCGCTAGCGCCTCCGCGGCGAGTGGCGCCATCGCCGGCACCTACAATCTGACCGTAACGCAGTTGGCCCAGGCTCAGACCGTGCAAAGCGGCGACTTCGCCAATCCGGCGAGCACTGTGATCGGCAGCGGCACACTGAACATTCAGACCGGCACTTACACTTCCGGCAGCAACACCTTCACCAGCGACGGCACAACGCCTGCCAGCATTGCTGTCAGCAACGGCACGCTAAATAGTATCGCCACGGCGATCAATGCGGCCGGCGTGGGTGTCACAGCCAGCGTGCAGCAGGATAGCGGCGGCTATCGGTTGGCGATCGCCAGCAGCAGCACCGGTTCGCTCAAGAATTTCAGCATTACGGTTAACGACAGCGACGGCAACAACACCGACCTGGCCGGCTTATCGCAGTTGGCCTACGATCCAACCGCCAGTAGCGGCGCCGGAAAAAATCTCAGCTTGGTGCAAGCGGGCGGCAACGCCTCGTACTCGGTCAACGGCGTGAGTGCGGTCAACAGCAGCAACAACGGCGTTTCGCTCGCAAGCAGCGTCAGCGCCAATTTGCTGCAGTCCGGTTCGACCGTGGTCTCCGTGGGCGTGGACTACAGCCAGCTGTCAAGCAGCGTTCAGAGCCTGGCGACGGCGTTCAACACCTTCCAGTCCAGTCTTAACGGCATGCTGGGGACTGGGGGCGCGCTGCAGGACAACGCAATCGCCGGGCAATTGGCAGAAGCACTGAACTCCCAGGCGTTGGCGACACTGAGTAACGGCAGTTCCAATCTTCAAATACTGAGTCAGTTGGGCGTGCAGTTGCAGCAGCCGCAAGTGGCGGGCCTGGTGGGAACGCTCACGCTCAACAGCAGCACTTTGCAATATGCCTTCAACCAGGATCAGAGCGGCGCGGCCAACTTGTTGTCGCAATCCGCCCAAGGCTTCAATACTTTGTCGTCGGCCTACTCCGGCGCCGGTTATGGCATCTTGCCGCAAAATATCGGCTTGCTGCAGCGACTGGTACAAAGTGAAAACACGCTGGTGCAATACAGCAATCAGAACCCGTTCAGTCTCACCGGTTTGCTGGGCATGATGAGTAACGGCACATCCAACCAATCCGCAAACCTAAGCGGCTCTCAGATCACGGCGCTGGCGCAATATGCCTCGGTGTTGGCGCTGGGCGAACCGTTCGCCGTTCAGGCCTTACTGGTGGGGTCTCTTGGGCAATCCGGCGGTTTCTCCGCTATGGCGTGAGCGAAGACTGAGCCGGCTGTTGCACCGAACCGTTGCTCAGGTGTTGCACAAAAAATCGCACAATTTCGGCATTGAACTGCCGATGAAAGGCTCCGCGGTCGAATCCGTCCGGGTCGGTGCACAGTTCCGGAAGTCTAAGACGCTGTTGCGGATTGCAGGGTGCCAGGAAGGCGAAGTGCCCGGCATTGCGCACCAGACGATACTGCGGCGAAACCATCAAGCCCTGCCGAATCGCCTCGACGCTCGTCAGCGCCACGCCATCCCCGCCTAATTCGGATGCCCACAGTTGCATGGGTGCGGTAATACCTTGCAGCGCTTGGCGTTGAAACAGGTTCAATGGATCGGCAATCACATAGGCCTTGATGCGACCATCGCCGCTCGGCGACGGCGGAAGCTCATGCGCCCGCACCTCTTGGCAAAATGGGTAATCCGCACCATGGCAATACTGCGCCATCAAGCTGAAGTCCGGTGCGGCGCCGGCCAACGTCAGGCCGGTATAACCGCCGCGCGAGAAGCCGAAAAGGCCGATCTTTCCCGGTGCCAAGCGTGCCCGCTCCGGCCAGGCTTGAGTCATGAAGTCGATCAAGCGTTCGATATCGCGCGGTCGATTGGCGAGCGCACGCAAATGCCCCTGATCGGACAGATCCTGGAAGTTGTCGCCGGGGTGGTTGATGGCAACCACCACGAAACCCGCATCGGCCAATGCCTCGGCGGTATCGTGATGCCCGAGATACGAACCGCCGCTGCCATGCGACAATACGATCAAAGGCCAATTCGCGCCGGTGGCCGCACAGCGGCGCACGCCGGACAAGACAACGGGACCAAGCTGGAATGGTTCGGCAGGGGTGGCACAGGGGTACCAGACGGCACCACGCAATACGCCGCCGTGGCTGTCGGCGGGCACCTCGATCGTATTGAAGCCGGCCGCATGCGCGAGTGGCGATAAAACGCTAACGAGCAACAACGACAAAAAAATGTGGCCGAGCGCAGATCGTGACATGCCCATCTCTTTCTTATCCCTATCCATTATTCCATCGGCGGTACGATTACGACCCAGTCGCCCTCTTCCACGGGCAAATGACAAGCCAAGCGCCATTGTTGCGGGGCGTCGATCAGCGGCTCGCCGGACAAGGCCGATTCCGGTAGCAGTCCTTGCCGAATCAGTACATTGCGTTCTTTCCGTGACATGCCGGCCATGCGCGGTTGTTGTGCATGGCGGATCTGGACGCGGCAGGTGCCGCAGGTACCCTGGCCGCAGCGCCAGTGCAGTGGAATGTCGTGTTCGCGCGCGACGTCTAGCAGCAACGAGCCGGGCTCTGCGCCGATCTCGGCCAGCTGTTGGCCTGACGGCGTCAGAAATAGGATGCGCGGCATGCGCGAAAACGTATCAGGCGACGCGCACTTGGCGAGCCGGTTTGGTGGTTTCGTCCTGTTCGAACCGTTTCCAGTCGACGATCATGACCTGTGTCAGCCCGCAATCGACCGCCAGTTGTGCCTCGATCTCCTCGAGCGCTTGATGGCAATGGATCGTGCCATTGAGCGCGACTTCGGCGCGTCGCATGACGCTGTCGTCGGGCGTAACAAACCAGATGCAGTAACGATTCATGGCGCAGTCTCTTAAGGTGATTCTGACACTAAATATCGCCCAATTTTACGCCATTGGGCAAGTTTATTGTCATAGGGTAGCGTATACGCCGGACTGGAGGAAGGCAGAGGCAACAGTGCGACGCCTGACGCTTCGACCGACGGCATGGCGCGTGCTGCGGCCTGGCCATTAAAACCGATGGCACGGAGACTGGGAAGTTGCGTCAATAACTGGCGCAAATCGTTGTAACTGACCTGGCGTAGATCGGCATCCAGGCTGCCCTTGCGCGCAGCCTCGCCCACGACGTCCCACAGGCCGACGCCCGCCTGCAACATGCACTCGATGCGCTCATCGTAGGGCAAGGAAGCCAGCGGCAAGGCCAGGATATCGCTCAATAGCCGCCAGAACTGGTTTTGTGGGTGGGCATAGTAGCGACCCGCAGCCAACGAAGCCTGCCCTGGCAGCGAGCCCAGCAAAAGAACACGGGTATGTGGTGCGATCAACGGAGGGAAACAGCGGTCTCGCGCCATGGGGAGATCAGAACAGGTCGCCCTGCCGCAGGCCGAGCGCTTGGCGCACCGGCGCGAAGGTTTTGCGGTGCACCGGCAGCACGCCCAGGGTGGCGAGCGCGGCCAGATGCTCGGCGGTCGGGTAGCCTTTGTGGCGGGCAAAGCCATAGCCGGGCCAGCGCGCATCGAGTGCGATCAGTTCGGCGTCGCGCGCTGTCTTGGCCAGGATGGAGGCGGCGGAGATAGCGGCCACGCGGGCATCGCCCTTGACGATCGCTTCGGCCGGCAAGGTCAGCTGTTTCGGCACGCGGTTGCCGTCGATTTGCACCAAGTCAGGCCGAACCGACAACCCTTCGACGGCGCGGGTCATGGCCAACATGGTGGCTTGCAGGATATTGAGCCGATCGATCTCTTCCACCGAGGCGCTGGCGATGCACCAGGCCTGCGCGCGTTCTCGGATCTCCAGCGCCAGCGCTTCGCGCCGGGCTTCGCTCAGTACCTTGGAGTCGGCCAGCCCGTCGATGGGACGGGCCGGGTCGAGAATCACGGCGGCGGCGTATACGGCGCCGGCCAGCGGCCCTCTCCCCGCCTCGTCGACACCGCAAAGCAGGCTCACAGCGCCACCTGCAGCACGTCGGCCGCCGCCTGCTCCGAAGTATCCATGCGCAAGCGCAATTGCAACTCGTCGAACAGCACCGACAATTCTTCCTGGTAATCCTTGTCGTGATAGATGCGTTCGAGTTCGTTGGCCAATTTCTCCGGCCGGGCGTTCTTTTGCAGCAACTCCGGCACCACCGCGCGTTCGCACAGGATATTGGGCAGCCCGACATACGGCAGGCGCAGCTTATGCTTGACCAACCAATACGTCAGTGTCGACAGCTTGTAGCTGATCACCATCGGCCGCTTGCACAGCGCCACTTCCAGCGTGGCGGTACCGCTGGTGACCAAGACGACGTCGCTGGCGATAATGGCCATTTGCGCATGGCCGAACAGCTTGCGAATCGGCAGTTCCCAGGCCTTCATGCGCGTCAGGATGGCATCGAAGCGATCGCGCGTGGCACGGGTGGCCAACGGCACGATGAATTGCGCCTCGGGGAATTTCTTCAGCAGTAGCTTGGCCGTTTCGATGTAAATCGGCGCCATGTAGTCGAGTTCGCTCATCCGGCTGCCCGGCAGTAAAGCGAAAATCGGCGCATTTTTCGGCAAGGCCAATTGCTCGCGCATCGCTTCCTTGTCGGTGGCCAGCGGAATTTCGCTCGCCAACGGATGGCCGACATACGATACCGGCACGCCGGCTTTGACGTATAGCGGCGGTTCCATCGGAAATAGGCACAATACCTTGCTGACGGCGCGGGCAATGCGCTGGATGCGCTCGGGCCGCCAGGCCCATACCGACGGGCTGACGTAGTGGACAGTCGGAATCCCAGCCTGCTTGAGCTTGGCTTCCAGCGGCAGGTTGAAATCCGGCGCATCGATGCCGACGAAGACATCCGGGCGCGATTTGATCAGGCTGACACGCAGTTCGTTACGGATGCGCAAAAGTTCGGGCAGGTGCTTGAGCACCTCGACGTAGCCGCGTACCGCCAGCTTTTCTTGCGGCACCATGGAGCGCAACCCCCTTGCCTCCATGTGCGGACCGCCGATGCCGAAAAATTCGATCCGCGGATAACGGCGGATCATGGCCTCCATCAACTGCGCGCCAAGCTGATCGCCCGATGCCTCTCCGGCAACCATGGCGACGCGCAAGGTCTTGTCAAAGTTATGAGTGATCTCTGGCATGGCTCAACGAATAATGCCGCGCTCGGAAAGCGCGAAGAATCGGGTAAACGGGGCCAGTTCTACGCTGGTCTCCGCCTGGGCGAGAATCTGCTCGCGTGCCGTTTCGAAAGGCAAACCCTGACGATAGAGCGTCTTGTAGGCGTTCTTTACGTCGCGAATGGCTTCCGGGCTGTAACCGCGTCGCTTCAGCCCCTCACTATTGATGCCGGAGGGGACGGCGCGATTACCGTGCGCAGTGACGAAGGGCGGTATGTCCTGAGCCACCGCACTGCAAAAGGCGGTCATCGCATGTTCGCCGATGATGACGAACTGGTGCACGGCGGTGAAGCCGCCCAGGAACACCCAATCGCCCAGGTGCACATGGCCGGCCAGCGTGGCGTTGTTGGCCAGGATGGTGTGATTGCCGAGCTGGCAATCATGGGCGATGTGCACGTAGGCCATGATCCAGTTGTCGTTGCCGATTCTGGTCACGCCCACATCCTGCGCCGTGCCGGTATTCAGCGTGCAGAACTCGCGGATGGTGTTGTTGTCGCCGATTTCCAGTCGCGTCGGTTCGCCGGCGTATTTCTTGTCCTGCGGTTCGGCGCCGAGCGACGCGAACTGGAAGATGCGGTTGTTGGCGCCAATGCGGGTATGGCCCTCGATGACCACATGCGGGCCGACACGAGTGCCGCTGCCGATTTCAACGTGCGGCCCGATGATGCTGTAGGCGCCGATCTCGACGTCGTCGGCCAGCCGCGCGGCCGGATCGACGAGTGCCGTCGGGTGGATACGTTGAGGCTGGGTCACGTCACACCTCCCGTTGGGCGCACATGATTTCCGCTTCGCAGGCGATCTCGCCGCCGACGCGGGCGATGGCGCTGTACTTGGCGATGCCGCGCTTGCTCTGCAGCTGGACCGCCTCCAGCGTCAGCTGATCGCCCGGCACCACCTGGCGACGGAAGCGCGCCTTGTCGATGCCGACGAAAAAGTACAGTTCGTTATCCTTGCGGTCGTGACCGGCGCTACGAATGGCCAACACGCCGGCGGCCTGGGCCAGCGCTTCGATGATCAGGACGCCCGGCATGACCGGGTATTGTTCGAAGTGCCCCTGGAAAAACGGCTCGTTGATGGTCACATTCTTGAGACCGACGATTCGCTTGTCCGCTTCGAATTCGATGACGCGATCGACCAGCAAGAACGGGTAACGGTGCGGCAGGTAGCGCATGATCTCGCGCACATCAATCGACACGGCATGTTCAGTCATTCGGGGCTTCCTTGTTTCTAATGTTTTTGATCTCTTTTTCCAGCTGCTTCACGCGCCCCACCAGCTCATCGAGATGGCGCAGGTGAACCGCGTTGGACAGCCAGTCTTTCATTGTGGACAACGGATACGACGATGCGTAGGTGTCCGCCTGGCGGATGGACTTCGATACCAGGGTGCCGCCGCCGATATGGGTGCGGTCGGCGATTTCGATGTGGCCGACGAACATGGCGGCGCCGCCGATGGTGCAATACGCACCGATGCGGGTGCTGCCGGCGATGCCGACGCAGCCGGCGACCGCCGTGTATTCGCCGATTTGGACGTTATGGGCGATCTGTACCAGATTGTCTATCTTGGCGCCGCGGCCAATGACGGTGTCGGCCAGCGCGCCGCGGTCGATGGTGGTGTTGGCGCCGATTTCGACATCGTCGCCAATGACCGCACGGCCGGTTTGCGGAATCTTGAACCAGGCGTCGCCGGCCCAAGCCAACCCGAAGCCGTCGGCGCCGATCACCGCGCCCGAATGGATGGTCACACGATCACCCAATACGCAGTTGTGGTAAATGGTGACATTAGGATAAAGCACCACATCGTCGCCCAGCACGCAGTCGTCGCCAACCACGACGCCCGGCATTAGTCTGCAGCGCTCGCCGATCACCGCCCGCGCGCCGATGCTGACATGCTCGCGCACTTCGGCGCTGGCGGCCACACGGCTATCGCTGCCCAGCACGGCCGACGGATGCACGCCGGCCACCGCAATCTGAGGCGGATTGAACAAGGTGGCGACTTTTGCAAAGTACAAATAGGGGTCGGGGGTGACGATCATCGGCAGTTCGATGGATACCGACTCCAGAATGCGCGGGGAAACGATAATCGCGCTCGCCTCGCAGTCGTCCAGTTGGCGACGATACTTGGCATGGGTGATGAAACTCAGTTCACCGGGGCGCGCGGCCTCGAGCGGCGCAACGCGAGCCACGACGACGTCGGCTCCGCGCAACTCCCCGCCTAATCTGGCAACAATTTCCGATAAAGTATATGACATCAAAAACAAAGCCGACCCGGGGCCGGCTTCTCCCGACTGTAATAGGGTTATTGATCGAGCGCCTTGAGCAAGGTGTCGGTCAGATCGTACTTCGGACTGACATACACCGAATCCTGCAAGATCAGGTCGTAGTGCCCCTTCTCGGCAATATCGCGCACCGCCTGATTGGCACGTTGCAGGAAGGCGGCGAACTCTTCCGCCCGGCGCTGGTTGAAATCTTCGCTCAACGAGGCCGATTTGGCATTGTAGTCGCGGATGACCGCATCCAGCTCGCGCTGATCGCTCTTGCGTTCGCTATCGGGCAAATCGGGCTTGACCAACTGGGCTTCCAGCTTTTTTCCCTTGGCCTGCAAGCCCTTGAGCTCTTCGCGGCGGGGCCCGAACTCCTGGTCCAGCCGTTTCATGATGGCCAGTGCCGGAGTAGCTTCGCGGTAGACGCGTTCGATATTGACGTAACCCAGCTTGAAATCGTCGGCTTGACACTGCCAGGCCAAAAGCATCCCGGCGGCCAGCCCAAACCATTTGTTCGGCTTCACAGAAACTCCTCCGTTTAGAACACGGTCCCAAGCTGGAACTGCAGGCGCTGGATCTTATCGCCATCCTGCTTGTGCATCGGTACCGCATAGCTGAACTTCATCGGCCCGACAGGCGACAACCAGGTAAAGGCTAGGCCGCCCGAATAGCGGAAGGCCTGGTTCGCCGACGAGCCCGGCGTCTTGTCGTCCCACAGCGTGCCGGCATCGGCGAACAGGCTCATGCGCACCGACTTGTTATCGCGCATCCCCGGGAACGGGAACAGCAGCTCGGTGTTCAGCACCATCTTGCGCGTGCCGCCCAAGGCGTAGTTGTTTGCATCCCGCGGCCCCATGCTGCCGCTTTCAAAGCCGCGCACCGAACCGATGCCACCCAGGTAGTAGTTGTCGAAGAACGGTACGGTGGATGTCTTGCCGTAACCGTTGATCGCGCCAACCTCGCCACCCACCATCAATGTATAGGTCTTGGAGAGCGGGAAGAACCACGACTCGTTATGCCCCAGGCGGTAATAGTTGACGTTGCCGCCCGGCAAACCGGCATCGAAGGAAATGCCGGTGGTGTAACCGCGAGTCGGCCACAAGGCGCTATCGCGCGTATCGCGCCCCCAGCTCACGCCGGCGCTGAGCGTTGTGCTGTTGCTGCCATGCTTGCTGACGTAGTCCAGGTACTGCTGCGGGCTATTGTCGAAGGTGGTGATGTTGGTTCGATCGAGGCCCAAGGTGAAATTCACCCGGTCTCGCTCGCTAATCGGCACCCCGGCGGTCACGCTGGCGCCGGTACTGGTGGTCTTGTACTCGGACAGGTCGATGGTGTCCGGGTTGTAGCTACGATGATAGACGTTGTAGCCCAGGCTGACGCCGTCCGCCGTGTAGTACGGGTCGGTAAACGACAGCGACAGCACTTTGTTGACCTTGCCGGTCGATACGTTCAGCGCGGCCGTCTTGCCGGAACCGAATACGTTGCTTTGCGAGATCCCGGCCGACAATTGCAGGCCCTCGCCTTGTACGAAGCCGACCGCTGCGCTGATGCTACCGGTCGAGCGCTCTTTAAGGCTGACATTGACGTCGACCTGATCCGGCGCGTCGCCCACTGCCGGCGTTTCGATGTTGATATCCTCGAAATAGCCGAGCAGGTCGATCCGTTCCTTGCTGCGTTTGATGTTGGCGCTGTTGTAGTAGCTGCCTTCCAATTGGCGCATTTCGCGGCGGATCACTTCATCGCGCGTCTTGGTATTGCCGCTGATGTTCACGCGGCGCACGTAGGTGCGGCGGCCCGGATCGACGAAGAACATCAGATTGGCGATATTGTGTTCGCGGTCGAGATCCGGCACCACGTTGACGTTGGCGAAGGCATAACCCTCCTTGCCCAGCCGGTCGGTCAACGCCGTGACCGATTCGTTGACCTTTTCCCGGCTGAAGACATCGCCGCGTTTGACGAGCAACAGCGAGCGCAAGTCGGCCTCGGGCACCTTGAGGTCGCCGCCGAGCTTCAGGTCGCCGAGGGTATAACGCTGGCCCTCGGTAAGGTTGATGGTCAAATAGACCGACTCCTTGTCGGCCGAGATCGACACCTGGGTCGAGTCGATGTTGAATTCGAGATAGCCCTGGTTTTGATAGAAGGCACGCAGCTTTTCCAAGTCGCCGGTCAGCTTCTGCTTGGAGTACTGGTCGTCGTGGCTGATCCAGGACGTCCAGCTCCCGGTGGTCTGGGCGAATTGGTCGAGTAGTGTCGAGGTATCGAACGCCTGGTTGCCGACGATGCGGATTTCGCGAATTTTGGCGGTAATGCCTTCGGTGATGTCGAGCGAGATCGACACGCGGTTGCGGTCGAGCTTGGTAATGTGAGGGTTGATTTCAACCGAATATTTGCCGCGGCTGTAATACTGCCGCTTGAGTTCCTGCACAGCGCCGTCGAGCAGTGCCTGATCGAAAACGCGCGACTCGGCGAGGCCGTTCTCCTTCAGCGCTTTCTTCAACTGATCCTTATCGAACTCCTTGGCGCCGGAAATCGTCAGTTGCGAAATCACCGGACGTTCCGCCACTTCGACGATCACCACCCCTTCGGACGATTCGATCCGTACGTCATTGAAGAAGCCAGTGGCGAACAGCGCCTTGATCGCATCGCCCGCCTTTTGGTCGTTGAAGGTATCGCCAACCTTGATCGGCAGATAGTTGAAAACCGTACCGGCCTCGGTACGTTGCAAACCTTCGACCTTGATATCCTTGACGACAAACGGATCGACAGCCCAGGCAGCAGAGGACAGCCCCAGCACGGCCGCCGCGACGAGTTTCAATTTCATAGGATCTTTGTTAACCCCCAAAAAGGCGGCTGATATCGTTTAGCATTGCAAAGGCCATGAGTCCGAACAGCAGCGCAAAACCAACCCGCTGTCCGATGAGCTGCACTCGCTCGCTCAGCGGCCTCCCCCTGACAAGCTCCGCCGTATAATACATTAAGTGCCCGCCATCCAGAACCGGTATCGGAAGCAAATTGAGTATTCCGATACTCACGCTGATCAGCGCCAAAAACTCCAGATAAGCAATCAGCCCCTCGCGCGCGCTCTGGCCCGCGACGCTGGCGATGACCAGCGGGCCGCTGATATTGTCGGTCGAAGCAGAGCCAACCAGCATGCGGCCCAGGAATTTCAGGCTCATCCAGCTGGTATCGAAGGTCTTGTTCCAGGCCGCCTGCGCCGAATGCGGCAAGTCGAAGCGTTGGCTGAACTGCAGCGCGGCACGCCAGCTATCGTCGGTTCGAGGGCTGATGCCGACGTGACCGACAAACCCTTCCCCGCTATCCACCGAGGCTGGGCGCAGCACAATCGTCATCGGCTTACCCTCTCGCAGTATGTTCACCGACAGCGCACGGCCGGGGTTGTCGCGAATCACCGCCACCCAGGACTGCCAATCGGGCAAAGTACGGCCATCGGCCGACAACATACGATCCCCGGGACGCAGCCCGGCGCGCATCGCCACGCCATCCTGCTCCAATGCGCCGACTTCGGGCAAATAGCGCACTGGCATGATGCCGATATCGCCGGACTCGAAAGCCTGAGCATTCGACTGCGAGAAGCGTGCCACGTCAAGGTGACGCACCGCCGGGCCCGCCTCGGTCATGACGCGGATGTCGAGCGGTTGCGTGCGGCCGGCCAGCCCATCCAAGAGCGCCAGGCGCATTTCCTGCCAGTTGGCCACCGCGCGATCGCCGATCGCCACGACACGATCGCCCGCACGAAAACCGGCGCTTGCCGCCGGGGTGTTGTCGACCACCGTGCCGACCCAGGGGCGCCATTGCACGACACCGTGCGCCATCACCACCCAGTACAGCAGGAAGGCGAGCAGCAAATTGGCCAGCGGGCCGGCGGCGACAATCGCCATGCGCTTGAGCACCGGCTGGGCATTGAAGCTATGAGGCCGTTCGTCATCGCTCACCGGCGCTTCGCGCTCGTCGAGCATGCGCACATAACCGCCGAGCGGGATCGGGCACAACGCCCATTCGGTATCGAACATGCGCCAGGCCACTAGCGGCCGGCCGAAACCGATCGAAAAGCGTAGCACCTTGACACCGCACAGCTTGGCGACCGTGTAGTGGCCCAATTCGTGGAACGTGACCAGGGCGCCAATCGCCACCAGGAAAGCAATGAGGGTAAACATCAGACTCCAATCCGGGTCGAAAGATAGTCGCGCGTAGCCCGGTCTTTAGCTAGCAGTCCGTCGAGCGAATCGCTGGCGCTCAGATCCATGCGCGACAACGCGGCGTCGACCAGCGCCGAAATGTCGGTAAAGCGAATTTTTCCCGCCAGGAACGCCGCCACGGCCGCTTCGTTCGCCGCATTGAGCACCGCCGGCGCATCGCCGCCGGCAGAAAGCGCGGCAAAGGCCAGCCCGAGACTCGGAAAGCGCGCGAGGTCGGGCGCTTCGAAGGTTAGCGCAGATAGCGAACACAGATCCAGCGGTGGCACGCCGGCCACAATGCGCTCGGGCCAGGCCAGCGCACAGGCGATCGGCGTACGCATGTCCGGCGACCCAAGCTGAGCGATTACCGAGCCGTCGCGGTACTGCACCATGGAATGAATGACGCTTTGCGGATGAACCACCACCTCGATACGATCCGCCGGCGCGTTGAACAGCCAGTGCGCTTCAATGACCTCCAGGCCCTTATTCATCAGCGTGGCGGAGTCCACCGAAATTTTTCGGCCCATGTCCCAATTGGGGTGGTTGCAGGCGTCCTGCGGCGTAATGTCGTCGAAGGTGCCCGCGGCGCGGGTACGGAACGGCCCGCCGGACGCGGTCAAGATAATCTTGTCGACCCCGGCGGCATCCAGGTCGCCGCACCAATCGGCCGGCAGCGATTGGAAGATCGCACTGTGTTCGCTGTCGACCGGCAGCAGCGTGGCCCCAGCGGCCGCCACGGCCTGCATGAATAGCCGTCCGGCCACTACCAGCGCTTCCTTATTAGCCAGCAAGACCCGCTTGCCGGCCTGCGCGGCCGCCATGGCGGACGGCAACCCGGCTACGCCGACAATTGCCGCCATCACCGTTTCGACCTCGGCCAAGCGCACCGCTTCGACCAAGGCCTCGGCACCGTGCCAAACCTGGATGTGCGACAAAGCCTGCTCGGCCAGCGCTCGGCGCAAATCGCCGGCGGCCGTCTCGTCGGCCATGACGACCACACGGGGCTTGTGCTGCAGACATTGCGCCAGCATGCGCGCAACCTGACGATTGCCCGTCAGGACTTCGACACGGTAATGATCGGGATGACGCGCCAGCACATCGAGCGTATTGATGCCGATGCTGCCGGTCGCGCCCAGTACGGCAATACCTTGAGGTTTCATGACTTTACTCGGGAATCAACGTTGCGCCGCACGCTGGGCGCGCGGCGAAAGACCCTAAGGCGGAGCAGTTACCAGCCGGCCAGCGCCCGCAAGGCATTGCTGACCGCCAAAACCGCGATCAGGCTGTCGATGCGATCGTAGACGCCGCCGTGCCCCGGTAACAAAGCACTGCTATCCTTCATGCCCGCACAGCGCTTGAACCAGGATTCAAGCAGATCGCCACCGACGCTGACCATGGTCAGCGGCAGCGCCAGCAACAGCCATTGCCATGCGGCGAGCGGCAGCATCATCCAGCCCATATGGCTAACCCACAGCGCATACAACGCCACCGCGATCAGCGCGCCCAGCACGCCTTCCCAGCTTTTGCCGGGACTGATGGCCGGCGCCAGTTTGCGCTTGCCGAACGCCTTGCCGGCGAAGTAGGCGGCAACGTCCGCCACCCAGACCAGCGCCATGATGGCCAGCAATTGCCGCGCATGCGCAGCATCCGCCACCTTGCGCCAATCCAGCATGGCAAACCAGGCGGGGAACATCAGCAGCCAACCCAAAATTGCTGCGGCCACGCCGGATGGCGCCCGCCAACGCCGCTTGAGCCAGAGAGGCACCATCAGCAGCCAAAAGGCCAACGCCAACGCATGCAATGGCAAGAACGTCACGCCGCCACGCCACCAGAGTCCGGCCGCCATGAGTGCGCTCACCAACAGGTAGAGGGCGTTGCGCAAGGGCGAAAAACCGACCATGCGCGCAAATTCCCACAATGCCAAGCCGCATACCAGTGCGGAAAATACCGCCCAGGCCGGCGTGGGGAACAAGAATAGCGCCGCCAGCATCAGCGGCAGCAATACCAGGGCGGTCAGAATCCGGGTTCTCAGCATGATCAGCCCCGCCGCTGCGCTTCAGGCAGCTGCTCGCTCGTGCGGCCGAAGCGGCGCTCGCGTTCGCGATAGGAAGCAATGGCCCTATCCAGCGAATCGGCATCGAAGTCGGGCCAGAGCTCGTCGGTGAAATACAACTCCGAATAGGCCAATTGCCAGATCAGGAAATTACTGATTCGCTCTTCGCCGCCCGTGCGAATGAAGAGATCCGGCTCGGGGGCGTACGCCATGGTCAAACGCTCGGAAAGTGCCGCCTCGTCGATTTGCGTCGCCCCCTCCGCCAGCAGCGTATTGACGGCCTGCAGCACGTCCCAGCGGCCGCCGTAGTCGGCGGCAATGGTTAGCACGAGCCCGCTATTGCCGGCGGTACGGGCTTCCGCCGCCGCGATACGCTCGACCAAGGACGGCGCAAAGCGCTCACGGTTGCCCACCACGCGCAGCCGGATATTGTTCTCCAGCAGCCGGCCGACTTCGCTTTCCAACGCGCGCAGAAACAACTCCATCAGAAACGACACTTCGTCCTGAGGGCGGCGCCAATTTTCGGTCGAAAAGGCGAATAGGGTCAGGTATTCGACACCCAGCTTACGGCAGGCGGTGACGACATTGCGCGCCGCATCGAGGCCGCGCTTGTGGCCGGCCACACGGGGCAATAGGCGTTTCTTGGCCCAGCGTCCGTTGCCATCCATGATGATGGCGACGTGACGGGGCACGGCAGCTACCGGCGGCACCGCCTGAGTCGAACTTCCGAACAGAGCCACGCTTATACCGCCATCAACTCGGATTCCTTGACCGACAGTGCCTTATCGATCTCGGCAACGAACTTGTCGGTGAGTTTTTGGATATCGTCCTGGCCGCGACGCTCATCGTCTTCGGTGATTTCCTTGTCTTTGAGCAGGGTCTTGAATTCGTTATTGGCATCGCGGCGCACGTTACGCACCGCGACGCGGGCGTTTTCGGCCTCGGCGCGAACCACCTTGATCAGATCGCGGCGACGCTCCTCGGTCAACATCGGCATCGGCACGCGGATGATGTCGCCCATGGCGGCCGGATTCAAGCCCAGGTCGGAATCGCGAATCGCTTTTTCCACCTTGGCGAGCATGCTCTTTTCCCATGCCTGCACACCGATGGTTCGGGCGTCGATCAGCGTTACGTTAGCTACCTGGTTGATTGGCGTGTCGGTGCCGTAATAATCCACCATGACGTGATCAAGAATGCCGGTATGCGCACGGCCGGTACGCACCTTGGCCAAATCGTGTTTGAAGGCTTCGAGAGATTTTTGCATCTTCTGCTCGGCCGATTTCTTGACTTCGTTAATCATGCTGACTCCAACAGTGAAACTGGAAAAAAACAACAAGGCGGAAGCGGCAGCTCGCCGCTTCCGCCCGATCATCATATTCAGGCTTGGCAGTGTACCAGCGTGCCTTCATCTTCGCCAAGCACCACGCGCTTGAGCGCGCTCGGTTTGAAGATGCTAAATACCTTGATATCCAGGTGTTGATCGCGGCACAGCGCAAAAGCGGTCGCATCCATCACCTTGAGATTGCGGGAAATTGCCTCATCGAAGGTCAACGAACTGTAGCGGGTCGCTTCGGGGTTCTTTTTCGGATCGTCGGTATAGACGCCATCCACCTTGGTTGCCTTCAACATGATGTCGACGTTCATTTCCATGCCTCGCAACGCGGCGGCGGTATCGGTGGTGAAGAACGGGTTACCGGTACCGGCGGCGAAGATGACTATCTTGCCCTCTTCGAGGTATTGCATCGCCTTGCCGCGCACATAGGGCTCGGCGATTTGCTGCATGGTCAGCGCAGATTGCACGCGCGCCACCAGGCCTGCGCGGGTCATGGCATCCTTGAGCGCCAACGCGTTCATTACCGTGGCCATCATGCCCATATAGTCGGCCGTCGCGCGATCCATGCCGGCCGCGGCCGGCGCCACGCCGCGGAAAATATTGCCGCCGCCGATAACGACGCCAATCTGTACCCCCAGGTCGGCCACCTCCTTGATTTGCTGCACGATCTGGTCGATCGTGGCCCGGTTGATGCCGTAGCTGTCATCACCCATCAGGGCCTCACCGGAAAGTTTCAACAGAATGCGTTTGAAGGCGGGTACTTGGCTCATCGCGGAGACCTCGAAATGGTTTTTAATCAGATACGTACTGTCAGGCGCGCCTGACAAAACGGCACCCTGATACAGGGTGCCGTCGTTGTGCCACTACTTGCAAAGGAAAATCAGATCTTGGCGGCGGCGGCCACTTCGGCGGCGTAATCCACGACCTTCTTCTCGATGCCTTCGCCAACCACGAACATGGCGAACGCCTTTACGCTGGCGCCCTTTTGGGCCAACAGCTTCTCGACGGTCAGATCCGGATCCTTGACGAACGGCTGGCCCATCAAGGTCACTTCGGCCAGGTACTTGGTCACGCGACCTTCGACCATCTTGGCGACGATATCGGCCGGCTTGCCGCTTTGCGCAGCCTGCTCGGTGTAGATGCGGCGTTCGGTTTCCAGGGTTTCGGCCGGAACCTGATCCTTGGAAACGCAGATCGGCTTGGAAGCGGCGACGTGCATGGCAACGTCACGGCCGAGCTGTTCTTCGCCGGTGAAGTCGACGATGACGCCGATCTTGCTGCCGTGCAGATAGGTGGCGATCTTGCCAGCGGTTTCGTAACGAACGAAACGACGCACCGACATATTCTCGCCCAGCTTGGCGATAGCCGCCTTGCGGATTTCTTCGACCGACTGGCCGCCCACGACAACGGCGCCCAGCGCCTCGACGTCGGCCGGATTGGCCTTGACGACGGCTTCGGCTGCAGCCTTGGCAAACGCCAGGAAGGTTTCATCCTTGGCAACGAAGTCGGTTTCGCAGTTGATTTCGACCATGGCGCCGACGGCACCTTCGGTGGCGGTAGCGATCACGCCTTCGGCGGCGGTGCGGCCAGCCAATTTGGCTGCCTTGCCGCCAGACTTGATGCGCAGGATTTCTTCGGCGCGCTTCAGATCGCCCTCGGCTTCAACCAGTGCCTTCTTGCACTCCATCATACCCATGCCGGTCGAGGCGCGGAGGTCGGCGACCATTTTTGCGGTAATTTCCGCCATGCTAGGAACTCCTTAAATTAATCCGTATGCGTATTGCTCGGGTCAAAAAAAGGGGCTGACGCCCCTTTCTGCCTCGACCTTATTCGGCCGCTGCCGGTTCGGCAGCAACGATTTCCTGGATCGACTGAGCACGACCTTCCAGTACCGCGTCGGCGATGCCGCGAGCGTACAGGCGGATGGCGCGGCTGGAGTCGTCGTTACCCGGAACGACGTAGTCGATGCCTTCCGGCGAGTTGTTGGTATCGACAACACCAATAACCGGGACACCCAGCTTCTTGGCTTCGACGATCGCACCCTTCTGATAACCGGTGTCGATGACGAAAATGGCGTCCGGCAGACCCTTCATATCCTTGATACCGCCGAGCGAGCGCTCCAGCTTGGCGACTTCACGTTCCAGTTCCAACAGTTCCTTCTTGTTGTAACCGGTTTCGCCGGCGTTTTCGAGCACGGCGCGCTTGTCTTCCAGACGCTTGATGGATTGCTTGACGGTCTTGTAGTTGGTCAGCATACCGCCGAGCCAGCGATGATCGACGAACGGCATACCGCAACGGGTCGCTTCTTCACGCACGATCTCACGCGCCTGACGCTTGGTGCCGACAAACAGTACGGTTCCCTTGTTGCCAGCCAGACGACGCACATACTCCTGGGCTTCCACGAACAGCGGCAGCGTCTTTTCCAGGTTGATGATGTGAATCTTGTTGCGGCTGCCAAAGATGAACTGCGACATCTTCGGGTTCCAGAAACGGGTCTGGTGACCGAAGTGAACGCCGGCTTCCAGCATTTGACGCATGGTAACGTTGGTGGACATACAAAAACTCCTTAAAGGGTTAGGCCTCCATCCGTGCAGACAACCCCAGCCGAAGCAGGGCACCCTTTAGCGCGGATGTGCGTTATTACCCCCGGAAATGGGGGACGCGGGATTTTATCATCCCGCACAAGACAAACTCAAGTTTTGCTTCGATTTTCCGCGCGCGCCAGCCGCAACCTGCGCCGACGCCGCAACACCCGTCCCATTAGCCAGATAGGCAGGGCACCGAGAAACACCAACACTGATAGCGCCGACGCAACGGAAGATTGCGCCACGGCAAAAAGCACAACCACATACAGCCATGCCAACAAAACAATCAACATACCGGCTCCGCGCCAGACGAGCGCGACGGCACAACGCCGTCGGCGCCGGGACAGTAGAACAACCACATGAACTTAACCGAACGCATATATGTCCCAGTAGTTTACGCCAACAAGAAAAGGAGAACCTATGACTCTCCCCTTCGCTTCGACTTCCTTACTTAACCCACTGACCGCATTGGGCATCATCCTGGCGCTAGGCATCCTCGGCGGGCAGATCGCGCGCAAGAGCAGCGCCATTCCAACACTGACCGGCTATATCGTGACCGGTTTGATTATCGGCCCGCACGGGCTCGGCTTGATCAGCCAACCGTTGATCGACACTTCCGACATATTCGTCCAACTCGCGCTCGGCATTGCACTGTTCGAGATGGGGCGCCGCATCGACCTACGCTGGCTGCGGCACGAACGCGCCTTGCTTGTCACGGCATTGGGCGGTGGCGCCGTCTGCTTTTTGGCGCTCTACCTAACACTATCGCTATTCGGCGTCCATCAGGAGACCGCGGCCGTATTGGCGATACTGGCGCTCTCCTGTTCGCCGGCCGCCCTACTGGAGGTATTGCGCGAAACCCGCGCCGAAGGACAGGTCAGCGAACGGCTGGTGACTTACGCCGGCATCGGCAATCTGCTCGCATTGACAGGGTATTGTCTGACGCTTGGCTGGAGCCGTCAAAACGGCGGGCTGGCGTTGGAAAGCTGGCTACTGCAACCAAGCTGGACCTTCCTCGGCTCGGCCGGCATCGGACTCATGGCCGGTCTAGTCGCCATCAACGCCAACCGCTGGATCGGCGCCCAATACCGCGAAGCCCAGGAAGTCCTGCTGTTCGCGCTCATTGCGCTGACCGTCGGCCTATCCAGCGCACTGCATATGCTACCTGCGCTGGCTTTGCTGATCTTCGGCCTCTCAACCCGAAACATGCCGTCGGGTTATGCCGTCGGCAGCCCCTGGGTGATGCGCTACAGCGTGGTGTTCTTCGCCGCACTGTTCGTCATCGCCGGCTCCCGGCTCGATCTGCGCGTCTTGGGCGACCACCTGCCGCTGGCGCTTTTGTTTGTCTGCGTGCGCAGCGCCTTGCACATTCTGACCGGCGCGCTGATGGCGCACGCCAATGGCCTCGCCAGGCGCTGCGGCGCGCTGATGGGGCTGGCACTGATGCCGATGTCCGGCACGGCCAATCTCGCTCTGCTCACTTCGCCCGCCCTACTGCCGGCTTCGGCCTCCGCCATTCTACCGCTGGCCATTGCCACGCTATGTCTGACCGAGCTCATCGGCCCGCCGCTGACTCAGCTCGCACTGAAGTTGGCCGGCGAAACTCGCCCGCACACCTAAACGGACAAGGAGCCCTCGATGCTTGAATTCAAAAACAGCAAGCCGCTGACTCTCGGTGTCGAACTAGAGCTGATGATCGTCAATCGACACGACTACAACCTCACCCGCGGATCCGACGACCTACTATCGCTGCTTGCACGCCACCGCCACGGCTACGACATCAAGCCGGAAATCACCCAAGGCATGATCGAGATCGCCACCGGCATCCACGAAGATCTGTCCACCATGCGCCACGAACTGGGCGAAATTCGCGCCCTACTCAACCAATGCGCCGAAAAACTGAACCTGGGACTGGCCGGCGGCGGCGCCCACCCCTTCCAACGCTGGGGCGAACAGCGCATCTACCCCAAAGAGCGCTACCAGCTGGTTTCCGAATTGTACGGCTACCTGGCCAAGCAATTCACCGTATTCGGCCAGCACATCCACGTTGGCTGTCCGGATGGCGACAGCGCGGTGCGTCTGACGCATTTCCTGTCGCGCTATATTCCGCACTTTATCGCCCTATCGGCCTCTTCGCCGTTCTACCAGGGGGCCGACACGTTGTTCCAGACCTCGCGCCTATCGAACGTCAATGCCTTTCCGCTATCGGGTTGCATGCCCCAAGTGCGCAACTGGGAGGCATTCAATCACTACTTCGGCCAAATGCACGCACTGGGCATCGTCGCCAGCATGAAGGACTTCTACTGGGACATTCGCCCGAAGCCCGAATTCGGCACGGTTGAGATCCGCATCTGCGACACCCCGCTCACCCTCGGGCTCGCGCCGCTCTTGGCGGGGTATGCGCGCATGCTGGCGCACCACTGCTTGGAAACCGGCTGGAACCGCATCGAACCGGCGCTTTACCTGCCTTACACCTACAACCGCTTCCAGGCCTGCCGCTTCGGCCTCGCCGGCGACATCATCCCGGGCTGCGGGCACGAGCGCATCAGCCTATTGGAAGATCTGCTCGGCACACTGGACCGCCTGAGCGACAGCGCTCACGCGCTGGACCTGGACGATTGTCGATTGCAACTGCGCGAACGGGTCGCCAAACGGCACAACGACAGCGACTGGCTGCGCGCGCAATACGCCACCAGTGGCTCGCTCTCCGACACCGTGCGCCATCAGAGCGAACGCTGGATGTACGACGCTTAAGAGCTATCGGCCAAACGATGGGCTTGCTAGAATCGGCGCTTGAACAAAGGCGTGGAGAACCCGGTGGGCCTGACAATCGGAACACAACAGCAAGTCGGCGGCGCGGCGCTATGGATCATCTGGCACGAGGGGCAGGTTCTCACCGTCGACGGAAGGCTGCCCGCCTCGGCCGAGGGATTGACCTTAACGCATCGTCGGCACATCGGCGCCATCGATGGCCGCGACTGTTTCAGCGGCGAGTTGATCGGCCCGTCGCCGGCAAACGGCGAATGGCGCGCATTGCGCCCGCTGTTGGCCGAACTCGACGTCGCGCAACAGCAAGCGCTGTCGCGCGCGCGCCAACTACTCACCTTCGAACGCGAACACCGCTACTGCGGCGCTTGCGCCGCGCCGTTATTGCAGAACGATCACGATAGCGGCAAGCGTTGCCCGGGTTGCGGCACGCACGTCTACCCTCGACTGGCGCCGGCCATGATGGTGGCTGTAATGCGCGGCAGGCAATTGCTACTCGCCCGCGCGCCGCATTTCGCCCCAGGCGTCTATAGCGCGCTAGCCGGCTTCGTCGAACCCGGCGAAACCCTGGAGCAATGCGTGCACCGGGAGACCATGGAGGAAGTCGGCGTGCGCATCACCAATCTGCGTTATGTCGCTTCGCAATCGTGGCCATTTCCGCACTCGCTGATGCTGGCTTTCGTTGCAGACTATCTCGATGGCGAAATCGTGCCGCAAGCCGGCGAGATCGAAGACGCCCGCTGGTTCGATATCGATGCCCTACCCACGCTACCGCTACGCGCCAGCATCGCCTGGGCACTGATCCAACATGTCGTCGAGCAACACCGCCACGAGGATGCCGCAACGTCATGACGCTACGCCGACTCGTCAGCCACTGGATGCACCCGCGTTTCCGCTACAGTCAGCTGGCCACCATTCACGGCCTGCGTTTAGCGCTCGCTTTTCTGGCCGCCCGCTGGATCGGCGAGTTCATCAACGAGCCTCACGCCGTATGGATGACCGTCACCGTGGCTGTGGTCATGGGCAGCCTGCCGCACACCGGCAGCATCGTCGAAAAAGGCAAACAGCGCTTTCTAGGCACCACGCTGGGCGCGCTCGGCGGCTTTTTGGTGATCTTCCTGACACACCAGAGCCCGACGATGGCCGCGCTCGCCATTCTGGCCATCATCGGCTACAGCGGCTACTGGGCGGTACGCGGCGGCGGCTACATTGCGCTACTGACCTGCATTACGCTTGCCATCGTTTCCACCGACAGCGCTTTCGACATCGGATTGTGGCGCATGGTCAACGTCTACGCCGGCGTGGTACTGGCTATCGCGTTCGGCATGCTGTTTCCCGAACGGGCACGCGACCACTGGTATTTCATGTTGGAAGAAAGCCTGGAAGGATTGAATTGGCTATATCGGGAATTCGCGGCACGCGGCCAGTACGACAGCACCCTGGCAGAGGGGTTGAGCAAGCGGCACGGCAAGATGCGCGAACTGATCGTCGCCGCGGCGCGGGAGTCCGGCCTGACGACCAAGCAGCTCAAAGGCGCGCTCAGCCTGCTGCACCGGGTGCAGATTTCCATCGAATTTCTTGCCAGCGAAGCCGGCGACCCGGCGCGGGAGATTGGCGGCACGCAGGCAGATGAGATCAGGGTGATCGACGTATTGGGCCGACTTGCACAACGCTTCGATCTACCGATCGCAAAAGGGATTCCGGCCCTCTCCACACCGACCAATCCGCAGCAAGCATGGCTGATTGCCACGCTCGCGCGCCACTTGGAGGAATTGGAGATATCGCTCGACCAGTTGCTGCCGAAATTGCGCGGCGAGCAGGAGTTACTGTAGGGCGGGTTCGCCGAAGGCAACCCGCCAAGCCGAGGTTGATGCGTTGCTGCGCGAACGCATCCTACGCCGCTCCTGCAGCCGAACCGGGTTTTAATCGCGGAAGTTATTGAACTGCACCGGAAAATCGGTGATTTCCTTGCGGATCAGCGCGATGCATTCCTGCAAGATATCGCGCTTGGCGCCGCTGACGCGCACCGCTTCGCCCTGAATACTGGCTTGCAGCTTGAGCTTCGAGTCCTTGATCAAGCGCACAATCTTCTTCGATAGCTCGGTCTCGATCCCCTCGCGCACCGTAATCGCCTGCTTGACCTTATTGCCGCTGACTTTTTCCAGTTTGCCATGATCCAGGCAGCGCACGTCCACGCCGCGCTTGGACAGCTTGCCCAGCAAAATATCCTTGACCTGGTCTAGCTGAAACTCAGCGTCGGCGAACAGCGTCAGCACCTTCTCACTCACCTCGATGCGCGCATCGCTGCCCTTGAAATCGTAACGGGTGGACACCTCTTTATTGGACTGATCCACGGCGTTGCGGACTTCCACTTGATTGACTTCGGAAACAATATCGAATGACGGCATATAAAATCACTTGGAGGATATTCAGTAAACCCTGAAATTCTAGTGTCGCGCGCCCGACTTGTCACTGTTCGCACCAATGTTCGACTGGTTTGGCGCCGTGCGCTTTGTTACCATGGCGCCGCATCGAGCACGAACCCATCAAGGAGCAAGTCGTTGGCAAGTCTTTACTTTAGGTATTCGGCGATGAATGCCGGCAAATCCACTTACCTATTGCAGGTCGCCCATAACTACAACGAAAACGGCCGCGATGTCGCCCTATTCACATCCAGCCTCTACATGCAAGACGGCGTCGGCGTCATTTCCTCGCGCATCGGACTCAAGCGCGAGGTGCCGACCTACGACGAAAGCACCGACTTCTTTGCGCTGCTCGAGCAGACCGATGCGGCTTGCGTCTTGATCGACGAAGCGCAATTCCTCACGCCCGCGCAAGTTCGGCAGTTGCATCGCTGCGCACACCTGCACAACGTGCCCGTCATGTGTTTCGGCATCCGCTCCGACTTCAGGGGGGAGCCCTTCCCGGGCTCGGCCGCACTCCTGGTATTGGCCGACCATCTCGAAGAGATCAAGACCATCTGCCGCTGCGGTAAGAAGGCGACCATGAATATTCGCACCACCGCGCAAGGCGAGCGCATCCGCGAAGGCGAGCAAATACAGATCGAGTCGAGCATCTATCGCCAGGTATGTGCCCGCTGCTTTTACGACTGAACGAAACAAGGCCGCCCCCCAACCTCGGGGCAGCGGCCTCGTGACTCCTTACTCGGCCTGTTCGGCGAGGGCCAACCCTTCGGCCGGTCGCTCTCCCGAGAGCTGCGCTTCGCCGATCAGCTTGCGCAAGAAGGGAATCAACAGCAGCAGCACGACACCCGTCGCCACCGACCCCCAACCGAGTTGATTGAAGACCGAACTGAAACCGGGGTTGGTCGCAACCGGGGTCGAACCGACGTTTTGCGGCATCAGGCCGGAGATATAGCCGGCCAACACCGAAGCCACACCGGTCACCATCATCCAGCAACCCATCATCACCCCTTGATAGCGCGCGGGGGCCAGCTTGCCGATCATTGCGTAGCCGATCGGCGAAATCAGCAATTCGCCGATACTTTGAAGCAGATAGCTCAGCGCGATCCACTTGAAGGCAACCAGACCATCGGCGCCCGCCAGCGAGATGCCGATCGGCAGCACCAGCATCCCAAGCCCCATGCAGAACAGGGAGGCGGCGAACTGAGCCGGAATATCGATGGCGCGGCCGCGGCTACGCATACGATTGAACAACCAGGCCATCAACGGGCCGCCCACAACGATCACCAGGGTATTGATGTTCTGGATCCATTGCGGCGCCACCTGCCAGCCCCACACGTTCAGATTGATATTATGTTCGGAGAACAGCATCAGCCCCATCGGCGCCAACTGATACAACGACCAAAACACCAAGGAACCCAGCGCCAGAATCAGATAAGCGGCCATGCGCTTCTTTTCGCCGCGATGCGGGTGCCGCAACGTCAGCATCGTCAACCAAGCCAGCACCACCAGACCTAGCACAATCACCGACGAACTGGTCAGTTCGGTATGGGTCAGCAATACGCGGATCACCGGCACCAACAGCACCAGCACCGATAGACCGACCAGCATGCGTAGATAGAACGGGCGACCGCGATGCGTCTTGAGCGGCGTACTGATGTCCGCCAGGGTGCGCCAGCACAACAGCGAAATCAGGATGGCCAACACGTTGCCGATAGTGGCGAACAGGAATAGCGAATGATAGTCGCCAGATAGTTGGTAATAACCGGCAACGGTAAAACCAAGGAAGAAGCCCAGGTTCATGCCGGCGTAATTCCACAGAAAGGCGCTTTCGCGACGCTCGTCATCCGGCGCAAAGCGCTGGGTCAGCATCATGTTCAGACAAGTAACGTTCAGACCGCTGCCGGTCAAGAACATCGCCAAGCCCCAATACAAACCGAGCACACCCATCTCGGCGATCAGATAGCAGCCGAACACCTGCAGCACCATCCCCAAAATGAACAGGTTGCGGTTGCTCAAAAAACGCCCGCCGAGGTAACCGCCGAACATGTGCAAGCCGTAATTGAACGCGCCGAACACGCCCATCATGGCATTGGCGCTACTTTCGTTGAAACCCAGCCGTTTGGTGGCATACAGCACCAGTGTGGAATACAGCACGGCAAAGCCGAGTGTGGCGAAGATCTGAATAAAAAATAGCGCGACCGACCCGCCCGTAGCGGCGGACGGCGATGATTGACTTTGAGGGGAGGCGTTCACGATATGACCTATCTCCATCTTAGCAATGAGGTATGCATATAAATACCAAAGCATGAAACTTTATGCCATGTTTTTTTCAAAACACCACAAATAAATGCCGCATTGTCCGACAATCGACACGAATCAGCCGGCAGGGGACATGCGCGCCCCGATACCGGGCTTGCCAACAGTAGCCCTTGTCGCAAAAACTGGTCGTTTGCTTTCAGGAGGATCAAATGCCCGTCACCCTCGACCAACTGCTCGCCTTTCTGGCCACTTCGGTTCTCATTACCCTGGCGCCAGGGCCCGACAACCTCGCGGTATTGAGTCTGGGCATTGCCAATGGGCGCAAGCCAGGCATGCTATTCGGCCTCGGCTGTGCGCTGGGCTGCCTCAACCACACGGTGCTGGCGGCACTGGGTGTCGGCGCCTTGATTGCCGCCAGCCCCACTGCCTTCACCCTGCTCAAGCTTGCCGGGGGTGCCTATTTGATCTATCTCGGCGTACAGGCCCTGCGCAGCGGCGGCGCACGCTTCGAGTCCGGCGCCCCGTCGCCCTCCCAACCTTGGCGCCGATATTTGGTCCGCGGCGTACTGGCCTCGGCCATCAACCCCAAGGTCGTCCTGTTCTTCCTGGCCTTTTTGCCGCAGTTCGTCGACATGAAGCGTGGGCACGTCGGCCTGCAAATCGCCGTGCTTGGCACGCTATTCGCCATGCAGGGAGCCGTGCTGTTCGGCGTGCTCGGTTACTTTTCCGGGATGGTGGGGCAAGCGCTGAAGAAAAAACCCGGCATCGGCCAATGGCTGGACCGCCTGGCCGGCAGCGTATTCATTCTGCTAGGAGCGAAGCTGGCGCTGTCGCAGGGAAAATGAGGCAGACGATCAGGCGGCTGGCGATGCCGGCAGCTTGAATTTGCGCGCCACGCGCAGATGGATCAGACGCACCGCATCGTCAAGCGCCGTTCTGAACTCGGCGTTCATTTCAGCGTAGGTCGTGGTATGACCGCAGTCGCGGCAACGCAGCTCATCATGCTCATCGGGGGAGGCTGAGCCCTCGATGTCCAGCGAACAGCATTTGGGGCAGATCAGCAGAGGGGCGACATCGGACATGACAGGCTCTCAGGGCGGGACAGCAATGTTCTGATTGTAGGCCGCAGCCAGATCATGTCAATCGCCCCACCCCCGCCCCGCCAGCAAGCCATTGAAAAAAAATAAATATTCCCGAGTAGTGATGCACGCACGCAACAATGGCAAGCAGTAAACTTGTTCTTGCCTGTGATTGTGTACATAATCAAAAAAACATTGAGGAGCGCTCATGTCACAAGGTGGGAAACGCGAAGGTGCCGGCCGAAAACCCCGCTTCGGCGCCGACAAAACGGTCGCCATGCGCGTACCGGAGCCGTTAAAGCCCCTGCTGGATCAATGGCTGGCAGACTACCGTGCGTTGCGCACGGTCCAAAACAGCCAAGCGGAAGATTTTCGCACGCTGGGCCACCAGCTATCCGCGATATCGCTACCGCTGTTCGCCAGCCGCGTACCCGCGGGCGCACCGGTGCCGGCAGACGATCTGCGCGAAGCCGACGTCGACCTGAACACCTTGCTCGTGCGTCGACCCGACTCGACCTTCATGGTCACCGTCAAGGGCGAATCCATGCGCGACGCGGCCATTCTCGACGGCGATATGCTGCTGGTCGACAGCTCGCTCGAACCGCGTAACGGCAAGATCGTCGTGGCGGTACTCAACGGCGAGCTAACGGTCAAACGACTGGAAAAGACATCCACAGGCATTCGGCTCATGCCTGAAAATCCGGATTTTTCTCCGATCGAAGTCCCAGAGGAGGCGTCGTTCTTCATCTGGGGCGTGGTGACGCGCGTCATCCATCAAGTGGAGTAAGTGCGGAGCCCCGGCTTTGCCGACGACCTGGGAGCCTGCCCGTCCGCATCGGCCATGGCGGACAAAACAAGGAGAACAAGATGCAAACAAACGAGCAACTCATCAAGATCAAGTTCCTGGACTGGCGCCGCCTGCCACGCGCTTTTCGCAGCGTCGTCGCCGGCCAGCCGCAAGTACTGGTATCGCGCACGGGTCGCAACTTCTTTGTCCCGGTCGAATTCGTCTAACTCGAACGCCCGACCGCATCGTTTCACCCTTCCTTAACGGTCGCTAGGCGCAGCGATTCAACCTTGCTGCGCCAACCTACCCTCCCCAGCCAAGTGCCGTACACTGCCACGGCGCCGTTGCCTGCCATGCGGCCTGGCTAGTCTGCCAGTCGAATTGCCGGCGATTACCGCCAAGCGCCACGTGATAGATATTTATAATAAAGGCCGCGCACTTGCTGCCTTGCCGGCAAGCAGCCAGTAGAATAAGAGCAAAACCACGCCGATCACGCAGGCGGCGCGCTCCTCGGAAAGCGGCGCAGTCGCCTCCCTCCGCTCAAGGATTACTAGACGCATGACTGTTTTTACCCGCTGTTTTCGCCCTACCGTACTCGCCCTGGTGCTTTCCGCCCCGGCGTTGGCTTGGGCATCCGCCCAGGACACCCTAATCGCGGCACTTGACGCCTACCGTGCCAACGACGTCACTCGACTCGCGCAACTCGCCGACAGCATGCCAGCCGACCCCTTGCGGCGCTATCCCGCCTACTGGCTCACGCTCAAGGCGCTCGATCGCGACGACGATGCGCAAGTCACACAATTTCTTGCTCAAGGCGAGCCCAGCCTGCTGAATGAACGAGTTCGGCGCGAATGGCTGAAAAAATTGGCCAAGCGTCAAAACTGGGGGACGTTCGAAAGCGAATGGAGCAAACTGCCGGCCGAGAGCCGCGACGAAGAGACCCAGTGCTATGGCGACCTGTTATCGCTACGCCAAGGACGCGCGCCGGACAACCTCGACCGCTTGCTCGAAGGTCGCGCATTGCCCGATGGTTGCAACGCCTTGATCAACGCGGCGGCGGCTCGCGGCATCATCAGTCGCGACTGGTTGTGGCAACGGCTACGTCAGTTGCTCGCCGGCAATTACACGACTCAGGCGCGCCAGCTCGCGGCCGCCAACGACCTAACCTTCAATCCGGCTCTCCTCAACAGCCCGGCTCGCGCCGATCTGAATACCCGTCAGGGGCAAGAGGCCATGCTGTATGCCGTTGAAATGAAGGCGCGCAGCAATTTGTCGCAAGCCGCGCAAACCCTGCAAAGCGTCGAAACCACGGTCGGAAAATCCGCTTCGGGCTACGGCTGGGGACAATTGGCTTTGCTAGCGGCGCGCAAACAGCAAATGGGCGATGCGCTGCAATGGTTCGCCAAGGCCGATCGCGCGCAACTGAACAATGACCAGTGGGAATGGTGGACACGCGCGGCCTTGCGGCAGGAGCAATGGGACACCGTGCAGTCGGTGATACAGGCCATGCCCGCCGCGCTGGCGGCCAAGCCCGCTTGGCAGTATTGGCTGGCGCGCTCGTTGCGTGCACAAAACCACGTCAACGAAGCCAATCTACTGCTCGTCAAAGCGAGCCTCGATCGCGGCTACTATGGATTGCTGGCGCTGGACGAATTGGGCACCACACTCACCGCGATGCCGGATCGTGTCACGCCGAGCGATCAAGATAGCGCCACCATGAAAGCCGACCCGGCCGTGGAAAGGGCGCTCGCGCTCCACGACATTGCCCAGAGCGCGAGAAAGCCAGAGTTGCGCACCGATGCCCAGGCGGAGTGGCGCTGGGCCATGCGCGGCCGCAGCGACATGCAACTTTTGGCGGCCTCGGAAATCGCACGCCAGGCCGGCTTCTACGACATGGCCATCTATAGCGCCGAACGCACCAAGACTCAGCACGATTTTTCCTTGCGCTACCTGACGCCCTATCGCGAAATCACGCAGCGCTACGCCAAGCAAATCGGCATCGACGACGCATGGGTCTACGGCCTCATCCGCCAGGAGAGCCGCTTCATCACGGTGGCGCGCTCCAGCGCCGGCGCCTCCGGCCTGATGCAGCTCATGCCAAACACCGCGCGCTGGGTCGCCAAGAAAATGGGGCTGGGCAACGCCCCGGCGGTCGGCGACATCGACACTAACATCCAGCTCGGCACCTGGTATATGAAATACATTCTGACCTCGCTGTCCGGCAACCCCGTGCTCGCCACCGCCGGCTATAACGCCGGCCCCAACCGAGCCCGTGCCTGGCAGGGCAGCGCGCCGATAGAGGGCACGATCTACGCCGAGACCATTCCTTTCGGCGAGACGCGCGACTATGTGCAAAAAGTGATGACCAACGCCACTTATTACGGCACCGCCATGGGCAACGGCCACCAGTCGCTCAAAGCCCGCATGGGCACCATCCCGGCGCGCGGCGGCCAAACGACCGAGATGGCACCATGATCTTTCCATCGGCGATTCGCGCCTACATCGTCGGCGGCGCCGTGCGCGATACGCTACTGGGCCGCACGCCGGGCGACCGCGACTGGGTGGTGGTCGGGGCCACCCCGCAGGCCATGCAGGATCTCGGCTTCAAGCCGGTCGGCAAAGACTTCCCGGTCTTCCTGCATCCGCAGACCCATGAGGAGTACGCACTCGCCCGTACCGAGCGCAAAACCGCCCCCGGTTACCACGGCTTCGCATTCCATGCCGCGCCGGATGTCACGCTGGAACAGGATCTGTCGCGGCGCGACTTGACCATCAATGCCATGGCCATGGACGAACAAGGACGGATCGTCGACCCGTTCGGCGGACAAGCCGACTTGGCCGCGGGCATCCTGCGTCACGTCAGCCCGGCTTTTGCCGAGGATCCGGTGCGTATCCTGCGCGTCGCCCGCTTTGCCGCTCGTTTCGGCTTTACGCTGGCAGCGGAGACCTTGCAACTGATGCGCGACATGGCCGACAACGGCGAAGTCGACGCGCTGGTCGCCGAGCGCGTCTGGCAGGAGATGGCGCGCGCGCTGATGGAAGAGAAACCGTCGGGGTTTTTCCTGACGCTACGCGCCTGTGGCGCACAAGCGCGCATTCTGCCGGAAATCGATGCCTTGTTCGGCGTGCCGCAACGCGCCGACTATCACCCCGAGGTCGATACCGGCGTGCACGTCATGCTGGCGCTCGATTATGCCGCGGCCTGCGGCCATCCGCTCGCCACCCGCTTCGCCGTGCTTGCCCACGACTTGGGCAAGGCATTGACCCCGGCCGACATTTTGCCGCGCCACATCGGCCACGAACCCCGTGGCGAAGCGCCGCTCATCGAATTGTGCGAGCGTTTGCGCGTCCCGGCCGACTGCCGCGATCTGGCGCGCATGACCGTCCTGCAACACACCAAGGTTCATTGCGCCGGCGAATTGCGCCCGGCCACGACGCTCAAACTATTCAAGGACTGCGATGCGATGCGCCGCCCCGAACGCTTCCAGCAGATGCTCGATGCCTGCCTCTGCGATTCGCGCGGACGCACCGGGCACGAATCGGAGCCCTACCCACAGGCCGACTGGCTGCGCGCCATGCTGACCGCCGCCCGCTCCCTTGACGCCGGCGCATTGGCGGCCGGCACCGCCGACAAGCATCGCCTGCCCGAAATCATCGACCAAGCCCGCATCGCGCTGATTGCCGACTGGCGCAAAACCCACCTGCCGACCTGATTTTTCAAAGCAGCCGATTCTTCCTACCCCCGAATCGGCTGAGCCCCACCCCTCACCACGACTCGACCGACAAACCTCGAGCCGCGTCTCCTTATCGAACCCCGATGCCCGTGCGTGCGCACAGGTCATCACCGCCCAACCAAGGAGACGTCGAATGGATTCGCCCATCACCCCGCAACTGAAACATCTGGTCGATACCTTGCCCGGCTTTTGGTACTGCAAGGATGTGCAGTCCACCTACCTCTACATCAATCAACATGATGCGGAACTGCTCGGACTTCAACACAAAGAAGAATTCGTCGGCCAAACCGACTTGGATCTACCCTGCGGCGCGGCGGAAAGCGCGCATTTATTCCGTGCGCAGGATCGCGAGGTTATCCATAGCGGACAGATATTGCGCATGCTGGATATCCATCGCTACGGCGGCAACCAGTGGCGTGCGCTACTCACTTGCAAGGCACCGCTGCGCGATCAGGATCAAAACATCATCGGCGTCATTGGCCATGGGCAAGAGCTGGACTCTCATGAACTCTTGGAGCTCGGCGTGCTGCTGGGGAAAATCGCCGATAGCCCCGTGAGCGGCAACAACTTGCTCACCTCCCGCACCAGCTACATCATCGGCCACCCGGGCCATGGCCCCAAACTCACTCAGCGCCAGCAGGAGATTCTGTTCTTGCTGCTACGCGGGCGCTCCGCCCGGCTGATCGGTCGCGCGCTCGGCATCTCCACGCGCACCGTCGAGTGGCATGTAGGCATGCTCAAGGAGAAATTCGCCGCATTGAGCAAAAGCGAACTGATCGACAAAGCCATTGAGCAAGGCTTCCTGAACAACCTACCGCCCGGGCTGTGCAAGCGCTCGCTGTCGCTCATCCTGCGAGACGCTTGAGGATTTGCCAGAACAGCCCCCCTTTCGTATGCTGGCACAGTGCCGTTCTGGAGATCCTTGCCGTGTTCCACACCTCTGCTCGTCGCTATGCGGAAACGTCGCGCCTGATTCTGCGCGCCTGGCAATCGAGCGACCTGGCGGCTTTTCGGGCCTTGAACGGCGATGCGCTGGTCATGGCCCATTTCCCTGCCAAGCTAGCCCCCCAACAGAGCGACGCGCTGGCCGAGCGGCTACAGCAACGCATTGTCGAGCAGGGATGGGGTTTCTGGGCACTGGAGCGCAAGCACAGCGGAGAGTTCATCGGCTTTTGCGGCCTGAATCGGCCGCAGTGGCAGGCCGCTTTCACGCCCTGCGTGGAAATCGGCTGGCGCCTGGCACGACCGTACTGGCGCCAGGGCTACGCGCGCGAGGCGGCGCGAGCGGCGCTGGCATTAGGTTTTACACAGTTGGCACTGGCTGAAATCGTCGCCTTCACTGTGCCCGGCAATGTGCGTTCGCTAGCCGTCATGCAGGCCATCGGTATGCGGCGCGATATCGACGGCGATTTTCTACACCCGCAATTGCCGCCGGAACACCCTCTGGCACGCCACGTCCTCTATCGACTCGCAGCCGGCGATTGGCGCGCTCAGACTTCTTCTAGCTGACGCACCCGTTCGAATAGGCACAAGGTGGCCGCCATCGCCACATTCAACGACTCGGCGTAGCCGGGCATCGGGATGCGCACCCGCGCATCGGCGGCATCGTGCAAGCCTGGCGACACGCCGCTGCCCTCGTTGCCAAAGACAAAGGCCACCGGCCCCGTCAAATCCTGCCGATAGAGCGAACGGTCGCCGGTCAGGCTCGTCACCAAGCGCACCCCCTTGAAATCGCCCAGCACATGCGACAAGTCGGCCTGCTCATGCAACGACAAGTGGAAATGCGCACCCATACCGGCGCGCAGTACCTTGGGGGCGTAGACATCGACACATCCGGTGCTGAGATACACCTGCGTCACGCCGGCCGCCGCCGCAGAGCGCAGGATCGTGCCCATATTGCCCGGGTCTTGAATGTCTTCCAGCAAAATACGCGATTGCTCCGGCGGAGCCGGCTGCGGCGCGGGCCGCCGGCAAACAGCCAGCACCTCCGGCGCCGTCGCCAGCGCGCTGACCCGGGCAAACAACCCTTCATCCAGCTCGAACACCGACGCCTCGGCGGGCAGCGCCCGGATCAAGTCCGCCACTTCCGCCTTGTCGCGCGCCTGTCGATTGACGAACAGCTGACCACAATCCAAACCCGCGGCCAGCGCGCTTTGCGCCACATGAATGCCCTCGACCACCAAGAGCCCCTGCTTGCGCCGCTCGCGACCCTGCTCAAGCAAACGGACTAGTTGCTTGAATGTGTCGTTATGGGAAGAAGAAATCTGCTTGATGGACGGCTGCATGTCAGGGACTCTCTGAATCGGTGAAGCACGCCGGGTGAGCCCGGCGTGAGCCTTAGGTGTGCGCCCCCGTCAGGGACACCACCAGCTCCTTGAAACGTTGATAAATCTCGGCATCGAGCTCGCGCGGCTCGTCAGCGTAATCGACATAGAACACGCCGACCAGTTGGTGGCCGGTGAAGATCGCCATGGCGGCGAACGCATCGCCATCCAGCAAGCTGAAGAACTCGTCCGGATAGCTCTCGGCGATTTTTGCGCGCGCCGCCGGCGGCGCGTGAAAGCTTTGCGGCTTGCTCGACATGAGCGCGAAAAACGTTCCCGGCGCCGTGCCGACGGCATGATTGCGCAACGGGTGCTCCGGCGGCAGGCCGACTTGGTAGCGCAGCTTCAGGCAATGGCCCTCGCTGTCGTAGCGCAAGAACAGCACCCGGCGGAAATGCAGATCCTGAGCCAGATGGCGCACCGTATCGCGCAGCGCCACATCCAGTTCTCCCTCATCGTCGCGCGGCGGGATAGCGTGCATTTCGGCCTGATGGAACGCGCCGGGCAGCATAATGAATTCGCGCAGGGGGTAACTGTACGACATGGCACGCGGGGTGCGGGCGACCTGCAGGCAGGCGTGGGGAATCGCGCTATAGGCCACCGCCGGGCTAACCCCGATCAGGCGCGCCGCCGCTTCGATACCGACCCACCACTGCGGTCGCCAAGCCCCCTGCACCAGCCCATTGGCCGTCCCGACAGCCAGGCGCAACAACTGTTTGCGCCGACTGACGCCACCATCGGTCGATAGAATATTCAACAGCCCCATCGGCAATGGGATCGTCTTGACGAACTGCTCCAGCAGCTTGGGGTAATCAAGGCCGAATACCTCGGCGACCTCCTGCAGCAACGGCCTATCGGCCGTGCGGTTGCTGTAAAGCAAATAGAAACAGGCCGGCAGGTTATAGACCAAGGCGGCGATATAGCAATCCTCCACCTTGTGTTCTCCCGCCAGAGACAGCCAGTCCTTGGCGATGATCGCCGCCACGCGGCCATGCGCCAACCACATGGCGATATCCTCGACCACGCCCGGATGCAGCCGGCCGGCCAGCGGCTCCAGCACCGTCAACGAATTGAAGCGGCTAACGACCGGTTCGAGACCGATCAGCATCATCGCCTGCTCGATCGACGGCATGCTCTCGTTGCGCTGCAAGGCGCGCGAGCCGCCCACCACCCGGATCAGATCGAACAGCAACAAGGGATCGGACAGTGACAGATTGGCCAGGTCGGTAAAATTGATCAGATCGCTATGACGTGCGCACGCCTGGCGCAATTCGGCCATGGTGCCGGGCAAAATCGGCCAGCGGCGTGCGGCAATGGCGTTCAGCCAGCTATTCAGCTCCATGCTCGGCCCGCCAGAACAGCAGCGATTGCTGCAAACGGCCGGACAGCGGCAGACACCGCGCCGGTTGGACGTCGGGAATGGCAAAGGTATTGCTGATCAATACGGCGCCCGGTTTGGCTTGCGATTGAAATTTGTCCCATACCCTTTTCATTGGCGCCGGAGAAAGAAACACATAGATCGCATCGTACTCGCCCCAGTCCCGCCCCCAAAAGTCATCCGACCCCAGCCGCACATTCTCGGGCCGCCCGGCCAAGCGCCAGCGCAAACACGCCAGCCAGTAACTGCCCCAGGCATTCTCCAGCGCGGTCAATTGCAAATCGGGCCGTAAACGAGCCAGCCACAGAGCCAACCGGCCATCGCCGGCGCCGGCCTCCAACAAGCGCGTTCCGGGTGCCAGCGCATCGGCCAGAGCCTGTGCGGCCTCGCGACTCGAACGATACAGCGGCACCTGCGCCTGCCAGGCATTACGGCCGAAGGCCAACGTCGCCAGAAAAGCCGCCAGGAACAGCCAGGGCGGGATCCCCGCCCACCAAGCCAACAGCGCGGCGGGAATGGGCAGCCCATGCAGCCATGCCTTCGCGCCGCGGCTTTGCCAAACCAGTGCCAGCACGACCGCGACCAAGCCTGCACCAATCGCCCACCGGGCCGGATGGGCCGCCGGCGCGACAAAATACCAGGCCAGCACCCCGGCCAGCAACTGAATCGTCAGGGCACGCGCCAGCCGGGCCAGCGCCGCCCCGATCAGGGTTTCGCTCCCGCTGCCGGCGTACCGGGTGCTATCGGGCCGATCGGCTCGTTGTTCAGCGCCGGCTTCACCCCATCGTTGAGAATGGTCTGCTCGGCTTCCTTATTGAGCACCACAATCGTGATACGACGATTTTCGGCGGCGAACACATCGCTGTGAATCAACGGATCGGCATCGGCCAACCCCACCACGCGCAGCACTTTGTCCGCACCTAGGCTACCCGCCACCAATTCCCGGCGCGCGGCATTGGCCCGGTCGGCCGACAGCTCCCAGTTGCTATAGCCGCCGAGTCCGCCGCTATACGGCGTCGAATCGGTATGACCGGAAATGCTCAAGCGGTTAGGCAGTTGGTTGAGATCTTTGGCCAGCGCCTGCAACAAGGCGCTGGTGGCCGGCAATAGCGTCGAGCTGCCGGAGGCGAACATCGGGCGATTCTGGTCGTCGACAATCTGGATGCGCAGGCCTTCCGGCGTCATTTCCAGCTTGAGTTGGTTTTTGTACACCTTCAATTGCACGCTGGCATCGATGGTCTTCTGGATCTTCTGCTGCAGTTGCGTCAGCTGCGCTTTTTCCTTGGCGGGATCGGAAGTCGGGCTCTTCTTGACCTGCCCCGCTTTGCGCGTGAGGTCGGTACCGCCCCCTTTGATCACCGAGGTTGCATCGCCCGCGCCCTGGCCGCCAGACAGCGCCACCTTGAGCGGCGTCTTGAAATACTCGGCAATGCCGTCGAGCGTACCTTGCGATACCGAGCCCAGCAACCACATCAACAAGAAGAACGCCATCATTGCCGTCACGAAGTCGGCATAAGCAATCTTCCAGGCGCCGCCGTGGTGGCCGTGCCCGCCTTTTTTGATGCGTTTGACGATAATGGGCCGTTGCGATTCATCTGCCATGACGGGCCTCGTTACTTAACGGTTCTTGGCCTGCTTGACGTGATCCTCCAACTCCTTGAAGGACGGACGATCATGCGAGGACAGTGCCTTACGGCCGAACTCCACCGCCACTTGCGGCGCATAGCCGTTGAGGCTGGCCAGGATGGTGACTTTGATGGTCTGGAAGACCCGGGTGCCGTCGTTCAGGCGGTGCTCCAGGATCGTGCCCAGCGGGCCGACGAAGCCATAGGAAAGCAAAATCCCGAGGAAGGTCCCCACCAGGGCGTGGGCGATCAGCAAGCCTAACTCGGCGGGCGGGATCCCCACCGATTCCATGGTGTGCACCACCCCCATCACCGCGGCCACGATACCGAAAGCCGGCATGCCGTCGGCAATGGTCTTGACTGCCGCCACCGGGATCTCGCCCTCGTGGTGATGGGTTTCGATTTCCACGTCCATCAAGTTTTCGATTTCGAAGGCATTCAGATTGCCGCCCACCATCAAGCGCAAATAATCGCAAATAAATTCAACCACATGATGGTCTTTGCTGATGGAGGGATATTTTGTGAATACCGGGCTGGATTCTGGATTGTCGACGTCGTTTTCAATCGACATCAAGCCTTCCTTGCGCACCTTGGCAAGGATTTCATAGAGCATGGCAAACAGCTCCATGTAGAAGGCTTTGTTGTAGGGGGAACCCTTGAAGACCTGCGGGAAGACCTTAATCGTCGCTTTCAGCGCCGGGCCGCCGTTGGCCACCACGAAAGACCCGCCGGCCGCGCCAGCGATCATCATCAGCTCGATAGGCTGAAGCAGTGCCGCAAGGTGCCCGCCTGCCAGAACAAAGCCGCCGAGCGTGGATAGGAGGATCACCACATAGCCGATACCGACAAACATGCGTCACTGCCCCATAGATTTAGTAGAGGTCCAGTCATTTTAATGACTGTCTGTTTTTATTTTTAACTAAAATAGCGGATTTGATTATACCAAATCCGCTATTCAAAGCGCAAAGCAGAAATCAGATATAACTACTATACAGTAGACAATGTTAAAGGATTAAAAAAGCACCTCTTTTTCGAAAGTCTCGACACAGCGCGCGGCCACGTCCAACATTTTGTCGATTTCTTCCTTGCTGATCACCAGCGGCGGCGCCGACACGATATGATCGCCGCAGGCACGCATGATCAGATTATTGCGGAAGAAAATATCGCGGCACTTCATCCCCATCTCGCCCCAATCCGGGAACAGCTCGCGCTTGGAACGATCCTTGACCAGCGTGAACGCTTGAATCAGACCCACGCCGCGAATATCGTCCACGTGCGCAAAATTGCCGAAGGTTTCGCGCCAGCGCTTCTGCATATAGGGGCCTGTCTCGTTCTTCACCCGCTCGACGATGCCCTCGTCGCGCAGCGCACGGACATTGGCCTGCGCCACCGCCGCCGCCACCGGATGGCCGGAGTAGGTAAAGCCGTGATTGAAGTCGCCGCCGGCCAACAGCCCCTCGGCCACGCGATCGCCGACGAACACCGCGCCGATCGGCAGATAACCGGACGACAAACCCTTGGCGGTGGTAAAGATATCCGGGCGGAACCCCAGCGTCTGATGACCGAACCACTCGCCGGTACGACCAAAACCGCAGATCACCTCGTCGGCGACCAACAGGACATCGTACTTGCGGCAGATGCGCTCGACTTCCGGCCAGTAGGTGGCGGGCGGAATAATCACCCCGCCGGCCCCCTGAATCGGTTCGCCGACGAAGGCGGCCACCTTATCGGCGCCGATCTCCAGAATTTTCTCTTCCACCCAGCGCGCGGCCTGCAAGCCGAATTCATCCGGCGTCATATCCTTGCCGTGCTTGTACCACCAAGGTTGCTCGACATGCACCACACCCGGGATCGGCAGATCGCCCTGCTCGTGCATATACGTCATGCCGCCCAGGCTGGCACCGCCGATGGTCGAGCCGTGATAGCCGTTCCAACGCCCGATCAGCGTTTTCTTTTGTGGCTTGCCCTGCACATCCCAATAGCGGCGCACCATGCGCATCATGGTATCGACCGACTCCGAACCGGAGTTGGTATAGAACACATGGCTGAAGCCTTGCGGCGCCACTTCGTTGAGCAGCGTGGACAGCTCGACCACGGCCGGATGCGTGGTTTTGAAGAAAGTATTGTAGTAGGCCAGCTCTTCCATCTGCTTCTTGGCGACTTCCGGCAGATCCTTGCGGCCGTAACCGATATTGACGCACCACAGCCCGGCCATGCCGTCGATGATCTTGTTACCCTCCGAGTCCCACAAATAAATGCCGTCCGCATGGGTAATCACCCGTGCGCCCTGCTGGTTGAGCGACTGCATATCGGAAAACGGGTGCAGGTGATGCGCGGCATCCTGCTGGCGCAGGGCTTCGGTATTGTGCTGCTTCATCTCTTTTCTCCTGTTGATTCCCCGGCGCCGGTGCGGGCTTACGCGATCGCACCGAACGCCCTGGGGTAGCGTGCATTTGCCGCGATATTGTTATACGTGCAACAGCAGGAACTTGCGTTCCCACGGGCTGATCACGCGGAAATACTCCGAAAATTCCTTCTCCTTCAGCGCCACGTACATGCGCACGAAACGCGGCCCCAGCACTTCGGCCAGCTCCGGGCATTCGCGCAGTCGAATCAACGCCTCCTCGGAACCATGCGGAAACTGGAACGGCAGCTCGTAGGCGTCGCTCTGGCACGGCTCGGAAGCCGGAATCTTGTTAATCATGCCGAGATAGCCGCAGGCCAGCGTGGCGGCCATGGCGATATACGGATTGGCATCCACCCCCGGCACGCGGTTTTCCACCCGGCGCGCCTGCGGCGACGAATGCGGCACGCGGAATGCCACCGTGCGGTTGTCGTAACCCCACTGCACATTGGTCGGTGCCGCGGTATAACGCGACAGACGCCGGAAAGAGTTCACGAACGGCGCGAACAAGGGCATGGCGTGCGGCAGGTAGGTTTGTAGACCGCCGATGAAATGGAAAAAGTGTTCGCTGGGCGAGCCGTCGGGGTTGGTGAAGATATTCTTGCCGGTGTTGCGGTCGATGATGCTCTGGTGAATGTGCATCGCGCTGCCCGGCTCGTTCTCCATCGGCTTGGCCATGAAGGTGGCGTACATATTGTGACGGAACGCCGCCTCGCGCACCGTGCGCTTGAACAGGAACACCTGATCGGCCAACGCCACGGCATTGCCGTGCAGGAAGTTGATCTCCATTTGCGCCGTGCCGATTTCGTGGATCAGCGTATCGACTTCCAGATTCTGCGCATGGCAGTAGTCGTAAATATCCTCGAACAGCGGGTCGAACTCGTTGACCGCGTCGATCGAATAAGAACGGCGGCCGAACTCCGCGCGACCGGTGCGGCCGATCGGCGGCGCCAACGGGATATCCGGATCCGGGTTGGGCGACAGCAGATAGAACTCCATCTCCGGCGCCACCACCGGTTCCCAATCATGTTGGTCGAACAGCGACAACACGCGCTTGAGCACATTGCGCGGCGACACATCCACCGGCGTGCCATCGGAGCGCGTGCACTCGTAGATCATTTGCGCGGTCGGGTCGGCGGCCCACGGTACGAAACGCAGCGTGCTGGCATCCGGAAACAACACCATATCCGGGTCGGTCACGTCCAAATAGCTATCGTCAGGGTAGTCGCCGGTCACCGTTTGAATCAGCACCGCCTCGGGCAGGCGCATTTCCGGATCGCTGATGAATTTGTCGCGCGGAACGATCTTGCCGCGCGCCACGCCGGTCATGTCCGGCAAAATACATTCGACTTCGGTGATGTGATGCTCTCGCATCCACTCGATGATTTCGTTGTTCATACAGAATCCCTCTCGACTTTCTCTTTTCCGGCCGCTAAAACGGCTCTAGAAAACGCGCTGCTCAGCAGCTGCGTTGCGCACGACGTGCGCGACATGCCTCGCCGAACGCATTAAAAATTGCCATCGACACCGGATTGTCGGCAAAGCGCCACTCCGGATGCCATTGCACAGCCATGGCGAACGCCCGCGCCTCGGGCACGCTAAATGCCTCGACCAAGCCATCGTCGGACAACGCCTCGGCGCGCAAAGCCGGACCCAAACGGCGCACCCCCTGCCCATGCAGCGAATTCACCCGAGCCTCGGACAAGCCGAGCCACTGACGAAACAACCCCTCCTCCGGGAAATGCACGGCGTGCGCCGGCGCATACTTCAGCGCCATATCCTCGACCTCAGGCTCGCGATGATCGCGATAGCCCGGCTGTTCGTGAACATACTGAAACAGCTCGCCGCCGAGAGCGACGTTCATTTCCTGGAAGCCCCGGCAAATACCCAGCACCGGGATACCGCGTTCGATCAGATAGGGAATCAAAGGGAGGGTGGTGGCGTCGCGTGCCGGATCGATGGGATTGTCCGGACGACTGGGCTCGCCATTGTAATGATGCGGTTCGATATTGGAAGGCGACCCTGGCAATAGGACGCCATCGACCAGCTCGAGCAAGGCCTCCCGATGGGAGGCGTCTCCAAGAGAAGGGATCAGGATGGGAACCCCTCCCACGCCGTCCGCCGCGGCGGCGATATATTTATCGCCGACCGCGTGGAACGGCAGCAGGCCGATCATCTTGTTATCGCATGGAATGCCGATAATCGCTTGCTGCATGTACACCTCTTTTTTAGGAAGATGCCTTGATTGCCTCGACCGGCTCAACGTACTGATAGCCAAGATCCTTGGCAACGGCTTCGTAGGTCACCTTGCCACGGCAGATATTCAGACCGTTGCGCAGATGGACATTGTCGAGCAATGCGCCAGCCCAGCCCTTGTTCGCCAATTCGAGCGCGAACGGCAAGGTGGCGTTGGACAGCGCCAGCGTCGAAGTGCGAGCAACACCGCCCGGCATATTGGCCACGCAGTAGTGCACGACGCCATCGACCACGTAGATCGGCTCTTGGTGCGTGGTGGCATGGCTGGTCTCGAAACAACCGCCTTGGTCGATCGCCACGTCCACCAGCACAGCGCCGGCCTGCATCTTCTTCAGCATCGAGCGGGTCACCAGCTTCGGCGCCAAGGCGCCCGGCACCAGCACGGCGCCGACCACCAGATCGGCGGCCTCGCACTGCTCTTCGATATTAGAGGTGTTGGACACCAGGGTCTTGATGCGACCCTCGAACACCATATCGATTTCTTTCAAACGGTTGAGCGACTTATCCAGGATGGTCACATCCGCGCCCATGCCCATGGCCATGCGCGCAGCATTCAAACCGACCACGCCGCCGCCGATCACCACCACCTTGGCCGGTGCCACGCCCGGCACACCGCCCAGCAACACGCCACGGCCGCCCTGCGCCTTTTCCAGCGCATGCGCGCCGGCCTGAATCGCCATCCGGCCAGCCACTTCGGACATCGGGGCCAGCAGCGGCAGGCCGCCGCGTTCGTCGGTCACCGTTTCGTAGGCAACGGCGATCGCGCCAGACTCGATCAGCAGGCGGGTTTGCTCGGGATCGGGAGCCAGGTGCAGATAGGTAAACAGAATCTGGCCCGGACGCAGCATGCGGCATTCCACCGGCTGCGGTTCCTTGACCTTGATAATCATTTCAGCTTGATCGAAGACAGCCTTGGCACTCGGCGCGATGGAAGCGCCAGCGGCAATGTATTGCTCATCGGTAAAACCGATAGCCAGGCCGGCCTGGGTTTCAACCAGCACCTTGTGACCATGGGCGATCATCTCGCGTGCGCCGCTTGGCGTCAGGCCAACGCGGTACTCGTGATTTTTGATCTCCTTAGGAACGCCGATTAACATACTTCTCTCCTGTGATTGATGTCTGGGTTCGGATTGAGATTCAGACAGCCGTTTAAAAAAATTTACATGCAAGTTGCTGTCTGTTACTGATTTTGACTATAAAATTTGCGTATTGCAAAGCACTATCGATTTTGCATCGCAGCAACTCGAGCCGATTGCATCGGTCAGCACATCGCGGTAACGTCTAAAATTATTAACATTAAAATTCATAGCGGGCCAGTGTCGAGCACAGTCGGCACGGCATCGAAACAAGCCGAGGAAACACAATGGATGTAGGCGCACGCCTGAGGATGGTACGAGACCGATACGGCCTATCGCAGCGAGAACTGGCCAAGCGCGCGGGCGTGACCAACGGCACCATATCGCTGATCGAACAAAACCGGGTCAGCCCGTCGATCAGCTCGCTGAAAAAGGTACTGGAAGGACTGCCGATGACGCTGGCCGACTTCTTCACCTTCGATGCCGAGCCGCAAACGCCAAAAGTGTTCTACCAGGCGGAAGAACTACCCAACCTCGGCAACGATCAGATCCGCTTCCTGCTGGTGGGTACCGCGCACGACCATCGCGACATCGCCATCCTGCGCGAACATTACCAGCCCGGCGCCGACACCGGCCCGGACATGCTGGCCCACGAGGGACAAGAAGGCGGCGTCGTCATCAGCGGGCAGATAGAAGTCACCGTCAACGGCGAAAGCCAGATATTGGGGCCGGGCGACGCCTATTATTTCGACAGCCGTCTGCCGCATCGCTTCCGCAATGTCGGCGAAGGCACTTGCGAAGTCGTCAGCGCCAGCTCGCCGCCGACCTTCTAATCCAGAACAAGACACAAAAGCAGCACACACACAAAGGAGATGAGATGAGCCACACCCATGCAGATTGGCAAGCCCGGGCGGCCGCGATCCGAATCGAAGGGCGCGCGTTCATCAACGGTGCCTACCAGGACGCGCACGACGGCAAACGCTTCCCCGCCGTCAATCCGGCCACTGGCCAAACGCTGTGCGAGATCGCCTGGTGCGGCCCCGCCGAAGTCGATAGCGCCGTCGCCAGCGCGCGCATGGCCTTCGACCACGGCGACTGGCCGCGCATGGCGCCGCGCGAACGCGCCCGCATCCTCAAGCGCTTCGCCGCCTTGATACGCCAGAACCTCGAAGAACTGGCACTATTGGAAACCCTCGACGCGGGCAAACCGATCGGCGACACTTTGAGCGTCGACGTACCCGGCGCAGCCTACTGCACCGAATGGTTCGCCGAGTCGATCGACAAGGTCGGCGGCGAACTGGCACCGGTCGACCCGAGCCTGGTCGGCCTGGTCAGCCGCGAGCCCATCGGCGTGGTCGCCGCCATCGTGCCGTGGAACTTCCCGATCCTGATGGCCAGCTGGAAATTCGCCCCGGCGCTGGCAGCCGGCAATGCCGTCCTACTCAAACCCTCGGAAAAATCGCCGCTCACCGCCATCCGCCTCGGCCAACTGGCCCGGGATGCCGGCATTCCCGACGGCATCTTCCAGGTGCTCCCCGGCGCCGGCGACGTCGGCAAACTGCTGGCACTGCATCTCGACGTCGACTGCGTGGCCTTCACCGGCTCCACCGCCGTCGGCAAGCTGATCGCGGGCTATGCCGCGCAGAGCAACCTCAAGCGTGTTTGGCTGGAACTGGGCGGCAAAAGCCCGAACATCGTCCTCAAAGATTGCAAGGACATCGCCGCCGCCGCGCGTGCGGCGGCCGGCGCCATCTTCTACAACATGGGCGAAATGTGCACCGCCGGCTCGCGCGTGCTAGTTCAACGCGACATCCGCGAAGCCTTCCTGGTCGAACTGAAAAAGGCCGCCGCGCGTTACCAGCCAGGTGATCCGCTCGACCCGGCCACCCGCATGGGCGCCATTGTCGACCGCATCCAGTACGACAAGGTGCTGTCCTATATCGACAAGGGGCAAAGCGAAGGCGCCAAGCTGCTAGCCGGCGGCAAATCGGCGGGCATTCACCCGCAAGGGCTGTTCATCGAACCGACCGTTTTCGACTGCGAACGGCCGGATTTGACCATCTGCCGCGAAGAAATCTTCGGGCCGGTGCTGTCGGTGATCACGTTCGACACCGTCGACCAGGCGGTGCACATCGCCAACGACACCGAGTATGGCCTTGCCGCCGCGGTTTGGACCGCCGACCTGACCACCGCCCATCAAGTATCGCGCCGCCTGCGCGCAGGTACCGTCTGGGTCAATTGCTACGACGAAGGCGGCGACATGAACTTCCCGTTCGGCGGCTACAAACAATCCGGCAACGGCCGCGACAAGTCGCTGCATGCACTGGAGAAGTACACCGAACTAAAGAGCACGTTGATCAAGCTTTAATTTAACTGCCAAAAAGCCAATCGCCATCGTTTTATCGATGGCGATTTTTCATTCAGCCAGTGCAATGAACTGGCTAAACTACAATTATACAGTTAAATACACTATATGATGTTTGAGATTCTAAACACCCAAGCGGCCGGCGCCACGCCAAACGTCGCCGGTTTGCTCCCCGCCTAACGTCTCCGGAATACAACACTCGGGAAAACCGCCATGACACGACGACTGATTCCACCACACCCCGCGCTGGGATCGGTCGTGCGCCACTACTATCTACAGGAAGACTGCGGCGGCATCATGCACCTGCCCGCCACCCCCTTCCCCAGCATCGGCTTCATCCTGACCGGCCAAAGCCACACCCTCGTCGACACCTTGCCGCCCATCGCATCGCCACCCTGCTTCGTGACTGGGCCTTTCGATCGCCCGGTCACGCTACAACTCGCGCCAGGCAGCCGATTCGCCACGATCATGCTGCGCCTCGGCCAACTGCCCGTATTGTTCGGCCTGCCAACCCAACTACTTGCCAACCAGGCCTGGCCACTACACGAACTGATCGGCCAACGCACCGAAAACGAACTATTCGAACGGCTGCAAGCGACCGCCACCGCCGGCATAGCGGAAGCACTCGATCGCTGGCTGACGCAACACCTCGCCGCGCGCTCGGCGCACAACACGCCGACACTGCTCCTACCGCCATCGCGGCTATACGACGACAGCCGAGAACTCGCGCGGCATTACGGGCTGGGCGTGCGTCAACTGCAACGCAAAATTCTAAGCAGCTACGGCATGACCTTGCGCGACACGCGCCGCATGGCGCGCTACATCAATATGCTGGCCCTACTGATAGCGCGGCCGGATGCCACCGGCCGGCTGGCATCGCTGGCACAGGATTGCGGCTATTTCGACCAAGCCCATATGACGAAAGACTTTCGCGCCCTGACCGGCCACACGCCAGGCGACTTGGCCCGCCGCATTCACGGCGCCTACACACTGGAAACCAGCGCCGTGCAATACAGCCCCATCGAGCAGCGGCTGGTGCTTCACAACGGCAACGAAGACATCCGACTGAGCGTCGGCCAGCACTAAGCGACCATGTCGCCTCGGTACAAGCCGACCCCAAACCGCGCGGTTAAAGTCATCCTGACGCCACCCAGGATGAACGCCATGTATCCCACTCTCGAACACGACGGCTATCTACTGACCACCGTCGACCGCCTATTCGGCATGAGCCAAAGCAACAGTCTGTGGTACCTCACCTTCGGCCTGGCCTGCTGTGCCGTCGAAATGATGAGCGCCGCCGCCGCGCGTTACGACATGGACCGCTTCGGCATGGTGCCGCGAGCCACGCCGCGTCAAGCCGACCTGATGATCGTCTCCGGCACCCTCACCAACAAGATGGCGCCCGCCATCCGCAAGGTCTACGACCAGATGGCCGAGCCCCGCTACGTACTGTCGATGGGCTCCTGCGCCAATGGCGGCGGCTACTACCACTACAGCTACGCCGTCGTGCGCGGCTGCGACCGTATTGTTCCGGTAGATATCTACGTTCCAGGCTGCCCACCCACCGCCGAAGCACTGCTCTATGGACTGATGCAGCTGCAAGAGAAAGTGCGGCGCAATCAAACCGCCAGCACGCGCGAGATCGTGCGCCCTGGGTATTCAGCCTCTTCTATGTCGCCCCTACCCGAATGAGATATAAACACACCACAAAAATGACAATGAACTTGAAAATAACCACCTAATTTGCAACACTTCCCTCTATTCACGCCCAGCAATCAAAAGCAAACGCTACACAATACATTGTGGATTTTATATAATATATGCGCATGAAAAATGCATAAATGTGAATAAGGACAATAGAACTAATGAAGAAGCACATTTTCACCCTGCCGATGCTGCTCGCCGCATTGGCCGCCGCGCCGAGCCACGCCATCGACCTGAACGGCATGCTGAGCGCCGGCATGAAACTCGTCTCCGCCGGCACCCTCTCCGACGACGACGCCAAGTCGCTGTCGCTGGCCAGCATCAAGCAAGAAGACACCAAGAGCCACATCGCGCCGGCCAGCAGCAAATACAGCAAGCGCCTGGCCAACCTCACCCGCGACATGCGCAACGAAGACGGCCTGCAGCTCAACTACAAGGTCTATCTGACCAAAGACATCAATGCCTTCTGCACGGCGGACGGTTCGGTGCGCGTTTACTCCGGCCTGATGGACATGATGAACGACGACGAACTGCGCTTCGTGCTCGGCCATGAAATCGGCCACGCCAAGCTGGGCCACGTCCGCAAGGCCTTGCAAGTCGCCTACGCCACCTCCGCCGCCCGCGACGCCGCCGCAGCCACCGACACCGCAGCGGCACAACTGTCGCAATCCGCACTTGGCGACCTGGCCGAAGCCGTGGTCAACGCCCAGTTCTCGCAGAAAGAGGAATCCGATGCCGATGCCTACGGCGTGGGCTTCCTGAAAAGACACCAATTCAATCTGCACGCCGCCGTCACCTCGATGGACAAGATCCGCACCATCAGCGACGACCATAGCTGGCTGGCCGACCACCCGGCCTCGAGCGACCGCGTCGCCAATCTAAAGAAGCTGGTCGGCGAATAAGCGCCCTCCCGCTCTCATGAAAAAGGCCAAGCCCACGGGCTTGGCTTTTTTCGTGGTGCAGCACCGCTTACGCCTCTAACAAACCGTCTTTCGGGTAGCGTGCGTTCGCAAAGCAACGCACGACTTCGGCGATATCCAGAACGTGCATTGCCTTCGGCGAATGCACGCTACGGCGCTTTTGAAACACAAAGCGCCAACCGACTGTTTGCCTGGCTGGCTGTCAGTAGCGGCAACACATCGCCGGACGGACTTCCCAGTGGTCGTTGCTTGCCGTGATCGAGCAACAACCCGACCATGCGTTTGCTACGTACGTCGTACAGCGTGATCATTTTGTAATCCGCACATTGATGCGCCTGGCAAAGCTCATGCCGGACGTACACGCCCTGTCCATCGGCAAATACCTCGCCGCTCGTCGACGGACCGGAAGTGATCTTGTCTCGAAAGCGCCGGTCTTTCGATACCAGCGGCGCGACCAGATGCGTGAAGGCCCGATCGAATTGCGCATCATAGGCGACCTGTCCGCTATCGTCGGTATATCCCTGCTCTGCTAACTGATAAAAGAACGCCTGGTAATGCCGGCAATCAGCCGACGCCAATGGCGAAGCCATCACCTGGCATACAGTCAGCCCAGCAAACAGCGTAAGCAGTATTTTTTTCATTGTATTGTTCTTTGGGTTCACTAAAACGCCGACGGCAGCTTAGACAACTCGTGCTGCCCCCGCTCATTGAGAAACGGCAGCAGTTTTTTATACGACACCGTCACCTCTTCCTCGCAAACGCGGTCGGCATGACCCAGCGAAGGAATAAACACCATCCCTTGCCGGGATAAACGCAGGCGATAAAACGAAGCGCTCTGCATATCGTCGCCACACTCGTCTTTTCTCGGCTCGACCGACTGCAAGACCACCTTGGTCAATTCGGGCGATGCCCACATGGCCGACTTGTCGCCCGTCGTTCCCTTGGCATTGAACCAGCGCCAAAGGTTTTCCATTTGGCCAGTTGTCAGATCCCAGGTTTGATAATCAAGATCCTGGTTCGGATGCGCCCCACCGCAGTAACTATCGACGGCTGTGCCGATCACCAACCAGCGCTGTCCCCAGGCCACGACGTTGGCCCAACTGCTGTAATCGCCGCCGAGCGCCTCGCGCTTCCCCTCTGAGAGGCAGGTGAAATAGGACCAGTAATCCCGCTTTAGTTGCCGCGCCAAATTAGCGTTGATGCTGGCGATCTGCGCCGTGGCGCCGGAGAGCCACAAGGAAGCCAAGTCGCGTCCTTTGACCTGGATCTCGGTATAAGCCTTGCCATCGACGACATGCGCCTTACCGCTCATAACTTGAAACTTGGCATCGCGCGGCGCAAAGAAGGCCGGCACTTCGCAAGCGGCATACTGGTCTTGCCCCAGCGCAGCAATCCGCTTCAAGGCAATGGGCAGCTTGCCGGCCTTGCCGGGCGCAGACCATTGCCCACTCAAGCTATCGCCCTGCACGGCGCCAAGCTGCCAGATGCCGCTTGGCTTATCGCGATTACCCTCCTGCCAATGCCCGCTTTGCGGCGTCTCGCTGGTCAAGGGAATGCTGGACTGATATTTGACGTAATAATAAGTAGAGCCGCCCATGGCCGACTCGTCCGCCAAGCACACCATCACCTCCTGCTTGCCGAGCGTGCCATGCCAGATGCCCAGCCAAGGTGGCACCCCGGCCGCGAAGCTGCCTGCCGACCAAATCAGCAAGCCAACAATCAGTAGCATTTTCTTTTTCATTACACACTTTCAGTAACACCCCGACGGGCAGTTTGCTTGCTCACACACAGAGCCCGTAGGAGCGACTTTAGTCGCGAACAGCGCCGTGGGTTGCGGGCATATCGCGGCTTAAGCCGCTCCTACAGTCGCCCATTGCCTTCGCGGGAGCGTGTTCTTAAACGCATATTTCGGATCGCTATGGAGAATCGATGTAATTGCACCCGGCCAGGGGGCCTAGCCCCCCGCCTCCGGAAAAGGCCGTTAATCGGCCGTTAGAACCAGACAACCCGCGAGGCTACGCGCCTGTGCGGCCTTAGGCAGATACAGCCATGAAGTGTTGCCATCGATCGGCTCGAACGCCCATGGCAAGCGGCTATCGACGATCAAACGGCACTCGTCAGAATTTGGACGACTCCGCCGCGGCAAGCACAACACGGAAATCAGGGAAAGTAACTGCTGTTGGCGGGAATCCGGGTTTGGAAAAGAAACGAGGGTTGCATTACCATCTTGAGTAGCCATTCTGACTTGTCCTGTAAGTTGGTTTGGTTAGCGGGTTCGGTGGTGCTCGCAACACCCCGGGCCCGCGCCTCTTTAGCGGCAGATACCGCACCCGCTACCTTAGCCAGCAAGACACAAACTGACAACCAAGCGTGACCGTCAGAAAAGGCTGAAAATTGCACCCCCGTCATACCGATCCCGACGTGGCAATGACACAGCTGTAACTTGGCCATCCATTCTCTTGCAGCGAGACCACCGAGCTACCCTCGCAGCTTTTCCACGAAGGATGGGTTGTTGCCGTCGCGGAGGCCTTTGTAGAATCAGAGAGGGCGCCCTTACAGGCACTTTGGCTGAACCAGCCGCTTGGCCCGGCGCCCGTTGCGGTCGGTATAGTTGAGTGACAGGCCGCCATCCGCTTGAAAGCGTGCCTCGATGCCGGCGAATACCACCACCGAACCGGTATCGAACGCGTATTTCGGATCGTTATAACGAACCTGCCAAAAACGTGGCCCTTTGGGGCCGTACATCGGCACCACTTCCAGCCCTTCCTGCGTAGGCCGCAATGCGCACAAGCGCTTGGTGTCGACTGCCATCACATCGCCAATCGGTCGCGATACACCACGATGCCTGTCGTAAAAGAAGTGTGCAGTACAAGGGCTGCCGCAGGAGAAATGCACATCGGCCAGATCGTTGTTCAGCCACTGCACGGCGATGTCTTGCGTGTGAGCCTCATCGACGATCATGGTCTTGCCGCTGGTACCGGCAACCCAGGCAGAGCACCCTTGTTCGCCGCAAGAATGCTCAATGACAGTGGATTGATCCGGTGAGGCGTGGTGTGCCACTTCATCGGCGGCTAGTACGGCGGCACTGAAAAAACAAAGGCAAAACAAAAACTTTTTCACGCTAACTCCTAAAATACGACAGGGCAACATTCGAGCAGCAGCATCAATTGCCGGAATTCACATCGACTTGGTAAATCGTGGCATTTTTCACAAAATACTTACTCAAATCGAGCGAAATTTGGATACCACCTTTTTTGTTGATAGTCCAGGCAGCCGATTGATAATCTTTGCCATCATCATGCGTGTAATCTTTGCCATTTACAGCGACTGCATATTTCAGCAAGGCATCGTAATCAGCGATTGCCGTCACAATTCCAAACCGATCAACCATGGGTTTCTTCCCGGTATAGTCGAAGTGGAACGCGACTTTCACCGTGCCACCATCCAGCGTGCAAGTAAACACCTTCTCGTAGGTCGAAACTTGCAGGCCTTTCAAGCTAGCGGACCCAATCTCTTTACATTTTTTGCTGGTCTCTTCGACCAACTTCATGCCATTTGCGCCCAGTACATTGCTTTGTTTGGCTGCCAATTGAAAAAGTGAGTCTTTGACTGTAAGCATGTCCTGGCCATAGGCCATACCACATGCACTGGCGACGGAAAACGCCGTCACAAGTTCCATTTTTATACAAAATGGAAAATTTTTAATTAATTTCCCAACCCTTTTTTCCTGAAACATAAGGCATGACATTAAACATCGTAAAGTTTCTACGCTGGCAAACACCAAGATCATCTGTTGTTTTTTCCCAGAGGCCGTTATTCATCTCAAACGCATCACACTTTGAAACAAAGATGTTCCCTGCTGAGGTGGCATGCCCAGAAACTTTCGCCTTGATTGTGTCCGGAGATTTTTTCGGCTTGGACTTCGGTTCAGCCCCAATTTTTATAGGCGAAGTATAGTAATTGGTCACAACATATTCTATAGAAAAATCACCTGAGCAGCTTAATTTAACTACTGCTGGCAGGTAAACGTTCAATGATTCATATTTTTCATCAATTGCATTTGATATTGTTCTAAAAACAGAAAATTTGCCGTTTTTACCAACAAATGCATACGAAAAATTCGCCGTAGTTCCCCAGTATTTCTGTTGAATTCCTTTGCTATTTATTTGCGAAATGACCCGCTCCAAGCGTCCACCATCTTGCAAAGAGTCTGAGTCATCATCTGCAACAAAAACGCCATCACCCAACATCGTGCACGCAGAAGCAGTTGCAGATGCAAACAAAAAAACAGCCATAAGTATACTACGGCTGTGGAATTTCCAAATGGTACGCAGGTTCTCCACCTTTCATCCCCGGTGTAATAAATTTTGAAATTTTACCACTGGTATGCAATTTTTTTATTTCCGCCTCAAATGCCTTCCTCTTTGAAGATCTCATTCGTTTATGCGATATATCTATTACATTTAATTTTTTATAAAAATCTTCAGTTACACAATGTTTTGAAACACGATGACCATTTGTCAAAAGCTCTTCAATCTTCTCTTTCATTGCAGATATTATCTGTCTTTTCTCTGTATTTTCTTTTTTTAACTTGGCATAACAACCCACAACCTCCCTGCCTGGCTGTGCGTATAATTTTAACTGGGAATCAACACCATAGCTTTCAATATTATCATACATGGTCTTTGCTTGTCGCTCGGTTGTTCTAATCCCACTTGTTATTATTGCCTCATCCAATCCAATGGTTTTCATGATCGTTTTTATCATGTCTTTGGTGTAAGAAGACACAAGCTCTGGCTTTGCAACATCCAGTGAAAAATCAAGCTTCACCACTGCGTCGCTCGCTTTGACGGCCGTATCCTTTACACTTTTTTCATCTTTTTTTGTTTTATGCTTTGCCATTTTATTATTCTGGGTGGCAGGCACTGTTTTCGCAGGGGCCGCTTTAATAGAGATTGTATCATTCGCATGCGTTTTGCTATTTCGCGGCAATACTACATGGCTTTTAAAATATTCAACAATATCAAGCATCGCCCCGTCGACAAGCCCCATCTTCGCCAGAGCACCAGAAAGCATCGAAACATCAGGACTTCTTGACGTATAATTTATCTTCGGCAACTCAAGTGTCGCACCTTCCGGTAGCTTATTGCGATCCTTGATGGCATTGATTTTTGCCAGTTCATCCACAGTTGTATTATTTTGTTTAGCGATTTTAGAGAGCGTTTCCCCTCTTTTTACCACATGGACTTCTCGTTTGCCGACCTGGTCTTCGCCAAGAAAAAAATTCAAAGCTGAATTGTTTATAATAGCAAAAACCACTTCTCCCACACCCTTCAAGTCGATTGGGGCTGTTTTTCCTGCTCCATCAGTGACACCTTTACTCCATTTCACTTGGCTACCTGAGCTAGCTCGCGCAGGATCCGCTTTACTAGCACCAACTTCTTGCCCCACCAGATACGCCTGGTTTGATACTGGATCACCTTTACTGTCTTTGAGCGAAAACGAAACCTTCTTCTCTTTTTTTAACGCCGACTCAACACAATCAAGAAACGGAATAATTTTTTCATTAGAAATCTTGTATGCATCTAGCGAAGTTGCAGTTGTTTTATCTACTTTTTTATTCCAACCTTCATGGTGAAATATATATATGTATTTTTCATACGAAGTGACATCCACCAATTTTGCTTTAGATTTACACTTCATATAAGCAAGCACTGCAGAATACGCCCCCTTCTCTGCATCAAAACGATCCTTTGGCAGGAGGATATCTAGCTCAAAACCAAGCCACTGCTTTGACATTCCCTTTGCATCTTTTGCCGTACCATTTGTGAATTGGGCCAATCCAGCAGCGGACGTAGTGCCTGCAGCAGCATCTGGATTAAACCCGGACTCCACCTTTACCATTAGCAAAACGAAAGCAGTCTCTCTGAAGGACAGTCCATATCTAACACAAACCTCGACGATCTTATCGACCACCTTGGATTGAGTATCAGCAGAGGCGTCCCCACCAACACGAGAATTTCCTGCCAGTTCGCCTGCCGATTTTTCGATGGGCAGTTTCACCAACGAATAAGGCTTAATAGAGCTTTCCCTATATTCCTTCTGCTTTTTGCAGTACAGCAGCGAATACAAATCACTCATTATCTTTTATCAACTCCAATATTTACATCAACACTTTTCGGCGAAACTGTTACCGACATTGTGCGCTGATATAAAGCATTCGCCCCCCCCTCATTCACCTTCTCGTTATCGCCCTGATAATACTCATGCAATTCATTAAACGGGCTGGCATTTGAGCTTCCATAATAAAATACATGCAAGTATTGCTTTCTGTTATCTTGCACACATTCTAGCGCACGAGGAAATAACGTAGAATAAGTGCCTGCTTTATTATATTTTCCAACTTCACGAGCAGATAGCGCAGGAATAGAAATACTTTTTAAGATCTTGCCATCCTTCAAAAACCGCATTCCGAACGGCATTTTGCAATCACCAGGTTGAAACCCATCTTCTGAATGCTTGCATGTGGCGATCACTGCTACAGTCATGCGCCCGCATGAAAAATCAGTCACATATTCTTTATAGACATCTTGCGCAAAAGCTACATTTGCAATGTTAAACACGGCTATCGCCAATAGTGTCTTTTCAAAAAATTTCATTCCCATATATCCTCGGCGTCTGGATGAAGCAAATTTTGCCCAACCTCATCCCAATCATTCTTAAATATCGGGGTCAATTTAATTTCCTTTTCCCCGTCAGTATATGCAGGAAGGCTTAAGCCATCCGCATCAGTCTTCCCGATCACTTTGTGGCTGCCATCGATTTTCATCATGTATGGATGCCCGGCCAATGAATTCCCATTCTGGTCATGAATTCTGAATTGGCCCGCATAGTCTGACTTAAATTGGGGCATGGGGAGATGCATCTGTGCAGGCCCCGCCAGCGCATGATTCGCCCCCTTGATGCTGACGTCGCCCGGGCAATGCACCTCGATGTCGCCGCCCTTTAGGCGGATGTAGCCGCCACCGCTGGTCAGCAGAATCTCTTTGTCGGCATGTAGCGTCACCTTGCCCTTGGTGGAGGTGATCTGCAGTATCTGCGCCGAGGTGAGCTCCATCTCGCCGCTTTGCGCCTGTACCTGCACTTTGCCCTTGGATGCGATCAGTTTCAGGCTAACGGCGTCTTTCACCCCGGCAACGAACAGACTGAGGTGTTGACCGACGTTGGCAAGCCAGCGGCGGCCGGCGGTGTGGTTGAGATCGCGTTGGGCTACCAGGTCCAGGTTGGTACCGGCAGCGAGGGTTTGGCTTTGCTCGGTCAGGCTGGCGATGCCGGCCGGGGCGCTCATGACCAGCAGTGGCTGTTGACCGGCGCCTTGCGTATTGGCGCCGGTGTTGGTGCCGGCCTCCCAGGCTTTCAGCGCTTCGCTCAGGTGCTGCTGATGGCCCTGATCGGTTTTGCTGCCCGGGCTGTTGTCCGGGTTGATCTGCTGCGGGCCGGTTTCCATGGTGTCGGCCAATTGCGCGGTGGCGACTTCGCCCAGGCTTTGGCTCAAGGCGAGTGCGGCGTCGAGTTGGCTTTGCGCGTGAGTGCGTGCCAGTTGATTGCCGGCAGCGCCTTGTTGCGCTTCGGTGGAAAGTAGCAGGCCGTGCGCGGCGCGGACAGCGCCGTGCTGGTCGGTTCTGAGTTCGAAGCCTTCGCCGCGCGCTTCGGCTTTGCCGTCCGCTCTAGGGTGCGTGAGGAAGCCCTGGTTGAGCTGCGTGGCGCCGTGCGTACTCGCCAGCCGGGTGCGGACTTGGTTCGGCGTGTCGTCGAACAGCAGTTCGTTATGGCCCTGACCCTGATGTTCTTTGGATTTGATGCCGGACAGCGTCTTGTTGCCCGGCAGGTTGCCGGCGGCGGAGAAGGCCGGCGGGTTATGACTGCCGTTGTACAGCACCCCGGTCACCACCGGGCGGTCGATGTCGCCTTCGATGAAGTCGATCAGCACTTCCTGGCCGATACGCGGGATGAACTGGTGGCCCCAGGCGGCGCCGGCACTGGGCATGGCGACGCGCACCCAGCAGCTGGAGCG
>NZ_SNZP01000011.1:3593-161941 GCF_004363805.1 Paludibacterium purpuratum | reverse complement strand
GCGCAAGCTTGTGCATATCGCTCACGGTGTACTGAAATCCGGTAAGCCATTCGACAGTTCGTTTCTTATCGCTTGACTCGGATAACAGTATCTACGCCGGCTTGCTTTTCGTAGGAGCGGCTTTAATCGCGAGGCTTACGATTCTTCGGTGAAACCGAACGGCCCGCTGTGCACGAATGCCAGCTTACAGTCTGCCAGATAACGGGCATCGTGAATGCGCCCGGCCTTGTTGTAGCCGACCTCGCCCTGCTCCAGGACGAACGGCTCGCCATCCGCTTGTAGCTTGCCATTGGCGTCGCGCTTGTAGTACTGCACCGCCATGCGCCCTTCCACCACGATGGTCATGTCGTCGCCCGGATGCGAATGCGGCGGTTCGGTCATGCCGGCGTCCCAATGCTCCATCAACAGTTCAACGCCGTCCGGATCGGTCGGCAGCGTGCCGCGCATGCGAAACCCCGCCGGCTCGCCCTCGGGCGTAACCAACTTCTGCCAGACATCGCTGCTTGCCGTAGTGACTTCATGTTTATAACTTGCCATGCCGTTCTCCTTAGTCTTGGGGCAAAAATACCAAACCCGATGACTTTACTACTCTGTTCAATCTAGCCATTTGGCCTGAGTCACGCCATCGCGTTTTATCGCGACGCCATGTGCCTAAGCCTTGCTTCAACTTGCCACCTTCACCGTCAGAACGATAGCCAGCTTCTGTGCGCTTCGCCTGAAACCTTACCGGAACCGCGCCGCACGCGTGTTGCAAGCGCAACTCTCCCCGGCAAAATCCGATCAACGCCTGAATCAAGAGGCTAACCGCCTAGCCAGTGCGATGGCGTTTACCGCTAAATCAGGAGAACGATGATGGAATTTGCTAACCGAGGCACGCCACTGACGGAAGACGGTTTGACACAGGTCATCACCACGTTGGAGATCAACCGCGCGGCGTTTTGGGCGGTCTTGCAAGTTGAATCCAGCGGTTTTGGCTTTCTCCCCGATAGACGGCCGAAAATCTTGTTCGAGCGCCATATCTTCCACCGCGAAAGCCAAGGCCGATTCAGCAAGGCGTTTCCCGACATCAGCAATCCGCAACACGGCGGCTATAGCCGTGGCGCCAGCGAATATGAACGATTGCAGCGTGCGATTGCACTCGATCGCGAAGCCGCCTTGAAAAGCGCCTCATGGGGCATCGCCCAGATCATGGGCTTCAATTACGCCATTGTCGGCTTCACCTGTGTCGAAGACATGGTGCAACGTATGGTGGAGGGCGGCGAGGATCGGCAGATCATGGCCATGGCCAAGTTCATCCAACACAACCAACTGGTTGATGCTTTGCGCCAAGACGATTGGCCACGCTTTGCTCGCGGTTACAACGGCGCGAATTACGCTCGCAATCGCTATGACGAGAAGCTGGCCGACGCTTACGCCAAAGCCCAGCGCGCAGAGCCTAGCCTTGAGCTACGCACGGCCCAGGCCGCCTTACTGTATCTCGGCTTCGATCCCGGCCCGATCGACGGCATACAAGGAACGCGTACGCGCACGGCGCTACGCGACTTCCAAACGCGCAACCGCCTGCAGGAAACCGGCGAGCTCGACGGCACCAGTCGCACGACGTTGATGGCCGCGGCGTTCCCCCCTGCCATCGGCGCGTGAGTCGTCTTGCCTCTCACAGGAACAGCCATGTTTACCATCGACTTCAACAGCTATCGCGCCACCAGCGGTTTCGACAAGCGCATCCGTTTCCTGGTCTTGCACTATACCGCCGCCAATTTCGCCACTTCGGTTCAACTGCTGACTCATGGCCTGGCCAGCGCCCACTATCTGTTACCGGCTCCCAGCGACCCGAGCTACCGCACTGCGGGCTTTTCCGGGCAACAGCTTTTCAGTCTGGTCGACGAACAGGATCGCGCCTGGCACGCGGGGGCCAGCCATTGGACTGGCCGCGACAATCTCAACGACACCGCCATCGGCATCGAAATCGTCAACGAAGCGAGCGAACCCACGCCGGGCCAATTTATTTTCCCCGATTACGAATCGAGCCAGATCGATGCCGTGCGCGAGCTGACGCAGAATATTCTGATGCGCTACCCGGACATCACGCCCAAGAACGTCGTGGGCCATGCCGACATTGCCTATCTACGCAAGTCCGACCCAGGCCCCAAATTTCCGTGGCGGCAACTGGCACAAGCCGGTATCGGCGCCTGGTTTGACGAGACGAGCAAGCAGGCTTACGTCGACCGGTTCGGTCGTCAGGGGTTGCCGCCCAGGTTGGAGATCGTCGCAGGCTTGAAGCAATACGGCTATCAAGAGCCGGAGGCGACTGTTACGGCGTATAAAGCGCTGGTGCGCGCCTTCCAGATGCACTTCCGTCCCAGCGATTACAGCGGCGAGATGGATGTGGAAACCTGCGCGATCTTGTACGCGCTGAATGCCCGCTACGGCTAGGGTCCACGGGAGCCGGGCGCCTAGTGGCGCACGAGCCCGAAGAGCCATAGCAGCAACACGGCGCCGTTGGTCCAGGTCAACCTTTGCAGCCAGAGCGTAACGCGCTCGAGCCGGGCGCTATCGGGCCGGCGCGCGTGCCTGATCATGCCGATGCAGACAAGCAGCACGGAGGTGAACAGGCCCAGCCGCAACAGGGCTTGCATTATTCGAGATCCGGAATGCGATGAAAGCTCGAGGGAACGTCCTCGGCCTCGCGGAAGCTGACGTATTCCCAGGCGTCCGGGGTCGCCAGGAGCTTACGCAGCAATTGATTGTTGAGCGCATGTCCGGACTTGTGGCCGGAGAAGGCGCCGATGATCGGATGCCCGACGATGTACAGGTCGCCGATGGCATCGAGAATTTTGTGACGCACGAACTCGTCGGGAAAGCGCAATCCGTCCGGATTGAGCACGAACTCGTCGTCGATCACGATGGCGTTTTCCAGATTGCCGCCCAACCCCAGCCCGTGATTGCGCATCGACTCCACCTCGTGCATGAAACCGAAGGTGCGCGCGCGGCTGATCTCCTCGATGTAGGAGTGGTTGGCGAAATCGACCAGCACCTTCTGCGGCGCCAGGTTGAATGCCGGATGGTCGAACTGAATCGATAGCGTGATCTGGAAACCGTCGTGCGGATCGAAACGCACCCACTTGTCGCCCTCGACCACCTCGATGGCCTGCTTGATGCGGATGAAACGCTTGGGCACGGTCTGTTCGACGATACCCGCCGTTTGCAACAAGTAAATAAAGGGCGCGGCGGAGCCATCCATGATCGGAATTTCCGCCGCCGTGACCTCAACGATCAAATTGTCGATCCCCAACCCGGCAAAAGCAGACATCAAATGCTCGATAGTGCCGACACGCACGCCGGTCTCGCTGACCAGCGTTGAGGAGAGTCGCGTGTCGTTCACCATGAGCGGTTCGGCTTTTACCGCCACCGGCTCGGGCAAGTCGGTGCGATAGAAGATGATTCCCGAGTTGGGCTGGGCCGGCAACAGGGTCAGGCGTACCCGTTCGCCGGAGTGCAAACCCACACCCGTGGCGCTGATCGCTTGCTTCAGCGTGCGCTGCAGAATCATTCGCTACTTTCTACCAAATCAGGGACGACCTGAGTTTAGCATGGCCGAGACCTATGCTTTATTAATTAATAACATAATCGCAATAGCGATTTTCAATCAATCGGCTTGCTTGCGCAGGAACGCCGGAATATCGAACGACTCGCTCACCTCGGGGTTGGAGAAATCGGTCGAGGCCGGTGTGCGACGTCCGCGGCTGCGCATGATGGCCGGGGTATCGAAATCGTCGTAGTTCAGCACTTCGACCACACGGTCGTCGGTGCCGGTTTTGACGATCTTGATGTACTCCGGACGCTCTTCGCCGCGGGTAGTCGGCTTCTTGCCCAGGCCGGTGGCGATCAAGGTCACGCGGATGGTGTCTTCCGGGATATCGTCCACTTCGGCGGTGCCGAACTTCACTTCCGCGCTCTCGTCGGCGTACTGACGCACAATCGACATGATTTCGCGGTACTCGCTCATCTTCAGGCAGCCAGGCGCGGTGGAGATGTTCACCAGCACGCCGCGCGCGCCTTCCAGGGTGATGTTGTCCAACAACGGGCTAGCCACGGCCTGCTCGGCGGCGACACGTGCACGATCGATGCCGGAGGCGTAAGCGGAGCCCATCATCGCCAAGCCCATCTCGCACATGACGGTGCGCACGTCGGCGAAGTCGACGTTGATCAGACCCGGGCAGGTGATCACTTCGGCGATACCTGCCACGGCGCCCTTGAGCACGTCGTCGGCGGCACGGAAAGCTTCGCGCATGGTCACGTCGTCGCCCAGAACTTCCATCAACTTCTCGTTCGGGATCACGATCAGCGAGTCGACATGCTTCTTCAGATCGTCGATGCCGCTTTGCGCCACCTTGGTGCGCTTGCCTTCGTGTTCGAACGGGCGGGTGACCACGCCCACGGTCAGAATGCCCATTTCCTTGGCCACTTCGGCCACCACCGGTGCCGCGCCGGTGCCGGTGCCGCCGCCCATACCGGCGGTGACGAACACCATATTGGCGCCGCGCAACGTATCGGCGATACGCTCACGATCTTCCAACGCCGCATTGCGGCCGATCTCCGGGTTGGCGCCTGCGCCCAGACCCTTGGTCAGGTTGGTGCCGAGCTGTAGCTTGAGCTGGGCCTTATTGCGCTTCAAGGTTTGCGCGTCGGTGTTGGCGCAGATGAATTCCACGCCTTGCACCTTGCCGTCGATCATGTTGTCGATAGCATTGCAGCCCCCGCCACCGACACCGATCACTTTGATGACGGCTTCCTGTGCCGCATCTTGCATTACTTCGAAAACCATTCCGCTCATTTTTCTCTCCTCATTTAAAGATGAGCCTATTACCGGTACAACGCCCGAAACTACGTTTAGAAATTGCCTGCAAACCACGCCTTCATGCGCGAGAACACACTGCCCACGCCGCTCGAAGCCGTTTTCGACCCCGACAGGGTCTGAATCTGATCCTTGCCGTACAGCAAGAGCCCCACACCGGTGGAGAAGCGCGGCGTTTTGACCACTTCGGCCAAGCCGCCGACATACTTCGGCACGCCGACGCGTACCGGCATGTGGAACACCTCTTCGGCCAACTCCACCATGCCCGGCATCAGGCTGGCGCCGCCGGTCAACACGATGCCGGAGGACAGCATGTCCTCGAAGCCGCTGCGGCGCAGTTCCTGCTGCACCAGCTGGAACAACTCCTCGACGCGCGGTTCGACCACTTCCGCCAAGGTCGCGCGCGACATCTGGCGCGGCCCGCGTTCACCCACGCCCGGCACCTCGATCATCTGTCCCGGGTCGGCCAGGTTCACCAGCGCCACGCCGTGCTGGATCTTGATGTCTTCGGCCTCTTTGGTCGGCGTGCGCAGCGCCATGGCGATATCGTTGGTGATCTGGTCGCCGGCGATCGGAATCACCGCCGTATGGCGGATGGCGCCGTTGGCGTACACCGCGATATCGGTGGTACCGCCGCCGATGTCGATCAGGCACACGCCCAGATCCTTTTCATCCTCCGACAGCACGGCGATCGCCGAGGCCATCGGTTGCAACACCAGATCGGACACCTCTAGACCGCAACGGCGCACGCACTTGGTGACGTTCTGCGCCGCCGAGACCGCGCCGGTGACGATATGCACTTTGGCTTCCAGCCGCACGCCGCTCATGCCCAAGGGCTCGCGAACGCCCTCTTGGCCGTCGATGCTGTACTCCTGAGTCAGGATGTGCAGCACCTGATGGTCGGGCGGAATGCTCACGGCGCGTGCGGTTTCGATCACGCGATCGATATCCATCTGCGTCACCTCGCGATCCTTGATCGCCACCATGCCGTGCGAGTTGACGCTCTTGATGTGGCTGCCGGCGATACCGGTAAACACTTCATGGATCTTGCAGTCAGCCATGAGCTCGGCCTCCTCCAGCGCGCGCTGAATGGCCTGCACCGTGGACTCGATGTTCACCACCATGCCACGCTTGAGGCCGCGCGATGGGGTCTGCCCCATGCCGACAATGTTCAATTGGCCGTCCTCGAGGACCTCCGCGACGATCGCCACGATTTTCGACGTGCCGATGTCTAGGCCAACTAACATGTTCTTGCTTTCCTTCGGTTTGCTCACCTGTCGCTCCAACTGCTTACTTTTTACCTTGAGCCGTCGTCGCCGCCTGGTAACCAGGCATGCGGACGGCGAATCCATTCGGATAACGCATATCGACGTAACTGACCGAGTACGGCAGCTTGGCCACCGTGTTCTGCCAGTGGGAGGCGAATCGCTGCGCTCTCTGCTCGACATCGCCGCGACCCAACTCGATATGTACCCCGTTATCCAGCTCAACACTCCATGCGCGCCGGTCTGACAAATACAAGCGCACAATCTTCAATTCTGTGGGCGCCAGCACCTGTTTCAGCCGCTGGTACAGCGACGCCATGTCCTTCTGTGCCCCCGCCGGTCCGAAAAACACCGGCAAATCGTTCTGATCGCTTGCGGCGTCGAACCAAGTGCCGTTCACATCGACCAGCCCATCCTCGCCCCATCGCGCCAGCGCCACATACTCGTCGATCGAGATTTCCAGCGTATCCGGCCAAGTGCGCCGTACCTGGGCCTCGCGTACCCAGGGCAATTTGCTGAATGCCGCTCGGGTCCGGTCGATGTCCAGCGTAAAGAACGATCCGGTCAGCTCGTGCTCGGCAATGAACTTGAGCTGCTCCGGCGTGACACGCTGCATCTGACCGCTGATGCGAATCTTCTTCACCGGGAAGACCGGTGCGTGCGTCAGCCAAAAGCCACCTGCGTACAGCAACATCCCGATCGAGAGCAGCAACAACAAATTCGCCAGCCGTCTCAACGCGATGTGGTTATCCCACATGCGCCAAATCCAATACCGCCAAGCACAGATCCTCGTAACTCATGCCGGCCTGACGCGCCGCCATCGGCACCAAGCTGTGGCTGGTCATGCCCGGTGCGGTATTCGCTTCCAGCAGATACGGCCGACCGGCTTCGTCCATCAAAAAGTCGATGCGTCCCCAGCCCGTGCCGCCCATCACCTGGAAAGCCTTCAGCGCCAGCTGGTGCACCCGCGCCTCGGTCTCGGCGTCCAGGCCGGACGGGCAACGATACACGGTGTCGTCGCGGAAATACTTGGCCTGGTAGTCGTAAAACTCGGTGGCCGGTTCGATCTTAATGGACGGCAACGCCCGTTCGCCCAGGATGGCGCAGGTATATTCGCCGCCACCGATGAACTGCTCGGCCAGAATCAGATCGTCGTACTTTTTTGCTTCTTCATAGGCTGCTCGCATATCAGCAGCCGTTTTTACCTTGGTGACGCCAAAGCTCGAACCTTCGCAGGCCGGCTTGACGAACAGCGGCAAGCCCAGCTCGGCCACGACCCGATCCAGATCGCTACCCTCTTCCAGCAGCCGGAACGCCGGCACCGGCAGACCGATCGATTGCCACAAGAGCTTGGTGCGCCACTTGTCCATGCCGATGGCCGAGGCCATCACGCCGCACCCGGTATACGGGATGCCCATGGTTTCCAGCGCGCCCTGCAGCGTGCCATCCTCGCCGAATGGGCCGTGCAGGATGATGAACACGCGCTCGAATCCCTCTTCCTTGAGCGCGAAAAGCGGCTTCTCGGAAGGATCGAATGCATGGGCGTCCACGCCGCGCGACTGCAGCGCCTTAAGCACGCCGCCGCCGCTCATCAGCGACACCTCGCGCTCGGAGGAGGAACCGCCCATCATCACTGCCACTTTGCCGTACTGCTTCATTGCCTTGTTGTCCTGTACCTGTCGCCCAGCGACCAAAATTTGCTTCAAACCTGTTGAGCCACGACCTTGCCCGGCACCGCGCCGACCGACCCCGCGCCCATGGTCACCACCACATCGCCATCGCGCGCCGCATCGAGAATCGCCTGCGGCATATCCTCGATGGCCTCGACGAACACCGGCTCCACCTTACCGCCCACTCGCACCGCACGTGCCAGCGCCCGGCCATCGGCCGCCACGATCGGCGCCTCGCCGGCGGCATACACCTCGCCCAGCAACAGACCATCGACCGTCGACAGCACCTTGACGAAGTCCTCGAACAGATCGCGGGTGCGGGTATAACGGTGCGGTTGGAATGCCAACAGCAGTCGGCGCGACGGGAAGGCGCCGCGTACAGCCGCCAACGTCGCCGCCATCTCCACCGGGTGATGACCGTAATCGTCGATCAGCGTGAACTGTCCACCGTTTTGGCAAGCCACCTCGCCGTAACGCTGGAAGCGCCGGCCAACGCCGGCGAAATCCGCCAGCCCCCGCTGAATGGACGGAATATCCGCGCCGCACTCCAGGCCAATCGCAATCGCGGCCAAGGCGTTCTGCACGTTGTGGCGGCCCGGCAGGTTGAGCAGCACAGGGAAACGCTGGCCATCTTGCAAAACCACGTCGAAGCGCATGCGCCCGGCATCGGCCACCACATCCACCGCGCGGATGTGCGCCCCCTCGTCGAGACCGTAGGTGGTCACCGGCTTGGTGATGCGCGGCAGAATCTCGCGTACCTGCGGATCGTCGACGCACAGCGCGGCGCAACCGTAGAACGGCAGGCGCTGCAGGAAATCGACGAAGGCTTGCTTCAGCTTGTCGAAGTCATGCCCATAGGTATCCATGTGATCGGCGTCGATATTGGTTACCACCGCCATCACCGGCGTCAGATACAGGAACGACGCATCCGATTCGTCGGCCTCGGCCACCAGGAAGTCTCCAGAGCCCAGCCGGGCATTGGTACCGGCGGCGGTCAGCTTGCCGCCGATGACGAAGGTCGGATCCAGGCCGGCGGCGGCCAGCACCGACGAGACCAGGCTCGTGGTGGTGGTCTTGCCGTGCGTGCCGGCAATGGCGATGCCCTGCTTGAAGCGCATCAGTTCGGCTAGCATCAGCGCGCGCGGAATCACCGCGATGTTCTGTGCGCGCGCGGCTTGTACTTCCGGGTTGTCGGCCCGCACCGCGGTCGAGGTCACCACCACATCGGCGCCTTGCACGTAGGTGGCGTCATGGCCGAAGAAAACGTCCGCGCCCTGCCCGACCAATCGCTTGGTCGTCGCGTTATCCGACACGTCGGAACCGCTGACCTTGTAGCCCAGATTCAGCAGCACCTCGGCGATGCCGCTCATGCCGACGCCGCCGATGCCTACGAAATGGATGTGGTTGACTCTGTGTTTCATTTCATTCTCTTGTCAGTGCTTCGCATTCGTCGGCCACGCGCGTGGCGGCATCGACGATGGCGAGGCTGCGTGCACGTCGAGCCATTTCCAGGCACTCGGCGCGCGTCGTGTTCTGTAAAACCGCCGCGAGCCCTTCGGCCGTCAGCGTCTTTTGCGGCATGAGGCGGGCGGCACCGGCCTGTTCGAGGTAACGGGCGTTGCCGGTCTGATGGTCGTCCACCGCGGTCGGCAGCGGCACCAGCACGCTGGCAACGCCAGCGGCGGCGAGCTCGGCCACCGTCAAGGCGCCGGCGCGGCAGATCACCAGATCGGCGGCGGCGTACTCGCCGGCCATATCGTCGATAAAGGCGCGGCAATCGGCCTCGATACCGGCGTCGGCATACGACTGCTTGAGCGCGTCGATCTGCTTGACGCCGGCCTGGTGCACCACCAGGGGACGGCGTTCGGCCGGGATCATGGCCAGTGCGCTCGGCAGGGTTTCGTTCAAGACCTTGGCGCCCAGGCTGCCGCCGACCACCAGCACGCGCAGCGCGCCTTCGCGACCATTGAAGCGCACATCGGGCTCGGCCACGGCGGCAATCTCCGCGCGCACCGGATTGCCGACCCGGCCCTCATTGCCCGGGAAAGCGCCCGGGAAGGCGAACAGCGTGCGGTTGGCGATCTTCGACAACAGGCGATTGGTCAGCCCGGCCACCGAGTTCTGTTCGTGGATCACCAGCGGCTTCCACAGCACGCGGCTCATCAGTCCGCCCGGGAAACCGGTGTAGCCGCCGAAGCCGACGGCGATGTCGGGCCGGTGGCGCAGAATGACCCCGGTGGTGCGCAAGAGCGCAGCGGCCATCATGAACGGCAGCGACAACCAGCGCTTGAGCCCATTCTTGCGCATGCCTGCAATGCGCACCGTTTCGATGGCGTAGCCGTGCTGCGGCACCAGACGGGTTTCCATGCCGCCCTCGGCACCGAGCCAGATCACTTGCCAGCCGCGCGCTTTCAGCACGTCGGCCACGGCCAGCGCCGGGAAGATGTGCCCCCCGGTACCGCCTGCCATGATCATTACGGTTTTGTTCGCCATTGTTCGCTCTCCATGCGGGTTAGCCCTTGTAACCGCGCATGATCCTCCGATTTTCGTAGTCGACGCGTAGCAACAGCGCCATCGACATCAGGTTGAACAACATCGCCGAGCCGCCGAACGACATCAGCGGCAAGGTCAGACCCTTGGTCGGCAAAAGACCCATGTTCACGCCCATGTTGAAAAAGGCCTGAATCCCGAGCCAAATACCGATGCCTTGCGCCACCAACGCCTGGTAGTAGCGTTCGAGCTTGCGCGACTCGACGCCGATGTGGAACGCGCGGCGCACGATCCAGGCGTAAATCGCAATCAACACGCAAATGCCGAAGAAGCCGAACTCCTCGGCGATCACCGCCAAGATGAAGTCGGTGTGCGCCTCCGGCAGATAAAACAGTTTCTCGACGCTGGCGCCCAATCCAACGCCGAACCATTCGCCGCGGCCGATGGCGATCAGCGAGTGCGACAACTGATAGCCCTTGCCGAACGGATCGTCCCACGGGTCCATGAAACCCAGCACCCGCTTGAGACGGTAGGGCGAACTGATGATCAGCAGCACGATCGCCACCAACGCCATGACGGCCAGGCCGGAAAAGATGCGCATGTTGATGCCGCCGAGGAACAAGATGCCCATCGCGATCGTCATCACCACCATCAGCGCGCCGAAGTCCGGCTCGCGCAACAGCAGGAAGGCCACCACCACCATGGCGATGAACATCGGCAAAAAGCCTTCCTTCAAGCTGTGCAGCTTGTGCGACTTGCGCACCGTGTAATCCGCCGCATACAACACCGTGGCCATCTTCATCAGTTCGGACGGCTGCAAATTGATCACGAACAGCGAGATCCAGCGCCGCGAGCCGTTGACCACGCGTCCGATGCCCGGAATCAGCACCAGCACCAACAGCACCACCCCGATCAAGAAGATCTTGCCGGCATACTTCTGCCAGAAGGCCGTCGGAATTTGGAACGCCACATAGCCGCCGGCCAAGCCGATCACCATGAAAATCACATGGCGAATCAAATAGAAATACTTGTTCTGTGTCGCCGCATCGGCCTCGGCATAAGCCACCGACGCGGAATACACCATCACCAGGCTGATCGACAGCAGCAAGGCGATGGCCCAGGCCAGCGCCTCGTCGAGGATGGTGGTGGCCGCGTAGGCGCCTTTCATGCTGGCCGTCGTCATTGCCCGCTTTCACTTTGCACGGCACGCACGGTGTCGACGAACACCTGAGCACGCTCTGCGTAGTTGCGGAACATATCGAGGCTGGCGCACGCCGGCGACAACAACACCACATCCCCGGATTGCGCCTTGGCCGCTGCGGCGCGGGTCGCGTCCTGCAGGCTGGCGAAGTCGACCATCTCGATGCCGCTGTCGGCCAGTGCGGCGCGGATCTTGCCGGCATCGCGGCCGATCAACATCACGGCACGCACGATACGACGGCACGCCGGGGCCAGCGGTGCGAAATCCTGCCCCTTGCCATCGCCGCCGGCGATCAGTACCACCGGGCGAATCATGCCGTTCAAGGCGGCGACCGTGGCGCCGACGTTGGTGCCCTTGGAGTCGTCGATGAATTTGATGCCGCCGAACTCGTTGATCAGTTCGACGCGATGCGGCAAGCCGCGGAAGCTTTCCAGACCGGCCAGCAGGCGTTCGCGCGCCAGGCCGATGCCTTCGCACAGCGCCAGCGCGGCCAGCGCGTTGGCGGCGTTGTGCAACCCTTCGAGCGGCAGGCGCGCGAGGTCGAACACCGGCTCGCCCGCACAGCACAACCAGCCCTGGCCGTTTTGCAGGCGCAGACCGTAGTCGGCCGCGTCATCGAGCGCAAACCACTTCACGACGTGCCCCGGGCGAACCATGGCACGCACCAGCGGGTCTTCGGCGTTCAACACCTGAACCCCGGCGCCGTTGAACACGGCGGTCTTGGCGTGCGCGTAATCGAGCAAGTCGTTGTAACGATCGAGGTGATCCTCGGAGATATTCAGTACCGTAGCCGCGTCGGCGCGCAGGCTGGCCGTGGTTTCCAGTTGGAAGCTGGACAATTCCAGCACCCATACGTCGGGCATGCGCCCGCTGGCTTCGCGCTCGGCGAGCGCTTCGAGCACGGGCAGGCCGATGTTGCCGGCCACCATGGTATCCAGTCCCGCGCTTTGGCAGAGATGACCGACCAGCGTGGTGACCGTGCTCTTACCGTTGGAGCCGGAAATGGCGATCACGCGCGCCGAGGTACCGGCGATCGCACGGGCGAACAGTTCGATGTCGCCGACGACGCGGCCGCCTCGCTCGCGATAGGCGCGGATCGCCGGTGTGGCCACCGCCACGCCCGGGCTGACGACCAGCATGTCGACGCCATCGAAGGCGGCGTCGTCGAATGCGCCGGCGCGCACGTTCACATCCGGCAACTCGGCGCGGATGACGTCGAGGTTGGGCGGGTTGTCGCGGCTATCCGCCACCGACACGGTCGCGCCGTGCGCGGCGAGCCAGCGCACAGTGGCAAGCCCGGAATCCCCGAGCCCCACGACCATGATGTGACGGTTGGCGAAATTCATTGTCATCCTCAACGCAGCTTGATGGTGGACAGGCCGATCAGCACCAGCATCATGGTGATGATCCAGAAACGCACGACCACTTGCGTTTCCTTCCAGCCCTTCAGTTCATAGTGATGATGCAGCGGTGCCATGCGGAACACGCGCTTGCCGGTCAGCTTGAACGAGGCGACCTGGATCATCACGGACAACGCCTCCATCACGAACAGACCGCCCATGATGAAGAACACGACTTCCTGGCGCACGATCACCGCCACCAAACCCAACGCGGCGCCCAGCGCCAGCGCGCCCACGTCGCCCATGAACACCTGGGCCGGGTAGGCGTTGAACCACAAAAAGCCCAGGCAGGCGCCGCAGATCGCAGCGCAGAAAACCGCCACTTCATGCGCGCCGGGGATGAACGGCATGCCCAGGTACTTGGAAAACACGGCGTGGCCGGCGATATAGGCGAAAATGGCCAGCGCGGCGGCAACCAGTACGGTCGGCAACGCGGCCAACCCGTCCAGGCCATCGGTCAGATTGACGGCATTGGAGGCACCGACGATCACCAGGTAGGTCAGCACGCAAAAGCCGATGACGCCGAACGGATAGATGACGTTCTTGAAGAACGGCACGATAAACTCGGTCGTCGCCGGCAGGCTGGCGGTACCTGCCAAAATCACCCCGGCGCCGATGGCGATGACCGATTGCCAGAACATCTTGGCGCGCGCCGAGATACCCTTCGGATCGCGATACACCACCTTGCGCCAGTCGTCGTAGAAGCCGACGGCGCCTGTGCTGAGCATCACCGCCAGCAGCAGCCAGACATACTTGTTGCGCAGGTCGGCCCACAGCAGCACGGTCAGGGTGATCGACAGCAGAATCAATGTGCCGCCCATGGTCGGCGTACCGGCCTTGACCAAGTGGGTTTGCGGGCCATCCGAACGCACGGCCTGCCCGGCCTTCAGTTCGGTCAGCTTGCGGATCAGTATCGGGCCCATGAACAGCGAGATCCCCAACGACGTCAGCGATGCCAGCACGGCCCGCAGCGTGACGTAGTTGAAAACACTGAATGCGCGGATATGATGCGCAAGCAAATCGGCTAACCAAAGCAACACTTCAATTCCCCTTCTGGCCGACCAGGTGGTCGACGACACGATCCATATTCATGAAGTGCGAGCCCTTGACCAACACGTTGGCGTTATACGGCAAGGCCGTGTTCAGCCAGGCGAGTAAGGGCTCGATCGCTTCGAAATGTCTTGCCGGCGCGCCGAAGGCTTCGCAGGCGGCACGGCTCTCCTGGCCTAACGTGACCAGCATGTCGATCCCCAGCTCGCGCGCGTTCTGGCCGACTTCGGCATGCAACGCCGCGGCGCCCTCGCCCAATTCGCCCATGTCGCCCATCACGAACCAACGCGGCGCGGCGCGCTTCGACAGCACCGCCAAACCGGCCTTCATCGAATCCGGATTGGCGTTGTAGGTATCGTCAAGCACGGTGGCACCGTTCTTGGCGATCTTCTTCTGTAGTCGTCCCTTGACGCCTTGGAACCCCATCAGACCGCGCGTAATGGCGGCGGCCGGCACGTCCAGCGCCAGCGCCAGCGAGGCGGCGGCCAAGGCATTCTTGACGTTATGCTCGCCCGGGGCCGGTACCCGCACGGCCAACTCGCCCAGCGGGGTATGCAGCGTCACGCTGCTGCCATCGTTGCCCAGGGTGTAGTTCAGCGCGCGCACATCGCCGGTTTTCAGTCCGAAGCGCAACATGGGGCGCTTGCCGGCGGCCGCGGCAAACAGATCGGCATTGGCATCTTCGGCGTTGAAGACCGCGATACCCTGGTCGCCCAGGCCGTCGAAAATCTCAGCCTTGGCGTGCGCGATGGCTTGCACCGAGTCGAACTGCCCCAGATGGGCGCGCAGCGCATTGTTGATCAGCGCCACATCCGGACGCGCCAGTGCGGACAGATATGCCAGCTCGCCGGTATGGTTCATGCCCATTTCGATCACGGCGAAGCGATGGTTCCGGTTCAGGCCGAGCAAAGTCAGCGGCAAACCGATGTCGTTGTTGAAGTTGCCGGCGGTCACCAGCACGGCGTCCTCGCCGACATACGCGCGCAGGATGGCGGCCAGCATTTCCTTGACGGTGGTCTTGCCGTTGGAGCCGGTAATGCCGATCAGCGGCATATCGAAACGTGCGCGCCAGCCGGCGGCGAGGCGGCCCAACGCCAATCGGGTGTCGTCCACCACGATCAGATTGGCGCCCTCCAGCGCAAAACCCTCGGCCACGATCGCGCCAGCGGCGCCCTTTTCTAGCGCGCCGGCCACAAAATCGTGCGCATCGAAGCGCTCGCCTTTGAGCGCCACGAACAGATCGCCGGCCTGAATGGCTCGACTATCGGTCACGACCCGCGTCACGTCGGCATCGCTACCGTGCAGTACACCGCCCGCCAGGCGTGCGGCTTCAGATAGCGTCATCATGTGTCTTGCCCCATTCGGTCAGCGCCTCTTCCGCCACGCGGAAGTCCGAGAACGGCCGTTTGACGCCGTTGATGTCCTGGTACTCTTCGTGCCCCTTGCCGGCGATCAGAATGATGTCGCCGGCGCGAGCCTGTTCGACAGCCCAATGGATCGCCTGCTCGCGGTCGGATTCCACATGCCCGGGCTGCTTCATGCCGGCGAGCACCTGGTTGATGATCGCCATCGGGTCTTCGCTGCGCGGATTGTCGCTGGTCAGCACGGTGACGTCGGCCAAGCTTTCGGCGATCCCGCCCATGATCGGCCGCTTGCCGTTGTCGCGATCGCCGCCACAGCCGAAGACGCAGAACAGCCGGCTGCCGGACGGGCGGATTTCCGCCAAGGTCGACAGCGCCTTGTCGAGTGCGTCGGGGGTGTGGGCATAGTCGACCACCACCAGCGGTTCGTGCGCGCCGCCGATGCATTGCATGCGACCGCGGGCCGGCTGGATCTTACCCAGCGCTTGCGCGGCAATCGTCAGATCGACGCCGCCGGCGCACAGCGTCGCCAGGCTTGCCAACAGGTTGGCGGCGTTGAAGCGCCCCAATAGGCCGCTACGGATATCGACCTCGCCCCACGGCGTGGTAACGCGCATCTGCAGGCCGTCGAGCGAATTGGATAGCGACAGCGGGCGTACATCGCCTTGCTCCAGGCCATAGGTGATGACACGCACCTGTTGGCGATCCAGGCGACCGACCATGGCACGGCCGAAATCGTCGTCGACATTCACGATGGCGTTCTGCAGCCCCTGCCAGTGGAACAGACGCTCCTTGGCGGCGCCGTACGCTTCCATGGTGCCGTGATAATCGAGGTGGTCGCGCGTCAGATTGGTGAACAGCGCGGTATGGAACTGCACGCCGTTGACACGCACCTGATCCAGGCCGTGCGACGACACTTCCATGGTGACGACGTGCGCGCCCTGGCGACGGTATTCGGCCAGCTTGTGCTGGATGGTCACCGGGTCGGGCGTGGTGTGGGTGGTTTCGGTCAATTCGCCGTAGATGCCGTTGCCGACGGTGCCGATCAGCGCCGCCTTCTGCCCCAGCAGGGAGAACGCCTGGGCGAGCCAGTGCGACAGCGACGTCTTGCCGTTGGTACCGGTAATGCCGATCACGCGCATGCTCTTGCTCGGATCCTGGGCAACGTGGCTGGCGATGATGCCGGCGTAGAGACGCAGATCGGGCAGTGCCAGATTGGGCACCTGCCATTCGTCTTTCCAGGCAAAACCGTCCGCGGGATCCCACAGCACGGCGACCGCACCGTTGGCGATGGCCATCGGGATGAACTGGCGGCCATCGGCGAACGCACCGCCGAAGGCGAGAAACACGTCGCCCGGCACGATGCGTCGGCTATCCGACTCGACGCGCTTGACGGCGACACCGAGTTGGTCGAGATCCGCCGGATTCCAGTCCGGCAACGGTGACAAACGGCTGAACATTTATCTCGTTTTCTTTAAAAATCCGCCGGTATCGGCGTGGTTGCCGGCAACAGGGTGTTGTTGTACGGCTGATCCGGTTGCACGTTGAGAATCCGCAACGCACCACCGGCCACATTGGCAAAAACCGGTGCCGCCACGGCGCCACCGTAATATTTCCCGGCCGTGGGCTCGTCGATCATCACGGCCACGATCATCTTCGGCGCCTTGCCCGGGGCAAAACCGATAAATAGTGCACGGTGCTTGTCGGCCACATAGCTGTTGCCGACCAGTTTGCGCGCGGTGCCGCTCTTGCCGCCGATGCTGTAGCCCAGAATGCGACCGCCGACAGCGCCGCCGCCCGGTTCGCTGTTGGCGATCAGCACGTCGCGCATTTCATCGGCGACGTTGGCCGGCAGCACACGTTTGCCGGGTAGCGGCGAGCCGGTTCGATACAGCGACACCGGCATCATTTCGCCGTGATTGGTGAAAATGGTGTAGGCACGCGCCATCTGCAGCAGGCTGACCGACACGCCGTAGCCGAACGACATGGTGGCCTGCTCGATCGGGCGCCAGGTCTTCCAATCGCGCAGACGGCCGGAAGCCTCGCCGGGGAAGCCGGTATCCGGCGAACGGCCAAAGCCGAGCGAGTCGTAGTAACTCCAGAAGTCATGCGGCGACACCATCAATGCCAGTTTGCTGGCACCGACGTTGCTCGACTTCTTGATGATGCCCTCGATGTCGAGGCGGTCGGAGTCGGTCACGTCGTGGATGCGCGCAGGTCCGATCATGTACGGGTGTGTGTCGAGCACGGTATGGACGTTGGCCTTGCCCTCTTCCAGCGCCACCGAGATCGACAACGGCTTCATGGTCGAGCCAGGTTCGAAGGTGTCGATCACCGCGCGGTTGCGCATCATTTCGGTGGTCACGCCCTGGCGATTGTTCGGGTTGTAGGTCGGGTAGTTGGCCAACGCCAGCAATTCGCCGCTATGCGCGTCGAGCACCACCACGGAGCCGGCCTTGGCCTTATTGCTTTCCACCGCGCTTTTGAGTTCGCGCGACGCCAGGTACTGGATGCGCTGGTCGACCGCCAACATCAGGGTCTGACCATCGCGCGGCGGCTCGACCGGACCGACATCCTCGATGATGTGGCCGCGACGATCCTTGACCACCACGCGACGGCCATTGCTGCCGGCCAGCATCTTCTCGCGCGCCAGTTCGGCGCCTTCCTGGCCTTTACCGTCCACACCGGTGAAACCGATGATGTGGGCGAAGATATCGCCGGCCGGATAGAAGCGGCGGAATTCCTGTTGCTTGGCGATGCCGGGGATACCGAGCGCCATCACTTGCGTCGCAAGCTCGGGGCTGATCTGGCGCTTGAGGTAAACGAATTCGCGCTTGTGGTCGGACAGCTTGCTATCGACCTCTTCCGGCGACATTTCCAGCAAGCGCGCCAGCTCGCGCAGCTTGGCCGGCGGCACCGGCTCCATGTCGGCGGGGCTGGCCCAGATGGTCTGCACCGGGGTACTGATGGCCAACGGCTCGCCGTTGCGGTCGGTGATCAGGCCGCGGTTGGCCTCCAGCACCAGCGAACGACGGAAGCGCGCATCGCCTTGATTGACCAGGAAGTCCTGCTGCGCCACTTGCAGATAAATGGCGCGTCCGATCAAGCCGGCGAACAGCAGCCCCATGGCCGCGAGCATAAAACGGACACGCCCTGTCGACATGCGCAGGGCGGGGGGAGGCGGAACGAACCGCTTGGCGGGCTGGTAGACCTTCATCAGGTTGCCCCCGCCGTCACGACCTGAACCTGGCGCGGATCGGGGGTATGCATACCCAACCGCGTCTGCGCCGCTTTCTCGATCACGGCGTGCGCGCCCCAGGTTCCTTGTTCCAGCATCAACTGACCATATTCGACATCCAGTTGCTGCTGCGATTTTTGTTCCTTCTGCAGATCGCTATAGAGCATGCGCGACACATGCTGCGAGGTCACCACCGACCAAGAGCAGAACACGACCAGTGCGAGCAGGATGGCGTTGAGCTTGTTCATGCCGCCTCCCCGTGCCAATCGCCCGCGGTACGCTCGGCCACACGCATGATGGCGCTACGCGCACGCGGGTTGGCGCCGAGTTCCGCTTCGCCCGCGCGCACGGGCTTGCCGATCAGTTTCATCGGCGCCTCGGGAAGGTCGCTGGCACGAACCGGCACCCAGGAGGGCAGCTTGTCGGCCTGGCTCGCGTCGCGCAAGAACAGCTTGGCAATGCGGTCTTCCAGCGAATGGAAGCTGATCACAGCCAGGCGACCGCCCGGTGCCAGTCGACCGACGGCTTGCGGTAGCACGGTGTGCAGCTCGTCCAGTTCGCCGTTGATATGAATTCTTATCGCTTGGAAAGTCCGCGTTGCGGGGTCCTGCCCCGGCTCACGAGTATGGACGTTTTTCCCAACGAGGACAGCGAGCTCACGCGTCGTCGCGAGGGGCTGGACAGCCCGTTGCGCAACAATGGCTGCTGCGATCTTGCGAGCAAACCGCTCTTCACCATAGGTTTTGATTACCTCTCTGATTTCCGCTTCGTCGGCCGATGCCAGCCATTCGGCCGCGGTCATGCCCCTGGTGGTATCCATACGCATGTCGAGCGGGGCGTCAAAGCGGAAGCTAAAGCCGCGCCGGCCGTCGTCGATCTGCGGCGAGGACACACCGAGGTCGAGCAGAATGCCGTCGACGGAGGGGATACCGAGTTGATCGAGTGCGCGGGCCAACGATGCAAAGCCGTCGTGCACCAACGTGAAGCGCGGGTCTTCGGCGGCGAGCCGCTGACCGACGGCGACTGCCTCGGGGTCTTTGTCGAATGCGATCAGGCGCCCGTTGGCGCCCAAACGCGAAAGAATCAGCCGACTATGGCCGCCACGCCCGAAGGTGCCGTCAACGTACACGCCATCCGGACGGACGGCGAGTGCGGCGACAGCCTCGTTCAGGAGCACCGTTTGGTGCACAAAGGGGGCAGCGGTCACAGCGTGAAATCTCCAAGATGCGCGGCCAGGTCTTCCTGGCTCAATTCAAGCGCGGCGTTGGTCTGGTCGTCCCATTCCTGGGCATTCCACAATTCGAAGCGGTTACCCATGCCGACCAACGCCACTTCCTTGTCCAGGCCGGTCAGCTCGCGCAGGCGAGCGGGCAGCAGGATACGACCGGCGCTATCCATCTCCAGGGTCTCGGCGTGGCCGAGCACCAGGCGCTGGTAACGTTTGAGGGTGGGATTGCCGCTCGGCAGCGCCAGCAAGCGCGCTTCGACCGGACGCCAATTGGGTTCGGGATACATCAACAGATGGTCGGAAGATTCGAGCGTCACCACCAATTTGTGGCCGAATGCGGACAACAGCGTCTCCCGGTGCCGGGCCGGAATGGCCAAGCGACCTTTACTATCGAGAGAGACAACACTGACACCGCCGATCATTTCATTCGCTCACACTTCCCGTTACCGGTTTCATTCTCCACTTTAACCCACTTTGTCCCACTTTTCGCCACTATAAGAAAGAAGTTCTCCACGGTCAATATCGGGAACGGCTAATTCGCCTTATGAGACAATGACTTAGGCACAGGGGAGTAAGAGAGAAACCCTGTCAAATCAGTACCTTAAACAAAGCACTGAATGTGGGGTGTGAAATGGGAAAAAACCACAATCTGTAGTAAGTATCCATCAAAATAAAGGAAGCCGGTCGCGACCGGCCTCCTTAAATCGAGCGCTTTACAATCAAGCAGTCAATTTGTTCTTGAGTATTTCAAGTACCTGCGCCGGATTGGCTTTGCCCTTCGAAGCCTTCATCACCTGCCCGGCCAGCGCGTTGAGCGCCTTCTCCTTACCGGCTCGGAACTCTTCCACCGCCTTGGGGTTGGCGGCGATGGCATCCTCGACCATCTTCTCGATGGCGCCGACGTCCGAGACCTGCTTCAACCCATCGCGCTCGATAATGGCATCGGCGGACAGATCGCAGTCCCACATCGCGTCGAACACTTGCTTGGCCAGCTTGCTCGACAGCGTGGCGTCGGCGATGCGCATAACCAAACCGGCCAGGCGTTGCGGCCCGATCGGACAAGCGGCGATATCGCCGCCATCGCGATTGAGGCGCGCAGCGATCTCGCCATTGATCCAGTTGGCGACCAACTTGCCTTGACCGCAATCGCCGGCGGCCGCCTCGAAGTAGCGCGCCTGCGCCAGGCTGGCAGTCAACAATGCCGCATCGTAGGCCGATAGGCCGTATTGCTCGGCAAAGCGCGCCTTCATCTGCTCCGGTAGCTCGGGCATCTCGCCTTTGACGCGGGCGATCCATTCGTCGCCGATACGCACCGGCAGCAGATCCGGATCGGGGAAGTAACGATAATCGTGCGCGTCTTCCTTGCTGCGCATCATGCGCGTCTCGCCGGTATCCGGGTCGAACAACACGGTCGCCTGTTGAATCTTGCCGCCATCCTCAAGCTGATCGATCTGCCACTGGATTTCGTATTTCGCGGCCTGCTCCAAAAAGCGGAACGAGTTCAGGTTCTTGATCTCGCGCCGGGTACCGAAGGCTTCTTGCCCCTGCGGCCGCACCGACACGTTGACGTCCATGCGGAAGCTGCCTTCCTGCATATTGCCGTCGCAGATGCCGAGCCAAGTCACCAGGGTATACAGCGCGCGGGCGTAGGCGACGGCCTCTTCCACCGAGCGCATATCCGGCTCGGAGACGATTTCCAACAGCGGCGTGCCGGCGCGATTGAGGTCGATGCCGGACAGGCCATGAAAGTCCTCGTGCAGGCTCTTGCCGGCATCTTCCTCCAGATGCGCGCGGGTCAGGCGAATGACCTTCTCTTCGTCGCCCAACTGAATGGCGATCTGGCCGCCCTCGACCACCGGCAAGTCCATCTGACTGATCTGATAGCCCTTGGGGAGATCGGGATAGAAGTAGTTCTTACGCGCGAAGACGTTCTTCTGATTGATCTTGGACCCCAGCGCCAAGCCCAGGCGGATCGCCTTGTCGACCGCGGCCTCGTTCAATACCGGCAGCACGCCCGGGTAGGCCAGGTCGATATTGCAGGCCTGGGTATTCGGCGCCGCGCCGAACGCAGTCGAGGCGCCGGAAAAGATCTTGGAAACGGTCGAGAGCTGCGTATGCACTTCCAGACCGATGACGACTTCCCATTTCATATGGCTGTTCTTTCCTGATTACAGCGCAGGTTGCTGCGTATGCCAGTCGGTGGCCAACTGGAACTGGTGCGCCACGTTCAACAGGCGCGCCTCGCCGAAGTAGTTGCCGATCAGTTGCAGTCCGATCGGCCGGCCGTTGGCGGCAAAGCCGGCCGGCACGCTCATGCCCGGCAGGCCGGCCAAGTTGACCGACAGGGTGTAGATGTCCGAGAGGTACATTTCCACCGGATCGTTGTTCATGCTACCCAGATCGAAAGCGGCGGTCGGCGCGACCGGTCCGAGGATCACGTCGCAGGACTTGAATGCTTCGACGAAATCGTTGGCGATCAGGCGGCGGATCTTCTGTGCCTTGATGTAGTAGGCATCGTAGTAGCCATGCGACAACACATAGGTACCGACCATGATGCGACGCTTAACCTCGGCGCCGAAGCCTTCGGCGCGGGTTTTTTCGTACATATCGACCAGATCGGCGTATTCGGCGGCACGGTGGCCATAGCGCACACCGTCGTAACGGCTCAGGTTGGACGACGCTTCGGCCGGCGCGATCACATAGTAAGACGGGATCGACAACGCGGTGTTGGGCAGGCTGACGTCGACCACCGTCGCACCTTGTTTCTTCAATTCGGCCACGGCGGCCTCGACTACGCGCGCCACCTCGGGCGACAGACCCTCGGCAAAGTATTCGCGCGGCAGGCCAACCTTGAGACCGGCGAGCGGCCGCGCCAAATCGCGCGCGTAATCTTCGGCGGCGCGCTCGACGCTGGTCGAATCGCGCTTATCGAAACCGGCCATCACATTCAGCATCAGCGCGCAGTCTTCCGCGGTCTGGGCCACCACACCGCCCTGATCGAGCGACGAGGCGAACGCCACCATGCCGTAGCGGCTGACCACGCCGTAGGTCGGCTTGAGGCCGGTGATGCCGCAGTGCGAAGCCGGCTGACGGATCGAACCGCCCGTATCGGTAGCGGTCGCCACCGGGGTCAGCCGTGCCGCAACCGCCACCGCGGAACCGCCGGAGGAACCGCCGGGAATGGCATTGACATCCCACGGGTTTTTCACCGGGCCGTACCAGGAGTTCTCGTTGGACGAACCCATGGCGAATTCATCCATATTGGTGCGGCCGAGCGTCACCATGCCGGCGGCCTTGCACTGCTCGACCACATGGGCGTCGTAAGGCGAGACGAAGTTGTCGAGCATGCGCGAACCGCAAGAGGTCTTCCAGCCTTGCTGGCAGAACAGATCTTTGTGCGCCAGCGGCACGCCGGTCAAAGGACCGGCCGAACCCGCCGCGCGACGGGCGTCGGCGGCGCGGGCTTCGGCCAGCGTTTTATCGCGATCCAGGGAGATAAAAGCATTGAGCAGCGGATTCAGGGTCTCGATACGGTCGAGATAAGCCCGGGCGAGCTCTTCGCTGGAAACGGTTCCGGCGGCCAGTTGGCCCGCCAGCGCCTTGAGCGAGGCATTGATCATTGTTGTGTCATTCCATTCATGGGGCGCACTGCGCCGATCAAGCTTATTCGATGACCTTGGGCACCAGGAACAGACCGGCTTCGGTCTGCGGCGCCAGCGCCATGAAGGCGTCGCGCCGATCCTGTTCGGTCACCGCATCGGCGCGCAGGCGCAACGCGACGTCCTGCGGGTGCGCCATCGGTTCGACGTTGTCGGTATTAACCGCCTGCATTTTTTCGATCAAGCCGAAAATGTCATTCAGTTGCTGACCGATGGCATCGATTTCCTGTTCGGTGACGGCGATGCGGGCCAATTTAGCGATGCGCGCGACATCTTGCTGCGTCAGTGACATGGCGTCCTCTTTAAAACCTTTAATCTTTCAAGAGTAATAGGGTATCATAGCCCGTTTGATTCTCCCAAGATTGATGCATCACTGCGGCACATGCCGATGGATGGGTGGCACTGTCCGGCCCAAGAGTCAGCAGCCGGGGTGGATTCAAGTGTAAACTCAGGGACTTTCGGGCTTGAGCCCGGCGCCCGTCAACGGACAACTGAACCAGGATCGACCCAATGTTTCGTTCGCTAACCGGATATTTTTCGAATGACCTCGCCATTGACCTTGGCACCGCAAACACCCTGATCTACATGCGCGGCAAGGGCATTGTGCTCGATGAACCCTCGGTAGTCGCCATCCATAACGATGCGCCGACCAACAAAAAATCCATCCTGGCCGTCGGCCTGGAAGCCAAGAAGATGCTCGGTCGTACCCCGGGCTCGATCCAGGCAATCCGCCCGATGAAGGATGGCGTTATCGCCGATTTCACCGTGACCGAACAGATGCTCAAGCAGTTCATCAAGAAGGTCACCCCGAGCCGTTTCTTCTCCGCCAGCCCGCGCATCGTGATCTGCGTACCCTGCGGTTCGACCCAGGTTGAACGCCGCGCGATCAAGGATTCGGCCCTGGCGGCCGGCGCCCGTCGCGTCGAATTGATCGAAGAACCGATGGCAGCCGCCATCGGCGCCGGCCTGCCGGTGGAAGAGCCGACCGGCTCGATGGTGGTGGACATCGGTGGCGGCACCACCGAAGTGGGCGTGATCTCGCTCGGCGGCGTGGTGTACTCCAACTCGGTGCGCGTCGGCGGCGATAAGTTCGACGAAGCCATCATCAACTACATTCGCCGCAACTACGGCATGCTGATCGGCGAAACCACCGCCGAGGAAATCAAGAAGACCATCGGTTCCGCCTTCCCGGGCGCCGAAGTGCGCGAAATGGAAGTCAAGGGCCGTAATCTGGCCGAAGGCATTCCGCGTTCCTTCACCGTGTCTTCGAACGAAATTCTCGAAGCGCTGACCGAGCCGCTGAACCAGATCGTGTCTGCCGTGAAGATCGCGCTGGAACAGACCCCGCCGGAACTGGGCGCCGACATCGCCGAGAAGGGCATGGTTCTGACCGGCGGCGGTGCGCTGTTGAAGGACATCGATCGCCTGTTGGCCGAAGAAACCGGCCTGCCGGTGTTCGTCGGCGAAGAACCGCTGACCTGCGTGGTACGCGGTTCGGGCAAGGCACTGGAGAAGATGGACAAGATCGGCACCATCTTCACCAACGTACCTTAATACGTTGCATCCCATCCCGCGGCACCGGACGGCGCCGCGGGCATGCGCAACCAGTCATGCCCCTCTAGGGGAACGCAGGGTCTGATGGATTTCGCCAATAATCCCAGTTTCATTCGTCAGGGACTCTCTCCCGGCACGCGTCTCGCCATCTGCGTCGCGCTGTCGGTCGCCCTTTTGGTCGGCGACAGCCAGTACGGGTTGATGGAATACACCCGCCAGGGCATGTCGGTGTTGTTTTATCCGTTGCAGCGCGCAATCAACTTCCCGCTGGTCGCCGCTCGCCGCATCGACGACTTCCTGACCACGCAAAGCACGCTGCAGGCGGAAAATGAAGTGCTGCGCCGCCAGCAGATGATCTTGCTGTCGCGCGTACAGCGGCTGGAGTCCACCGAGCGCGATTTCGAGGCGCTACGCACGCTCAACCAACTCAAGAGCGAACGTTCCGACGCCGCAAGCCTAGCCGAAATCCTCTACACCGGGCGCGATCCGTTCTCTTATAAGATCATTGTCGACAAGGGCCAGGACTCGCAACTGCATCCCGGCCAACCGGTCGTCGACGACCGCGGACTGATCGGCCAGATCACCCGCGTGCAACCACTGACCGCCGAAGTCACCCTGATCACCGACAAAACGCTGATGGTACCGGTGACCATTCAGCGTACCGGACTGCGCGCGATCCTGTACGGCTACGGCGGCGGCGTCGAGGCGCGTTACTTGCCGATCCACGCCGACGTGCGCCCCGGCGATCTGATGATCACCTCCGGCATCGACGGTTTGTACCCGGAGGGCATCCCGGTCGCTTTCGTCACCCGCGTGGAACGCAATCCGGACAGCGCCTTCATCCGCGTGACCTCCATGCCTACTGCCGGCGTGCAAAAGGGGCGCTACGTGTTGGTGTTGAAGGAAAAGAGCAATGTTCCGACGCGCCCGACCGAGCCTGTCGTCCCCGCGCCCAAAAAGGGCAAGACCCAACCCGACGATTCCACGGAGTAGGCCATGTCGTTTGACCGACCGAAAGAACTACTGAAGCCGGTTCGGCGACGCTTTATTTACTTGAGCTTCGTCTTGGCCATTCTGATCGACCTACTGCCGTTGCCGGTGAGCACGGTACTGTGGCTGCCGGACTTCATCGCGCTGTTGATTCTCTATTGGGTAATCAATCAACCGCGCCGCGTCAGCGTCGGCACCGCCTTCACGCTCGGCATCATCGCCGACGTGGCATCGACCGGCATGTTCGGCCAGCACGCATTGGCCTACTCGATCACCAGCTACCTGGCCCTATTGCGCCAGCGCCAACTGATCATGTTCAACCTCGGGCAGCAGACCCTCGCCGTATTGGCGCTGATGCTCGCCAACCAGATCATCATGGTGGCCACGCGCATGGCAACCGGATCGGCCTTCATCGGCTGGTCCTATTTCCTGCCGCCGTTGACCGGCGCCATCCTGTGGCCCCTCTTGACCAAGCTGCTGTTGCTGCCCTACCGATCGCATAAAGTCTGACCATGGCGCGCGAGAAACTGACCAGCCTGAAAAACCTGCGCTCCGAGGAAAACCAGTTCCAGTTGCGCCTGGTGGTAGCCTACGCCTTCATGCTGCTGATGTTCGTACTGCTGGTCGGCCGCTTTATCTGGCTGCAGGTCGTGCAATATCAGCACTTCACCACCCTCGCCCAGAACAACCGCATCTCGCTGGTGCCGATCCTGCCCAACCGCGGCCTGATCCTGGATCGCAACGGCGTGGTACTGGCGCAGAACTACTCGTCGTACACGCTGGAATTGACGCCCAGCAAGATCGACAACATGGACGCCACCATCGAGCAACTCAAGCAGTTGGTCGACATCACGCCGCGCGACATGAAGCGCTTCCGTAAATTCCAGGAAGACGCCAAGGATTTCGAAACCCTGCCGCTCAAGGTCAAGCTGACCGACGAAGAGGCCGCACGGCTGGCGGCCAACATGTGGCGCTTCCCCGGTGTCGAGGTCAAGGCACGACTGTTCCGCGACTATCCGTTCAAGGAACTGACCAGCCACGCGCTCGGCTATATCGGCCGCATCAACCCCAAAGAAAAACAGCAGCTCGAAGACGACGACAAGACCACCAACTATCGCGGCACCACCTATATCGGCAAGACCGGTATCGAAGCGGTGTACGAGGATCAATTGCACGGACAAGTGGGCTTCGAAGAGGTCGAGACCGACTCCGGCGGCCGCGCCATCCGTTCGCTCAAGCGCACGCCGCCGGTCAACGGCAATACCTTGAAGCTGGCGCTGGACATCCGCCTGCAGGAAATCGCCGACCAACTATTCGGCGACCGGCGCGGCGCGCTGGTGGCCATCGACCCCAACGATGGCGGCGTACTGGCCTTCCTCTCCAAGCCCGGCTTCGATCCGACCCTGTTCATCGACGGCATCGACAGCCAGACCTGGACCTCGCTCAACACCGACTGGCATAAGCCGCTGGTCAACCGCGCACTGCGCGGCATCTATCCGCCGGGCTCGACCTTCAAGCCTTTCATGGCCATGGCGGCACTGGAGTCCGGCATCATCAAGATGGACGACATCCGCGCGGCGCCGGGCCTCTTCGTACTGCCCGGCAGTAGCCACCAATTCCGCGACGCCGATAAAAAGGGTCATGGGATGGTCAACCTGCAAAAGGCCATCACGGTATCCAGCGACACCTTCTTCTATAAGCTCGCCTGGGATATGGGCATCGACCGCATTGCGCCGGTGGTCGGTCAGTTCGGGTTGGGAAGCAAAACCGGTATCGACCTCGACGGCGAATTGACCGGCGTGCTGCCGTCCAAGGCGTGGAAAGCGCGGCGCTTTGCCAAACTGGGGCCGGCCGCGCAGAAATGGCTGCCCGGCGACGTGGTCAGTATCGGTATCGGCCAGGGCTACAACTCCTACACGCCCTTGCAGATGGCCAATGCCACCGCCACCATGGCCAACGACGGCAAATTGTTCACGCCGCACCTGGTCGAGTCGATCGTCGATGTGAAGACCGGGCGCGAATCGCGGGTCAACACCTCGCCGACCCATCAACTGCCGTTCCCGCAGACCTATTTCGACTACATCAAGCAGGGCATGGCCGGCGTACTTAAGCCGGGCGGCACCGCCGGTGCCATCGGTGCCGGACTGACCTATACCATGGCCGGTAAGACCGGCACGGCGCAGGTGGTCGCAATCAAGCAAGGCGCAAAATACAACGCCGCGTCGCTGGCGGAGCAGAATCGAGACCACTCCTGGTTCATCGCCTTCGCGCCGGTGGATCATCCGAAGATCGCCATCGCGGTGATCGTGGAGAACGGCGGTTGGGGTGCGGGGGCGGCAGCGCCGATCGCGCGCCAGCTGTTCGATTTCTACCTGACAGGCCGAGTACCGCCGGCCATCGCCGACTCACTCAAGACCGCGACCCTGCCCATCGTGCAGGCGCCCGCTCCCGCAAAAAAGGCTGCAAGCGATGAAGTCGCAAATCCTTAAGCGCCTTTGGGCAAAGCTGATCGAACCGCTCGACGGCTGGTTGATGCTATTCCTCGGCCTGATTTTCATGTTGAGTCTGCTGGTTCTCTACTCGGCTTCGAACCAGAGCTTCGACAAGATCGACAACAAGCTTGTCTATACCATGCTGTCGCTGACCATCATGTGGCTGATCGCCCGCTCTCGCCCGCAGATGATCATGCACTTCGGCCCACCGCTTTACCTGGTCGGACTATTGCTCCTGGTGGCGGTGCATTTCAAGGGCATCACCGTCAACGGCTCGACGCGCTGGTTGTCGCTGGGCTTTACCCGCATCCAGCCGTCGGAAATCATGAAGATCGCGCTGCCGATGATGATTGCCTGGTACTTCCAGAAGCACGAAGCCAGTCTGCGCTGGTGGCATTTCCTGGTCGCCATCGCGCTGATGCTGCTGCCGGTCGGGCTGATTCTCAAACAGCCCGACCTCGGTACCGCCACGCTGATCATGGCGGCCGGATTCTTCGTGCTGTTCTTCGCCGGCCTGTCCTGGCGCGTGATCGTCGGCGGCTTGGCCGTATTCGCGGCCAGCCTGCCGGTTATCTGGCACGTCATGCACGATTACCAGAAAAAGCGGATTCTGACGCTGATCGATCCGATGAGCGATCCGCTCGGGGCCGGTTATCACATCATCCAGTCGATGATCGCCATCGGCTCCGGCGGGCCGATCGGCAAGGGCTGGCTCAACGGCACCCAAACGCACCTCGACTACATCCCGGAACGCACCACCGACTTCATTTTCGCCGTGTTCTCGGAAGAGTTCGGCATGATCGGCAACCTGATTCTGGTCGGCCTCTATCTATTGATCATCAGCCGCGGGCTGATGATCACCGCCCGCGCCCAGACATTGTACGGCCGGCTGATGGCAGGCTCGATCACGCTGTCGTTCTTCTTCTACGCCTTCGTCAATATGGGCATGGTTTCGGGCATTCTGCCGGTTGTCGGTGTGCCATTGCCCTTTGTGTCCTACGGCGGTACGGCCACCGTCACCTTGTTCATCGGCACCGGCATGTTGATGAGCATCGGCAAGCTACGTAAGTAAGGCATCGATTCGGATTGCAACGAGAACGCTTCTAGCGCTTCTCTTGTCACACACACCCTGCCTTAATACCATCAAGGCGCCGTCGACAACACAAAGCGCAGCCCCGATGTCTGCGCTTTGTCGGGCGCCATGGCGGGTTCTTCTGCACGCGCGTTTCTTGAGTTTCGCCGCCAAGCCGGCGACGTTGCCGACCGCTAGGCAAAACCCGGCAATGCCACTATCATGACTATTGGTCAATCAATTGCGGTCGGAGTCCCCACGTCCATGGATGTCGAACTGATTCTGCTGGCGATGTCGCCATTATTCTTGCTGTTCGTCGGCAGCGAATTCCTTTATTGGCGCCGGCGCGGTCGTGGCGAGTATTACAGCCTGGCCGACTCGCTGTGCAACGCCACGCTGGCGCTCCTGCATCAGGGTGCCGACAAATTGGCCTGGTTCCTCACCCTGCCGCTGTTTTCCTGGCTCGCCGAACGGCACCACTTATTCGCCATGGCACCGGGCTGGCAGAGTGCGTTGGCACTGTTTCTGCTGCAGGATTTCCTCTATTACTGGTTTCACCGCGCCAGCCACCGTGTGCGCTGGTTTTGGGCCGCGCACAGCGTCCATCACAGCTCGACGCGCATGAATTTTTCCACCGCGTTCCGTCAGAGCTTGATGTACCCCGTCGCCGGCATGTGGCTGTTCTGGCTGCCGCTGGCCTGGGTCGGCTTTCCCCCGCAGTCGATCATCGCGGTGGTGCTGCTCAACCTGGCGTATCAATTCTTTGTGCACACCCGCCTATGTCGTCGACTGGGGGTACTGGAGTATGTATTCAACACTCCGCGGATACACCGCTGCCATCACGCCAAGAACCCGGTCTACCTCGACAAAAACTATGCCGGTGTTTTGGTGATCTGGGATCGCCTGTTCGGCACCTATGTCGACGAACGCGACGACGAGCCGTGCCAATTCGGCACAGTCAAACCGGTCACCAGTTTCAACCCTTTGCGGGTGACCTTCTGGGAGTGGCGGGACATGCTGAACGACCTGGTAACGGCTCGCGGCTGGCGACACAAACTGATGATGCTGCTCGCGCCGCCGGAGCGGGTCGAAGCACTGATCGCCGCACGGAACGATACAAAATAGGAATTGGCCGATCTCACATAAGGCATCGCCCTGCATAAGGCATCGATTCGGATTTTTATACTGCTGACTCCCAAACCTAGTGATTCTTCAGGAGCTCAGCATGCACCTTTCAAAGCCATTGCTTCTTACCTTAGGCATTCTTGCGGGCGCCGATGCTTTGGCGGGGGAAGACCCATTCACCGGCTTTCGCGCCGGCCTCGGCCTGAGCGCGGGCGTGGGCCGTCATCAAATCTACACCACGCCGGCATATCGCATGGGAGTGTACATGGCATCCGCTGACACGATATGGTCGGCACATGGCACAAGACAAGGCTTCCTCACCCCGACTGCCGACTTGTCGTATGGCTTCCCGCTTAGCGAGCGCTGGATCGGCACCATCGGCTTTCGTGCCGACCTGGCCACTGTCGATGCCGGCGACATACAATTAGCCAAAGTTGGCAACCGCGAAGACAAAGCTTCGATGAAACTCAAACGGCACGTTGCCCTCTACTTTCAGCCGGGCTACCGCTTGAGCGACAACTGGCAACTCTACGGCTCGCTGGGTTATCACCAGGCGCGTGCCGAGTATGGTTCGACCGTCTCTGGGAAGCACAAGCATACGCTAAACGGCTTCGGCCTCGGTTTCGGCGCGGAGCGAGCTTTCAATAAACAGCTCAGCCTACGAATGGAAGTGCAATCCGTCCCCTTCAGCAATTACTCGGTGGCTTATAGCGGCGTCAAGGCTTACGATGCCGAGTATGGCCAAGCGCGCGGTAACGTCTTGTTGACCTATCGCTTCTAATTCAGCCGCGATGGGCCATGCTTCGAAGCCGCGGCATGCTCCTCGGCTTTGCCTTGCGCACACTCGCCTATGTCGCGCGCCGACACCCGGCAGAAATATAAGAAATTTCCCATACACTTCACAATCCTTTCCGATAACCAAGCTCCGCCCCATTCCATACCATCGGGTTCCGTGAACAACTCGCAGTGCATCGCCGATGCGCTGCGCTTTCTCAGGAGCCACAGATGCACACCACACGATTACTGGTTTTGACCGCCTGCACACTGGCCAGCGGCGCGGCCCTGGCCGCGGACAACGATCCCTTTACCGGCCCGGCCATCGCCGTAGGGATCTCCATGGCCCAACTCGATCACAAGGCGACTCGCAAGAATGAATACACACCCTCGGTAGGGCCTGTCATCACGAACACGACATCGGATAGTGCTTCGCAACATACGGCAGTACCCATACTGGACTTTTCCTGGACGGAGAGAATCGCACCGACCTGGGTGGCGGGTGCCGGCATCAACCTGGAGCCCGGCAAACGTAGTAGTACCGACTACTTAACCAAGGACAATACCTACGGGCAGGGGCCAAAGTTCACCCTGTCGCAGCATACGGCGGTCTATGCCCTGGCCGGCAAGCAACTGGGCGACAACTGGCTACTGTTCGGCAAGCTGGGCTATCACCAGGCCAAGGGCCAATTCGAGGGTTGGTCCAGTGGCAAACTACGAGGCATCGGCCTCGGTGCGGGCGCGACCAGAGCATGGAAGAGCGGATGGCAACTGCGCATGGAAGGGGAATATATCGGTTTCAATCAAACCCAGGTTGGCAAAGCGACGGCCAACTCCCTTGGTAACACTCTCACAAGCACCATATCCAATAAGCCACGGATGTGGCGGATGAATGTGATGGCTGGCTACAACTTCTAAGGCGGGCGATTGATCGGAGGAAGCCGCGGTCGTACTGCGGCTTTCCCAGGTCAGTCCTGGCGATCGATCCACGCCCAGGCATCCATCAGACTGTCGCAACGGGCCGAGGCACCGGTGAAGTCCTGTTCGCGCGACAGATCGGTCGGTACCGCCACACAGCGCAAACCAGCCGCCAGCGCGGCTTGCAGACCGGCTTCGGTATCCTCGACCGCCACGCACTCGGACGGCAGTAGTTCCAAACGTTCCAGTGCCAACAGATAAACATCCGGTTCGGGCTTGCTATAGGCCACGTCGTCGCGCGTCACCATCGTGGCGAAGTGCGCAAAGCAGTTGTGTTCGCGCAACGAGGCCGTCACCCCTTGAGCGTTGGCACCGGTCACCACCGCCAAATCGCAGCGCCGGCGGCGGCAGGCTTGCAGCACTTCCGGCACACCGGGCATCAAGGGAAAAGCACGCGCATGCAAATAGGCCCGGGTGGCATCGTCCTTGGCGGTAAACAACGCGTCGGGAGCCGCCGATAAGCCGAAGCGCCGCACCATGTCGCGCGCATTCTCGTCGCCCGGCACGCCGACATAATGCTGTCGATAATCATCCAGCGACAATTCGACGTCATGCGCGCCAAGCACCTCGCACCACAGTCGATAGTGGATGATCTCGGAGTCGACCAGCGTTCCGTCATGGTCGAATAGCACAGCTTTGATCGTCATGGCTTTATTCCATTGGTTTTGAAATAAAACTACATTTCAATTCCGCATCGCACCATGACAATGATCAAATTCAGATCAAGATAGAAAAAAGCCCGCCCACCGAGACGGGGGCAGGCTTTTTCTTGAGGTAATTAAACTACAAATCAGGAGCCGGCCATAAAACTGCGAATCCCGGAGCCGACGAACTGCACCCCGACGCAGATCAACAGAAAGCCCAGCAACCGGGTCATCACCTCCGTGCCGTTACGGCCCATCTTTTCCGACAACAGCGCCGAGGAACGCAGCACGAGCCACATGCCTAGGCTGGTCAGGAAGATCGCCGCGAAGGTCATGCCGAACGCCAGCATCTTGGCAGGTAGCGAGGGTTGCTCGGCGATTTCGGTGGCGATGCCGATGACCACGGCGATGGTGCCCGGTCCGCTAATGCCCGGCATGGCCAACGGGAAGAAGGAGTAGTCCTCGCGGTTGTTCTGCGGCTTGGGTGCCTGTCCCGGATCTTGCGACATGAACAGCATGCGATAGCCCAGCACCGCCACCACGAAGCCGCCGGCAATGCGCAGCGCGCCATAGGAAATGCCGAAAACGGCCAGAATCACGTTGCCGGCCAATAAGCTCACGGCCATGATCAGGCCGGCATAGACAGCCGCCTTTTTAGCCTGCTGTCTGCGACGCACCTCGCTCATGCCCTGGGTCAGCGTGACGAACAACGGAATCTTGGACAGGGGGTTGGTGATGGTCACCAGGCTGATCAACCCGCCGAACAGAAACTGCAGAAAAAAGGTCTTGAACATGAAGTTAGCAACCAAAGAGGTCGAGGCGGCCCATTCTACGGCGGCAAATGCCAAAGCGTCGCCATTCGTCCAGGTTAAATAGTTTGACGTCGCAGATTAGCATAAGATGCTGTGGCAATTTGTCGCATTCCACCCTGGAGGCATCGTGGTAGCTTACCGGGTGTCATAATCTAGCTCCGTGAGGATGTATGAAACAATTTTTTACCGGTTTGCTACTGCTGTTGGTTAGTCAATTGGCATTGGCAAACCCCGTCAAGGTCGGCGACCTAACCATCGACGGCGTCTGGGCGCGCAGCACGGCGATGCAGGCAAGCAACGGTGCCGTCTACCTGAATATCAGCAATGCCAGCGGCCAAACCGACAAGCTGTTGACGGTGCGTAGCGACGTTGCGGCCAAGACACAGATCCATCAGAGCAGCATGGATCAAGGCATCATGCGCATGCGCGAACTGACCGATGGCGTCGCGATCCCGGCCGGCAAGCCGGTACATTTCGCCCCCGGGGGCCTGCACATCATGCTGATGGGGCTCAAAGCACCGCTCAAGACCGGCGATCGCTTCCCGCTGACGCTGTCTTTTGCCCATGCCGGCAAGGTGGAGATCCAGGTCGAAGTACGCGATATGCCTACTGAAGGCGATATGCAACAGATGAAAATGTAAAGCCGCACCAAATGCATAGGCGTTGCATGCAGCATACATGCTGCATCGCAATATCCATCATGGTGCTTTACCCCTTCGCGCCGGACGCGCAAACTGAGTTCCGGAGCTGACATACCCACCGCCGATACCCCAGCAAGCCAGGTTCACACCAAAAAAGGACAAGATGGAGGATGACCCGGGGCGTCGGCGGCTCCATTTTCATCGCTCCCCCAACCCGCTTTGCACCCAAATGCCCGCCGACCGCAAGATTATCCACATCGACTGCGACTGTTTCTATGCCTCGATCGAGATGCGCGACACGCCCGCATGGCGCGGAATCCCGCTGGCCGTAGGCGGTCGCCCGGATAGCCGCGGGGTCATCGCCACCTGTAACTACGAAGCCCGTCAGTTTGGCATTCACTCCGCCATGTCGTCGCGACGCGCGCTCACGCTTTGTCCCCGCCTGTTGATCGTGCCGCCGGATATGGCGCGCTATCGCGAGGCCAGCAATCGAATCATGCAAATCTACGGCGACTACACCAGCCGCATCGAACCGTTGTCGCTGGACGAGGCCTACCTGGATGTCACGGGCCAACCTCACTGCCGTGGCAGCGCGACGCTGATGGCCAAAGCGATCCGCGATCGCATCCGCCAGGAAATCGGCATCACTGCCTCAGCCGGCATCGCGCCGAACAAGTTTCTCGCCAAAGTCGCCAGCGATTGGAACAAACCCGATGGTCAGAAAGTGATCTTGCCGCACGAAATCGATGCATTCGTGGCGGCTTTGCCGGTGGGCAAGGTGCCGGGAATCGGCAAAGTGACTGCCGAGCGGATGAAACGCATGGGGATTCTGACTTGCGGCGATCTGCGCCAATGGTCGCTGGCCGAGCTGCTACACCAGTTCGGCCGCTTCGGCGAACGCTTGCACCGGCTGGCGCGCGGCGAGGATGAGCGGGAGGTATCCGTCGACCGTGTGCGCAAGAGCGTCAGCGTGGAAGAGACCTATGCAACCGATCTACCGGATCTGGCCGCCTGCCTGCAGGCGCTGCCCGAGCTGCTAGAGCGGCTGCGGGAGAGGCTCGGCCGCGCGGGGAATCCGCCTTTTCGCGGCATTGTCTGCAAGCTGAAGTTCGCCGACTTCACGCAAACCACGGTCGAGCAAATCGGCAGTGCATTCGATGACGCCCATTTCGCGCAACTCATGCAAATGGGGTTTGCCCGTGGGGAGCAACCGGTGCGCTTGTTGGGCGTGGGCGTCAAGCTGGCGGAAGAAGAGGCGACAATCGCCGCGCAGTTGCCGCTCTTCGATTGAACGCTGGCGTCCGAGCCCGCATCGGGCCAGACCTCAGCGCGGACCCGCTGCCTGCTCAAGTAAAAACGCGCGCGTCTTCGAGTAGCCGGCCCAGGTCTTGGACACGGTCTGGCGCTCGCCCAGCTGCTTCATGTAATCGTGCATCCCAGGCAAGTACTGCAACAGATCCTCGCCAAGCGCTTTGCCGGCATACTCCAGCATCGGCAACACGCTGGCAGCCGACAGATCGGCATAGCTGAACGACTCGCCGACCAGGTATGGGCCGAAATCGGCGCGATTGCTCACGGCGGTCAAGCCGCGGATGATGAGCGCGCGCGCTTCAGCGCGGGTGGCATCGTCCAGCGGTGCGCCAAACACCTCGTGACGCTGGAAGGCCACGCAACCCTGCCCCACATACAGGTCGAACAGGTGCATCAGCTCGCGCGACTGCGCCCGGCTATTGGGTGTGGCCGGCAACAGGCTGGCAGTCGGATAGGCGTCTTCCAGCCACTCGAGAATGGCGGTGGATTCGGCCAAGTGGAAGTTGCCGATTTCCACGAACGGAATCTTGCCCATCGGGCTCTTGGCAAGGAGATCCGGCTCCTGGGACGGCCGCGTCAGCACCTCCTCGAAGTTCACGCCCTTTTCGAGCAAGGCGATTTTTACCTTGTTGAAGTAGGGCGACAGCGGTGCTCCATACAACTTGATCATGCACTCCTCCTCGAAAAAGTGGGCACGAACTCAGTATGCCATTACTTTGTCATGGCCAGCTGCTTCTGTTGCAGCTTGGCGCGGATCTGGACAATCGCTTGCTGCGCGGCGACCTCACCCGCACGAATCGCCTGGTTGCGAGCATCGAAGGACGCCGAACCGATGTTCTGCACTTGCGGACGAATCACCACGTCCGCCTGTTTCAATTCGCTGGCCAAGGCGGCCACGCTCATGATGTTCAGGCTCTGATCGAGGATCGACAGAAAACCGGTAGCGGAGCCGGCTTTGGGGCGGGCGGAAATGTCGACCGCGATGACCAGGTCGGCCCCCATTTCTCGCGCTGCGCTCACCGGCACCGGGCTGACCAGGCCACCGTCCACGTAACGCCGGCCGGCGATCTCGACCGGCAGGAAAACGTTCGGAATGCTGGCCGAGGCGCGCACCGCCTGGCCCGTGTTGCCGAGTCGGAACACCACGCGCTGACCGTTGTCGAGTTCGGTCGACACCGCACCGAACGGCTTGGCCAGTTTTTCCATCGGACGGTTTTGTACCTCGGCATTAATGAAAGCCTGCAGGCGTTCGCCCTTGATGAAGCCGCGGCTCGACAGCGTGAAGTCGGTCAGGTTGGTTTCGTCCAACTTCGATGCGATCTGCTGCAATTGCGCGGGGGTATAGCCCGCGGCATACAAGCTGCCGACCACGCTGCCGGCGCTGGTGCCGGTGACAATGTCGGGCACGATGCCGTTGGCTTCCAATACCTTGATCACGCCGACATGGGCAAAGCCCTTGGCGGCGCCGCCGCCGAGGGCCAGACCGATCTTGATATGCACAGGCGCCGCCGGGGGCGTCTCGGGTTTTCGCATCGAACCACAGGCCGACAACAGCCCCATCAGCGCCAACAGCGCGCCTTGCTTCCACATCTTCATATTATTTCGCTTTACCAAAATAAACGGCCGTGCCGCCAGGCGGCATCGGCCCAAAAAAATCTCGCGTTCAACCCTTCTTGACGAAATCGATCACCTGGCGGCCATCCGGCAGCCGGTTGGATTTTTTGTCCTGGCCACGCCAGGCATGACCATACACGACTTCGTAGGTGGCCGGCAGCCGGCCTTCGCGCCGCCAGGTTTCGTAGGCGGCCTCGACCTGCTGCCAGGCCCGCTTACCCATCAAGCCGCGCCCACGCCCGGCAGTGGCGTTATGTGCGCCGATGGCCTTCAGGTCGCGCATCACGTCGCGCGCCGCGGCATAGGTGAGGACGATCTTCTCCATGTCCATCACCGGCTCGGACAGACCGCCGGATAACATGGCGTCCCCCAGATCGTGCATGTCGATGAAACGGTTGACGTGGGTTAACCCGTCCAGACCGGAAAAAGCATGGCGAAGTTCCTGCAGCGTATCCGGCCCCAAGGTGGAAAACAGTACCATGCCCTCGGGTTTGAGCACGCGACGGAACTCGGCGAAGGCACTATCGGGGATATTGACCCACTGGATCGCCAGGTTGGACCAGATCATGTCGACACTGGCATCCGCCAGCGGCAAACGCTCGATGTCGGCGCAAACCTGCCACGGCTTGTCACGACCAAACAGGCGGCTGACCAAACCGGCGGCCTGTTGTTGTTTGCCGCGCGAGGCCAACAACATGGCCTGCGCCAAATCGAGTTCGATCACCCGCGCATCGGGATAGCGCCGGCGCAGCTCGGCCGCCCCTTCGCCGGTGCCGCTACCGGCATCCAGAATCACTTTGGGGGCGACTTTGATGTAATCGAGCCGCTCGGCCATGCGCGCGGCGACTTCGCGCTGCAACACGGCCGCACCGTCGTAGCTTGTGGCGGCACGTTCGAACGCGGCGCGCACGCGCGCCTTGTCGGTAAAAAAAGCTTCACTCATGCATGACAATCCAGAAATTCGGCAAGCCGCGCCACAAATGCCGCCTCATGGGACAGAAACGGCGCGTGCGAGGCTTGCGCAAAGGTGATCAGTTGCGCATCGGGCAGCTGCTCGGCCAACCACTGGCCGGCGCCCTGCGGGGTAATGACGTCGCGTTGGCCGTAAAACAGACCGACTGGACAGTGAATGGTGCCGACCTCGGCGCGTAAATCGGCATCGAGCAATAATTGCAGCGCCGGTCGCAAGCCCTGCGGCCGGCCGTGGGCGAACAACTGCGCCCGCAAGGCTTTGAGCGTATCGCGAGCGCTCTTGGAGCCGAGCATTTGCAGCGCCAGGAAGCGCTCCAAAGTGGCGTCGAACTCGCGATCCAAGCTCTCGGCCACCGCTTCGATCGCATCGGCGGATTGGGCATGCGGCCAATCTTCCTTGCGTACAAAGCAGGGGCTGGTGGCGACTAGCGCCAGACTCTTCACTTGAGCGGCATGGCGTAGCGCCCAGTATTGGGCGACCAGACCGCCCAACGACCAGCCCAGCACATGCACGGGCCAAGGGAAATGCATGGCCAACAAATCGGCCACCCGCTCGCCGCTGAATGATTCAAGCGACGGCGAGCCGCCGTGGCCGGGCAGATCGACGCGATGCACGCAGTAGTGTGCCGACAGTTCCGCCGCCACGCGCTCGAAGACCCCGCCATGCAGGCCCCAACCGTGCAACAGCACCACGTCGGCGCCACGGCCGTCGGTTTCGACGCGCAAAGTCATACGACCGTCGGCCGCGCTGTGCCAATCGGAATCAGGCACTGGCAAACTCCCAAGGAATCGCCGCCAACTGCGCCCAATCGATGTCGCGTGCCGTGGCGGGGTGTGAAAAGTAATAGCCCTGCACCTTGTCGCAGCCCATGGCCCGCAAACGCTGCAATTGCGACAGGGTTTCGACGCCCTCGGCGACCACCTCCAGCGACAGTGCGTCCGCCAACGCCAGGATCGCGCGCACGATGGCGGCGGATTCTTCCTTGCGGTCGACATCGAAGACGAACGATTGATCGATCTTAAGTACATCGAATCGATAGCGATGCAAATAGGACAACGCCGAGTAGCCAGTGCCGAAGTCGTCCAGCGCCAGCCGCAAGCCCAGCTCGTGCAGCTCGCGCATCACGGTCGCGGCGATGTCCGGCACATCGATCAGGGCGGTTTCGGTGATTTCCAGATGCAACATGCCGGGGCGCAGCGCGTACTGCGCGATCAACTGGCGCAGCCAGTCGACCAAATCGGCGTCGTGCAGATTGGCGGACGACAGGTTGATGTGCAGCGCGATATCCTCGCCGACCCGTTCCGCATCCAGCCATTGGCGCAACTGGGCGCAGGCCGCCTGGATCATGTAGCGATCCAGCCGCATGATCAGCCCGCTCTCTTCGGCGATCGGCAGGAAGATCGACGGGGAAATCAAGCCCCGCATCGGATGCTGCCAACGCACCAGCGCCTCGAACCCCGCCAATTGACCGGTGTGTGCGTCGATGAACGGTTGGTAATGCGGAATCAGTTGGTCGGTTTCGTCCAGCGCGCGGCGCAACTCCGCCTCCATGGCCAGCTGATCTGCCTGATCGGCGCGCAGTTCGTGGTTGAACACCGTGTAGCCGTGCCGGCCGAGCTGCTTGGTGCGGTACATGGCATGATCGGCGTCGCGCAGCAGCTCCTCGGCGCTGCGATGATGGTCCTTATCGGCCAGCACCACCCCCAGACTGGCGGTGGTGAAGACTTCGCGGCCGGCAATGATGATCGGCCGCTCGAACTCGTTCACCATCCGTTGGGCGATCATCTCGCAACCTTCGATCTGATCCATGCCGAACAACAGCACGGCGAACTCGTCGCCCCCCAGCCGAGCCATGAAATCCTTCTGTCGCATGCAGTTGCGGATCCGGCTGCCCGCTTCGGACAACAAATGATCGCCCGCCAGGTGACCCAGCGTGTCGTTGACCAGTTTGAATCGGTCGAGGTCGATAAAGAACACAGCGAAGCGCTCGCCGGCCCCGTTGGCATAGGCTTCCCAAGTTCGTCGCAGGGTCTTGGCGAAGAAGCTGCGGTTAGGCAGCTTGGTCAGCGAATCGTGCATGCTGTCGAACTGCAGTTGGGCATTGACCGCGTCCAATGCACTGGTACGCTCGCGCACGCGCTCCTCCAATTCGGCATATGCGCGTTGCAATTCTTCCAGTACGCGCACGCGTGCGAGCGCGCTGCCGATATTGTTGGCCACGCAGGCCAGCACCGCCTGGTCGCGATAACTGTATGTGACGCCCGCCTGGTAGCTGCGCACCGACAAAACGCCGAGCAGCTCGTGCCCGCTATAAAGCGGCACGCCAAGCCAGCTTTCCGGTTCGAGCGCGCCGCTGTCGACGCTTTGCCGGCCCTGACGCGGGCTGGCCAACACCGGCAGGCCGCCGTGCAGCACTTGCTCGATCAGGCCGCGCCCCGGTTTGTGCGGCGCCGGGTCGGCTTCATGCTCGTCCACGCTATAGGGGAAACGAATGGTGTCGTTCAAGGCGTCGTACAGTGCCACCTGACAGTTGCGTGCCGGCATGAGTTCGACCAGTTGGCGGTGAACTCCGGCGAGGAATGCGGTCAGCGATAAGCTGGTATTGGCCAGGCCGGCGATCTCGAACAGCACCCGCTGAACTTTCTCCGCCTGGCGTCGTTCATCGACCTCTGCGATCAGACGCGCATTGGCCCCCTCCAGCTCACGGGTACGCAACCAGACTTGCTGCTCGAGGCGCGCTTGGTATTGCATGCGCGTCAGCGCACCGCCGATCGCCCGAGCGGTGTATTGGAACAGCCGCTGCTCGCCAGCGACGAACGGCGGCTCGTCCGCGTAGCGCTGCAATACCATCGCACCGATCACCACACCGTCGGCGCCAAACAGCGGCTCGCCGATCCAGAACTGCGGCGGCTGTATTTCGTCCGTCAGTGCGCTACTGAGTCCATTGGCATCCAGGTAAAGCGTCGATTGCAATTTGACGACGCGCTGCACCAGGCGCGCTTGCCCGGATTCATCGAGCGCAAACAAACGCTCCGGATCCGGTGCCAAAACGGTATGCCGATTGCGATAGAAGGGGAAACGCAAAGTGGTGCCGTTGTCGTCCAACAGCGCGATATGGAAGTTATCGACGGAGAAGAGCGGGCCAAGCAGCCGATACACCTGGGAACACAACTGTTCGATGCCGAGACATTCGCGGGCCAGGCGGCTGATGTCCAGCAGGGCATCCTGCACCACGCGGGCGCGGGCCTCGCCTTCGGCTTGTTGCCAGGCAAGCCATTGGCCGCCGAGTAGACCGGCCAACGTGACCGCCAATTCGCTCGGCATGTCGCGCCACACTAGGCAGCCTAGCATCTCCGCACCATGCATCACCGGCTGGATGTCATGACCGTTCGTTGGCGTCAGCATGGCGTCAACCCCTTGCGGAGTCGGCAGGCCGTGGCAGGATCCGGTCGTACCCAGACACTGCCAGTCTTGCCCATCTCGGCGCCAAATCGCGGCGGCGGCCTCCGGCGCAAGTTGCCGCAGCAGGCTCAGTACCCGCGCGCTTGCCTGTGCCGGTTCGGCCAGCGCCTCACCCATACTGCTCATAGAAACAATCGTTGTCTTTCATTCCAGGGCGCATGTCGTCAGCCTTGAGCCAATACGGCGGCGATGCCCTCGACCAGTTGTGTCACCTCGTGCGCTTCGTGCGCGGCCGACAGAGAGATGCGCAATCGGGCGCTGCCCGTCGGTACCGTCGGCGGACGGATGGCCGGCACCCAGATCCCCGCTTGGCGCAGCCGGTTCGACATGCTCAGTGTAAGTTCATTGCTCCCTATGATAAGTGGCTGGATTGGCGTTCGGGAAGCGATAAATTTAATTCCATTGTCGTTACCCAATCCCTGTAGGCGGGCAATGTGCGCCTGGAGCTTGTCGCGGCGCCAGCTTTCGCGCTCGATGAGCCGCAGGCTGGCCAGTAACGCCGCCGCCAAAATCGGCGGATGCGCGGTGGAAAAAATATACGTGCGCGCGCGATTGACCAGCCAATCGACCAATGCCGTGGAGCCGGCGACGAAGGCACCGCTCACACCCGCCGCTTTGCCGAGTGTCGCCATATAGACGATGCGATCGCTGGCGGGCAAACCGACCAGACTGCCCCGGCCATCGCCCAGCACACCGAAGCCGTGGGCATCGTCCAGGTACAACCAGGCATCGTAGCGCTCGGCCAACGCAGCAAGTCCCGCCAGCGGCGCTTCGTCGCCGTCCATACTGTAGACGGCGTCGACGGCGATCAGCCGCGTTTTGGCACGGCTTTGCCGCAGCAGATCATCCAGGTGATTCAGGTCGTTGTGGCGGAAGCGTTGCAAGGTAGCGCGCGACAGCAGGCAAGCATCGTTGAGCGAGGCATGGTTCAGCCGGTCGGCGAACACCGCATCGCCGCGTCCGGTCAGACTGCCGATGACCGCCAGATTGGCGGCATAGCCCGAGCCGAACAACAGTGCCGCCGGACGCGAGACGAAAGTCGCCAGCGCGACCTCCGCCTCCTGATGCAAAGCGCTGTGTCCGGTAACCAGCGGCGAGGCGCCGCTGCCGACCCCCCAACTGTCGGCAGCCTGCCGCACAGCGTCGATCAGTTCGGGGTGATTGGCCAAACCAAGATAATCGTTGCTGGCAAAGGACAGGTAGGATTGCCCGTCGAGCACGACCCGGCTGCCCTGCGCACTGCCTAGCACCGCTCGGCGCCGGCGTTGAGCGCGGCAATCCAAGTCGGCCAGGGCAGCGGCAAGTTGGTCGGGTTGCATCTACGCTTCCTTATATATATACGTATGCGTTTGGCACCATACGTTTCAGGCGGATTCGGCGTTCGCCTCCAGCGGCAACAAATCCAATTTCTGCATCAATTGACGGTCGGCTTCGACATCCGGATTGCCGGTCGTCAGCAACTTGTCGCCATAGAAGATCGAATTTGCGCCGGCCAGGAAGCACAGCGCCTGCATCGCCTCCGGCATATTGCGCCGCCCGGCGGACAGACGGACGAAGCTGGCCGGCATGGTGATGCGCGCCACGGCAATAGTGCGCACGAACTCGGTCCAGTCGAGTTCGGCGGCATCTTCCAGCGGCGTGCCATGTACTTTGACCAGTTGGTTGACCGGCACGGACTCCGGCTGCGGGTCGAGGTTGGCCAGTTGCACGATCAGGCCGGCGCGGTCGTGCCGAGTCTCGTTTAGACCGACAATCCCCCCGCAGCAGACCGACAGACCTGCGGCCCGAACCTTGCCCAAGGTGTCGAGGCGGTCATTATATTCGCGCGTCTGGATGATGTCGGCGTATTTGTCCGGCGCGGTATCCAGGTTGTGGTTGTAGTAGTCGAGGCCGGCGTCCTTGAGCCGTTCCGCCTGGCCGTCTTTGAGTAGGCCGAAAGTGGCGCAGGTCTCGAGCCCGAGCGCCTTGACCTGGCGCACCATGTCCAAGGTCTTGGCCAGATCCGCATCCTTGGGACCACGCCAGGCGGCCCCCATGCAGAAGCGGCTCGCGCCATTGTCGCGGGCGGCGCGCGCAGCGGCCACCACCTCATCCACCGTCATCATCGGCTGATCTTCCACCGGCGTGTCGTGATGTGCCGACTGCGGGCAATAGCCGCAATCCTCTTCGCAACCGCCGGTCTTGATCGACAGCAGCGTCGAGAGCTGTACGCGGCTGGGATCGAAGAATTGGCGGTGGATCTCCGCCGCGCGGAACACCAGTTCCATCAGGGGCAGCGCGTACAAGGCTTCCACTTCCTCAACACACCAGTTGTTGCGTTGCGGATGGAGCCGGGCCGGGGATTGAAATTGAATCGTCGCTTTTTGCATGTAGCAGGGTTTCCTCTGGTCGGTGCCGCCGGCACTTCTATATAGGTGCATGACCGCACTAAGGTAGGGCATTGGATTGGGACGGGAGGAATCTTGGCGTGCAGTCATTCACGGTGTCAAATTTTTTGAGCGGTTTAATTGACATTAGCTCAATATTTAATCAACCATGCGCATTATGCGGCAACGGACAGGCGCAACAGGGATTTTGCGCGCCCTGCCATCGCGACCTGCCGCGGCTAGCGCCGCCGTTTTGTTCTCGCTGTGCGCTCCCGCTGCCCGAGGCGGGCGTTTGCGGCCGCTGTCTGCGTCATCCGCCGATATTCGATGCCTTACACGTTCCTTATGTCTATCGCTACCCCATAAGCAGCTTGATACACGCCTTCAAGTACGGTCGCAGGCTAGAATTGGCGGGCATTCTAGGCCATTTGCTCGCAAACGGCACCCCGCCGATCGACCAAAAATACGACATAGTCATAGCGGTTCCACTGTCAAAAGAAAGACTTGCCGAAAGAGGGTTCAATCAAAGCCTTGAGTTAGCGCGCTCAGTTGTTGGTATAATCCCTCACCGATTTTTACCCGGTTTGTGTTGGCGAAAATGCAACACCCACTCACAGGCCGGTCTGAGCCCTCGTCAACGGAGGCGGAATGTCCGCCATGCATTTTGCGTAGAAACCAGACTGGACGGGCTCTCGGTTGCCGTCGTCGATGACGTGGTGACCACCGGTTCGACCCTCGATTCTTTGGCGTCCGAACTGAAAAAATGGGGGGCAAAACGGGTCGATGCATGGGCTCTTTGCCGTACCCTCCGACCAAAAACTTGACCAACTTTTTGATTCTTTGGAACAATCCACCCTGCCAACGATGTTCACAGTAGTTCTATTCCAGCCGGAAATCCCGCCTAATACAGGCAATGTGATCCGTTTATGTGCCAATACCGGCTGTGAACTGCATCTGGTCAAACCGCTGGGCTTCCCGCTGGACGACGCTAAGTTGCGTCGGGCGGGCCTGGATTATCACGAGTACGCTCGACTTGTCGTACACGAGAACTGGGACAGTTGCCTGGCGAACCTAAAGGGGCGTCGAATATTCGCCGCCACCACCAAAGGCGCGATGCGCCATGACCAGATGGTTTACCGAGCCGGGGATGTATTCCTGTTCGGACCCGAATCTCGCGGTTTACCCGGTGACGTACTTGCCGGATTCCCGCACGAGAGGCGGATTCGTCTGCCGATGCAACCCGAGTCACGCAGCATGAACTTGTCGAATGCTGTGGCCGTTACCGTTTATGAGGCGTGGCGGCAAATTGATTTTCTCGGAGGCGTTTAACAGTTCACAACCGTTGGCCAAACAGCATAAGGGAGGTATATGAAGCCTGCACTCCGATGGCTGTGGCTTGTGTTAGTCAGTCTAGTGCTTGTGGCCTGCTCCACCGTCAAGACAGCAAGTGCCACCAGTCAATCGTCGGCCTCGCCGATGAAGAAGTCGATGGCCAGAAACGGGGCTTATTTCCAGAATGATGGTCCGGCAGACCACATTCCGGTCAACCTGGATCTGGTTCCCAACGCGGTTCCGCAAGACGAACCGCTGATTAAGGCAGCCAATCTGCCGTACTCGGCAATGGGCATGAGTTTCCGCCCCGACACCAGCAACACCCCCTATAAGGTACGGGGGACGGCGTCCTGGTATGGCAAGCAGTTCCACGGCCGGCGCACCACGTCGGGCGAACGTTACGACATGTTCGCCATGACCGCGGCGCATCCGACCTTGCCGATCCCGAGCTATATCCGGGTGACCAACCTGAAAAACGGCAAGGCGGTGGTGGTTCGCATCAACGACCGTGGTCCGTTCCACCGGGGGCGCATCCTCGACCTGTCGTATGCCGCAGCGCATAAGCTGGGCTTCGTGGGTCAGGGCAGCGCCAAGGTTCTGATCGAACGCGTATGGCCGACTGTCGAGACCGCATCCAACCCACCGGCCAAGCCGATCGATGCGTCGCTCAAGCAGGAAGATGGACCGAGGTATCTGCAGCTAGGGGCCTTCGACCAGCTCTCGAATGCCGAGGCGCTGTTGAAGAAGCTGGTCGACAAGCTCGATACCAGCTACGACCCGAAGCTTGGGATCGTGAACCAGAAGGGTACATACATGGTTCGCCTCGGGCCGTTCGACTCCGCGGCAGCAGTACGCAATGCGGCGGAATCTCTGAACGTGGAAAACATCGTGATGAATTAATCGCGAACAGCTGACTGACACAGCCACCAAGGCGAAGGACTCCGGTCCTTCGCCTTTATTTTTGTGTGTCGCCGCGGCTATAGCACCAAATAAAAACCCCGGCAGCAAGGCGCTGCCGGGGGAAAATGCCTTTAGGTATCAGCAAAAGGCCCCGCTCAGGGAGGGAAGCGGGAGGCGTTGACAAGCGCCATGACTTTTTAGTCCGGGTCCTGTTGGCAAAGTTCCTGGCCATCCGTACAGGCATCGAACCACCCCACCACGACCTGCTCCACTTCGTCGGTACCGGTTTTCTTCAGGCTGGAGAACATCTGCACCGAAACGCCCGGATAATCCGCCAGCGCCTGCTTCACGGCGGCGAGCGTCTTATGCTGGTCTTGGCGGCTCAACTTGTCGGCTTTGGACAACAGGATATGCACCGGTTTCCCGGTCATCCGGAAATACTCGAGCATGTTATGGTCGAGCTCCTTGAGCGGGTGGCGCGCGTCCATGATCATCAGTAGCCCGATCAGGCTCGACCGGGTCTGCAGATAACGTCCCAGCAATTCGACCCAATGGCGGCGTACCGCTTCCGGCACCTCGGCGTAACCGTAGCCCGGCAGATCGACCAAGTAGCGCTCATCGCCCAAATCGAAGAAATTGATATGCTGCGTGCGGCCCGGCGTCTTGGAAACGAAGGCCAGTCGCGTGCGGTTGGCCAATGTGTTGATCGCGCTCGATTTGCCAGAATTCGAACGCCCGACGAAGGCCACTTCGGCACGCGTGGCCGGCAGGTCCTTCATGTGATTGACTGTAGTGAAAAAGCGCGCGTTCTGAAAAATCGTCATAGTAGTAGGGTCAATGCATTTGGTATAGAATAACAGATTCAAATTGCCGCGATTATAGGTTAATTAAACCAATACACGACGAGGAGCGACCATGAGACAAAAGGTGCTGTTGGCACTGGCCGCAGCCACACTGGCTGGCGGCGTATCGGCCCAAACCCAGGGAGACCCTGCAAAAGGGCAGGTGATCGTCCAACAGGTTTGCGCCGCCTGCCACGGGATCGACGGCAACAGCGTAGCGTCGACCAACCCGACGTTGGCAGGCCAGCACCCGGCTTATATCGTCAGCCAACTCAAGGCCTTCAAGAGCAGTCAGCGCAAGAATCCGATCATGCTCGGCATGGCAAGCGCCCTGTCCGATCAGGACATGCAAAACGTCGCCGCTTATTTCAGCCAGCAAAAGCCGAAAGAGCAACAAGCCGCCGACAAAACGCTGCTGAAGGCGGGCGAGACACTATACCGCGCCGGCAACCCCGTCACTCACGTTCCGGCCTGTATGGCATGCCACGGCCCGACTGGTGCCGGTATGCCCGATCAGTTCCCGCGCCTCGGCAGCCAACAATCGGCCTACATGCTCAAGCAGCTGAACGATTTCAAGGCGAACACCGACCGCAAGAATCCGGTCATGAACGACATCGCCAGCCGACTGTCGGACGCCGAAATGAAGGCCGTCGCGGAATATATTTCCGGATTGCGCTGATTTCTCGCCTTGCGCGCAATTCGAGTCCGCTATGATACGCGTATTTTAGCGTGACTCGATAACAGTATCTGGCAGCGCCCGCTGGGCGATGCCAGTTGCGCCCGGCGCCGCTTTGGCGCGCGCCTCCAGACAGCATTTTATGAAGACACACCGCCGATCCCCCGCCACACTGCGTGCGCTGCATGAGCTATTGAGCTCCATGCGATTTGCCATCGGGCTCTTGACCATCCTCGCCATCGCCTCGGTCATCGGCACCGTGCTCAAGCAAAACGAGCCTTACCCGAACTACGCATTCGAATTCGGCCAGTACTGGTTCCAGGTGTTCGCCAGCCTCGGCCTGTACGACGTCTACCATGCCGGTTGGTTTATCGCCATCCTGGCCTTTCTGATGCTGTCGACCACGCTGTGCATTATCCGCAATGCACCGGGCTTCCTGCGCGACATGCGCTCTTTCCGTAGCCGGGCGGGCGAACGCTCGCTGGCGGCGATGAAGCATACGGTGTCGATCGAGGGACAGGCCGACCTCGGTGCATTGAGCGGCTACCTGAAGCGCCAAGGCTTTCGTTTCAAGACCATTGCACGGGATGACGGTACGACGCTGATTGCCGCCAAGAAGGGTAGCGCGAGCCGGCTGGGTTATTTCTTCGCCCACGGCGCCATGCTCGTCATCTGCATTGGCGGTCTGATCGACGGCAATCTACCGTTGAAGGTCGGCGAATTGCTGGGCAGCGTGGCGGCGGAAACCCGCGATCTGCCGCAATCGCAGATTCCCGCCATAAGCCGCCTGACGGCAGGCAACCTGTCGTTCCGCGGCGATGTGACGATTGCCGAAAACAAAAGCGCGGACGTGGTATTCATCAATAGCGGGCCGGGCTACCTGGTGCAGGATCTGCCGTTCATCGTCACGCTCAGGCGCTTCAACGTCGATTATTACAGCAACGGCATGCCCAAGTTATTCGCCAGCGACATCGAAGTGACCGATAAGGCCAGCGGCAAAGTCACCCGTGCCCGGGTCGAGGTCAACCATCCGCTCGTCGTCGACGGCGTCGCCATCTACCAAGCCAGTTTCGGCGACGGCGGCTCGCCGTTGAAACTCAAGGCCTGGAACCTCGACAGCCCGCAGATGCCGCCGGTGGTCATCGATGGCCTGTCCAAGGCCAGCCAACCGCTGCGCGTCAACGGTCGCGATTACCGGCTCGAATTCAACGATCTGCGCGTGTTCAACATCGAAGACATGGGCAATGGCGGCAAAACCGACGCGAGCCTCGGCCAACGCATGAAAGATGCGCGCGAAGTCACGCGTCCGCACCAATTGAAGAACGTCGGCCCGTCCATCGACTTCAAGATCCGCGACAGTGCCGGCCAGGCACGCGAATACCTGACCTATATGGCGCCGATCCAGCAAGACGGCGCCAGCTATCTGATCAGTGCCGTGCGCCGCGAAGTCTCGCAACCCTTCGACTACCTGCGCATCCCGCTCGACGATCAGATGTCGATCGACACCTTCATGCGCCTGCGCGCCGCGCTGAACAACCCGGCACTGTATGGCGAGATCGCGGCGCTAAGCGGTGCCAAGGCCATGCAGGGCAACGCCATCAGCCCGGCCATGCGCCAGGAGTTCGAAGCCAGCGTGAAGTGGATCCTGGCGCGCTTCGCCGAGGGCGGTTTCGAAGGTCTGCAGACCTTCCTCGAACAGCACGTGCCGGCCGACAAGCGCGCCGAAGTCGCCCAGACCTATATCAAGATCCTGCAAGGCGCGGTGATCGACGTCATGACGGTGGCCAACCGCCACGCAGGCCTCGCGCCGATGGCACAGGATGCCGCCCACTACCGCTTCCTGCTCGACAGTCTGGTGGCGGTGGGAGCGCTCAAGAGCTATGGCGCCCCGGTCTTCCTACAGCTCGACAGCTTCCAGCAAATCCAGGCCTCCGGCCTGCAGATGACCCGCTCGCCCGGCAAGACCTTGGTCTACCTGGGCTCCCTGCTGCTGGTCGTCGGTATTCTGTTGATGTTCTACATTCAGGAGAGACGGCTGTGGTTGCTCGTCAAACCGGGCAGCCTGCGCCTGGCGATGAGCGCCAACCGCCATAACCCGGATCTCGATCGTGATTTCGCGCGTCATCAGGACGCGATTAAACAGCTAGCACGAGGTGAAGATGGACATCGCCCAACCGCATGAATTCCGCCGCCCGCATTTGAGCCTGAGCGGCTGGCTCTACACCCTGTTCATCATTGCGGCCGCGGCCATCGCGCTCGGCCGGTTCAGCCAGTATATGGATGTCTACGAACACGGCATCCTGGTGGGCGCCGCCATCGGCCTAACCGCCTTCGGCTGGTTCTGGCCGGCCTGGCGCCGCTTCTTTCCGCTGGTGGGGGCCATTGCGCTCGTCGCCATCAATCTGTACCACGGCGACCTCGCCCGCGGCCAAACGGCGTTCTGGCTCAAATACCTGCTATCCAGCCAGTCGTCGATCATGTGGATGTGCGTCTTGTTCTTCCTGGCGACCGGCTGTTATTGGTACGGGCTGTTGGCCCGCTCGGCCACGGGCGTCGCCCTGGGCAGCTGGTTGACCTGGTCGGCGGCGGCCATGGGCTTCGCCGGCCTGTTCATCCGCTGGTACGAGAGCTACCTGATCGGGCGCGACATCGGCCACATCCCGGTCTCCAACCTCTATGAAGTCTTCATCCTGTTCTGCCTGATCACGGCACTGATGTACCTGTACTACGAAGCCGGCTACCAGGTGCGACAATTGGGCGCCTTCGTGCTGCTGGTGATCAGCGCCGCCGTCGGCTTCATTATCTGGTACACCTTCGACCGCCAAGCCCACGAGATCCAGCCGTTGATCCCGGCGTTGCAGTCGTGGTGGATGAAGATTCACGTACCGGCCAATTTCATTGGCTACGGCGCATTCTCGATGGCCGCCATGCTCGGCGTGGCCGAACTGGTGGCGATGAAAGGCTGGCTGGCCGGCCGGCTGCCGAAGCCCGAGGTGCTGGACGAAATCATGTACCGGGCGATCACCGTCGGTTTCTTGTTCTTCACCATCGCCACCATTCTCGGCGCCATGTGGGCCGCCGACGCCTGGGGCGGCTACTGGTCATGGGATCCGAAGGAAACCTGGGCGCTGATCGTCTGGCTCAACTACGCCGCCTGGCTACACGTTCGCCTGGTCAAAGGCTGGCGCGGCAAGCCGCTGGCCTGGTGGGCGGTGATCGGCATCTTCGTCACCAGCTTCGCCTTCCTCGGCGTCAATATGTTCCTGTCCGGTCTGCACTCCTACGGTGGACTGTAGCCCGCCAAACGGCCGCCCCTGGTTCTTGTATGTCATCGCCTGCCGGGGCGGCAGCTTATACACCGGGATCAGCACCGACGTGGCGCGCCGCTTTGCCGTGCACCAAGCAGGCAAGGGCGCGCGCTACACCAAGAGCCACCCGCCGGAAAAACTCCTGCTCACCGTCGAGTTTCCCAATCGCTCGCACGCGTTGCAGGCCGAGTATGCGTTCAAGCAGCTGAGCGCAGCGGAAAAAAGAGCTTTCTGTATGCGACATGAAAATGTCAGTGACTAGGCCACTGGTTTCCGCTATGCAACAATAAACTATCCACCACTACCCCTGGTTCTGCATCATGGCTCTCCATTATCACGTCATTCCGGTCACGCCGTTCGCGCAGAACTGCTCGATCCTGTGGTGCGACGAAACGCAACGCGCCGCCGTCGTCGATGCCGGCGGCGACCTGAAGCGTATCCTGGACTTTGTTCAGACAAACGGATTGAAAATCGAAAAGCTGCTGCTGACGCACGGCCATATCGACCATGCCGGCGGCGCCGCCGAATTGGCGGACCAGCTGGGCGTCGAGATCGAAGGCCCGCAGGCGGAAGACGCCTTCTGGCTCGATCAACTGCCGCAACAAAGCCAGGCCTTCGGCTTTCCGGCGAGCACGGCACTCACGCCGCAGCGTTGGCTCAACGATGGCGACACCGTTAGCGTCGGCAAGCAGACCCTGCGCGTCATCCACTGCCCAGGCCATACCCCGGGCCACGTGGTGTTCTATAGCAGCGACGCCGGTTTGCTGGTCGCCGGCGACGTGCTGTTCCAGGGATCCATCGGCCGCACCGACTTCCCGCGCGGCAACCATCGCGACCTGCTCGACGCCATCCACAGCAAGCTGTTCATTCTGCCGGACGATACCACGGTGATTACCGGCCACGGCCCGTTCACCACCTTGGGCGACGAAAAGCGCAGCAACCCGTTCGTGATGAACGCCGGCTACCGCTAAGCGCTTCGAGGAGCGGTTTCAACCGCGATTGCGTGAGGCCGCTCCTACGATCTACCGCGACGGCAACGCCGTGCGATCCTCGTGCTGCTTTTGATGCGTCACGCCCAATGGCACTTTGCCCGCCATGACATCGCCGACCACTTGGCTCGGCAGCGTCGATAGCGTGCCACCGAAGTTGGCGCCATAGCGCTCCGAATCGAACTGCCCCGGCACCGGTTGCGCGACCACCGCCCCACCCGTTGCCACTGGGCCTTGCCCGCTGTGCAGTTGCCCACCCGTTAGCACCGTCTGACCACCGACCTGCGCGGCCAGCAGCTCGTGGCCATACAAGCCGCTGGCTTGACCCACCGCATCGAGCCGGCTCTGTTCGTACTGTGCGTTGACCCGCACGGCGTCCGCGCCGCTGATGAGCTGCCCCAGGTTCGGCGTCGTGAGGTTCGCCTCAAACGTGCCTTGGCGCAAGCGGTTATCGTCTTTGAGACTCTCGACGCGCATGTCGCCCCCCACTTGCGCCGCAACCGTTTCGCCGCTCACACGCGCACCGTGCAAGTGCAGCTCGCCCCGGCTTTCCAGAGAGACCTGTCGTGCATCGATCGTGCTCGGCAGGCCGCCATGGCGCGACTCGGCTCGCATCTGGCCCTTCAGCTCGGCCTGCCCCCCGGGGAGCTGCACACCGACAGATCCCTCGCCTTGGATCGTGCCGCTGATGCGCCAGCTTTCCTGCCGAGACGAAGTCTCCGCGGCCGCCAGGTCGATCGCTCCTCCGGAGGTAAGCGACACCGTCGCCGGGCGCTCTCGACCTTCGGCGGCGCCGATCTGCACCCCCGTCAGCGCCATGCCGTCGCCGGCTCGCAGTGCCACGCCGGCATCGGCGGACCAGTGCGCCGGCAGCGCTTCCTGGCGATTTTCCTGCTGCCGGGCCACGTCCACGCCGAGCTTGCCTTGACCGCCCATGCCCTGCGTACCAAGCGTCGGGTTCTGGGCAAGCTCTCCCGCAGCTTGGGGCAGGGTACGCACGCTGAGCACCAGAGAGCCGCCTTGACGCCCCTCGACCACAGACGCCGTCTGCTGGATCGCGTCGCCTCGCAGCACGCCACCGGCAGCCACCGCCAGTTGTCCCCGACCGCCGTCGAGCAGCGTGCCGCGGTAACTGGCGTCCCCCGCCACCGCGATATTCACCCCGCCGGCCCCATGGATCGCCCCGCTCTCTGCCTGCGCATCACGTTGCTGCCGCCATTGCATGCTGCCGTTGCCCGCGCCCTTGAGCTGCAGGTCGTGACCGGTGAGCGTGGTCGCTTCCACCATGGCACCGCCGCTGCCGCCGTCGCTGGCGTGCACGGCCTGGATCGCGGCGGCATCGAAGCGGTGCTCGCCGGCGGCAATCTCCACCTTGCCGCGAGAGGCGCGATACTGCGTTGCCTCGTCATGCAAGACGCCCGTGCTCTTCACATTCACTTCCGCCGCCTCGAAACGGCTGCCGGCCGCCGACTGGCTCGACGCCGACTCCTTCTGGCGCCGGCCGGCTATGTCGACCACCCCGCCGGCGCTGGGGGAGGCGACCTGCGTCACCACATCGCGCACGCCGGTCCAGTCGCCCTGCGCCGCCTTGTCCAGGCCGTCTTGCACCTTGTCCTTGATCTTGGCGGCTTCCCGCGCCGCTTCAAGCCACTGTCCGTTGCGCACCTTGTCGAGCACGGCCTCGACCGGTTTGAGCAGGCCGTTCAATTCCGCCACGCCCGCCACCTCACCGCTACCGCCGCCGCTCTGGCGCGACGTCACGCTCGACCCGAAGGCGGCGCGGTTATCGATCGTGTCGGCCTGTGCCGATAGCCGGCCGCCAGCGCCCAGTTGCGCGCCTTCGGTCTTCAACGTCCCTGCCGGGGCGTGCAAAACCAGATCGCCGCCGGCGCTCACCTGGCTTACCTTGGGCATGCGCACATCGGCGGCGGTGCGCTCGCTCGATTGGTCGTATGCGTCGCCGGCCCGTAGCTGATCGATGCTGGCCGCCACGAAAATGCCGCCGCCGGTACGGCTGGTCTGCTGCGCATCCTGCCGAGTTTCATAGGCGGCATCGAATGCCAGGTTGCTGCCATTCAATACGGCATCGCCTTGCCGAGCCGTCACCTCGCTGCCTTGCACCGACACGTCGCCGCCGGCATCCACCTGCACGCTGCCACCGGCCAATATCGCGCCGGTTTGCGTGGTGTGCGCCTGCGTGGTGCCCTCGGCGGTCTGCGCTAGGCCAGCACCGGCGCGATAGGCACCGGGGCGGCGGGCATCGGCAGCGGCCGTTGCTTCCCACGCCAGCCGGCTCTCATTGTGCTGTCGCCGCTGCTCGGTCGTGGCCGCGCCGACGCGAATGTCCCCGCTCGCCGACACCGTCAACGCACCGCCGGCCTCGACCTGGCTGCCATCGACCGCGACATCGGCGCCGCTGGCCAGCGTCAGGTTGGTATCGGACGTCAGTTGCGCACTATGCGCCACCTGCTGTGTCTCGCTGCCGTATCGGCGCTGTGTCTGGATATCGAACACGCCCCCGCGCCGCTCATCGATCTGCGATTGCGTCAGGTCGGTGGCATGCGCCACTTGAACGCTGCCTCGACGCGTGACGGCATACGCGCCGTGCTCGCCCTTCACCGTACTGCCGACAATCTGGATGTCCTGCCCAGCCTCCACACGTAATGCCCCTTGCGCCCTCACCTCGGAGGGCACGTTGAGCGCCTGCTGATCGCGGTCGTTGGCACGATTGCTGCCGCCGATGCCGCCCCAGTGGGAGGTTGCCGCAACATCGAGCGACGACTGGTTCACCACCTGCGTGCCGATATCGACGCGGTCCTCGCTATTGAGTACGAAGTCGCCGCCAGCCTGCAGTTTGCTCGACCGCAGCGCAATCGCGCCGGCGGCGCGCAACAGCAGATTGCCGCCGGCGTCCACCTCGCTCTGCCTGAGCTGTTGCCTTTCGCTGACGTTATTCCAATTGCCGCTCGATAGCGTTGCCCCCTCCAGATAGCGGTCGCCTCGATCCACCGACACGGTCTTTTCCGCGAGCCCGGATAGGACGATCTCTTTGCCTGCCGTCGCGCGCACCTCGTTCTTCGCGCTCAGCACCGCGCCTTGCGCTTCGATACGCCCTTGCGCGTTCAGTTCGAGATTGCGCTCGGCGGCCAAGACCACCCCTTGCTGGTCATAATGGCCGTTCTCGGTGTATTGATTGCGCCGCCACGAATTCAGCCACGCCACATGCTCGGTGCTGTAGCCATCGTGCGTTTCGATGCCGGTCAGCGCGATATCGCCGGCGTCCAACCGGATATCGCCACCGCGTACCTCGGCGGCTTTCAAATGCAGCCCTTCCTGGGCGCGCAGACTAACCTGGTCGCCTTCCAGCAGCGTGCGATCGACATAAGTCGTTCTCGTACGCTCGACCGCATCGGTTTCCCCGGTCTTCCAGATAAACCAGCTCTCGTCGTGCTGGCGTTGCGTCTGATCGTCGAAATACACCAGCGGTGTGGCGTCGATCGTTTTGGCGGCGAGCGCCAGCTGTTCGCCTTGCAGGTGAACGTTGGCCAGACCGAGCGGGCCTTGCGTATCCACCTCGATCCGGCCATCGCTGCGGATCGCGCCCACCAGGTTCACCCCCGCGCCGTCGTCGGTGCTGACAATGCTGATCCGCCCGGCTTGCATGCCGCCGAGAAAAGCACTGTCCAACCGTTCCGCTTGCGGTTCGCGTCGCACCGTCAACTCGCCCGTGTCGTCGTTGAGCAGTGCCTGGCCGATCACGGCGCGGATGCCGCTAGTAGCCACCAGCGCCCCCTGCGCATCGATACGCGGGGCAATCAGATCGAGCGCCGAATTCGCCGAGATCCCTCCCGCGCCAACCGTCAAGCGTGACGCGGCGGCCGCACTCGACAGCGCCTGCAGTCGACCGTCCTGCAGTTGCGGCGTGCCGACCAGCAAGGTGGCATGGCGGCTGTTGATGAAGCCGCAACCGTTGCAGGTAATGCCGTTCGGATTGGCCAACACCAAGTTCGCCGCCTGGCCGAAGACTTCCATTTGCCCAAGCAGCAGCGAGGGATTGCGGCTGATGACTTCATTGAGAATCACCGTCGCCGCGCGGCCGCCCAACTTGGGGTTCGCCGCCAACGGGCCCGCCAGTTGCGATTGGCCGGATTGCACCGCGTTGTTGTACACCGCGCCGGCGGGGCCGACATCGTGCGCGTTATAGCGGTTATGCGACAGCCCGTGTGGATTGGCGCCGACGATCTGCACCACCTCCGCGCCGCCGCCCGCCTCGCGTACCTCGACGTTCGAACCGGGGGCCGGCACGATGCCTCCTGCCCACAGATGCGGTGAATAAATTAAAGACAGCGCCAGTGCCGCGGACACATGGCCGTGGCACGACAATCGGAATCGATTTTTCATTTTGTGATCTCTTTGTTGAGTGAGGTTGCAGTGTTCCGCGCTAAATGCGCGTGTCGTTGTCGGTCACGGGGGTCCGGGCCCTTAAAATTGCCAAGCGAACCGCAGCAAGAGTTGATGAGATTCGCCGGCGAACGCGTTGGGTTGCTTGAGGGGGCGGTTGTATTCGGCATCCAGCGAGAGCGGGCCACGCCCGACCTTCAGGCCCACCCCCCAGCCGGAGAGCCACTGATAGCCGCCCTCCTCTTGCGCTTGCCAAATACCGCCGGCGTCAAGCGCCAGGCGCGGCTGCCAAAGCCAATCGCCGGTGCTGGCAAGGTACTGCAGCGTATTGCGCCAGCCCCAGCCTTTTTCACCCGCGAGCGAGTTATGGCGGAAGCCGCGCACCACGCTACTATCGGCCAGCTCCAGTTGCTCGACCGCCGGCAAACGCGCTGGACTGGTCTGCGCACTCAGACGGCTGTCCAGCTGCCAACCCGCCGCCGGCAGGGCATGGCGCAGCGTGGCGCCGAACTGCCACTTGCCGAAACAAGACTGCGGCATGCCGCCTGGCGCACAGGCGGCGCCGAGCCAAGGCCGGCCCTGCTCCCGCGTCGCTTCCAACGTCAGCGTCCCCGCCGACAGCAGGCGCATATAGTCAACGCCGAGTCCGACAACGGTCAGGGTCGGGCTGCTGACGGTCTGTAAGCTGCCGAGAAAGTAGTTTTCCACCCGCTTGTGCGCCAGTTGGCCATGCATGCTCCAGATACCGGCATGATCGCGGGCCAACACCCGATCGACGCGCAGCCCGGCCTGCGACGAGCGGCCGCGCAGGTCGACCGTGGCGTATGGCAATCGCAGGGTATTCAAGTACTCGGATTGGCCGCCGAACAGGCTGTAACTCCAATAACCGTTCGGCAGCGAATAGAACAACGAATGTCGCCGGCTGAAACGCGCGCGTTCGAGGCTGTGCTCCATCGACAGGCTGAGGTAGTCGTAACGCCCGCTTAAGTTGTCGCGCGCCACGCTAAGCCCGGCCACGCGCCGCCCGGTGGCGGCATAACCCCAGTTATCCAGCGACAGGCGGCCATGCCAGCCTTCATTCGCGTCGGTCAGCAGGCGAATGGTCGACCCGCCAAGCAGGCTGCCCGGCAGAACCTCGGCCCGCATCGACGACGACTGCAGCCGATTGGCCTGATCCAACCCCTGCTCCAAATCGCGGATATTCAGCGCTTTGCCCTCCATGCCGGGGAACAACCAGCGAACCGCCGGACTGGCGCCTTCGATCCTCTCCACCCGCCCTTCCAACACATGCAAGGTCATCACGCCGTCCTGAGCGATCTCCGGTAGTACGCGTGCAGCGATATAGCCACGTTGTACATACAGCCCGGTCAGGCGTTGCAAAAGGCGCTGCAGCCGGGTGCCGTCCAAGCAGCCCGCATGCCGTTCGAGCAGCGGCGCCAGTTCATGCGCGCTCAGCAACGTCACGCCAGCCAAGCGCAGCGCATGGATCGGCAGACAATCGCTTGGAGCGATGCGGCTGACGGCCGGTGATTGGCGGATCTCGCCGCCGCGTTGCAACTGCCGCAGGCGTAACGCCTCATACTCTTCGCGCAAGTGCGTTTTGTTGTCCTGCAGGAAAAACCGGCCGTCGCTGCCCGGCAGGGCGATCGGCTCCGCCAAGACAAACCCAGGTTGCAAGCCAAAACCGATCGCGGCACACCAGCGGCGAGCCCGCACGAGTACTGTTCGCGTAGCCATTTCTTCTCAAATCGTTTTGTCGAATTGTCTGACAAAATACATAAATGAAGAAATGGTACCAATGTGCCTAAAGGCCATCGACCATTGGGATGGTGGATAGGGAAAATGCCAAGAGAATTGGCAAAAATAGCCAAAAAATTCGCAAGTAAGGCGCTGATAGCGGCAGATCCTGCGCCTGGGCGTCGCCGCGCCGGACTGCGCGCGCTTAACCACATCCCGCCCATTCTTTAATACAGTGTCATTGCGAATAACGATGTACTAACGCAAACAACTTACCCGCTTGCCAATGCAACAAGGCCCCGCAGGGCCTTGTTGTCGTACCAGACAAGCGCTCAGTTCTGGTTGTACTGGCGGTAGCGCTCGATCAGACGCGTGGTCGAGCTGTCGTGCGTGGCCTTGATCTTCTTGCCGGAGAGTTCGGCATGGATGGTCTTGGCCAACTGCTTGCCGAGTTCCACGCCCCACTGGTCGAAGCTGTTGATGTTCCAGATCACGCCTTGTACGAAGATCTTGTGTTCGTACAGCGCAATCAGCGACCCCAGGTTGCGCGGATCGAGTCGAGACATCAAAAGCGTGTTGGTCGGCCGGTTACCGCCGAATACCTTGTGCGGCACCAACTGCTCCAGCGCCTCGCCCTGCAGCCCCTGGGCCGTCAGTTCGGCACGGGCCTCATCCGCCGTCTTGCCGCGCATGAAGGCTTCGGCCTGGGCGAACACATTGGCCAACAGGATTTCATGGTGCCCCGGCAGCGACGAGCGGCGCTCCAAGGAGGCGATCAGATCGATCGGCGAAATATGCGTCCCCTGATGCAGCAGTTGGAAGAACGCATGTTGACCGTTGATGCCGGTCTCGCCCCAGATGATCGGCGCGGTCTCGAAGTCCACCGCGGTGCCGTCCAGCATCACCTGCTTACCGTTGGACTCCATATCCAGTTGCTGGATGAAAGCCGGGAAACGGTGCAGATATTGGTCGTATGGCGCGATCACATGGCTACCGCCGCCGTAGAAGTTGATGTACCAGATGCCGATCATGGCGAGCAGCACCGGCATGTTGGCGTCCAGCGGCGCATTGCGGAAATGCTGATCCATGATGTGCGCGCCGTTGAGCAACTCGGCGAAATTCTCCTCGCCGAGGTAGAGCATGATCGGCAAACCGATGGCCGACCACAGGCTGTAGCGTCCGCCCACCCAGTCCCAGAACTCGAACATATTGGCCGGGTCGATGCCGAAATCGGCGACCGCCTTCATATTGGTCGATACCGCCACGAAATGCTTGGCCACCGCCGCTTCGTCGCGGGCGCGCGCCACGAACCATTCGCGTGCGGTCAGGGCGTTGGTCAGCGTTTCCTGAGTCGTGAAGGTTTTGGATTCGATGACGAACAAGGTGGTCTCGGAGTGCACCTTCTTCAGGGTCTCCTTCAACTGCGCGCCGTCCACGTTGGAGACGAAGTGCATGTTCATGCGCGGATGGCCGTAGGGCTTGAGCGCGCTACAGACCATCAGCGAGCCCAGGTCGGAACCGCCGATGCCGATGTTGACGATATCGGTGATCGGTTGATTGGTGTAGCCCAGCCATTCGCCGGAACGCACCGCATGGCAGAAACGCCCCATGCGCTCCAGTACGTTGTTGATCTGCGGCATCACGTCCACGCCGTCGACCAGGATCGGCGAATTGGTGCGATTTCTCAGCGCCACGTGCAGTACGGCACGGTTTTCGGTGGTATTGATCTTCTCGCCCTTGAACATTGACTTGATGCGGGCGGGCAGGCCGGCCTGGCGCGCCAGATCCATCAATAGCGGCAGGGTTTCCTCGGTAATACGATTCTTGGAATAGTCGAGAAACAGATCGCCGACTTCCAGCGAGAAATGTTCGGCGCGTTCGGGGTCCGCGGCGAACAGGTCGCGCATATGCTTCAGACGCGACAGCGAATAATGCTGCTCCAGCGCCTGCCAGGCAGGCAGTTGGGTGAGGGCACTCATCGTTATTCTTCCTCTTGTTCCTGCATGCGCAATCGCTTGCCACGCAGGCTCTGTTTGGATTTCTCCAGCTGCGCGATCAACGCCGGACCCTGACGCAAGGCCACGCCGACGGCGAGAATGTCGATCAGTACCAGATGCACGATCCGGGAGATCATCGGGCTGAAGGTTTCAGTATCTTCACGGGTATCCGCGGCCAGCGTGACCGTCGCCATGCGCGCCAAGGGCGATGTGCTGGCGGTAATCGCCACCACGCTTGCACCGGCGTTCAGCGCCACCTCGACCGCGCCCAACAGTTCGACCGTGCGCCCCGAATTGGAGATCGCCACCATCACGTCGCCCTGGGTCAGCACCGACGCCGCCATGGTCTGTATGTGCGTGTCGGCGTAAGCCACGGTCGGAATGCCGAAGCGGAAGAACTTATGCTGCGCGTCGGCCGCGATAATGCCGGAGTTACCCAAGCCGTAGAACTCGATGCGCCGGGCATGCGACAACAGATCGACCGCCTGCTCGACCGCCGCCGGGTTGACCTCGTTGCGGCACTTGATCAGCGCCGTCACCGTATTGTCGAACACCTTGGCGGCGACTTCGGAGGTCGGATCTTCCGGTCGCACACTCGAATGCACGTAGGGCACGCCGGTGACCAGGCTGCCTGCCAACTTCAGTTTGAAATCCGGCAGGCCGGCACAGCCCATCGACCGGCAGAAGCGGATCACCGTCGGCTGACTGACGCCGGCACTGGCGGCGATGTCGGCCACGGCGGCCTGCATGACGGTATATGGTTGGGCCAGCGCCAGCTCGGCGACTTTTCTTTCGGCTGCAGACAAATCCAGCAGCTGAGCGCGAATTCGCTCAAGCATGGTGGGGTTCCCGTAAATGGGCGGCCAGCGCGGCTTGTGCGCCGATCAGGCCGGGATACTGACTGTGGATCACATAGGTCGGCATTGCGGCCAAAAAGCCGGAAAGTCGACCCGCCTGCTCGAAACGACGACGAAACGGCGAACGGACGAAGGTTTCACCCAGCCGCGGCACGATGCCGCCGCCGATGAACACTCCACCGCGCGCGCCCAGCGTCAGGGCGAGCGCCCCGGCCGCACTGCCCAATATGGCGCAGAAGCGGTCGAGGCTGGCCATGCACTCGGGCGACTGCCCGCCCAGCGCCTGCCGCGTGATGTCCGCGGCAGACAGCCCGGCATCGGGCAACCCTCGCATCGCCAGCCGGGCCTCGTGAATCAACCCGAGCCCCGAGCCGGACAGGAAGCGCTCGGTCGACACGTGCTCGAAACGCGTGCGGGCGAAACGCCACAACTCGACCTCTTCCTCGTCCTCCGGCGCAAAACCGACATGCCCGCCCTCCCCCGAAAGCGGAATCGGTCCTTGCGCCCCATACACCAAACCCGATACGCCCAGCCCGGTTCCCGGGCCGATCAGCGCCATCGGATAGCTCGAAACCGGTGCGCCGCCGCCGACCTGAATCAACTCAGTGCTCGGCAAATGCGGCAACGACCAGGCCAGCGCCGTGAAATCGTTGAGCACGACCAGCGAAGCCAACCCCAAATCGCGCTTAAGCGCTGCGATGGAAAAGGCCCAACTATGGTTGGTCATGCGCACCGAATCGCCGGTCACCGCCGTGGCGATGCCGATGGCGGCATGCGCTACCTGTTTGGCACCGGTCTGCCTCAGGTAGTCGCGTGCCGCCGCCAAGAGCGTCGGAAACTGCGCGCTGGCGCGAACGTCCACCTCTTCGATCACCCCGGGGGCGGTTTCCAACGCAAAACGCGCGTTGGTGCCGCCCACATCGGCGAGAAGACGCGGGAAAAGGCTATGCGGCCCAGTAGACATCGAGCGGTGTCTCATCCTGTTTAACGAAATAGCTGATCGGCCAGCGACGATCCGCCTGCGCGCTCGCGCGTTCGAAGACTTCGCGCTTGCCGTTCCCCTGTATCGACAGATACAACTTGTCGCATTTTAACAGCGCCTTACGGGTCATGCTCAGGCGTCTATGCGGCGCCGCGGGCGGCGTCACACCGATAATCGCCTGCTTTTGGCCTAGATCAAGTCCCGCGTCCAGTTCCGCCGCATCGGGGAACAGCGATGCGGTATGCCCGTCGTCGCCCATTCCCAGCACGGCCACCGTCGGCCAGGTAAAGGCACGGCAAGCGTCGTCGATCGAGCGCGCCTCGTCTTCCGGGTGTGTCGCCAGCGGCTGGAACGTCGCGTCGGCAGCCTTGCCCTGCAACAGATGTTCGCGTACCAGCCGGGCATTGCTATCGGCGTGGTCGGCCGGCACCATGCGCTCGTCCACCAAGGTGACGGTCACACGCTGCCAAGGCAGATCGGCCTGCGCCAGACGCTCGAAAAGCGCAATGGGCGATCGGCCGCCGGACACTGCCAGCACCGCTCGCCCATTCTGTTCGACCGCCTGTTTCAAGTCGGCGGCAATCGCCGCCGCCAGGGCATCGGCCTGCGCCCCGGGTGATTCGAATTCCAGCCACTGCATGTTCTGTTCTCCGTTTGTGCTGTTTCCGTGTGCGTATCAATACAACGTGAATCGGACGAAAACCCATGGTAGCGTGCATTCGCCGTAGGCAATGCACGGATCACACAGGTTTCACATCCGATTCATTTCGTCTGATTAGCTCTCTTCGTGCCAGGCGATGCCGTCGCGCGATAGCAGGGCGGACGAGGCGGCGGGCCCCCAGGTGCCGGCGGTGTACTGCTTCGGCGCCGTGGTGGAGTGATCCCAGGCATGCATGATCGGCTCGACCCAGCGCCAAGCGGCAACCAGTTCGTCGCTACGCATGAACAGGCCCAGGCGGCCGCGGATCACGTCCAGCAACAGACGTTCGTAAGCATCGGCGCGACGAACCTTGAACATGGCGTTGAAGTCCAGGTTCAGGTAGGCCGGCTGCAGGTTCATGGTGTCGCCCGGCTCCTTGGCCAGGAAATACAGACGGATGCTTTCGTCCGGCTGCAGGCGGATCACCAGGCGGTTGGCCGTCTGGCCGACCGGGCTCGGGAACAGGTGGCAGGGTACGTCGCGGAAATTGATGACGATTTCAGCCACGCGTTCCGGCATGCGTTTGCCGGTGCGCAGGAAGAACGGCACGCCGGCCCAACGCCAGTTGTCGATCTCGGCCTTGATCGCCACGAAGGTTTCGGTGGTCGAAGTCGGCGGAATGTCCGACTCTTCCAGATAACCCGGCACGGCGCCGCCGACGATGGCGCCGGCTTTGTATTGACCGCGCACGGTCTTGGTGGCGACATCCTGCACTTCGAACGGACGCAGCGCCTTGAGCACCTTCAGCTTCTCGTCGCGGATGGCGTTGCCTTCCATGCTGGCCGGCGGCTCCATGGCGACGATGCACAACAGTTGCAGCAGATGGTTCTGCACCATATCGCGCAGGGCGCCGGTATGGTCGTAGAAACCGCCGCGGCCTTCGACACCCAGTTCCTCGGCGATGGTGATTTGCACGTTGTGCACCCATTCGCGACGCCACAGCGGTTCGAACAGCGCGTTGCCGAAGCGGATCGCCATCAGGTTCTGTACCGATTCTTTACCCAGGTAGTGGTCGATCCGATACAACTGATGCTCGTCGAAGAACTTGGCGACGGCGTCGTTGATTTCATTGGACGAAGCCAGGTCGTGGCCCAACGGTTTTTCCAGGACGACGCGCACATTGGGATGGTTCAGGCCGACCGTCGCCAGGTTTTCGCAAATCGGCGTGAAAAATTCCGGCGCGGTGGACAGGTAACAGACCACGCTGCGACCGGGAACCATGCCGCCCAGCTTCTCGGCCAGCGGAGGGAAGTGCTCGGGATGGCCGGCGTCGACACGCAAATAATCGATGCGATCGCAGAACTGTTGCCAATCCGCCTCAGTGAAGCACTCTTTGACGTGCTTGCGCGAATGATCTTCCACATAGGCCAGGTATTGTTCCCGGTTCCATTCTTTGCGGCCCAGCCCAAGGATACGGCCATCCTTATTCAGTAGGCCCGCGGCATGCGCCTGATAGAGCGACGGCAACAACTTGCGCATCACCAGGTCGCCGGTGCCACCGAACAGCACCATATCAAATGCAGGGGTTTGATCAGCTTCGTTTCGCATAGCGACATCCATCCCAAGTGGTTAAGATGTAATTATATTACCACCACAAAATTCTGCGCAGATTGGATTTGCATCAAGTTAACCGGCATTTTTTCCAAGTAAGCTGACGGCCGACAAACTCAATTAAAGCCGTTCTGTCAGCTGGATAGAGCGACAACGACCCGCAAAACCACGACAGCGCCGCGGGAATCGTCTTGATTTTTGGTTGTAGTAAAATTACCATCATTACACATTCTTGCGGGAGTCCAGACATGACGAAACATCCCGTCCTCGTCGAGGTCACAGAGCGAATCATCCAGCGCAGTCGCGTTCAGCGCCAGGCATACCTGAACCGCATTCGCACCGCGACCCACCAGGGCAAAGTCGAGCGTAGCCAATTATCCTGCACCAATCTGGCTCACGCCTTCGCCGCCATGCCTGGCGACGCAAAACTACGCATTAAAGAGAGCGCCCGCCCGAACTTGGCGATCGTCTCGGCCTACAACGACATGTTGTCGGCGCACATGCCCCTGGAACACTACCCCGCGCTGATCAAGGAAGAAGCCTTCAAGGCGGGCGCCACCGCGCAATTCGCCGGCGGCGTGCCCGCCATGTGCGATGGCGTGACCCAAGGTCAAGCGGGGATGGAACTGTCGCTGTTCTCGCGCGACGTGATCGCCATGAGCACCGCCGTTGCCCTGTCGCACCAGATGTTCGACGCGGCGATGTACCTCGGCGTGTGCGACAAGATCGTGCCGGGTCTGATGATCGGCGCGCTGTCCTTCGGCCATCTGCCGGCTGTGTTCGTACCGGCCGGCCCGATGACCACCGGCCTCAGCAACGACGAAAAAGCCAAGGTTCGCCAGTTGTACGCCGAAGGCAAGGTGGGGCGCGACGCCCTGCTGGAAACCGAGTCCAAGTCTTATCACGGCCCGGGCACCTGCACCTTCTACGGCACCGCGAACTCCAACCAGATGCTGATGGAGATTATGGGCCTGCACCTGCCGGGCACCGCCTTCGTCAATCCGGGCACACCGCTCAGAGAAGCGCTGACCCGCGCCGCCGCTCGCCAAGCCGTGCACATTTCCGCCGAGGGCGAAGCCTTCACGCCGATCGCCGAAATCGTCGACGAGAAGACCATCGTCAACGCCATCGTCGGCCTGATGGCCACCGGCGGCTCGACCAACCACACCATGCACTTGGTGGCGATCGCCCGCGTGGCCGGCATCGACATCAACTGGGACGACTTCGACGACCTGTCCGCCGTGGTGCCGTTGTTGGCCCGCGTTTATCCGAACGGCAAGGCCGACGTCAACCAATTCCATGCCGCCGGCGGCCTGGGCTTCGTCATCCGCGAGCTCTTGGATGCCGGGCTCCTGCACGAAGACGTGCAGACCGTGGTCGGCAAGGGCCTCTACGCCTACACCCGCGAGCCCTGGCTCAACCAAGGCCAACTCGACTGGCGCGACGCGCCGGCCAAGTCGCTCGACCTGGATCTGGTACGCCCGTACAGCGAGCCGTTCTCCGCCAACGGCGGCCTGCGCGTGCTGTCCGGCCAGCTCGGCCGCGCGGTGATCAAGGTCTCGGCCGTCAAACCGGAACACCGTCTGGTCGAAGCGCCGGCGGTGGTCTTCCATAGCCAGGACGAGATGCTGGCCGCCTTCAAGCGCGGCGAGTTGGAGAAGGACTTCGTGGCGGTGATCCGCTTCCAGGGTCCTCGCGCCAACGGCATGCCGGAACTGCACAAGCTGACCCCGTCGCTGGCGATCCTGCAGGAGCGCGGCTTCAAGGTGGCGCTGGTGACCGACGGCCGCATGTCCGGCGCCTCGGGCAAGGTGCCGGCCGCCATTCACGTCAGTCCCGAAGCCGCTCAGGGCGGCCCGATCGCCAAGGTACGCGACGGCGATCTGATCCGTGTCGACGCGGACAACGGCAGCCTGCAAGTCCTGGTCGATCCGGAGGAATGGGCGTTGCGAACGGAAAGCGACGCCGATCTCCTCCATAATGAATACGGCGTAGGCCGCGAACTGTTCTCGGTCTTCCGCAACACTGCCACTACGGCAGAAGAAGGCGCAACCAGCTTTGCCCTTCCTCAATGGGAGAAAATGTAATGGATGCAATTACCCTGCTGCGTCAGGGGCCGGTCGTACCGGTCATCGTGGTCGACGATCCGGCGATTGCCGTCGATCTGGCGCACGCGCTGGTCGCGGGCGGTATCCGCGTACTGGAAGTGACCCTGCGCACCAAGGGCGCACTGGCCGCCATCCGCCGCATGCGCGACGAAGTACCCGATGCCATCGTCGGTGCCGGCACCCTGCGCACCCGTGCACAGGTCGAGGCATGCGTCGATGCCGGCGCCCAGTTCGGCATCAGCCCGGGGTTGACCCCGGAACTGGCCGCCGCCGCGCGTGCCGCCAACCTGACCTTCCTGCCCGGCGTCGCCACGCCCTCCGAGGCGATGCGCGCCGAAGACGAAGGCTTCTCTGTGCTGAAGCTGTTCCCGGCCGAGGCTGTCGGCGGCATCAAATTGCTCAAGTCGCTCGCCGGCCCGTTCCCCAATCTGCGCTTCTGCCCGACCGGCGGCATCGACCTGGCACGCGCCAGCGATTACCTGGCGTTGCCGAACGTCTTGGCGGTCGGCGGCTCCTGGCTGACCCCGAACGATGCCTTGGCCGCGCGCGATTGGAGCCATATTACCGAACTGGCCCGCGCCGCGAGCCAGCTTGGCGGCGGCAAATAACGCAGCAGCGCTTTATCGGAAGGTGGCCGTCGGCCACCTTTTTTTATGCTTGATCGGCGCCTGTCGTTCGGGCCATCCATATGCTGTTTGGTTTGCATTCGGCACTTACTCTCCTAATCTAAATAGACACACGTCCATAAATAATTAGTGGAGAGGCATGATGCAGGTGTCAGAGGTCTTCGAGAAGGCATCCGGCAAGTTGCCGATGATTCCCAAAGTCGTACAAGAGTTGGTCAATAGTTTCAACCGCGCGGATGTCGTCAACAACGAAGAGATCTCCAAAACGGTCGGCCACGACCAGGTGCTGACGGCGCGCGTGCTGCGACTGGCCAATACGGCCCGCTTCGGCGGCAGCCGGCGTGTCGGCTCGCTCGACGATGCGCTGATCATTCTAGGGTTCGATACCTTGCGCGTCCTGGTCATCGCCTCGGGGATCACCGGCACCACCGCCAATATTCCCAACTTCGACCTGAAATCCTTCTGGAAGGGATGCTTCGAGATCGCCAACACCACCAAGGTGCTGGCGCGACTCTCGCACCAAAACCCGCAGTTGGCTTTCACCTGCGGCCTACTTGCCCGCATTGGCGAGTTGGTGCTGCATTTGGCGGCACCGGGCGTCACACCGGAAATAGAACGCAAGGTGGGGGACAGTCCAAACCGTATCGATGTCGAACGCGCACTGCTCGGGGTCGATTCGGCGCAGGTGGGCGCCGAACTGGCCTGGCGCTGGAGTTTCCCGGAAGAAATCGTCACCGCCATCGGCCAGCAATACCCGCTCGACGGCAAGGAAGGCAAACCGGAATTGGCCACGCTCATCGGGCTCGCCAAGCAGATCGTGCGCGATTTCAACCAGCGACTCGACGCCGAGACCGTCTTCGCCCATCTGCCGCCGCCGGTATTGACCCAACTCGGCCTGACCATGGCGCAATTGCAGGACGCCGCCGACGAACTCGCCGAAGCCAGTACCCAGGTCGACGATCTGTTCTGATGTGCCCGTGCGGTGCGGCGGGTTGGTGCGTTGCTTCGCGAACGCACCCTACGCCGTGGTAGCACGTCCGACGACTACTCCTCGTCCGCGGGCGTGTCGGTCGCCGCTCCCTCGACCTGGCCGAGGTAACGACATTCGATCTCCTGCATCAACTCGTCGATGCGCGCAATCGCCAACCGGATGTGCGTGCCTGTCGGCATCTCGGGCAAGCCGCCGACGCGCAGGCGCATCGGTACACCATCCACCCGAACCAAATCTTCTTTGATATAGGTCGCGGTCACGTCGGCGATGCCCTCCTGGTTGAACCAGCGCAGGCACCAGAAATACTCCATACGATCCTGGAAACCCAGATAGGCCGAGTAGGCGGCATCGAAATCGCGCAGGATGGCGAACAGCATGGCGTCGTTCTGCTCGAAGGCCGGCTTTTCGCCACGGATCATCGCCACCAGCTGACGCTGGTTGACGAAGTCGGATGCGCGACGCAGCGGCGAGGTCGACCAGGCATATTGCGCCACGCCAAGCCCGATATGCGGCTCCGGCCGCGTGGTCATGCGTACCTTGCCCATGGTCTGGGCGCGATACAGCCCCGGAATGCCCGCTTCACCCAGCATGCGACCCCATTCGCTATTGGCCAGGATCATCAATTCGGACACCAGCTTGTCCATCGGCGCGCCACGCTTGCGCGGGGTGATCTGCACCTTGCCGTCGACAACGGCGAAGTTGTAATCCAGCGGTTGCACCCGGGTCGGGTCGTATTTGCCGCGGCGCTTTTCCAGCGCATTGGCGAAATGCCACAGCCAGGTCAGCTCCTGCTTGAACGGATAATCGACGCCGGGGTCGTTGATCAGCGTTTCTTCGTTGAACTGCTTTTCCAGTTCGGCGTGGCGCAGGTTGGCGGCGATCGGCACCCGCTCGATGCGGTTTTCGAAGCCGACCGGCTCGAAATCGGGCGTAACCTCGACATACAGGCTCAAGGCCGGGCAGTCCTGCCCTTCGCGCAGCGTATAGGCCTGCACCACTTCGTCCGGCAACATGGTGATCTTGTCGCCGGGGAAGTAGACCGTCGACAGGCGGCTGTAGACGATGCGCTCCAGTTCCGAGTCCGGCGCGATACCGAGCGTCGGCGCGGCGATGTGGATGCCGACGCGCACGTTGCCGTTAGCCAGGGTACGCAGCGACAACGCATCGTCGATCTCGGTGGTGGCGGCATCGTCGATCGAAAAGGCGCGCACATCGGCCAGCGGCAACTCGTCGGCGACGATGGCCTGAGCCGGCTCGCTGACATGAAAGCCGGTGCCCTTGGGGAAATGCTCCATCAAAAAACCGGCAAGCAGGTAGTCCGGCACCGAACGAATACCGCCCACCTTGTCCGCCAATCTGAGCGGCGGCAGGCCGGACTGCTTGCAGGCCTGGTCGAATGCCTTGTATTCCAGCGAGTTTTTATCCGGACGGAACAACAGCTCCATCAAACGACCGCCCACCGCCTCCGGCAATCGGCCGGCGGCCAACTCCGCCGCCCACAGCGTCACCTGCTCCTGCTCGCGTTTCTTGCGCTCAAGCCCAGCCAGCGCGGCTTTGAGCGCCTCTTCCGGCGCGGCTTTGAATCGACCGCGGCCCTTCTTGTAGAAATACATCGGCGCGCCGGACAGACACTGGACGATGGCCGCCGCTTCGACGGCGGACGGGGCGTGGCCCCAGTACTCGCGCGCCAGATCCTCGTAGGCGAACTCGTCGCCGCCACAGCATTCCCACAGGAAATCGAGATCGATGCCGGCCGACAGGGCGTCGGCCTCGGTCAAGAAGGCATCGAGCGGACTCGCGAACTCCAGGATGACGTTGGCAGCCTTGATCTTGGCCCGCTTACCATGCTGGGTATCCACCTGGAAGCTGGCATCGCTTTTGGACACAATGCTGCCGACTTTGAAACTGCCACTCTCTTCGTAAAAAACGTTCATCCGCGCGCCAGACTGTTGCAATCAGTAAAGCGGGGATTATAGCAGGATGTGGCGCCCTAGCTCTCGGCCATCACCAGCCGCACATTGTGCTGTTCCAGCAGTTTGGACAGCGCCTCGGGCGGACGGGCGTCGGTGAACATGACGTGGAATTCGCTGATGTGGCCCATGCGCACCAGCGCGTTGCGGCCGAACTTGCTGTGATCCGCCGCCAGGTAGCGGTGACGCGCATTGGCCATCATCGCTTGCGCCACCCTCACTTCGCGATAGTCGAAATCCAGCAGCGAACCGTCGGCTTCGATGCCCGACACGCCGAGAATCGCGTAGTCCACCTTGAACTGGTTGATGAAGTCCAGCGTCGCCACCCCGGTAATGCCGCCGTCGGAGGCGCGCACCACACCCGAGGTGATCAGCACGTTGAAGTCCGGGTTGGCCGACATGGTCGAGGCCACATGGATGTTGTTGGTGATGACGCGCAGCCCCTTGTGGGTCGCCGACAGCGCCTGCGCCACCACTTCGATGGTGGTGCCGATGCTCATGAACAGCGAGGCATGGTCGGGAATGCTGGCCGCGATCATGTCGGCGATGTGCGCCTTTTCGCTTTGCAACTTGCCCTTGCGCGCGAAATAGTCCTCGTTTTCCACGCTGGAGCCCAGCGCCGCGCCGCCGTGATAGCGTCGCAGCAGATTATCCTCGCACAACTGATTGATATCGCGCCGGATGGTCTGCGGGGTGACGGCCAGGATGCGAGCCAACTCTTCGATCGGCATAAAACCGTTCTCGCGGACCAGTTGCAGAATTTTGTCGTGACGGGGTGAGCGGCTCATATTGGATTCGATTTCGAAAATCAATTGGAATTAATTAACATATTATCGAGCTTCCCGGCAACTCGAAGCGCGATTCCGCACTTGATTGGTCGCAAACTGATAAAGAATTCCTACAGATAACGACACTAGCAAACATCATTCCATATAAATAGAATGGTATTCCTGCCTCTCAAAGCACGACAAGGCGCTATGACCCTGCCCCGGCTACTGCTGTCCTTCGTTTTACGCCACCGGCGCGCTTACTGCCTGGCGGCCGCCATGCTAGCCACCGTCGGCGCGCTGACCGTGATGATCCCGCGCCAGGTGGGGCATATCGTCGATGCCCTGGCCGACCACCGTCTGTCGGGCCCGGTGTTGCTGCGTCAATTGGGCGAATTGCTGCTGATGGGGCTGACAATCTACGCGCTGCGCGTCGGCTGGCGGCTGCAACTGTTCACCGCCTCCTACCGGCTGGGTGTCGAATTGCGCACTCGGCTCTATCGACAGTTGGCGCGCCAGGGCGCGGCCTTCTTCCAGCAGCAACGCACCGGCGACCTGATGGCGCGCGCCACCAACGATATCGACTCGGTGGAAATGGCTGCCGGCGAGGCGATGCTGGCCGGTTTCGACGGCCTGCTGACCCTGGTGCTGGTGCTGTCTATGATGACGTTGGCCATCGACTGGCGGCTGGCGGCCGCGGCCCTGCTGCCATTTCCGCTGATGGCCTTCGCCTTCAGCCGCATTTCCAACCAGATCCATCGCGCCTGGGGCGATGCGCTACGCCACTTCGGCCGCATGAACGATCACGTGCAAGAAGCGTTAAGCGGCGTGCGTACCTTGCGCGCACTGGGCCTGGAAGCACTCAACGACCGCCAGATGAGCCGGCTGGCGGCGGCGGCCTCCAACAGCAGCCTGGACGCCCAACGCTGGGAAGCCGCCTTCGACCCGGTCGTCGGCCTGGCGCTGGTCAGCGCCAACGTCATTACCCTGGCGCTCGGCGGCTATCTGGTTTGGCAAGGCCAACTCACCATCGGCGCACTGACCAGTTTCAGTATGTACCTGGTGCAATTGATCTGGCCGATGTTCGCCGCCGGCTGGGTGCTATCGCTGCTCCAGCGCGGCGACGCCGCCTGGCAACGCCTGCGGCCGATCCTCGAAGTCGCGCCGTCCGTGCCCGACGACGGCACCCTGCCCGATCTACGACCCGGCGCGCTGGTCTTCGCCGATGTCGGTTTTCACTATCCGGGCCAAGCCGCGCCCGCGCTGACCGACATCCAGCTCAGTATTCCGCACGGCCAGACCCTGGGCGTGGTCGGCCCGACCGGCAGCGGCAAATCGACCCTGTTGCGGCTCTTGATGCGCCAGTACCCGCTGGTTCAGGGCCGCATCGATTGGCACGGCGTGCCGATTGCCGACTACCGGCTCGACGCCTTGCGCGGCGCCATCAGCTGGGTGCCGCAGGAACCGTTCCTGTTCTCCGCCTCGGTCGCCGCCAATATCGCCCTGGTGCGTCCCGAGGCCAGCCGCGACGACATCGAACAAGTGGCGCGGCTAGCGGCCGTACACGAGGACATCCTGCGCTTGCCGCAAGGCTACGACACCCCGGTGGGCGAAAAAGGCGTGGCCCTATCCGGCGGCCAGCGGCAGCGACTGGCGATCGCCCGGGCACTGTTGGCCGATACCCCGCTGCTACTGCTGGACGATGCCTTGTCGGCCGTCGATACCCAGACCGAGCATCAGATCCTGCAACATTTGCGCGAGGCGCGGCGCGGCCGCAGCGTGCTGATCGTCAGCCACCGGCTGTCGACCGTGGCCGATGCCGATCACATCGTGGTGCTACAGGGCGGGCGCATCGTCGAACAAGGCGACCACGATGCGCTATTGGCGCGCGACGGCTGGTATGCCGGCCAGTGGCGTTATCAACAACTGGAGGCCAGCCTGGATGAAGTCTGAATCGTCCCAACTCGACCGGCGCGCAGCGATCGGGCTATTGGTCGAGGCCGCCGCACCCGACCGCCGCCATCTGTGGCTCGGCGGTTTGTGGCTGTTGCTGGCCGCCCTATTGGAAGCTGCCGCGCCGTTCCTCGGCAAGATCTTCATCGACAATTTCCTGCTGCCGCGCCACTTGGCCTGGGGGGCGATGGTCGGTCTGCTCGCCGCCTCGCTCTTGCTCGGCTACAGCGCGGCGGCACTGCGCTACCTACAGCTCACGCGCTTGGCCGGCGTGGCCATGCGCGCGGTGCAACGCCTGCGCGAACAAGTCTTCGCGCATGTCGTCCGCTTGCCGATGGCCTTCTTCGACCAGGCGATCACCGGGCAGTTGGTCAGCCGGGTCACGAACGACACCGAGTCGGTCAAGGCACTGTACGTACAGGCGCTGTTCGTCATCCTCAACAACAGTATCGTGGTGCTGGGGGCGTTGGCCGCCATGGCCTGGCTCGACTGGCGGCTGATGACGGTCTCGTTGTTGCTGTTCCCGGCCACCCTGGCCATCGTCTGGCTATACCAGCGCTTGAGTGCGCCATCGGTGGCGCGTTCCCGCGCGCTGCGTAGCGACATCAACGCCCAAATGGCCGAATCGATCGCCGGCATCAGCGTGCTACAGGCAAGCAATGCCGAGGCGCGCTTCATCCGCCGCTTCGACGATACCAACCAGCGCTACTATCAGGCCCGGCTCGGCGAACTGCGTGCCAATGCCTGGCTGCTGCGGCCGGCGCTCGACCTGCTCAACGTGCTGCTGTTGACCGTGGTGATCTACCGCTTCGGCCTACGCGAATTGGGCGGGCGCGAAATCGGCGTGCTGTACGCCTTCGTCAGCTACATCGGCCGCGTGGTCGAGCCGCTGATCCAGATCACCATGCAATTCGGCCAACTGCAGCAAGCGGTGGTGGCCGCCGCGCGCGTCCAGCAGTTGCTGAACGAGGCGCCGATGCAGGCCGATCTCGGCGATGGCCATATCGCGGCCGGCGAAGTCCGCTTCGAACAAGTCGACTTCGCCTACCAGCCGGGCCACCCGGTATTGCACTCGCTGGACCTGGTCATACCCGCGGGCAGCTTCGTCGGCATCGTCGGTCACACCGGCAGCGGCAAATCCACCTTGTTGTCGCTGCTGTTGCGCTTCTATCAGCCGCAACACGGCCGCATCCTGATCGACGGTCAACCGCTCGACGCCATCGGCGGCGAAACCTTCCGCGCCGGCGTCGGCCTGGTGCCGCAAGAACCCTTTCTGTTGGCCAGCAGTGCCTACGACAATATCGACATGGGCCGCGGCCTGCCGGTAGAGCGCATCGAAGACGCCGCGCGCGCCGCCGGCGTGCACGAACTGATCCTGTCGCTGCCGCAAGGCTACCGGACCGACATGGGCGAAAGCGGCGGGCGGCTATCGAGCGGGCAAAAACAGTTGATCGCCATCGCGCGCGCGCTGGCCGGCCGGCCGCGCATCCTGTTGTTGGACGAAGCCACCTCGCACATCGACAGTGCCACCGAACAACTGGTGCAACAGGCACTGGCGCGACTGACCGGCAAGATCACCCTGATCTCCATCGCCCACCGGCTGTCCACCATCCGCGACGCCGATCGCATCATCGTGCTCAGCCACGGCCGTATCGCCGAATCGGGCCGCCACGACCAACTGATGCAACAGGCCGGCATTTACCAACGTCTTTATTTGCTGCAACAACTGCAGTCGGCCGACGCCGACTGAGGAGCCCGCATGCGTTTCTTGCTACCGCTTTGTCTGCTAATCGCCGCAATGCCCTGTCTGGCCGACGACCCATCCCCCAGCCTGTCGGTGACCGGCGCCGTCGTCACCCACCAGACAGGAGACGGATCGACTTCGCAAACCCAGCTCGGCATCGAAGCGCTCTACCCCACCCGCTACGGCGCAGCCTATTGGCAGGACGGCGAAGGCGGCTGGCTGGTGCCGGCGCCAGGCGGCTGGGCCGCGCTCGGCGTAGCCTTCGAACCCATCTGGTCGCTGGGCGGCCATGTGTCGCAAAGTCTGGGCGTGGCGCGCTACGGCTTCGACCTGCCCAACGACGGCAGTCTGTCGTTCGGCTACGGCGCGCGTCTGGGCAACAGCAACCCGGGGCACTTATTCGTCGCCAACCTGGAAGCGCCGATCGCCAAGATCGGCAGACACACGCTCAATCTGTGGGGTTGGGCCAGCCTGGCCGACCGCAAACGGCGCCAGTCGCTCGACCATCAAGACGCGCAGGACAACGGCTGGCAACTGGAACAAAGCAATCTGATGCTGGTGGTGACGCATCCGCTGGTAGGGCACTGGACGCTGGACGGCGGTGTCGGCGGCCACTGGCAGGCCGACCAGGGCGGCCACCATACGGCCGGCTGGCAGACGCTGGTCGGGGTGACCTGGGATTGGCATAAATAAGGGAGTGGGTCGGTGAGGAGGGTGCGTTGCCGGCAACGCACCCTTTGCTCTATCGGCTGCGCCAGCGCGCGATCTGCGCGCGCACCTGGTTCGGCGCGGTGCCGCCGACATGATCGCGCTGTGCCAGGCTGCCTTCCGGCGTCAATACGGCATAGATATCCTCGGCCACCAGCGGGCTGAACGACTGCAGGTCGGCCAGCGGTAAATCGGCCAGATCGACGCCGCGCTGCTCGGCATGTCGTACCGCGCGCGCCACGACCTCGTGGCTATCGCGGAACGGCAGTCCCTTCTTCACCAAGTAGTCGGCCAGGTCGGTGGCGGTGGCGAAACCCTGCAGTACCGCGCGGCGCATCGCCGCCGGCTTGACGGTGATGCCGCGCATCATGTCGGCGTAGATGCGTAGCGTATCGACCAGCGTGTCGGCGGTATCGAACAGCGGTTCCTTGTCTTCCTGGTTGTCCTTGTTGTAGGCCAACGGTTGCGACTTCATCAGCATCAGCAGGCCGACTAGATGGCCGCTGACCCGGCCGCTCTTGCCGCGCACCAGTTCGGGCACATCCGGATTCTTCTTCTGCGGCATGATGGAACTGCCGGTGCAGAAGCGGTCGGCGATATCGATGAAACCGACGCTCGGGCTCATCCACAACACCAGCTCTTCCGACAAGCGCGACAAGTGGGTCATCACCAGGCTGGCCGCTGCGCAGAATTCGATGGCGAAGTCGCGATCGGACACCGCGTCGAGCGAGTTTTGGCAAACGTCGTCGAAGCCCAGCAGCTCGGCGGTGTAGTGCCGGTCGATCGGATAGGTGGTGCCGGCCAGCGCCGCGGCGCCCAGCGGCAGGCGGTTGACGCGTTTTCGGCAGTCGGCCAGGCGTTCGGCATCGCGTGCCAGCATCTCGACATAGGCCAGCAAGTGGTGGCCGAAAGTCACCGGCTGCGCCACCTGCAGGTGGGTGAAGCCGGGCATCGCCGTTTCCGCGTGCTGTTCGGCCAGGTCGAGCAAGGCCGTCTGCAATTCGCCCACCAAGCCGCCGATCAGGTCGATCTGGTCGCGCAACCACAGACGGATGTCGGTCGCCACCTGGTCGTTACGGCTGCGACCGGTATGCAGCCGTTTGCCGGCGTCGCCGATCTTGTCGGTCAGTCGGCGCTCGATGTTCATGTGCACGTCTTCCAGATCCAGCCGCCATTCGAAGCGGCCGGCGCGGATGTCGTCCAGGATTTCAGCCATGCCTCGTCGGATTGCCGAAAGATCATCGTCGGACAAGACGCCGGCGCGATGAAGCATGGCGGCGTGGGCCAACGACCCATCGATGTCGAACGGTGCCAGCCGGTAATCGAAACCGACCGAGGCAGTGTATTTCTTGACGAGTTCCGACACGGGCTCTGAAAACCGGCCGGACCAGGCATGGGTGTCTTGCATCGAACTGGACTCCTGGGGTGGCGAACTATGAAGATTGAATATAACCCGAAGCGGGTGCGGCCGGGGACGAAAATCGCCCTCGGCCGCGCACGCTCAGCCGCTGTTACGCAGACCGGCGGAAATACCGTTGATGGTCAGATGGAGGGTATACAGCGCATCGGCGTCGTCTTGCTTGTCGCGCAATCGGCGCAGCAGTTCGACTTGTAGCAAGTTGAGCGCATCCAGGTACGGCAGGCGCGTGGCCAAGCTACGAGCCAGCGTCGGGTTGTTTTCCAGCAGATGCTTTTGGCCGGAGATGGCGAACAACGCGTCGACCGTACGCTGCCACTCGGCTTCCAGCAAAGCGAACAATCGGTCGGCCAGCGCGCGGTCCTCGACCAGGTCGGCGTAGCGGCGCGCAATGCGCAGATCGGCCTTGGCCAGCACCTGCTCCATATTGGACAGGATCACGCGGAAGAAGCCCGAGTCGCGCGCCATTTCCTGTAACCGCAGCATGCCGTCGCGGCCATGACGGCCGATGAAAGCCGAAACCGCCGAGCCGAAGCCGTACCAACCCGGCAGCATCACGCGCGATTGCGACCAAGAAAACACCCAGGGAATCGCCCGCAGGTCGGTAATCGAGTTCAGGCTCTTGCGCGAGGCCGGCCGGCTACCGATGTTCAGCTTGGCGATGGCATTGATCGGCGTGCCTTCCAGGAAGTACTGCATGAAGCTCGGCGTTTCCACCAGTTGGCGATAGGCGGCATAGGCATCGCGCGACAACTCGTCGAAGGCCGCATGGTCGATATTTTCGCTGTGCGCCTGGCTCAGCGTCGCTTCCAGCGTGGCCGCCACCAGTGCCTCCAGATTGCGCAGCCCAATGTCCGGATCGGAATACTTCGAGGCGATCACCTCGCCCTGCTCGGTAATGCGGATGCGGCCGGCCACCGACCCGGCCGGTTGCGCCACGATGGCCTCGAAAGCCGGACCGCCGCCGCGGCCGACCGAGCCGCCGCGACCGTGGAACAGCCGCAGGCGCGCACCGGCGCGGGCGAAGCACGCCACCAGCCGCGCTTCTGCCTGATACAGCTCCCACTGGCTGGTCAGATAACCGCCGTCCTTATTGCTGTCGGAGTAGCCGAGCATGATTTCCTGCAGATCGCCTCGGCTTTTGAGCAAGGCACGATACCAGGGCAGAGCGAACAACTGATCCATCACCCGGTCGGCGGCGCGCAAGTCGGTGATGGTCTCGAACAGCGGCACCAGGTTCAGCGACGACACCGGCGCACCGTCCACCAACCGGATCAGCCCGCACTCCTTGAGCAACAGCGCCAGCGCCAGCATGTCGCTGACCGAGGCGCAGTTGGAAATGATGCTCTGGCCGATGGCCTCGACGCCGAAATCGCGCTGGATGCACGCAGCCTGGCGGAAAATCGCCAGCTCCTTCTGCGCCAACTCGCTGTACTCGGCATAGGGCGAGAACAGCAGCCGCGGCGAGGACAATTCGCGCAGCAGCAATGCGACACGCGCCGTGTCGTCGGCTTGGTCGTAGTCCTCCAACCCGGCCTGGGCGAACAGCTCGCCCACCACCTGCTGATGCATGCCGGCGAACTGACGCAGGTCGAGTGGCATCAGGAAGAAACCGAACACCTCCAGCGTGCGGATCAGACGGCTCAAGCGGCCCTCGGCCAAGCAAGCGCTGTTGTGACTGCGCAGCGATTCGCCGATGGCGCGCAGATCGGCCAGGCAAGCTTCGGCGTCGGCATAATCGTCCGGGCCGTGCCAGCGGCTATGCACCTTGGCCCCGAGCCTGCGCGCGGTATTGGCCAAGCGCGCCTGCACGGTCGCCAACGCACGGCGGTAGGGCTCTTCCATGCGGCTGACTTTGTCGTCCGGCGAGAGCGCCGACAGGGCCGCCACCGCCTCGCCGACCTCGACGTGGCGCGAGGACAGCGACAGCTCGCGGTACAAGGTGGCCAGTTCCTCCAGATAATGCTCGAAGGCCGCTTCGGCCTGATGGGTGATGGCGCTGGCAAGCACCTCGGCGTCGACGTTCGGATTACCGTCGCGGTCGCCGCCGATCCAGCTTGCGACGCGCAAAAACGGCTTGAGCTGCGGCGTTTGGCCCCATTGCTCGCCGATCAGTTGGCTCAGATGTTCATACACCTTGGGCAGCGCGCTGAAGAAAGTCATCGGATGGTAGGCGACGCCGTTCTTGATCTCGTCCAGCACCGATAGCTTGAAATGACGGATCTCGGCGGTCTGCCACAGCGACAGAATCACGCGCTTGAGCTTGGACTCCAGGTCTGCCTTTTCTTCCGGCAGCAGCGCAGGCTGATTCAACCGGTGCAGAAAACGGCGCACCGCGCGATGGCTGTCCAGCACGCTTTGGCGCTGAACCTCGGTCGGGTGCGCGGTCAGCACCGCTTCGACCGAGGCATCCGACAGCATGCCGGACAGTTGTTCGAAACTGACGTTCTCCTGGCGCAATTGATGCAGCGCGCGCTCCAGGCTGCCCTGCTGCGGCGCCGAACCGGCCAGCCGGTGAGCGCGGCGCCGGCGCGTGTGATGCAGATCCTCGGCGATATTGAATAACTGCGCATACAGACCGCAGGCGCGCACCAGCGCGCTGTCGGCGTCTTCCGGCAAACGCGCCGGCAAGCTGCCCTGCTGCTGCAACTGCTGCGGGATCGCACGCATTTCCTGGTACAGCGTCGGTCCCGCCTGTTCGCTGAGCACTTCGCCCAGCAACCGTTCCAGCCGTGCTAAATCGTTCTTTAGCGGCAAGTCCTTTTCGAATTGATGCTTGTTGTCCACCCTTGTCACCCGGTTCGTATGTTTTTAGATAGTATTTTTCATTCTGCCTCAATTCCTACGGCCTTGGGGCGCCAATTTTTGCAGCGCAAAACCACCCGGCTTGCATGGTAGAATCGGCGGGTCGTCACCCAAATCACATATAAGCGCTTCATGGATAAAATCGTCATCGCCAGCCGCGAAAGCCGCCTGGCCATGTGGCAGGCCGAACACATCCGCGCCCGCCTGCAAAGCATGCATCCCGGCCTGACCGTCGAGATCCTCGGCATGACCACCAAGGGCGACCAGATTCTCGACAAGACGTTGGCCAAGATCGGCGGCAAGGGCCTATTCGTCAAAGAGCTGGAGGTGGCGCTGGCCGAAGGCCGCGCCGACTTGGCGGTGCACTCGATCAAAGACGTGCCGATGGTGCTGCCCGACGGTTTCGCGCTCGCCGCCATCTGCACCCGCGAAGACCCGTGCGACGCCTTTGTCAGCAATCGCTACCAAAGCCTTGCCGAGCTGCCCGACGGCGCGGTGGTCGGCACCTCCAGCCTACGGCGCGAGGCGCAGTTGCGCGCCCGCTTTCCGCGTCTGGTCATCCGCCCGCTGCGCGGCAATGTGCAGACCCGGCTGGCCAAGCTCGACAACGGCGACTACGACGCCATCATCCTGGCCGCCGCCGGCCTCAAGCGCCTGGGCCTGGTCGAGCGTATCGCCGCGACCATCGCGGTCGACGACAGCCTGCCGGCCGCCGGCCAAGGCGCGCTCGGCATCGAGATCCGCGCCGACCGTACCGAACTCGCCACACTGCTGGCCGGCCTCAACGACGCCGACACGCACGCTTGCGTCAGCGCCGAACGCACACTGGCACGCGAAATGGGCGGCAGTTGCCAACTGCCGCTCGGCGCTTTCGCCACGCTGCAAGGCGATGTGCTGCACCTCACCGGTCTGCTGGCCCACCCGGACGGCTCCGTGATGCTACGCGCCGACGCCGCCGCGCCGCGCGAATATGCCGAGGCGCTCGGCCGCGCGGTGGCCAAGAAACTGTACGAGCAAGATGCCGGCGCCCTGATCGACGACATCTTGCGGCAACAGCCATGAGCCTGGCCGGCCGCGCCATTCTGATCACCCGCCCGGCGGCGCAAATCGCCGAGCTTGCAACGCTGTTGCGGTCGGAAGGCGCCGAGCCGGTCGACTTTCCCATCATCGATATCCAGCCCGACCCGGCCGCGCTCGCCGCGTTGCCGGCGCAAGCGGCGGCAGCCGACTGGCTGATCTTCGTCAGTCCCAGCGCCATCGACCTAGCCTGGCCGATGCTGGCCGAGCTGCCCGCTCTACCGCGCCTGGCCTGCGTCGGCGCCGCCAGCGCACAAAAACTCGGCAAGCTTGCGCGCCGTCCTGTACTCTACCCCCATGCAGGCAGCGATAGCGCAGCGCTATTGGCCGAACCGGAACTGCAAGCGCTGCGGGATCGGACCGTACTGATCGTGCGCGGCGCGGACGGCCGGGCCGAACTGGGCGACCGACTGTCGGCTCGCGGTGCAGAAGTCGGTTACGCCGACATCTACCGCCGCGTCGACGCCGCCCCCGATTGGACGCACTTCGACCGCTTGCACGCCGCCGGCAGACTCGACGGTTGCATCGTCACCTCGGGAGAAATTGCCGAACGTTTGTTTCGGCTCGCTGGCAGTGGCAGAGCCCGGACGCTACAATGCCTGCAATACTGTGTGCCACACCCTCGTATCGCTGAGCGACTGGCGGCACTAGGCGTGGCGCGGATCGTGACAACCCGGGCGGACGACGCAGCCATGGTCGCCGGCCTCAAAGAATGGTTCTCCCGTCATCCATGAGCGAAACCCAGCACCCGGACGCAGAAAAGTCCGAACAACAAATCCTGCCGCCCCAAGAGAAGAAACCCTTCAACTGGGCGCTCTGGCTGGCCTTGGGCGCCTTGGCCCTGTCGGGCTGGCAGCTCTACAACACCGAGCTCGAACTCTCGTCGATCCGTCGCGCCCTGCCCTCGCACACCGCCGACCCCGCCATCAAGGCACAGGGCGAGCAGTTGCGAGCCACCGACGGCAAGCTGGCGCTACTTGAAGCCAAGTTCAACCAATCGACCAGCCAGTTCGCCACGCTCAGCAGCATGTATCAGGATCTGAGCAAGGTACGCACCGACTGGCTGCTGTCCGAGGTCGGCCATGCGCTGGCGCTCGCAAGCCAGGAACTGCAGCTCGCCGGCAACGTCCCGGCGGCGATTTCCGCGCTGCAAGCGGTCGATGCCCGTCTCGCCACCTTCGATCGCCCCGAGCTCATCGGCGTCAAGAAATCGGTGGCGCACGACCTGGAAGCGCTCAAGGCGCTGCCCTTCCTCGACATCATCGGCCTGTCGGCACGCATCGACAGCCTGAGCCAGGGCGTGGACACGCTGCCGCTGTCGGTCGACATCCAGCGCCAGCCGCAGACGCCGGCCGCCATCGATCGTAACGCCCCATTCTGGAGCCGGTTGATCCGCGACATCTCGCAAAGCTTCGGCGAACTGGTGCGCATCCGCCGCATCGATAAACCCGAGGCGGTGCTGCTGACGCCGGAGCAATCGTTCCAACTGCGCGAAAACCTCAAGCTGCACCTGCTCGACGCGCGCATTGCCCTGCTGCAGCGCAATGCCGCGCCGTTCAAGGCCGACATGGTTGAACTGCAAAGCTACGTCGACCGCTACTTCGACCACAGCGCGCCGACCACCAAGCAATGGCTCGCCGTGCTGGACGAACTCAAGGCGGCGCCGATCAACAACGCCCTGCCCGACTTGTCCGATAGTCTGAAAGCGGTCAATAGCGCGCAGGCCGCGCCGGAGGTCAAGCCGTGAAATTCGTGATCTGGATCACCGGCCTGTTCGCGCTGGCGGTACTGGTCGGTCTGGCCGCCACGGTCAACAACGGCTATGCCATCCTCTATCTGCCGCCTTGGCGCATCGAGTTCTCCTTCAACTTGCTGATCGTCGCCACCATCGCGCTGATTGCCGTCACCTACGGCGCGTTGCGCCTGATCAGCCTGGCGGCGGGGTTGCCGGCCGAAGTACGGCGCTTCCAGCGCCAGAAGCATCTTCGGGAAGCACGCCACGCACTGCGCGACGCCGGCATCGCCTTTTTTGAAGGCCGCTTCCAGAAGGCGGAGCGCGCCGCCATCAAGGCCACCGGCAACGAACATGCGCCGGAAAACAAGGCGCTGGCCCTCTTGATCGCCGCCCGCGCCGCGAGCGCCCAGCGCGACTACGACAAGCGCGACGCGTATCTATCCGGACTCGACGCCCTGCCCGAATCGCTGCAATTGGCGCGCCATATGCAGGAAGCGGAGCTGCGCCTCGAAGCCAAGGACGCCTTGGGCGCGCTGGCCGCCATCGAACGCGCGCGCTCGATCTCGCCCAACCTGACCAACGCTTTGCGGCTGGAACTGAAGATCCGTCTACAGCAAAAGCAGCCCGAGGCCGTGCTTCTGCTGACCGAGAAGCTGCTCAAGGCCGAGGCGCTGGAACCCGAGCAGGCACGGCGCTACCGCCAAGCCGCCTATGGCCAGCAACTGGACACGCGGATCAACGGCCCTGAAATTTTGGAATGGCTGCGCAAGGTGCCGGAAGCCGAGCGCAGGCTGCCCGGCCTGGTGTCGCGCGTCGTCGCCCGCCTGGCCGACGCCGGCGAAGCCGATCAGGCCGCCGCACTGTTGGCCGAAACGCTGGCGGACGAAGACAGCGCCACGCCGGAGTTGACCCGCGAATTGGCCCAACTGGCCGATCAACTGACCGAAACGCGCCGGCTGGCACTGATGAAGGCCGGCGAGGACTGGCTCAAGCAGCGGCCTCGCGATCACATGCTGCTGCTGGCGCTGGGCCGGCTGGCACTGTGCCAACAACTGTGGGGCAAGGCGCAGAACTACCTCGAGGCCAGCCTGTCGATCCAGCCCACGCTGACCGCCCACGCCGAGCTGGCTCGCTTGTTCCAGCAGATCGGCAAGGAGGAGGAGGCCGCGCAGCACTATCATGCCAGTCTCGAACTGGCGTTGAGCCAGGGCCTCTGATACCGACCTACGAACCCGCCGCCCGGCGGGTTCGCTTCATTCCACCGCCCTCTTCGCCAGCATCGCACCGGTCGTCACCTGGAAACTACCGTCCGCCTCGATGGCAAGCGCCGTCCGCACCTCGGCCGGCGCGCCATCCTGCAGCGCGCGGATCGCCTGTACCTGCACAGGCGGCGTGCGCATGCGCGTCACCCAAGCCTCGAACGCCAGACGCGTCGGCCATTGCCGGTGCGATGCCACGGTAAACCCGGCAAGCGTCAGCAGGCGGCGCCATTCCGATGGCGCGCGGTTGCGGATATGCGATCGATCGCGCAGCAGCTCCATCGCCTGCAAATGCGTATCCACCAGCGCCGTCTCGTCCCCTTCGACATCGATCATCAAGAGCATGCCGTCCGGCTTCAGCACCCGGCGCATCTCCGCCAGCGCGGCGGGCAAGGCTTCCCAGTGGTGCGCGCTATAACGGCTCGCCACCAAGTCGAACTGCCCATCGGCGAACGGCAAACAGTGCGCCAGACCCTCGACGGTATCGATCTGGCTCAAACCGCGCGCAGCCGCCTCCCGACTCACCGTATGCAACATCGACGGCGATGGATCGAGTGCCGTCACCCGCGCGCCGCGCTCGGCCAGCGCAAACGCCAAATGGCCGGCGCCGCAGCCGATATCCAGCACCGCCGCCTCGGGCGGCAGAGTCGGCAATACCTGCTCGCGCACCCAGGCCAGATCCGGCCCCTGGGCATGCACCTGACTCGATAGATAGGCTTGCGCCTGCGGATCGAACTGCTGCTGAACCGTTTCTACATGCGCTTTCATGACAATCCTCCTGTAAGAAACCTCAGCCTAGGCGTGCATAATGACAGTTACAAGTTGAGTGCTTATCCTATTATCAATAGCAACAGCCAACAGGATATTTTCGATGCCCGCCACCGCCGACCACCCGCTTGGCCATTTTTTGCGTGCCGTACGCGAACGTCTGCAACCGCAGGACGTCGGCCTAGCGGCGGGCCTGCGGCGGCGCACCCCCGGCCTGCGGCGCGAGGAAGCCGCCGGCCTATGCGGCATCAGCCCCACTTGGTATACCTGGATCGAACAAGGCCGCGCCCAGGCGCTATCGGCGCCGACCCTGGTCGCCATCGCCGATGGGCTGCGCCTATCGCGCGCCGAGCGCCACTACCTGTTCCAACTGGCCGCGCGCGCCGATCCACGGCCCGATGCCCCCGACGCCGACCCGCATGAATTGGCGCCGCTACTGGCCGCCATGCAGTGCCCGGCTTATTTGCTCGATCGCCATTGGGACATCGTGCAGAGCAACGACGCGGCACGTCGGTTGTTCGCCGGCTGGCTCGACCAGCCCGCGGCACAAGGCCACAACCTGCTGCGCTTCGTGTTTCTCGATGAGCGCGCGCCTCGTTGGATCGTCGACTGGCCGGAGCGCGCCCGGCGGCTGGTGGCCGAATTTCGCGCCGATAGCGCGGCACAGCGCCACGACCCGGTGCACTGGATGCTGGTGGAAGAATTGAACAAAGGCAGCGGCGAATTCCGCCGCCTGTGGGCCGCACAAGAGGTGTTGGATCGAGAAGGGGGGCTACGTCGCTTCCATGGCACGGATGGCGAGCGCAGCTATCGGCAATTCACGCTGCAAGTCGCCAAGCATCCCCAGCTCAAGCTGGTGACCCTGGTCGAACAAGCCGGCTGACGCCGCCTCAACCGGCAGGCTGACGCGGCTCGAACTTGGCGCAGTGCGTGGCGAAGAAGGCGCGTACATTGCGCACGCAAGCCTCGGCCGTCAGCAGGCGGTGCGCCAAGCGGTGATAGGCCGCCATATCGGCCAAGGCCAGGATCAACACCATATCCGGCCCGGGCGAGACGCGATAGCACTGCACGACCTCCGGCTCGTTCGCCACCAGCGCCTCGAACGCCGTCAGCGCCTCGGCCGATTGGCGTTCCAGCGAAACCTCCACCACCGCGGTCAGACCGAGCCCCTGTGCAGCCGGTGCCACCAGAGCCACCGTGCGCACAAGCACGCCGGCATCCTTCAGGCGCCGTACCCGCCGCAGACAAGTCGGCGCCGAGGCGTGCACGCGTTCGGCCAACTGCTGATTGCTCACATCGGCATCCTGCTGCAATTGCTGCAGAATGCGCCGATCCAGCTCGTCGAGCTGCAGCATATTTTCACCTTTTCCAAACAAATGAAATATTATTTCATAATGACTTTGTCGTAGTGAATTATTTCAGATATGAAATGAATATGAAAGCAAGTTTTGTCGTGCCGGCTCTAGCATAGCCTCATCACCTGATACGGAGTTCAACCATGTGTGGCATCGTCGGCGCCGTCGCGCAACGCAATATCCTCCCCATCCTGATCGAAGGCCTGAAACGGCTGGAGTACCGCGGTTACGACTCCTGCGGCGTGGCGCTGTACCGGGACGGCCAATTGCAACGGGCGCGCAGCATGGCGCGCGTGGCCGACCTGGCGCAGGCCGCTCGGACAGAGGCGCTCGAGGGCTACACCGGCATCGCCCATACCCGCTGGGCCACCCATGGCCGGCCGGAAACCTGCAACGCCCACCCGCATTTCTCCCCGGCCGACGGCCCGGCGCGCATCGCCGTCTCCCACAACGGCATCATCGAAAACCACGATGTGCTGCGTAAAGAGCTCCAGGCACGCGGTTACCACTTCGCCAGCCAGACCGACAGCGAAGTCATCGCCCACCTGATCGACGACCTGTACCAGGGCGATCTGTTCGAGGCCGTGCAACAAGCGGTGCAACGACTCAACGGCAGCTATGCCATCGCCGTCATCTGCCGCGACGAGCCGCACCGCGTGGTCGGTGCGCGCCAGGGCTCTCCGCTGGTGGTCGGCTTGGGCGACAACGAACACTTTCTGGCCTCCGACGCCATGGCGCTCGCCGGTGTCACCACACGCTTCGTCTATCTGGAGGAAGGCGATGTCGTCGATATCCAGCTGCAACGCTATTGGATTTGCGATATCGATGGTCGCCCAGTCGAGCGTCCGGTGCGCACGCTCAGCGGCCATGACAGCGCGGTCGAACTCGGCCCGTATCGCCACTACATGCAAAAGGAAATCTTCGAGCAGCCGCGCGCGGTGGCCGACACCCTGGCCGACGTGCTGGGCATCATGCCCGAGCTGTTCGGCGACGGTGCCTACCAGGCCCTGCGCCAGACCGGCCGCGTGCTGATCCTGGCCTGCGGCTCCAGCTACTACGCCGGACTGACCGCCAAATACTGGATCGAAAGCCTGGCGCGCGTGCCGGTGGAAGTGGAGATCGCCAGCGAATACCGCTACCGCGACAGCATCCCGCACCCCGACACCCTGGTGGTGGCGATTTCGCAAAGCGGCGAAACCGCCGACACCCTGGCCGCACTGCGCTTCGCCCGCGAACAAGGCATGCCGCTCAATTTGGCGATCTGCAATGTCGCCACCAGCGCGCTGGTGCGCGAGTGCCCGCTGCACTTCCTCACCCGCGCCGGCATGGAAATCGGCGTCGCATCCACCAAGGGCTTCACCACCCAATTGGTAGCGCTCTATCTGCTGGCGCTGTGCCTGGCGCAAGGGCGCGGCCGGTTGGACGACCAAGCGGAATTGCAGCAATTGAAGGCCCTGCGCCACCTCCCCAAGGCGATGGGCGCCGTGCTGGCGCTCGAACCGCAGATCATCGCCTGGGCCGAACGCTTCGCAGGGAAAGAACATGCGCTATTTCTCGGCCGTGGCCTGCACTACCCGGTGGCACTGGAAGGCGCGCTCAAACTCAAGGAGATCTCCTACATCCATGCCGAGGCCTACCCGGCGGGCGAACTCAAGCACGGCCCGTTGGCCCTGGTGAGCGAAGACATGCCGGTGGTGGCGGTGGCTCCCAACGACAAGCTATTGGAAAAACTCAAATCCAACCTGCACGAAGTCGGCGCGCGCGGCGGCCAACTCTACGTGTTCTGCGACCGCGACAGCGCCATCGAACCGGCGGACAACATCAGCGCCATTCGCCTGACCGAGCATTACGGCGCGCTATCACCGATCCTGTACACCCTGGCCATGCAGCTATTGGCCTACCACACCGCCGTGGCGCGCGGCACAGACATCGACAAACCGCGCAACCTGGCCAAGAGCGTGACGGTGGAGTGAACGACCTCAGGCGCGGCCGTTCTGCCGCCGGCCGCGCCTCCGGAGTCGTATAATCGCGATCAATTCCGCCAACCGGTCAGCCTCCATGGAAACGCCGCATCCCTCGATTCAAACCAGCAGCGACTTTCTGCCGTTGGATACGCTTTATGCCTTCGTCGTCGCGGCCGAACAGGGCAATCTCAGCCACGCCGCACTACAGTTGTCGCTCAGCAATGCCAGCATCAGCCAGAAAATCAAAAGCCTGGAGCAGGCGCTGGGCGTGACGGTCTTTCGTCGCTCCACACGCGGGGTGACGTTGACCACGGCGGGCGAGGAGTTGTTGCCGTTGGCCCGGGAAACCGTGCTGGCCAACCAGCGGCTGCTGGCGCGCGGCAAAGCATTGAATAGCCATATCGAGGATGGCCAGTTGCGCATTACCTGCCCCAGCGATTTCGGCGAACGCTACCTGTCGACCATCGTCGCTTCTTTTGCCGAGCAATACCCCGGGGTCGCCATCGACCTGGTGCTCGACAACCAGAAACATGCGCTGGGCTCTTCGCCTTACGACATCACCTTGCGCGGCTATCAACGTTTCACCGACCAACCGCTGGTCGAAGACAACGTCAAAATGCGGGCGATCGCCCAACGGCCGCTTGCCCTTTATGCCTCGCCGAACTATTTGCGCCGCAAAGGTGTGCCAGCCAGCCCCGGCGCCCTGGCGGAGCACGACTGCATCGCCTACCTGCCGAACAACGCGCAGGCGCCTTTTGTCGGCCAGCGGTTCTGCGCCTTTTCCTGGACGATGCGGCGCGAGCGGCAATGGCACGATGTGCCGGTCAGCGGAAAAATCGTCACCAATCACCGCGGTGCGGTCATGAACCTGCTGCTCGGCGGCCAGGGGATCGGCATGTTGTTCATGGATATGGCAGAAGCGCTAGAGCAAAGCGGAGCGCTGACGCACGTGCTACCGGACTGGCGCCAACCGCCGGTCACGCTGTACTTGATCCCGCAAACGGGCGGGCGTACCGCGCTATGCAATCGGTTCATCGACTATCTGCAACAGGCACTCGCCCGCATCCCGGCGCTCGACGTCGCCGGCTATGGTGCCGACTAAAGCTGGGTCAGCAGCGCCCAGCCGGGCAGTGGGACAAGAAATGGATACGGTTGATCAGGCGGCCAGCAGCTTCTCGACATGCGGTCGGGGTCGCTGCGCTGCTTGCCACAAATCCCAAGCGGTCTGCATGTTGAGCCACAGCTCTGGGCTGGTTCCCAACGCTTCGGCCAAGCGAAGCGCCATATCGGCGCTGATGCCCGCATGACCATGTAGGATGCGCGACAGCGCTGGGCGTGTCACACCCAACTTACGTGCGGCATCGGTAACGCTAATACCTTCCAACCAGTCTTGCAGCACCTCGCCAGGGTGTGCCGGGTTATGCATACGGCTCATGTTGAGGTCTCCTAGTGGTAATCCTGGTAATCGACCAGTTCGGCATCGCCATTGGGTAGAAAGCGAAAGGTCAGCCGCCAGTTGGCATTGACCGTCACGGCATCAAGATGTTCGTACCAGACCTAGCTCAATAACACCAGTCCCACCAGCGCCAAAGCCGATGCCATGACCCTGGACTGGGTTTTAGGCGTCGTGCGCCGCTGCAGGAAATCGATCAATTTCGAGCCGAAGACGACATAGACCAAGCCGCTGGAGAATTGAATCGCCAGATACGACAGGCCCAGCACGATGAATTGCTCGCTGTAAGGGGCGCCTGGGCGGATGAATTGCGGAAACAGCGCGCCGAAGAACACGATCGACTTAGGATTGGTGGCGGCGATCGCGAAACCCTTGGCGAAAGTGCCGGGTATACTCGGCCGGCCCACGCCGCGCGCCGAGAGGTCGAAACCGCCCGATGCGATCTGCCGGTACGCCATCCAAAAGAAATAACCCGCGCCCGCCAGCTTGACCGCATGAAACAGCCCTTGCGACTGCGCCGCGATCCACCCCAGGGAAAAGTAGGTCACCGCGATCTGCAGGCAGTAAGCCACCGTTCCCCCGGCAATACCGGCCAGGGAGACATGCCGCGGCAGCGCGATGCCGTTGGATAACGAAAACATCGTCATCGGCCCCGGGCAATACACCACTAGAAAAACCACCCCGCAATAAAGCAGCCATTGATCCATGATACGCATCGGTCAGTTGAGATGGCCAGATTCTATGGCGTGCGGGTCGTACCGGTTAGCCGCACCGGCTAACCGCGGCTGTTAGAAAAACTGAACGTGCGCCGTTGATGGCCACACCGCGCCTCGCGCCGTGCCACCGCCCGCCACCAGCGGCGGTTGTTGTCGGCGCGCCGGATAACCACCGTCTCACCCATGCGCGGTGTCGCCAACGGTACGCCGTGAGCCTCGGCCAGTGCGACGATGTGCTCGAACGGCGCGTCCCAAGCATGCAGCGCCAGGTCGAAGGTGCCGTTGTGGATCGGCAGCAGCACGCGGCCCTTCAAGTCGAAATGCGCCTGCAAGGTCTGTTCCGGCTGCATGTGCACGGCCGGCCAGTTGACGTCGTAGGCACCGGTTTCCATCAAGGTCAGATCGAAGGGGCCGTAACGGTCGCCGATGGTTTTGAAACCGTCGAAATAGCCCGAATCGCCGCTGAAGAACACGCGCAGATCGCCTGCCAACATGACCCATGACGCCCACAACGTGCGGTTGCCGTCGAACAACCCGCGACCGGAGAAATGCTGTGCCGGGGTGGCGACGAAGCGCACGCCGGCGACCGCCGTCTCTTGCCACCAATCCAGTTGCCGCACTTTGGCCGGATCGATGCCCCAACCAATCAACCTTTCGCCCACGCCCAGCGGGGTCAGAAACCATGCCGTCTTGCCCGCCAGCTGCATGATCGCCGCACGATCCAAGTGGTCGTAATGGTCGTGCGAGAGAATCACCGCCTGGATCGGCGGCAACTCGTCGATGCCGATCGGCGCCGGATGAAAGCGGCGCGGGCCCGCCCACTGCACCGGTGAGGCGCGTTTGGCGAACACCGGATCGGTCAGCCAAAAGACGCCATGCAGCTTGAGCAGCACCGTCGAGTGGCCCAAGCGCCACAGCGAGCCGTCCGCGGCGGCATCCAGTTGCGCTCGCGTCAACGACACCAGCGGGATCGCCCCGCCGGGAACCGTGTCGACCGGCTTATTGAACAGAAACTGCCACATGAGACCAAGCATCTTCCATCGCCCTCCTTCTGGCGGGCCGGCCAGGCGACGCGATTGCGCCGCGCGCGATTCGGCGGATTGACGAGCAACAGTGGCGGAGGCGGCGTTTGGCATGGTGAGGTGGCCAGAAAAATGTATACTACACAGTGTAGTTTCTGTTTTGAGAAAAGTAAACTCATCAGTGTAAAATGCAACATCCACTCGATGCCGATACTCATGACGCCCGCACAACGACTCACCGACCGCAAACGCGCGGCCATCCTGCAAGCCGCCACCGCCGAATTCCGCGACAACGGTTTCGACGCCACCAGCATGGACAAGATCGCCGCGCGCGCCGAAGTCTCCAAGCGCACGGTGTACAACCATTTCGCCAGTAAAGAAGCGCTATTCACGGAAATCCTGCTGCAGCTGTGGCACAGCAGCCAGGAGCGGATGGCGTGCGACTACCGCGCCGACCAACCCGTGGCCGCACAACTGCGCGCGCTGCTGCAATCGAAAATGGCTTTGCTCGCCGACGGTAACTTCATGGATCTGGCACGCGTCGCCATCGCCGAAACCATCCACGCCCCCGAACGGGCGCGGGAAATGGTGGCGCGGATGGACGAGCGCGAGGAAAACATCGTCGGCTGGATCCGTGCCGCGCAAACGGACGGCAAACTCAAAGCCGTCGACCCCGTCTTCGCCGCCAACCAATTGCATGCGCTGGTCAAGGCATTCGCCTTCTGGCCGCAGATCACGCTGGGACAACCGCCCTTGTCCGACGCCATGCAACGTCAGGTCGTGGATAGCGCGGTGACGATGTTCCTCGCGCAGTACGCCGTGCCCGAGTCGCAGGCAATGCACGGATTTTAGGGGTGTGGAGAATTTGTGCGTTGCTTCGCGAACGCACACTACCGAATGCAAACTACCCGTAGTCAGATCAAATCCATTGCCGTCATCCCGTTGTAATGTCTTCATATAAAGCTACTTCCTTGCATACACCTCAGGAATTGCCGCAATGGACCATCTTGACCTTGCCACCTTCCGGCCCCACCACTTCGATGCCTGCCGCGAAGACTTTGCCGGCAACGGCGATATCGGCCGTTATGTGATCATTCCCGGCTCCAACGGCCGGGCCGGCGAAATCGCCGACCGTTATTTTCACAATGTCACGGTCAAACCCAGCCCGCGCGGGCACCACCTCTACCTGGGCGAGATGGTGCGCGACGGCCGCACCATCCAGATGGCCGCCATCGCCACCGGCATGGGCGCGCCCAGCGTGGATCTGATCTTGAGCGAGCTGATTTTCCTCGGCGCACGCCGTTTTCTACGCATCGGCACGGCCGGCGGGATGCAGCCGGACGTACGTGTCGGCGATGTGGTGTTCGCCACGGCCGCCGTGCGCGACGAAAGCACCAGCGGCAACTATGTACCGCCCTGTTTCCCGGCGGTGGCGGATCTGGAGATGGCGCTCGCCGCGCGCCAACTGGCCGCCGGTCGCGACCACGCGGTGAAGTTCGGCATCGTGCACTCCAAGGATTCGCTGTATGCGCGCGAATTCCTCTGCGGGCCGATGGCGGACGAACACCGCGCCTTCATGGCCAAGCTACGCGCCTATGGCGTGGTGGCGTCGGAAATGGAGGCCTCGCATCTATTCGTGCTGTCGCAGGTCTACGCTCGCCAAATGGGCCAAGCGATCCGCAGCGGCTGCGTGCTGGGCGTGATCGGCGACGACAGCCCGTTCGCCGATTCGGCGCTGTGCACCCAGGCCATCGAACGTGCGGTGGACTTCGGCGTAGAGTTGGTGGGCCGGTTGGCGCTGAGCGAAATGCCCTGAGCAAACGAAAACGGCCCGCCCCCCCGAACGGGGAGCGGGCCGCCTCGAGCGATCATCCTTAGATACTGACCCAGTCGATCGCCCGGCAATCGGGCAGGCCGTCCTTGTCCCACGGCACGGCCGCGGGGCCGGCCAACAATGGCCGCAGATAGTCGAGATAAGCCGGCGTGACCCACAAGTTGTCGGCGTCGATGAATTCGGCCGGCATGCGGCGTTCGCGGTCGCCGATCGATGCGAGCGGCACCGGTTCGACCTCCCAAGAGGGCGTGTCGGTCGCCCGGCGCGCGAAGGCGGTCATCACGCCCTGCTTGCCGTTCACCGCCCACTCCACGGCGGTACTGCCGGCCTGGTGGGCCAAACGCAGGTCGACGGCCGACGCCAGATGGCGTGCCGCGCGCTGCAAGCAATCCACCTGGGCCACATGGCTCGTCATGCCCAACTCGCGCTTGACCAAGCCCGCCAGCCAAGTGCCGACGCCGCCCAATTGTTCGTGGCCATAGGTCGCGTCGGGACGGAACTCGGCCAGCGGCCGGCCGTCGGCGCCTTCCAACCCCTCGGCCACGGCGATCGCGCAGTGGCCATGCTCATCCAGGCTTTGCCGCACCTTCCGCAAAAAGCGCTCGGCGTCGAAAGTCGCCTCCGGCAGCAGAATCAGTTGCGGGGCGTCGCCGGCATATTGCGCCGCGGCGGCGGTCGATGCCGCTAGCCAGCCGGTGTGGCGGCCCATGGTTTCCATGATGAAGATGCGTCGCTGCGCCATGCTGGCCATGTCCACGGCCACTTCGCGCATCTGGGTCGCCAAAAAACGTGCGGCGGAGGGGAAGCCGGGGCTGAAATCGGTGCCGACCAGGTCGTTGTCGATGGTCTTGGGAATGCCGATCACGCGTAGCGGGTAGCCGGTGTGTTGTTCGAACTCCACAAAGCGGGCCGCGCAGCCGATGCTACCGTTGCCGCCATTGATCAGCAGGTGATGGATATCGTGCCGCTCCAACACGTCGCGCAGCGCCAGCCACTCCTGCGGCGCTTCTTCCCAGGTCGGCAACATGTGCCGGCTGACGCCGAAGCTGGCGCCGGGCAAAGTCGATAGCCGAGCGATTTCCGCATCGGTGGCGCGCGTGGTATCGACCAACTCGCCCTTCACCAAGCCAGCCAGACCATCGCGCGCGGCGTAGAGCGGCAGATCCAGCCGGCGGGCGGCTTCGATCACGCCCTGGGCCGAGGCATTGAGCACGGCGGTCGGGCCGCCGGATTGCAGGTACAACAGAGGAGAGGCCGTCATGGTGTCGCTTTCCGCTCCGAACGGTATCGTCATTGGCGATGTGCCAGCACCATTTCAGCACACCACAGACCGCACAGCCACCCGTAGTTGGCGACAAGATTTGACGCTGGACAAGGAAAACCCCGCGAATAACTCGCGGGGCGGATCGAGACGAGGCTAGAGCGACTCCTTGGATTCACCCCAGCCGGAACCGCTTGAGGATTTGCAGCTGTTGCTCCGACACCTGCTTCAGGTCCTGTGCGGTTTTCGAGGTATTGGCGGCGCTATCGCTCACCTGACTGGCCATCTCGGCAATATTGGCGATTTGCTTGGTAATGCTCTGGTTGGCGACGCGCTGCTGGTCGAGCGCATCGGCGATACTGGAAACGGAATGCGCCGCGCTACTGGAAGCGTTGCCGATGGCCTTGATCGACTGGTCGGCTTGATCCGCGCGCTCCACGCTGCCAGTCACCAGTTGTTCGGCTTCGTGCATCTGACTGACCGCCTGTTGCGCCGCCTCTTCCATGGCGCGCAGATTCTCGCCGATCTCCCGCGTCGAGGCCGCCGTGCGCTCGGCCAGCTTGCGCACTTCATCCGCCACCACCGCGAACCCCCGGCCGGCTTCGCCGGCGCGCGCGGCTTCGATCGCGGCGTTGAGCGCCAGCAGATTGGTCTGATCCGCCACCTCGCGAATCACCTGCACCACGCCGGTGATCTGCGAGCTTTGCGCACTCAAATTAACAATGGCATTGGCGGTATTGGCCACCACGCTGGAGATCTGGCGGATATCCTGGATGGTGTGCGAAATGATGTCCGATCCGGATAGCGCCAATTCACTGCTTTCTTGCGATTGAACCTGCACTTGCTGAGTCTGATCGGCGATCAGGCTGACACTGCCGGCCACCTCCTCCACGCGACCGGCCACCTCTTTCGAACTGCTACCTTGCTCGGACGCCGCATGCAGGATATTGTCCGCGGCCACATTGACTTGGGTGGAATGTTCGAGCACGGTCATCGCGCGTGCCGAGAGATCGAGCAAATCCTTCTGCAAATGCGCAAGCAACGCATTGAAAGCCTCGGCGGTCTGCCCGATCTCGTCTTGTCCCGTCAACGGCGCCCGCAGCGTGAAGTCATTGCGCTGGCTGACCTCGCGCATGGTCGAGCGCATCGACTCCAATGCACCCAGCAGCTTTTTGCCCAAGAAGGTCAGGCCGCCGATAATCAGTAGCAACGCCACCAACAGCGTCGCACCGATGACGATACGGATGTGTAGCTCGGTATCCTGCGACTCGGCTCGCACTTGATCGGCATCCTGGACAACTTGGGTGATGAATTGCTCAAGCTGGGTCTGAAACGGCTGGAAGCCGCCATGGTAGAGCGTCACCACCTGATCGTTGGCGCTTTTGGCATCGTGGGTCGCCAGCTGTATCAGCCCTTGCGAACGCGTGTCGTAATCCTTCCACATCGCCAGCAAGCGATTGCGGGTTTCGACACGTTCGGGATTGTCCTGCAGGGTCTGCAAGCGTTCGGACCAGCGACCGATATTCTGCTCGGCATCGGCGAAGATTTTCTTGGTGTCGGCGCTGGTCGGATCGAGCTCGATGGTCGACAGTGCGCTACCTTTGATTTCCGTCACACCTTGGATCGCAAGTTGCTGGCGGTGAACCGAGCCCGCTTCGCGGCTCAAGGCATCGAGACCGACCCAGGTCACCGCCATGCAAGCAAGCATGGCCAAGAAAACGATGCCCGCAAACAACTGCAGTTGCCGCTTGATGGTCAACATCGTGCCCCCTGACAGCCCGCGTCTTGGCGATATCAAGGGTGCGCGAGCAATTGTTAGTGTTTTACTCTGTCATAGTAAATCATTATAAATATGTCAATTATATGGCACAAAAACCGACCTCCCCGTTAAACCCAACGCCCCCCGCCATCCACGTGCAACACCTCCCCGGAAATGAAGCCGTTGCTCATCAGTAGCAAGATGGCGCGTGCCACATCGTCGGCGTGGCCGATGCGCTTGACCGGCAACGATGCCGCCACGGATTCGCTCACCTGCGCCTTGCTGTCGCCGAGTAGCACATCCAGTAGCGGCGTGTCGATCATGCCCGGCGCCACGGCGTTGACGCGAATCGGCGCCAACTCCAGCGCCAGCGCGCGTACCAGTGACTCGACCGCGGCGACTGCCGCCGCCATGATCGCGCCGACCCCGAGCGGTCGAGCCGCCAGTTGCGCCGACATCAGGGTGATCGAGCCGGTCGGCGCCAGGCGGGGCGCCGCGGCCTGTATAGCCAACAGCGGGCCGATCAACCGTTCGTCCGATACCCGCTGCAAATCCTCGGCACGGCTATCTTGCAGCGCGGTAAGACGAGCCGTGCCCGCCGTGACGATGAGATGGTCGATAACGGGTAGGTCGCGAAATGCCGCGCTCAGCGTGGCAGGCGCCAGCAAATCGGCGCACAGCAACCTGGCCCCCTCGACCGCTTCGGCGGCTTGCTGCAGTTTGGCGCGCTGACGCGCCACCAAGGTGACCTCGGCCCCCAAGTACCGGGCACAGCGAGCCGTGGCCAGACCGATACCGGACGAGCCGCCAAGTACCACGACATGCTGGCCTTCCAGCGCCGGGAACAAAGAAGCGCCCGGTGCGCTTTGCAATGCGATTGCCATGTTCTCTCTCCTTTCGTCAACGATGCGCTATCGTCAGCTATCGGCAATGTTTTGAGAACGCCGGCAATACCGATTACATTCATCGGTAAATTTGATAAATTGCAGTATGGATCTCTTCTCCGCCATGCGCATCTACACCCGAGTGGTCGAATGCGGCGGCTTATCGGCCGCGGCGCGCGACCTCGGCATCGGCCAGCCGGCGGTGAGCGAGCGCATCCGCCAATTGGAACGGCATGTCGGCGCGCGCCTGCTCGACCGCACCACCCGCTCGGTGCAGCCGACCGATGCCGGCGTGCGCTTTTATCAACAAGCCAAAGCAGCCTTGGAAGCCGCCGAAGCCGCACTGGCCGGCGTCGCCGCCCAAGATGCCGGCTTGAGCGGCACGCTGCGCATTGCCGCACCGCATGGTCTGGGCGAACTGCTGCTGCCGCCCTTGTTGGTCGCACTGCAACAACAGCACCCGGCATTGACGGTCAACCTGGTGCTCAACGACCGCTTCGTCGATCCGGTCGCCGAAGGCGTCGACTTGTCGCTGCGAGTCGGCGCGCTCGGCAATGGCGGCTTTATCGCCTGCCCGCTGGGCACCGTGCGCCGGGCGATTCTGGCCGCCCCTCGCTACCTGGCACGGCATGGCACCCCCACGACACCCGGCGAGCTCGTCGCCCACCCCTTCATCCGCATCGCCGGCCTGACAAGCAACGAGACCTTGCCGTTGCTCGACCGCCACGGCGCGCCCTGCGAGGCGCCGATTCGCACCGCCTGGCGCTGTAATCACTGGCGCCCGCTATTGGAAGCGCTGCTGGCCGGCGCCGGTATCGGTGTCCTGCAGTTACCCGCCTGCCAAACAGCGCTGGCCGATGGGCAATTGCGGGAAATCCTGCCCGATTACCGGCTGGCGCCGCTGCCGGTTCACGCCATCTACCCCGCCGGGCGCCATACCCCCGCCAAGACCCGGGCCTTGCTGGCCCTACTGCAAGAACGATGGCCTCAGACGCCGCAGCCGGCCTAGACCGTCCCCAAGTCGCAGTCCTCCCTTTTTCAACTTTGTTACATATCGATAGAGCAGCGTGGCCGCCATGCCGCTCATGCTCACGTCATCTCAAGCGATTGATTAATCGCCACTAAAAATCGCCGGCGGCATGCCTCGGCGGATGGAGCCGGTATTTAGAACAGGCTGGCATTGCAATACATTTGCATATATTGGCTAGAGCTGCCTTTACGGTGACATAAAAATGCCGTGCGGGTTTGCCTCCGGATTCACCCCATCTCGATGAATATACTGACGAGGACAGCAAGCCGATGAAACGAAAATTCCTGTCTGGTCTGGCCGGGGCGGCGCAAATCGTCGCACTGACATTCTGCGCCCCATACGTCCTGGCGCAACCGGCTCAACCAGCGACGATCAAGGCCGCGCGCACCCTGGCCGACCAACCTTATCATGACAACACCGTCTATAAATTCGGCGCCAACGATTTCCTGCCGATCAGTCAGGTAACGGAAAACGCCGCCATCACGCACGGCCAAGCGAAGATCAAAGGCCAAACAATCGCCTACACGGCGACCGCCGGGCACTTGACCGCCACCGACCCGCAGAGCGGACAGCCGAAGGCGTCGGTTTTCTACGTGGCTTACACCGCTGACGGGAAAAAGGCCGCGAACCGGCCGGTCACCTTCTTCTACAACGGCGGCCCGGGCTCTTCGTCGGTCTGGCTGCACCTCGGCGCCTACGCCCCCAAGCGCATCGTCACGGGCGATCCCGCCACCGACAAGCCCCAACCGTTCCCGTTCGTCGATAACATGCAGAGCCTGATCGACACCACCGACATGGTGTACGTCGACGCAGTCGGCACCGGCCTGTCCGAAGCGATCGCACCGCATACCAACAGCGCATTCTGGGGTGTGGATGCCGATGCGTCGGTATTCCGCGACTTCATCACCCGCTACCTGCAGGTCAACCAGCGCGCCGCCTCGCCCAAGTATCTGTTCGGCGAGTCATACGGCACGCCGCGCTCCGACGTGCTTGCCAACCAGTTGGAAGTGGCCGGCACCCACCTCACCGGCGTGATCCTGCAATCCGCCATCCTGAACTACAACTCGAACGCGGACATGGGCACCGGCTCCTTCAGCGGTTACATGCCCGGCTATGCCGCGGTCGGCGCGTTTTTCAACATGGTGACGCCGCCGCCCACACAACTGGCACCGTTCCTGAGCAAAATGCGCAGCTTCGCGGCGGGCAAATATGAACCGGCGGTTCAGGCGTTGCTGACGTCGCACACTCAACCGTCGCCTGCTTTGCTGGCGCAACTTCAGGCGAACACCGGCTATCCGGCGGCACAGTGGGGCGCCAACTTCAACCTGGACGAAACCACCTTCCGTTCGAACCTGATTCCGGGATACCTGCTCGGCCGCTATGACGGCCGCGTCATCGCCGCCAACGGTAGCCCCTTGGCCGCCGACGGCGACCCGTCCGATACGCTGATCGCCAAGCCGTTCGCCGACCGCATGAAGGACTATCTGCCCAACGGCTTGAAGTACTACGCGGCCACCGCCTACAACATGGTCAACGACGACATTATCAACGCCTGGGTCTGGACCCACGACGGGCTGGCGATGCCGGACACCATCCCCGACCTGGCCTCGGCAATGTATCTGAACCCCAAGTTGAAGGTGTTTTCGATCAACGGCTACCACGACCTCGCTACACCGTTCTACATCACGGAGCAAGATCTTGGCCGCCTCGGCACGGTATCCGGCTTGCAGATCGGTCACTACCCCGGCGGACACATGACCTATCTTTACGACCCGGCGCGCCCGAGTATGAAGTATGACCTGGTCAAATTCTATGAACGCCAGATGTGATGCGTGCCGTACGCGCATCCGTTATTCGCACTGATACAGGGACTGATATGAAACACATTGCCCCCTTTTCCACGCTGATTGTTTCGCTGCTGATCGCCCTGCTGGCCGGCACGGCTCAGGCCCAGACCGCCAATGCCACCTCCGCACCGCACTCGCGAGCCGGACTGGCGCAACTAGGCGATCCTTACGTGCCGCCGCGCGTCAAGGCAGCGGCGCGCGCCATGGCCGTGGCGCCGACCACCAGCGGTGCCAGCTTGCAAGCCCAGGCCCTGGGCAAACTGCAACAGAAGTTCAATCAGGCCGACCTAGACCACACCGGCCGCATCACCAAGACCCAAGCCAAGCAAACCGGCTTCGGTTTCGTGGCCAATCACTTCGAGCAGATCGACGCACAACATCGCGGCAGCGTGTCGTTCGACGAGCTCAAAACGTTCATGCGCGCCAACGGCGCGAATTTCTAACGCGCCTCGCCGCCGGCCGTGCAACGGCCGGCGGTATTCATCGCTCGAAACCATACGCCCGCTCGACACGACAGATCCGTGTGCGATAGGCCGCATACCACTTCTCCCGCCCCAGCCGTTGCGCCAGCAAATGCTCGACATCCGCCTTCCAGCGTTGGATAGCCGCCAAGTCGAACCAATAAGACACCGTGATGCCCCGCCCTAGCGAATCGCGCGCGCTTTCCATACCGAGGTAACCCGGTATCTCGGCCGCCAGTGCCGCCATGCGACGCGCCATATCGTCATAACCGTCGTCGTCGCTGGTACGCAGGCTGGTGAAAACCACCGCGTAATACGGCGGCGTTGGCGTATCGGCAAAAAAATCGGCCATCATGTCGTCAGTCCGCGCGCCGCAGCGGCCGAGGGCGCTTCGGTATGCAAAAATACCGTCAGCGTGTCCTTGGGCGGCGTCGCGCCGGCGGCGGCCAAGATGCGGCCGACCATGCCGCGATGATGACTGCTGTGGGTCACCAGATGGGTCAACATCTCGCCGCGCGTCATGCGCCCCGGCCGACCATCGACAAACACGAAATCCAGCTTTTGCGCCAGCGTGTCCGGCGACTGTGTGGCCAGATAGTCGACATACCAGCGTTCGCTGGCGCGCTGGGCTTGCAACAGCTCGGCCAAGTGTGGGGTTGCCGGCGTATTGAGCGCCTGGTAGCCATGCCGCACCCCCTGCAGGTTGGCCTGAAAAATCTGCTCCACCACCCAGACATGATTGAGAATGCGGCGCGCCGTTTCATCGTCGGCGGGCGCCAATCGCGCCTGGTGCGCCGCCAGCGCGGCAAACAAGTTTTCGTTGGCCCAGGCCTTGTAGCGCCATAGGGTGTGCATCAATGCCAGCATGGTCGTCCTCCTTGTCATGCCCGCAGTCTATTGCACACCGATCGCCAAATAATCCCGGTTACTGGAAATCGATTAATGAAATAAAATCAGCAATATGATCAGCACACAAACCGCCGAGCTGCTGGCGGTGCTGCAATTGCAGCAATGCGGCAACTTCACCCGCGCCGCCGAAGCGTTGGGGCTGACAGCCTCGGCACTGTCGAAAACGATAGATCGGTTGGAAAAGCGGCTAGGTACGCGTCTGTTCGAGCGCAGCACCCGCCGTGTCGTGACGACCGCCGACGGCGAGCGCTTTATCGTCCATGCACGGCGGATTGTCGAAGACCTGGCGGAAGCCGAGGCCGACCTGCGAGCCGGCCGCAATGTGCCGCGCGGCACCTTGCGCATCACGGTGGGTACCGCCTTCGGCAATCAGTTGCTGCTACCCGTCTTGCCGGACTTCATGGCGCAGTACCCCGAGGTGAGACTGGCCTTGTCGGTCACCGATCATTTGGTGGACGTCGCCGAGGCGGGCTTCGACCTGGCGCTGCGCCTCGGGCCGCTCGGATCGGTCGATCGGTTGGTGGCGCGGCAGATCACCGCGCTGCCGCGCAAGGTGTGCGCGGCGCCATCCTATCTTCGCCGCCATGGCACACCGGCGCACCCGGCCGAGCTGACGCGCCATCAGTGCCTGACGGTGGCCGATAGCGAAAGCGCCGACCAATGGCCGTTCATGATCGACCGGCAACGATGCTTGATCGACGTCGGCGCGCGCTTGAGCGTCGATAGCGCCGAATCGCTGCTTAGCCTGGCGCTCGCCGGTGGCGGCATCGTGCGCCAATCGGCTTTTCTACTGCAGCCGGCGCTCGATGACGGCCGGCTGTCGGAAATTCTGCTGCCCTGGCGCGCCGACGACACCCTGCCGCTCACCGCCTTGTATCCGCCGGGTCGGCAACATCAGGCCAAGCTCACCGCCATGCTCGATTTTCTGTCGGCGCGCTTCGGGACGGAAACGACGCGGTGTACGGATCGTCGTACGCCAAGTAGCTAGTGGGCGGACGCCAGGTATCGCGCGCCGAGGACATGCGGGAACATCAATCGAGAAAATCGCTGAAGGCGGCGGTCCGGGTCTGATTGCGACCGCTGGCCTTGGCTTGGTATAAGGCCTTGTCCGCCGAGCCATACAATTGCTCTGCGGTGCCGATTTCGGCATCGGTCGTCGCCAGTCCAATGGAGATGGTGACCTGCCCGAACGGCGAATCCTCGTGTCGAATCGCCAATGCCTCCACCGCCACGCGCAGCCGCTCGCCCACTTCGAACGCTGCGTCGGCATCCGAGATCGGCAACAGAACGGCAAACTCCTCGCCGCCGAAGCGGCACACGCAATCGGGCGCCCTTCTGACGGTATCGGCCAAAGCATTGGCAACCGTGCGCAGACATTCGTCTCCAAAAAAATGGCCGTAGCGGTCATTGTATTTTTTGAACCAGTCGACATCGATCAAAATCAGCGACAAGGGTTTACCGGAGCGCAGATGCCGCAGCCACTCCTGCGCCAGGATTTCATCGAAACGACGACGGTTGCCGACCCCGGTCAAGGCATCGGTTTTATTCAAAATCGCCAACTCTCGATTCGAGATCTCCAGCGCCTTGGCGTTCAGCCGCAGCGCCCGGTGAGCCGCAACCCAACTAAACACCAGTTGCACCAGCACAAAGGCGAATAAACCGACGCCCAACGCCATGCAGGCCCGCGCCGACCGACCGGCGAGGTTCACCCCGACCAGATGCCAACTACCCTGGGGATCCATCCAATCGACCGGAAAAACGACCAGCCGGCCCTGCCAGCCATCGCCTTCGACCCTGCCCAGCCGATCCACAGGCAGCACCTTGGGCCGGCTGTTCTTGAAGGCCGCCGCCGAACGTCTTATGCCGGCGGGGTTGGCGATTGGACCCGCCAACGGCAAGATCCGATAGCGCCAGTCGGGGAGATTGGAGGCGAAGATCACCCCTTCCGGCGAGACGATGGCAAAAGGATTGCTCTGCCGACTCAAGGCGGCATCGACCTCGCGAAAACCGATCTTGGCCACCAGCACACCGCTCGGGAGCGCCTGCCGGCGGTCGAGGATCGGCGCGGCAATATAGAAGCCCCGCTCGCCCGAGCGCGTCCCGACGGCCGCATACAGGGTCGGCATCCCGGCCATCGCGGCGGTGAAGTAGGGGCGAAAGGAAAGATCGCGCCCGACGCCGGGAATCGCGTGCGGCGGCGCATCGGGCCGCGGCACGAAGGCCGTCACAATGCCCGACTTATTCAAGACCATGATTTCTTCCAGCGAGAACTGCTGGACGACGTCGGTCAGCGCATTGTTGGCGCGCATGCCGAGCGGGGCGGAGCCTGTTGCGACATCGAAGATCGCTTGATTGGTTTTGCCGAGCGCCAACAACGCGCCCAGCACCAGCAGCTCGTCGTGGCCATTCGAGATATTTTGTGCCAGTTGCCGCGATTGCAGCGCGAATTGCTCGTCCGACTGCATATCGAAGAAATACTGCGCGTACAGCGATGACAGCACAGCGACCATCAGCGCCAAACCGACGCCAAGTAGCGTTTTCGATTTGATCCGACGCCACACTGGCATGGTACGTTCCTTCACGGTAGAACACGGCCAAGAACCTCGGCGGGGATGCTCGCACCTCGCCGCGGTCAATATTAGCTATAGCCGAAAACAGCCGCGTCGGCAGGGGGCGCGACTTATTCCCCGGCGCCCGAATCGATGGCTTCGCTGACCAGACCCTGCATCTGCTGCATCAGCCCACGCACTTGCGCCAGCACCACCGCATCGTTGCGCTCGTTTTCATTGTAGCTCTCGATAATGGCTTGCTGCATCAACCCCAAGACTTGTTGTAGCGTGCTCATGATCTCTCCTCCTATCCATCGCGTGGCCGTCGCGCTTTGCCAAAGCGCTGGGCTTACCCCTATATCGACCGAAATCGGCGCGGCTTCAGCACGACCCGCGACCTGATCGGCAGTTGTCGCCCGCGACGGCTTGGTGTAACTTTTTATGCCAAACAGATTTTTAGTCCGAAGGGATCGCCATGGGCATCATCACCTGCATCGAGGATCTGCGCCGACTGGCACAGCGGCGCGTCCCGCGCATGTTCTACGACTATGCCGACAGCGGATCGTGGACCGAATCGACCTACCGCGCCAACCAACTCGACTTGCAGGCGATCCGCTTGCGACAACGCGTCGCGGTCGACCTGAGCCGGCGCAGTACCGCCAGCGAAATGATCGGTCAGCCGGTGTCGATGCCGGTGGCGTTGGCCCCCACCGGCTTGACCGGCATGCAACACGCCGATGGCGAAATCCTGGCCGCGCGCGCGGCGGCGGCCCACGGCGTGCCGTTCACCCTATCGACCATGAGCATCTGTTCGATCGAGGATGTCGCCGCGGCCACTCGGCAGCCGTTCTGGTTCCAGCTCTACATGATGCGCGACCGCGACTTCATGGCGGATTTGATCCGACGCGCCAAAGCGGCGGGCTGCAGCGCGCTGATGCTGACCCTCGATCTGCAGGTGCTCGGACAACGCCACAAGGATCTCAAGAATGGCCTGTCGACCCCGCCTCGGCCGACCTTGGCCAATCTCTTGCATCTGGCGACGCGCCCGGGCTGGTGCCTCGGCATGCTCAGCACCCCGCGCCGCACCTTCGGCAATATCGTCGGCCATGCGCAGAATGTCTCCGATCTGCGCTCGCTCAGCGTCTGGACCGCCGAGCAGTTCGACCTGACGCTCAACTGGCGCGATATCGAGTGGGTACAGCAGCAGTGGGGCGGCAAGCTGATCCTCAAAGGCATTCTCGATGCGGAGGATGCCCGGCGCGCCGTCGACAGCGGCGCGGAGGCGCTGGTGGTTTCCAATCACGGCGGACGTCAACTCGATGGCGCCCCCTCCTCGATTGCCGCGCTGCCCGGCATCGTCCAAGCAGTGGGCGACCGAATCGAAGTTTGGATGGATGGCGGCATCCGCAGCGGCCAAGACGTCCTCAAGGCGCTTGCGCTGGGCGCGCGCGGCACGCTGATCGGCCGCAGCTTTCTCTACGGTCTTGGCGCGATGGGCGAGGCGGGCGTCGCACAATGCCTGGAGATCATCCGCAAGGAACTGGACACCACCATGGCACTGTGCGGCGTCACTCAGATCGAGCAGATCGACCGCAACGTCCTGTGGGGAGACGCGTCGGGGTCTTCGACCTCGTCCGCGTTTTCTTGAAGGCAGCCGGCCATACCGACCACCATGGCGGCGAGAAATGCCAGGCTAATGATTTCGAACATGATGCCTCCTACGACAAATAAGCGGTGTGCGAGACCGGCCGCTCAATGGCGGCGGGCCTGCCTGCGGGCATGCGCCCAGGCGACAAGACGGGAGAGCAGGGTAGGCCTGGTCGCGGTCGTCGACGGCACGCAGTCGTAGTGGTCGGGCAGAGAGGGTTGTTGTTGCTGAATATCGGACAGCAGCATGGCGTAATGCATGATCATCGCTCCTAGAAAATGCTCGGGAACGCGTGATCCGGATTCTGTTAGTCGATCACGCGCACCCCATGACAGAAAACCTGTGGGGTATCGGACTTCGATCGCCATCGGGGGGCATGGCGGCTCCTTTCGCTAGCGGACAACGGTTCAAATGCAAAGGCATGGACAATGCGGCGCCCTGGCGACGATAAAGGCAAAAAGCCAATCGTCGACAAGCCCGACGTCGGGAAAACATCAGCGGGAGGCACAAAGGGTAGAGCGGGATGTGCGCACCGTCTGCAATCGGCAAGACGGCGGCGGGTAAAACGCGCGGGGTCTTGCCTGGTTAATCGTTCCGTTCGTCAGGGTGACGACTTCGACTGTCCAAGGCAGTTGCTCCAAAAATCGATTTTCTTATTCTATGACATCAGGATTTAAAATCAACCGATAACCGCCATAAAAATGGCCCTTACTGGCCGTTCGGTCATGCCGCCGGCTGCGGCGCACAAACCTCCCACAGACAGCCGCGCAACCAGCGGTGCGCCGGATCGGCATCGAGCCTCGGGTGCCAGAGCATGGCAATGGTGATGTCCGCCATGGGGAACGGCAACGGGAAACTCGCCATGTCGGCGCGCAGATTGCCGGTATGGCGCTCGGGCACCGTGGCGATCAGATCCGAAGCCCGCGCCAGCGCCAACGCGGCGGAAAACCCGCCGACCACCGTCGCGATCTCGCGAGTCAGACCAAGCGGTTTCAATGCCTCGTCCATCGGCCCATGATCGAGCCCCCGGCGCGAGACCAGGATATGCCTGCCGGCGGCGTAACGGGCCGGGGTGAGTTCGCCCTGGCTCAACGGATGCCCCGGGCGCACAACGCCGATGAAACGGTCGCGGAACAACGCCCGCGTGCGGACTTCGGGACTGGTCGTATTACCGACGACGCCGGTATCCAGATCGACCGAGCCATCGCGTAACGGCGTGCTGTCTTTATCGGGTTTCAGCACAAAGCGCAGCCGCACGCCAGGCGCTTGTTCGCCGACGCGCGCGAGGAGGTCGGGTCCGAAATTTTCCACAAAGCCATCGCTGGTGCGCAGCGTAAACGTCCGCACCAACTGCTGGAGATCGAGCGTCTCGGCGGGACGCAACGCAGCCTCGGCTTCCCGCACCAGCGGGCCGACCCGCGAGCGCAATTCGAGCGCGCGCGGCGTGGGCACCAGGCCGCGCCCGGCCCTGACCAAGAGCGGATCGCCCGTCGCCTCGCGCAGTCGCGCCAACGCCCGACTCATGGCCGAGGGACTCAGCCGCAGCCGTTGTGCGGCACGCGCCACGCTGCCCTCGGCGAGCAAGGCATCCAGCGTGATCAGTAAATTGAGATCAGGTATCGACATGCATCCACCATAGCACGACTCGCCGGCGATATGGCGTCATATGCAGGTATAAAGTGCAAACGATGCGTCTTCCGCCATGTCAGCGAAGGACCTACGCTTCAGACTGACCTATCTCGGAATCGCCACCCATGAAATCCACCGCGCAATCCATCGCGGCCGAACCCGGCCGCACGCCACTGGCGCCATCGGTACGCTGGGCGCTGGCCAGCCTATCGCTATCCATGCTGATGCCGTCGCTCGACACCAGCATCGCCAATGTCGGCTTACCGACATTGGCGCAAACGTTCTCCGCGTCGTTCCACGCCGTGCAGTGGATCGTGCTGGCCTATCTGCTCGCCATCACCACCCTGATCGTCGGCGCCGGCCGGCTCGGCGACATCGTCGGCCATCGGCGGTTGTTGTTGATCGGCATTGTGCTGTTCACGACGGCCTCGCTGCTGTGCGGCATCGCGCCCACACTGTGGCTGCTGATCGCCGCCCGGGCGGCGCAGGGGGTCGGCGCGGCCATCATGATCGCCCTCACCATGGCCTTGGTGGGCCAGACGGTGCCAGCGGCGCGCACCGGCAGCGCCATGGGGCTGCTCGGCACGATGTCGGCGATCGGCACCACGCTCGGCCCCTCGCTCGGCGGCCTACTGATCGCCGGGCTGGGCTGGCGGGTCATCTTCCTGGTGAATATCCCGCTGGGCCTGATGAATTTCCTGCTCGCGCAACGTTACCTGCCGCGCGACCAACGCAAAACGCAAAGCGCCCGGGCCCGCATCGATGTGGTCGGGACGCTGCTGCTGGCGCTGACGCTGGCGGCTTACGCGCTCGCCATGACGATCGGCCACGGCCGCTTCGGCGCCCTCAATATGGCGTGGCTAGCGGCGGCCGCCGTCGGCGCGATCGCCTTTGTGTTTGCCGAGTCGAAAACCGCGGCCCCCTTACTCCGACTGCCGATGTTCCGCGATCCGACGCTAAGCGCGGGTCTGGCCATGAGCGCGCTCGTGGCGACGGTGATGATGGCGACCCTGGTGGTCGGCCCCTTCTACCTCTCCCGCGCCCTCGGGCTCGCCCCGGCTTTGGTCGGACTCGCCATGTCGGCCGGCCCGCTGGTGGCGGCACTGACCGGCGTGCCGGCCGGCCGCATCGTCGATCGCTTCGGCGCCCAGCGCATGACCCGCTGCGGACTGATCGGCATGATCGCCGGCTTGTCCGCGCTCGCCATGCTGCCGGCAACCGTTGGCGTGGCCGGCTACCTCGCGCCCCTTGTTCTGGTCACCGCCAATTACGCGCTCTTCCAGGCCGCCAACAACACCGCCATCATGACGGACATCGGCCCGGATCGACGAGGACTGGTTTCCGGCATGCTCAACCTGTCGCGCAATCTCGGCCTCATCACCGGCGCCGCCGTCATGGGCACGATCTTCGCGCTGGCCACGGCGACGGTCGACATCTCGTCCGCACCGCCCGCGGCCATTGCCGGCGGTATGCGCTTCACCTACGCCATCGCGGCGCTACTGATAGCGGTCGCGCTGGCCATCGCAACGGGCGGCCGGGTGCTAGCGCACAAGGCGGGGCAAGCGTCACGGGGTTGAGCGCCAGCCCCTCAACGCTGAGCAAAATTTTGCTCAATTAACCACCATATCATTGTTATTTGAGCAAATATCTGCTCAGAGTAGTGCCATGAATCTCACTATTCAGATTTCCCTGGACAGCACTTGGCATGATGCCGCAACGTTGATCATTCCAAATCCGGAACTCGGCCACCAGGGCCCTATGCAGCTTGGCTACGATATGCCTTCTGCGCTGGATCGGATATAAGGGTCGAGGCAGGTCCTTCGACAAAGCCGCCATCGCCATCGAATGGGTAAAACGCGACTTGCTTAACATTGCCTTTGGCAATAGCGACAACCATGGCCGCAATACCGCCATTATCAAGCGGCCTGGCGGCATCGCACTTTCACCGATTTATGACTTCGCGCCGATGAAGGCCGACCCCGAAGGAGTGACGCGCACGATAACCTGGGGATCGCCTCTGGAAGAAGGCGGTCGCTTTGATTGGATCGGTATCGCCGATCAACTCCAGGAGCTGGTCGCACCTGACCGCTTACTCCAGGAATTGGGTGTGCTCGCCAGGCAACTCTACGGATTGCGCGATCGCCTCTCTGCCCGCGGCGTACCCGAACGCATACTCAATATGCCGGCCATGGGTTTTAGTTACCTCGACAACAAACTGGAAAGCTGGAATCTGCCATGAAAAACCTGTCGCCTATCGAGCGGGAAAATCGCTTGGCAGAGCTGCTGACTCAGTTGATGTCCGGCACGATTACAGAGGGAAAGCTATTGCGCACGCTGCGCAAAGAGGTGCTGGGACTGTCACAGGAACAATATTCGAAGCTGGTGGGCATTAGCCGGCGCACGCTGTCCGATTTAGAGCTGGATCGGGCTAGCCCATCATTGGCACTGCTCAACGCTTCTCTGCGTCCGCTCGGCCTTCAGGTCGGCATATTGCCTCGAGACCCAAGCTTGCGCAGACGATTGTTCGAGCAGCGCGATACCGTCCCGCCTTCAAATTGAGGTCGACACACCGTCGGGTTTCAGCATCCGGCGGCAGACATAATCGACGAAGGTTCTGATTTTCGGGCTGTCGTGCCGGCTGGACGGCCACACGGCCCAGAAGGTGCCGCGCTGCGGCAGGCAGTCGCTCAACACGCTCGTCAGACTGCCCTGGGCCAGCAGATCCCGCACCAGGAAATCCGGCAAATACGCCAGGCCCAAGCCCAGGCACGCGGACTGGATCAGCGCTTCGATGCTGTTGCAAACCAGCGTTGGGGGGATGTGGCCGGCGTCGGGCGAAAGCGCCCAGGGCTGCAGCTTGCCGGTGGTGGGAAATTTATAGTGCAGACAGGCATGCAGGGCCAGATCGGCGGGCAACCGAGGGACACCCCGCCGCTCGAAATACTCCGGCGAGCCCACGATGCAAAAACCGAACGGCGCGATCGTCCGCGCCTTCAGCCTAGAGTCGCGTAGTTGGCCGCTGCGGATCACCACGTCCAGGCCTTCTTCGATGACATCCACCAGCCGGTCGTTGAAATCCAAGTCGAGCGACACCTCTGGATACTGCCGCATGAACTCGCTCAGTATCGGCATCAGCATGCGGTAGCCGATCAGCGGCAGACTGACGCGCAGCTTGCCTTGCGGCGCCTCCCGCGTGCGCGTGATGGCGTGCTCGGCCTCCGCCAGGTCGGCCAAGATCCGCTGGCCGCTGATCAAGAACGTTTCCCCCTCGGCGGTCAGGTGCAGATGGCGCGTACTACGCTGCAACAGACGAACGCCCAAGCGCTCTTCCAAACGCGACACGCTTTTACCGACCGCTGACGCCGACAAGCCCAGCAGCCGGCCGGCGGCGACAAAGCTGCCGCTTTCGGCCGTGCGCACGAAAGCCAGCAATCCGTTCAAGTTCTCCATGCGATTCGATCCAATTTGTCCGTTATGAACGGCAATGAGCGTTATTTTTTTCCTCTATCGAGCAATTTAGCATGGTGCCCCAGGAGAAATCATCTTCGTTCTAATCAAGGAAAATCCATGACTACTTCGCCAACCTTATCGCGAACCCTGGCCTTGCTATCGGTCTGCCTGGCCGCATTGGCCATGCCGTTGTCGTTTACGGCACCGGCCATCGCCATGGCGAGCATCCGGCATGCGCTGGGCGGCAGCCCGGTGGCCCTGGCCTGGGCAACCAATGCCTTCATGCTGGGTTTCGGCGCCAGTTTGATGGCGGCCGGCACGCTGGCCGACCGCTGGGGCCGGAAACGTTTGTTTCTGCTGGGTTCGGCACTGTTCTCGCTGACATCGCTGGGACTGACCGTCGCGCCGGATCTGCTGGCGTTCAATCTGCTGCGTGCGTTACAGGGCCTGGGTGCCGCGGTGGCGTTCGCCGCCGGGCTGGCCGGTCTGGCTCAGCGCTTTGCCGAAGCGGAACGTCTGCAGGCATTCAGTTGGATCGGCACCACCTTCGGCATCGGGCTGGCCTTCGGGCCGATGCTGTCCGGCTTTTTGATCGACGCAGCAGGTTGGCGCGTCATTTTTTGGGCACCGGTGGCGCTGACGGCCTTGGCCTTCCTGCTCGCGGCACGGAGTTGGGAAGAGTCGTCCGACCCCGCCGCGCGCCTGGATGTGCCCGGTCTACTCGGCTTCACCGCGTCGTTGGCGATGCTGACCACCGCGCTACTCTGCCTGCCGGATTGGGGCTGGGCGTCCGGTCGCTTCCGACTGGCCATGCTGGCCTTCCTGCTACTGTCCGCCCTGTATGTGTGGCAAGCGCTGCGGACGGCTCGGCCGATGCTCGACCTGCGGCTGTTCCGCTACCCGCGCTTTGTCGGCGTGCAGACCTTGGCCGCGGCGCCGGCCTATGCCTTCGTGGTCCTGCTGGTATTGCTGCCGGTACGCCTGGTCGGCATCGAGGGCATTAGTCCGCTGGACGCCGGTCTGGATATGATGTGGATGTCGTTGCCGATGCTGGTACTTCCCCTTGCCTCGGCCCGGCTCAGCCGCCGGGTGCCGGCCGCCATGCTGTCGGCGGGAGGACTGCTGCTGTGCGCGCTCGGTTTGTGCCTATTGGGCAACACGGTGCATATCGACGGTAACGGCACGGCTCAGTTGGCCATGATGCTCATCGGTATCGGTATCAGCTTTCCCTGGGGGGTGATGGACGGACTGGCGGTCAGTGTGGTGCCGGTGGAGCGGGCCGGCATGGCCGCCGGCATTTTCAGCACCACGCGGGTCGCGGGCGAAGGCGTCGCACTGGCCGTCGTCGGCGCAGCGCTGGCTGGGCTGATTCACGCGCGCCTGCCGGATGGCGCCGGCAGCGCGGCCGCACAACTGGCCATGGGCAATCTCGCGGCGGCGGCGTCCGGGCTGCCGGGACTATCGCGGGCAGCGCTGACCATCGCCTATGCGCAATCCTTTCAGCTGCTGGTCTACGGCCTGGCCGGCATGACCACGCTGACGGCCTTCACCATCTACCTGTTCCTACGCACCCGCGCGGCTGCCGCCTCGTGTGCAGGGGAACCGATCTGATTGGCAAACAAGCCGTTTCATGCACGCCCCTTCCCCCGGCCAAAGTCGGGAGAAGGGCATGGCACGTCTAACAACCCATCAGATGGGTTTGTTTTGCGGGTGCGCCACCGCTTGTTTGGCGGCCAATTTGGCCTCCAGTTTGACGGCCTGGCGGTCGCCATGCATGGCTTCCTGGGCGGTTTGCGCGGCCGTCTCGGTCAACTCTTGCAAGGCGGCGCGGCCGGCATTGCTGATATTTACCTTGTCGACGACCGGCTGATTGGCGCTTGACGAGGCGGTGGATTCCGTTTTGGTCGTCGAGGCGTCGCCCGTTGCCGCGGTGGCAGAGGCGGTGTCGGCGGTTTTGGCGGGGCTGCCACTCTGGTCGGCACCGCCGACTCTCGGCTGCAATACCGAAGTAGGCAGCACCTGCTGCTGACCAACGGGTGAAATACTCATGATGATGCTCCTTCCACAAGGAATGGCTACCAAGTACGCAATCGTACTCATCAAACATATCGTCCAACAAATCAATAACTTGATAGACGATGCTGCATTAAGTTTCCGTTGAACGATATCCGGTCGAAATGGCGTCGTCGCTTGGCGGCGTTTTGCCAAGCGGTATCGCCACCGACACGGTCAAACCCAGTTTCGCCGTCACATCCGTCCAATCGAGTTCGACTGTCGCGCCCATGCGCTCGGCCATGGCCCTGACAATCGACAAGCCCAGGCCGGAACCGAACTGGTCGTTACCCAATACGCGATAGAAAGGGTCGAAGACCCGCTCGCGCTCGGCGGGCGGAATACCGGGGCCGTTATCGCCCACTTGCAAGACCGCCAGGCCGGGCTTGAGCAAGATCGCCAGATCCACCGTGCCGCCTGCCGGGGTGTAGCGAATGGCGTTGTCGACCAGATTCTTGACCAGCGTCGTCAGATCCTGCGCATGGACAGGCAGCAAGACGTCCTGCCCGCCCGCCACGCCAAGATCAATGTGCTTATCCAGCGCGAGCGGCATCAGGTCTTCCAATACCTGGCGAAAGACCTGCATGGCCGATACCTCGCCTGCCGCATCGACGGTATCGCTTTGCACTCTCGCCAGCATCAGCAGTTGATCCAGCAATTTACGCCCGCGCTCGATCCCCTGTTGCAAGTTGGCGAGACGGTCACGGGCATCGGGCGACATTTCCGCATCGGCCAGGCGGCCGGCTTGTAACGATAGCGCCGTCAGCGGCGAGCGTAATTCATGGGCCGCGTCCGCCACGAAACGCCGTTGTTGTGCCATCGCGTCGGCGACCCGCTGCAACAGACGATGGATGGCCAAGACGAACGGACGGATTTCCGTGGGGAGACGATCTTCGTCAACCGGGGGCAAGGCCGTATCGGCGCGGCGGTCGATTTCCGCCGAAAGTCGCGTGACCGGATGAAAGACCGTGCGGATCAGCACGCCCACCACCACCAGCAACACGGGAACCAGCACCAGGAAGGGCAACAAAGTGCGTAATGCGCTGTCTCGGGCGATTTCATCCCGCATGCCGGTTTCCTGCGAAACGGCGATCCGGCCGCCTTGCGCCATGCTACGAACCAGGACGCGATACGATTCGTGATCGATCCCTAGCGTATGAAAACCATCCGCCAGCGCGACAGGCAAGGGAAGTGGCGCGCCATGCAAGGCTGAGACGGCTGGGGGGCTATTCGATAGCCATTGCACAATCACGCGCGACTCTTCATCGCTTTCGTTCGCATGCGCCTTATCGGGCAGGCCCGTCATCTTGAGGCGTGATTGCTCCAGCAGTGCGGCAATCTGGCGCAAGGTGTCATCCTGCAGCTCATGGGCCTCGTCAAATGCCGAAACGAAGGAACTCGCCCCCGCCGCCAAGGCGATGGCCAAAATCGACAGGGATAGCCAGACGGAGAGCCGAAACTGGATAGACGCCCTCAGACGCTTTTTGAAACCATCCATCCCAGCCCCCTGACGTTCTTGATGGTATCGCTGCCCAGCTTGCGGCGTAGCGCATGGATCAGATACTCCACCGCATTGCTTTCGACTTCTTCCCCCCAGCCATAAATGCGTTCTTCCAGTTGTCCGCGCGACAGGATGGCGCCCGGGCGCAACAACAGCGCGGATAACAAGGCGAACTCCCGGCTGCTCAGTTGCACCGGGTCGCCGCCTTTGAGCCGCGCTTCTTTGGTCACCGTATCCAAAGACACGGTGTCGTTACCCAACAGGGCGGAGGAGGAGCCCCCCTTGCGGCGCAACACCGCGCGCATGCGTGCCAGCAGCTCGGGCATGTCGAAGGGTTTGACGACATAGTCGTCGGCGCCGCCATCCAGCCCGTGCAGGCGATCCGAGAGCCCATCGCGCGCCGAAACGATCACCACCGGGATCGGGTCGTCTTTGGCACGAAGGATCGTCAGGACTTCCAGGCCGCCCTTGCCGGGTAAACCGAGATCCAGCAATACCAGGTCGTAGCACTGCTGCTGCAGCGCCGAAAGCGCCGACTGGCCATCGCAAACCCAATCCGCGGCATATGAGGCATCCTTCAGCGCGGCCTGGATGGCTTCGCCGATCATCCGGTCATCTTCGACCAACAAGACACGCATCGCTCCCCCCCGCTATCGACACCATGCCGCAGTTCACGCTTGGCCTTGCAACATGTCAAAGGTTTTCAGCAGATTCTGCATGGCGGCATGGCTGGCTTGCTGTACCGGGGTGTCGGCACGCAACGTTTCGAGGGCGCGGTCAATGGCCTTGTCGAGTTGGTGCCAGTCGGCCGGCGCCCGAGGCTTCAGGCCGGCTTCCGCGGAATCCCAGGCGATTTCCAGATCGCGGATGCGGGTTTTGGCCGCAGGCAGATTGCCCCGATCGACGAGCGAGGACACCTCGGCGCTAATGTGGCGGAAGCTTGCCAGATCGCCCAGTGCCGAAGCGACATGCCGGCTGGCGGGCGCTGCCGACGTTGCCGCAGCGGCGGCATGTTCCGTGCTAGCCGCCGGCTTCGAACAGCCGGATAGCACCGCCACACAGCCCAGGGCCAGAACCAGTAGTCGGCCTGTCAGACGGCGGGAAGAGGAAAATCGGATTGGCATGATCTCTCCAGCCTGTTATTCAACCGCCTCGAAGGCATTGCTCGTCGCGAAATCGCGTTGTTGCATGGCCACCAGTAACACGATGCTCGCCAGGAACAGCCCACTGGTCCACATCGCTCCCATTCCCAGCCCACCGTACTCGCGGGCTTGGGTCAGCAAGTCCCCCAGCGAGGCGCCGAACGGCCGGGAGAGGATGTAGGCTATCCAGAAGGTCAGCACCGCATGGCATCGCAAACGCCACGCCAACCAGGCAAGACCAATCAGGATGCCAAAGATCGCGACCCCAAGCACAAAGCCCAGGTTCAAGGCCTCGGTCGCCAAGTCGCCCGCCGCCGTCCCCAACGCGAAGGTGCACAGAATCGCCGACCAGTAGAACCACTCGCGCCTTCTGGTGTTGACCGCGTTGATGGACAGGGTGCCCTCGATGCGATACCAGACCGCGAAAATGGCGATCAGCAAGACCGCGAACACGGCGGTGCTGACATACAAGCTGATTCCCCAGCCATCCGTCAGCAAATCGGTAATCTGGGTACCGACGATACTGACCAGCACGACGGTCAGCCAGTACGCCCAAGGAGCGAGACGCTTGCCGCGTAGTTGTAGAAACAAGGCCAGCGCCAGCAACGCGCCCATGACGCCCCGAGTGACGTTCTGACCCCAGCCGGCGTTCACGGCCAGGAAGTCGGCACCGGTTTCGCCGACCGTGGTCGACAGAATTTTGATGATCCAGAACGATAAGGTCGCCTCGGGCACCTTGTTCAGGCAGTGACGCCAGTCCGTGGCGGAAACCGTCTCCATATCGCCTCCTTGCAAAAGGGAAAATCCACGCATGATTAATGTTGCACCCAGCCGCCGGCGATCAATCGGGCAAACAGCAGGCGGTGCAGGTTGATCGAAAACCGAAACAACGACGGCAAATAAAGGAAAGCCCAGCTGGCCGCCAGCCAGGCTGCACAAGCCGAAACGGCGAGGGCTCCCGCCATATCGAGCGGGAAATGCACGCCCAGATAAATTCGAGCCCAGGCAACCGGGATGGCCAGCACGGCGAGCACGCCGCCAACCAGGCGGAAACCGCGGTAATACAGCAAGCTGAAGGCCATGCTGCACATCACCGTCATGTGATCGCTCGGAAACGACGAATCGGCCGCATGAGGCAAGAAGCTGTGGCCAAGGCCGATCATGAACGGCCGGGGGTGCGGCCAAACCAGCCCGATCAGTTGATTGACCGAGAGCGCTAGCAGCGTCGCGGTGGTGGCAACCAAAAACACCCTGCGAGTGTGGTCGCTTCCGCGTAACCAACCGACTACCAGTAACACGGGCACGATCCAGATCATTTTGTCTGCGCACAAAGTGGCAATCGACAAGAGGAACGGATCCGGTTGCGCGGGTGCGTTCATCCAGAGAAACAAAGCCTGGTTCAGCGATTCCATCGGTTTACCTATCGACCGCGGCGAACGTTGAACTGACGAGGAAAAGCTTGCTGAAACGGGACATCACGGTACTCCACATCGCAAAGACGCAAATCGATGTGGTGAAGCATAGAAGGGGAAACTTAGCTGACACTTAGGCTGAAGGTCCAAAACATCGCCGTGTTGTGTGTCGGTATCTGCAACCGGATAGGAAAAGGGGCCAGGCCTCCCTTGTTGCACGCTCTGCCGGCTTTCGGCTCGAACCTGCAACAAGGGAAACCCGACCCCCAAAGTGCGCACGTCCCAGGATCAGCCCGGACGCCGACCCTTCATGTCAGCAACTGCTTCTCCAGCTTCAATACACGCTTGATCTGGCCACGGGTCCAGGGACTGTTGGCGGCGTATTGCGCGCAAACCTGCGGATGCGTGTCGCTGCCGACCACGCGGAACATCCCCTGATATTTCCAAGTGGTGGTGCTTTCCTTGATGAAGACCGGAATCGCCCCGTCCTGACGCGCCAGTTGACCGGCTGCGGCGCGTTCCGGCGGGTTGGCACCGCACAGAATGACCGCGGGCGCCTCCGGATTCAGGTCCTGACGCAGGCATGCCGCCACGACCTTGCCATTCTTGCGCGGCAAGTACGACTGCTTGTTGCCGCCGACGACCAAGTGGATTTCTTCTCGGCTATAGCTCTTACCCTTTTCGAACATGGATCTCTCCGTGAATATCCGCGCGGCCACAGCCCCTTGCCATGGCCATCCGCGGAACGAGCGCACGATATCCGATCCGATATTAAAAACGGATAAAAGCGGGAAAACCCGGACAAAAGGGACAGGCAGACGGGGCGGTATCAGCCCGGATACTGCTCGTTGCCGACCGGCTCCATCCAGGTTACGGCCGAACCGTTCTGTTGCTCCTGAATCGCGATATGGCTCATGGCCGTTGCCGGCGCTGCGCCATGCCAGTGTTTGACGCCGGCCGGAATCGTCACCACATCGCCGGGGCGAATGGTTTCAATCGCGCCGCCTAAATGCTGCACACGTCCGCAACCCGCGGTCACGATCAACGTTTGTCCCAACGGATGGGTATGCCAGTTGGTACGTGCCCCGGGTTCGAAGGTCACCAGCGCCCCGGAGGCCGCCGTCGGTTGCGGTGCCACGAATTGCGGGTCGACACGCACGGTGCCGGTGAACCACTCGGCGGGGCCCGCGTAAGAAGCTTGCGATCCGGCGCGAGCGATCGTCACCGCCAGGGTCGCCGTTTCTGAGGCGATAGCCATGATTTCTCCAAGGAAGTATCGATTGATCAAGTATTGCGTTTTGCCTCGCCCAGCCACTTCACGATGGCCGGATCGCGGTGGTCGAAGAAGGCGCTGACACCCTTGTCCAGGGTGGCGATGGCCGCCATGTCCTCCGGCCCCAACTCGAAATCGAAAACATGAAAATTCTCCGCGATCCGCGCGGGACGAATCGATTTCGGAATGGCGACCACACCGCGTTGCAGCAGCCAGCGCAACACGACCTGGGCAATCGACTTGCCATGGCGGGCGGCGATGGCACCCAGTACCGGATTGGCGAACAGATCGTTGCGCCCTTCGGCAAACGGCCCCCAGGATTCGATCTGCACACCGTGCTCGCGCAAGAACTGCGCCGTCGCGATCTGTTGGCAGAACGGATGCGCTTCGATCTGGTTCACCGCCGGGACAATGCGGTTATGCACCATCAGATCCATCACCCGATCCGGATGGAAATTGCTGATGCCAATCGCACGGATGCGACCGGCTTCGTACAGCTCCTCCATCGCCCGCCAGGCGCCATGCACATCGCTATAGGGCTGATGGATCAAATAGAGATCGAGATAGTCGAGCTGCAAGCGGGCGAGCGAGCGCTCGAACGCACGCAGGGTCTTTTCATACCCCGCATCGGCAAGCCAAAGTTTGGTCGTGATAAACAACGACTCGCGCGCAATCCCGCTACGCGCAACGCCTCGGCCACGCTCTCCTCGCACTCGCTATCGTTGCCCATCTGATAAACGCCGAAACCCAGCATGGGCATCTCGACACCATTATTAAGCGTCGTGGTTTGCATCCTCTTACCTCCAATTCGGTGACTCCCCGATGGGAGCGCTTGTCATTGCACAATTCGTCGCCGTTTTACCGGACGACAGGTTTGCGGCCGCCAGCACCGGGCCGTGTTTGCCGGCGGAATGCGCCTCGCCCATTACAGCGCGCTTCGCAGAATGGCGGTCACGACATCGCGCGGATAGGTTTCGGCCACGCCGAAATAGCGCGCATTGCCCAACACGTTGTCGATGGTGGCCGGCAGATCGGCCTCGGCGATGCCCAGTTGCGACAACCGTGTCGGCGTGCCGATCTTGTCGAACCACTGCTCCAGCGCCGCAATGCCTTCCTCGGCGGTTCTTCGATTGAAAATCGTGCGGGCGAAGCGCTCGAATTGCGCCGGGTTTTTCGTGTGGTACCAGCGCATCCAGGCCGGCATCACCACCGAAAGCCCCGCGCCGTGCGGCACGTTGAATAGCGCCGACAACGCGTGTTCGATCATGTGGTTGGGATAGCTGAACCCCGAGGTGCCGGAATAGATCAGGCCATTGAGCGCCTGGGTAGCGGCCCAGGCGAACTCGGCGCGTGCCGCGTAATCGGCCGGGTTATCCAGCAGGATCTCGGTGGTTTCGATCACTGTGGCGACAATGGCTTCGACCATGCGCGAGTGAAAGCGCGGTTGCACGGTCGCGGTGAAATAACCTTCGATGGCATGGGCGATGATGTCGGCCGCGGAGTACACCAGGTAATCGCGCGATACCGTCTGCATCAGCGCCGGATTGATGATCGACACCTTGGGAAAGCTATGAACGGAGTGAATGGCGAACTTTTCCCGGGTGGCATCGTTCGTCACCACGGCGCCGCTGTTCATCTCGCTGCCGGTCGCCGCCAGCGTCAGGATGTCGAAGACCGGTAAAGACGCGTCGATGCTGCCCTTGCCGATGAACAGATCCCAGACATCACCCTGGTACAAGGTGCCGGCGGCAATCGCCTTGGCGCTATCCAGCACCGAACCGCCGCCGACGCTCAAAACCGCGTCGACCCGGTACTGGCGAGCCATGGCAATCGCCTCGCGCACTTTCGAGATAACCGGATTGCTGACGATGCCGCCGAATTCGACCAACTGGATATCGTGCGCTGCCAGACTGCGTTCGATCGCCGCCCATAGCCCATCGCGCTTGATGCGATCGCTGCCGTAACAGAGCAACACCTTTTTAATGCCGTACTCCGTCAGATATTGGCCGATGTGTTGCTCTTTGCCGGTACCGAATTCGACCCGGGTCGGGTTGTAGAAAGTAAAGTTGTCCATGCGAAGTCCTTTGCGGAAGCTCTGAATAAGGCTGATGGACGGTACTTTAGCGCCTGGATAAACATCGAACTACCGACATATAATTTGAATTATTTACAACTAAAAGATGCGAATCGCGTCGGAAAGCGGTTGGAATGTCGATCAACGAATTGCGCTCCATCACCACTTTTGTCCGTACCGCCGAGTTGGGTAGCTTGAGCCGGGCAGCTCAAGCGCAACAAATTTCGCCGCAGGCCGCCAGCAAGGCACTGGGTCAATTGGAGCAATTCCTCGGTGTGCGCTTATTCCATCGCACGACCCGCAGTATGTCGCTGACCGAAGAAGGACAACGCTTTCTCGAGGCGGTCCACCCGGCATTGGATGGCCTGCAATACGCCCTGCTGGCCGCCCGGCAGACCCGGGAGGATCTGGCCGGCCCGTTGCGCATTGTCGGTCCGCGCACCGTCCTGCAGTCGATCATCGGCCCGGTACTCAACGAATTCTGCCGCCTCTACCCCGAGGTGCAGCCGAACGTCCAGTTGGACGACCGCATCGGCAACTGGGTAGAGGATCGCATCGACGTCGGTTTTCGGCTGGGCAACACCCCGCAGGAAGGGCTGGTGGCACGGCGGCTGTTTCCCATGCAACTGATTATCTGCGCCGCCCCCGACTATCTGCGGCGCCATGGCGTCCCCCAAAGTCTGTACGAATTGAGTTCGCATCGCTGCAGCGCATTCTGCCGCCCCGATAACGGACGCGCCGTGCCGTGGCGCGTGAAAGTCGGCGACGGCACTCAGGATCAGCTCATCAACCCGGCGTTCAGCACCAACGACGAGACGCTGGAGCTGCACGCCGTCCTCGCCGGCGAAATCATCGGTCAGCTCGCCGCCCCGACGGCGGCGCCATGGATTCGCTCGGGCCGCCTCGTCCCCCTGCTACTGCAGCATATGGCCGATCATTACAACCTGTATCTCTATTACGGCAGCCGCAGCGCCCAGCCCGCCCGCGTGCGGCGCTTCATCGATCTGGCCGTCGAGCGACTGACCGACAATGCCGACTTCGTGCTCGGCCATGACGAACTGATCGGCGCGGCAGCCAAAGCCGAAGCGGTGGGCAATGACAAATAATTGCCTTGCTCTTTCTGGCTAAGTTAAAATCATAGCAACGCTCGATGATCGAGCGCCCTTCTTTTCCCTTTGCGTAAGGCTTGCATGTTGGAGATTGCAGCAATCCGATAACGCAGACCTGTTCTCCAGGCTGTCCGTTATCAATATGCCCATAGCCGGTGGCGCCCGCAGCGCGGCGACCGCCTGTTTTGCCATGTGATTGCCGGATCGAAATCCAATATGAATATCTCCAAGCCGGAGCAAAGGACTCTCCACGTCCTCGCCAAAGGTGGCCGCATCGTCCATATCCGCGACGAAGCGGGCCGTATCGCGACTGTCGAATGCTATACCCGCGAAGGATACCTGCTATCCGACTGCACCCTGCTTGTGTTTCAGAAGCTCAGAACCAAGCACCTGATCAGCTCGAAACAAAGCCAGCCCTATCTGATCACCAAGTCGGGCCTGCGAGCCGTGCGCTCGCAGCTCGACAATCAATGACCGCCTCGTTCATGAATGCAGAAAGCAAATCGATGACCATTACCCTCAGGCAAGAACAATCCGCCGATTGCCAAGCCATTTTCGAGCTGACGCGCACGGCTTTTCTCACAGCGCCGCATACCAGCCATACTGAGCAATTCATCGTGGATGCGCTGCGCCACAGCGGCCAACTCGCCTTGTCGCTGGTGGCCGTGGATGGCGACCACTTGGTCGGCCATGTCGCGCTATCGCCTGTCGAGCTCTCGACGGGCGCATCGGGTTGGTATGGCGTGGGCCCCATTTCCGTGGATCCCGGTAGACAGCGACAAGGTATCGGCAGCCTGCTGATGCGCCAGGCGCTGAACTGGTTGCAAGCGCAGCATGCTGCCGGCTGCGTGCTGGTGGGAGACCCGGGCTATTACGCGCGTTTTGACTTCTTCGCTCACCCGGACCTGATTTTTCCGGGGATTCCGGCCGAGTATTTCCTGATACAAGCATTCGGCGGGTCCATACCGAAAGCCACGGTGGCCTTCCACCCGGCCTTTTCGGCAATCGCGTAGGGGAAGGCATCGCGGCTCAAGCTGCTCCTACGAAGGATGTGGGAGCGGCTTGAACGCCGTCCTGGCCGGCACGGTATACGTCTGAGCAGACGTGGGTCACGCCCCTCGCCGCAGCAACGAAAATGCCGCCAGTTCCCATTCGCGGAAGGCCACCACCATGGCTATGCCGTGGCGTTTCGATAGCGGTACGGCAAGGCTTTCGAGGTGTAACTCGGCAAAGCGTTGCCGTAGACGTTTGATTTCCGCGTGCATGGCGGCACAAGCGGTCTCGGTCAGCATGCCGTGGGAGAAGTCGATAATCTGATCCCGCCCGGTAAAATCGCTTCGCAAAAAATCGCCCAAGCCGGCATCGAAGAAAAACGATCGAATCGGCCCTTTGGGTTGCCAGTCGAAATCCCGGGCCACCTGGAGACGCACGCGGTTATTCGGCAAAAGGGCAATCAGTCCCAGTCGATCCAGCCGCACAAGGCGTTCAATACATTCGGCCTCCGTGAGCCGATAAACACCGACAATGTCCTGCAGTTCCCACTGGTTCAATACGCAAACCGCAACCAGCAATAATCGCGGATCGGACACCAGCTCGCGTTCCTGCGCCTCGGTCAGCATATGCAACCGCTTTTCGCTCAGCATCGCATCCTGCGCCAGCTCGGCAAGCGTGAAGCCGAGCAAATTGCTGATTTGCACCAGGCGTTCTACGGTGAAACGATGCGATGCGAACATGCGCTTTACGCCTGGTTCGGATAAGCCGATATCGGCTGCCAAATCCCGGTAGGTCATACCCTGGCGCTTCAAATGTCGTTTGATCGCACTGACTAAATGTTCGGTCTCTGTCATGGCTAAAGTATATAAATGCGATACCATTTATATATTATTAATATGCTTTTCCTTGGAGAGTATATTTTTATTTTGAAACATTGCATGCTGTTATTTTTTCAAGGCCGTCAGCGTTATGTTGAAATTCATTTTGCGCATCATTCTGCGCCCCCTATTCCGCATCCGCGTCGCCGGGGACGGTACGGCGTTCGCTAACGAGCGCACGCTGATCGTGGCAAACCACGAGTCCTTTATCGATGGCATCCTGCTCGCCTTATTCCTGCCGGTCGATGCCACATTCGTGATCCATACCAGCGTGGCCGCCAACCCGTTTTTCGCGCTGCTGCTACGGCACGTCCGGCATCTGGCAGTCGATTCGACCACCCCGCTGTCGATGAAGCTGATCGTCAAGCTGGTCGAAAGCGGGGCGCCGGTCGTGATCTTTCCGGAAGGAAGGCTGACGGTCACCGGCTCGCTGATGAAGGTCTACGACGGCGCCGCCTTCATCGCGGCGCGCAGTGCCGCCACCATCGTGCCCGTGCGCATCGAAGGCACCGGGCGCAGTTATTTTGGGCGGCTATCCGGCATCTACCCGCTCAAACTATTTCCCAGGATCACCATCTCGATCCAGCCGCGCCGCCAGATCCCCATGCCCGATCTGCCCTCGGCCAAGCTGCGCCGCCGCCGCGCCGGCGAACTGATGCGGGACATCCTGCTCGACATGCTGGTGGCGACCCGGCCGCAGCGCACGCTGTACCAGGCATTTCTCGATGCGCGACACACCTTCGGTTCGCGCTACAAACTGGTGGAGGATGTACGGCTAAAAGAAGAGTCGTACGGCTCCTTGCTCAAGATGACGCTAGCGTTGTCGCGCTTGATCCGCCGCTTCAGCGACGAGCATGAAGTCGTCGGCGTCATGACGCCGAATGCCGCGCCTTCGCTCGGGTTGATCTTGGCGCTGAGCGCGCAGAATCGCATCCCGGCGATGCTCAACTATACCGCCGGTGTGGAAAGCGTGCGTGCCGCGCTCCATACCGCACGCATTCGCACCATCGTCACCTCGCGCGCCTTTGTCGAAAAAGCCAAACTGGCCCCGCTGCTCGCGCAGTTATCCGATGTGAGCATCCTTTATCTGGAGGACTTCAAAGCCCGTTTTGGCCTGGCCGACAAACTGTGGGTCCTGTGGCACAGCCAATTTCCGCGTCTGGCCGAGATAGCGCAGCAGCCGGACGATGACGCCATTGTGTTGTTCACTTCCGGCTCGGAAGGCAAGCCGAAGGGGGTGGTTCACTCGCACGCTTCTTTGCTGTCCAACGTCGCGCAAATCCGTGCGGTGGCCGACTTTACGCCGCTGGATAAATTCATGATGGCCTTGCCGCTGTTCCACTCGTTCGGGCTGACCTGCGGTGCGATTCTGCCGCTGGTCTCCGGCTGCAAGGTCTTTCTCTACCCCAGCCCACTGCATTACCGCATCATCCCGGAGCTCACCTACGACCGGAACTGCACCGTACTGTTCGGCACCTCGACATTCCTGGCCCATTACAGCCGTTTCGCCCATCCATACGATTTCGGCCGCTTGCGCTATGTGGTTTCCGGCGCGGAAAAACTGTCCGAAAGCGTTCGACACACCTGGATCGACAAATTCGGCATCCGCATTCTGGAAGGTTATGGCATCACCGAGTGCGCGCCGGTGGTGGCCGTGAACGTCCCGATGGCTTGCCGCAACGGCAGCGTGGGCCAACTGGTGCCCGGCATGCGGCATTATTTGGAACCAGTGCCGGGGATCGAAGTCGGCGGCGCGCTGCACGTACAAGGCCCGAACATCATGAAAGGCTATCTGCTGCATGATCGGCCCGGCGAAATTCAACCGCCGCAATCGCGCGGACCCGGTTGGTATGCCACCGGCGATATCGTGCACATCGACGACGAGGGCTTCGTCCATATCCTGGGTCGTGTGAAACGCTTCGCCAAGATCGCCGGCGAAATGGTGTCGCTGGAGATCGTCGAACAAATCGCCGCCAGCGCCGCGCCGGGCTTCATGCATGCCGTCACCACCCGCACGGATCAGGCGAAGGGCGAAGCGCTGGTGCTGTTCACCACGGCGACGGACATCGCCCGCGAGGCCCTGGGCGCGGCGGCCAAAGCCCTGGGCGCCCCTGAACTGGCCATCCCGCGCAACATTCACCAGGTGGAGGCCATCCCGTTGCTGGGTTCGGGTAAAGTCGATTATGTCAGCCTGAAAAGCATGGCCGAAGCGCTGGCCGCCCGATAACCGCCCGCTATTGGAAAGGATAAGTTTTGAACGTACTTCCCGAGAAAATGGATCTGCCGTTATGGTCGCGCGGCTTGCTCGCCGTGCTGGCGGCGCAGTTCCTGTCGGCCATGGCGGATAATGCCCTGCTGTTCGGCGCGCTGGCGCTGCTCAAAAACCTGCACTATCCCGAATGGTCCGCGCCGCTGTTGCAGGAGTTCTTCGTCGCGGCTTACATCCTGCTCGCCCCGTTCGCCGGCCCCTTGGCGGACGCGCTGCCGAAGGGCCGGGTCATGCTGCTGGCCAACGGCCTGAAGCTGGGCGGCGCGCTCGGCATGTGTCTAGGCCTCAATCCCTTCCTGGCCTATGGGCTGGTCGGCGTGGGCGCCGCGACCTACTCGCCCGCCAAATACGGCATTCTGTCGGAACTGACCTCGTCCGACCGGCTGGTCAAGGCCAACGGCCTGATGGAAGGCTCGACCATCGCGGCGATTCTGATCGGCGCCTTGGCGGGCGGCACCCTGGCCGACTGGAGCGTGCCGGGCACCCTGGTACTGGTCGCCCTGTGCTATGCCTTAGCCGCCGGCGCCAACCTGCTGATCCCGCGTCTGGCGCCGGCACATGTGCTCGAACGGGTATCCCTCAAGGCCATCCTGGGCGACTTCCGCCAAGTGCTGGGCACGCTATGGCGTATGCCCGACACCCGTTTCTCCATCGTCGGCACCAGTCTGTTCTGGGGCGCCGGCTCGACCATGCGCTTTTTGCTGGTCGCCTGGGTACCGGTGGCGCTCGGCATCATGAATAACCGCATGCCGGCCTATCTCAATGCGCTGGTCGCCGTCGGCATCGTGGTCGGCGCGGCACTGGCCGCCCGCTTCGTCACCCTGGAAAAGGTCAACCGCGCCATGCCGGCCGGCGTGCTGATCGGCGTGGCGGTCTGCCTGCTCGCCGGCACCGGCAACCTGGTCGTCGCCTTGGCCATCATGCTGGCCATCGGCGGCTTCGGCGGCTTCTTCGTCGTGCCGCTGAATGCCCTGTTGCAGGAACGCGGCCACAACACCGTCGGCGCCGGTCATGCCATCGCCGTGCAAAATCTGGGCGAAAACCTGGCCATGTTGACCATGATCGGCGCCTATACCCTGGCGCTACGCGCCGGCGCGCCGGTCACGACGATTGCCGCCGGATTCGGTCTGGCCATGGCGCTGGCGATGATAGTGCTGTGGCGCGTGAGAGTGCGCCACGCCCGCGTGGCGGGGAAGTCGGCCGAAGCCGTTCAGACTGTTTGAGTCTCTGCGACCGTCTTTTGCTAGGAATGCGGTCGCTCCCATGATTCAACCTGGCCGGAACGCACTTCGAACATCGGCAGCGGCTCTGGCGTCACGGTTTCATGCCATTGCCGATAAACAACGGGATTGCGGGTTTGCAACTTATTCATCAGGTGCGCCCACTCGAAATCCAATTGCCCGGACGTAACCAGTAATGTCACCGGTTCCGTACCCGCCTGAATCTTGCGCCGATCGAAGGCATAACCACGAGCGACGGCCTCTGCATGCACGGCCTGCAGATATTGAGATATCGCCGCGAGAGGCGCGGCGTGACGCTTGAAACGTTCGAGTTGCGGATGGCTGCGATATCCGCGCGTTTCGCCGCGCAGTACCGCTTGAGCCAACAGCGCTTCCCGCCAAAGGGCGACAAGCCCCTGCGGATCAAGATACTTCGGATGCAACGACCAGAGTCTCATACCGATAGCGCCTTATGAGCGGATACCCCAGGTTGATGACGACTACATATTGGGCCGCCAGGTTCAACCCGGCGTTCGCGCCGGCATCACCGCATAGTTCGGTTTGCCGGTGCCGACGATGGTATTGGCGATCACCAGCTCCACATCCGGCGTGCGCTTGACGAAGTCCTCGATGCCCGACATCGTCCGCTTGCTGCGCACGCACCCTTCGACATACACAAACCGCCGCTGCACCGTGATCCACAAGCTCGCATCGGCAAAGCGACGACTCGCGGCGAACCGGCGCCGAAGATCGTTGGCGATGTCGGCATCGTACAGATAGGCATTGGGCTTTTTACACTTTCCGGCGCGCCAGCAACTGGTGCCGCGCTCCACGCGCGAATGCGCCTGCTGCTTCATCTCGTCTTCCGTGCCATAGGGGCCGAGAGGCTGGGGGCAGCCGGCCATGCGGTGACGCACCTGAAAGAAGGGATCGTTGAACCAGTTCTTGAGCGGCGCCGACGCCAGCGCCACGCTACTGGTCAGCAGCGCCAGACACAGCCATCGAGATCCCAAGACACAAACGGACAATCGCACGGTGGCTCCAACCGATCGGCGTGGAAGTGCATTCAGTTTAGTCCGCCAGGAAATATTCGCCGGCCAGCTCAAGCCAGCAGCGTCGCCATCATCAGCTTCAGCAGCCCGTCGGCATCCACCTCGGTACACACAGACTGCGCCGGGCCCTCTTGCCAAACCGGCGAGCGATACTGCCGCCCGCTGGCGTTCTGGATGGTCTGGCCGACCGCGATGCCATCGGTCACCACGCGGATGGGGCCCGATCTCAGTTGGAACAAACTCGGATCGATCACATAAGCCACGGCGCTGGCGTCGTGCACATAGCAGCCATCGATCCGTTCCTGCCGGGCATAGAACGACAGATATTGCTGGGAAATCCGCCAAAGGAATTGCCCATCCGCACCACCCTCATCGCGCACACGCTCGAACATCGCCCGCGGCATCAGCACTTGGTGCGTCACATCCAGCCCCACCATCACCACAGGCCAAGGCGCGGTCAATACCTGGTCGGCGGCATAAGGATCGCAAATGATATTGGCTTCGGCCACCGGGCTGACATTGCCGATCTGGCCATGAACGCCAAAGGCCCCGCCCATGATCACCACCTGACGCACCAGGCCGGCGATGGCCGGATCCTCTTTCAACGCCAGCGCCAGATTGGTCAACGGCGCCACGGCGACCAGGGTGACCTCGCCCGGGTATTGGCGCACGGTATCGATGATCAGGCGGTGCGCCGGGCGCGGATCGAGCGGATGCCGAGGCGTGGCGATCGGGCCGATATTGCCCAGCGCATCGTCGCCATGCACCATGGCCGGCACATGATCCTTCTTGCCGACCAAGGGCTGAGCGGCGCCGCGCGCCACCGGCACGTCGATGCCGAAGCGGTCGCACAGATACAGCGCATTGCGGGTGGTCACCTCGGTATAGGCATTGCCGTGCACGGTGGTGATGCCGAGCAATTCAATCGCCGGATGACGGTGCAGCAGATAAAGCGCCATGGCATCGTCGATGCCGGGATCGGTATCGAACAGCACTTTATGGCGTGGGTTGGTATGGCTGGATGGGGATGGCATGACACTCGCTTTTCGACGGATACCGGCTAACCGGATGCAAAGTACATATACTACTTCCATCTATTAGCCGATATGCGAAATATGGACAACGACCTTGGCAAAGCACGCAGCAGAACCCCGAAGCATTTGCGCTTTGCCCGCACTTGCTACCGCCACATGGGCGGCGAAATGGCGGTCGCCTTGCATGACAAGATATTGAGCCTGGGCTGGCTCGATGGCGAAACATATCGATTGAGCACAACGGGCAAACAGGCATTCGACCGCCTGGGACTGTCGTACCCGCCACCGACCAAGCGCCGGCCATTGACCTGCGGTTGCCTCGACTGGAGCGAACGTCGAGCGCACCTTGGCGGCCCATTGGGCGCCGCGCTACTGACCGCCTTTTTGCAAAACGGCTGGGTGATCCGCCTAGCGGACAGCCGCGAGTTGCAACTGACACCGGCCGGCAGAGAACAGCTGCGGCAACACTTCGGCCTGACTTTTTGATCGGGCCGGGCATCGGCGCTCTTACACCGCCGCGACGATCAATTCTCGCAACCACTGGTGCGCCGGATCGCGATGCACCCGTTCGTGCCACAACATGAGTATCTCGAAGCCGGGCACTTCGACCGGCGGTTCGACCACTTGCAGTGCGGTGTTACCCTCGACCAGCCGCGACGGCACCATCGCCACCAGATCGGTACTGGCCAGTGCCGCCGACAGAAACAGAAAGTGCGGCACCGACAAAACCACCCGCCGCGTCATCCCCCGTTCGGCCAGCACGGTATCCGTCACGCCATGGAATGCCCCGCCGCTCGGCGACACAATCGCATGGTCGAGTCGGCAGAACTGCGCCAGCGTCGGGCTGCGTTGCAACTGCGGATGCCCGACGCGGCCGGCCAACACGTAGCGTTCGGCAAACAAGACTCGGCTGCGCAGTTCGGGGGGCGCCTCGGTATCGGCGTGAAAGACCAGGTCGATGTCGCCTTGTTCGGCTTTTTTGGCCACCACAGACGGGGCAACTTGCACGACGGAGAGTTTCGTCATGGGCGCGACCGTGCGCAGGGCGCTCAGGGTCGGCAGCAACACCGTGAACTCGCAATAATCGAAGGCCGCGGCGCGCCAGATTCGATCGGACAGAGCGGGGTCGAACGGATTGGCGGGCGCCACCGCCAGCGACAGGGCGGCCAATGCCTGGCGCAGCGGTTCGCGTAGCGCGTCGGCGCGAACGGTGGGGCGCATACCTCTCGGGCCGGGCAACAGCAGCGGGTCGCCAAAGAAGTCCCGCAAGCGGGCGAGCTGTACGCTCACCGTCGGCTGGGACAGGTGCAAGCGCTCGGCGGCACGCGTGACGTTGTGCTCGATCAGCAAAGCATCGAGCGTCACCAGCAGGTTGAGATCGAGTTGGCGCAAGGCATTATTCATGGCAATACCTACAATTCTGGAAATTCATTTCCAATATATCTCAGCCAAACCTATCGTGCTGCTATTTACCGCTGGAGCACAAAGCCATGAACGTTCTACTTGTCTACGCCCACCCCGAACCGCGCTCGCTGACCGGCTCGCTCAAAAACTACGCAGTACGCCGCCTGATGCAAAACGGCCATATGGTCCAGGTATCCGACCTGTACGCCATGCGCTGGAAAACCACCCTGGATAGCGACGACAACACCGCATATCGACCAGGCACGCGCTTCGATCCTTCCGCGGATTCGATGCAGGCTTTCCAGACCGGCACCCAGTCCGCCGACATCGTCGCGGAGCAAGACAAACTGCGCTGGGCCGATGCCGTCATTCTGCAATTCCCGCTGTGGTGGTTCACCATGCCCGCCATCCTGAAAGGCTGGGTGGAGCGGGTCTATGCCTGCGGTTTCGGTTATGGCGTGGGCGAGCATTCCGATACCCACTGGGGCGATCGTTACGGCGAGGGCACGCTAACCGGCAAACGCGCCATGTTGATGGTGACCGCCGGCGGTTGGGAATCGCACTACGCGCCGCGCGGCATCAACGGTCCGATCGACGACGTACTGTTCCCGATCCAACACGGCGTGCTGTACTACCCGGGCTTCGACGTACTGCCGCCGCACGTCGTCTACCGCGCCCACAAAACCGATGCCGCGAAATTCGATCGAATTTGCCACGAACTGGGTCAACGGCTGGATCGGCTGTTCGACACGGCACCCATCCCTTTCCGGCGCCAGAACGCCGGCGACTATCTCATCCCGGAACTGACCTTGCGCCCCGAGATTGCCGCGGATCAATCCGGTTATGGCATTCATGCGGCGCCGAATCGCCCGGAAGATTGAAGACCGTCCGGCCCGATGGCGGTATAAGTGTCATATTGTGACGATGAAACTTGCCGGGTCGGCGTATCTGCTCTGGATCGGCGCGCGGCAGCTACTGGGGCCCGCCAGCCGTCCGGTCGGGCCGGCCGCATAGCGTTTGTCATCGCTTCCCGACGCGTTCGTCGTCCGTGTCGCGCCTTTGGCCGTAGCCACGGGAAATCGTCCGTAACGCATGCATGTGGCGGCGGAAATTGCGGCAACCCGAGCACCATGAGAGATGGATGCCGAGCGTGACGCGCTCCCGCAAGATCAACGGACGCTCCTGCGCCTCGGACAAGAGGCGCGAGGCTTCGAAACAATTCAGCATCATGATGCCTCCTTTGCGAACCAGCGGTCTTCCAAGCACTCGCGCAAGCGCAGCCGTGCCCGATGCAGCATCACGAACAAATTACTGGCGCGGATACCGACCGCGTCGCAAATCTCGTCGGTATCGAGTTCGATCACTTCCCGCATCATGAACACTCGGCCCTGCTGGGCGGGCAAGCGTTCCAAACAGGCTTCGAAAACGGCCCAGAACTGTTGTTGCCGAAACGACTCGACGGGATCTCCCCACCGTTTCGGATGCTCGTCCGCCTCCCAGAAACCTTTGCGGTCGAACAGATCCCGGAAATCCTCTTCCTCCTCGGCCTCGTTCAACAGCTGGCTGGCATCGACCATGCGCCGGTTGTGGCGCAGGATATCGGCGATCTTGTTTTTCAGAATGGCCAGCACCCAGGTCTTCAGCGCGGCCTGGCCGCCGAACGACGCGGCGTTTTTCAGTGCGCCCGCCAAGGCCTCCTGCACCGCGTCTTCGGCCTGATGGCGATCCCCCAGTTGCAAGGTGGCGAATTTGAGCATCTGACGGCGCAACGCCACCAGAAAGGCATGGTCCTGCAAGGCGTCCCAGCCATGGGGGAACGGTTGTAGGCTGTCGTCGTTCATTATCCCGTTTCGTCTTTCATGATTCAGTGTCTTAAATGGTAGGGCCTGTTTAGTCGTTCCGCGGCACAAATTTCTTACACTTCCCGCGACATACTGCGTCGCAGGTGCCGGTCGAAAAAAAATTTTCCTCGATTGTGTAATGAATCGTCTTTCTCCGACGACCAAGCCATACGGGAACCTTCCCGAACTTAACTGGAGAACACCATGAAATCGAATACCGCAATCAAGGCAGCGCTCGCTCTGGGCCTCATCGGCCTCGCCGCAGGCGCGCAGGCGGCACAACCTCCGATGGAAAAGTGCTTTGGCGTCAACGCCGCCCATAAGAACGACTGTCACACCCCCGGTCACTCGTGCGCCGGCCAGGACACCATGGCGCGCGACCCGCAAGCCTTCGTGCTGGTGCCGTCCGGGCTATGCGCCAAGATCGACGGCGGCGCCGAGATGCCCAGCAAGTAAGCCAGGAGAGATCCGCCATGCTCGCCGCCCCTTTTCCCATCGCACCGGTACCGCCCAAGGCCGGCGTCGGACTAAGACCCGCGCACTACCGGCAGGTGTTGTCCGAACAGCCTTCGGTGCCCTGGTTCGAGGTTCACAGCGAAAATTTTTTCTGTGACGGCGGCGAGCTTCCGGCCGTGCTCGAAACCGTGCGCAGCCGCTACCCGCTCAGCTTGCACGGCGTGGGACTCTATCTCGGCTCCCCGAACGGTCTGGATAGCGCCCACCTGGCCAAACTCGGACGACTGATCCGGCGATTCGAGCCGGGCCTGGTGTCCGAGCACCTCTGCTGGGGCAGCGTCGACGGCCGCTTTATGAACGAGCTGCTGCCGCTGCCTTATACCGAAGAAGCGCTGCAACTGGCGATCGAGCGGGTCGAGCAAATCCAGGACGCGCTCGGGCGACAAATCCTGATCGAAAATGTATCGAGTTATCTGACCTATCGACACTCGACGCTACCGGAGTGGACGTTTTTGTCCGAGCTGGCGTGCCGCAGCGGCTGCGGCTTGCTGCTCGATATCAATAACGTCTATGTCAACAGCGTCAATCATGGCTTCGACCCCGCCGACTTCCTGCGCGGCTTGCCGCCGCGGGCGATCGGCGAGATGCACCTGGCCGGGTTTACGCGTAAAGAAGGGCTCGATGCGCCTTTGCTGATCGACACGCACAGCCGGCGCGTGGACGCGGCAGTATGGACGTTATACCGCGCGGCGCTGGCGCGTTTCGGGCCTGTGCCCACGTTGATCGAGTGGGATCAGGATCTGCCGGCGTTCGACGTGCTGCTGGACGAGGCCCGGCTTGCCGAGGAGATGTTGGATGAATACCGCACCGTCCCTGCTTGAACTGCAGCGCGCTTTCGTGCGGAGCGTCGTGGACGGCGACTGCGCGGCGATTGCGCCCTGGGTGCGGCCAAACGGCCTGGACACCGGCGAACGCCTGCGGATTTACCGCAATATGGTGATCAACACACAGACCGGCGCCTTGCAAACCAGTTTTCCGACGGTGCGGCGCCTCGTCGGCGAAGCCTGCTTCGACGGCATGGCGGCGCGCTATATCGCCGGGGCGCCTTCCGCCAGCGGCAATCTGCAGGCGTTCGGCGCCACGTTCGCCTCGTTTCTGGCGTGTCAGGCGGAATTGACCGGCTTGCCCTACCTGCGGGACGTCGCCGCGCTCGACTGGGCACGCCTGCAATCCTATCTTGCCGCGGATGCCGCGCCGATTGCGGCGTCGATGTTGTCCGACCTGTCGGAAGAGGCGCTGTCCCAATGCATCTTCGCTTTTCACCCCGCCATCGGGCTGATCGAAAGCCGCTTTCCACTGTACGACATCTGGCGGTTCTGCCAACAAGATGGCCTATCCCGCCTGTCGCTTGCCGCACCGGCGCAATCGGTGCTGATCTGGCGTAGCGGCACGCAAATCTCGCACTATGCCCTCGCCGAGGACGCCGGCCGCTTCATGCGCGCGCTGCTGTCGGGCAAACCATTGGCACAAGCGCTCGATGCCACGGCGGATGCGGGCGAACGCTTCGATCTGGCCTCGCACCTTGGGCTTCTGCTGCAAAACGGCTTGATCGCCGGATTTCGTATCGAGGGAAAACAACCATGACTCGCCCAATCTGTTACCTCGCCGAGCGCTACACGGCATTGACCCGCCGGCTGGAACTGGCCACACCGTTTAGCCTGCTGCTGTTCCGCCTTTGGGTGGCGCTCGACTTCTGGCACGCGGGGCTCGCCAAGTGGGCCGATCCGGCCGGCACGCTCGCGCTGTTTCAAAGCGAATACCACGTCCCGCTGCTCCCCGCCGAGTGGGCCGCGCCCCTAGGAACCATGATCGAACTGGTCTTACCTTGGCTGCTCGGCCTAGGCCTGGCCGGGCGGGCATCCGCCGCCGTACTGTTCGTCTACAACATCGTCGCCGTGATTTCCTACCCCGACCTATGGCCCCACGGACTGTGGCAAGACTTCTGGGGCGGCGGTTTCATCGATCACAAGGTATGGGGCATGCTGCTGCTGGCACTGACGTTTTCCGGCCCGGGCAAATTGTCGGTCGATGCCATGCTGGCGTATGGCATAAAGCGCGCGCGCATCGCACTACGCAATCGTCAGTGACAGGCGGGCGACCGGCCCGGAGATTGAAGACGCCGCATCCGAATGGCAATATGAGTGCAATACTCAAATTGGATAGGCATACCGATGAGCTGGCATCTCTGGTCGTTGTTCGCCCTGGCCTATCTGGCCACCACCTTATCCCCCGGGCCGAATGTGCTGCTGGTGATTCGCAATACCTTGCGTTACGGGCAGCGGGCGACGTTTGTCACCGTGTTCGGCAATCTGCTGGCGCAATTGGGGGTGATGGTGCTGGTGGCGTGCGGCATCGGCGCCATGCTCAAAACCCTGCCGCCGCTTTTTATCGCGATGAAGCTGATGGGGGCGGCGTATCTGCTCTGGATCGGCGCGCGGCAGTTGCTCGGCCCCGCCAGCCGCCCGGTCGGGACGACCGGGCAGGAAAACGGCGCGGATTATCGCCGTACCCGGGTGCTGCGCGAAGCGCTGTTCGTTTCCGGCAGCAATCCCAAAACCATGATCTTCCTGTCGGCATTTCTGCCGCAGTTTCTTACCAACGATAAACCGCTCTTGCCGCAGTTCGCCGTCATGTATCTGACCATTGCCACCACGGTCTGTCTGGTGCATGCGATCTATGCCTTCAGTGCTCGCCAGATGCAAGCGCGGGTACGAAACGGCAGGCTACTGAATGGCCTGCGACGCGCGGGCGGCGCGCTGTTCATCGGGCTGGGGATCAAGCTGGCGCGTCTGCAGCCGGTGTAAGCGGGATATCGCGGCTGAAGCCACAACATACCACCGAGCCAATGCGCCTTCTTTGTCGGCAACTTGCCTAGCGTAGCTTTTCAGCCTATTGTAAAATTATTTACAATATTGGCAAAAAACCGGGCGAGATAAGCAATATGTTGATTTTTGAACTGGCATCGCCGACCGCCATCGGTTTGGAACTGGGCCGCAGGCTTCGCATGCAGCGGCTTGCACAAAACTTGAGCATGACCGAGCTCGGAGAGCGTGCCGGCGTTTCCTGGGGAACCGTGCGTAATCTCGAAACCAAAGGCCAGGCATCGTTGAGTTCTGTCATATGCGTCGCGAAAGCCCTCGGACTGGCAAACGATCTGAACACGCTGTTTGAACTGAGCTTGAACTCCATCGCCGACATGGAAAAAGCCGCGCAAGCTCGGTCGGCGACACGCGCCAGAAAGGCAGGACGATGATGCGAATGCTCAACGTCTACTACAACGGGTGGGGCGAACGTTTTTTACTCGGTCGGTTGGCCCAAGACCGGCACACCCTGATGTTCGAATACTCCCCGGAGGCCATCGAACGGGATCTATCCCTATCGCCGCTGAAGCTGCCGCTTAGAACTGCCGGATATAGTCGATTTCCCGATTATCAAGAGTACCTGCCCGGTCTGATTGCCGACGCATTGCCGGATGGATGGGGGCGGCTGGTCATGGATCGATTCTTTGCCACCAAAGGGATGGGCCGGGAGTTGATCACTGTGCTCGACCGGTTGGCGTTCATCGGCGACCGCGCCATGGGTGCGCTCAGCTTCGAACCGGAGACGGAACACGGGCTTGAGCCTGCCGACGTGAATCTGTTGACCATCGCCAGAGAAGTACAAGAAGTCAAAGCGGGAGAGGCATCGAATGCCCTGCGGGAGCTGGCGCTCATGGGCGGCTCCCCTCAAGGCGCCAGGCCCAAGGTACTACTGCAGTACGACCGAGCGAACGATCGCGTCAGCACCGATACCAACGCGGCTGGCGAGCCCTGGCTCGTCAAGTTTCCGGGGCAGGGTGAAGACAAAGAAGCTTGTGCATTGGAGTATTGCTATTCGCTCATGGCGCGAGATTGCGGCCTGGATATGCCGGAAACGGCGTATTTCGACTTGGCCGACAACCTGGCGGCATTTGGCATCAAGCGATTTGATCGCCATCATGGCGAGCGGGTGCCGATTCTGACCATGGCGGGCGTGCTGGACGATGATTTCCGGATACCCGCCTGCGACTATGACTCGACACTCATGCCGCTCGTCATGTTCTTGACGAATGACCAACGTGAAGTGTTCAAAGCGTTCGAGCGCTGCGTATTCAACATCATTTTCAACAATCGCGACGACCACACCAAGAATTTCTCGTTTCTTCTCAACCAGAGCCAACGGTGGGAGCTGGCGCCGGCCTATGATCTGACGTATTGCCCCGGGCCAAGTGGCGAGCACCAATTGGCGATTCGCGGGGAGGCTCGCCATCCCGGTCGCGAGCAGTTGCTGGCGATGGTCAAGGAGCATCGACTGGCCCGTACCGCTGCGGAGCAGTGCATCGAGAAAATAGCGGCGGTGGCGCATCGGTTTGACGAGTATGTGTCCGGATATGGCATTCGGCGTAGCACGGTCGCTGAGATCGAGCGGCGTATAGGAGACAATGCGCTGCGTTGCCTATCGCGGTGAAGCTCTGCGGCATGCTTGATTAAAGAACTTGCGCTGCTTATCCGGCGTCCATATAGTTACCATGATAATCAACAAAGGGAACCCATGATGCAGACCGCGACAAACATCGACAAGCAGCGCACGGCACTGGTCTTTATCGAATTCCAAAATGAATGGCTCAACGAGCACGGCCCCTTGTTTCAGAAGCTGGTTGTCGACAAGGCCCCGTTTCGCCAAGCCGTGTCAAATGCCGCGCGGATCGTGGAAACGGCACGCGCCGAAGGCTGGACCGTGGTGCATGCGGGGCTCGACCTGCGCGCCGACCCGCACTACCGCCTGTTTGCCGGCGGCGACAACGTCCTCGGGCTGCGCGCGGCGATTCCCCGCGCCGGCACCTGGACCGGACAAGGCGCCGAATTCGCGCCGCCCTTTGTGCCGCAAGCCGGCGAATTCGTCGTGCAAGGGCGATCCGGCGCCAGCGTGCTGAAGAACTCGACGCTCGATCCCTTCCTGCGCAACAACCGCATCGACACCCTGGTGCTGCTGGGCTTTGCCACCCATGTATGCGTGGAATCCACCCTGCGGGAGGCGCACGACATGGGGCTGAACTGCTGGCTGGCGACCGACGCTTGCGCCGCGTTCAGCCAGGCGCAGCACGATCATGTACTGCAACACGTCCTGCACCATTTCGGCGCCGGCATCGATACCCAGGGCTTGTTGCGCCAGCTCCAAGGAGAGGCCGCCGCATGTTCTTTCTAAAGGAACTTCCCAGCAGGGAAATACTGCAAAGCTATCAAACGCGCTTTCCCGCCATGAATGTCGACAACGTGCATGACGCGCTACACATGCTGCGGCAAGCCAGCCTATTGATGCGGCAACTCGACAACTATTTCGCCGCAAACGACCTGTCGACCCTGCGCTATCTGATCCTCATCGTCCTGGAGCGCGAGGATCTGCCTGAGGGCCTGATGGTGAGCGAACTGGCCGAACGCGTCGATGTTTCGCGCCCGGTCATGACGCGCACGGTGCAAACGCTAGTCGACGATGGCCTGCTCGCGACCCGGGCCTGCGACAACGACGGCCGGATCAAACGCGTTCGCCTAACCGTGGCCGGACACGACACGCTCAATCGCGTGCTACCCGGCTACTATCAGCTGATCGACCGGTTCATGGCGAGCGATACCCGCCTATGAATTCCCCCCATCCCAGCCACGAGAAAGGACCTGCCATGCTGCGCCCGATCAATCCCCCCGGCCCATCGATTCCGGGGCTCTCCAATGCCATGCTGATCGAAAGCGGCCGTCTACTGCTGCTGTCCGGCCACGTGCCGCTCGATGAGACAGGGCGCGTCTGCGCGCCGGACTTGGCCACGCAACTCGACCAAGTGTTCCGCAACATGTCGGCGACGCTGCAAGCGGCGGGAGTCGGTTTCGAAGCGGTCGCACGATTGACCCTCTATATACGCGACTTCGAATCGAGCTTACTGCCGGTCATCCGCGAGGTACGCGATCGCTGGGTCGACGTCGAGCGACCGCCGGCCAGCTCGCTGATTGGCGTGGCTTCGCTGTTCCATCCAGAGGTATTGGTGGAGGTGGATGCTTTTGCGGTTGTGCCGGGGTGAGGGGATGATCGCGGCTGAAGCCGCGATACGATCGATCAATACACCCCAGGAAACAGACGCCAGCGCACCTTGGCGCAATAATCGGCGTAGCCCGGCAACTGGCGGGCCAAGAACTTTTCCTCATCGGCCAAGCGCCAGGCGAAACCCAGCACGGTCAGGGCCGCGGGGATGAGCCCCCACCAAGAGCCCAGTGCCAACGATAGCCCCAGGGTGTAGATCGACGCGCCGCTGTACATCGGGTGGCGCACCGTGGCATATGGGCCCGAGTCGATCACGCGCTGGTTCTCGGCGACTTGGACGGTGGCCGCCCCGAACGAATTGACCCGGAACACCCGATAGCCCCACCACAAGGCCAAGAGAATCACCCCCTCTCCGAGCAGGCACAACCAAAGCGGCACGGCCGACCAGCCAAAGCGCCGATCCAACGCGGGGACGAGATACGCGGCCACGGTCGTCGCCAGCAGAAAGGTGACGATGATTTTTTGGATCGGCCTCGACTCCGCGGTCGGCCCGCTACGCAACCTGCTTTCGCGCAACAAAGGATCTTGGCCGATCAACACCGTGTGGGGAACGCAGGCCAGGGAAACAACCGCGAGCAACAACCAAGCCTGCCAATAATGAACCGTACCCGCGGCCAGCATCAGCCCAACGCCGAGGATGGCGAGCGAAATGGTATAGCGCCGGAAAACTTTCACGATGGGGGTGGTCATGCCTGCAGTATAGCGCCGGAGAATCGCCCCAGCGGCGGTGCGCTCAAGGCGTTGAAATGTATTCCGGCAGCGTTCGCGAAGCAACGCGCGACCTCGACGACATGCATTGTCTGCGGTGAAAGCAAATTGAACTTTTGTACAAATTATGGTACAAACAAATAGCGATACCGTCGCAATATATGGGAGAGCAAAACACCGCTCTGCAACCAAAACGAAAACTGAAAAACGACTGAAACTGAATACAAATATCGATTGAAGAAGGTATCTGCCATGAACGTCTTAACTTACAGCGAGGCCCGTGCCAGCTTTAAGCAGGCGATGGATGAAGTTTGCCGTGACCACGACCCACTGCTGATCACTCGCCAGAAAGGCGAGCATGTTGTGCTGTTATCTTTGGATGACTTCAACAGTATGCAGGAAACGCTGTATCTATTGAGCAGCCCCCAAAATGCGCAGCGGCTATCGGAATCCATTGCTCAAGTAAAAGCTGGTAAGGCTCGGATTATGGGGCTGATTACCAATGAGCACGCAGAAGACAAAAAATAAGCTGTCCGCCAAGGAATCGCTTCTCGCATGGTCTGATCATGCATGGGACGACTACCTTTACTGGCAACAAAAAGACGCCAAGAAGATGGAAGAAATCAACCGTCTGCTTGAAGAATGCAAGAAAGATCCATTCAGGGGAACGGGCAAGCCCGAACCGTTGAAAGGCAGCCTGACGGGGTTCTGGTCGCGGCGAATCGATCGGGAACATCGCTTGGTGTACTTGCCGGAAGACGGGAACATCTATGTCGTGGCGTGCCGCTACCACTACGCAAGCGGATGACGCCATCCTCCCGAGAGGGAAAAGGCCGGGGGTTGGCACACCCGACCTACCAGGCTAAGAACTCAGACAATGGCCAGATCAGCCCTCGTCCGAGGTGAAACAGCGAGGAATCGGGTAAGGCGCGTGGAATATCGCCTGACTACGCAGAATTGCTCCCCCCCAGCGCCGGAAACCCATCGCCCCAAGCCGGCTCGGACGGCAAGGCATCGATCGTGGTCGGGCGCCCTAGCAGATAGCCCTGCGCCTTGTTGACCTTCAATGCGCGCAAGACCTTCAGTTCCTCCACGGTTTCCACCCCTTCGGCGACAATCTTGCTGCCCGTTTCCTCGGCGAAGCGAATGAGCGCCCCGGCCAAGGCCCGACAGCCGGTGTCGCAGTCGATTTGCCGGATCAAACTCACATCAAGTTTGATGATGTCCGGCTGCAACTTGAGGATATGGCGAAAACTGGCGTAGCCCGCGCCGGCGTCGTCCACCGCCAGCCGCAAACCTCTATCCCGCAGCGGCTTGAGGGCGGTGACGATCTGGGCGTAATCGTCGACGGAAGTGTGCTCGGTGACTTCCAGCATCAGACGGTCGAGGGGATAGTCTGCCAGCAGCGCATCCAGCGATCCCTTGAGAATGGTCGCGGGCGAGGCGTTGAGCGACATATAGGTGTCGTCCGGAAAACGAATCAGCCCCTGGAGCGCCTTCCGAATGGTCGCCAGCTCCAGCGCCTCCTGCAGGCCGACTTCCGCCGCCTCGTTGAACCATATGTCCGGCGAGCGTATCGGCTCGGCCGAGAAGCGCGACAGGGCTTCGTAGCCGACGATTCGATGCTGGGCGATATGAATGATCGGCTGGTAGACAATGTTGAAGCGTTCCGCGTCCAGCGTATCTTGCAGGCGGTCGACGATGAGCTGATGGCTATGGCTTTGCTCGATCTGTTGCTCCATCAGCTTGCAGGTCATTTCGGCAAAGAGCCGCAAGGTCCGGATGTCGCGCTCGTTCAGGGTGGCGTCGGGCGCCAAGGAGAAGCAACAGAATGTGCCATAGACATGGCCATCGCTGAAGCGGATGGGCACGCTCAAATGGGCGCCGACCGGCAATGCGGCCGTCACCGGCAAGGTCATGGCTTCGGCATTTTGCCGGGCATCCCGGATCAACTCCGGCAGGCGGCCATCGACCACCCGTTGACAGTAGCTTTCCTCCAGCGGATCCGAGTTACCCACGCAGACCAGGGGAGGCAAGTCTTCGGCGCTGTCGACAAAACGGAAGATCCGACGGCCGTCCTTGAACTCGGAAATGAACGCGATTTGCATCCCAAGCAATGTGCGCACCGAGTGAAGCGTATCCATGATGGTTTCGTCGACGGTACTGTGCTTGGCGTCCATGTCAGCCCTCGTATGCCCATGACGTAATACGAGTGATTATAGATACGGTTGTATTGAAGTTCACCGTGATCGTGGTGGGGTACGGGGAGCACAAGACGCTTGGAGGGCGAGGCATGGCCGGAGACCCCGGAACCCGTCCGGGGTCTTTGGCTGTCGGTCGGACTTCCTCAGACTTTGAAGCTGGCGACAGATTGGTTCAGATCGCCGGCCAGTTTTTCCAGCGCCATGACGCTGTCGCGCGCGGCCTGAACCGACAGCGCCGATTCTTCCACCATATGGGCGATCTTTTCGACATTGCTGGCCACATTGCTGTTGGCGACACTCTGTTCCGATGTCGAGTGGGCCACCTCGCGAATCTTGCTCAAGGTTTCGGCCGTTCCCTCGCGGATCTGGCGCAGGGCGTCGGCGGCCTGAGAGGCCTTGTCCACCCCCAGCGCCACTTGCGGCTTGATCTGCTGCATGCTGCTCACCACCGAGTGGGTGTCTTGCTGAATGGCACTGATCATTTCGGTGATCTTGCCCGTCGCATTGCCGGCCCGTTCCGCCAGCTTACGCACTTCATCGGCCACCACGGCAAAGCCCCGGCCCTGCTCCCCGGCCCGGGCCGCTTCGATGGCGGCATTCAAGGCCAGCAAGTTGGTCTGATCGGCAATATCCTTGATTTCATTGGCGATGGTATCGATGGTGCCGGCCCGTTCGTCCAGCGAAGCGATGGTGCGCGAAGCATCCTCGACTTGGTTTGCGACGCGCTGGATTTCCTCGGCGGCATCATTGACCAATAGCCCGCCCTGTTCGGACAGCTTGCTGGCTTGCGCCGAATTGTTCTCGGTTTCGCGGGCGCTGTCGGAGATCTGATCGACACTGACCGAGAGTTGCTCGATGGCCGATGCCGTGGCGGTCGTGGCGCTAGAGGACTCATGCGAGGCGGAAGAGATTTGTGCCATGCGCTCGGAGAGCGATTGCGCCGTATCGTGCAGCTTGCCGGCCCCTAGCTGGATATCGTGCACGACTTTTTGCAGGTTGTGCTGCATGGTGTTGATGGCGCCCAGCAGACTGTCGCTGGCCGGGTTGCCTTGGATTGCCTGGCTCAGATCGCCGCGTGCGATCGACGTGGCCACTTCGGCGGCATAGTCGGGCTCCCCGCCCAGGCGCCGGTAGATCTGGCGTGCCAGCAGCGCGGCGGCCGCAATCACCAGCAACATGACGGCCAGCCCGATACAGACGAACTTGATGGCCTGTTGCCAGAAAATGGTGTTGACGTCGTCGATATAGGTGCCACAGCCGACCAGCCAATCCCAGTCGTCGATATGGGTGACAGCCACCAGCTTGGGCACCAAGTCGTTCTCGTTGGGACGTTTGGTAATGGTATCGACGAAGCCGATCTTGTTCTGGGCGACGGCGTCGATGTAGCCCTGCATGCTGGTACGGCCATCCGGCAAGAGGCCGCCCGGGTCGATCTTGCCCTCCTTGCGGGCATCCGGGTGAACCAGCACATAGCCATCCATGCGGCGGGCAAACACATAATCATCGGTATCGCGCAGGCCGCGAATGGCGTTCAGGGCTTGCTGCTGCGCCTGCTCGCGCGTCAGCTTGCCGGATTTTTCCAGAGCCTGATAGATGGAAACTTGGTGGCTGGCTAAGCGCAACACCAGCGATAGGCTGGTTCTGCGCTCGTCCATGATGGTGCGGTTGAGGGTTTGCAGTGCCACTCCGCCAATCGCGATCAGGCCGAGAATCGACGTCAGCACGATAATGGCCAGTCTGGTGGACAGTTTCATTTTGCTCTTCTCCAGAAAACGGCGTGTACGAGTTTTTTGTGCAAACGAGGGTTAGGGTTATTGTTGGTCGATGCGCTCATTCTATTTGATAGTAAATCTACTTAGCACCACTTTCCTACTCCAGATCAATATTGTTCACTTTAGGCCAATATTGCGCGGCGCCAGATGGGCCGGGTGGATTTCCGGGTAGCGTGCGTTCGCGAAGCAACGCACGACCTTGGCGGCGCTAAGACTTGGATAACAGCGCGCGAACCTTGGCAACGTCATCCTCCGACGCCGGGTTGTAAATGACCAGCGTGAGATCGGTGCGGCCGTCGACGGCAAACGACGAATACTCCATCGTGATCAGCCCGACCTCGGGATGGCGCAATTGCTTGGTGCCGCCGCCTGGGCTACTCACCTCGTTATCCTTCCACATGCGTTCGAATTCCGGGCTCGAACGCGACAGCTCGTCCACCAGCGCGATGGCGGTTTCGGTCGCGCCGGCCCGGGCCGTTTCGGCGCGAAATGCGGCAACGACGAAGCGGGCGACGCTCTCCCAATCGGTTTGTGCGGAACGGACGCGCGCGCTGGAAAACATCAACCGCAGAATGTTGCGCTGCGCGGGCAGCATGCGGCCGTAGTCGCCCAGCACCGCCGCCGCGGCGCGGTTCCAGGCCACCACATCCCAGGTGGCGGTGCGAACCATGGCGGGGCTGGTTTCCAGAACATCCAGCACCCGCTGCAGGCGTGGCGTAATGCTGTCGACCGAGTGGTAACGCGTTTCCGGCGGGCGACCGAGCGCAAGCAAGAACAAATGCTCGCGTTCCACCTCGGTCAACATCAGCGCACGGGCGATGCGCTCCAGCACTTCCGCCGACGGCGCACCGCCGCGGCCCTGCTCCAGCCAGGTGTACCAAGTGACGCTGACATGCGCCCGCTGGGCGACTTCCTCGCGCCGCAAACCGGGCGTGCGGCGTCGGCTCATCGGCAAGCCCAGCGCTTCGGGATCGAGCCGTGCCCGGCGGTCTTTCAGGTAGGCGCCGAGCGCGCTTTCTTTTTCGCTGACCATACGCATCCTGTTAAAGCTTATACCCGTATAACGTCACTACTTTAAGTCGATAACTAGTCATCATAATAATGCGTGGACGATTACATTGTCCCAAGGAGAAGTCCCCATGCGTGTTTTTGTTACCGGCTCGACCGGCTTTATCGGCACCCCGGTCGTCAACGAGTTGATCGCCGCCGGGCACCAGGTGCTAGGCCTTGCCCGCTCGGATGCGGGCGCTCGAGCGCTGGCTGCGGCAGGCGCAGAAGTCCATCGCGGCTCGCTCGACGACCCGGATAGCCTCAGACGCGGCGCCGCGGCGGCGGATGCGGTAATTCATCTGGCGTTCATCCATGACTTCTCCAGATTCCAGGAGAACTGCGAAGTCGACCGCCGCGCGATCGAAGCGATGGGCGCCGAACTCGCCGGTTCCGGTCGACAGCTCATCGTCACCTCGGGCACCGCCGGCATGGCTCAGCCAGGCCAACTGGCGCGCGAAACGGATGTCTTGCCACCGGATGCGCCCCTGCCGCGCGTCTCCGAGCAGACGGCGCTGGCGCTGCTGGACCGCGGCGTGCGTGCCTCGGTTATGCGCTTGCCGCAGGTGCACGACACGTTAAGGCAGGGGCTGGTGAGCTACTTGATCGCGCTGGCGCGGGAAAAAGGCGTGTCGGCTTATGTCGGCGACGGCAGCAATCGCTGGTCCGCCGCCCATGTGCGGGATGTGGCGCGGCTCTACCGGCTGGCGCTGGAAAAAAACGAAGCGGGCGCGCGCTACCATGGCGTTGCCGAAGAAGGCGTGCCGATGCGGGACATTGCCACCGCGGTCGGCCGTGGCCTGCGGCTGCCGGTGGTGTCGCTGACGCCGGACGAGGCGGCATCCCATTTCGGCTGGCTCGGTATGTTCGCCGGCCACGACCTGTCGGCTTCCAGCGCCATCACGCGGCAAAACTTAAGCTGGCAGCCCACCGGCCCGGGCCTGATCGCCGATCTGGAACAGATGGATTTTGCCTGACCGCGCGGAAGGCCGTCTCGAACCGGGACGGCCGTCACTGCATGGGCTGCCGGATGATGGTTTTCCATTTCGTAGGATCGGCCTTACGGATATCGCTCAAATAAATCTCATGATGCTTGCCGCGACGCTGCCCTCTTGCATCGATGAACTGGTGGACCTTTTCAACCGTGGGGCCTTCCGCGGTGAAGGGGCCGATATGCATGATTTGCGCACACAGGCCCTCCGAAAAGGCTTCGAAGCGTAGCTTGCCCATGGCCGCCGGGTTCTTTTTCTTTTTCACCTCGGCCATGGCGAGCTCGATCATGGCCGGCGTGACGAACGGCGGCTGCGCAATCATCATGGTCCACTGCCAATTCGATTTGTCGTCGGTGGCGAAACTCGCCATATCGTCGGCCCACCACAGCCCTTCCAGTGGCATCACACCGTAATCGATAGCCAACGAGCCTTTTTTCACCATGAACTTCACCGCATAGGCAACGGCATATAACACTTCGATGGCCTCGGCATAGGCCGGCGAAGTGTTGGGATCGCCTTCGCCATCGACCATCAGATAATGGGTTGTCGGCACATCGACCTGAGCCACTTCTTTGGCGGAGGGTTGATAGAGGTGTTTCAGTTCTTTTTTGAAATCGATTTTGTCCACGGAAACTCCCGAGCTCGGTTAACGGGTGTCAGTGTACGTGGCGTCGACACATTGCTGTTACCGCACTGCTGATTTTTTCGCTCTAACGCATAGACCATTATCATTCGAATTACAAAATGATAAAGTATTCCATACCGCACCAATCGGTATGATGCGTCAGCAAATATTTATAATTTCAAAAAGCGGCTACAGCATGGTTTACCTTCGCCAAACCCTTAGCAATTACTCTAAACTCATCGTTTTATTTTCGGCCATTCTGCTCACGGCATGCCAATCTGTTGGTACGCAATATAAGTTTCCCACAGCGGCAGAAAAATCCGCCAATTTTCAACCAGTAGATCGACCATTCTTAGCCAGTCTGGTAGAGACCCATCGGCTATACATCAACAATTTTAACGAAGAGGGCTGCTATAGCGGTCGCACGCTAATCGACGGCCCAGTTAAATTAAGAGCGAACGAGCCGATCACCATCACCTACGAAGCTTCTTTTTCTGCAGAATCCCCCGCGTCGGTGCTGGAAGAAAAATCCTGCCAAATCTTCTTCAGGTTCACCCCCCGCGAAAATGCGCATTACCGCGTTCAGACCGAGATAAATGTCAGCGCAGCGGCCGATACGCCGGGCATCAAAGCCGGCACACCCATTTGCCGCATCATGCTGCAACAGGTGATGAACGATGGCTCGGTCCAACCTGAGCCAATGGTTAGCCTTTCGCTCCGTGCGAAAAAATGGGCTTGCTTCAAGATTCAGTCGAAAGAGGAATGGCTGGCTGAAGCCAAGGCCGACGAAGAGGCCGACGCACGAGAAGAGGCGCAAGACGCAGCGGAAGAGAAGGCAAAAGAAGAGGCTAAGGCTAAAGCCAAAGCGGCAGCCAAAACACCTGTTGTGGCCCAGTGATCCGCGCAAATCGCAAACCGTGCCGGTTTGGTTTGCGAGCGATGGCTTGATTTTCAGCATTTACTGACAGCCGCGCTTGGTTGTCGGCTGGGCGAGGTAGGCGGTGCGGCAGGCGCCGTCAGTGGCGCGGGCTCGTGGTGCGGAAACACTATCGAACCCGCAGACCAAACGAACTCATCACAGGAGCTAATATGGCCAGTCCTGATGTGAAACGCATGAAAGCAATTGGAATTTGAAATGGAAGAGGCAATTACTGAAATCAGAAGGCACTTCAAAAAATCACGCGCTTTTTTGAATAATTTGCGTTACCTGACGATTTCAGAAGAGCAACCTTCGTGGATGAGCATATATGATCCACTGTATGAGGTAATAAAAAAACAGGCTTTCTTGATAAGAAACGGTTCTGTGCATTGGGCTGCCGTAGTCCAGGCAAACTGCATGCTGTTTTCGCCAGGAAAGAACAACTGTCCGGCACACCTTATCTACTGCCCAGGCAATGAACTCGATGCTTCGCTGGATGAGCTGCGTGCCCTCGCGAGTGAAGTCTATCAGCTGAAAAACACAACGCCGGAGGACCCGGAAAAAAGAAAAATAGCCGACATGCTAACCGACGAGTTTGAGCGGGGCATGGGGTGGTATTTGCCAACACAGCTGTCAGACATCCCCGTCAAGTCGACGGCATTTATGGTCTTCCGCAGGCACCTCCCAAACCGGATGTTGACCGCAAGCATATTCCCAATCCTGGCTCACCCTTCCACGGAAGCGACCTTGATGGTTCCCTGCATGTATTGGCCAGCCTCGTTAAAAGAAAAATGGGTACACCATGATTTGGGGTAAGCGGAGCCAAAGCCTCCCGCTCGAATGCTTGCAATATCCAATTTTCAGCATTTACTGACAGCCACGCTTGGTTGTCAGTTGGCGTCTGGCTGGGTAAGGTAGGCGGTGCGGCGTCCGCCGTCAGAGGCGCGGGCTCGAGGTGCGGCAACACCATCGAACCCGCTGACCAAACCAACTCATCTCAGGAGCTAGTATGGCTACTCGAAATGGTAATGCAGTCGCTGTCTTTTCTCAAAACCCGGATTCCCGCCAACAGCAGTTACTTTCCCTGATTTCCGTGTTGTGCTTGCCGCGCGGCAGTCGAGCAAATTCCGACGAGTGCCGCCTGATCGTCGATAGCCGCTTGCCGTGGGCGTTCGAGCCGATCGATGCCAACACCTCATGGATGTATCTGCCCAAGGCCGCGCATGTGCGCGAGCTGGCGGGGTGCCTGGTGCTAACGGCCGATTAAGGCTATCAACCAGAGGCGAGGGGCGTAGCCCCTCGGCTACTGTGAGTACTGAATGCGGGGCGATGTTATGAGTGCACTGATCCTCTATACCACCGAAGACGGCCGCAGCCAGATACAGCTGCGGGCCGAGGAACAAACTGTCTGGCTGACGCAGCTAGAGATGGCCGAGCTATTTGATGCGACCAAACAGAACATCTCGCTGCACCTGAAAAACTTGTTTCAGGACGGGGAGCTGGACTCGGCGGCAACTGTCAAGGAATCCTTGACAGTTCAAACAGAGGGTTCCCGTCAGGTGCAACGCATCGTGGCGCTTTACAACCTGGACGCCATTTTGGCTGTTGGCTACCGGGTGCGCTCGCCACGCGGGGTGCAGTTCCGCCGCTGGGCGTCTACAGTGCTCAAGGCGTATCTGCTCAAGGGTTTTGTGCTGGATGACGAACGCCTGAAGAACCCGGATGGCCGCCCGGACTACTTTGACGAGATGCTGGCGCGCATCCGCGATATCCGTGCCTCGGAGAAGCGCTTTTATCAGAAAGTGCGCGATCTGTTCGCCTTGTCCGTCGACTACGACAAGACCGACCAGGCAACACAGACTTTTTTTGCCACCGTGCAAAACCTGTTGCTCTACGCCGTAACGCAACAGACTGCAGCGGAGCTGATCATAGCCCGCGCCAACCCCAATGACAGCCACTTCGGCCTCTCGCAGTGGCAAGGCACCAAAGTACGCAAGCAGGACATCCTGGTCGCCAAGAACTACCTGACCGAAGACGAGATCGACACCCTGAACCGTCTGGTGGTGATCTTTCTGGAAACGGCGGAACTGCGCACCAAGCGCCGCGAGGCCATCCCCATGAGTTTCTGGCAACAGAATGTGAACCAGATCATCGACAGCAACGGTTTTCCCGTGCTCACGCATGCGGGCAAGGTCAGCCACGTGCAGATGGAACAGGTCGCGAACGAGCGCTACCTGGACTACGACCTGCGTCGCAAACAGGACGAGGCACGTCAGGCCGACGCGCAGGATGAAGCCGAACTGAAAGCGTTGGAAAACACCTTGAAGCAACGCGCCAGAAGACCGTAGTCAACATAACCGGACGAGATCGATCAGGCGACAGGGCCGGGCCTTTCTTGTTGCTCACGGTTCACCATGTTGGCGTTGGATCATGAGTCACTCAGAGCAACGACTCTTCTTTTCCAAGAGAGCACGCACCGGTACGGGAACAGCCCATGCAACAAGAAAGAGCTGACCCAGAGTCCCTGAATGAGGCTAGTCGGTCAATTTATCACGGTAGTCGTCCAGGATTACTTGTACGTTCCGATCATCCTTGTATCTGACGTCAAGCTGTTTGAATTGACGCTTGGCCGCGTTGCAGTAGTGGTTGGCGGTACGCCCCAAGCGTTGCTGCTCTTGGACGGAACTGGGACCGCCAATTTCGCCTAGAAAGTACTCGCACAGGTCTGCGGTATCCACAAATTTTTCACGTCAGGATTCTGCGTGCTAATGGCGAATGCGGGTAATGCCAGTAGCACCAAAACGATGATATCGGCTGGTCTCTACAGAAATCCCAACATGCTCTCTCTTCAAGCCTCGATCTCGCTACGGCAATGGCACAGAGACCGTCCGCAACGCACGACAACAGTTCGCTTGCACAACATAACTGATGAGCCCGCAAACGCCATAGCAGACCACGTAGACCATCAACGGCCACACACTATATATCGCGAAGCTGCTCTTCCCTGCCAAGCCCCACAACGGCAGCACACTGATGACGGACAAAACCAACATCGGTACCCACGCCAACAGGATCAACCCCAAAATGCGCCAAACATTGCCTCGGGCTAACGCCCATGCCTCGGCAATAGGGCGAGCGACACCAAGCGCACGCAATGGCACCGCCAAGACTAAACGCGTGCGTATCCATGCATATACCAACACCAGTGATGCAACCAATCCAGCTGCAATAAACCAATGCCGAAGGTTTATGAATGTCATGATGACAAATGACAGAGGGATTGTGATGGCCATCAATAACGCACCGCTTAGCAAAACCACCAGCACCTGAACCCACAAGCATTGCCACAAAAGACGATCGACTCTGAAAAACCGCCAACCGGGCCGAAACTCACCGTGCGCAGTGGCACGAACGATGCCGATGGAAAACGCCAGATCGGCCAAAAACGCCAACACGCCCATCAGTACAACCACGGAGGAAGAGGATGCTGTTGCCCAATGCAAATGGAGTGCGATATAGATGGGCTGCAGCAACAGCACGCCGATCAGGATCGCAAACGGCCAAGAAAAATTGCCGCGCTCGCGCCAGATAAAATCATAGCTCTCACGCAAAATGGCGATGAATGACAGCTTCTTGTTGATCGTATTCAATGCAGATCCCCCGCACCTATTCGTCCGACAGCATGAGTATGTTCAAAGAGCCTACCGATTCTGCTAACTGCAATCTGGCCAAATACCAATTGGCGACGCTCGCAATTTGCTGTTGATCGGCTTGGCTAAGCGTATTTTGCACTTGAAGCATTTCTACAATGCCAGTGATTCCCAATCGATAGCGCCGTTGTGCTGAGGCCAACGCAGCGCGGGCGGTATCTCTTGTCTCTCGTGCCGAGCGAAGATTCGCTGTCGCCGTCTCCAACGCTTTCTCACTTCGCCAAACATCGTGGGCGACTTGCTGCTCCGCATCCTCGAGCGAGCCTCGTTGCTCGTCCACTTGTGCTTCAGCGGACTTCACCCGGTATAGCCGACCAAAACCTTCAAACAAGGGCACGTCCAGCTGTAAGCCGATATAGCGCTCGTGCATATTGGCATTCAGATTCGGCTCGCCCAATCCTTGGTTCACCGGTTGCGTGTTGCGAGCCAGTTTGCTGACCAGACTGAGTGTTGGCCGCCCCTGCGCCCTCACAAGATCCACATTGGCCTCCGCCGCAGCGAGATTTGCTCGCGCGCTAAGAATAGAGGGATGCAAGCGTGCCGCATCTATCAGCAGTTGCTGTGTCGATTTAACAAACGACATATCGCCATGCGGGGAGTCCGGCATCGGAACCAATTGCAATGGTTGATCTGGCGCGATACCAATATCGAGCGCCAGGGCACCTTGGAAGGTGTCCGCGTCCCCCTCGGCTTTGATTCGATTGAAGGTTGCCTGAGCCAGCGCCGTTTGCGCTTGTAATTGTTCGCTGATTGGCGCGACGCCGCCTTTCAACCGCGCGGAAGCAATTTCCAAGCTCTGCTGGGCAATTGCTTCCGCATCACGAGCGGCCCGTACACTGGCATACCCGGCCAATGTCCCATAATAGTCACGCGCGGTGTTGAGCAGGGTCGTTTGCAGTTGTGCTGCGTCGTCTTGCTGGGAGGCTGTCAATAGCGCCTTGGCTTGATCGAGCGCCGCGCCGCGTACGCCAAAATCGAACAACACCCAGTTGAGACTTAAGCTGTCGGCCTGATAGCGAGCCTTGAGATCGCGACTTAACAGCGGCTGGTTATCGACGCGTGTAGCAGTGGCATCGTGCACAGACTGAATACTGGCACTGACGGTGGGCAGATAGGCCGAACGTGCAACGCCAATCTCGTTAGCACGCTGCATGACGCGCGCCCATGCCGCATGCCCCTTGGGATTAGTACATAGAGCAAGCTGCTCAGCTTCTATCAACGTGAGCGGTAGTCGTACTCCCCCTCTGCAGCCATCACTATCAATAGATTGCCTCTCCGCGACTGTACCCTCCCCTGTGAATAAAGGATCCAGTGCGAACGTCTGTGACACCGTCAGAAAAAATAGGACGACCCCCCAGCCAACACGGCGTACGGCAATGCTCACTTCGAGCATGCGGCCTCTTTCATATGCATTGGGCATTTTTATTTTTAACGCAATCTTCGTTGACATTAAAACAACAAATCCACACCCGGCGATGCACTGAAACAAAACAATAATTTCATTATTAATCAACCTATTGGTTTAAAAATTAACAATTAGCAATGTTTTGGCATAATTAAACATCATTTAAGCTTTATCTTAATTATACCATCGGCAACGTCTAACAATAACGTTTGTTTATGGCATCTATAACGACAGCGGAAGGCCATCCCGCACCAGGTGTCAGCGGTTTGATCCTGATCGCCCATTACCATGGCATTGCGGTCGAGGAGGCGGCGCTACGACATCAAGCCGCGTGCCAGCAAGGGGATTTTGACGAACCGACGTTGCTGCTCAGCGCGCGCACGCTAGGGCTCAAAGCGCGGGCGGTCGATATCCGTCCCGGCCGTCTCGCACGCACTCCGATGCCCTGTTTGGCGCTATGCGCCAACGGCGCGCATTTCGTCATCGCCCGAATCGACGGCGATAAGGCCTTGGTGGTGTTGACACCGGGTGCGCGTCCAGAGGTACGCCCCATATCGGAGCTAACAACCTTCTGGTCGGGAAGAGCGCTCCTCTTTGCCTCGCGCGCATCGCTCGCCGGCGAATTGGCGCGTTTCGATTTCTCTTGGTTCATTCCGGCGCTGGTGAAATATCGACGGCTGTTGCTGGAAGTGTTGGCCGTTTCCCTCGTGCTGCAGTTGTTCGCGCTGATCTCGCCACTGATGTTCCAGGTGGTGATGGACAAGGTGCTGGTCAACCGCACCTATGGCACGTTGGATGTCGTCTGTGTCGCGCTGTTGATCAGCGCCGTGTTCGAAGTGGCGCTGACCGGCTTACGCAGCTTCGTGTTCGCGCACACCACCAACCGAATCGACGTCGAGTTGGGGGCTCGGTTGTTTCGACATTTGTTGGCGCTACCATTGCCATATTTCGGCGCGCGCCGCGTCGGCGATACCGTGGCACGGGTGCGCGAATTGGAGAACATTCGAAACTTTCTGACCGGGCAGACACTGACCGCCGTCATCGATGTGGTGTTCTCCGTCATCTTCATCGGCGTGATGTGCGTTTATAGCGTGAAGCTGACGCTGATTGTCGCGCTCTCGCTGCCAGCTTATGCCTGCGTATCGATGTTGCTCGTGCCTATCTTGCGCGGCCGATTGAACGAGAAATTCGCACGCAACGCCGACAACCAGTCGTTCCTGGTCGAAACCGTGTCGGGCATCGAAACGGTGAAATCCCTCGCCGTCGAACCCCAGTTCACCCAGTTTTGGGACAAACAGCTGGCCAGCTACGTTGCCGCGGGCTTTCGTGTCAGCAGCCTCGCCAATGTGGGCCAACAGGGCATCCAATTGATCGGCAAGCTGGTGAATGTCGCCACGCTCTGGCTGGGCGCGCAATTGGTGATTGAAGGCCAACTGACGGTGGGGCAGTTGATCGCTTTCAATATGATGGCGGGCCGGGTGTCGACGCCGATTCTGCGTCTGGCCCAGTTATGGCAGGACTTCCAGCAGGTCGGCATTTCGATGCAACGGTTGGGCGATATTCTCAACACCCGTAGCGAATTGCCGGCCAGCCGCCAAGCTTTGCCGCAAGTGCGAGGGGCGATTGAATTTGAGCACATTCGCTTCCGCTATACCCCCGATGGCCCGGAAATTCTCAAAGATGTCAGCTTGACTCTGCACCCGGGGGAAATCGTCGGCATTGTCGGCCGCTCCGGTTCTGGCAAGAGTACGCTGACCAAGCTGTTGCAACGGCTGTATCTGCCCGAAGCGGGACGGGTACGCATCGACGGCATCGACCTGGGGCTGGCCGACCCGGCGTGGCTGCGGCGCCAAGTCGGCGTGGTACTGCAGGAAAACCGTCTATTCCATCGCTCCATCCGCGACAACATCGCGCTGGTCGATCCCGCCATGCCGCTGGAGGCGGTGATGCAAGCGGCGAAGCTCGCCGGGGCCCACGACTTCATCGTCGAGCTGCCGGAAGGCTACGACACCAAGGTCGGCGAACAAGGCACCGGGCTCTCCGGCGGGCAACGCCAACGTATCGCCATCGCCCGCGCCCTCATTCACAACCCGCGCATTTTGATCTTCGACGAAGCCACCAGCGCACTCGACTATGAATCGGAGCGCATTATCCAAAACAACATGCAGGCCATCTGCCAGAACCGCACGGTGCTGATCATCGCCCACCGGCTATCCGCAGTGCGCATCGCCCACCGCATCGTCGCCATGGACAAAGGCCAGATCGTGGAGACCGGTCCGCACGAACAACTGCTGCAACAGGGCGGCTACTATGCGCGCCTGGTCGAGCTGCAGGGAGGCTAGATGCGACTGTACTGGCAATCCTTGCGCGACTTGGCGCAACGTTATCGGCAAGTGTTCGCTTACGCCTGGTCGATCCGCGATCAATTGGAAAGCCCCCAACGCCAGCGCGACGAGTTGGCCTTTCTGCCGGCACATCTGGAATTGGCCGAAACCCCGGTACATCCTGCGCCGCAGTGGGCCTTGCGGCTACTGATGGCTTTCAGTCTGCTGGCGCTCCTGTGGTCGGTGTTCGGTAAGCTGGACATCGTGGCCACCGCCCATGGCAAGTTGGAACCGGATGTCATGGTCAAGGTGATACAACCGATGGATACCGGCATCGTGCGCACGATCCAGGTGCAGGATGGTCAGCGCGTGCAGGCAGGCCAACTGCTGCTGGAACTGGATCCGACTCAAGCTCAGGCCGATGCCGGCAAGACCCGGGCCGCGCTGCTCGACGCCAACCTCGCCGCCGCGCGCGCGGAAGCCTTGTTGGCCAGCCTGCAAAATGGCAAACCGCCACGGGTGGCTCCGATCGACGGAGAGCCCACCATCCGCCAACAAGAAGCGCAACATTTCGTCGAAGGTCAATTTGCCGAATATCAGCAAAAGACCGCCGCGAACCAATCCGAATTGTTCAAGCGCCAAGCGGAGCTGCAAACCGCACAGGTCGAAATCGCCAAACTGCAGCAAACCGTGCCGATGGCGCGCCAAGTCGCACAGTCGTATGCGGCGCTACTGCCGAGTGGCGACGTATCCCGGCAGGAATATTTGGAGAAACAGCAAACCTATGTGCAGCAACAGCATGATCTGCTGGCGCAACAGAGCCACGTCCAAGAGCTGCGCGCGGCCACTGAGGAGCAACGTCGCAGCATCGACGCCACCCGCGCCGAATTCCAACGCGACCAACTGGATGCGCTAAATCAGGCGCAACAGGCATTGGCGCAAAGCCAGCAGGAGGCCGCCAAGGCGATCCAGCGCCAACAACGCACCCGCTTGCTAGCACCGGTTAGCGGGACGGTTCAGCAGCTCGCGGTGCACACCGTCGGCGGCGTGGTCACCACCGCCCAATCGCTGATGGAAATCGTGCCGGACGATACGCTGGAAGTAGAAGCGCAGATCGAGAACAAGGATATCGGCTTCGTTTACCCCGGCCAGCCTGCGGAAATCAAAATAGCCACTTTCCCCTATACCCGCTACGGCACCCTGCCGGGCAAAGTCATCCGCGTCTCCAACGATGCCAGCCAGGACAAGAAGCTGGGCCTGGTGTTCAAGGCACGCATCCGTCTGCAAACCAACCGCATCCGGGTGGAAAACAAATGGATCAACTTAACGCCGGGCATGGAGGTGACGGCGGATATTAAGACGGGGAAACGCCGGGTGATCGAGTATTTCCTAAGCCCGTTGGTGGAGTATACGGGCGAGAGTTTTAGAGAGCGGTAAAAACACAGAAGAGGCACATACTAAAAACCATGAAAAACCCGCAAAGCTTAATTAGCAAGTTCAATGGCCTCGTCAACAAAACCGCCGATATATCTGCAAATATAAATAACAAACTATTTATGGAAAATAAAGTGCCACGTTCTAATAAAAATTTCCACATCTTTAAATTTACTATATTTTCACTCATTTGGGCTTTTTCATGCTTCCCACGATATCTATCGGCACAGCCAATTTGTCATTTTCAATTCAAAAAAGAAACAATAAACGCAATAAGAAACTCTCAAGCACGCTCGATTCTCTCTCCTGCGGGCATGGCCGTCGACTCACACGGAATTTTATATATTTGCGACGACAGTGGATCACGAATAATTTCCATAAACCCAAACGGTGTTGTTAAAAATTACGCTGGAACATTCGGACAAAATGGGTTAGCAGATGGAAAAGCAAATAGCGCAAAATTCAATAGGCCTATAGGAATAGCCATTGATGATCACGATACCGTGTTTATTGCCGATGCAGGCAACAACGCAGTCAGGATGATTGCCAACGGAGTTGTTAAAACTCTTTACCACGACGCAGGCGACTCAGAAGAGACCATTAATTTATATTTCCCCAAAGCCATCGTTGTTGACGCACATCGAAATTTATTCATTTCCAATGTCAATACAATAAGCAAGCTATCGAAAAATGTGATTGCTATATTTTCTGGAAACAGAAGTGATAAATGTCTTGGCTTATGCGAAACAATAAGCCGTGACGGAAATGCAAAAAACGCAATGTTTCACAGTGTTGATGGGATGTTCTTAAACAAGAAGGGGGAGATTATCGTTGCCGACAGCGAGGACAACCAGATACGGAAAGTCTCGCCCGATGGAACTGTTTCGACCATAGCAGGATTTTTAGGCAAGCGCGGATACCAAGATGGCAATGTGCTCATTGCTCAGTTCTCGGCACCTACCGATGTAGTTCAGGGGGCTGACGAAAGTATATACGTTGCGGATATGGGCAATCATGTCATCAGAAAAATCTCGACTGATGGCAGTGTAACAACCTTTGCAGGATCGATGTTGAATATCGAAATTAAAGATGGTTTTCGCGCTCAAGCTGGTTTTTCTCGCCCCTCACGGATGGCCATCGACTCTATTGGCAACATCTATATCACCGAATCTTATTCAGGGAAAATCAGGAAAATAGATAAAGAAGGAAATGTAAAAACTGTAGCAGACATAGACAACGTGCATTAATTTAACAAGGAGATGATATGAGTGAAAATACAATAAATGCGAAAGGGCCACTTGGGGGAAATATCTCCATAGACCCTCTAACAAAAACCATAAGCTATACCAGTCCAACAGGAAGCGTATATTCAGCACAATTTGACGCTGAGCAAACAAAATTTTCCTTACACATTCCTGGGGCAGGCGATCTTACATTCTCAAAAAATTCCAACAACACCTACTCAATTGGTGGTGATTTTTCGAATGTAAAATCTGGATATGACATATCCGGTAGTATATCGATAGATCCAAAATCTCTCGCCATGCAAGGAGTCTCGATTGACGTAAGATTTGGCACAGAAAGCAATAATATTTTTGGATCGATGAGTTTTTCTATCAACCCCAATGGCAACATCGTCAACCAAACGGATTTTGGGATTACCGTTTTAGGAAAAAAGGTCGACATTCAAACCAATGGCACTTACGATCTCAATAGCTTCTTTGACAATTACAAAGTCAATGAGATCAAAGAGCTTAATTTGCTTTACGGTCAATATTCAGAAACAGAAACAACAGTTCTTGACTCGACTACGGTGCAAAAATTGGCCGAAGCCGTCTACCCATACCCTCAAGTCGCCTCAAACAGCGATACTATCCCGGCGGATCCTTATGCCGCACAGCGGCAGGCCCTAGTCAATCAACTCTCCTCGATCACTAGCACGCAAGACTCCGCACCAAGTGCTACAAGTACAACATCCACTATCACAAACCCAGATGGTAGCAGCCAAGTAACGACCACCAACCCGGATGGCAGCGGTTACAGCATAACGTATTCACCGTCTGGAACGATTGAAAGCGTCAGCCAAGTTGCTACCGACGGCTCGACCAGTTCGGTTACAGATAACCCAGACGGCACAATCAGCGGAGTATCCATCCGCCTTGATGGCACAGCCACTTACACCTCCACTTACTCGGACGGCACATTCCTGTCAGACAGTTACAATGCGGCTGGACAAGAAGTGAGCGAACAATGGAGTGATAACCAGAATACGGTCTACAGCAAAACCATCAATCCTGATGATGGCACTGCTACGACCTCCGCGCAGTTTACGGATGGCAGCCAACAGGTCACGACCGAGAATGCTGATAGCACTAGTAGTAGCGTAACTTACTCCGCTACGGGTACGGTGATCGGTACTAGCGAAACCGCCGCCGACGGCACGGTCACCTCGACCACCACTAATCCGGACGGTACAGTCAGTAGCTCCACCATCAACGCCGATGGTTCGGCCAGCTATACCACGAAGTACCAGAACGGCACTTACCTCTCCGATAACTATGACCCCAATGGGGTGGAAGTGAGCGCCAAATGGACTGACGACCAAAACACCACCTACAGTGAAACCTTCGACGCCAACGGGACTTCAACCACCACCGCCAGTTTCAGCGACGGTAGCCGTGAAGTAACTACCGACAACGCTGATAACACCAGCAACAGTACCACCTACTCCGCCACGGGCGCAGTAATTGGCACTAGCGAAACCACTGCCGACGGCACGGTCACCTCGACCACCACCAATCCGGACGGTACAGTCAGCAGCTCCACCATCAACGCCGATGGTTCGGCCAGCTATACCACGAAGTACCAGAACGGCACTTACCTCTCCGATAACTATGACCCCAATGGGGTGGAAGTGAGCGCCAAATGGACTGACGACCAAAACACCACCTACAGTGAAACCTTCGACGCCAACGGGACTTCAACCACCACCGCCAGTTTCAGCGACGGTAGCCGTGAAGTAACTACCGACAACGCTGATAACACCAGCAACAGTACCACCTACTCCGCCACGGGCGCAGTAATTGGCACTAGCGAAACCACTGCCGACGGCACGGTCACCTCGACCACCACCAATC
>NZ_SNZP01000011.1:0-3495 GCF_004363805.1 Paludibacterium purpuratum | reverse complement strand
AACACCAGCAACAGTACCACCTACTCCGCCACGGGCGCAGTAATTGGCACTAGCGAAACCACTGCCGACGGCACGGTCACCTCGACCACCACCAATCAGGACGGTACAGTCAGCAGCTCCACCATCAACGCCGATGGTTCGGCCAGCTATACCACGAAGTACCAGAACGGTACTTACCTCACCGATAACTATGCCCCCAATGGGGTGGAAGTCAGCGAGCAGTGGTCCGACGACCAAAAGACCAGCTATAGCGAGAGCTTCAACAGTAATGGGACGACCACGACCACCGCGCAGTTTGCCAATGGCACCAGACAGGTAACGACTGACAATAGCGACGGAACTGTCGGCAGTGTGTCTTATTCGGCAGGGGGAGCCGTCACCAGCACCAGCGAAACTGGAACGGATGGAACAACGACGACCTCCTCCTCAAATCCGGACGGTTCGGTCACAACGACAAGCACCCGATTGGATGGTGTCTCCACAACAACAACACAAAACCTCGATGGTACCAGCTCCGTCACTACAAACTATGCAGACGGCTCGTCGACAACGACCAGCTATGCTGCCGATGGATCTGTCACTGGGTCAGAAACAACGAATACGAACGGTGACAATACGGCCCCAGGAACGGACGATAACTCGCCTTCGGCCGGCGACCCCAATGCAAACAGTAACGATTCAAGCACAGGGGATCCCAATGCAGGCAGCAGCGATCCCAGCTCGGGGGATCCCAATGCTGGTAACAACACCTCAAACACAGGGGACAACACAGGTGGCACCGACTCAGGAGCGAGTGGAGATGGCGCCAGCGGCGGAGACAATAGCGGAAACAGCGCGGGCCTAGGCGGCAGCACGGGAAGCAATAGCGGCGATGGCAGCAGCGGTGCAGGTAGCAGCGACGGCAGCGGTAGCAGTGATGGAGGAGGTGCGGGGACTGGCGGTGATGGTGGCGCTGGCGCTGGCGCAGGCGGCGGCGGTGGCGGCGATGGCGGCGGAGGCGGCGGTGGCGGTGGCGGCGGCGGTGGCGGCGATGGCGGCGGCGGTGGTGGCGGCGGTGGCGGCGATGGCGGCGGTGGCGGCGGTGGCGGCGGTGATGGATTCACAGGTCCGAAATCCATCATCAACCACACGCTCAAAGGCGGCGTAGGAAGCCTCAACTCGTCGGTTTTAGCAGCCTTCGGGAATCAAACCGAGCAGCAGATTCAGCAAGCAATGAATCAATCTGCGAGGATGGCTACGCTCCAATCCCTTTCGACTGGCGTAAATCCTTTCGAACTGGAGGGCGGACAATGGTCGCAGAGTACCGTTTCCTGGAGTACCACCAACATCGGCACGGATGCGCAAACGGCCAACGCGATTAACCTGGCGACCCAGCAAGCGTTTGCCCAATGGTCCGCCATCACCGGCTTGCATTTCCAGCAAACGCAAGATCCGGCCCAAGCAAACATCCAGATCAAACTGGGCGATTTCAACACCGCCGAAACGGGGATTATCGGCTACACGGGCTATACCATTCAGTCGGGGCAGTTCACGTCGGGTACGGCTATTACTATCGAAAACCCCAACGAAACGGCATTGGCAACGAACGCTCTTGGCGAGCTCCAATACAGCGGAACGGAAGCCACGCTGGAACAGGTGCTACTGCACGAAATCGGCCATGCGCTGGGTTTTGCCGCAAACGCGGACTCTCACTCCATCATGGATTACGCGTTGACTGCGAATAATCGGACTTTCGACGATACCGATACCATCGGCGCCGCGAACGTTTACCACGCAACGCCTCCTGGGTCGAATATCAGCGCCGTGAATCAATTGGTTCAGGCCTTGAGCACCTTTGGAGTCGAATCCGCTGCAACAACATCGGCGACGAACCAGAGCGAGGTCGATAATCACCCAAATGACAGCCTTGCTGTCCATCATTAAATGATGTTCAGGACGGCCTTGCCTCGAAATGTGGCAAGGCCGTTTTTCAAACAAGAAAGCCTCTATGTTGCCGCTCTCCCAAAAAGCATCTCAAAAATCATGGCAAAACCTCTTGCTGGCACTGTCGCTCATACTGTGCGGTCTGGCCCCCGCGATGGCGGCGGACACCATGCCGCATCGCATTCCGATGATCACGGCCGGGATCACGGAAACCGTCGTCACCATCCCCATGCAGGACGAGGGTGTCTCGCTACAGGCCACCGTCTTCAAACCGCAAGGGGCAGGCCCCTTTCCCTTGGTCATCATCAACCATGGCGCCGACGGCCACGTCGCGCCGGCACAGCAGCCCCGCTTCCGATACAACAATGGGGTTTTTTACTTTCTGGCACGGGGTTATCTCGTCGTGCAGCCAATGATGCGCGGCTACGCCGGTTCGCAAGGCGTACTGCCCGACCCGCTATGCCATGAACAGGCGAAAGTCGCACTGGCTAGTGCAAAAGATATTCATACCGTGATCGATTACATGCTCACGCAAGCAAACGTCGACCCGGCCCCTGGCGTCATCGTGGCGGGGCAAAGTTTCGGTGGCTGGAATACCTTGGCCTATGGCACGCTCGGCGACACGCGGGTCAAGGCGCTGGTCAATTTTGCCGGCGGGCTCAATTTGGGACACTGCCCGCGAACCCCGTGGGGCCTCGTCGATGGCGCCGGCACCTTCGGCGCACAAAGCCACACGCCATCCCTCTGGTTTTACGGCAATAACGATAGCCGCTTCCCTCCCGCCACTTCGCAACGCATGTACCGGGCTTACACCGAGCGCGGCGGCCAGGCCAAACTGGTCAATGTCGGTGACTTCATGAACGACTCGCACAATTACTATGCCGCGGCCGAAGGCATCCAACTCTGGGCGCCGATCCTCGACGATTTTTTGGCGAGCCAAGGCTTGCCGCACGACATCAAAAACCCGCAATACATGCCCACGCCCTTCCCATCCGAGAGCCAGTACGCAGCGCTGAACGACACCAGCGCCATCCCTTACGTCAACGAATTCGGGCGCAAAGCGTATCAGCAGTTTCTCAAGCAACCTTTCCCACGGGTTTTTGCCGTCAGCAAAGACGGCACCGCCAGAACCGCGCATGGCGGGTTCGATCCGGTGGGGTTTCTTTTGAATGGCTGCAAAGCACAGGGCGCCGAGTGCGAGCTGTACGCGGTCGACGACCGGGTTGTGTGGCGTAAGAACTAGATGTGTCGGGGGTATGCTCGAATAGCACCGAAGACGGCGGCAGCTAGATAAAGCTTGCGGGCCGAGGGGCAAACGGTGGGAGATGGCAGAGCTGTCAAGGAACCCTCGACAGTTCAAACGGAGAGTTCTCGCTAGGGCAACGAACAGCTAGCAGCAGCCAGCACAGGGGCAGGCCATTTTTTTTGCTTCGTCCGCAAGTTTGTGTGTTCAGCATGCAACAAGAAAGACCTGACCCAATACTGTTCGGTTAGCGCAAATCTGTTATAATCCCTGGACTTCTTCCAGGATTTTGTCATGGCCCGAACAAAAGCGGTACTGGGATCCGGTGC
>NZ_SNZP01000010.1 GCF_004363805.1 Paludibacterium purpuratum | reverse complement strand
TCCTGAACGACGGTACGTTTGAAATCTTCATTATGTTTTGCCATGAAAAACACCCCAAAGGTTGGAACGGTGTCCAACTCTTGGGGTGCAGTTCATCCAGCTTGCCGTTTTTTTGTCGCAACTTTCGCGCAGGGCGGATTTGCCGAAGGCAAACCGTCAAATCAAAACTCCCCCTCGCTCGGCGAAATCTCCGCCGCCGGCATCCGATAGCCCTCTTCGGCCCACTGGCCAAGATCGATCAACTTGCAACGATCGGAGCAGAACGGGCGGTAGCGGCTGGCGGGCTCCCAGCGCACATCGCCTCGGCAGGTCGGACAACGGACAACGGTAATGGATTCTGTCATGTTCAAAGTCAAAATTTACAATGGGTCAGACCGAACTCGATGTCGCTCTCGGTCTGACGAGCGCGCGATTCGCCGGTGCCGGCCTCGATAAAGCGAATGTTCAGCGCGTATTTGTTGGCGGACAACTCCGGCAATACACCGATGGTTTCGTCGTAATTCACGCGAATCAGTTGAACCACCTTGCCGCCGGACATCTGCTGGAAGGCACCATGGCGGGCGACGTAATGATGCGTCTTGCCGCTATCGCGCAAGATCTGCAGCAGAATGCGCGTCGCTTCCGCCGTGGGCATCAACGGCGCCACCCAACGCTTCAGGTCGATGCGACGCTCGTCGGAACTCTTCTCCTGCCACAAGTGGTAGGACGGCAGATCGAACTGGCAAGTGCCGCCGGGAATGCCGGCGCGTTGCTTGATGGCCATCAGCCACTCGTTCTCGCGCAGATGCTGGCCGAACTTTCCGGTCAGGGCGAGCAGGTCGGTGGATGTCGACTCGATGGTTTCGAGCACGCCCTCCAGGGTCTCCTCGGCCACGTTGGGATTGTCGCGCAGGGCTTCAAGCATCTGCTTCTGCCGCTCCAGCTCCTGCAGCAAGTCCGCCTTCAGGTCGGCGCGCGAGGCGGTTTCCATCAGCTCGAACAAGACGAGCAGTGCGGCATGATGCTCGTAACAATGTTCCCGCTCGATAAAAAAGCCCAGCCGTCCATAGAGCTGCTCCAGTCTGAGCAGAATCCGAGTCCGTTCGGTGACAGGGAATTCAAAACTGATCACGGCGCATCCGCCCTTCTTGGTGGCTTTAGATTCAAGATGGTTAAGCTAGCTAAGAATGGCATGATAATAACGATGTTTTTCTTCGACTTGAAGTCTCAAATCATCAAGTGATCCGTTATTGCGGATAATATCGTCCGCCCGAGACACTCTCTCGGCTCTTGGCATCTGCGCCGCCATGATAGCGCGTATCTCTTCGACCTGCAGGCCGCTACGCTGAGCAACCCGTTCCACCTGCATCGTCTCGTCGCAATCGATGAGCAGACTGCGCGCGACCAGTGCCAGATAGCGCTGGCTTTCAAACAACAACGGCACCACCAGTAGCGCGTAAGCACCTTGCGCCTTCTGTAGCAAGCGCATGCCGTGAACCATGATCATCGGATGGAGAATCGCCTCCAGTCGCTGACGGGCCTGCGGGTCGGCAAAGACCAATTGGCGCATGGCCACGCGGTTCAATGCGCCATCCGCCTGCACGAAGTCCGGACCAAACGCCTGGGCCAACGGCCCCATGGCCTCGCCCTCCGGTTCTGTCAGTCGGCGAGAAATCACGTCGGTATCGACCACCGTCACACCCAGACCGGCAAAAAAGTCTGCCGCCGCGCTCTTGCCTGAGCCGATACCGCCAGTCAGGCCCACCACTTTGATTGCCATGGATCAACGTCTCAAAAAGCGCTTCCCCAGACCCAAACCACCCAGCCCGACAAGGCTAGGAACGGGCCGAAAGGCAGCGCGTCCCGGCGCGACATGCGCCCGAAAAGCATAAGGATACCCGCCACGCACAAGCCTGTCAGCGAAGACATCAGCAAAAGCGGTGGCAAGGCACGCCAGCCAAGCCATGCACCGATCGCAGCCAGCAGCTTGAAATCGCCGTAACCAAGCCCCTCGCGCCCGCTGGCAAGTCGATGCAGCCAATATAATCCCCATAGCACACCGTAACCGGCCACCGCCCCCAATACCGCCTCATCGAGCGGCACTCGCTGTCCGTGCAGATTGAACAATAGCCCGCCCCACAACAGGGGCAGAGTCAAATTATCCGGCAATAGGCCAGTCTCCAGGTCGATCACAGTCAACGCAATCAGACAGGCGGTAAACGCCAGTCCGCCCGCCAAGAGTCCCAGTTCGGCCTGACGCCAGGCCAGAAAGCCGAACAACAAGGCAGTCGCCAGCTCCACCAGCGGGTAGCGCGGAGAAATAGCGGATCGACAGAAACCGCAACGGCCGCGCAAGGCCAGCCAGGACAATAGCGGGATCAAATGGCGGGCGTGCAGCGTATGACCGCATGCAGGGCAATGCGACCTCGGCCACGCCAAAGTATAACCGTCAGGCGCATCGCCGCTCGCCATACGCGGCAATCGATGAATCAATACATTCAAAAAACTGCCGATCAGCACACCGGCCAGCATAGCCATGCCCGCTTGCATCATGATTGATGGCTCCATCGTCACATCACCGTTTCGCCCAATTGAAAGATCGGCAAGTACAGCGCCCAAATCAGGCCGCCGCACATCAGCCCCAAAAGTACCATCGACAGAGGCTCCAGCAGGCTGGTAAGCGTCACCAGCGAGTGCTCGACCTCGTCGGAGAAATGGCAGGCGGCCCGCTCGAACATCGCCTGCAGCGCACCGCTTTGCTCGCCAACACGCACCAGTTGAGTCAACAACGGCGGAAACCAACCGGTTCGCGCCATCGCCAAATTCAAGCTGATGCCTTCGCGCAACTGTTGCGACATGGTACGCGAGAGTTCTGCCAGGATTGGATTGCCAGCCGCCAAGCCGGCCATTGGCAAGGCGCTCGACAGCGGCACGCCAGCCGTTTGCAACAACCACAAAGTGCGCGACCAACGCGCCAGCGCGGATTGACGCAGCAACCGCCCCCACAGCGGGATGCGCAAGATCGCCCGGGTTACCAGCAATCGACAACCGACATGGCGGCGCCAGGCCCGTCGTAGCAGCACACCGGCCAACAACAGGGCGCCAAGTAGCGACAGGCCCCGCTCCGCAAGCGCATCCGCCAGCCACAACACCGCCAGGGAGGCCCCCGGCAGCGGCTGTCCCGCCGTCGAAAAACTGTCGCGCAAAGCCGGCAACACCGTCAAACAGACGACCAGCATCACGCAAACCCCCGTCAACAGGATCATGCAGGGGTAAACCAACGCCTGCCGCACTTTGGCTACCAAGCGTATCCGGCTCTCCTGCTCGGCAGCCAGATAAGCCATGGTCGACGCCAACTGACCGCTTTCTTCCGCAGCCGCCAGCGCCGCGCGCACGTCGGCGCAAAACAACTGCGGGAATCGATCAAGCGCCCGGCTTAACGATTCGCCGCATTCCAATGCCAAACCTGTCGCACGCAACGCCCCGCGCATAGTGGGCGACAGCGATCCTTCCTGCAGGCATTGCAACGCGGCAGCCAGCGGTACCCCGGCCTGCAGCAGTGTCGCCAATTGCCGCAACAACCAGGCTAACTCGCCAGCCGGCGAGACCGGCCGCCACAGTGTGCCCCACATTGGGCTACGCCACGGTCAGAGCCAGCACTTCGGACAGGCTGGTCTCACCCTGTAAGACTTTGGACAACCCGGCCTGACGCAAGCCGGATTGGCGGTCTTCGCGCGCGATCAGCCCGCCTCGGGTATTCAAGCCATCCTCCGCCAGTGGCAAAAGCTCGAAAATACCGACGCGACCGCGATAACCCGTGTCATGGCACTTGGCACAGCCACGGGCCTCGTAGCTCGCCACGTCATCCGGCAAAGCCCCTAGCCACCCCGCACCACGCCAGACCGACAGCGCCAGCGACACCGCGATGCGGCAATGGCGGCATAGGCACCGCAGCAATCGCTGCGAGACGATCAGCGGCTGAGCCGAGGCCAGATTGAACGGTGCAACCCCCATATTGAGCAGCCGTGCGACAGTGGCGCGGGCGCTGGCCGTATGCACACTGGATAACACCAAGTGTCCGGTCTGTGCCGCCTTGACGGCAATATCGGCGGTCAGGCCATCGCGCATCTCACCCACCATAATGACGTCGGGATCTTGCCGTAGCAATGCCCGCAATGCCAATGGAAAGTCCAAGCCGCTCTTATCGCACACGGCGACCTGATTGACTCCCGGCAACGCAATTTCGACTGGATCTTCGACCGTACATACATTTAGCCGATCGATCGGCAGGGACTGCAGGCAGGCGTACTGCGAGGTTGTCTTGCCGCTACCGGTCGGCCCCGTCATCAGCACCATGCCATGCGGCCTCGCCAACGCTTGCTGTAACTCGGCCAATTGGCAAGACGCCAACCCCAGCGACGCCAGCGGTAAAGACTGCGCAGGCGCCAGAATGCGCAACACCAGCTTTTCCCCCTGAATAGTGGGCAAAGCGCTGACGCGCAGATCGCGCACCGAACCGTCCGGCAACGGAAAATCGAAGCGACCGTCCTGTGGCAGACGCTTCTCGGCGATGTCCAACCGCGCCTGAATCTTGACGCATGAGATCAAGCGCTCGCACCCGCCTTGCGGCGGGCGCGGCCCTTCCTGCAACTGCCCGTCGATGCGCCAGCGCACACGACATTGCTGTTGGTCGGGCTCAAGATGGATATCGGAGGCGCGCGCGCAAATGGCGGCTTCGATCATGGCTTGCAGATATTCGGGAATGCGTTCGCTATCGAGCATCGTCCATCGCTTCCGCATGAGGGGAAACCGACAGACTAGGCGGTAGCTGCGAGTGTGAACAGCATGCGCGGTCGAGAAACCGTCAATCGACAGGATAGAAAAGCACCAGGGCCGGGCTTTGCAAATCGCAAAACCCGGCCCCGGTAAAACCGTGTCGTTGCCGACACGGCTCATGACAGTGGACTGTCAGGCAAACAACGACATTACATCATGCCGTCCATGCCCATGCCGCCCATACCACCCATACCGCCCATGCCACCGGCAGCAGCCTTGTCTTCCGGCAGTTCGGCAATCATGCAATCGGTGGTCAGCATCAGGCTGGCAACCGATGCGGCGTGTTGCAGCGCAGTGCGGGTAACCTTGGCCGGATCCAGCACGCCCATTTCGATCATGTCGCCGTATTCGCCGCTAGCAGCGTTGAAGCCGAAGTTGCCCTTGCCTTCCAGCACGCGGTTAACCACAACCGACGGTTCGTCGCCGGCGTTGGCCACGATCTGGCGCAGCGGCGCTTCGATGGCGCGCAGCACGATCTTGATACCGGCATCCTGATCGGTGTTTTCGCCCTTCAGGGTTTCCAGCGAAGCGCGAGCACGCAGGATGGCTACGCCACCGCCAGGCACCACGCCTTCTTCCACGGCAGCACGGGTCGCGTGCAGCGCGTCTTCAACGCGGGCCTTCTTTTCCTTCATTTCGACTTCGGTCGCAGCACCGACCTTGATCACGGCAACACCGCCGGCCAGCTTGGCCACGCGTTCTTGCAGCTTTTCACGATCGTAGTCGGAAGTCGCTTCTTCGATCTGCTTGCGGATTTCATCCACGCGAGCCTTGATGGCAGCCTCTTCGCCTGCGCCATCGATGATGGTGGTGTTTTCCTTACCCACTTCGATACGCTTGGCTTGGCCCAGCATATCCAGGGTCACCTTCTCGAGCGTCAGGCCCACTTCTTCGGCAATCACGGTACCGCCGGACAGCACGGCGATATCCTGCAGCATAGCCTTACGACGGTCGCCGAAGCCCGGAGCCTTGACGGCGACGGTCTTCAGGATGCCGCGGATGTTGTTGACCACCAGCGTCGCCAGAGCTTCGCCTTCAACGTCTTCGGCGATGATCAACAGCGGACGGCCCGACTTGGCAACTTGTTCCAGAACCGGCAGCAGATCGCGGATGTTGGAGATCTTCTTGTCGAACAGCAGAACGAACGGATTGTCCAAAGCGGCAATCTGCTTATCCTGGTTGTTGATGAAGTACGGCGACAGGTAGCCGCGGTCGAACTGCATACCTTCGACGACATCCAGCTCGTTGTTCAGCGACTTGCCGTCTTCTACGGTGATGACGCCTTCCTTACCAACTTTTTCCATCGCATCGGCGATGATCTTGCCGATATCGTAGTCGGAGTTGGCGGAAATCGAGCCGACTTGGGCGATTTCCTTCGAGGTGGCGCACGGCTTGGCGATCTTAGCCAATTCGTCGACCAGTGCGATGACAGCCTTGTCGATACCGCGCTTCAGATCCATCGGGTTCATGCCGGCGGCGACGAACTTCATGCCTTCCTGAACGACGGCTTGAGCCAACACGGTTGCAGTAGTGGTACCGTCACCGGCCACGTCGGAAGTCTTGGAAGCCACTTCCTTGACCATTTGCGCACCCATGTTCTCGAACTTGTCCTTCAGCTCGATCTCTTTGGCGACGGAAACACCATCCTTAGTGATGGTCGGCGCGCCGAAAGAGCGATCCAGAACGACATTGCGACCTTTCGGGCCCAGGGTGACCTTGACCGCATCGGCCAGGACATTGACACCCGCAACCATCTTTGCACGGGCGGACTCACCAAAACGTACGTCTTTAGCAGCCATTATCAAACTCTCCTAAATCTGTTCTGTCAGCGTCAGCGTTATTCTACGATTGCCATCACGTCTTCCTCGCGCATAACGAGGACTTCGTCGCCGTCGAACTTGACGGTCTGGCCGGAATACTTGCCGAAAATCACCTTATTGCCGACTTTCAATTCCAACGGACGGCGCTCGCCGTTTTCCAGGATCTTGCCATTGCCGACGGCAATCACTTCACCCATATCCGGCTTCTCGGCAGCCGAGCCAGGCAGCACGATACCGGACGCAGTTTTCTCTTCTGCCTCAAGGCGCTTGATCACAACACGGTCATGCAAAGGACGAATTGCCATTGATTTCTCCTGATATCCAGTGGCTGTTGAAAGTTAAAAAACCAATCAAATCAGCATTTTGTCAGAGCGCTTAGCACTCTACGCTAGCGAGTGCTAATGATATGGGCGCGAAACCTCCCTTTCAAGTGGGCGAACGACAAAAAATATTTCAATTGACACGCCCAATCGAATAGTCAGCGCCAAACTCACACGACACCCATCTCCCGCGCATACTCGGCGATCGCGATCGAGTTCTTCAACTTCAGCTTGGTCAAAACCCTAGCCTTGTAGGTGCTGACTGTTTTCTGGCTGATAAAGAACATCGCGGCGATTTCCTTGTTGCTATAGCCCTTGGCGATATAACGCATGATGGCCAGCTCCCTGACGGTCAGCGACGTCAACGCGTCGCTCGCCTTCATCGCCTGTGGATTGCTGCCCTGAGCTGCGATCAAGTGCGCGGCCGGGAAGCAGTTATACCCGGCAAGCAGCGCCCGAACCGTATTCGCGATTTCGGTCATGTCCTTCGATTTGGTAACGAAACCATTAGCCCCCTCCTCGGCGGCCTTGGCCGCATAAAGCCCCTCCTCATGGCCCGTCAGCACCAAGATCTTGATCTTGTCGCTGACGGATTTAATGCGCCGTATCATGCCCAAACCATCCGTTCTCGGAAGGAACAGATCGAGTATGACCAGATCGGGCTGATGCTTCTTGACCTTCTCCAGACCATCCTGACCATTGCTGGACACTTCGACCACAGAAAGATCGCCGGTACTCTCGAGGCACGTCTGCAGTGCCAAAACGATCACCGGATGATCATCGATCACAATGATTTTTTTCATGAGTCCACCCTGCGGCATATCAGCCGCTGTTTATCCCCGGGGAAACTATGGGGTACTGAAGGATGGCAGGGCTATCAGATGAGGGGAGCCGGCATTGTTGCCGGCTCTGAAAGGTGGGTAGGAATAGTCTTAGCCCAAAAAAGCAGATACACCGAAATCACGGATCCGAACGATGACAACCTCGTTTTTGCGCCATCACCATCCAGCGCGGCGTCTTGAATCGAATGATCATTCGATAGAGCGAGATGTAGAGCAAGATAAACAATAGGACGCAAATCATCAAAACCACAGTGTTTTGCCAAAACAACATTGCTGGCGCAATCGACAAAGCGGCCAGCACCCACAGATAAGGGGCAGTCATACTATTGCGACGAGTCAGATGCTCGGCCTCGCGCGAGCCGACCATCCAGCGTACCAGACGTCGGTAGATCACCGAGTGCAAGTGCAAGGCGTCCGGGTGACCAATGGCACGATCTTGCAAAAATTTGCGGCGGTAGATCGAAAACAGGGTTTCGAATACTGGATAAATCACCAGCAGCAAGGGAAACCAGGGGGATACTTGGGGGTTGCGCTGTACCAGCAACACGGATAGCTCGGCGATGAGAACGCCGACGAGATAAGCGCCGCCATCGCCAGCGAAGATCAGGCCACGCGGATAATTTAAGAGTAAAAAACCTAACACACCACCCAGTGCGGCAAAGGAAAGTGCAACGAGAGTGACATCGCCAACCTTGAATGAAACATATCCAAGAGCCCCAAAAATCAGCACAGAAACACTACCAGAGACTCCGTTATACCCATCAATAATATTGACCGAATGTGCTACACCGCCAACTGCTACCATCGTAAACAACACAGATAGCACCCAAGAACTTTGCAAAATCGTGTCTAAGATGGGCACTCCGACCCGCTGTATTGTGGCGTGTAGCAGGATCGCCCCCAGAAGTGCTGAGACAAATGTGGCATACAACCGGGTTCGAACACCTACTCGTTTCGTTAAGTCCTCCAGCAACCCCGCGGCAAACGCCGGCAATGCGACAAACAGAACGGCGAGGCAGCTCAGATTTCCCAACATATAGCTAGCCACCCCGCTGCCTAGTACTACTCCGGCAAGGACCGCAACGCCGCCAATCCGCGGAACTGGACTTCCGTGAAACTTCTGGACCCCTCCCAGATCGCTATCCGCAGAATAGCGCAAGTGAAGATGCTGATAACGTACCAGCAGAACACTCAAGACAAATGAAAGCACGGCACTAGCACACAAAATAATCAGCATGTAATAATCTTCAGCACTATGGTTAAGGTTGCTCCAGCGCGCGAAACTACTAAGCATTTCGGGGACTCACCATACGACAGATGGATGCAAAAGCCAAGTTTCCCCCAACCAGGATCTCGGCTCAAGGGTCCTTAAGCGATACACTTTACGTCACAAATAAAAGCATTTTTTCAAAACCGAGACAAAGATGAAAAGGCACCGTAAAGGAATCATTCTTGCGGGCGGATCAGGCACCCGACTCTATCCAGCCACGCTCGCGATGAGCAAGCAACTTCTCCCCATCTACGACAAGCCCATGATCTACTACCCCCTCAGTACGCTCATGCTTGCTGGGATACGGAACATATTGATCATCTCAACGCCACAAGACCTTCCCCGATTCGAAACCTTACTTGGCAGCGGTCACCAATGGGGCATCAACTTGCAGTACAAAGTTCAGCCAAGCCCCGATGGCCTGGCTCAAGCGTTTACTTTAGGAGAAAGTTTCCTGGACGGTGCGCCTGCCGCACTTATACTAGGCGACAACATCTTCTATGGCGATGAATTTGCCAAATTACTGCAAAAAGCTTCAAAAAAAAGCGATGGCGCCACAATTTTTGCTTATCGTGTGAATGACCCAGAACGCTATGGTGTCGTAGAGTTTGATAAAAATGGAAAAGCAATATCCATCGTCGAAAAGCCCACGCACCCCAAATCGAATTACGCAGTCACTGGCCTCTATTTTTACGACAATACAATCGTAGACATTGCAAAAACCGTCACACCATCTGAACGTGGAGAGCTGGAAATTACCAGCGTAAACTCGATTTATCTAGCGAACAAAAAACTTGAGGTGCAAACCCTTGGCCGCGGTTATGCTTGGCTGGATACGGGCACACATGAGTCAATGATGGAGGCGAGTCAGTTCATTTGTACGTTAGAGCGTAGACAAGGTCTAAAGGTTGCCTGTCTTGAGGAAGTTGCATATCGAATGAACTATATCGACCTTGAAGCAGTGCAGCGCTTGGCAGTTCCGATGCTGAAAAACGCTTATGGCCAATATCTAATTAAATTTGTCGAGCAAGAAAATGAAAATCGTCGAGACATCGCTTGATGATGTTAAATTAATCCTTCCAACAGTTTTCGAAGACAGCAGAGGATTTTTCTACGAAAGTTTCAATAAGAAAACATTTGGAAGCATGATTAAAGAAGACGTTACCTTCGTTCAAGATAATCACTCGAAATCTAGGCAAGGCGTCCTGCGTGGCCTTCATTTTCAAAGCCCTCCCCACGAGCAGGGCAAACTTGTTCGCGTTCTCGCAGGCGAAATTTATGACGTTGTAGTGGACATTCGGGCCAACTCTCCAGCTTTTGGACGCTGGCATGCAGAACTGCTGTCAGCGTCCAATAGAAAGCAACTTTGGATCCCCACAGGCTATGCACATGGGTTTCTCACGTTATCGGACACGGCGGAGGTATCCTACAAAACAACTGACTATTGGCACAAAGCCAGCGAAGTAACCATTAGATGGAATGACCCAACTTTGGCCATCCCCTGGCCGGCATTGCAGGTTCCTATTATCACGTCCACAAAGGATGCCGTTGGAATTGAATTCGCCTCATTGACTGCCCGCTAATGGGTGGCAAACAATTTGCCACCCCACGCGACCTTCTCAAGTAGGGTAATTCAGCAACGGTTTCAGCTGATCTGGCGGCAGAGGTAAACTGGGAAAAAACCGCCAGACAAGTGCAGAGCGAGGAAAGAGCACAACCCAAGCAGTAATCATAATGAGTAGGAAATAGCTCCGAAGCGAGCGATGGCTGACGAACCACTCTTCTAATGCACCTTTGTACGGAGCGACAACACCCGCATAAAACACAGAGGCATCCTCTCTGGAAAGCATATCCTCTTCGGCACGAAAAACAACCGAACCGATACCGGAAAGACCAGGCTTCACTTTTACGACAACCTGCTGAATAGCCAGAGGATATGCCGAAAAAGTTTGAGGCGTTAGAGGGCGAGGACCAACCACACTCATTTCCCCCAACAAGATATTTAGCAATTGCGGTAATTCATTTAATTTTGTTTTACGCAAGAATTTCCCAACAGGTAAAATTCGAGGATCTCCCTTTACCGTAATTGTACCATGCCCCAGTGCAGGACTATTTTTTAGCATGGTTGCAAATTTATAGAGAAAAAATTCCCTCCCATCCTTTCCAATTCGCTTTTGCTTAAAAAATACCTCGTGCTCGCCAGTCAATAATAAAATGAAGCATACAGGTAAAAGTAAAGGCATAAGAATCAACAGAGCCATGCCAGACAATAAAACATCAAACAACCGTTGCATAGTCACATCCTTTGATCCAAATACCGTCCAGTTTCTTTGTGCGAAAATTCAGGAATGAGTTTGGAAAAAAACTCAACCAGTTCGTTTTTCTCCCACGTCCCTCTTGACTTTACCTTCTCAATAGATTTCTCAAACAAGTTCAACAAGTGATCATCATAAGCCATGGAGGAACGAATCACACCTATGCCGGAAAATCTTGCCAAATCCAGATCCTCATCAGAGGTGAAGAACTCCTCAAAGTCCTTTTCGCCAGTCGTGTCGCTAGTGAAGAAATAGCATGGCCACTTATTATTTTTAATCAATTCAGTAGTGCGAACTCTTGCCTCATCCTCTGTTTCACATTGAAACGGCTCAAAACCATGTTCTTTAAGAAACTTTTCTGCAATCTCAGAGAATGTAATGAGGTGCAGGCTTTCACTGAGCTTTGGGAAAAATATATCGCGATTTTCACCCAACATACCGGAGAGCAAACATAGCTCTCCCGACTCTTGTGGAGTAACAAAATACCTTCTAACATCAGAAGGCGCAGAGATGGGCTGTCTTTTGGCAAATCGCTGATGAAATCCATGCAATAGAGAGCCATCAGAGAACGCAACATTGGCAAACCGGGCCGTTGACACCATTTGGTCACGGCTTTCCCGCATCAAGAATTTCTCCATAATTCTCTTACTTGCCCCCATCATATTAACTGGGTTGGCGGCCTTATCCGTCGAAACGCAAAAATATTTTTTTGCTGCAAAGCTCTTTGCAACTCTTACTGTTTTTATTGTATTAAATATATTCACATCAATCATCCGCATCAAAGTAAATGGATCTTTTTCACTCCGCACATGCTTCAATGCCGACAAATTGAATATGTAATCATAAGGCCCATGCATTTTACAAAGAGCATCAAATTCCAAACTTCCGCAATCAACGGCAAATGTCCGAAAATCACCATCAATGTATCCAAGCGAACTTCTTATCTCCCTAACCAGTTCTACCATATTGTTTTCGCTGATATCAACAACATGCAAAACTTTAGGGGTTCTTTTAAAAATCTCCTTGACCACAGCCTGCCCAATTGACCCTGCTCCGCCAACAACAAGAAATCGCGCATCAGAGACTAAATCTTTTAATTCGCTCTGATATCTTTGTATATCTTCCATGAAAAGAGGGGTGGATCTACCAATCAAAGACAGATAATTCATGCGCACCTCAAAAAATAATTCACAAAAAGCCCCACACGATCATCATTTTTGGTGGAGCCCCCCCCCGTGAGCACATAGCCGCAGGTATCGCGTCACCCGAGCATTTCTCCAAGCGGAGTAAAGCGAACTTCATACACTGAACAACCCCATGTGCACACCAGCACCTGATCGATGCCAGCTAGATCTGATACACGCTCATCACTTTTGAGCTGAAACGCTTGCACCAGCAAATAACGAAGAAGACAGACAGTTCTTAATCCACATCCACGACTCTGGCATCCACACTGCATGAGTGTGCCCAGTGTATCTGCGCAATCACTACCGCCTTAGCCAGGGCTCGCGGCAGCGCCAACCTCTCCATTTTCCAATTCTACGACGCAAACTACAGTACAATACCTGAACTCGTATCTGCTCGGTTCAGCACGGGGCCCTGGGCCTTCTTGACAGAGGATGGAATTCACAGGAAAGTTGAGCCCACCCTTACGTTTGACCCAGCCCGTTCATATAGGCACACCCAAAGCTATTACTCACCTATGGAAAACACCCAAATCATACCTGTTATATTGTGCGGCGGCTCGGGCACTCGACTCTGGCCATTGTCACGACGCAGTTATCCCAAGCAGTTCGTTCCACTGGTGGGTGAAAAAAGTCTCCTTGAGTTAACCATAGAAAGACTCACGCCGTTCAATTCCCCCATCGTGGCGGTAGCCGCAGAACCGCATCAATTTCTGGTGTCTGAAGCCTTTCAACGTACGGCACAGTTGTACGATATCATCCTGGAACCCCACTCTAGAAACACGGCCGCCGCCATGGCGCTTGCGGCCATACATTGCCAAGGATTGCTGCTGTTTTGTCCTGCAGATCACCACATCGCGGACACGGATGCCTTCATAGAAACCGTTAAAACGGGTGTGGACGCAGCACTAAACGGATCAATTGTGACGTTTGGGATTGTACCAAGTTTCCCTAACACCGCTTATGGCTATATTCAGCGGGGTCAACAAGCCACAGAGCACTGCTACAAAGTGCAGCGCTTCATTGAAAAACCCAATCGCAAGGCCGCCGAGGAGTTGCTACTAAAGGGGGATGCCCTTTGGAATGCGGGGATTTTCCTCTGCAAAGCTGATGTGTTGATCGGCGCAATGGAGCAGCTTGCTCCTGATATTCTTGCCGCCTGCCGAACCGCCATGCAGAAGGCAACACAAGAAACTCCCGAAAAAGGACACAACCTGATTCGCCCAGATGCATCACCACTATCCGATTGCCGCTCGCAAAGCATAGATTATGCTGTTATGGAACATTTTCACAATGTATCGGTCATCCCATATTCTGGCCAGTGGAGCGACGTTGGTAGCTGGAATGCCGTAGCCGACCTCATCCCAGCCGATGCTGATGGTAATCGTATCCATGGAAAGGGCGTTTCCCTTTACGCAAAAAATACCTTCATCCACGCAGATCATCGCCCAGTAGTTGCAATAGGCACGGAGCAGCTGCTCATTATCGACACACCAGATGCCACGCTAGTCGCACATTGTGATTATGTCGAGAAAGTCAAGGACGTCGTTGATATTCTAGAGAAAGCTCAATACCCCCAAGCCATTACACACCGCAAGGTTGCCCGCCCATGGGGCTGGTATGACAGCATATCTAAAGCGAACCGCTTTCAGGTCAAACGGATCGGGGTCAAGCCGGGGGCTTCACTGAGTCTTCAGATGCATCATCATCGGGCGGAGCACTGGGTCGTCGTTAAGGGCACCGCAGAAGTAACTTGTGGCGACGACACCTTTCTGCTATCCGAGAATCAATCGACGTATATCCCTATTGGAAAACTACACCGCTTGCGAAACCCAGGCAAAGTTGAGCTGGAAATCATCGAAATACAATCTGGCAGCTATCTAGAGGAAGATGATATCGTCCGGGTCGAAGATACTTATGGAAGAGCCTTACCTCAATGAGACACAAAATCTACATTGCTGGCCACAAAGGAATGGTTGGTTCCGCCATTAGGAAGAAACTACTATTTCAAGGTCACTCCGCAGAGCAGCTTCTTTGCAAAACGCGAGAAGAACTAAATTTAACTAATCAGCAAGCTGTTCTTGATTTTTTCGAGAGAGAAACCCCAGATCAGGTATATTTAGCTGCGGCCAAGGTAGGCGGCATTCATGCGAACAACACCTACCCAGCAGAATTTATTTTTGAAAATTTGATGATTGAATCCAATATCATCAATGCAGCATTTCAGACAGGTGTAAAGAAGTTACTTTTTCTTGGCTCCAGTTGTATATACCCTAAAGATACAATTCAGCCCATTAGTGAGTCCGCACTACTCACTGGTCCTTTAGAATCGACAAATGAGCCGTATGCAATTGCAAAAATCGCCGGTATCAAGCTTTGCGAGAGCTTCAACCGTCAGTATGGTGCCACGCGTGGTATAGACTATCGGAGTGTCATGCCGACCAATCTATACGGCCCAGGAGACAATTACCATAAAGAGAATTCCCACGTCGTCCCTGCATTGATCCGGCGCTTCCATGAGGCAAAACTATCACATGCACAATCGGTAACAGTATGGGGAACAGGTCTACCGAGGAGAGAACTACTGCATGTTGACGACATGGCAGAGGCTAGCATCTACATCATGAATTTGGATAAAGAAATTTATTCGAGAGCAACCTTCCCCATGCAGAGCCACATCAATGTAGGCTCCGGCAGTGATATTTCAATTGCAGATCTTGCCAAAATTATTGCTCATATTGTCCAGTATGCCGGAGATATTGTTTTTGATACGACAAAGCCAGATGGCACGATGCGCAAGCTGATGGATAATTCAAAAATTAAGCAGCTTGGCTGGGCGCCTGGAATCTCATTGGAAGATGGACTAACCAGCACCTATAACGATTTCTTGAGTCACAACACACGAAAAGACTAATCAGGATTCATTTTATGTCCACACGGAAAACAGCCTTGATAACCGGCATTACAGGCCAGGATGGGGCATATCTTGCGGAATTACTGCTTGAAAAAGGCTATATCGTGCATGGTTTGAAAAGACGGACAAGTCTTTTCAATACTGATCGCATTGATCATCTTTACCAAGATCCCCATGAAACGGATGTTCGCTTCTTTTTACATCACGGAGACATGACTGACTCATCCTCCCTGATTCGGATCATCCAACAAACACAACCCGATGAAATTTACAACCTAGCAGCACAAAGCCACGTGGCCGTCAGCTTTGAAGAACCAGAATACACGGCCAATTCAGATGCGCTGGGAGTATTGCGAGTATTAGAGGCCATCCGGATTCTGGGCTTAGAAAAGAAAACACGCTTCTATCAAGCCTCTACAAGTGAGCTGTATGGATTGGTGCAAGAAACACCCCAGAGAGAAACCACGCCATTTTATCCGCGCAGCCCCTACGCGGTGGCAAAACTCTATGGTTACTGGATTGTGGTGAATTACAGAGAAGCCTACGGCATGTATGCCTGCAATGGTATCCTCTTTAACCATGAAAGCCCAATCCGAGGAGAGACCTTTGTCACCAGAAAGATTACTCGAGCAATCGCGCGGATTAGCCTAGGATTGCAAGATTGTCTGTACCTGGGAAATCTTGATGCAAAACGAGACTGGGGACACGCGAGAGATTACGTCGAGATGCAGTGGCTCATGCTCCAGCAAGATAAGCCAGAAGATTTCGTGATCGCAACCGGGATCCAGTACAGTGTCCGAGATTTCGTCAATGCCGCAGCCAAGGAGGCCGGCATAGCCATTACGTGGCGCGGCCATGGAGTGAATGAAAAGGGATACGATTTGTCCGGTAAGTGCATCGTTGCCGTGGATGAGCGCTACTTCCGCCCGACCGAGGTGGAAACACTTCTGGGCGATGCAGGCAAAGCACGGAAACTTCTTAACTGGACTCCTCGTACCAGTTTTGAGGAGCTGGTAGCAGAGATGGTCAGGGAGGATGTTAATAGTGCCAAATGTGATGCGCTGGTGAAAAATCATGGCTACCGCACCATGAATTATCACGAATAATCATTTCCCGATTCGTTATTCTATTTCTTCGCACGGTGGCCTAGCAGTATTGTTTGACCGATAAGCGAATAATTTGCATGGTGAAGATAAATGAAGGTACTTGTCACTGGCGCAGCTGGATTTATTGGTTCTGCTCTTGTTCTAAAATTATTAGAGCGTGGAGATACGGTTATCGGGATTGATAACCATAACAGCTACTATGACCCAGCAATCAAAGAAGCACGGCTTGCGCGCTATCACGACCACCCGAATTACAAGCATGAGCGAATCGACATTTCCGACCGCGCAGCTCTGCAGGAAGCGGTTTTCACTCATCAGCCTAGCCGCCTAGTCAATCTTGCGGCTCAAGCGGGTGTCCGCTACTCACTTGAAAATCCACAGGCCTACATAGACAGCAACATCGTCGGCTTTGCCAACATTTTGGAAGCTTGCCGTCACGCCAAGATAGAACATCTGGTCTATGCCAGCAGCTCAAGCGTCTATGGTGCAAATACGGCCTTGCCGTTTTCGGCACATCAAAATGTGGATCACCCATTAAGCTTATATGCGGCCAGCAAGAAGTCGAATGAGCTAATGGCCCATGCCTATAGCCATCTTTTTGGGTTGCCGACAACGGGATTGCGCTTTTTTACTGTCTATGGTCCATGGGGACGGCCTGACATGGCTCTGTTCAAATTCATTAGGGCCATTCACGCAGGAGAGCCGATACAGGTCTTTAACTATGGCAATCACCGTCGGGATTTCACCTACATAGACGATATTGTCGAAGGTATCATCCGCGTACTCGACAAGCCGGCCCAGGGAAGCTCCGATTGGGACGGCAACTCGCCCGATCCAGCGGCCAGCAAAGCGCCATGGCGCATCTATAACATTGGAAACAACAGCCCTGTAGCTCTTCTCGATTACATCAAGGCGATTGAAGACGCACTAGGCAAGAAGGCAACAATGGAGTTGCTACCTCTTCAACCCGGAGATGTTGCCGATACATCGGCCAATGTTGACGACCTCGTAGAACAATTTGATTACAAACCTGCGACAACGGTTCAAGAAGGAATTGAAAAATTTGTCGCATGGTACAATGAATACTACAAGGAGAGCCTGTAATTATTATTTCAAAATTCATTTAGGCAAAATTCTTACTTTTTGCTGTCTGGAAAAATATTGTCATTCAATTGAAATTATTGACAATGCATGCTGCAGCATTTTTTTACACACAAGAGCCAGACTTATGAATTTGGCGTCTCAAGTCATCGCCTAGCTGAATACGAACTTCATTTTATTAGTAAAATGAAAAAATTTTGATTACGGAAATTTTGTTACAGATAGAATCATGAAACGATATGGCTAACGCAAAAATCGCACTGCTGTCCCATAGAATCGGCAATATTGGCCATTTATTCATGTCGGTTGGCTTTGAAGAGATCGTCAATGAAATGTTTGATGGCAAGGTAGATATCAATCACATAGAACAGCACAAGTTCTTTTCTATCTACCCAACTGGACACTGGCTTCACTGGTTGGACAAAATCCCACATGGACGCATCAAAACCTTAAGAAGGTGGCTAAATTCTCCGGCCATGTGTGAAAAATTTTGGCCTGCAGCGCCCCACCTGCAAAACTATTCAGGTGCCATCACTTGCGGTGGGCCTAGCATTGTTCGGGGCGTAGGCAGCACCCCAGAGATGTGCTTGATGTTCCACCATCAGCTCGGCGCATTTCATCATCACGGGGTACCGACTTTCGATTGCGGCGTGGGTTCGGGTGGATTTGCACTCAAATCATTGCCAAGCACACCCGCAGAAGCATTTGACGACGCGGATAAAGCATACTTCAAGCGCCTGTTCTCATACTCAACCGTTTCTACGGTTCGCGATACCTATGCACAGCAACTGTGGCAAGCACTTGGTCGCAATGCACCGCTCATACCATGCGGTGCATTGGTCAGTGGAAGAAAATTTGAGCGCTTGGCCAAACGTCCACCACTCGCGGATCGCCATATCGTAATCAATTATCAAATGTCTGGAGCCAATAGCGCCTGGGGACAACCCGTCGATATTGATCGTTGGCGAGTCGTTGTCGCTGAGTTAGTCACACGCTTACAGAAACGGCATAAGGTCGTCTTCCTGTGCCATAACCAGGCGGAAGCGCGTCACGCCCAGCAAGTACGCGTCAATATCCCTCGGCTGCAACCCACTACACTTGATGAGTACGCATCGATCATCATGCACGGTAAGGCAGGACTGGCCTCGCGCATCCATGCAGCAATTCCGATGGCCGGCGTAGGATTGCCTGTCATTGCCATCGGCACTGACACTCGGTTAGGTACTTTGGAGCTAATGGGACTGAAGGCTCACTATGTCGACGAAGTGACCCCGGACCAACTTGAACACGAAATTGAACAAGGCATACAATCTGAAGCGGAGGAGCAGGAGCGGCTGCTGGCTTTGCGCGAGGAAACCTCCCGCAAGTATATTGAAATTTTCTCTCAGCATATAAAGTGCTAGGAAAAAATAATGCATTTACTTGTGATTGCAATGGGCCGCTTGATATCGAATGGATCCGCAGGAAATGCCGTGATGTGTGGTCTCGTGCAAGCGGCGCTCGAAAGAGGTTGGTCGGTATCTTATTTAGCTCTTTGTCCAGAAGGAGAAGAGCCCGATTGGGAACAATCATTTGATTTTGGGGCATCCGAATATCGTCTGCGTCGCCAAGAGTTGAACTTCCATGCGAAACCGTGTAATCGATACCGACGATTTCTTGGCGGCTTCAATCTTGCAGCCGTTTCAGAAATGGATAATTTGTCTCAGTGTTCGTCCTACAGCGATGTATATGATGCCGCAATCGCATTCGACTCTCTACCAATCTCCTTAATTCACCAGATCAGTGCGACTAAAAAAATTGTCATTTTAGGTGATCCTGCAGGCAAGCGATTATGGCATTCCACCCCATGGAGAAAGCCTCTAAACAAGCTAAAAGCAGGCCTATTGGGCATAACAGAAATATTATATTTCAGAGGCCTATCCGTTAATGAACAAGTAGCAATGTTTGGATCTGGTCATGCTAAAATGTGGAGTAGACATCTTACACGCCGCGTCCTTGATTTAAGGCCATTTTTGCCTGTCACAGAGTTTTATGACAAAGTACAGGACAATGAAAAACCCATTATCTACTTTGGAGGCACATTAGCTGGCACTGCATCCAAGCAGTCGATTACCATTATATTCGATGGAATTATTCCAGCTCTCCGGGAAAAATTCGGAAAAAATAATGTTGAGCTACGTTTGATTGGAAAATGCCCGGAAAGCTTCCTACTCAAAGCCAGGCAATATAGAGAGATCAGCGTTTTGGGGAGGGTAGATTCTTTTGAAGAAGAACTACAAAAAGGAGATATATTCATATTACCCATGAATTATCCTGTTGGTGTTAGAACCCGCGTATGTGCAGCACTTGGGGCCGGAAATATCTGCATTGTTCATCCCTCTGTTTTTTACAACATGCCCGAACTTCGGGCATGCCCTGCTGTCTGGCAAGCTGATTCGGCTGCCGACTATGCAAGTTTAATTGCAAGAATGCCTAGCCGAGAAAATTTGGTAGCTTTAAGAAAAAAAGCGAGGGCATTTTTTGAGGAACACTACTCTGCAATTAATGCTTCAGCATCGCTGCTTAACCTCCTTGCAAAATAGAGAAACCATGCTTAACACTGCATTAATTGTCACCACCATCAACTCCCCCAATAGAGCCATTCAAGATTTATCCAATGGCGCAAAAAATCATGGCTGGAATTTTATAGTTATCGGCGACAAAAAAAGCCCTAGCGAATTTAATTGTGATGGCGCCCATTTTTATTCGCTTCAATCTCAACTTGATACAAATTTTTCTTATGCAAAACAATGTCCAGTCGGACATTATGCGCGCAAGAATATTGGCTATCTTATTGCAGCACAACAAGGAGCAGAGCTCATTGTCGAGACAGATGATGACAATCTTCCGACAGCAGAATTTTGGAACAGTCGTACCCGAATACAAAATACACCATTTTTGAAGAATGGAGGGTGGACCAATACATATCGTTATTTTAGCGATGCCCTTATCTGGCCAAGAGGGTTCCCCCTCGACCATGTCCGGGACAATGCTGCAGAGTATCAAGCTCTGGAAATTGGTAAACGTGATTGTCCGATCCAACAGGGGCTCGCAGATGAGAACCCGGACGTCGATGCCATTTATCGCTTGCTGTTCCCACTACCACAAAACTTTGCGAAAGGGAGGAGCGTTGCATTAGCCGATGGCACTTGGTGTCCCTTTAACAGCCAAAATACAACATGGTGGTCAGATGCATTTCCACTTCTATATTTGCCGGCAAAATGCAGCTTCCGCATGACCGATATATGGCGCTCGTTAGTCGCTCAACGCATCGCCTGGGAGTGTGGCTGGGATATTCTCTTCCATGACGCGACAGTATGGCAAGAACGCAATGAGCATAACTTGATGCGTGATTTTTCAGATGAAATTTCGGGTTATCTTGGCAACAAACTGATAGTTGAAAACCTTTCTGTACTAAAGTTAGAAAAGGGAAAACATGCGATCGGACGTAATCTTCGAACTTGTTATGAGATGTTGATTGAAGCTGATTTTGTCGGCGAAGAAGAGCTTGAGCTATTACAATGCTGGCTAGATGATCTATCGGCTATTCAAATAGCAAATATGGGAAAATTTAAGTAACCACCTATAATTATGTCAGTTGCAAACCGAACGACTTGGTACTTTCTTTCCTCAATAGGAGTACCGCTGATCAGCCTAGCCGCTCTTCCACTTTACACCACTCGGCTAGGCCCTTCTCATTTTGGTGCATTTGCACTTGGAGCGACTATTGCGGGATTGATTTCGGGTGTAGCAGGGGCCACATCGACATTGAGCTTGCCACACCAGTTATCGATTTTGGAGGGGAGAGACCGAACTCACTATTTATCAGCCGTACTAACTGCGTCTTTGTTAGTGGGTTTGCTTTGCCTTGTGTTCATCTACCCTCTCTACACTCAAGCATCCAATTTATTTGGCAAAGACTATCTTGGACGAAAGTCGCTGCTCCTGGCACTGCTTGCGGGCGTTCTGAACGCCATGTGGACAGCAAGTGTAGAAATCCTGGGGATTGAGGGCAAGGCAAAGACCTATGCGATCCTAACGTTCGCGCAAGCACTCATCAACATTGCCGTCGTTTCATTTTGTATATTTTCTCTCGGCGAAAATGATAACGCTCTTTTTTATGGATTTATCGCAGCCGCTGCACTAGGGACGTTTTCTGCCATCGTTCTATTTTTGCGTCCTACCAGCCTCTCTTCATTAAAAATGTGGCTACCCAAAGCATGTGCTGGTTCTACATCCGCGGTAAGTGCATCCATCGCAGAAAATGGAAAGCTGGCCTTTGAACGCTCCTATTTGGCTGGATTTGCGGGCTTTGCGGCATTGGGTCTGTACAGTCATGCTCAGTATTACAAAAATGCAACCATGACGCTGCTCAATGCGCTGTCTCGAGGAGTCTTGCCAACAGCCTTGGAAGAGGCAAAGCTGCCTCAACCTACTTTTGCAGTCACACAAGAAGTGTGGGACATAGTTCAGATTTTTGTTGCCTGCGTCTGTATCGGCTTTGCTTTTATTGGAAGAGACGTGATAGCGTTTCTCACACATGGCAAATTTACCGATGCTGCGTCCTATACGGTCGCCTTGCTCATCGTACTGTTGCTGCAAACTGCGGCCAAAACACATGCCATGCTTCTGCTTGGCCGCGGATTGGGCAATCTATACGCAAACTTGAATACGGCATCCATTGGCATCGCATTTCTGTCTCTTTTTCTACTGGTCCCTCATTTTGGGGTTTGGGGCGCAATTATTTCTATGTATATCCAAGTCTTTCTACATAAAATTGGACAATATATTGCAACAAAGAGAATAACAAAATTACCATTTTCTGATTATTGGGTGTATGGCGGAGGGATTTTTTCGGCATTTGCCAACATTTTTTTTATTCAAAAAGAATATTCATTTTCAACAAGAGCATTATTGCTAATCTCCGCATACATCATGATTATTTGGATGATGCGTAGAAATTTCGCAAATTTTTATTATAGGATGAAGCCACGTCACACTTGATGTGCAGTCATCACGTCATTGACCATGGGACCTACCCTCTACAGCACTGAGGTCATCACATGCATATTAAGATACAAAACAGCCTAATTGGCTATCATAATCCGGTATTTATTATTGCCGAGGGATGTGACAACCACCTTGGCAATATCGCCACAGCCAAAGAAATGATCCGTGAAGCCAAACGCGCAGGGGCCGATGCGATCAAATTTCAGCACCATCTTCCTGATGAGGAAATGCTTCCTGACACTCCCATGTCGGATAACTTTCAAGAACCTCTTTACGAATTTCTTAAGAAATACGCACTGACTCTAGAGCAACATCGCGAGCTAAAAAGCTACTGCGACGAAGTAGGCATCTTATACATGTGCACCCCCTTTTCCTTAAAGGCTGCACAAGAGATTAATTCTCTCGTTCCCGCATTCAAGATCGGATCTGGTGAAATGACCGATATCCCATCGCTTGTCCGCATCGGACAAATGAGTAAGCCGATGATTGTCTCCACCGGCATGTGCACACTTGAGGAAATCGATAGAACCTACAATGCACTGGCTAACCGCGACGTACCGCTGGTATTGATGAACTGCCTCAGTGAATACCCACCGGTATATGAAGACCTCAACCTGGGGGTCATCACCGAGATGATAAAGCGCTATCCCAAGGCTGTTATCGGTCACTCCGATCATACCCCTGATCTTTACACTTGCTTCGCTGCAACGGCTCTTGGCGCTCGCGTATTGGAAAAGCACGTGATCTTGGATAAGAGTCAACCGGGCCCGGATCAATCCGTCTCCATCGAGTTCGACGAGTTGGCAAAACTCGTCGAAGGGGTACGAAAAATCGAAGTAAGCCTAGGTACAGAGAAACGCGTTCAATCGAAAGAAAAGTCCATCAGGACGTGGGCCTTCCGCAGCATCGTATCGCTACGTCCTATCGCTGCAGGTGAAGTCATTCAGCAAGATGACATTTGGTCCAAACGCCCTGGAACCGGTATCCCCGCGCATCAGATGGATAATGTCATTGGGAAAAAGGTAATCAAAGACATTCCGGCGAACACCCTGATTTCCTGGGCTGACCTGGACGAATGATATAAATGAGTGGGAAGGGTTTGGCTTGAAACTCCTATTTCTAAATGGTTCTCGTGGCGAGTGGGGCTACATTCGACCGATTATCGATCTGTGCCGCACTCAGAATATCGACTACAACATCTGTGCGACCAACATGCTTTTGCTGTCGCAGCATGGCCGGCTCGTCGATGAGATCGTCGATGATGGCTATGTGGTGTCCGATGAGCTCTTCATGTCGTTAGAAGGGCACAACCATTTCACCATGGTAAAGTCGCTTGGTGTCTTTCTGACTTCTTTCATCGATACCATCCACCGCGAAAAACCCGATTGGGTTATCTTGGCCGGCGATAGAGGGGAGCAACTGATGGGGGCAATCGCGGCTGCGTACACATATACGCCCGTTGCCCACATCCAAGCGGGAGAGCGATCTGGTAATATCGATGGCGTAGCAAGACATGCTATTGGCAAATTTGTTCATCTTCATCTAGCGGCAAACCAAGACGCAGCAGATCGGCTATGCAAGCTGGGGGAAGAGCCTTTTCGCATTCATAACGTTGGTGCTCCACAATTAGATGAACTTGTAGCCTGTGTCCTACCAGAACGCAAAGCTTTGCTACATGAGCTGGGTATACACCTCGATGCACCATATCTTCTAGTCGTACAGCATCCCGTCACAGAAGAGATGGATCTTGCGGCGGACCAAGTGACTCAGTTGATAGCCGCTCTGCAAAAATTCGATATGCGGAAGATATGGATACTGCCCAACAACGATGCTGGTTCGCATGCCGTTAGGCGCGAGCTATTACTGGCGAGAGGCATCGATACTTATATATTTGATAATTTGACTCGGTCGACATACCTTGGATTATTGAAGCACTGCAAGGCAATCGTCGGTAACTCTAGTTCAGGACTTTTGGAGGCTCCGACGTATGAAACACCTGCAGTAAATATTGGAAGGCGCCAGGCGGATCGTGTACGAGGCATCAATGTCATCGATGTGCCGTTTAACAGTGACGCGATAGAGCAAGCGATCAAACACGCGATCTCTCCAGAATTTCGCGCAAAGCTAAACGGTATGGCAAACCCCTACGGCGATGGGCGATCGGCAGCGCGGATTTTGGATGTACTTCGCACTACTGCCATTGACGACCAGCTTCTCATCAAGAAACTTACTTATTAGGAACCATTGCATGGATAAGGCTCTAGCTACCCTTGTTGTTCCCAGTGAGGCCCGCCTGATCGATGCCGTACAGGTCATTAAGGAGAACCGCAGTCGTTGTGCGATTGTGGTATCCAGAGACAAAGTAATCGGCGTTATCTCTGAAGGGGACGTCATGCGGGCACTCCTGCATGGCGCTGACTTGCATTCACCGCTTGAGGGATGGGTCAGCCTTAGTTTCAAATTTCTCCGAGAGCCGAACTATGTTGAAGCACTTGAACTGGCTAAGACGCATGGAATTAGTCTCATTCCGATATTGGATCAGGCCTTCCATTTAACAGGCGTTATTACATTAAACGACGTATTGAATCAAGTGATCATCGCACCCAAATAATGGATATTCTCATCATTATCCCCGCTAGGGGGGGATCAAAACGCATTCCCAAAAAAAATATCGCCTTATTGGCTGGAAAGCCGTTACTGGCCTACACCCTGGAGGCCATAAAGGAAACAAATCTGGCTGACAATGTCATCGTCTCCACAGATGACGATGACATCGCTGCTACTGTGGCCCGAGCAGGGGTTCGAGCGCTTCATCGTCCCAAGGAAATCTGTGTAGACAACGCCTCGACCGAGTCTGCTCTGCTACATGCCTTACACACCGTTCGGGAGGAGGGGTACTTCCCGGATTGGATCATGACGCTGCCGCCAACCTCGCCGTTTCGAACAGCCGAAATCATTCGCCGTTTTGTCGAAGCATTGGATTGCGTAGCGCAAGATATCGACTGCATCATGTCCGTGACGGAAAATAGAGGGGATTTTTGGCTATATGATGCCGATGGTCAATTTAGGCGCCTATTCCCTGATGCCCCTAGGCGCCAACAAGACCGTCAACCACTTTTTGAAGAAAATAGTGCGTTATATCTGACGAGAACGACAGCGCTGGAGAGCACAGGCTCCATTCTCGGATGTAAAGTGCTGGGCATCCCTATATCTGCCATTGAAGGTTTTGATATCAATACACCAGAAGATTTAAAGCTTGCTGATGCAATTATGAGAAGAAATTAATTTAGCTAGCAGTATAGTGAGCTTCATATCTGCAGAACAGACAGAAAGTGCATTGTGAATCCGTTAATCAAAGAAAACGCTGTTCACATTATTAAGAAACTTGGCTTGGGTAAAATCGCCCGAGCCGCCCGATCACGCATTTCTCCCAACCTACGAGCGCAGCGAAAGAGGAATCTTGCAGATCTAAACTCCCTTTCTAGCCGACTGCAATCGGTTCGGCAGCAAATTGAGGGACAGATCTCTCAAACGGAAGGCAACGCCCTGTTTATCGCAATGGGAGGAACCCGCTACGTCGTACAGCAACTGCCGGTTATTGCAGGCGTGATAGCACATGGGCTGTCTCCAATTATCATTTTGCCCTCTCGAGACGCCAATGATGAACGCATGCTTTATGAGGCATGCGGTATAAAGCGTTTTGCATTTTGGGATGACTATGCCGACAACCCAGATATACCTCGGCTGCTTGCAGCGTTAGCAAATTGTATGACACAGGATGATGTATTGAATTTGACGTGGAACGGTCTGATGGTGGGTAAGTATGCCGTCTCCACACTGATGCGCCAACTGCGTTCCGGCCACATAGATATCCAGGATCAAACTATCAACCTGCACATGCAAGTTGCACTACAACGTTGCTTAAATCACGCATCCGCGAGCAAAGCACTCCTTGCACAATGGTCGCCAAAACTCGTTGTTTTCGTCGACCGCGGCTATACACCTGAAGGACCACTGTTTGAAGCTTGTATTCAGAGCGGCATTCAACCGATCACATTCAACGCAGCTCACAAGGACAACGCACTATTATTGAAGCGATATGGGCAGGAAAATTCAAATGTTCACCCTGCATCACTTGCTCAGGAAACATGGCAGGCGTTGCAAGCAATGCCATGGGACCAACAGAAATTTACTGCGGTTCAAAATGAAATTGAACATTGCTACAAAACTGGGCAATGGTATGGAGAAGTTGCAACACAACATAACACGGCGCTTCTCGATCGTGCCAAGTTGAAACAGCGCCTGGGATTTAATAATCAGAAGAAGACTGTACTACTTTTTCCCCATATTTTTTGGGATGCCACTTTTTTTTGGGGAAACGATGTTTTCCATGACTATGAGGAATGGTTTGCAGAAACGGTTAAAGCAGCCTGGAGACTAGATCACGTCAACTGGGTTATCAAAGTTCATCCGGCAAACGTCGTGAAAAATATCCGCGATGGCTCCAGTAAGATGTTTGCTGAACTGGAGGTTCTGGCAAGGTTTGGCCCGGTACCGCAGCACATACGCGTACTGCCGGCGGATACCGATATTTCTACTCTTTCCGTTTTTACCATCGGCGATGTATGTCTGACGGTTCGAGGAACCGTTGGCATCGAAGCAGCTACCTTCGGTTTGAATGTCATTACGGCAGGAACTGGTCGCTATGATCGTCTTGGATTTACGCACGACATCGAATCACGAGAAGAATATCTTCAGCTCCTCAGCGACATCGACAAACTCTCCCCCCCCTCCTTGCAGCAAATCGAACTTGCCCAGCGCTATGCGTACGGTGTATTTATTAACAGACCTCTACAAATAGAATCGATTCCATTCTCGTATAGCAAAACGCGGACAGCCGAACTAGAGGTGCAAATATCACAGCAGGCTGAGCACGAGTTGTTCCGAGCCTCGGATATTCGTGCAATTAAAGCTTGGTTGGATTCAGGGAAAATGGATCTCTGTGGAATTCCCCCAGGCTAATTATTGCTTGCTGCTGTCCCGCCGCAGGTAGGTTCCTAGGCCACAGCACCTTTCAAGTTAGGCTGCCTGCAGAAAGACTGATAAGTCATGAAAGTTGTTCACCTGAGTCAAACTGACGAAGGCGCTGGTGCTGGTCGCGCAGCTCGTCGTATACATCAATCGTTATGTGCCATGGGCATCGATAGTACGATGCTGGTCGGTTCAAAGCGTAGCATGGATCCGACGATCATGACCAAGAAACCGTTTCACTTTGACTTTTGGAACAAACTAAATGCCTTTGGTGAGGCCAAGCTTGCACGGCATTACATGAAAGAAGCTGCACAATATTTTTCTCCAGCATTGTGCGGCAGCTTTAATCCATCGTCACATTCTGCAGTTCAAGAAGCGGATATTGTCGCTTTATATTGGATTAATGGTGGCTTTATTAAGCCATCTTTTTTGCGTCAATTGGACAAACCTATTGTATGGCGATTGTCTGATACATGGCCTTTTACCGGCGGCTGCCATTATCCTAGCGCCTGCAAAGGCTTTACGCAAGAATGCGGAAATTGTCCACAAATAAAACAACCAGCTCCTACCGATATTTCTTTTCGCTTGCTTGAAAAAAAACAATCACTTTGGCATGATTTGAATATCACCATTGCAGCCCCTAGTCATTGGATAGCCAGTCTAGCCAGGGAAAGCCGACTTTTTAGAAACAGAAGAATTGAGGTCATCCCGACTGGTGTTGATGTACACACCTTTTATCCTCGAGGCAAAGCGGCACTTCGCGCACAAAGAGGCATACCGCAAGAAGAAAAAATCGTTCTATTTACGTCCATAGCACCCGATGCAGACGAAAGAAAAGGATTCAAGGAGTTACTCTCCGCACTCGACATCCTGCATCGCTCTCCTGAAAATATGGCTGTAACACCATTGGTTGTCGGAAATGTTTCAGAAGCTGCAAAACGATTGTTACCACCGAATACTATCTATGCGGGGTACATCGCTGATGACACAGTGCTTGCTGAGACCTACTGTATGGCCGATGCAGTGATCATCCCGTCGCTAGAAGATAATTTACCCAATGTCGCGTTGGAGTCAGCCGCATGCGGTCTCCCTCTGATCGCCTTCAATGTTGGGGGCCTGCCCGACATCGTTATCCACCGGCACAACGGCTTTTTAGCTGCGCAACTCTCCGGCGAAATGCTTGCTAACGGCGTACGGTGGGTTCTACAACAAGAATCCCAGGGGCTCCCGTTCAACGAGCACTCAAGGTGCTTGGCCGTCGAGAAGTTCTCGCTTGAAGCGCAAGCGAATCACTACATTTCGCTGTATCAATCGCTTTACGATTGCGAAAGAAAATAAGATGCACACGGGAAGACCATGCATTACTGTTATTACGGTGGTCAGAAATGCTGAAAACAGTATCGAAAAATGCATTGAGAGTGTCATTTCTCAAAACATAAAAAATATTGAATATATTATTATTGACGGCCAATCTACAGATAACACATTAAATATTATCGAACGCTACAAATCCAATATTACCCATCTTATCAGCGAACCGGATAATGGACTGTACGACGCCATGAACAAAGGCTTATCGCTTGCCACTGGTGAGTTTATTCATTTTTTAAATGCAGATGATCGATACTTCAACGAAAAAGTGCTTTCATTTTTCATTCCACAGTTAAAATCAAGCACCATAAGCTATGGTCAGATGCTATACGTCGAGGTTGATGGAAAAACCCAAAAACAGGGGAAACCATTTAATTGGAAACGAGAGCTCCAGGGATCTCGCGTGCCACAGATGGCACTTTTTGCACCATTAGAATGCTATCAGGCAGTCGGTTTTTTTGATACATCTCTTCGCATCGCTGCCGACTATGACATGCTACTTCGCCTTGCACAAAAATTTCACGTAGACTTCATCCCCGCACCGGTATCTATCATGCATGCAGGCGGAATTAGCTATCAGCGGCCAGACCTAGCTTTCAAAGAGTCTTTAATTGTCTCCAGGCGCTATGGCCGAAGTTATTTAGGAAGTTTAGGTGATTTTTTTCTTAAGCACCTCAAGTGGTTTATATTCAAAAAAACGACGAATTTTATGAAATTTATGAAGAGCTAAGATGACAATCTCTGTTGCCCATATCATGAGAACGTATGGCGTTCACGGCGGCGAGCGGCAATTGGCCCAATTATTTTCTTCTTATGATGACAAGCAATTCGAACATTGCTTCTTTTTCATTTACAAAGATGAACAATGCAAACGATATTTTAACGAAAATAGCACTATTAAGACAAAAACGCTTTTAGCTTTAAGATCTCGGACATTTCCCCGCATGATTCAGGAATTTGCAACACTCTTGGCGTTATTGCCAATACTGCAGATCCTCTTCATTCTCAACCTGCTGCGCTCTGGTAGTCAGATCGTTGTGGCTCATGGCGTTCAAGCTGCATTGGTCGTCTGGCCGGCGGCTTGTCTCTTTCGCAGCCGATCTTTTGTCTACATGCATCGTGGTACCAAATCCAAACAAGGCCAGCATCCTTTGTTTTCTGTGTTGTATCGCCCATTTAAAATTGTCGCCGCTGTTTCGCACGCCTCGGCCGATTCGTTGAGAATGCTGGCCCCAGCTAAAAAAATACGTGTAATTGAAAATGGCATCAATATTGATCAATTTACTCAAAAGGAGATTGATCGCTCTAGAGTAGACAAAATTCTTCGGATTGCTTGCATAGGACGTTTGATTCCGGCGAAAGGCCAGGAATTACTTTTGGACACAATTGCGGGGATAAAACAGGTTCACCCCGATTGTCTACTACAACTTATTGGCGAAGGTCCCTCCGAGCCCTCACTACGCGCACACGCGCAAGCATTGGGCATCACGGCGAACGTTTCTTTCACAGGCCATAGCGCATCCGTTGCGCAGTTGCTCGCCGACTCGGACATCTTCGTCAGTGCCTCCAGGTCCGAAGGTTTGAGCAATGCTGTCCTCGAAGCCATGGCTTGTGGCCTACCCAGCGTCGTCATCGATGCACCAGGGGTATCAGAATGCCACATCGAAGGCCTCACGGCGTACATCACACCAAGAGATTCAGGCATAGTGGCGAAAAAAATCCTTGACCTTGCGGGTAACGTTGAGCTGCAACAACGGATGGGAGCGGCAGCACGCCATCGCGCAGAGTCGCATTACTCCATTTCAGCCAATTGCCATCGCTACTCGATGCTCTATCGAGAATTATCAAATATCGGAATGGACTAAACCATGTGTGGAATACTAGGCGGGATTGTGCGTCAGGCGCCAATTGCAGTGGAAAGAGTTGAATCGGCACTAGGCACCATTGCTCACCGCGGCCCTGACGCGCAAGGAATTTACATTGAGCCGCCAGTGTATTTTGGTCATCGAAGACTGAGCATTATTGACCTGGATGCCAGAGCCAATCAGCCAATGACGATTGGCAATCTAACTATTTGCTTTAATGGAGAAATATATAATTTCCGCGAAATTCGCAAGGAATTAGAAGCCCAAGGCGTCATTTTTCAGACAAGCTCGGATACTGAGGTAGTTATACGGCTTTTTCGAGCCAAAGGCCTTGCCTGTCTAGCTCGCCTTGAAGGCATGTTTGCTTTTGCAATCTGGGATGCAGAAAAAAGCCAGCTCTTCATCACGAGAGATCGTTTCGGCGAAAAACCTGTCTACATTTATCATGATGAGCGCGAAATTGCATTCGCATCAGAAATTCCGGCTATCGAACGGCTAGTAGGCAAAGATCGGCTCACTCTCGATGAGGACGCGATCAAGCTCTTTTTTCAACTGACGTTTATCCCGGCTCCTCGCTCGCCCTATAAAAACCTTCACCAAGTGCGGCCTGGTTCCTGGATTCAGTTCAACGCAAAAACCTGGGACAGGACAGAAGGCGTTTATTATGAGCCGCGGCAATCAACCTCAAACCACAGCTTTACCGAGGCTACAGAGGAGCTACGTACCCTCCTAAGCAGATCAGTCTCGCAACGGATGCTCGCCGCCGATGTTCCCGTTGCCACCTTTTTGAGTGGCGGGATTGACTCCTCGGTCATTTCAGGACTTGCCACCACCGTGGGGGCAGGAGCAGTCAGAGCCTACTCGATAGGATTCCCACAGGATCCTGCCTTCGACGAATCTTCCTATGCTCGCCTCGTAGCACAACGCTTTCCTAATCTAGAACACATCGTAATCGATACTACCGAGCGCGCACTGCTCGACTTTACCGATACGACCCTGGGAAAACTTGGCGAACCATACGCCGATGCATCCTTGATCCCAACAGCATTCCTATGTTCTCATGTAGAGGAAAAAGTTGTGCTTGGCGGCGATGCAGCCGATGAGTTATTCGCCGGGTACGGCGTCTATGCCGCCATGCGAGCTAGCCAGCGCTTACCTACATGGTTGAAACGGCTACTGCTTATGTTTCCTACACCATCGAACCCACACGCTGTGCACAACCCGTTGCTTCGGGCCGCTGCCCTTTTCCGGAGCCATATGGCCGTCAGTGCACACGACGAATATCTGTCGTGGCGAAGCTATGCGACCGATACCGATATCGCTAATCTCGGTTTCACCAGCAGGCTCACATCACAAGCCTTGCTTGGCGAAAAACAGTTCGAAACATTGGCGGATCTTTTAATCGCCGACCTAGGTTTCAACCTTCATAATGATATGTTAAAAAAAGTCGACTTTGCGAGTATGCAACATGGAAAAGAGGTTCGACTCCCCTATTTAGACACTGAACTGGTTGAGTTTGCACTTAGTCTCCCAGAGGTATACCTGATCAAAGGTAGCGAGCGCAAACGCATATTGCGCGCCGCATTTCGAGATTTTTTGCCGGAGACTATTTTTACTAGACGAAAGCAGGGTTTTTTAATGCCTATCCGCCAGTGGTTTGCAAACGGACTATTGGCAGAGAAACTTAGAGAGATGGCTCGAGAATCAACTCATCTTGATTTTAAAGTGATTGACAATTATCTTAATCAACATCAAGCAGCTATTCACGATCACTCAGTTCTATTGTGGTGCTGCTATGCTTATTTAAAATGGCAAAATCGATAACCGTTGAGAAATAAAATCGCCTAGGATGTCATCCTTGATTTCTGCTAATTTTCAAAAAATCTTGAATTCATCTTTTTTTAAAATAGATGATGACTTTGAAATTTCGTCATATGCAATATTAAATATTTGCCTATGGGCTGGGATATGGTATGTCTTATGGATATGGATTCGCTGGCACCATGGCGCCTCATCATTCCATGCGCTAGCAACAGTGACTATCGGTTTTCTCCCCCTAGCGTTGCTTGCACTTTGGAATTACAAATATGGTTTACTTATTACAATAGCGACAACACCACTCTTTATTGCGCCAACCATTCCACATAGTTTCACACAAGGGTTTGGCGACCTCGAAGCAGCGTGCACCATTACAGGGTATTTTCTGAGGTCTTTTCAATCAAGAGAATGGCGCTCGCTTTGGAAAAATAATTACATTTGGCTTTTAGCCATCCTCGTTGCCGCCAGTATTTCCCTGATCAATTCACCTCTCCAAGGGAAAACTCTGCGCTACGGCATAAAATATGGCGTTGCCGAGATATTTGGCTACATACTTGTCATGACATTCATGGTATTACTATCCCATGAAATAAAAAATAGAGAAAAGCTGGAAACCATTTTGCAATCCACTTTAGCTTCTCTCATCACAGCCATTGCGCTTGCTGTGGCGGGCATTTGGGCATCGGCTATCTGCGTAGGAGGTTATGGAGCCCAAACTATGTTGACCTCTAACGGTTATTTGATTGCCTCATTCGACAATCCTAATTATTTTTCCAACTTCCTCATATACACCTTACCGATATCACTATATTTTTCAATAAAATTTAGCGAACATAAATGGAAAAAAACTGGGTACCAGGCATTGGCGCTCATGCAAATACTTCTCGTACAAGCCACTGGCTCTCGCTCCGGCCTCATTGGATTGGTGGCGATCTACATAGGTTGGCTGATCATCACGCGACTCAGGCCAAAAACTCGCATTTTCACCGCAATGTTCACCCTCTGCCTACCGTTGACGCTCCTGGTATGGTGGTTACCCGCCTGCACTTGCGGAGAAGCGCAGGCGGGTATTTGTGTGCCTGCGCAATTCCTTCCATTCAATAATTCAGATAGGGCCTTTTCGGCTCCAAGCATTCCATCAACTAACCGCGGCAGTGTGTTCTCTCTCCCTGTCTCCCCACCCGCTGGTCACGGCAGCCTGTCCTCTCTTTCTGTTGCCCCGACCGCTATACATGACAGAGCACTGTCGACCCCAAGCATCCCCGATGAGGTGGAACAACTCACCACGAAGAGCCAGAAGGGGCTGACAAGCCCAGTAAGATTAGGGCTTCTGCTCAATGCGGTAAAAGTCTGGAAGCAAAACCCATTCACAGGCGTCGGAGTGGGCTTGTTGCCAAACATCAGCACGGTGGACCACCAGGTCAACCGTGCTCATAGTGTCTTTTTGACGACATTGGCGGAACAGGGCATTCTCGGGCTAATGACTTGGCTAGGCTGGCTGTGTACCATTGGACTGTCACTCTGGCGCGCGCGGGCTTCTTCGAATATAACCGACTCTTTGCCCTCCTTTTTGCTACTAACATACGTATCAGCCGGTACACAAGCCTTGTTTTTTGACCAAAATCGAGTCATATGGTTGTGGCAATTCTCCGCCATTGCCATTGCCGTTTACGTCATGACACAAAGGGAGCAAGGCCCACACTCAAATGGTATGGCTAGACAAGTAAAGCAGATATTGCACGCATAAATATGAAAAAATTAAAAGTACTGCTATGGCACTGGGGGCGTAGAGGAGGTGGGCCGCGTTATACGCTTGAGCTGGCAAGAGAACTTGCCAAAGATGATAGCTTATCGCTACATCTTTCACTGTCTCGACAATGCGAGATATATAAAGACTTCGCCTCTCTCCCCATTCCTCGGCTGGATGTCGATACCTATTCTAATTTAAAGACAGCATTCATGGCCTTGGGCCGCCTTCCATTCGTCAGGCATCGTTTTTGGCGCTATATCGCCAAGGAAAATTTTGATGTCATTGTCTGCACGATGAGCCATCTTTGGAATGTGCCGGTGCTGCTAGGAAAACGCCGTCATACACCCTATTTATTTGTTTTACATGATGCCGTTCCACACCCCGGAGAAAATTTCTTGCTTCGGCACTACCTGTTAAGAAAAGAGGTTAACAAGGCGCAAGGCATTGTGACACTCACTCAGCATGTAAAAAACACACTTATTTCAGAGTATCGTTATCCAGAAACGAGCACATGGGTTATTCCCCATGGCGTTTTCCCTTATAATGACTCCGCTCCGAAAGCGACGAACACTGATTTCCGCCTGCTATTTTTTGGACGCATTCTGCCTTACAAAGGGTTGGACATTCTATTGCGTGCTCACGAAATTTTACTTGGTCGCGGAGTTAATGTTCATTTACATATTGCGGGTCCCGGCGACTCATCTCCCTATACAGAGCTTTTGAGCAAGCTCCCGAACATTCAGCTGGATAATCGCTGGATTGCAGAAGAGGAAATAGGAGATATATTCTCCCAAGCGGACCTTGTCGTTCTTCCGTATAGAGAAGCCAGTCAGTCCGGCGTTATAGCAACGTCGTATGCCACGGGCGTCCCGGTCCTGGTCACCCCCATAGGCGGGTTGGTTGAGCAGGTCAAGCATGAGATATCAGGCTTGATTAGCAAAGAGGCGTCCCCCGAAGCACTTGCCAATGACATCCAGCGCTTGCTCGAAGATCCCGCGCTACTACAGCAATGTGCAGAAGGTGCTGTGCGCGAGGCCCGGGATACGCTGGCATGGCCTGCGATCGCTCGCAGATTCAGCGAGGCCATACATTGCATGGCTTCCCGCAACAGTAAAGGAGTCTCTTGATGTGTGGGATCGTCGGCATTTGCGTTTCACCTGGGCATGAGATTGACTTAGAACGTCTGAGAAAAATGACGGATGCCATCTCCCACCGTGGACCGGACGCTTCCGGACTCTGGCTTTCGCCAGATCTCCGCGTTGGGCTCGGACATCGACGCCTTTCCATTCTGGATCTGTCGCCTGCAGGCGCCCAGCCGATGACATCTCCGTCTGGTCGCTTTGTCGTGACCTACAATGGTGAAATATACAATTTTCAGGCTCTTCGGCAGAAGCTGGAAGAATTCGGCATCCACTTCAATGGGCACTCCGACACCGAAATTGTGCTGGCCGCATTTGAGCGCTGGGGAATCCCGGATACGCTGGCAAAACTCAGCGGCATGTTTGCGCTGGCCGTCTGGGATACAGAAGATCAGTCACTATGGCTTGCACGTGATAGAGTCGGTATCAAGCCATTTTTTTACTCAACAGCAAACAACCAGCTTCTCTTCGCCTCGGAACTGAAGCCCCTGGTCATCTACCTAGGGACATTACCCTCGATCTCGCAAGTAGGACTCAGCGAATATTTGCGCTTAGGCTATGTTCCCGGCGAACTCAGCATTTTCGAGGGTATTCACAAACTACCGCCCGGCTGCTACGCAAAGTACCAGAATGGCCAATTATCCGCACCGATCGCCTACTGGCACATTGAAGATGTCGTCGCACGTGGCGCCAGCGCCATGCTAACGGATACTCAGGACGCGATCGACCAGCTGGAAAAAACGTTGAGCCATGCCGTCGCCAGTCACATGGTGTCCGATGTACCTCTCGGAGCCTTTTTATCTGGAGGAATCGATTCCAGCACCGTGGTCGCACTGATGCAGGCCCAAAGCTCACGTCCGATCAAAACGTTTTCGATCGGCTTCCATGAGCGGGGCTATAACGAAGCGGAGCATGCTCATGCCGTTGCCAAACATCTCGGCACAGAGCATACGGAGTTGTACGTCTCCGACGAGGATGCCCGCGGGGTGATTCCGCTATTGCCAGAGATGTACGACGAGCCATTTGCGGACCCTTCGCAGATCCCAACCTTTCTGGTTTCTCGCCTGGCAAGGCAGCACGTCACCGTTGCACTCTCGGGAGACGGTGGGGATGAGCTCTTTGCGGGCTACAACCGGTACATGTTCGTGTCATCGTTCTGGCGCCGATTGAAACAGTTGCCAGCACCACTACGCAAAGCGATGGCACAGCTATTAGCGAGCAAATCGGCAGATAATTGGGACAACCTGTTTCATCGCCTTAAAGGAATCCTACCCAAAGGGGTAATCCCTGCGCTTCCTGGGCAGAAAATCCACAAAGTGGCCACGATTCTTCCCGCGGCGTCGCTAGATGCAGTACACGCTAGACTTATCGCACAATGGCCAAACCCTGAGCTGTTGCTGCAAACTCCGTGGCGAATGGATATGCCGCCGGAAATGAATCTGTCACGCTTGAGTGACCAGGCCCTGACCGATGCCGAGCAGCAGATGCTGTGGGATATACAAAGCTACCTTGTCGACGACATCCTGACCAAAGTGGATCGAGCAAGTATGCGTGTCAGTCTTGAGGCCCGGGTGCCTCTCCTCGACCCCAGCGTCATTGATTTGGCTTGGCGTATTCCTTTCTCTATGAAGCTGCGAGAGGGAAACAGCAAGTGGATCCTCAGGCAAGTTCTCTATCGCTATGTACCCAAGGCGCTGGTGGAGCGTCCAAAAATGGGCTTTAGCGTGCCGGTTGACGACTGGCTGCGCCATTCCCTACACGATTGGGCTGACAACTACCTGGCGGCGGATCGTTTAAACGCCGAAGGCTATCTCGAATCGAAAACGGTGCGCCAGACTTGGCAGCAGCATCGCACGGGGACCATCAATGCCGGAGGCCAAATCTGGACATTGTTGATGTTCCAGACTTGGCTGGAGAATGCAAAGCAATGGGTTTGATTTCACGATTGCCATGGTGGGCGAAATTAGGTGGCAAGCTCGCATTATCGCGCCTACCGATTTCTTACGATGCATGGCGCAAGCTCGGTCTATTCCGCCATGGGGAGATGAACCAGCCGGGTCGAGCCATCAGAACTTTCGAAGCCTACTATGACAGGGCTCAGCAATACAACGCACTTGAACGAGGCTTTATCAGCCTCGAACTGGGGCCAGGGGACTCCATACTGTCAGGTCTGGTGGCACGTGCATATGGAGCTAGCCAAGCTTACTTGGTAGATGCGGGCAATTTTGCAGAAAGCACCTTGCAGGGGTGGCAACAGACAGCCACCCTCTTGGCTCAACAGGGCCATACCCCGCCAGATTTTGATGGCATCGACGCGTTGCCGGCTTTGCAGGCCCATCTCAAGGTACATTATCTGACAGAAGGAACTACCTCGCTCGCGTCGATTCCGGGCTCTTCCGTCAATTTCATCTGGTCCCAAGTCGTGCTGGAACATGTACCGAAAGCCGAGTTCCCCGCCTTTCTACGGGAGTTGCGACGAATCACGCCAGAGAATGGCATTGGGGTGCATAGTATCGATTTCCGAGACCACCTTGGTGGAGGCTTGAATAGCCTGCGTTTCTCCGAGCAGGTATGGGAAGGGAACTTGTTCAGCGGCAGCGGATTTTATACGAATCGGATTCGTCCACGCGAAATGCTTTCTATGTTTGTAGAGGCTGGTTTCGACGTCGAACTTGTCAGAGAAACCAGATGGCCTAGCATGCCTATTAAGCGATGCGACTTGGCAAAACAGTACCGGCACTTGCCGGATGAAGACTTTATGGTTGCCGAGTGCGAGATCGTCACCCGGCCAAAAAACTAACCCCATGCAGAATTGTCAGCCGCCCTCCAAACCCAGATTACTGCTGGTTGTAAACGTCGATTGGTTCTTTCTTTCCCATCGATTACCCGTTGCTTTGGCCGCCCAACAAGTTGGCTATGAAGTGCATATTGCGACCACCATTACTAACAAACAAAACGAATTGGCGTCGCATGGATTGATTATTCACCCGATTCAAATCAATCGAGGACGATCGTCTCTGCTGTCTGAATGCATAACTTTCGGACGTATCCTGCGACTTTGCCTGACGGTAAACCCCGATATCATCCACCTCGTCACCATCAAGCCTGTTTTATTTGGAGGTATCGCGGCCCGCTTGGCAAAGGTGCCTGCTGTTGTCGCAGCCATATCTGGTTTGGGCTTTGTGTTTATTGATAAGGGGTGGAAAGCAAAGTTGCGCCGACTTTTAGTCGGCACCATGTATAAGTTGGCGTTGGGTAGTCGCAACCTGACAGTCATCTTTCAAAATACCCAGGATCGCGATTGTCTGACCGCACTAGCAAAGCTTCCCCCCGAAAAGGGGGTATTGATCCGTGGATCCGGCGTCAGCCTCACCGAGTATTATCCCAAATCCCTACCAGAGGGACATCCAACAGCCCTCATGGCTTGCCGCCTGATCAAGGACAAAGGCGTGATGGAGTTTGTTCAAGCTGCTCGCATGCTCAAAAAGCAAGGTTATCCATTCAGATTCTGCCTTGTGGGCAATATCGATCCCGGCAATCCCAACAGCCTCTCCCAACAGGAGTTACAACAAATCCAGGATGAAGCCATTGTTGAAATATGGGGAGAGCGACATGACATGCCGGAGGTGATCGCTCAAGCGCACCTGGTTGTTCTGCCGTCGTATTATGGCGAGGGTCTGCCTAAAGTTCTGATCGAGGCTGCTGCTTGTGGCCGCGCGGTGGTAACGACAGATATGCCCGGCTGTCGCGATGCCATCCTAGCAAATGTCAGCGGCCTCCTTGTCGCTCCACGCAATGTCTGTGCGCTCGCAGATGCCATGCGCTTACTACTCGACAACCCGGAGCAATGTCGCCAGATGGGATCAGCGGGACGAGCATTTGCCGAGCAAGAGTTTGCCATCGAGCAGGTTGTGGATAAACATCTGCGAATTTACCAAGCACAACTGGAGCGCATCTGATGAAAGTTCTTGTTACCGGGGCAAACGGTATGCTCGGCCAAGGCCTGATCTCCCACCTGCGCGACACGGCCACCATTGATCTCCTTGCGGGGATTCGGTCGCCAGATAGACAAACTGGACTGCCTACGGATGTCGAACCCGTTGTGCTGGGCGACCTACGCGAAACGGGGCCACTCCCGCACAAAGCACTCTCGGTAAATGCTATTGTCCATTGCGCGGCAAGGGTTCATGTCATGAGCGAGTCTGCAAGCGATCCTTTAAGCGCATACCAGGAGGCGAATGTACATGGCACCTTGCGGCTGGCCACGCAAGCAGCTGGTTACGGGGTACAGACATTCATCATGATCAGTTCGATCAAGGTCAATGGCGAAGCCACCCCGCGAGGCCTGCCATTTCGGGCGGACATGCCCGCGGCCCCATCCGACCCGTACGGAGTCTCCAAATGGGAAACCGAGCAACGCTTGCAAGAACTTTCGGCAAAAACCGGTATGAAATTGGTCATTCTTCGACCTCCATTGATCTACGGCCCGGGGGTCGGTGCCAATTTCCTACGCCTCATCACCGCCATCGAAAAAGGCATGCCATTGCCGCTTCGTAATGTACACAATCGGCGCAGCCTGATTTCTTTGAAAAATATGGCAGATGCAACACTTCGATGTCTAACACACCCGGCAGCTGCGGGACGAACCTTTTTGGTGAGCGATGGGGAGGATCTCTCGACAGCAGAACTTATCCGGCGGCTCTCCGAAATGATGGGGCGCCCAGCCCGGCTACTTCCTTTTCCTTTGCCTCTGCTAAGAGTGATGGGGCGTTTGACAGGCAAAAGCGCGGTCGTCAGCCGGCTTATCGACGATTTAGCAGTCGATAGCGCCCCGATCCGACAAGAGCTGCAATGGGCACCACCACAAACTGTGGAACAAGGGCTACAACACGTAGTTCAATGGCACCGTACTCACCAGCAAACGAAAAGCCACTGATACACCTCGCGCAGAAGAGGCCGTCATCGCCGATGGCCTCCTCTGCCGGTACCTTGGGGACGACAAAGTCGTGCCGAGAAGCTCAGCCCTCCCCCAACCACCCCAAAATCCCCTCCGCCGCCTGCCGCCCTTCAAACACGGCCCTGACGACCAGATCCGCCCCGCGCACCATATCCCCCCCGGCAAAGATCTTGGGGTTCGACGTCTGATAGCGAACCTCCCCACGCGAAGACACCACGGTCCGTCCACGGCCATCCACGGTAATCCCCTGCCCCTGGAACCACGAAGCCGCCTCGGCCTGGAAGCCGAAAGCGATAATCACGTGATCGCACTCGAGCGTTTCTTCCGACCCCGGCACGATCTCGGCATTACGCCGCCCCTTGGCATCCGGTTCGCTTAGGCGAGTCTCAGCCAATCGCACTCGTAACGACCCGTCGGCAGCGCGCTCGATGCCCAGCGGTTGGCGCTGCCACAGGAATTCGACGCCCTCTTCCTTGGCGTTGGCGACTTCGCGGCGCGAGCCGGGCATATTGGCCTCGTCGCGGCGATAGGCGCAGATCACGCTCTCGGCCCCCTGGCGGATGGCGGTGCGGTTGCAGTCCATCGCCGTGTCGCCGCCGCCCAACACCACCACGCGCTTGGCCTTCATATTGATCGGCGTTTCCGATGCCGGCAGTGTCCCCATGTGCTGGCGCACGTTATTGATCAGATAGGGCAGCGCTTCCAGTACGCCCGGCAGCTCTTCGCCGTCGAAGCCGCCTTTCAGGTATTGGTAGGCGCCCATGCCCATGAATACCGCGTCGTATTCGGCAAGCAGTTGTTCGATCTGGACATCGCAGCCGATTTCGGTGTTGAGGCAGAACTCGACGCCCATGCCTTCCATGATTTCGCGGCGGCGGCGGACCACCTCTTTCTCCAGCTTGAACTCGGGAATGCCGAAGGTGAGCAAACCACCGATTTCCTCATAGCGATCGAACACCACCGGGCGCACGCCATTGCGCACCAGCACATCGGCGCAAGCCAGGCCCGCCGGGCCGGCGCCGATAACGGCCACTTTCTTGCCGCCGAAAGTCACGCGGCTCATGTCGGGACGCCAGCCGGCCTTGTAGGCCTCGTCGGTGATGTACTTTTCCACCGCGCCGATACTGACGGCGCCGAAGCCGCCTTGGTCAAGCGTACAGGCGCCCTCGCACAGCCGGTCTTGCGGACAGACGCGTCCGCAGATTTCCGGCAGCGAGTTGGTCTTGTGCGAAAGTTCGGCGGCGTCGAACAAACGCCCCTGCTTAACCAATTCCAGCCAATTGGGAATGTAGTTGTGTACCGGACACTCCCATTCGCAATAGGGGTTGCCGCAGGACAGACAACGCCCGGCTTGCTCGGCGGCATCGTCCTTGGACAATGGCTGGTAGATTTCCTTGAACACGATCTTGCGGACGCCTGCGTCCACTTTCTCGCCCGGGTTGCGCGCGAGGTTCAAAAACTGAAATACGTCACCCATGATTCACCCCATCAATCTTTCAGCAAACTGTCGAGCTTGGCCGCCTTGGGCTTGACCAACCAGAAGTCGTCCACGTAGTCATCGAAGTCCTGCAGCATCTTGCGGCCCAGCTCGGAGCCGGTCAGTTCGACATGTCGCGCCAGCTTGTCGAGCAGGAAGGCGCGATACATGCCCATGGACTCGCCGTTGATCATGTGGATATCGATCAGTTCGTTGTTGTAGCGGTAGGCGAATTTCTCGCTCGCATCGTAGACGAAGGCGAAACCGCCGGTCATGCCCGCGCCGAAGTTGTAGCCGGCTTCGCCCAGCACGATCACGCAACCGCCGGTCATGTATTCGCAGCAGTGGTCGCCGGTGCCTTCGATCACGGCCAAGGCGCCTGAGTTGCGCACGCCGAAGCGTTCGCCGGCGATGCCGGCGGCGTACAGTTGGCCGCCGGTCGCGCCATACAGACAGGTGTTGCCGATGATGATCGATTCGTGCGCGACATAAGCGGCCGTCTTCGGCGGGTAGATCACCACCCGGCCGCCAGCCATGCCCTTGCCGACGTAGTCGTTGGCGTCACCCTCCAGTTCCAGGTGCAGGCCCTGTGCGTTCCACACGCCGAAGCTCTGGCCAGCCGAGCCAGCGAACTTGACGGTCAGGCAGCCATCCGGCAGGCCGGCCGCGCCATGTTTACGGGCGATCTCGCCGGAGAGGCGCGCGCCCATCGAGCGATGGACGTTCTCGATCGGGTACTCGAGGCGCAGCATCTGGCGTTGATCGATGGCCGGGCTGGCATCACGCAGCACTTGCTCGGCCAGCTCGCCCTTGTCGAACGACGGGTTCGAGTCGGCCACGCAGTAGCGCGGCTCGCTCTCGGGGATCCGCCCTTGCGACAACAATGCGGAGAGCTGCAACTTCTGTTGCTTGTCGGTTTCGCCAGGCAGCAGTTCCAGCAGATCGAAGCGGCCGATCAGATCCTCCATGCGGGTCACGCCCAGGCGCGCCATCCATTCGCGGGTTTCGCGCGCCACGAACTGGAAGTAGTTCATCACGCGTTCCGGCAGGCCGGTAAAGTACTTGGAGCGCAGCTTCAGTTCCTGGGTCGCCACGCCGGTGGCGCAGTTGTTCAGGTGGCAGATACGCAGGTATTTACAGCCGAGCGCGATCATCGGACCGGTACCGAAGCCGAAGCTTTCGGCACCCATGATGGCAGCCTTGACCACGTCCAGGCCGGTTTTGAGGCCGCCGTCGGTCTGCACGCGCACGCGGCCGCGTAGGCCATTGGCGCGCAGCACTTGTTGCGCTTCGGTCAGGCCCAGTTCCCACGGCGAGCCGGCATACTTCACCGAAGTCAGCGGCGAGGCGCCGGTGCCGCCATCGTAACCGGAGATGGTGATCAGGTCGGCGTAGGCCTTGGCCACGCCGGCCGCGACCGTGCCGACTCCCGGCTCGGCCACCAGCTTGACCGACACCAGCGCCTGTGGGTTGACCTGCTTGAGGTCGAAGATCAGTTGCGCCAGATCCTCGATCGAGTAGATGTCATGGTGCGGCGGCGGCGAAATCAGGCTGATGCCGGGCTTGGAGCAGCGCAGGCGCGCGATCAGCGGCGACACCTTGTCGCCCGGCAGTTGGCCGCCCTCGCCCGGCTTGGCGCCCTGGGCAACCTTGATCTGCAGCACGTCGGCGTTGACCAGGTAGTGCGGCGTCACGCCGAAACGGCCGGATGCCACCTGCTTGATGCGCGACATTTTCTCGGTGCCGTAGCGCACCGGGTCTTCGCCACCTTCGCCGGAGTTGGAACGGCCGCCCAGACGGTTCATGGCGATCGCCAGCGCCTCGTGCGCCTCGGGCGACAAGGCGCCGAGCGACATGCCGGCCGAGTCGAAGCGCTTAAGTAGCCGTTCGACCGGCTCGACGTCGTCCACGTTGACCGGATGATCGGACAGCTTGAGCTGCATCAGGTCGCGGAACATGGCCGCCGGGCGCTGGTTGACCAGCTCGGCGTAGCGCAGGTAGGCGGCATAATCGTCGTTCTGCACCGCTTCTTGCAGTGTCATCACCACATCGGGGTTGTAGGCGTGGTACTCCTCGCCATGCACGTACTTCAGCAAGCCCCCCTGGCGGATGTCGCGTAGCGGGTTGAATGCCTGGCGCGCGAGCTTTTCCTGGTCGCGGGCAAAGTCGGCGAAGTCGGCGCCGCCGATGCGGCTGACGGTGCCCTTCATACACAGGGCGACCACTTCGTCGTTAAGCCCCACGGCTTCGAACAACTGGGCGCCGCGGTAAGAGGCGATGGTGGAAATCCCCATCTTGGACAGCACCTTGAGCAGGCCCTTATTGATGCCGCGCCGGTAGTGCTGCAATGCCTCGTTGACCTTGAGCGCCACTTCGCCGCGATTGACCAGATCGATGATCGACTGATAGGCCAGGTAGGGATAGACCGCCGTGGCGCCGAAACCGACCAGACAGGCCATCTGGTGCGCGTCGCGCACCGTGGCGGTTTCCACCACGATGTTGGTTTTGCAGCGCAAGCCGCTGTCGATCAGCGCGTGATGCACGGCGCCGGTGGCGAACAAGGCATGGATCGGCAGGCGTTGCGGCGAGATGTGGCGATCGGTCAGCACCACGATCACCGTGCCCTCGCGCACCGCCTCGGTCACGTGGCGGGCCAGTTGCTCGATGGCGCCCTTCAGATCCAGCTCGGCCGGGTCGTAGCACAGATCGAAGGAGGTGGCTTTGAGATACGGTTCGGGGCGTGTGGTGACACGCACGAACTTCTCGTGCGACAGCACCGGCGAACGCACTTCCAAGCGCTTGGCGTGTTCGGCGCTCTCGTCGAACATATTGCGTTCGGGGCCGAACACCGAATTGAGCGACATCACCACCGCCTCGCGGATCGGGTCGATCGGCGGGTTGGTGACTTGGGCGAACTGTTGGCGCAGGTAGTCGAACGGCGATCGCGCCTGGCTCGACAGTACCGCCATCGGTGTATCGTCGCCCATCGAGCCCACCGGCTCCTGGGCATCGTCGGCCAGCACCTTGAGAATCTGGTCGCGCTCTTCGCGCGTCAGGTTATACAGTTTCTGGAAGGTAGCCAGCTCTTCGCCCTGCATCGGCTCGAGCGTGGAGTCGTCGTCGATCGACAGCTCCAGGTACTTGGCGTTGTCCTTGATCCACTGGCGATAGGGCTTGGCGCTTTTAAGCTGGGCGTCGATCTCTTCCGGCATCAGCAATTCGCCGGTCTGCAAGTCGGCGGCGAACAACTGCCCCGGCTTGACGCGCCCCTTCTTCACCACATCTTCCGGCTTGTAGTCCCAAACCCCCACTTCCGAGGCGATGGTCAGGATATTGTCGCGCGTCAGCACCCAACGTGCCGGGCGCAGGCCGTTGCGGTCGAGAATACAGGCGGCGTAGCGGCCGTCGGTCAGCACGATGCCCGCAGGGCCGTCCCATGGCTCCATGTGCATGGAATTGAATTCGTAGAAGGCGCGCAGATCCTTGTCGGTGCTGTCGCCGTTCTGCCAGGCCGGCGGCACCAACAGGCGCAGCGCTCGGAACAGGCCGATACCGCCCATCAGCAGGCCTTCGAGCATATTGTCCAGGCTCATCGAATCGGAGCCGTCGGTCTGTACGATCGGCCGCACCTGTTCCAGGTCGAGATGCGGCGAGGCCATGATGCGTTCGCGCGCGCGCGCCCAGTTGCGATTGCCCTGTACGGTGTTGATTTCGCCGTTGTGCGCCAGGTAGCGGAACGGCTGGGCGAGCTTCCACTGCGGCCAAGTATTGGTCGAGAAACGCTGGTGGAATACCGCCAGGCTGGACTCGAAGCGTTCGTCCTGCAGGTCGCGGAAGAAGCGCGGCAGGTTTTCCGGCGTCACCAGCCCCTTGTAGGACAAGGTATGCGGCGACAGCGTCGGGATATAGAAATAGCTGTCGCGCGTCCGATTGGCTTTTTCGGCCTGGCGACGCGCCATGTACAGGCGGCGCTGGAAGGTGGCCTCATCCATCCCGAACGGGCAATTGACGAACACTTGGCCGATCGCCGGCAGCGTCTGCAGGGCATACTCGCCACAGGCGCCGGCATCGACCGGCACCTGGCGCAAGCCGGCATACTCCAGCGCCTGCGCCTCGATGGCGGCACGCAAGGCGGCGATGCTTTCCAGCCCCGGTTCGCGCTCGGGATGGTGGAACACCAGACCGGCGGCGTACACGCCCTTGAGCGCGATGCCGTCGGCGGCGGCGACCTCGCGCAAGAAGCCGTCGGGTTTCTTGAACAACAGACCGCAGCCGTCGCCCGACTTGCCGTCGGCGGCCACGGCGCCGCGGTGCGTCAGCTTGGCCAGCGAATCGATGGCCGTCTTGACGATCCAGTGGCTCGGCTTGTCATCCAGTTGGGTAATCAGGCCGAAGCCGCAACTATCCTGCTCGAAATCCGGTTGGTATAAGGTACCCTCTAGCCAACGCTGTCTGTCCATGGTGGTTGCCCTATTATTATCTAGATGTAATGACAACGATTCTAAGTGCAACATTTGCACGTCGCAACACATTATTTGTGCGGTGCATTAATTATTTAAAATCATTTAGCTAACGCCTGGATTGGCGCATTTTTTGCACTGCGATAACGGGATTTTTCGCCACAATTTCGTCATGACTTCCGCTAAAGTAAAGGGATGAATTCGCCGAATAGTCATGCAGATAGCATCGCCTTGGGGTGTCGGACTGTCCGACTTTTGAATATTGTTTAACAATTCGCCTAAATCATGACAGAATTTCAAAGCGCCGAGTCGGATGCACGCTCGATTCGCTATCTGGCCGACCAGGCATTCGCCCGCTCGGCCGGGGCCCCTCTGACCGGTGGCAATCAGGTCGAATTGTTATTCGACAGCGAGCAGAATTTCCCCGCCTGGCTATCCGCGGTCGACGGCGCCACCGAGTCCATCCTTATCGAAATGTACCTATTTAGCGACGACGCGTTCGGCCGGCGCATGCGTGCCGCGCTGATCGACAAGGCGCGGGCGGGCGTACGGGTTTGTCTGTTGTACGATGCGCTCGGTTGCTGGCGCGAGCACCTGTGGGGCTTTTTCAAGCCGCTGCGCCAAGCGGGTGCCGAGGTACGGGCCTACAACCCGATCAATCCGCTACGCGGACTGGCGCTTTTGGGGCGCAATCATCGCAAACTGTTCGTCGTCGACCGCCGACAAGCGTTCGTCTCGGGGCTATGCATCAGTTCGCGCTGGGAGGGCGATCCGGCCAAGCATTTGTCGCCCTGGCGCGATACCGGCGTGCGGCTGATCGGACCGGTGGTCGAAGAGGCCGTGGCCGCTTTTTGCGACAGCTGGGCCAGTTGCGGCGAAGCGCTCAGGTTGCCGCCACGATCGACCGAGAGCGAGCCGTCTCCGCAATCCCCGGTAACGGTACGCCTGATCGCCACCACGCCAACCACGGCCCACATGATGCGGCTCGACCTGCTCATCGCCAGTTTCGCCCGCAAGAGCCTGTGGCTGACCGACGCCTACTTCATGGGTACCAGCCTATACCTATCGGCGTTGAAGCAGGCGGCGCAAGATGGGGTCGATGTACGCCTATTGGTGCCGCGCTCCAGCGACATCGGCTGGATCGCCACCGTATCGCGCACACTGTACCGTCCGCTGTTGGAAGCCGGGGTACGGGTGTTCGAGTGGAACGGGCAAATGGTGCACGCAAAAAGCGCCGTGGCGGACGGCCGCTGGGCGCGTATCGGTTCAAGCAATCTCAACCTGTCGAGCTGGTTGACCAATCGAGAACTGGATGTGGCGATCGAGGATGCGGAGATCGCCACGGCAATGGAAGTGAAGTTCATCCAGGATCTGGGGCAGGCAACGGAAATCGTACTCAAAGGCACGCGTCGGCGGCCGGCGCTGTCCGAGCCGCGCGACATCGACTTGGCCCAATCGGTCCAACAATTGATTCACCCGAGCGCGGCGGCACGGCATGCTTCGGCGGCGGCACGGCAGGCAGCGCGTATCAGCGACGCACTCGGTGCGGTGGTACGCGGCACTCGCCCGGTGGAAAGCAGCGAGGCCGCCTCGTTCCTGTCTATCGGTCTGTTCCTGTTGGCGTTGGCGCTACTGGTGGGGTTCTTCCCCTACTTGGTGGCCGTGCCGCTGGTATTGGTGTTGGCCATCTCCGGCTGCGGTATCGCGCTGAGGGCGTTGGGCCTGATGTGGCAACGCCACCAGCGCCGACACGAACAAGACAAAGACCTACCGTAAGGCGGATTCGCCACCGGCAATCCGCCGACGCTATACGCCGAGCAACTGATCCAAGACCTGGTCGACACCCTGTTGCCACGGCGGTAGCGCGAAGCCGAAATCTTGTTTGAGTTTGCGGCAATCCAGGCTTGAATTGGCCGGGCGAGGCGCCGGCAGCGGGTAGTCGGCGGTGCCGATTGCTTCGATGTCCCGCACTTTCAGCGCCATGCCGCGAGCCCGGGCGCCGGCGATAATGTAACGGGCGTAATCGCACCAGTTGGTACGACCGCGCGCAGTCAAGTGATAGGTACCAAGCGGCGTAGTCTCGGGGTTGGCCAAATATTGGCGCACGATATCCGCGGTCGCCGCGGCGATCAATGCGGCCGAGGTCGGCGCGCCGAACTGGTCGGCCACCACGCGCAGCGTATCGCGCTCGCCAGCCAAACGCAGCATGGTCTTGAGGAAATTGGCGCCATGCCGGCCGAATACCCAGCTGGTACGGAAAATCAGGTGCCGCCCGCCCGCCTGTCGCACGCTCTCTTCACCCAGCCATTTGCTGCGGCCGTAGACCGATTGCGGATCGATCGGATCGGTTTCCCGGTAAGGCTCGGTCTGAAGTCCGTCGAACACGTAGTCGGTCGAGTAATGCACCAACAAGGCCCCGTGTTCGACGGCCCAGCGCGCCAACACGCCAGGCGCTTCGGCATTGATCTGCATGGCCGTCGCTTGGTCGCTTTCTGCGCGATCGACGGCCGTGTACGCCGCCGGGTTGACGATCACATCCGGTCGCAAGCGCGCGAGCGCCGCCAGCATGGCCGTCGGGTCGGATAAATCGAACTCGGCGCGTGTCGCCGTGTGTAAATCGCCAAGCGGGGCCAGAGCAATGGCCAATTCATAGCCCACCTGGCCGTTGACGCCGGTTAGCAGGATGCGGCTCATGCTGGCGTACCGTATTGTTTGGCCACCCAGTCGCGGTAGTGACCGCTTTCGACATTACGCACCCACTCCTGGTTGGCCAAATACCAGGCGATCGTCTTGCGGATACCGCTGTCGAAGGTCTCCTGCGGTTTCCAGCCCAATTCGCGTTCCAATTTACGCGCATCGATGGCATAGCGGCGATCGTGCCCGGGTCGGTCGGTGACGAAAGCAATCTGACTGGCATAGCGTTGCCCATCTGCACGCGGTTGCAATTCGTCCAGGATGGCGCAGATGGTTTCAACCACCTCAAGATTGGGCTTTTCGTTCCAACCGCCGACGTTATAGGTTTCGCCAGGGCGGCCGGCTTCCAGTACGCGGCGGATCGCGCCGCAGTGGTCGCCGACATAGAGCCAGTCGCGCACTTGCCGGCCGTCGCCGTAGATCGGCAGCGGCTGGCCGGCCAGCGCGTTGCGGATCACCAGCGGAATCAGTTTTTCCGGGAAATGGTACGGTCCGTAGTTGTTGCTGCAATTGGTGGTCAGTACCGGCAGACCATAGGTATGGTGCCAAGCGCGCACCAAATGATCCGAGGCCGCTTTACTGGCCGAATAGGGGCTGTTGGGCTCGTAGCGGTTGGTCTCGGCAAAGGGCGAGTCGTTCTCTGTCAGCGTGCCGTACACCTCGTCGGTCGAGACGTGCAGGAAACGGAATGCCGCTTTTTCCGTATCGGGCAATGCCTGCCAATAACCGCGCACGGCTTCCAACAGTTGAAAGGTGCCGACGACATTGGTTTGAATGAACTCGCCCGGCCCATGAATCGACCGATCGACATGCGACTCGGCGGCGAAGTTGACCACCGCACGCGGCCGATGTGCGGCCAACAAGGCATCGACGCAGGCACGGTCGCCGATATCGCCCTGCACGAAGCGATGACGCGGGTCGTCGCACAACGATGCCAGGGTTTGCAGATTGCCGGCGTAGGTCAACTTGTCGAGATTGACCACCGGCTCGTCGGACTGCGCCAGCCAGTCGAGCACGAAATTGCCGCCGATAAACCCGGCACCGCCCGTCACCAGAATCGTCATTGCTTGGCTCCCATAGATATCGTAGGTGCATGCGCCGTCGGCAATGCACCTACGGCGGCGGGCCTATTCTGCCAGCGCCTGCGCCAGGTCCGCCAGGATGTCGTCGATGTCCTCGATGCCGATCGACAAGCGCAACTGCCCCTCGCGCACCCCCAACTGCCGCTTGAGCTCGGCCGGCATCGCACCGTGCGACATACTGGCCGAGTGGTTGACGAGCGACTCGACCCCGCCCAGCGATTCGGCCAGTGCGAACAATTGCAGCCGCTCGGCCACCCGCGCGGCGGCGGCGCGAGAGTCTTCCTTTAAATAGACGGTCACGACGCCGCCGAAGCGTTTCATTTGCCGCGCCGCCAGCGCATGCCCCGGATGTTCCGGCAATCCGGGGTAGAACACCCTTTCGATGCCAGGCTGGCTCGACAGCCAAGCCGCGACTTTCTCCGCATTATCGCAATGCCGCTCCATACGCAGGGCCAGCGTCTTGATGCCACGCAGGCAGAGGAAACAATCCTGCGGCCCCGGCACGCCGCCCGAAGCGCTTTGGATGAAGCGGATCGCCTGGAACAATTCGGGATCGTTGACCGCCACCAGGCCGAGCAACACGTCCGAATGGCCCGCCAAGTACTTGGTGGCCGAATGCACGACGATGTCGGCACCTTGATCAAGCGGGTTTTGCAAATAGGGGGTGGCAAAGGTGTTGTCGACCGCCACCAAGGTATGATTCTGCCGCGCCACGGCACTGAGCGCGACGATATCCACCAGATTCAACAGCGGGTTGCTGGGCGTTTCCAGCCACAGCAGCTTGACCGCAGGGTTCAGGTGCGCGGCTAAGGCGCGCGAGTCGCTCAAGTCGACGAAATGCACTTTGATGCCGGCGGGCGCCATCACCTTGGTCAACAGCCGATAGGCGCCACCATAGACGTCTTGTTGGGCGATGACTTCGTCGCCGGGCTTGAGCACCGCACGCATCACGGCATCGATGGCCGCCATGCCGCTGCCGAACGCCAGGCCGTGCGCGGCGTTTTCCAGCGCCGCCAGGTTGTCCTCCAGCGCGGCGCGGGTCGGCGTGCCGGTGCGGGCATAGGTAAATGGCTGGTTGGCATCCAGTGTGTCGTGGGCAAAGACCGAAGTCTGGTAGATAGGCGGCATCACCGCGTGTCCGTGCTTGCTGCTGTCGTAGCCGACGTGAATAGCCTTGGTGGCGAATTTCATGCACATATCCCTTGATGGTGGTCCGACTTCGAGCCTGTTTGGCTGCTAGACAAACCGTTTATTTCTCTAACTTGCATAATGCATTGATTTTAAAAAAACAAAATACCATAGGCATTTCATGCCGGCAGGGTGTTGATTTCAGGCAATTTAATCGTGAAGATTTCTTTACACTGAAGCACTTTCGCGTTATGGTGCGGCGTTTCCAAAATCAAGAATGCCGGAATGACGCAAACCCGCGCTTTTGACTTTCTGCGCCAGCAGCTCGACCAATTCCCCCGCAAAGATTGCCTGGGCGGCAAGAACGGCAAGTCCTGGACAGTGCTGTCGACGGCAGAGGCGGTAAAAACCGTCGACCTGCTCAGCCTCGGTCTGATCGGCCAGGGTATCGCCCAAGGCGACCGCGTGGCCATTGCCGCCGAGAACTGCCTGGAATGGGCGCTGGTCGACCTGGCACTGCAGCAGATTGGCGCCATCAGCGTTCCGCTGTATCCGACCTGTACGCTCGAAGATGCACGATATATCCTCGCGCACGCCGAGGTCAAACTCGCCTTTGCCGGCAATGCCGCCCAGCGCGACAAGCTCGCGGCCGCCATGGCACCGGCTCCTTGCCCGATTTACGGTTTGAGCAAGATTGCCGACCTGCCCACCTGGCGCGAACTGCTCAAGGCAGGCGAGACCGGCGACGAGGCCGAACTGACCCGGATCCGCGACGCCATCACACCCGATCAGGTCTTCACCATCATCTACACCTCCGGCACCACCGGTCGCTCGAAGGGCGTCATGCTCTCGCACCGCAACGTGGTCTCGACGGTGGTGTCCACCGCCAGTCATACCGGCCTGCCACGCGGCAGCTGCCGTGCAGTCAGCTTCCTGCCGCTGTCGCACATTTTCGAACGTGCCTGCGTGCACTACTACCTGCACACCGGCACCGCCGTGTATTTCAGCACGGTGGAGCATCTATCCGCCACGCTCTCCGAAGTCCGTCCGCACACCTTCAGCGCCGTACCGCGCGTGTTGGAGAAGGTCTACGAGAAACTGGCGGGCAAGGCGCGCACTCTCGAAGGCTTCACCCGCAAGCTGTATATCTGGGCATTGCACCTGGCCGAGCATTTTGAGCCCGGCACACGCTATTCGCTGTACGACCGCGCGCGCTATGCCATCGCCCGCCAACTGGTATTCAACAAGTGGTACCAGGCGATGGGCGGCGAGCTACGCTGGATCAATGTCGGTTCGGCCGCGCTGCAACCCCGTCTGGCACGCCTGTTCTGGGCTTGCGGCGTCGTCGTCAGCGAAGGCTACGGCATGACCGAGTCGTCGCCGGTCATCGCGGCCAACCCGTTCTCGGCCGAAGGCGTGCGCATCGGCACCGTCGGTGTACCGATGCCGGGCGTCGAAGTGCGTTTCGCCGACGATGGCGAAATCCTGGTGCGCGGCGACAACGTCATGGCCGGTTACTACAAAGAACCCGAGCTGACATCCGAAGTGCTGCGCAGCGGCTGGCTGCATACCGGCGACATCGGTGTGATGGAACAAGGCTACATCCGCATCACCGACCGCAAGAAAGAAATGTTCAAGACCTCCAACGGCAAGTACATCGCGCCTCAGGTGATCGAGAACAAGCTCAAGGAATCGGCCTACATCGATCAAGTGATGGTGGTGGGCGACGGCGAGAAATTCCCCAGCGCCTTGATCGTGCCGCTATTCGACAAGATCCGCGAATGGTGCGCGGATCAGGGCATCGGTTATACCTCCGACTGCGAGATGACGCTGCACCCGAAGGTACACGAACTGATCGACCGCGAAATCAAGCGCTTCAATCACTTCTTCGGCAGTTGGGAACACATTCGCAAATTCACGCTGCTCGACCGTCCTTGGTGCGTCGATCAAGGCGAGCTGGCGCCGACGCTCAAGTTGCGGCGCAAGGTGATCGCCGAACGATGCCGAGAAGTCATCGAACGCATGTACGCACACCAGCCCGAGTTGGTGTAACTCCTGAAGAACCGGCCGCCTGGCCGGTTTTTTTATTGCCCACCGCCCACCCGGCTGCAAGTCAAAAATGCCACAAAGCTGGGACAATTCCTAAAGCAACTCGCGTCAGCCCTCACCATACTCCGCGTTTCCTCAACTCAAGTGCCCGAATACGGACACCCAAGGTAATGGAATCATGAGAGACCTGTCTGAGTTTCATCGCCGCGCCAGCGAGCTATTGCACCACCTCGGCTTCGATATGCCGGTGCCCGCCTCCGACCAGGACGTCATCAGCCTGGCGATAGACCAGCGTTTCACCGTTCACCTAGGCTGCATCGACGATGACCATTGGTTTATACAGGCAGATCTGGGCATTGCCGTGATAGACGACCCAACGACGCAGTTGGCCTGGGCGTTACGCGGCAATCAGCTCGCCGCATCGCCTTGGCTGCCGGTGGCGGCGCTCGATACTAACGACCATCTGGTCTGCTGGTTGCGTCTGCCAGTCCAAGGCAACGATCTACCTACCGTTGTGGCGGCATTCGACATGCTCGTCGCCAGTGCGGAACGATTGCTGGAGCCTGCCACGCCCCTCCGCCGCCACGACTCTCCCGCTCCCCCCTACCGACAAACACCCTAAGGAAATCGACGATGATCGGAAGACTCTACACCGCACAGCCGGTGGTGCATGCAGCGCGCACCCTTGCCGGCGCCCCCCCCAGACCCGTGAACCACGCTGGCCGCCAAATCGCCATCATCGCACCGTCAACGCCCGCGGCATCATTGATCGGCGACCGTCCGACACCGCCGCCACGGCCGTCGTTGAGCAAGCTGCTGACGGGACACGTTCCAAACCAACATCCCCTGCAAGGCGATAAGCCGCTGGTTCCCCCGCGGACCCAGTTCGGCACCGCCATCTACGCGATCCCGCAACGCCCGCCGAGGCAAAAACAGCGGCTTGCCGTGCCCGCGGCAGATCAACCGCCGAAGTTGGCCGTCCCCGTTCGCAAGGCCCCACCGCCCCCGCCACCGCTCGGCGCCACACCGCCGCTGCCAACCAATACCGCCGCACAACAAGCGCGCGTCGCCTTCCTCGCCACGCTAACGCAACAGCCGCACGTGGCGCAACGCGTTGCCCAGCAGATGCGTGGCTTTGCCGAACAACTGCCGCACGCGACCGACCAGGCGCGCGACGGGCTATTCAGAACGCCGGCGAGCTCAGCCGCTATCGTCGCGATGTATCGGGATCAAGCACAGGCAAAACCGAAGCAGGCACTCGATCTGAAGCAGACCTCGGACATGATCAAAACGGTCGTCTCCCCGCTCAAGCTGTGGGATACGCAGGTGATCGGCAAATCCGCCGAGGAAGTCTATCGGATACAGTGCCGTTTGCTCGCTGGCTTGCCGAACAAGGCGGGACGCGAGGCGGTGGTCAGCGCTTTCAAGGCTTGGGCCACGGCGTATGAACAAGCCCCGGCGGATCTGACTCGCCAGGGCTTCAACAAGGCGTCGGTGGCGATGCACGGTTTTATCTTCGAGCCCACAAACTTCTCGCCGAACAATCGGCTACCCGACCTGGACGCATTGCTGGCGCTTTGGCGCAAGCACACCGTCAGCTAAATGTCTGCTAGCATCCCGGGCGACGCCGGCAAGATCGCGTCGCTCTCGTCTTTGAGCGCCACGCCGCTGCACCCTAATTCGCGCGCGCGATCGAGCATCCATGCCAATTTGCGTGCCGCCAACGGCAAGGCCAGCCCGGCTGGCCGCACGTTGGAAATACAGTTGCGCTCGGCATCGCGCCGCCCCGGCCGTGGAGCATAGGTCAGATACAAGCCCATGCTGTCCGGCGACGATAGGCCGGGCCGCTCGCCGATCAGCACCACCACGGCGCGCGCCTTCAGCGCCGCACCGATTTCGTCGCCGAGCGCGACGCGAGCCAAGCTTGCCAACACCACCGGGCCGATGCGCCAGCCTTGCGCCTCGAGCAGCGGGCGGGCCAGTGCCAATAACGGTACGGCATGGCGGTCGACCGCCAGCGCCGACAGACCATCGCCGACCGCGAAGACCAGCTCGTCCGGCTCGCTCGCAGATGCCTGCAGCCGTGCCAAGCTGTCGGCATCCAGCCGTCGCCCCAGATCGGGCCGTTGCAGATAGACATCGCGCGAAACCGCCTGGCTTTGCACCCGGATCGAATCGAACCCCTGTGCCCGCAACGCCTGGGCAATGTCATCGACCGCCATCGGCGCATGCACGGCGTCGCGCGCCTGGGCATGCGCCAGTGCGAAACGCAGTGTTTCCCCGGTTGGCACGCTCACGCCGCAACGTCCCAGCGCAATGCGCGCCGGCGTCGTACTGGCCAAATGCGCCCATGGATCGCTCTGCAGCCATTGCCGTTGTCGATCGTCCATACTCATAGCCGCCCCCTCGTCAGGTCGAGCAAGGATGCCGAGGCGGTTTGCGGCAACAAACGGCCGTCGGCGCGAGTGATCTGCATGGCCTCGAGCCAGGCCTCGAACTCCGGCGCGCGCTTCAATCCCAACAATTGCCGCACATAGAGCGCGTCATGAAAAGAAGTGCTCTGGTAGTTGAGCATGACATCGTCGGCGCCGGGCACGCCGATGATGAAATTGATGCCGGCCGTGGCAAGCAAGGTCAGCAAATTGTCCATATCGTCCTGATCGGCCTCGGCATGATTGGTGTAGCAAATGTCGCAGCCCATCGGCAGCCCCAGCAACTTGCCGCAAAAGTGGTCTTCCAGCCCGGCGCGGATGATCTCCTTGCCGTCATACAGATATTCCGGGCCGATGAAACCGACCACGGTATTGACCAGCAGTGGCTGAAAATGCCGTGCCACCGCATAGGCGCGCGCTTCGCAGGTCTGTTGATCGACGCCGTGATGCGCGTTGGCCGATAACGCGCTGCCCTGGCCGGTTTCGAAATACATCACATTGTCGCCGACCGTTCCGCGCCGCAAGGCTTGTGCCGCCTCGCGCGCCTCTGCCAGCATCCCCAGGTCGATACCGAAACCGCGATTGGCCGCCTCGGTGCCGGCGATCGACTGAAACACCAGATCGACCGGCGCGCCACGCTCGATCAGCGCCAACGTGTTGGTCACGTGCGTCAGCACACAGGTCTGGGTCGGGATGTCGAAGCGGGCGCGCACATCGTCCATGAGCCGCAACAAATCGTGGATCACCGCCAGGCTGTCGCTCGCCGGATTGACGCCGATCACCGCGTCGCCGGCGCCGTAAAGCAAGCCGTCGAGCATTGAGGCGGCGATGCCAAGTGCGTCGTCGGTCGGGTGGTTGGGCTGCAGCCGCACGGCCAAATGCCCCGGTAGTCCGATGGTATTGCGAAAGCGCGTGACCACATGGCATTTAGCGGCGACCAGGATCAGATCCTGATTGCGCATCAGCTTACTCACCGCCGCCGCCATTTCCGGCGTCACACCGCGCGCCACACGCGCCAGCATCGCACTATCGGTCTCGTCCGACAGCAACCACTCGCGGAAATCGCCGACCGTCAAATGCGCGATCGGCGCAAACGCCGCTCGGTCGTGCGTATCGACGATCAGCCGGGTGACCTCGTCGGCCTCGTAGGGGATCAACGCCTGACCGAGGAACTCGGTCAGCGGCACCTCGGCAAGCCGCATGCGTGCGACCACGCGCTCTTCGGCGCTATCGGCCGCCAGACCCGCCAGCCGGTCGCCGGCGCGTGCCGGCGTGGCGCGCGCCATCAGGGTTTTAAGATCGGGAAAGCGGTAACGGCGCGTTCCCAGCATCGAGGTGTAGGCCATGGTGCAAGCGGGCGCCGAACGACGCCCGTCCTCCGGGGTGGATCACTTGGTATCGAGGGGGATCAATTGCCCTTCCAGCATGACATCGCTCTCTGCCGCGGCGCGGTGATGCGAGGTCAGGCGGTAGTAGATGAAGCCGGCGGCCAGCATGGCGGCAAAGATCGCGGCCAGAAGCTGATTGTAGTACACCATCGCCGCCAGACAGACCGAGGACAAAGCCAGTGCCAAAGCAGGCACCAGCGGATAACCCGGCGCGCTGAACGGCCGTGCCAGCAGTGGCTCGGCGCGACGCAGTTTAAACAGGGCCAGCATGGACACGATATACATCACGATGGCGCCGAACACCGACAGCGTGACGATATTGGCGGTCAGCGGCTGGCCGGCGATCACGATCAGGTTATCGCTGAAAATCGCGGCGATACCGACGACGCCACCGGCGAGAATGGCGCGATGCGGCGTCTTGAAGCGCGGATGCACCGCCGCCAGGAATGGCGGCAGGAAACCTGCGCGCGCCAGCGCAAATATCTGGCGGGAGTAGCCCATGATAATGCCGTGAAACGAGGCGATCAGACCGAACAGGCCAAGCCAGACCAACATGTGCAACCAGCCGCTGTTGCCGCCGACGATGCGCTTCATCGCCTGGGGCAGCGGATCGTTGATATTGGCCAGCGAGCGCCAATCGCCCACCCCGCCGGCAAACACCATCACCCCCAGCGCCAACGCAACCAGCGTCAGAATGCCCGCGATATAGGCGACCGGGATCGTCCGCCGCGGATCCTTGGCTTCTTCCGCCGCCATGGCCGCCCCCTCGATGGCGAGGAAAAACCAGATAGCAAAAGGGATCGCCGCGAACATACCGGAAACCGAGCCGAGTTGAAAACGGTCTTGCCCCGCCCAACCGGCCTGGGCGAAATGCTGCCACTGGAAACCCGGCGCCACCACGCCCATGAATACCAGCAGCTCGACGATCGCCAAGACCGTGACGAATAACTCGAACGTGGCGGCGATGCCGACACCGACCACATTGAGCGTCATGAATACCCCATAGCAGCCGACCGCCACCCATTTGGCGGACAGCCCGGGAAATTGCACATTCAGATAAGCGCCGATCGCCAGTGCGATGGCGGGTGGCGCGAAGACAAACTCGCACAGCGTCGCCAGGCCGGCGATGAAGCCGCCCAGCGGGCCGAAGGCGCGGCGCGCGTAGGCGAATGGCCCACCGGCATGCGGAATCAATGTGGTCAGCTCGGTGAAGCTGAAAATGAACGCGGTATACATGACAGCGACCAATAGCGCGGTCACCATGAAGCCTAACGTGCCGGCGCTGGCCCAGCCGTAGCTCCAGCCGAAATATTCGCCGGAAATGACCAAGCCGACTGCGATGCCCCATAGTTGCCAGGGGCCGAGACGTTGAGCGAGTTCCTTACCTGTCGTACTCATGGTTTGCTCCCTTGTGCTGTGATTCATGTCGGCAGCATAGGCGGTAGCCAAGCCCTAACGTTATCGAAAACCGGAAAATGTTTTGCACCGCAATAACGCACTCGCGCGGTACCGCTGAATCATCTTGGTGCACCGTTCTCACAGACCGCCGCCAAAACCGCGCATGCCGCTTGGCATGCAATGTGCATGAGCATTTGGCAGGGCGATACGCCGCATGAGGATGATATGGCGACGGCACAGGGACAGGCGCGCTACCGGGAGTGGCAGGTCAGCGACGTGGACGAGCAGGCGCACAGCATCAGCGCTTGGCAGCAGGATTATCTGCAATTGAGCGAGGGCGCGTTTCGCGGCCGGCTCGACGAGGTTCGCCACGACCACCTGCAGATATTTCATGAATACACCAGCCATGCCACCTGGCAACAATGCCAGCCCTGGCCTGGCGCCATCTGGTTCGGGCTATCGTCGTCGCCGGGCAGCGCCGGGCCGAGCTTCAACGGCCATGGCGCGATCGCACACCATCTGCTGATCTGCCCGGCCAACCACGATTTCACGCTTCGCACGCCCGATTGTTACGGCATCTTCGGCCTGGTACTCGACCAGGCTTGGTTGGCCGAGTTCGCGGCGCGGCGTTTCGGGGCGGCGCTGCCGGCCGGCTGCCTGCGTCCCGGCGTCTTGCCCTTGACGGAGTCAGCCTACTGGCAACTGAGCCATGCCCTGCGCCAGCTTCTACTGAGCTTGCGTCAAGACCCGTGGCGCGCCGATTTACTCGACACGGTGGCTGAAGGCTTGCTGCAGACCCTATTGACGCTGCTGCGCCCAGCCCGGCAGCGACCGGATGTGCCGCCGCGCGGCCGACGCCATGCGCCACTGGTCGCCCAAGCACGCGCGTTGATCGTCGATCCATTGCGACCCGCCGTCACAGTCGACGCCTTGGCGGCACGGCTTTTCCTAACGCGGCGCACGCTGCAAAACTGCATAGGCGAGATACTGGGCGTCTCGCCGCTGACCTTCATCCACGCCGTGCGGCTGCAGGCATTACGGCGCGACCTGCGCACGCCGGCACTCTCGGCGCTCGATATCCAGGATCTGGCCGCCAGGCATGGTTTCTGGCATTTAAGCCATTTGGGGCAAGCTTATAAAAAGATGTTCGGCGAAACGCTGTCGGCCAGCCGGCGTGGAAGGCCGGTATGACGATCCGAGGCGGCAGCGGACAAAAACATCAAGAGCCGCTGCGCTCGCTTCACCCCCTCTGATGGGCTGCTAAAATAGCCTCAAGCAGGCTACCGCAAATAAACCCATGAAACGACTCATCTTCCTCGTCATCGCTCTCTCGCTGATTGGCATCGGCGGCATCGCGATTGACGGCTTGCATGACGATGTTCAAGAGAGCGATGTCGGTGTGGTTCTCGGCTCAAAGGTGATGCCGGATGGCACGCCTTCCGATCGCCTGCGTGCACGGCTCGACAAGGCCGCCGAGCTATACCGGCAGGGCATGTTCAAGCGCATTATCGTCAGCGGCGGCACGGGAGAAGAAGGTTTCAGTGAATCGCTCGTCATGGCATCGTACCTGACCGACCGGCAGTCGGTTCCACGCACCGTCATCCTTTTAGACGAGCATGGAGACACCACCGAGGCCACCGCCCGGAATAGCGCAGCCATCATGAAGGCGCAAGGCTTCAAGAGTGCGCTGGTCATCACGCAGTTCTTCCACATCACCCGCAGCCGCTACGCACTGCACCGCGCCGGTATCGAAACAGTCCGCACAGCGCATGCCAACTACTTCGAGGCGCGCGATCTCTACTCGATGGCAAGAGAGCTGATCGCGCTACCGGTGTACTGGCTAGCGGTTCGATGAAAGCAGGGAGGGCGACGGATAGACATAGAAAAGGCCCTCCGAAGAGGGCCTCTAGGCAATCGGAAAAGCTTAGACGTTGAACAGGAAGTGCATCACATCGCCGTCCTTGACGATGTAGTCCTTGCCTTCGACGCGCATTTTGCCGGCTTCCTTAGCCTTGGCCTCGCCGCCGAGCGCCACGAAGTCGTCGAAGCTGATCACCTGGGCGCGGATAAAGCCGCGCTCGAAGTCGGTGTGAATGACACCGGCGGCTTGCGGTGCGGTAGCACCGACGGCGACAGTCCAGGCACGCACTTCCTTCACCCCGGCGGTGAAGTAGGTCTGCAGCCCCAGCAATTTATAGCCGGCGCGGATCAAGCGGTTCAAGCCCGGCTCTTCCAGCCCCATGTCGGCCAGGAACTCGACCTTGTCGGCGTCGTCCAGGTCGGCAATCTCGGATTCGATGGCCGCGCACAAAGCCACCACCGGCGCGCCTTCGGCATCGGCCAGCTTTTGCAGTGCATCGAGGTGCGGATTATTGCTGAAACCGTCGTCGGCCACGTTGGCGACATACATGGCGGGCTTGATGGTCAACAGGCAGTAAGGCTTGATCAGTTCGATCTCTTCGCTGTCGAGCCCCAGGCTACGGGCCGGTTTGCCCTGGTCGAGGTGGCCGCGCAGTTTTTCCAGCACGGCGACGGCCTTGATGGCCTCCTTGTCGCCCGACTTGGCTTTCTTGCCGTCGCGCTGGATGGCCTTCTCCACGGTGGCCAGGTCGGCCAGCGCCAGTTCGGTACCGATGGTTTCGATATCGGAGATCGGATCGACGCGGCCGGCCACGTGCACGACGTTTTCGTCGTCGAAGCAGCGCACCACGTTGACGATGGCGTCGGTCTCGCGGATGTTGGCCAGGAATTGGTTGCCCAAACCTTCGCCGCGCGAGGCGCCGGCCACCAGGCCGGCGATGTCGACGAATTCGACGATGGCCGGCTGCATACGTTGCGGGTTGACGATGGCCGCCAGCTGATCCATGCGCGTATCCGGTACTTCCACGATGCCGACGTTGGGCTCGATGGTGCAGAACGGATAGTTGGCGGCTTCGATGCCGGCCTTGGTCAAAGCGTTGAACAGGGTGGATTTACCGACGTTGGGCAAACCGACGATGCCGCACTTGAGGCTCATGAGTGCATTCCTTTGGTTACCGGGCAGTCCGTATCGGTCACGCCGCCCGCGGGATTCATTTGGCTGCGGTATGCAGCGTCTTCATCGCGCCGGCCATGTCGCCGGCAATGGCCTGCGGCAATACGCCGAGCGCGGCCACGATCGCCTGATCGATCGCGCCCTGCTCTTCGCTTCTAGGCTTCTTCAACACGAAGTTGACGACTTCGTTGCGATCGCCCGGGTGGCCGATGCCCAGACGTAGGCGCCAGAAATCCTGTGTGCCGAGTTTGGCGATGATGTCGCGCAGGCCGTTGTGCCCGCCATGGCCGCCGCCTTGCTTAAAGCGGGCGCTCCCCGGCGGCAGGTCGAGCTCATCATGCACCACCAGGATTTCATTGGGCAGAATTTTATAGAACCGGGCCAGCGCAACGACCGCCTGGCCCGAAAGATTCATGAAGGTCGAGGGCTTCAACAGCCATAGATCGGCGCCGCCCGCCAGGCTCGCGCGCGCGGTTTCGCCGAAGAACTTGCCCTCGGGGCGAAACGACTGCTTGTAATCCCACGCCAACTCGTCCACCAGCCAAAAGCCGGCGTTATGGCGGGTTCGTTGATATTCGGGCCCGGGGTTCCCCAGACCGACAACCAGTTTGATCGCTGTCATGGCGGTGTCTTCGTTCGACGACTCATTCCCTGCACAGTAAAAAGCCCGCGGCGGCCAGCAAGGGCGCGCAGCGGGCTTGGACCGTTGCCGAAAATTACTCGGCGGCAGCCTGGCCTTCTTCGGCGGCGGCAGCGGCTTCAGCCACGCCACGCGGCACGACGGCCTGGGCAACGGTGGAGTTGTCGCCACGAGCCAGTTGGGTGATTTCCACGCCAGCCGGAACCTTCAAGTCGCTCAGGTGAACCGAAGCACCGGCTTCGATCGCGGACAGGTCGACTTCGATGAAGTGCGGGATCTGGTTCGGCAGAGCGCGAACGTCCACGTCGTTCAGCACGTGGGTGATCTTGGCGCCTTGTACCTTCACGGCCGGCGAAGCATCGGCGTTGACGAAGTGCAGCGGCACGCGCACATGCATCGGGGCGGTCAGGTCGACGCGCTGGAAGTCGATGTGCAGGACTTGCTGCTTGTACGGGTGCATTTGGAAGTCACGCAGCAGAACAGCTTCCTTCTTGCCATCGATGACCAGGGTCAGGATGCCGCTGTGGAAGGCTTCTTCCTTCAGTGCGTAGTAAACCGGGTTGTGCTCGAGCACAACGGACTCGGCGGTCGTTTCACCACCATAAACCACGCCCGGCAGCTTGCCAGCGTGACGCAGGCGGCGGCTCGCACCCGTACCCATCTCTTCACGCTTAGCAGCGATCAATTCGTAAGACATTGCAGTACTCCATTCAAGTTAAAGGCATGTCCGCCACCGCGACCAGTGACAGACATGTTTTCCGGTTACCCGGAAATCTTCGGTGGCCAAAGGGCCGACCGTGTTACGGCAGGCAGGCGCCCGACGAAACCAGTTCTTCGTTGAAGAGGTAGGAAACCGACTCTTCGTTGTTGATCCTGCGCAGCGTCTCGGCCAGCAGGCCGGCAATGGAGACCACGCGGATCTTTTCGCACTGACGCGCCTGGGCGGTCAGCGGAATGGTATCGGTAATCACCACCTGGTCGATGTCCGAATGGATCAGGCGGTCGACCGCCTGGCCGGAGAACACCGGATGGGTGGCATACGCCAGTACGCGTTCGGCGCCGCGCTCCTTCAGCGCGGAGGCCGCTTTGCACAGGGTATTGGCGGTATCGATCATGTCGTCGACGATCAGGCAGGTGCGGCCGGATACGTCGCCAATGATGTTCATCACTTCCGCCACGTTGGCCTTGGGGCGGCGCTTGTCGATGATGGCCAGGTCGGTATTGAGCGCCTTGGCCATGGCGCGGGCGCGTACTACGCCGCCGACGTCGGGGCTAACCACGATCAAGTCCTCGATGCGCTGGGCGCGCATGTCCTTCAACAGCACAGGCGTGGCGTACACGTTGTCCACCGGCATATCGAAGAAGCCCTGGATCTGGTCGGCGTGCAGATCGACGGTCAAAATGCGGTCGATCCCGGCCGAGGTCAGCATATTGGCGACCAGCTTAGCGGAAATCGGCACGCGGGCGGAACGCGGGCGGCGATCCTGGCGGGCATAACCGAAATACGGGATGGCGGCGGTGATACGGCCGGCGGAAGCGCGGCGCAACGCATCGGCCATCGCCAGAATTTCCATCAGATTGTCGTTGGTTGGGGCACAGGTGGACTGCAGGATGAACACGTCGCGGCCACGCACATTCTCCAGCAACTCCAGCGCGACCTCGCCGTCGCTGAAACGGCCGACATCTGCCCGTCCGAGCGAGATATCCAGGTGCTTGACCACATTTTGTGCGAGTTCCGGATTTGCCGTACCGGTGAAAACCATCAAACTGTCGTATGCCGCCATGTCGTCGCCCCAACTGGAATAAAGAAAAAGCGTGTAAGGAAACTTACACGCTTTTATTCTGGTTCTCTACCATAGAGAAACTGTGGCTGGGGAGGTAGGGATCGAACCTACGAATGCCGGAATCAAAATCCGGTGCCTTACCACTTGGCGACTCCCCAGTAATCTGTTCAGTTTGCGTCGTATAACGGGTGGCGATCCAACCCCTTGGCCACGAAGCCGTCATACCTTGCCGACACAACCCGAAAAATTCTTGCTGCCTCGTCTTCACTGTCGCACTCCAGGAAAACACAACTTCCAGAGCCAGTCATTAACGACGAACCGAACTTTCCCAGTTCGTCCAGCGCTTCTTTTACCGCCGGATACAGCTTGCACACAACGCTCTGCAGGTCGTTTCCTACTTGCTGCGTCGTTTCGAGGATTGGCATTATGCTAGGCTCGGAATCCCTTGTCAACAGCGGCGATGAAAAAATTTCAGCGGTCGGAACATGGGCCTCGGGGCGCAACACCACGTACCATTTTTGCGGCAGCGCCACGGCTTCCAATTCGTCGCCGATCCCGCGCGCGAAAGCGTTACGTCCGAAAACGAATACCGGCACATCGGCGCCAAGCCGCCCTGCCAGTATCATCAGCCGCTCCCGCGACAGACCGGTTTCCCACAAGCGATTGAGCGCCAAGAGCACGGTGGCGGCGTCGGAACTGCCGCCCCCCAACCCGCCGCCCATGGGAATTCGCTTGGTCACGCACAGATCCGCGCCTAGCGGACAAGCGGTTTCCTGCTGCAGCAGGCGCGCCGCGCGCACGGTCAAGTCATGCGCCGGTTCGATACCGGGGATCGGATCGTGCAGCACAACGCGCCCATCGTCGCGTGGCGCGATGGCCACGGTATCGCCGAAGTCGACAAAGCGGAACACGGTTTCCAACAGGTGGTAGCCGTCGGGGCGGCGACCGACCACCTTGAGCATCAGATTGAGCTTGGCCGGGGCCGGGAAAAATTGATAATCGATGGAAGCCATGTCGAGCACGATCGGAAAATTATTGCCAGCGATAGGTCACCAGACGGATCGTCAGATCGTCTCGCGCCAGATCGACACGTTTGGGATAAGGACTCTGACTACCGGTTTCGCCGAGAAAACGGATACGCCACCCTTGCTGCAGCAGGCTACCGTCGGCATCGTATTCGGCGGGTACCCCGGGGGCCGCCCGGCCGCGAATCCACCAGATCAGATTATCCAGCGGCAACGGCCACCCCAGCCGAGCCCTAGTCAAGCTCTCCACGTCGGGGGCTTGCCAGATTTTACCGTCGGCATCCAGCGTCACTCCGCTCGCGTCGCGCGACAGACGCGCCACGGTCGTACCGACCGGCGTATTGATCGACAGCTCATCGCTGGCCGCGGTGTGCGTCCATTCGAAATTGGCGGTATTGCCCCGTCCAGCCATATTCACCGACAACCTGCCCGAGGCGGAGAACGGCGCATCGACACTGGCGGTCTGCGGCGCGGCGGGACGCAGTAACGTCTCTTGGCTAGCGCAACCGGCTAGCAACAAGCCGAAGCCAAGCAGCAACGCTCGACGCATCACGGCACCATCAGTCGATGCATGGTCTCGTCCAATTCAGGATGCTCCTGCGTCGCCTGGCGCGCCTTCTCCCACAGCGCTCGGGCCTCGCCCTGCCGTCCCAACGACCACAGCACCTCACCGTAATGTGCCGCCACTTCCTGATCGGGCAACAGCGCATAAGCCCGCTGCAGATATTTGATCGACTCCTCGCCGTGTCCCAGCTTGAACAGCACCCAACCCATACTATCGATGATCATCGCATTATCGGGCTCGATCTTCAGGGCGCGCTCGATCAGGCCGAATGCCTCCTGGTAGCGCGTGGTACGGACAGTCAGGATATAACCGAGGGCATTGAGCGCCTCTTGATTGTCCGGCTCCAGCTTGAGCACCTGGCGCAAATCGCGCTCTGCGCCCGCCGTGTCCTTGCGCATATCGGCGACCAGCGCGCGCTCGTACAACAGATCCGGCTGTTTCGGCTGAGTGTGCAGCGCCCGGGTCAGCAGGGCATAGGCCAGATCGTCGCGTTTGGCGCCGCGAGCGATCTCGGCCTGGGCCAGAGTCAGTTGCACCTTCTCTTCCGGTGTACTACCCAGCCGGCTAAGCCGGGCGATGGCGGACTCCGCCTCGCCGCCACGCGCCTCGATGAAGGCAAGCCGCACTTGTGCCGGCGTGTATTGATTGCCCTCGCCAATTTGCCGATACCAGTTGGCGGCGGTTTTAAGATCGTCTTGCGCCTCGGCGATCTGCCCCAGCGAGTATTCGAGGAAATCGGTGTCGGGATAGTGCTCGGCCAGCGCAGTCTCCAGATCGCGGCGCGCCGCCGGCAAATCGCCCAACTGGAAGGACAACAAGCCAGTGGCGTACAGCAGCTCGGGCTGGCGCGGCGCCTTCGCCAACAAGGCTTCGAAGGCCTGACGCGCCTCGGGGAAATGTTTCTGCGCCACCAACAGGCGCGGGTACGCCATCTTCAGCTCCAGCGAAGCATCGGGACGACGTGCCAACTCCTTTTTCAGGAAAGCGATAGCCGCTTCGGGCTGCGCCTTGCGCAACCGTTCGGCCTGCCAAGCCACCGGCAAGTCCCATTTGGGCGCCAGCACGGCCAGGCGATCGAACTGCCGATCGATCACATCCTGGCGGTCGACTTCGGCGGCGGCGGCCAAGAGCGCGAAACGGGCCTCAGGCAAGTCGGGGTAGGACGCGGCCAAGCTATCGACCATCGCGTAAAAGCCCGTCTTGTCAGCCGACTCCGCTGCCGACCTCGCCAACTGGACAAAGACCGGCACGGCCATCTCCGGCTCCTTGGCCAGCAATTCGCCGATCAGGCGCTGACTTTCTTGCAGTTTGCCGGTACGCAGGGCCACCGCGCCCAATTGCTCGCGCGCGCGAACCGAGTCGGGATCGATTGTCAGCCACAAATTTAAAGCATCTTCGGCGGAGGCCAGATTGCCGGCGACCAGGGCGAACTGTGCCGCCCTTTCCGCCAGACGCGGATCGCGCGTCTGCTTCGCCAGCGTCAGTTCGGTCACCGCCGCGGAGCCGATCGCACCGCGCTGCGCGGCGATCTCACTGGCCAGCACGCCGAACAGCAACTCCGGCGTCAGCGCGATTTTCGGATAACGCGCATCGTCGGCGGCCGGCGAGGCGTTTGCGGCATCGGACGCGGCAACGGGAGCGCGAACCGGCGCTGGCGACTGTGTCGCAGCACAAGCGGAGAGCATTGCAAGCACGAGCAATGGCAGGGTGCGTTTTAACGAGTTCATCAGCATGGAATTAAGATCGGGCGAATGGGTAGAATAACATGCGTTACGATGATTCTTTCATTATTAGACCTATTTTAGGAACGATTCGCGCTATGCCAGAGTTACCGGAAGTCGAAACCACTCGCCGAGGTGTCGAGCCTTGGTTGCGAAGCCAGACCATCCGCGATGTGGTGGTGCGCGAAGGGCGGCTGCGCTGGCCGGTGCCGCCACATCTTGCCGACACGCTGCGCGGGCTGACCGTGCGCACCATCGAGCGCCGCGCCAAGTATCTGATACTCCATTTCGACATTGGTTGCCTACTGATCCATCTGGGCATGTCGGGCAGCTTGCGCATCGTCGAGCCGACGGAGCCTGCCGGCAAGCACGACCACCTCGACTTCGTGCTCGACAGCCGGCTACTGCGTTATCGCGACCCGCGCCGTTTCGGCGCCATTCTGTGGTACATCGGGCCGCTCGAATTCCATCCCTTACTGAAGGATCTCGGCCCGGAGCCGCTCGATGCCGCCTTCGACGGCGCGGCACTGTTCGCGGCCACCCGCGGCAAGCGTAGCGCCATCAAGTTGATGCTGATGAATAACCACGTCGTGGTCGGCGTCGGCAACATCTACGCCAACGAAGCGCTGTTCGGCGCCGGCATTCATCCGGCCCGCGAGGCGGGTGCGCTGTCGCGCGCCGAATGCGATCTGCTGGCGCGCATCATCAAGGAAACGCTCGAACGTGCCATTGCCGCCGGCGGCAGCACACTGCGCGATTTTGTCGGCGCAGAAGGAAAACCCGGCTACTTCCAACAGAGCTACCAAGTCTATGATCGGGCCGAACAGCCCTGCCCGCGCTGTGCAACGCCCATATGTCATATCCGCCAAGGGCAAAGAAGTTCTTACTATTGCCCACAATGCCAACCATGCTAGAGTGACGGATCGTTCGTCGAAAATTGCAGACCATACCGCCTTGAAGACCCATCTGCCCCTCACCGCCGCCCCGACCCGCTTGCTGCGCCTCTTTTGCATGTGCTGGCGTTTCTTGATCGGTTTCACCATTCTGACTTTCCGCTATCCGCGCCTGTCGCGCGAACAACAGATCGCCGCGATCAGCCGCTGGTGCAAGCAGTTCTTGTCGTCGCTGGCGCTGGAAGCACGGGTCACCGGTCAACTGCCGGAGGTCTTTCCCGGCAATACCTTGCTGGTTTCCAACCACGTTTCCTGGCTCGACATCATCGCGCTGGCAGCCTTCACGCCGCCGCGCTTCGTCGCCAAGAAGGAAATTCGCAGCTGGCCGGTAGTCGGCTGGATGATCGCTCGCGGCGGCACCCTGTTCATCGACCGCGGCAACCGGCGCGATGCCGGCCGGGTCAACCAGATCATGGCCGAATCGTTGAAACAGGGCGACTGCCTGTGCGTATTTCCGGAAGGGACGACCACCACCGGACACCATCTGCTGCCGTTTAAATCGTCGCTATTCGAATCGGCGATACTGGCGAACAGCACGGTGCTGCCGATCACCCTGCGCTACCTGGACGAGCACGGCAACCTGACCGCCGCACCGTCCTACGCCGGCGAAACGACCTTCTGGCAAAGCCTCACGCGGCTATTGAAGCTACGCAAGATCATCGTCGAAATACATTACGGCCAGCCGCTCGTCAGCGGCCGCGAACCGCTGCTCACCCGCTTCGAGCTCTCCGAGGCCGCGCGTCACGACATTGCAGTCAATCTCAAGCAATCGCCTGATACGCCGGACACTCAAGCGAAAACAACTGCCGATCCTCAAGTCGAAGCGCCGTAAGGCTCCCGCCCCACAGGCACCCGGTATCGATCGCCAGGATCTCGTCGGTGACGAACAACCCAAGCGCCGACCAGTGGCCGCAGATGATCGGCGTGCCCTGGCTGCGGCGCCGCTCCAGGGTGAACCATGGAACCAGGTTTGGCGGCGCATCGGCCAACTCCCCCTTGAAAGACAGGTCCATCTCGCCGTCGCGCGTCAAAAGACGCATGCGCGTCATGGCGTTGACGATCAGGCGAAGCCGTTCAACGCCGCGCAGCTCTTCGCTCCAACGCGTGGGCTTGTTGCCGTACAGGCGCGCCAGGAAGTCCCGATACCCCGGGCCGGCCAACTCGTTCTCCACCTCCTCCGCCAAGCCTAGCGCCCGGTCGATGGTCCACTCCGGCATCAGGCCGGCATGGACCATCGCATAGCCGCCGCCGGCGATCATCAGCGGCTGACAACGCAGCCAGTCGAGCAGCACCTTGCCGTCGGCGGCGTGCAAAACATCCAGCAAGGTATCGCTGGCATGCACCTTGCCGAACCCTTCGGCCACCGCCAGCAAATGCAAGTCGTGATTGCCCAGTACGATCTGCACACAATCCTGGTGGGCATACACCCAGCGCAGCACTTCAAGCGACTCGGGGCCGCGATTGACCAGGTCGCCGGTCAACCATAACGTATCTTTACCGGGGTTGAATTCGATGTTGCGCAGAAGCTGTTGGAAGGGGGCGTAGCAGCCCTGGATGTCACCGATTGCGTAGCTGGCCATGGTCAGATTCCTTTCTCTGTCGGACGCGTCGCCGCGATCCGCACGAAGTGACATGATACCGCATGCTACAATGGACGCTCTGCATTACCGATTTATTTAGAACGCGACAAACCGCACGCCGGCCCCGCAGGCAAACCATCCGGCCCATGGCCCGCCCCGACCCGAGTAATCATGTCCCTGACTCAACTGAACACGCCGCAACGCGATGCGATTCATCACTTGGACGGCCCCCTGCTGGTGCTGGCCGGCGCCGGCAGCGGCAAAACCCGCGTCATCACGTTCAAGATAGCGCATCTGATCCGCCACGCCGGCATCAGCGCACGCAATATCGCCGCCATCACCTTTACCAACAAGGCGGCGCGCGAGATGCTCGAACGCATCGGCAAGCTGATGAATCCGGGCGAGATCCGCGGGCTCACCGTCTCCACCTTCCACTCGCTCGGCATGCACATGCTGCGCCAGGAGGCACCGCACCTCGGTTACAAACCGCAGTTCTCGATCCTCGACGCCTTCGACGCCGGCAAGATCATTTCCGACATTCTGCTGACGACGCATAAGGAAGAGGTTCGCAAGGTACAAACGCAGATCTCGCTGTGGAAGAACGACTTCAAAAATCCGCAGGAAGTACTGGACGCGGCCGAGACCGAATTCGACGCCGTGTGCGCCCGCACCTATCAAGCCTACCAGGACACGCTGAGTGCCTATCAGGCCATGGACTTCGACGATCTGATCCGCCTGCCGGTACAGCTGTTGCGCAGTCATCCGGAGGTTCTCGAGCGCTGGCAGAATAAGCTGCGCTACTTGCTGATCGACGAGTACCAGGATACCAATACCTGCCAATACCAGATGGTCAAGCTATTGACCGGCGTGCGCGGCATGTTCACCGCGGTCGGCGACGACGATCAGTCGATCTACGCCTGGCGCGGCGCCAACATGGAAAACCTGCGCCTACTGCAGCACGATTTTCCCAAACTCAAGATCATCAAGCTGGAGCAGAACTACCGCTCGACCGCGCGTATTCTGCGCGCCGCCAACAGTGTGATCGCCAACAATCCAAAATTGTTCGAAAAGCAGCTGTGGAGCGAACTGGGGCTGGGCGAGCCAATCCACGTAGTGCAATGCAAGGATGAGGAACACGAGGCCGAAATCGTGGTGCAGCGCCTCTTGGCGCACAAGTTCGAACACCGAACCGACTTCAAGGACTACGCCATTCTGTATCGCGGCAACTACCAGGCGCGCATCTTCGAACAGGCGCTGCGCAACCAGCGCATCCCTTACCAGATGTCCGGCGGGCAGTCTTTCTTCGACAAACCGGAAATCAAGGACGTCATTGCCTATATGCGCCTGATCAGCAATCCGGATGACGATCCGGCACTGATCCGCGCTCTGACCACGCCACGGCGCGGTGTGGGCGCCGGCACACTGGAAAAACTCGGCGCCTACGCCGGACAGCGTCAGAAAAGCCTGTTCGCCGCGGCGCACGAAGAAGGTTTTCAACACCAGGTTCAACCGGCTCAGCTCGAACCGCTACTGGATTTTTGTCGCCTGATCAACCACTTGCAGTACCGGGCCACCCGGGAGCCGGCGGGGGCGCTCACGCTGGAGATGCTGCAGACCATCGGTTACGAGGCCTGGTTATACGATAGCGAAGAGCCGCGCCCGGCGGAAACCAAGTGGAAAAACGTACTGGAACTGGTCGCCTGGCTTGGCAAGAAAGGCGAACAAGACGGCAAGACCTTGATCGACCTGACCCAGACCATCGCGCTGATCACCATGCTGGAAGGCCGGGACGAGAGCGAGGTCGACGCGGTGAAGATGTCGACACTGCATGCCTCCAAGGGACTGGAGTATCCGCATGTATTCCTGGTCGGCGTGGAGGAAGGTATCCTGCCGCACCAGGAGTCGGTGGACAACGGCATGATCGAAGAGGAGCGCCGGCTGATGTATGTCGGCATCACCCGCGCCCAGCGCAGCCTGACGCTCAGCTATTGCGTCAAGCGCCGCCGCGCCGGCGAGTGGCTGTTCGTCGACCCGTCGCGCTTCATCTCAGAAATCGACCAACAGGACGTCAAGCACTTCGGCCGGCCGGGTGCCGAACCGCTGGTCAGCCGCACGGAGGGTAAAGCGCGACTGGCCAACCTCAGCGCCATGCTAGGCGCCAAAACCGGCAAAGACGGATCGACATAAATTAAAAAAGGCCGCTCGGTATAGAGCGGCCTTTTCACTTACCAACAAACCCGGTCGATCAGGAACCGTGGAACAGATACTTCTTGTTGGTTTCGATGGCCATTTGAGTGAACACATCGTTGGTCATCTGCTCGGTCAGCGCATCCACTTGGCTAACCGTGTGCGCGGTAAAGGCGTCCAACAACTTCTCGGCCTTCTTCGGGCTTTGAGCATAGACCTTCACATACTCTTTCTCGAACGCTGCTTGCTGTGCCTGGATATCGGCATTGAGCTTGGCGTAGCCATCCTTGACCGCCGGCGCATATTTCGGGAAGTCCTGCATCACCAAGGTCTGCAGCTTATGGAACTTCCACCAAGCCGAAGTACTGTCGGCCTTGTCGGTGTTGTCCTGATAGGACGCCGGAATCTTGGCGCCTTGATAGAACGGCACGTAAATCCCCAGCGCGGTCATCCCCAACTCCAAGTACTCGACGTTGGCGATCGGCGCCGGCAGCGTGGCACGCAGTGCCAGCACATGCGACTCTTGCGCGCGGAACACCGAGATCGGGCGATACTTGGCCTTCGGGTTTTGCGTGAAGTACGGCTCGTTTTCCGTCCCTTGGTAATGATTCTGCAGGGCGGTTTCGACATCGGTCACCGTCAGCGCATGCTCGGGCTTCAGGAAGACCGGCGCCTTGCCGTCCTTGTAGCTGTCGTTCTTCAGGCTCGGGTTGTACATACCCTGCACGGTCCACACACGATAGTAGTTGTAGTAGACGTTGCTCGGGCCGTTTTCGGTATAAGCCGAGAAGAAATCGAACTTGCCGTCGGTACGCGGCTGAGCCAGACCGTTCTTCACGGCATAGTCGACCAGACCCTTGGATGCCATGACGTTAGCCGTGTCGTTCAGATCCACTTCGCGCAGACGACCTTGGTTGGCCGAGACAAAATACATATTGTCCGGAATGCGCACGGCGACCCATTGGTGGCCGGCACCGTTTTCCAAATACCAAGCTTCGTTCTTATCCGCAAACACGATGCCGAAGCCTTCGCCAGAACCCTGGGTATCGATGATCTTACCCAGCAATTCGACCCCCTGACGCGCCGACTTGATTTGCGGCAGGAGGATGGAGGTGACTTCGCTTTCGGTGATACCGGTCTTGTCCAGATACGGATCGGCCTTCAGGGCGGCATCGCTGCTCTGGATGGTTTCGGTAGCGGACATCGTCACACCAGCCGAGTTGAAACCGGCTTCTTCGTAAGACTGGCTCTTACCGTCGAAATCGGGCAAACCGGTATAGCTCATCAGATGATCCGGCAGCTGATAAGTGAACTGCGACTGTACCGACTTGAACAAGAAGCCCTTGGCCACGGCGTCGTGCTTGATGAAATGGATCGGGTGGTTACCCGCGCCGGCATCCACGTTGCGGCCAACCAGAACCGAACCGTCGGCCGAGACGCTCTTGCCGACGACGATGGTGGTGCACGCGAAAGCGGAGGCACAAGACAGCCCCAGAACCGCCAATGCAATTTTCTTCAACATCATGACTTGCAAACTCCCTGGTGGAATCGACGCCGACAGCATAATCCTACGCAACGCTCAATTATTAAAAAATTAGAACATACTTAATTTAAGTCAGGAAACTCGGACGGAATACTGGCCAGATGGCAATACGAACCATAGAATCGAAGCCGCAGGCGTTTTCTAGCGGCATTTTCTTGCCGCCAGCCACGGTGCCGGCAAAAAAATGGCGCCCGTGAAGGGCGCCAATACAAGAATGAGGAACATCTCTGGGTAGGGTAAATTCATAGGGAATCACCCATGCCGGACTCGGCACAAAACCAGGGAGCGAAACAGCGGTCTTTGCGCGTCATCCAGGCCAGTCAGACGTCCCAATGATGCCGCAAAGCCTGCTATCACAGCACCTGTCCTTTAAGACAGGTCGTCGCTACCAGGCGCTAAATCGCTCACTTCGAATGGTTCGCCATATATTCGATGGCCGAACGGAACTCGGCATCGCTGCCGGAAAAACCACCCTTCGGCGGCATGGCGTTCAGGCCCTTGGTGGCGATCTTCTGCACTTCATCCAGCCCCGGCTTCAGACGCACGGCCCAAGCCGCCTTGTCGCCGAACTTCGGTGCGCCGGATACGCCAGCCTGGTGGCAGGCGACGCAAACCGACTCGTAGATCTTCTTGCCGGTCACTTCCGGATCGACCGCGGCACTGGCGGGTGCGCTACCTGCGGCGCTCGCCCCACTGGCATCGGATTTCGGTTCGGCAAACTTGGCGCCGGCCTTGTTGGCCATATAAGCCACCGCACGTGCCACTTCGCTATCGGTCAGCGTGGTGTTGCCGCCCTTGGCCGGCATGGCATTGAAACCACCCAAAGCATGTTGCAGCAGCGTGTCGTACCCCTTGGCGATACGCGGTCCCCAGGCCGCCGCGTCGCCGAACTTCGGCGAGCCGAGCAGACCGGCGCCATGACAGCTGATACAAACGGCCTGGAACACCTGCTCGCCGCTGCGGCTGCCCGGTTGACCATCGCTGGCCACCGATTCGCCAGCCGGTTTCAGGCGTGCGGAAACGGATTCGTTGGTCATGACCTCGGCATCGATATTGAAGCCGCTGGTGGCAAGCTTAGCCAGCAGAGTGATTGCCACGACAAGGAATACCACGATGCCGACCAGGACTTTGACGATCTGCCCCGGTGCCATTCCGTTTTCATTGCTCATTCGCGCCTCGCCTGAAAAAATAATGACATTTAATAATTGCCGATTATACGAGAAGCATTTCCGCAAGGCAAAACCCCTACTGGACTTGTGGCCTCGCTTTGCGTTATTATCCGCCCTGCTTCAAATTCAGCGCACCCGTAGCTCAGTTGGATAGAGTGTCGGTTTCCGAAGCCGAAGGTCACAGGTTCGATCCCTGTCGGGTGCGCCAGTCCTACCCAAGCCTTACAGGGCAAGGTTTTCCGCCCGCCCCCCCTCTCCAAGATCTCCGATGCACCCTGTTCGTCTGACCGCGTATCGCAAAGCGCCCCTGCTCGCTTCACGCAATCGTCGGGACATAGGCGATTCTTTGCACTTTTGCTCAAATTCGCAATATAAGCGCCGCCACGATGGAACAATAGAAAAATCAGAAAACTCGCACTCCCGATTCTAGTCGAGGGGCAACGACCCTGCCTGTCATAGAGAACCGTAGTCGGTTTTCGGGCCAACGCCGGTGTGAAGAGTGCCAGCAGAAAGGGGACATACTCGGTGCCATTCGGGCCTTGACGAGGCTTATGAGCCACATCGGATGCGCCAGTCCGATCAGCAAGATGCCGACAACGATCGATTTAAATTCGAAAAGAAACCCGCCCAGGACAGCAAAAAATGGCATAGATAGGGAATGCCTGCCAAAGCCGCGGGAAACAGGGTTACTCCGGGGAACCGATGGACTCGATCACGCGCTTCTGATGCGTTCGCAGATCGATCACCTGATAGATCTCGACTTTCACCTTGCCGCGATACAGCCTGAGCATCACTTGCGCTGCGTTGCGAGCAGACTCCACCGTGGGATAGATCGGGCTTTTGTCATCGATGCCGAACGTATTGGATATCAATTTCAAACGATACACTGCGGAAACCTCAAGGCAATGCTGTGAAAAGACAGAAATTATGCGTTTAGCTTAACAAAGTAATCTGTCAAAAAGGTTTCCGCAATTCCGGGGAAACGCGTAGATCGCCGACCGAACCTCTCCCCAACCATAGCAACACTGCGACGATTTGCTTGAACTGAATTGTGTCAGCCCCCCCCGACGGCGCTCAGTCGATCAACATGCCGCTCGACGCAGGCTGCAGCGCCTCATGGACCAGCCGGCTGTCGTCGCCCCAATAGCCCAGTCTGGCCAAGCAGTCGGCCGCCGCCAGCGCGGCATCGATCATGAAGCGTTCCGCCACCAGCAACGACTCGACCTCGGCCAGGGGCACGCAACAGTGCTCGGCCACCTCGCCATCTTGATTATTGGGCACCACGTCCGGCGGCAGCCAGATGTCGAACACATGCAGCCATTCGCGGTGCAGCCCGCGTTGTACCGGCCGCTCCGCCAACAACAGGGCGACTTGCCGGACGTCGCGTAGCAGCTCGGCACTGAGGCCGGCCTCTTCCCAGCCCTCGCGCTCTCGCGCCACCTCGATCGTCTCGCCGGCCGCGACACCGCCGCCGACCATGTTGTCCATACGGTTCGGATCGACGGCTTTGTGCGGGCTGCGGCGGCCAAGCCACATGCGCACCTCGCCATCCGGCATGCGGCTTAGGCCGTTCAGATGCACGGCGTGGCTGGTCAACCCCAGCGGTCGGAACGCCGCGCGCTCCAACTCGAACAACGGCGTCCCATCGGCCAAGCTCGCCTGGAAATTTTCATCGCGCCAACCATTGAGCCAACCGGCGGCGTGCCAACGTCGCGCGGCAGCCGCCAGTTGTGCGCTGAGTGTCTGGTAATCGCTGCCGCCTTGGCAGTAGAGGCGCGGGCCATCGGCCGCGAACAAGCGATCGTCGGCCGCCAAAAGCCGCTGGCGCCACTCGGCATTGACCCACCCCAGGCGCGTAGCGCCGAAGTACAACGGGCTGAATGTCGCGAGATCCGCCCGCGTTACGCGCGCCAGGTAGTCGAGGACTCGCTGCAATTGCATTGTCGCTCCAGCTGTTTCAGGGAAGAAAACACAACATATTAAGATGATTTATCGCGCATTGACCATGTTGATCGCATTCGTCGCCCCAACCCGGAATGACGAATCAGTGTCTTGCCAATGGCGGCATGCAATAAATCACGCGAACCGACCAACTGAAAGGTCTGGCGAGCACGCGTCACGGCGGTATAAACCAGGGCGCGATCCGGTAAATTGGCGCCGTTGTCGGGCAACACCAGCCAAACCTCGTCGAACTCCGAGCCCTGACTTTTGTGTACGGTCATGGCATAGACCGTGTCGTGTTCCGGCAAACGCGCCGGCGCCAGCTCGCGCCAGCCGCCATCCGCGGCGGGGAAAGCGACACGCAGCCCCTCCGGCCGCATGATCGTGAAACCGATATCGCCGTTAAACAGCGCGACCCCGTAATCGTTACTGCTGATCATCACCGGCCGCCCTGGATACCAAACCTGCCCGGCGGGCTTGAGGCCGTCGGCCTCCAGCTGCTGTTCGAACAGCCGGTTGATGGCCTCCACCTGCCGGCGCTCGGCGGCCAGTGGCATAAACGCAACAAAAGCCTGCCAGACTTGGTCGAGCGACGCACCTGACTGCACCGCTTGCCAATAAGGCCTGCGACGAGTGGCCAACGCCTCGGCATCCAGTTCTGCCCGCCACCCCAGATCCGAGCGCTCGGCCTCGCCCAACAGCGCCAGCGCCTCGTCGGGCCGATTGTCGTTGATGCAACGGCTGAAGCGCCCGATACCGCTATCGGGTGCGAAGCGGTGACTGCGCGTCAGCAGCACGACGCTGTCGGTCAAAGGCGCAGCCTCATCGACTGCGGGCGGCAACGTGCCGACGTCGAGACCCAGTTGCGAGAGCCACGCCAGTGTCTCGCGCCGGTAACCGATCTCCTGGCACAGCTCGCCCAATACCGCGCCCGCCTCCACCGACGCCAATTGGTCGCGATCCCCCAGCAGAATCACTCGCGCATGCGGCGGCAAGGCGTCGAAGGTACGGGCCATCAGGTCGAGGTCGATCATCGACGCTTCATCCACCACCAGGACATCCAGCGGCAGCGTTCGCCCGGCGTGGTAACGCGCCCGGTCGGTGCCGGGCCGCAGGCCCAGCAGACGGTGCAGGGTCTGCGCGCCATCCGGCAGGCGGTGCTTGAGCGCGGCGTCGACCGGCAAGCGGTCGACGGCGGCACGGATCGAATCCGACAACCGCGCCGCCGCTTTGCCGGTCGGCGCCGCCAACGCCATCACCAGCGGCCGCTCGGCCAAGGCCGCCAACAGCGCCAACAGCCGGATGACGGTCGTGGTTTTGCCGGTACCCGGCCCACCGGAAATAACCAATAAGCGCTGGCGCAACGCCAGGGCCGCCGCCAATTTCTGTCGGTCGAGCCCGGTGTCCGTCGGCGGAAATAGTCGCTCGAGCCAGTCGGCCGCCAGAACCGGATCCACCGAGTCGAGACGGCCGGCTTTGCGACGTAGCGCTTCGGCCAGGCGAACCTCGTCGAACCAGTGATGGGCGAAATACAAGCCCGCGGCGGGATCGAGCACCAACGGCGCGTAGCTACCGGGCGCGGCCACCAGCACACTGGCGCTCAACCGCTGCCGGGCCTCCGGCTGCGGCACCGGCAAGCAGACATGCCCCTGCTGATTGGCCTGGATCAAAGCCAACAGCCATTGGGCGCAGTCATCGTCCCATTGCGGGTCGAGACGGCGGAACAAGTCGCACAGGGCGGCGTAAAGCGGGCTATCCATCGTGGTTCGCATCGAATTTGGCTGGCAGACTGTCGCACCATTCTCCCTGTGAAGCAAGGCTGCTTGCCTGCGATCGCCGCACGTGGCGACTTTGCGGTTTGCTGATCACAATTCGGCAATTTTTAGCTTCGAATGCCAAGAAATGTAACATTTATTCAAGCAAACCGATGCCAGCCGCATTTTTGTGGAACATATATTGTATCCATCCGATTGACGGCGCCAGCCATCTGATGATCTGATGAGGATGAAAAGTCTGAAAAATATTCCGACAAGGAGTCCCAAGTCATGAGTGACAATTCGCATGGCGGCGAGCTCAAACGTGAGCTCAAAAATCGTCATATCCAGTTGATTGCCCTCGGCGGCGCCGTGGGTACCGGCCTATTCCTAGGTTCGGCCAGCGTGCTCAAGGCCGCCGGCCCGTCGATGATCCTCGGCTACGCCATCGCCGGTTTCATCGCCTTCCTGATCATGCGCCAATTGGGCGAAATGATTGCCGAGGAACCGGTCGCCGGTTCGTTCAGCCATTTCGCGTACCGCTACTGGGGCGGCTTTGCCGGCTTCCTATCCGGTTGGTCCTACTGGCTGCTCTACATTCTGGTCAGCATGGCCGAACTGACCGCCGTCGGTGCCTATGTGCAGTACTGGTGGCCGCAGGTGCCGACTTGGGCCACCGCGCTCGCCTGTTTCGTGGCCATCAACGGCATCAATCTGGCCAGCGTAAAATCCTATGGCGAGACCGAATTCTGGTTCGCGCTCATTAAAGTCGTCGCCGTCCTGGCGATGATCGTGTTCGGCGCCTGGCTGTTGGCCAGCGGCCACGGCGGCCCGCAAGCCACCGTCCACAATCTGTGGAACGACGGCGGCTTCTTCCCGCACGGGTTCGGCGGCCTGTTCATGGTACTGGCCGGCATCATGTTCTCCTTCGGCGGCCTGGAACTGATCGGCATGACCGCGGCCGAGGCGGCCAATCCGCAGAAGGCGATCCCTAAGGCGGTCAACCAGGTCATCGTGCGTATCCTGGTGTTCTATATCGGTTCGCTGACCGTACTCTTGTCGCTGTACCCGTGGAACAAGGTCGCGGCCGGTGGCAGCCCATTCGTCATGATCTTCCAGCAAATCGGCGCCAACGCGACTGCGCAAGTGCTGAATTTCGTGGTGCTGACCGCGGCGCTGTCGGTTTACAACAGCTGTGTCTATGCCACCAGTCGCATGCTGTTCGGGCTGGCCGAACAGGGCAATGCCCCGCGCGCCTTCAAGCAGACCGACCGCCGCGGCGTACCGGTCAAGGCCACGCTGTTCTCCGCGCTCGCCACCTTCGCTTGCGTGATCCTCAACTACGTACTGCCGGGTAAGGCACTGGGTATTCTGATGTCGCTGGTCGTGGCGACGCTGGTGATCAACTGGGCGATGATCAGCCTCACCCATATGAAGTTCCGTCGGGCCAAGGCCGGCCAGACCTTGGTCTTCCCGTCGTTTTGGTTCCCGCTGGCAAACTGGCTCTGCCTGGCGTTCATGGCCACGATCTTGCTGATCCTGCTGTTCTCGGGGGAAGACGCGATCTCGGTCTATGCCATGCCGGTGTGGATTGGCCTAATGTGGCTGAGCTACCGTCTGCGCGGCGCGGCCAAAGCCGAAACCTTGGCCAAGCAGGCCGCTTGACGGCGGATTGCCGAAGGCGTTGCGCCCTACGGATAATCGTAGGGGCAACGCCTTCGGCATTGCACCATTCCGCCTACGGTAATGCGCTTTCCCCTTTTGCGGTGTGCAGTCGCGCTTCCAGCGTCTCGCAGATCGTCTGCAGAATCTTCAGCCTTGCGTAGTACTTGTTGTTGGCCTCGACCAGCACCCAGGGAATGCGAGTGGTACTGGTGCGATCGACCATGTCGCTGACCGCCAGCCGGTAATCGTCCCACTTGTCGCGATTGCGCCAATCCTCGTCGGTGATCTTGAAACGCTTGAAGCCGGTTTCCTCGCGCGCTTTGAAGCGGCTGTACTGTTCGTCCTTGCTGATGGCCAGCCAGAACTTGATCACGATAATGCCGTTCTCGCTCAATTGGTGCTCGAAATCGTTGATCTCGAAATAGGCGCGCATCCAATCGGCCTCGCTGGCGAATCCTTCCACCCGCTCGACCAATACGCGGCCGTACCAAGTACGATCGAACACCGTGGTACGCCCTTTGGCCGGCATATAGCGCCAAAAACGCCACAGCCAGGGCTGCGCCCGCTCTTCCTCGGTGGGGGCGGCGATCGGCACCACATGATAGGTACGCGCGTCCAGCGCCTGCGTGATACGGCGGATGGCACCGCCTTTACCGGCGGCGTCGTTGCCCTCGAAAGCCAGCACCAGCGCATGCTCGGCAAAACGCGGATGGCGGGTCAGGTGGTAGAGCCGGCCCTGCAGCTTGTCGATCTGCGCGCGATACTGTTCGCGCGAGGTCGGCTGATCGAGCGTCAGCGCATCCAGGATCAGCTTGTCGTCGATCGGCGCCAATAGCGGCGGGGCGTTCGGCTTGCGCTTGTCGCGCGCGGCCTCCTCGGCCAAACGCGCCCCGAGCATATTGATAATGGTGTTGCCGACCGTCAGGCTGCGATAGTTGGCATCCTCGCCGTCGACGATAATCCACGGCGCATCGGCGGTATTGGTCAGGCGGATCATGTGCTCCGCGTATTTGCGGATCTGATCGTACTGTTCGTAGTGTTCCCAGTCGGTCTTGGTGACGCGCCAGCGCGTGGCCGGATCTTTCTCCAGCGTCTTCAAGCGCTTTTTCTGCTTTTCGCGCGACAAGTGGAACCAGAACTTGATCACCAGCGCGCCATCTTGCGCCAGCATATGCTCGAATTGCTGAATCTGCTGGACCTGCAGATCGAAGGCATCCCAGTCGGAATGGCCCTTCACCCGATCGAACAGTGCATCGGAATAGTAGGAGCCGAAGAATATACCCAGCCGCCCCTTGCCGGGCAGCTCGCGCCAGTAGCGCCACATCCACGGCCGTGCCAGGGCCTCGTCGTTGGGGGCGGCAAAGGCCACCGTGCGGATCAGCCGCGGGTCCATCCACTCGTTGATCAGATTCATGGTGTCGCCGCGGCCCGCGCCGTCGAAACCATGAATCAAAATCAACACCGGGAAATCCGGCTTCTCCTTCAGGTCGTACTGCGCGTCGAGCAGTGCCTTGCGCAGCAGCGGTTCCTGCTGGCGAAAGGTCTCTTTGTCGACACGGTGTTCGATTTCGGCTGACTCAAACATCGCGTTTCCCCCACGGATTGGCTCTCAGGCGGCAAATAGGGCGTCGAGCGCATCGAGCAGCGTCGAGGACGGCATATCGCGCCACACGCCGTGCCCAGCCGCATCGACTCCCCTCATATAGAGATAGCGCACGCCGGCAAAGCGCGCCGTAAAGTCGACGCCACGGCTGTGCAAATATCTTCTTATGGCAACGCAATAAAACAAGTACTGCAGGTAATAATGCTCGCGGGCAACCGATTGTGCCAGTCGCTCGTCGTCGTAGTCGGCGGGCTCGGCACCGAGGTCGTTGGATTTGTAGTCGACCAGATAGAAACGGCCATCGATTTCGCACACCAGATCGATGAAGCCCTTGAGAAAACCGCGCACCGCCGAAAAATCCAACCCGGCCGCCGCCGCGCTCAACAACGGATGCAAACCATGGCGAGCATCGCGCAACACGGAGCGCAGCGCATCCAGACGCAAGTGCTCGACCGGCAAGGTGAACTCCAACTCGATCAGTCGACGCGCCGGCTCGGCCAATGCCAACGACACACCATCGTCCAACGGCGCCGCCAGCGTGCGGCACACCAGCGCATAGGCCGCCTCGGCATGCGATGGCGCAAAGCCATGCAAGGCGACGATTTCACGCACGGTCTCCAGGCTCGGCGCGGCAAAATCGACCTGTTCCAGGATGGCGTGCAAGCACGTGCCGGCGCGCGCGCCTCGCGGGAACGGCACAGTGGCATCGTCGGTTTCGGGCAGGGTTAAACCGCCACGATCATGATCCGGCCGCTCTCGCTCCGGTGTGCCGCTGTGGTGCACCAGCCCGCTGAAACTGGCAACGCGCCAGGGCGTGTAAATCGGCCGCGCGATGCGCGCCGGGGCGTACACCCCGGCGGCGCCTTGTGCCGTGCGCGTCAGTGCCGGCGCCCACTCGGCCTCCTGCCAGGCCACCGTCGGCCCCTGGCGCCGGATCCAGTCCTGCAATTGCGACCGTACCGTCGCGCCATCCAGCGCGGTCAGTTGCGCCAGCGGTGTTTCGGGCGGGGCGTGCAACAGCCAGGCCAGCGCGGCGGTCTCCATCTGCTGCACCCAGCCCCAGGCGATGTATTGCCGGTGCTCGGCGCGCGTCAACGCCACGTAGGCCAAGCGCAGTTTTTCCGCCAACAGTTCGTTGCGCGCCGCCTCGCGCGTGGCATCGTCGAGCAGCACCTCGGGCGTCAGCCGGCTGCCGGTCGCGCCGTGGCTACGCCAAAACGGCATATCGCGACGTTCGAGTGCGCCATCCCACAGGAAAGGGCAAAACACCACCGGGTATTGCAGCCCCTTGGCACTGTGCACCGTGGCGATCTTCACCAAGGAAGCATCGCTCTCCAGCCGCAATAGTGCGGCTTCGCCGCCCTGTTCGCCGTTAACTTGCAACTCGAACCAGTCGAGCAACGGCAACATACCTTGCTGCTCTTCGCTAGCGTTTTGCAGGAGCTCCGCCAAGTGCGACAGATTGGTCAGCCGACGTTCACCGTCGGGCAGCGGCAACAGGCGTTCGGCCACCGTGCGACGTGCCAGGAAATGTCGCCAGGCCGCCATCATGCCCTGTTGCCGCCAGCGCTGATGGTCTTCGGCATGCCACGCCAACTGCGCCTCCCAGGCGGTCTCATCCTGCAGGCAGGCAGCGATTTCGTCCGCGGCGAAACCATACAATTCGGTCGCCAGGGCATGGCGCAGACGCGTCTCGTCCCCCGGATGCGCCCAAGCCGACAGCAAAATCAGCAGCTCGCGCGCCTCACGGCTGGCAAACACGCTCTCCTGCGTCAGCGCCACGCTGGGGATATTCAGCGCCGCCAACGCGGCGCGCATGATTTCGCCCTGCCGATGCGTGCTGACCAACACCGCGCAATCGCCGCCGCCGAGCGGCCGCTGTCCGCGCTCCGAGCACAACGACGCCCGGCCCTCGGCCGATAAGGCCAGCAGGCGAGCGATCTCGGCCGCCGCGTTTTGCGCCGACTGTTCGGCGGCCAAACGCTTGCTGGCGCCTTTGGCGCTGTCGCCGAAGTCCAGCCACTGCCAATTGCAGGGCGCGCGATCGTCCTCGACCACCAGCCTTGTGGCAGGACCGGCGGCGGCCACCGGCTGATAGCCGATCTCGGGCAGAACGAACGGCTTGGGGCGGGCAAACAGCGCATTCACCGCATCGACCAGCGCAGACTGCGAGCGGCGGTTGACGTCCAGCGTGTAGCGGTTTTGCGGCAAGGTATCGGCGCGCGCCTCGAGATAAGCGAAAACATCGGCGCCGCGGAAGCTATAGATCGCTTGCTTCGGATCGCCGACCAGGAACACCGGCCGGCCGCGTTCGATGAAGCTATTGCGGAAAATGTGGTACTGCACCGGGTCGGTGTCCTGAAACTCGTCGATCAACGCCGCATGGAAGCTGCCGGCCAACTGCGCGGCCAGCACCGGGCCGCGCACGGGGTCGCGCAAGGCGTCGTACAAATCGGTCAGCAGATCGTCGAAACTGCGCGTGCGCTCGGCCTGGCGCCGACGCGCCAGTTCGTCGCCCAGCCAGTCGATCAGATCCAGCTTGAGCCGGGTGATTTCCAACACCGCGGCCTGCTGGTAGGCATCCCAGGCCGCCAGCCAGTCGCCGATGCGCGCGAAAGCCGGGTGGGACGGCGGGGTGAAGCCCTTGTTGGCGGCGCGCGCGAGTACGGCGGGCGTCAATTTATCGAGCAACTTGCGCTCGCTGCCGCTCAATGCCGGCGCCGCTCCCTCGACCGCCAGTAGGCGCATCACCGTCTGAGCAAGCAAGGTGCGTGTTTCGACGCCGAAACTCCGCGCGTTCAGTCCTTCGGCCCGCTGCAGCAACTCAAATGCCGCCTGACAATCGTCGCGACCGTCGCGCAACGACTGCCAGCAGATGTCCAGCGCCCTTCGCGCCGCGGCCAGACCGGCGCCCGGCGGTCGATCCACCGCCAGATACGGCTTGGCCAGATAGGGTCGAATATCGGCCAGCCAACGTTCCGGCGTCTCGCCCGATTCGGCCAGCAAGCCGGCCAATAGCGCATCGCTCAGCACATGGCGACGCCAATAGTCGTCCACGGCATCGAGCAAGCGCTGACTATCATCCTGGATCAGTTCGGCGTGAAAACTCTGGCCAGAGGCGAAAGCGGCATCGGATAGCGCGCGCTGGCAAAAACCGTGGATGGTATAGATCGCCGCGGTATCGAAACCGACGATGGCCGCATTCAACCGCGACAAGGCCAAGATGCGCGCCGCGCCGGGGGGGTGGCGCTCGGCCATGGCCAAGAGGAACGGATCGTCGCTCGCGCTCCCCTCCAGTACAGCGACCAACGCACGCAAGCGGTCGCGCAAGCGGCCGCGTAGTTCGGCGGTAGCCGCCTTGGTATACGTCACCACCAGCAGCTGGTCGATGGCCGGCACCTGCCCGTCGGCATCCGCTTCCAACAGCAGGCGAGTGTAGAGCGCCGCGATCGTCCAGGTCTTGCCGGTGCCGGCAGACGCCTCGATCAGATTGACACCGCCCAGCGGGCAATCGAGTGCATTGAGCGGGTTCATGCCGTCGCCTCCCCCGCGGCCAGCGCCGCCAGCATCGGCAACAGCAACACCTCGGCCAGCTGTCCGAATAGCGGATCCGCCAGTGGATCGAGATGCCGGAACGCCAGCGCCACGGCCGGGTCGTCTTGCTGGGCGAACTTGTCTTCGAAAGCGGGCGCCCATTCGGCCAGCGCCCGGCCCATGGCGCCGGCGCGGTCATCCGGCTTGTCCTGTAGATGGCGCGCATAGGCCAGGCTTGTGCGCGCGAAGAACGGCAGCGGCAGGCTCTGGCCCTGGCGCCAGAACGCCAACCACGGACGCAAGCGCTCGATCGCATCGTCGACCGGGCCCAGTACGCGTGTGCCGTCGAAGGCGCACAACATGGAAATCGGCGCCACTCCCGGTGGTTGCGCCGCACACAACAACAGGTGCCCGAGCCAGAAATCGATCAACTCGGTGGCGAAGACCGGCCGAGCGGTCATCAGCAAACGCCCCTGCGGCCGCAGATCGGCCAGGGTCCCCACGATCGACAAGCCATCGATGGACAAATGCAGCGTAGCCGGCGGCAACGGCGTTTCGGCCAGCGCCGGCGGTAACCCGGCGGCAAAGCGCCGCCCCTGCCCGATCTGGCGCGACAGCAACGCCTCGCCCAACGCACCCGGCGGCAGCCAGCCGCTGCCGTGCGCCACATCGCCGACCACCTGCAACGGCTTTCGAGTCAGGCTGGCGGACACGACGCGTTCCATCACGGCAAGACTCGCGTCGCGCGCCAGGTCGAACGGCTCGCGCACCGGCATGGCCTCGGCGGCCGCGGCCACGCGGATGCCCAGACGCTCCGACAGCCAGGCGCGGCAGGGCATGCGCCAGAACCAGCGCCACTGCGCGGCCTCCACCACCGTCGGCGCCTCGCCGACAAGCGCGGCGGCGAACGGCCGCGGACGGGCCGGCGGCGCGGCCAGCGCATGGGCGAAACCGGGTTCGAAACTGGCCAACCTTGCATCCTGGCCGTCGTAGCAAGCCGGCGAGAACGCTTGCAGCGGATGGATCACGCACAATTCGTCCGGATCGGCGCCCATGGCCGCCAGGGTATCGAGCAGTTCGGACACCAGGGCGGACGGGGGCAGCGGCTCGTTACTGCGCGCCGACAGGCCGATATAGGACAGGTATAAGGTCTCGCGCGCCGACAGGATGGCCTCCAGGAACAGATAACGGTCGTCGAAGCGGCGCGAACGGTCGCCGCGGCGCGGGTGCTGGGCAATCAAATCGAAACTCACCGGCCGCTCGTCGCGCGGGTAAGCGCCGTCGTTCATCCCAACCAGGCACAGCAAGCGGAACGGGATCGAACGCATCGGCACCATGGCGCAGAACGTCACGCCGCCGGTCAGAAAACCGCCCGAGGTCGTCTGACCGAGCCGGCGCGTCAACCAGTCGCGCAGCACCGGCAGGGTAAACGGCTGGTCGAACTCGGCCGACTGCGTCTCCTGCGTCAGCGCCGCAAGCGCCTCGCGCCAAATATCCAGCGCCTCTTCCTCATCCTCGTCGACGGCCAACAATGCTTCGGCCAGCGCTTGCAGACGCGTCCGCCAATCGGCGGCGCAGGCCGGCTCGGCGCACTGCCGCGACCAGTCGTCCAATATCCGGTACAGCGCGGCGAAGCGCGCCAGCACCTCGCTGTCCCCGCCGGTGGCCAGCGGCAAGGGCAACAATGCCTGCCACATGGGGCTACCATCGCCGGCCAGGCCCGGCGGCAACGCCGCGCCCAACAGCAGTCGATCCAGTCCCCAGCGCCAAGTAAACAGCGGATCGGCCGGCAAACCGAGCGCGCCCTTATGGGCGGCATCCCGCCCCCAGCGGATCGCGGCCTGCTCGACCCAAGACTGTATCAACGGCACGTCGGCGGCCTGTAGACCAAAACGGCGCAGCACCGCCGCGCAGTCGAGCAGCGCCAGCACGCGATCGGCGGGGAAGCGTCCATCGAGCAATTCCAGTACCGCGGCCAACACCGACAACAGCGGCACATCGCGTTCGATGCGGCGGTCGGCGATGCTGTAGGGGATACCCGGTGCGTCCGGCCGCGGGCCAAAGACCGCATCGATGTAGGGCGCATACTGATTGATGTCCGGCGTCAGCACGGCCACGTCGGCCGGCGTCAGCGTCGGATCGGCGGCGAAGTGCGCCAGCAGCCGATCCTTCAACACCTCCAATTCGCGCATCGCACCGTGCGCGGCATGGATTTCCACCGAAGTGTCATGCGCCGAGCGCCGCTTTTGCGGCGGCTGCAGCGTCAGCATGTCGCGCTGCAGCCGGGCCAACAACGTGTCGCCTTCGGGCCGCGCAAACGCCGCTTGCGATTCGTGCAGGTTCTCCGACACCAAATCGAAAAAGTCGCGCCCCTGTTTGCCGAGCGAAGCCAGCAGCGGGTGATCCGGCGCCACGTCCAACCCCATGCCGGTCAGTCGCAACTGGCCGCGGGCATCGACGATATTGCCCCAGTACTCTTCGCAGGGATTGAGCAGAAACAGACAAACGTCGGTCAGTTCGGCCAGCCGCCGCACCAGCGCCAAATACATCGGCGCTAGGCTTGCGATACCGAACAGCGTGATGCGCTCGGGCAGCATGTCGGACGAGAGCGCAGCCAGGAAGGCATCGTTCATGCGAACCCGGTGCATGCCCGGCACACTATCGGCCAACCGGCGCCACAGCGCCGCCTGCCAAGCTTCGTCCGGCCCCAGCCCCTGCAACTCGCCGCGCTCCCAAGCGCGAATCCAATCGGGACGGAACACCAGGTACTGGTCGAAGATGTCGGACACACAACCGGCCAGCTCGAACACCGCGCGCTCGCCGCCTTGCAGATAATGGCGCACCGGCGCGAACACCTCGTCGTCAAGCTGAGGCAGCAATTGCATCAGACGCCAGGTAAGCACTTCGGGTGCAAACGCCGATTGCTCCGGCAGGTCGGGCAGCACTTGGCGCATCAACCGCCAGGCATAGCCTGCGGGCAGAACAAACTGCAAATTGGCGGCGATACCGCTGGCGCGCGCGCTCGCCAAGGTCAGCCAGCGCCCCATGCCGCGGCTTTGCACCATCACCACTTCGGGGAGGAACGGGTCGGACAGCGGCACGGCGCGTACCATGCCGGTAAACAACGCGCCCAAGTGCTCCAAGCGGTTCGATTGATAGAGATGCAGCATGCGGATGAGGACTTATCGATATCGTTCGCATCAGTTTAGCATCGGGCACGGCCGCCCGGCGCTCGGCGTCCGGAGTCTTGATACAAAACAAGTCGCCTATGCGCCCCCTCTGCTAGGCTTGGGCGGTTTCCCACAAAACCTATTGCAATGTCATGACGAGCTCTCGCCCCCTGCCGGAACTGGTATGTCCGGCCGGCAGCCTGCCGGCGCTGAAAGCCGCCGTCGACCATGGTGCCGACACGGTGTATTTCGGCCTGAAGAACGGCACCAACGCACGCAACTTCGCCGGCCTGAATTTCGACGACAAGACGGCCCGCGAAGGCATCCGCTACGCGCACGATCGCGGCCGTAAAGTGCTGATGGCCATTAACACCTACGCCCAGGGCGCCGATATCGCCCCGTGGAAACGCGCTGTCGACGAGGCCGCCAGTTTGGGCGTGGACGCGGTGATCCTGGCCGACCTCGGCCTGATGGACTACGCCGTGCGCACCCATCCCGAGCTGCGTCTGCACCTATCGGTGCAAGGCTCGGCCACCAATTGCGAAGCCATCCATCTGGCACGCGACCTGTTCGGCATCCGTCGCGCGGTTCTGCCGCGCGTGTTGACGCTCGATCAGGTGCGCCAAGTGATCGACAACACCGACGTCGAAATCGAGGTCTTCGGTTTCGGCAGCCTATGCGTCATGGTCGAAGGACGCTGCCTGCTGTCCTCCTATGCCACCGGCGAATCGCCCAATACCCATGGCGTCTGCTCGCCGGCACGCTTTGTGCGCTGGGAGCATGGCGAGCAGCATTTGAACGCACGTCTCAACGACATCCTGATCGATCAGTACGGCAAGGACGATCCGGCCGGTTACCCGACGCTGTGCAAGGGCCGTTTCGCCGTCGGCGGCGAAACCTACTACGCGCTGGAGGAGCCGACCAGCCTGAACGTGCTGCCGATGCTGCCCGAACTGATCGAAATCGGCGTGGCGGCCATCAAGGTCGAGGGCCGTCAGCGCAGTCCGGCCTACGTCGCCCAAGTGACGCGCGCATTGCGCGAGGCATTGGACGCCGCGCGCGATAGCCAACGCTTCAGCGTGAAGAGCAACTGGCAGCAGGCGTTGGGCAAGGTGTCCGAAGGGCACCAGCAAACCCTGGGCGCCTACAGCCGCCCATGGAAATGAGAACGACAATCCTATGAACAAACAACTGGAACTGACACTCGGCCCCATTTTATTTTTCTGGCCGCGCGACACAGTGATGGCATTTTATGCCGAAGCATCCGATTGGCCGGTCGACACCATTTACCTGGGCGAAGTCGTCTGCGGCCGACGCCAGCAATTGCGCAGCGCCGACTGGATCGGCCTGGCACAGGATCTACGTACTGCCGGCAAGCGTGTCGTGTTGTCGTGCCAAGCGCTGATCGAGAGCGAGTCCGATTTGAAACGCGTGCGCAAGCTGGTCGATCAAGGCGATCTGGCGATCGAGGCCAACGACATGGGCGCGGCGCGCCTGGCGCACACCGCACGGCTGCCCTTCGTGGCCGGCCCGCATATGAACATCTACAACAGCGAAACCCTGGCCCTATACCAGCGCCTTGGCGCCTACCGCTGGATTCCGTCGGTGGAGATGGCCCGCGATACGCTGGCCGCCATCCTGGCACAGAACGTCGAAGTGGAAACCGAGGTATTCGCCTGGGGCAAGCTGCCGTTGGCCTTCTCGTCACGCTGTTTCACCGCCCGGCACTACAACCTGAAGAAGGACAGCTGCGAGTTCCGCTGCATGGAGCACCCGAACGGCCAGACGCTGGCGACGCGCGAAGCTCAGGACTTTCTAACCATCAACGGCATCCAGACCATGTCCGCCGGTTGCCATTCGCTCTTGCCGCACGTGGCCGACATGACCGCCATCGGGGTCGATGCCGTGCGCATCAGCCCGCAAGCCGAGGGCTGCGCCGAGCTGATCCGCCATGCCGCCAAGATCCTGGGCGGAGAGGCATGCGATCCGACGCAACTTGATCAGGCCGCGCACTTGGCCGGTGGTCCGCGTGTCGACGGCTACTGGCGCGGCGTGGCCGGCATCGATTTACAAGAAGGAGTCCGCCATGCGCGTTCCTGATTTCACCCTGCCAAGTTCCTTAAGCAAACTGCTGACCCACCTGCCGGCCACCCCGCCGGCCTTTGTGTTGGCAGCGGGCCTGAATCAACTCGTCAAACGAGGCATCCTACCGGCCGATATGAGCCTGCTCGATGGCCGCCGCTTCGAGGTACGCGTACAGGATGCCGGCATCAGTCTGCGCTTTAGCGCCGTTGGCCAAGGCTTCCAGGTCGATCGTTCGACCGACGAACCCGACTTGCGCTTTACCGCCAACGCAGCCGATTTCGCACGCATGATGCTGCGCGAGGAAGACCCGGACACGCTGTTTTTCAACCGCAAGCTGATCATCGAGGGCGACACCGAGCTGGGGTTGATCGTCAAGAACCTGCTCGATAGCGTCGACTGGAGCGGCACGCCGGTCGCGCGCTTCATGGCCGCTTGAGGAAAGGGACGGGTTGGCGCGTTGCTTCGCGAACGCGCCCTACCCCATTCTCGGTAGGTCGCATTCGCCGAAGGCAATGCGCCACTTCCCCGTTTTCACACCCCCAGCCGATCCCTCAGCCCGTAGTACCACGCCCCCAGCGTCAGCATCGGTACGCGCAGTAGGCGTCCGCCCGGAAAGGCGTAATGCGGCAGGCCGGCGAACACGTCGAAACGCTGACCTTGCCCGCGAATCGCCTCGGCCAGCATCACCCCCGCCAGATGGCTGTACGTGACACCGTGACCGCTGCAGCCTTGCGAATAATAGATGTTCGACCCAATGCGGCCGGCCTGCGGCAGGCGCGACAGCGTCAACAGGAAATTGCCGGTCCAGGCGTAATCGACGCGCACATCGGCCAATTGCGGGAAGGTCTTTTTCAAATTGGCGCGAATCTGCGCCTCGATGGCGGCGCTGTCGCGAGCGCCGTATACCGTGCCGCCGCCATACAGCAAACGCCGGTCGGCGCTCAAGCGGTAGTAGTCCAGCATGTAGTTGCAATCCTCGACGCAATGATCCTGCGGCAACAGCTCGGCCGCCGCCGTTTCGGTCAACGGTTCGGTGGCGATGATCTGCGTGCCGCACGGCAAACTTTTTTCCGCCAGCGCCGGCACCAGGTCGCCGAGGTAGGCGTTGCCCGCCACGATGACGAACTCGGCGCGCACCAGTCCCTTTGCCGTGTGCACCGCTGCCGGCGTGCCCGGATCGATGCGCGTCACAGCGGATTGCTCGAAAATTTGGCCGCCCAGCGATTCGAATGCGGCGGCCTCGCCCAACGTCAAATTCAGCGGGTGGATATGGCCGCCCCACTCGTCCAACAACGCGCCGACATAGCGCTTGCTGCCGATATAGCTCGGCAGTTCCGCGGTACCGATCAGGCGCAAACCGGTATGTCCATAGCGCTCCCATAGCGCCTTCTTCTCCGCCAGCTCGTCGAGTTGTTTCGCTGTCAATGCGGCAAACAAGTTACCGGACTTCAGGTCGCAAGCAATGCCGTATTTGGCGACCCGCTCGCGAATGATCCGCCCCCCTTCGAAGGCAAGCGCCCCCATCGCCGCAGCCTGGTCACGGCCGTGGCGGCGCTCGATCACATCCAGGTCGCGGCTATAGCTATTGATGATCTGGCCGCCGTTTCGCCCCGAGGCGCCAAAGCCGACTCGTGCGGCTTCCAGCACGATCACCTTGAAGCCGGCTTCCGCCAGTGCGATGGCAGCCGACAAACCGGTATAGCCCGCGCCGACGATGCAGACATCGCATTGCTCTGTCCCCGCCAACGCCGGGCGCAGCGGTGCGACATTGGCGGATGCGGCGTAGTAAGACGCCGGATAATCTAGCTGTTCACGCATGATGTGTCTCCATTCGCCGGCGAGCCTCGCCGATTAAAATATTGTTATATTGTTTAATATTTTTAACGGACGGCGGGTGAATTGGCTAGCGCGGTCTACGCGAGCGGACTCAAGTGGGAACAAAATAAGACAGATCGCGCTGCACCGACGTAAAAAAACCGACGAGGCCGTCGGTTCTTTTTACGCCGGTGGCGGCACTCGCCGCGTACGGTGTCTTATATATCGGATTGTTGACGCAGCGCGGAGCGCTTTGCCGTGAGATCCAACCCCGGCAAATCGGCAATGATGTCGGGATGCTCCGACAGTTTGCTGACGACGAAGTCCACGAACACCCGCGTGCGCGGAGCGATGTGGTCGCGATGCGGGAAACAAATGTAGATCGAACGCTCCAGCGACACCATATCGGTCAGCACCGCTTCCAGTTCGCCCGTGCGGATGTAGTGCACCACCTCGTGCCCAGGCAGTTGAGCCACCCCCATACCGAGCCGGGCCAACTCGCAGACGGCCTCCATCTCGTTGAGCGTGTAGGTGCCGGTCACCTCAAGCGGAATGCGTTCGCCAGCACGGTCGAACTCCCACTTGAACAACCGCCCCGAGGTCGGGAACTGGAAGTTGATGCAATCGTGATTGGCCAGATCCTCGGGTTTGTCCGGGCGGCCGAAACGCTTCCAATAAGACGGCGAAGCCACAACATACAACGGCATCTGCGCCAGATTGCGCGCCACCATGCGCGAATCCGGCATCATGCCGGTGCGCACGCCGACATCGTAACCGTCCTCGACCAGATCGCTGAAGTTGTCGTCCAGGCCGAAGAACACTTTGATCTTCGGATAGAGATCGCAAAACTCTTCCATCAAAGGCAGGATGAAACGGCGACCGAAGGAATTGGGCATGCTGACGCGCAAATGCCCGGCCGGCTCGTCGCGGCTCGCTTTAAGCTGGTTGATAGCGGAATCGAGATTGTTGACCGGCCCGCGGCATTGCGCATAAAAACGCCGGCCGTCTTCCGTCAGGGTCAGTTGGCGCGTGGTGCGATTAAATAAGCGTACTTCCAGTTCCTGCTCCAAACGGGCGATACTCTGGCTGATCGCAGCCGGAGACACGCCAAGCTTGCGCGCAGCGTCGGAAAAGCTGCCATTTTCGGCAGTGGTCATGAAGACCATTAAAGCTTTCAGGGTGTCCATAACTCAGCGATGGGTCCGTTCTCAGCAACACCATCGCCACGCCGATTTTCGTCATGACAACCGCATTGCCAAAGGCATTATTAAATGTATTTTCTTAAAAAAGGTTACACCATTATTTGTTGTTATTAAAGTAAAAATTAACAGTAAAAATACGTATTTTCTGACTGAATCCATGGATTTACGCTGCCGCCGTCTATGAAACAATACGGACATGGCGCAAAATGGAAAAATGCCATCTGCATTTATCATGACTGATCAGTAGGGGCAACCGCCCTTCTCTGACGGATTGCCAGACACTCGGAACGGCATGTGCGCATTCAACTGCGCCTCGTACCAGCAGCCAGGCAGCGTAGCTCATGCTAGCAACCGGTTTAACTGATCTAAAAGCCGGGAGAAAATATGCAACGGACGACAGATTGTCACAGCATCCGCCGAAGGGCTCTGCTATGATTTTTGTACTCAACCCACTACCTGTGCTCACAACCACTCATGACATCTATTCACACACTCAATACAAGACCGTTACCCGGGGATCTGCCGGCTGACCGGCAATGGATGCTCCTGGAGTGGATCCATGCGCTCGGGCACGTCGAAGACGAGCAAAGCCTGAAAGACTTTCTCGGTCGCCTACAGAACCAGATACCGTCCGAACACATGGTGCTGGCGCTTGGCAGACTGAATGCCCAGCAACATATGCAGAAAGTCGAGAAATTGATCGATGTCAGCTATCCGCTAGGCTGGCTGGATCATTACATGCAGGAAAATCTCGCTAGTTGTGATCCGATTCTGCACCACCCGATGGGCAGCGCACCGATTTTCTGGAAGGACTCGTTTTCCGGCGCACGCAGTCCGCTGGCCAAACGGTTCATTGCGGAAGCCGCTTCGGTGGGACTCGGTAGCGGCGTGACTTTCAGTGCCGCTTCGACACGGCAGAACATGGCCTGCGTGATTTCCGTCACCGGAGAGGAAATCACACACGATACCCAGTTGGTCGAGATGCTCAACTGCCTGGTACCGCACCTGCACCAGGCCATGACCCGCGTCACCAATCTGGCGCCCATGTCCGCCAGCGCCATGCTGTTGTCCAACCGCGAGTACGACATATTCCACTGGATGAGCCGCGGCAAGACCAACTGGGAAATCGCGACAATTCTGGATATCAGCGAGCGGACTGTGAAATTCCACGTCGCCAATATCATTCGCAAGCTCAATGCCAATAATCGAACTCATGCGATTGTGCTTGGACTGCAGCAGGGCATTCGACCGCCTGTCGCAGCCAACGGATGAAACTCGGATCGGCGCTGTGCCAGTCGAAAAAGGCCGCCTGAGAAACCACGCCGCCGTCGAGCGGCTTGGCCTCGCCGATCGGAAAAATTGGGAAACCCATGCGAGCGAGCCGGCGGAAGAACGGCGGCTCCACCACGAAATACATCCAACGTACCCGGTTTAACTCGGCCCAACGGTAGAGACAGTGATAGAGCAACAGGGCGGCGGGCTCGATACGCCGACCGCGCTGATCTATATCGACTGCGAAGCGGGTGACTTCCGCGCTATCGGCGCCCTTCTGCAACGTCCATCCTTCGGGCAATAGCGCCGAGAACTCTTTTTCGATCATGAAACGCTGGCACCCAGGCGTCATCCGTACCGAGCCGACCGCCCGTTGATTGACGAACACGCCCAGATTTTCGGAAAAGCCATCGTATTCGTCCCGGTCGAGGCCATCGACCGAGAGCGGCACCCACTGCAACTCTTCACGAAAAACCCGATGACGGAAGCGCAAAAGGGCCGTTTCCTTCCGGCCGCCGAGCACGCGCTCCAAACGATAACCATCCTTAGTTGCTAGCACAGACAGATTACTCATGATTCCTACACTCCCGATCAGATTAACGGAATCCGCACTCTAAAAGGGTGGAAAATTTCTGATAATCTGTCCTTTAGGACAGCGTTGCGCATATCGCTACGTCAGAAAAAAACGCGATATAATCAAGCGTTTATGTCGACACCACCCCAGCCGCATCCAAACTTGAGCCAAGTTCCCGGCAGGGGTCGTCCTGTGGCTTTTCCTTGAGATTCATCAACCTAGTACCGCCCGAAATTTCGGACAAAGCACTTTTTGCTGTAGACTTAGTGTTTTTGCTCGACACAGGGTTCATCCCATGAAACACGCGTTCCCCCCCCTCGTCATTCGCGGTCGTTCCCTGCTGCCCATCGTGCAGGGCGGCATGGGCGTTGGCATCTCCGCCAAGAGCCTCGCCGGCAGCGTGGCGCATGAGGGCGGCGTCGGCACGGTCGCCAGCGTCGACTTGCGTCATTTGCACGAAGATCTCATGGCCCGTTCGGCCGAAGCCAATGGCCAAACCGAGCTGGACGCGCTGAACCTGATCGCACTGGATCGCGAAGTCAAAGGCGCACTGGAACGCGCCGACGGCCACGGCATGGTGGCGGTGAACGTCATGAAGGCGGTCGATTCGCATGCGGCCTATGTCCGTCAAGCCTGCGAATCCGGTGCACACGCCGTGGTCATGGGCGCTGGATTGCCGCTCGATTTGCCGGAAATGACCTCGGAACACCCTGATGTGGCCTTGATTCCGATCCTGTCCGAATCTCGCGGCATCAATATCGTGCTCAAGCGCTGGATGAAGAAGAATCGCCTGCCGGACGCCATTGTGATCGAGCACCCCAAGCATGCCGGTGGACACCTTGGCGCCGCCCAGATCCAGGATCTGGGTCAGGAACGCTTCGACTTCCGCCGCGTACTGGAAGAAACCTTCGAAACATTCCGCACGCTGGGTCTGGAACGGGAACGTATTCCGCTGATCGTGGCTGGCGGCATCAATAGCTTCGAGAAAGTGCGCACTTTCATCTCCGAGCTGGGGGCAACGGCCGTGCAAGTCGGCACCGCGTTTGCCGTCACCCGCGAGGGCGATGCGCACGACAACTTCAAGCGCACCCTGGCCGAAGCGCGGCCGGAAGACATCGCCGAGTTCATGAGCGTGGCGGGCCTGCCGGCACGCGGCGTACTGACGCCGTTCCTGAAAAGCTACCTGCACCGCGAAGCCAAGCTACAGGCCAACGCCAAAGCCGATCCGCGCCGCTGCACCCAAGGGCTCAACTGCCTGACGGTTTGCGGACTGCGCGACGGCCTGTCCAAAGTCGGCCAGTTCTGCATCGACCTGAAGCTGGCGGCAGCCTTCCGCGGCGAAGTGAGCAAGGGCTTGTTCTTCCGTGGCTCCGAACCGTTGCCGTTCGGCTCGGCGATGCGCAGCGTGCGGGAAACCATCGACTACCTGCTGACCGGCGTCGTGCCGCAGGATCTGCCCAAGCCGGCCGTATAACGCATTGTCGGTAAGGTTGGCGCGTTGCTACGCGAACGCACCCTACCAACCTGAAACAAGCCTCGCTGCTGTCCGGCAGCGAGGCTTTTTGTTAAAGTGCTCTATTACTCTCACCTAATAAAGCCTCACTGGCTATGACAGCATTCACATCCTGCAACCCCGCCACGGGCGAGGTGGTATTCACCCGGGCCGCCTGGGCCCAGGATCAACTCTCCACTTGCCTGGCCGGATTGCAACACGCACGCACGGACTGGGCCCGACTCGATACCGAGGAGCGCGCCGCGCGCATGATGCGCTTGGCCGATCAGTTGATGAAACATCGCGAAGCGCTGGCCGACCTGGTCACGCTGGAGGTGGGTAAGCGCACTGCGGAATGCCTGGCGGAAATCGACAAATCGGAAAAGCTGATCCGCTATTACGCCAGCCTTGCGCCCAGCCTATTGCAGCCGCTGATGATCCCGACACACGGCAGTCGTAGCGGCGTGGCCTTCGAACCGCTGGGCACGGTCCTGGCGATCATGCCGTGGAATTACCCGATCTGGCAGGTGCTGCGCTTCGCCGTGCCCGCACTGATGGCCGGTAACGCTTGTCTGGTCAAACCGGCCCCGGTGGTGCCGCAATGCACGCAACTGTTGCTCGAATGCGTGCGCGCCGCCGGCTTGGCGGTGCTGGATATCGCCTGGATCGATCACGACCAAGTCGAGGATGCCATCCGCCAGACCGATGCCATGGCCTTCACCGGCTCGACCAGCACGGGGCGCCATCTAGCCGCCCTGGCCGGCCGCCATTTGAAGAAGAGCGTGCTGGAGCTGGGCGGGAGCAACCCGTTCATCGTACTGGCGGACGCCGACGTCGATGCCGCCGCCCGCGAAGCGGTGCATTCGCGTTTCCGCGATGCCGGTCAATCGTGCAATGCGGCCAAGCGCATGATCGTGGTCCCCGAAGTGGCCGAACACTTCATCGAAGTCTTCGTGGCCGAAGCGGCCAAGCTGCGCCCGGGCGCGCCGACCGATCCGACCACCACTTTGTCGCCGCTGACCCGTAGCGATCTGCGCGCCGCACTGCACGCCCAGGTACTGGATGCGGTTTCCGCCGGCGCCACCGTGCGGCTCGGCGGCGAGATGCCGTCCGGCCCTGGCTTCTTCTATCCGGCCACGGTGCTCGACCACGTCAATCCGCGTTGCCGCGTCTATCGCGAAGAAGTGTTCGGCCCGGTTGCCAGCATCCTGCGCGCGAGCGACGAACAAGATGCGATCCGGCTGGCCAACGACACCCCGTTCGGTCTCGGCGCCTCGATCTATAGCGGCGATACGCAACGCGCCTGGGAGCTGGCCCGCCAGATCCAGGCCGGCAGCGTGTATATCAACCGTCACACCAGCTCCGATCTGCGCTTGCCGTTCGGCGGCGTCAAGGATTCGGGTTATGGCCGCGAACTATCCGAGTTCGGGCTGTACGAATTCGTCAACGTAAAAACCTATTGGCAAAAGTAAGTCGATGAAGTCTTTGCTGCTCCTGTTGTTGCTGCCGATCGCCGCCTTTTACGGGGCGATTGCCTTTTTCCCATCGGTACTGGCCTGGCCGTGCGGTCGGCTGCCGCTGTCGATACCGCTGGCGCTCGGCCTGATCTGGCTGGGCTTTCTGGTGACGCTGCTGTACGTGCGCCGGGCCAACCGTCGCGAGGGGCAGTCATGAACTTGGCGCAACTCGCGGTATTGGCCTTACTGGTGCTCAGCCTGTCGCTGACCTTGTGGGCGGCGCGACGGACGCGCACGCGCGCGGAGTTCTATACCGCAGCCGGCCGGATCGGCGCCTGGCAAAACGGGCTGGCGCTGGCTGGCGATTATCTGTCGGCGGCGGCCTTTCTCGGGGCGGCCGGGCTATTCATGAGCCAAGGCTACGACTCGTTGATCTATGCCGTCGGCACCTTGGCCGGCTGGCCGCTTCTGCTGCTGCTGTTTGCCGAGAAACTGCGTGAACGCGGCCACTTCACGCTAGGCGACATCCTGGCCGAACGCTTTGCCGAACCGTCGGTGCGTGTGCTGTCGAGCGTGAGTTCGCTGCTCATCGTGCTGTTTTATCTGATTGTCCAACTGGTGGGCGCCGGCAAACTGATCGGCCTGCTGTTTGGACTGTCCTATCTGCCCGCGGTACTGATCGTCGGCCTGTTGGCGGTGCTGTACGTCGCGTTGGGCGGCATGCTGGCCACCACCTGGGTGCAAATCGTCAAGGCCTGCCTGATGCTGGCCTGCGGCCTGGCGCTGGCGGCGGGGGTGTGGATGAAGGGCGGCGGCGATCTCGCCGGTCTGATGGCGCGCGCCGAAACGCTGCACCCAGCAGGTTCGGGGGTCTGGCTACCGAGCAAAGCCATGGCCAACCCCTGGGAAGTGCTGTCGCTCGGATTGGGACTGGTGTTGGGGCTGTTGGGACTGCCGCACATACTGATGCGCTTCTTCACCGTGCCGAATGCGCGCGCCGCACGCGCGTCAGTCTGCTGGGCAACCGGGATCATCGCCTTGTTCTTTACCCTGAATGTCTTGATCGGCATCGGCGCCATCGTCTTCGTCAGCCACAACCCGCACTTCCTGGATGCGCACGGCAAACTGATCGGCGGCGGCAATATGGCGGCATTGCATCTGGCACAGGCCATCGGCGGCACGGCCATGCGCGACGTTGTCGCCGCCGTGGTGTTTGCCACCATCATGGCGGTGGTCGCCGGCTTGACGGTGGCCGGCGCTTCCAGCCTAAGCCACGACCTGTATGCCGGTCTGCTGCGACGCGGCCAGGCCAGCGAGGCCGGCGAGCTCCGCGCCTCGCGCTGGTCGGTTATCGCATTGGTACTGCTGGCGGTGCTATTGTCTACTTGGTTCCAGAACCAGAACATCGCCGTTTTGATGGGCTTGGCATTCGGCATGGCCGCCAGCGGCCCCTTCCCGGTGCTGTTGCTGACGTTATTCTGGCCGGGGCTGACGGCACGCGGCGCCGTCGCCGGCGGTTTGGCCGGGCTCTTCGGCGCCACGGCACTGATCGTGGCAGGCCCAGCGGTCTGGGTCGCGGTACTGGGTTTCTCCCACCCGCTGTTTCCGCTCGCAAGCCCCGCCCTATGCTCGGTGCCGCTGGCTTTCGTCACGGCCTGGGCTGTTTCCCGCTTCGCCGATTAAATTGGAGAACCGTATGTCATCCGCCGAGTTTCTGTCCGCGCTGAGCAATTTGATCGGGACGCGCTACGTGCTACAGGCGCGGCAGGACATCGAGCCATTTTGCCTGGATATGCGTAGCCGCTATCTGGGCCAACCGCTGGCCGTGGCCTTACCCGGCACACGCGCGGAAGTCGCCGAACTGGCACGGCTCGCACAACGGTTTTGCGTCCCGCTGGTGCCGCAAGGTGGCAATACCTCGACCTGCGGCGCCGCCACACCGGACGCCAGCGGTCGAGCGTTGGTGGTCGGCCTGCGGCGGCTGGATCGGACGATCGAGGTGGATGCCGCCAATAACAGCATGACGCTGGAAGCTGGCGTAACATTGGCACGCGCGCAACAAATCGCCGAAGAAGCCGACCGGCTGTTTCCGCTATCGCTGGCCAGCGAAGGCAGTTGCCAAATCGGCGGCAACCTGGCGACCAATGCCGGCGGGCTGGCCGTACTGCGCTATGGCACCATGCGCGACCTGGCGCTCGGCCTGGAGGTGGTGCTGCCCGACGGCCGCGTGCTCAACCAATTGTCCGGTCTGCGCAAAGACACCAGCGGCCTGGATCTCAAGCACTTGTTCATCGGCTCGGAAGGTCAGCTCGGCTTGATCACCGCCGCCACCCTCAAGCTGTTTCCGCGGCCGCGGGCACGCGCCACGGCCTTGGTCGGCGTGGCCGACGCCCAAACCGCCATCGACTGGCTGGGGGCATTGCGCGACCGCTTCGCCGACCGGCTGACCACCTTCGAAATGATGTCGGCCGACTGCCTGACGCTATTACGCGACTATCAGGGCGACAAGGTACCGTTCATCGCCCCGTGGACGCTGTTGATCGAGCTGTCGGATAGCGACGGGCAGCAGGCATTGGAAAGCGCGCTGGTCGAGTGGCTCGCCGAACGCGAGATGGTGGATGGGGTCATCGCTCAGAGCGAAGGCGAGCGGTTGGCGCTATGGCAATTGCGCGAAGACATGTCAGAGACGCAGAAACGGCGCGGCCCGAGCATCAAACACGATATCGGCGTACCCAGTAGCGCCATCCCGGCCTTCCTGGCTCAGGCGGGCCTGGCGCTTGAGCAAGCGTTCCCCGGCTGCAGCATCATGGCTTTCGGCCATGCCGGCGACGGTAATCTGCACTACAACGTGTCGTTCACCCGGCCCCGCAATGCCGACCTGTTCGATGACGAAGAGCGCGTCAATCGCATCGTCTACGACGTTGTCTATCGGCTAAACGGCACCCTGGCGGCGGAGCACGGCATCGGGCAGCTCAAGACCCACTGGCTCGAGGCCTACAAAGACCCGTTGGCATTGTCGCTGATGCGATCGTTGAAAACCGTGCTCGATCCGAACGGCCTGATGAATCCCGGAAAATGGTTGTCCGGCGAATAAAAAAAGCCCGCGAACATTTTCGCGGGCTTTTTTGTAGCGGCTTGAGCCGCGATTCCCAGATCAGAGCTTGAAGCGCCCGAAAGCGTCCTGCATCTGCTGCGCGGCCTTTGCCAGGCGCGACAACTCTTCGCTGACGTTTTGCAGTCGGTCGTCGTTTTCCAGAATCCGGCTGTTGATGCTTTCCGTGCTTTGCGCAATCAGTGTCGAGGCGTTGTGCTGCTCGTTGGTCGAGTGGGCGATCTCGCTCATCTTGTCCACCACCTCGTCCATCGATTGACGGATGGCGCCAATGCCTTCGACCGCTTCGCGCGTCAGTTGCACGCCCTCGTCCACCGAGCTGACCGTCTGGTTCATGTCGTCGACCGCGCGGCTGGTTTCTTGGCGGATCGCCTCGACCATGCTGCTGATACCCAACGTCGCCTGGGCGGTTCGCTCGGCGAGTTTGCGCACTTCGTCGGCAACCACCGCAAAGCCCCGGCCCTGCTCGCCGGCGCGCGCCGCTTCAATCGCCGCGTTGAGCGCCAACAGGTTGGTCTGGTCGGCGATATCGCGGATCACATTGGTGATACCGCTGATTTCCTCCGAGCGCTTATCGAGCGATGCCAGCATATTTTCCAGCCCGCGCACCGAGCTGACCGTTCCCTCCATACCGGACGACAGGCGGCCGATGCTCTCGGCGTTCTCGCCCAGCCGGCGTTCGGTATGGTTGACCAGATCGTCCGCCTGGTGCGCACTTTCGGCGATATGCGAAATGCTGACGGTAATCTCTTCCAGCGTCGCGGCATTGGACGAGGAGACGTCCGACATCTCGCGCGAACTGGTGGCGACGCCGCCGACCAGCTGGCTGACTTGCTGCACGCCGCCGATTAGGGTGGAGGCATCGCTACGCAGGTTGCTGAACATGTTTTGCAAGCGACCGACGAATTGGTTGAAGGCACGGGCGGTTTCGGCGATTTCCTCCGCGCCGGATTCGTCCAACCGCAGCGTCAGATCGCCCTCGCCCTTGGACACTTCCACCATGGCCCCCTTGAGTGCCATCAGCCCGCCGAACATGCGGGTGATGACGAAGCTGGCCACCGGCACCATCAGCACCAGTACCAACAAGGTCAGGCCGATCAGCGTATAGAGCAGGGTATGCAACGGTGCCAAGACCTCTGCCTTGTCGACGGCGGCGCAAATGAACCAGTCGGTGCCCGGCACGTTGACGGCCTGCCACAGCACGCTCTCGTCGCTGATGACGGCATCCTGCACCGGGTCGATTTGGCTCACACGGTCGATTTCAGTCGCGGTCAGCGCCGGCGCGATGCTTACCAGCGGCTTCATGGTCAATTCCGGCTTGGGGTGGCCGATCAGATTGCCGGCACGGTTGACGATGAACATATAGCCGCCGGCGCGGATCTTGGCGCTCAGCACCGAGTGCACCAAATCTTCGACAAATACGTCGCCCGCCACCACGCCGGCGAACTTGCCGCCGGTGGTGAACGGCACGGCGACCGTCATGGTCATTTTCTTGGTCTGGGCGTCGACGTACGGATCGGTCAAGGTCACGCGATTATTGGCCTTGGTCTGCGCGTACCATGGGCGATCGGCGTACTTGTAGTCGGCCGGCGGCTGCCAGTTGTCGTTGAAAATCGGCTTGCGCCCGTCCTCGAAACCGGCATACACCCCACCGCCGAAGTGGCCGCCAGCGGCCGTCTGCGCCAGGAAAGGGATGGCATCGGGGCGATTGATATTGGTCGCTTGGGTAGAGATCAGGCTGACTTTGCTATCGATCCAGTTCTTGGCGACCGTCTGCTGACCGTACAGCAACGCGTTGAATTCCTTGTCCAGGCCGGACAAGATCTCGCTGCGCATCTGCACATAGGTGATGGAAACCAACACCAGGCCAAAAAAGGCCAACATGAAGGCGTTGAAGACGATGAGCCGGCTTCTCAGTGATTTCAGCATGGAACGTGATTCCTCCGGGAAAGGTGCGCCGATGCCTAACGACGGGAGTCCGCCTGCGGCATCATGAATCCGCCTAAACCATAAGATTAACATTTAATCATGCGATACCGATGCGACATAAATCATATAAATACGATTTATGGTCTTGATTGAGCAGCCGAATTAATATCGCAAGCTAGAAAGTAAAAGCCCCCCGCCACTTGCGCGACGGGGGTCAACACGAGGAAGAAGCATCTTTCGATGCTTCGAGGGGCTAACATCACAACAGCCTCTCAGCCATTGTGAATTCAACACGCCAAGTGGATTCGCATCCACTCGCCGCGCATGAATTTGCAAACAGCATGTAATTTAGTGCAAAAACTCGAATGTGTCCAACAATTCGACGCCCGGCCTCTAGCTGAGATCAGCCCGGCCACTGATGATCGCGCAAGCGCTCGCGCAGCTTCACTTTCTGCAATTTCCCGGTGGCGGTGTGTGGCAATTCCTCGACGAACAGCACGTCGTCCGGGGTCCACCACTTGGCGATCTTACCTTCGTAGAATTGCAGCAACTCCTCGCGCGAGGCCCGCATCCCCGGTTTCAACACCACGACCATGACCGGCCGTTCGTCCCACTTCGGGTGCGATACCCCGACGGCGGCCGCTTCGGCAATCGCGGGGTGTCCCATGAGGATGTTTTCCAGCTCGATCGAGCTGATCCACTCGCCGCCGGATTTGATGACGTCCTTGGTGCGATCGGTGATGCGCATATAGCCATCGGCATCCAGCTTGGCGACATCGCCGGTATTGAACCAACCGTCATCGGTATGGCTGGCATCCCGCTCGCGTTTGAAATACTGCGACAACACCCACGGCCCGCGGACCTGCAGGTTGCCGAAGGCCACGCCATCGTGCGGCAGCGGCTGGCCCGCGCCATCGACGATACGCATCTCGACGCCGAACAGCGGCCGTCCCTGCGTCGCCTGAATTTTACGTAGCGCCGGTACGCCACCGCTGCGATGCTTGAATTTCGGCGTGCTCATCGTGCCGCAGGGCGACACTTCGGTCATCCCCCACAATTGGCGCAGCTCCACCCCATGCTCGGACATGTGCTCGGTCATCGAGTCCGGCACCGCCGAACCGCCCACCACCACGCGCCGCAAAGGATGCAAGCGCAGCCGATTGTTTTCGCAGTGTTGCAATAGGTTGAGCCACACCGTCGGCACGCCGGCAGCCAAGTTGACCTCTTCCTCCTCGATCAACTGGTAAATACTGGCACCGTCGAGTCGATTGCCCGGCAGTACCAGCTTGGCGCCATTCAGCGCAGCGCTGTACGGGATGCCCCAGCCGTTGACGTGGAACATCGGTACGACCGGCAACACGCAACTTTGCGCGGAGAGGTCGAAGGCATCCGGCAAGGAGCTGGCCAAGGCATGCAGCACTGTCGAGCGATGCGAGTACAACACGCCCTTGGGGTGGCCGGTGGTGCCCGAGGTGTAACACAGGCTGGAGGCCGTGCGTTCGTCGAACTGCGGCCACTCGAAGCGATCGCTGTGGCTGCCGACCAGATCTTCGTAGCACAGCAGATTGTTCAACCGCGTATCCACCGGCATCTGTTCGCGCGAGCCCATCAGGATCCAGGTGTGGATATTCGGGAGCGCCGGCGCCAACTGCTCGGCCAACGTCAGAAAGCTGATGTCGAACAGCAGCACCCGATCCTCGGCATGGTTAACGATGTAGTCGATCTGATCGATGAACAGGCGATGGTTGACCGTGTGGCAAATGGCGCCGATGCCGGAGATCGCATAGTAGGTTTCGAGATGGCGGTAAGCATTCCAGGCCATCGTGCCGACGCAGTCGCCGGGCGACACACCGATATCGAGCAAGGCATTGGCCAATTGCCGGGTACGTCGCGCGGCATCGGCCCAGGTATAGCGGAAAATGGCGCCATCGTTCTGGCGCGAAACGATTTCGCCATCGCCGTGATATTGCTCGGCATGCTTGATCAAGCTGGAAATCAGCAGGGGCTGATCCATCATCTGTCCGTATTGCATCTCTCTCCTTTTCCCCCAAGTCATCGCGACGTGGTAATGGCCACGTCATTAGATAACCCTAGAACGAGTAGAGCAATTGCTCAACGATAGTTTTATGCCGAGAGCATTAACGGAACAGGGGCAGCGAAGAGGCGGGCACGGCGACGTCAGTCGCTGACCGGTTTTTTGGCCAGCATGCGTTGCAGCGTGCGCCGGTGCATGTTCAGCGCGCGCGCGGTGGCGGAAATATTGCCGTCGTGCTCGGCCAGCACACGCTGAACGTGCTCCCAGGTCAGACGTCGTACCGACATCGGCCGAGCACAGACCGGCAATGCCGCGTCGGGCTCGATTTGCTGGAAAGCCTGCAAGATTTCGTCGACCGAAGCCGGCTTGGCCAGGTATTGCACTGCGCCGAGCTTGATGGCTTCGACGGCGGTGGCAATGCTGGCATAGCCCGTCAGTACCAGCACGGTGCTGTCCGGACTCTGCCGGCGTAGGACGGGCAGCAATTTGAGGCCGCTGTCGCCGCCCAAATTGAGATCCAAAACGATACGCTCGTAACCTTTGCCCAGCATCAATAGCGCCTCGGCCTCGCTGGCGGCCCGCTCGACCTCATGGCCGCGCCGGATCAGCGCGCGGGCCAGGACATCGGCGAAAACATCATCATCGTCAATCAGCAGGAACTTCATGTTCGCAAGGCTTTCAGTGGCAAGGTGATCCGAGCGTGCACGCCGCCGCTCAGTCGATTATCGAGGGTCAGGCTCCCGCCCAAACGCGCCAAGGTCGCATGCGACAGCATGACGCCGAGTCCGAGGCCGGCCGGTTTGGCGGACTGCAATTGCCCCAGGCCCGCCGCGCGCAGTTGAGCCTCCGTCAGGCAGCCTTCGCGATTGACGATGTCCACGCACAAGACGCCGGCCCGAAAGTGCGCGCCGACGCCGACCTGCCCGCCGCCGGCTTCGGCGGCGTTATTGATCAGATTGAACAGGGCGGGCCAAAACGCGCTATCCAGTTCCACCCACGGATCCTGGCAGTTACTCGGCTGCCAGGACAGGGTGACGTCGGGACGCAGTGCGCGCCAGCCCGCCAGGCGTTCGGTCATGGCACTGAACAGACGCACAGCGACAGTCCCAGTCTGGGCATGCGACTTGAGCCGGGTCAATGCGTCGCGGCAGACGCGCAACTGACTTTTCACCAGGGCCAGCTCATCCGGCGGCAAACCGGCCGGCTTGAGCTCATCCCACTCGTCCGCCAGCAGCGTCAAGGTATTGAGCGGGGTCGACAACGCATGCGCCGCCATGGCGGCCTGCATGCCGAGCCCGACCAATTGTTCGTCGCGCAATTGGCTCTCGCGCGCGACGGCCAGCTCGCGCTCGCGGTCGGCCAGTTGGCGCGCGAGCCAAGAAATGAAGCCGGTCATCAACAGTGCGGACAACGCGAAGGTAAACCACATGCCGAGTTGGTGGGCATGGAAGGCATAGGCAGCGTCGGCATCCGCCAACGGCCAGGGCAGATGCCAGACAAACAGTGCGCCGTAGACGACGAGCGCCAGCGCCGACAAGGCCCAGGAGAACAGCCCCGGGCTCAGCAAGGCCGCGAACAGGACGGGCGGCAGGTAGAGCGAGGCCAACGGATTGGCGGCGCCGCCGCTGAACGCCAGGATCTCGCTAAGCGCCACCACGTCGGCAAACAAACCGAACCGGATCAACCATAGCGGCGCAACGCTTCGCCGCGCCAAGCGCGGCAGGATGGCGTTGATCAGCGCCAGCGTCAGTAGCGCCTGCAGAATCGGTATCTCGGCGAAGCGGATCGGATAGGCCAACGCCAGCAGTAACAGCACCGTACACAAACCGAGCATGCCCCAACGCAGCAGGGTTAACCGCTGCTGGGCGCGCTCGAGATCGATGCTTTCGGAGGAAAACGACGAAAATACACTTGGCATGGAACTACTTTACCATCCATGGACGTGTCAGTCAGTCCCCGTCCCCATGGAGAGGCTGGCGCTAAGCCCGCCTTGCGGCCGGTTGGCCAGCGTCAACCGTAGACCGTGCAAAGCGGCGATGCGCTCGACGATGGACAGTCCAAGCCCGCTACCCGGCTCGTGCTGCCCGGGCAGGCGCACAAAGCGCTGGCGAACCTTATCGAGCCATTCCGGGGCGACACCCGGCCCGTTGTCCTCGACGGCGATGCAGGTTCGATCGCACACCAAGTTCACCGTGGCACCGGCGGGGCTGTAACGTAAGGCATTTTCCAATAGGTTGCGCAAGAGCAGCGACAGCAGCGTGGCGTCGCCGGTGAGCGGGAGCACCTGCTCGGCCGGCGCTCGCCATTCGATTTGCAAGGTACTGCCTCGCCGCGCCGCCAGCGTCGCCAACTCGTTCAGCGCGCTGTTGCACAGCACCGTCCAATTGACCGGCTGCGCCTGCGACAAGCCTCGTAGCGGGTCGAGCCGGGATAGGGCCAGCAACTGATCGACCAGTCTCGTGGCGCGTTCGATGCCGATAGTCAGGTTATCGAGTGCGTGCTTCATGACCGCCGGGTCGTGCGCCAGTTGCGCCACTTCGGCTTGCACCCGTAGCGCCGCCAGCGGCGAGCGCAATTCGTGCGCGGCATCCGCGGTGAAGCGACGCTCATGCTCCAGGTTCTGCTCAACCCTGGCGAACAAGTGGTTAAGCGCATCGATCAGCGGCTGCGCTTCGGCCGGCACCGACTGACTGACCGGGCTCAAGTCGTCGGAACGACGGCGGGCCAGATCGCCGGCGAGCCGACTGAGCGGCGCCAGGCCGCGACGCACCGCCAACACCAGAGCCAGCAACAATAGCGGCAACGGCACCAACCAAGCCAGAAACTGGCTGCCGACCACTTTGAGGGCGGCGCTGTTGCGAGCGCTGATGCGTTGGCCAACGGCCACGACGCGTTCGCCATCGGCCGAACGGAGGGCATAGACGCGCCACTCGCCATGATGGCTGCGCCGGGTGAAGAAACCGCCCTCGCCCGGCGGCGGCTGCCAGTCGGCGCCGGCGCCGTCGGCCCAGATCATCCGGCCGTCGCGGTGCCAGATGGCTTGTGCCAAGGCATTGTCGTCCCGGTCGCCATCGCCGCCGTCGCTCGTCGGGGAGCTACTCTGCCCTCGTCCGCTGGTCAGCAACTGATGCGCCAACAGTTGCAGTTGCGAGTCGTAGAGTTCGTTGATTTCCTCGTGGGTCTGACTCAACGCCACCCCGGCCGACAACAGCCACATCAACGGCGCGATCAACAATAGCGCCACAACGAGGCGGCGTTGCAAGCTGACGCGCTTCACTCGACACGCCCCAAGGTGTAGCCGATGCCGCGCACCGTGCGGATGACATGCCGGCCGAGCTTCTTGCGTAGATGGTGGATGTGCACTTCGATGGCATTGCTTTCCAGATCGCGCTCCCAGTTATAGAGCTTCTCTTCGATCAGTTCGCGCGGCAACACGCGCCCCTTGTTCAGCAGCAGCACTTCGAGGATCGCCAGTTCGCGCGCCGTCAGCTCGACCGGATGCTCGCGCAGGTAGGCGCAACGCGCCGCCGGATCGAAACTGACATCGCCATGGCTCAGTAGATGGCTGCTCAAACCTTGGCTACGACGCAGCATGGCACGTAACCGCGCGGCGACTTCGATCAGCGCGAAGGGTTTGATCAGATAATCGTCGGCGCCGGCATCCAATCCGGCCACCCGGTCGCCGATGGCATCGCGCGCGGTCAACACCAGCACCGGCAGGTTATGCCCCTGACGCCGCCAGCTCTCCAACACCGTCATGCCGTCGCAGCCTGGCAAGCCCAAATCCAACACCGCCGCATCGTAGGGCGCGGCGCCCATGGCGTAGAGCGCGTCCTTGCCGGAGTTCAACCAATCGACGGCAAAGCCGAGCTGGGCAAGACCGGCCTTGAGGCCGTCGCCGATCAACGGATCGTCTTCCACTACCAAGATACGCATCGATATCGTCTCCTCGCCGGGGTCGTGTCGCGATGCTACCCCTTTCCGGCTGCGTTTTTCGAGCACAGATTGAATCAGACCAGCGTTAATTCGGCCTTAATTTCATTTCGTCGTCATCAAATGCACATCTATCTGTCACCCGCCGACGGCAGGATAAGCGGGAAACCATCGCCCGGGAGACCGCCATGCAACGCGACGAGATCGACCTGAGAGATCGTGATCCGGCCCTAAAACACCGGCGTTTCCGCAGCATCTGGATCTCGGACGTCCATTTGGGCACCCCCGGCTGCCGCGCCGACCATCTGCTGGACTTCCTGCGCCATCACGAATCCGACTATCTCTACTTGGTCGGCGATATTGTCGACGGCTGGCAACTGAAAAAATCCTGGTATTGGAAGCAAAGCCACAACGATGTGGTGCAAAAGGTGCTGCGCAAGGCGCGCAAGGGCACCCGAGTGATCTACATTCCCGGCAATCACGATGAGATGGCGCGCCAGTTCGCCGGTCTGGATTTCGGCGGCATCGCCATCCGTATGCAGGCCGAGCACATCACCGCCGACGGCAAGCGCCTGCTGGTGACGCATGGCGACGAATTCGACGGCGTGATCCAATACGCCAAATGGCTGGCCTATCTCGGCGACTCCCTCTATACCCTGATCCTGCAACTCAACCGCGGCTACAACTGGTGCCGCATGAAGCTCGGCCTACCGTACTGGTCGCTGTCGCAATATCTGAAGCACAAGGTCAAGAACGCGGTGAATTTCATCAGCCAGTTCGAGAAGATCCTGGCGGACAAGGCGCGTCATCTCGGCTACGACGGGGTGATCTGCGGCCATATCCATAAGCCGGAAATCCGCGATCTGGACGGCACGCTGTACGGCAACAGCGGCGATTGGGTGGAGAGCCTGTCTGCGCTGGTCGAATCGGCCGACGGCACGCTGTCGGTCGTGTATTGGACCCACCTCCTGAGCGATGCCCCCGCGTCTCTACCCGAACAAGAACCTGTACAGGAGAATGTATGCGCATCCTGATCGTGACGGACGCCTGGCGCCCCCAGGTGAATGGCGTGGTTCGCACCCTGACGGAAACCATTCGCGAGCTGCAGAGCTTCGGCCACGAAGTGGAGATGATCACACCGCAATCGTTCGCGACCCTTCCCTGCCCGACCTACCCGGATATTCGCCTGTCGCTGTTCCCCTACCGCAAAGTCGCGCGACTGATCGCCGCGTACCAGCCCGAAGCCATTCATATCGCGACCGAGGGGCCCTTGGGCCTGGCCGCTCGCCGCTATTGCTTGCGAAACGGCCAGGCGTTCACCACGGCCTATCACACCCGCTTCCCGGAATATATCCACGCGCGCACCCGGCTGCCGCTGTCGATCAGCTATGCCTGGATGCGCCGATTTCATAATGCCTCCAGCGCGATCATGGCGCCGACGCAATCGATCGTCGACGCCTTGGCCGCGCGCGGATTCAACAAGGTGGTGTTGTGGAGCAGAGGGGTCGATACCGAGCTGTTCTCGCCCGGCCCGCGCGACCGATTGGACGAGAGCGAACCGCCGCGCTTCGTCTATATCGGCCGGGTGGCGGTGGAAAAAAATATCGAGGCATTTTTGAAGCTGGATCTACCAGGCAGTAAATGGGTCGTCGGCGACGGCCCGCTGCTGGCCAAGCTGAAGAAACATTATCCCGAAGTGCACTTCGCCGGCATTTTCCCGCAAGCCGAACTGGTGCGCTTCTATCGCGCGGCCGATGTATTCGTCTTTCCCAGCCTGACCGACACCTTCGGCCTGGTGCTATTGGAAGCCATGGCCTGCGGTACCCCGGTGGCGGCCTTTCCGGTGGCGGGCCCGCTCGACGTGGTGGGGGACAGCGGTGCCGGCGTACTCCGCGACGATTTGCGCCAGGCCTGTCTCGAAGCCATGCAACTGGATCGGCAGCATGTACGCGCGGTGGCGGAACGCTTCTCTTGGCAAGCGGCGGCGCGGCAGTTCGAACATCATCTGCGGCCAAACGCCAGCCATCCGGCGCCGGAGGCAAACATACGAGCGTTTGATCATCCGCAATAAATTTTCTTGCCGTGGGTCGGAAAAATTCTATACTGCAATCAGGTAATAGCAAGGAGGTAATGCATGCATCTGGGGCAATTTTTCGGCTGCTGACCGTTTCCTTCTGTGTTGAGAACGCTTGACGTTTTATAACGCTTGGAGCATCGCTCACGATGCAGGTCGCGTGTCAGCCGATATGCCAGACAACATAAAAAGCCGTACCGTATCGATTGTCGTCCATTAAAACGGGGAAACCCGCAGAAAGCCCGTGTTGGGCTCCCAGCGCCAAGGTATAAAGCCATATGGCGCACGATGTCGGCAGTAGCAGTGGTAGTGGCAGTTGTCTTAAACGAGGTTTAGCTGCGCAATGCAGCATCGGTCTTTTCGCGCATCGTTGGCGCCTCATTGCATACGTGATTGGCATGCAGGATAAATGAGGCAGTTCATGAGCAGTACCGACCCGAGGGCGACACCGTTTTGGTTCGCCCTCTTGCGTTTCCAATCGTCATAAACGCCCGACGAGCGAGCCTTCACCCTCAGGCTAGCGCACCGCCCCGCCGCGTCGAGCGGGCATCCGTCAAATAAAAAATCCGCGTCATCAACGGCTTACAACCACATTGCCCGCATGGCTATTCGGCTTCATATGCCCTAATTCCACAGTTTTACGTCGTATCTGTTCTATCGCGGCAAGCCATACATCGGTAGAATGGCGTAATTCATTGTTCAATATCAGATTCGGCACATGGCAACTTTGACCTCCGAACGCGTCCTCAGCGTTCATCACTGGAACGACACCCTGTTCAGTTTCACCACGACGCGCGACCCGGGTTTGCGCTTCATCAACGGCCAATTTGTCATGATCGGCCTGGAAGTCAACGGCCGTCCGCTGATCCGCGCCTACAGCATCGTCAGCGCCAACTGGGAAGAGAACCTGGAGTTCTTCAGCATCAAGGTGCAGGACGGTCCGCTGACCTCGCGACTGCAGCATCTGAAGGTCGGCGACGAAATCATCGTCAGCGGCAAACCGACCGGCACGCTGGTACAAGACAACCTGCTGCCCGGCAAACATCTGTATCTGTTGTCGACCGGCACCGGCCTGGCGCCGTTCATGAGCATCATCAAGGATCCGGAGGTCTACGACCGCTACGACAAGATCGTGCTGGTGCACGGTGTGCGTTGGGTCAGCGAGCTGGCCTACGAGGATTACATCACCAAAGAATTGCCGAACAACGAATTCTTCGGCGACGTGGTGCGCGACAAGCTGATCTATTACCCGACCGTCACCCGCGAGCCATTCCGCAACCAGGGCCGCCTGACCGACTTGATCAAGAGCGGCAAACTGGCCGCCGATATCGGCCTGCCGCAGCTCGATCCGGCCAATGACCGCGTGCTGCTCTGCGGCAGTCCCAATATGCTCAAGGATACCTGCGTCATCCTGGACGACATGGGCTTCACCGAATCGCCGCGCATGGGCGAGCCCGGTCACTACGCCATCGAACGCGCCTTCGTGGAAAAGTAACGCCGGCAGAGCCCTGCACTCGTGGCGGCCGCTTGGCCGCCATTTTCATTCTATCGGCGGCAAACAAACCACCGTTTAGGCCATCGGCGCTTGTAAGCGCTCGACCTCGACAATCTGGTAGACGCCGCCGAATAGCGTGCGTTTTTTCCAGACAAATCGGTCGGCCTGCGTGGCGAAATCGCGGATCTCATGCCGCCACAACGCCGCGGCAAAGGGTTCAAGATAATGATTGACCCAGCGTAACAGCCAGCCGATCGGCTGCCATGGCGCCGGTTTGTGATAATCGACGAACAACGCCCGCCCGGTGGGCGGCAATTGACGCAGCATATTGTCCACCACTTCGCGCTTTTTGCCGTCCGGCACCTCGTGCAGCAGGAAAAAACTGGTGATCAGATCATAGCCGCGCTCGCCTTGAAACTCGGCCGCGTCGGCCTGTACCACGCGGGATTGCGGCAGAGCGCTCAACTTGCGCGAAGCGTGGGCGACCTGTACCGGCGTCACATCCGTCAAGTCGAACAAGCCTTGCACACCGACCTTGTGCGCCACACGCTGCACCAAGTCGCCATAAACGTGCGCCACTTGCCATACGCGCATGCCGGGCCGAACGCGCTCTAGATAGGCCCGCATCAAACGCCGGTCATTGCCGAACAGCAGCACCCGCACCACCAGGTTGCGATCGAGAAGCGCCGCGTGCCGCGGATTGACATAGGCCCAGTCGTAGACCTCGGTCATGTAATCCGGGACATCCCGGTAGTAAAAGGCATCGTCCAGTTCGGGAGGGTTTCTGGTCATGGAACCTCTTTAAGTCTAGGGTTGATCGTCAAGCGTCAGCCACACCGGCGCATGATCGGAGGGGCGCTCCCAACGGCGCGGCTCGGTGTCGATGGCGGCGTCAAGTGCACGCAGCCCATGGCCATACAGGATGTGGTCGATGCGCAGCCCGAGGTTGCGGCGGAACATGGCCGCCCGGTAATCCCACCAACTGTAGGCCACCGTATCGGGATGGCAATGACGGAACCCGTCGGTCAGCCCCAAAGCGATCAGTTGATCGAAGGCATCCCGCTCAGGCTTCGAGCACAGCACCTTGTCCTGCCAGGCAGCCGGGTCGTACACATCCAGATCGGCCGGCGCGATATTGAAGTCGCCGAGGAGTACCACACGGCCGTCGTGCAGCTGCAGCTCGCGTTCGATATAGCGGTGGAGCCCAGCGAGCCAGGCCAACTTGTACTGGTATTTATCGGACTCCACCGACTCGCCGTTGACGAAGTAGGCGCAAATCACCCGCATATCGCCCACCGTGGCGGCAATGACCCGGCTTTGCACGTCGGGGTAATCCGGAATGCCGCACACGACGTCGCGCGGCTCAAGCGGCAGGCGGGTCAGGATCGCCACGCCGTTGTAGGTTTTCTGGCCGAACCAGGCCGCTCGGTAGCCGGCGGCCTCGATCTCGGCCTGCGGGAAGGCCGCCTGCTCTAGTTTGAGTTCCTGCAGACACAGCACGTCGCATTGGCTGGTGGACAGCCAGCTCAGCACATGAGGTAAACGAACTTTCAGCGAATTGACATTCCAGGTGGCAAGCTTCAAGGCAACTCCATGATCATTCGGTTGATCCAGGAATGATGCATGATTAGAACCGCCGGACTCAAGTGGCATTCGCTGCCTCGCCCGCCGGTGCCTTTATTTCTTGCCGCCCCAATACACGCCGGCCAACACCGTACCGGCGCCCGCGATCTGCAAAGCCCCAAGCGCCTCGCTGAACAAACCCCAAGCCAGCAGCGCCGAGACCACCGGCTGGGCCAGCAGCATCAACGACGCGGTTGCCGCCGGCAGTCGATCGAAACCTTTGCCGACCAGGCCTTGTCCGGCGCAGTGCACCAGTAACGCCATGGCGCCCAATACGCTCCAGGCCATCCAGCCGTGCGGCAGCAGCGAGCCGCCGCGGAACAGCATCAGCGGAATCAGCGTGACCGTCGCCGCCATGCAGCTGGCCAACATGACTCGCGGGAATGCGCCGCGGCGTAATGCTTGTTTCAGCGCCAGGAAGTAGGCGGCATAGAGCAGTGCTCCGCACAGTGCCACAAAGTGGCCGGCCAACAGTTGACCATCGTGAATGCTGGCCAGCCCGCCCCCCTCGCCAAGAATCAACAAGCCCGTCCCGACGATAGCCAACAGCATGCCGAGCGCCAGTTGGCGCGACGGACGCTCGCCCATCGCCCACCAGGCGAACAAGGTAATGAACAGCGGCGCCAAACTGTCTACCAGGGAAGCATTGGCGATGCTGATCATCGCCAACGATTGGTTCCACAGCACGAGGTTTAAAGCCAGGAACACGCCGGATAGCCAGGCCCACCAGCGAGCGCACCAAGGACAAGCCAACGATTCGCCATTCTTGATGCGTGGAATCAGCAGCAGCACCAGAATCGGTTGCGCCAGCAACAGACGGTAAAACGCGGCGGCCACCGGGCCGACATCGGCCAGGCGCACCAGGATGGGAGAGAAGGCCAGGCAGAAGATGCCTACAACCAATTGCAACAGCGCGCGCGGCGGCGCGGCAGGGATGGCGAGGGAAGGCATGAAGCGTTACGGGATGAATATAATCTTTTGATTATACGGGAAAAATAATGTCGAGTTTTGACTGGACGCAAGCGAGCCGGGCCAAATTTCCCAACGTCATCGCATTAACGCCCGTCATTTTAACCACACACAATTCGCAAAACACGTATATTAGTCCAATATGATAATAATCGATATTATCTTTATTTTTCATGATGTTACGTGATTCTCTTTTCTTATTTGTACTTTGTATTTTGTATACAAAAATCTCATTGCATAGAAAACGTAAAATCCTGTTGTCAGACAATCCGCCAGTTCATACAATGAAATCGTCTTCGTAACCAGAGATACACCATGTCAGTTCCGCCTAGAGTACCTAGTTCCCGTAAGCCGCAAAGTTCCACTTCTCGTCCCTCGCGTTCCACCCTGGCGCCTATCATGCCGGAGTTCTCGGTTCGCACCCCATCGTTCAATACCCGCCCCGATCTCGGTGCACCGCTTCCTCAAACCCGTAAAAGCTGATTCTCTCGCCCTGCGCGTCCTGGCCGGTTGGCATGATCGTTTACTGCTTGAGTTCGACGATCCCTGGCTAGGGAAGCGCAGCGATAGCATTTCTCCGTTTTGTAGAAACGACCGTAGGGTGCGATCGCGAAGCATCGCACCATCTGCGTTATGGAGGATTGTTGTTGGCGGATTGCCTACGGCGAATCCACCCTACAGCCACAAAAAAAAAGCCCCCGCTTTCACGGGGGCCGACGATCTGAAGTCCTTGGGGAAGACTTTACGTCCAAGCTCGCTGCTGTTGGTTACACAACAGGCTATTTGGAGATAGCGAGAGCCAAATTAGTTCCCAACGCCCGCCAATTCTTCCACCATGCCCGAATGGCGCAGCAGCGCATCGATCTGCGGATCCCGACCGCGGAATGCCCGGAAGGACTCCAGCGCCGGGCGCGAACCGCCCACCGACAGAATTTCGCGCCAGAAGCGCTCGCCTGTTTGCGCATTGGCGCCACCGGCTTCTTCGAAGGCGCTGTAGGCATCGGCGGAGAGCACCTCTGCCCATTTGTAGCTGTAATAGCCAGCCGCATACCCGCCGGCAAAGATGTGGCCGAAGCTGTTGGGGAAGCGGTTGTACAAAGGCGGGAAATTGACGGCCACTTGCTGGCGCACGTTATCGAGCAATTGCAGCCAGTCGCCGTGATCCGCATCGAAATCGCTATAGAGCAACATATCGAACAGCGAAAACTCCAGTTGGCGGACAGTCTGCATGCCGGACTGGAAGTTACGCGCCGCGACCATCTTGTCGTAAAGCGCGCGCGGTAACGGTTCGCCGCTGTCGACATGCGCGCTCATGCCGGTCAGCACCGCCCACTCCCAGCAGAAGTTCTCCATGAATTGCGACGGCAGCTCGACGGCATCCCACTCGACCCCATTGATACCGGACACCGACAACTCGTCGACGCCAGTCAGCAGGTGATGCAGGCCATGGCCGAATTCGTGGAACAAGGTGGTGACTTCGTCATGCGTGAAGAGCGCCGGTTTGTTGTCGAGCGGACCGCTGAAGTTGCAAGTCAGGTAGGCCACCGGCGTTTGCACTTCGCCTTGCTTGACGCGCCGGCCGCGCGCATCGTCCATCCAGGCACCGGAGCGTTTACCCTCGCGGGCATACAGGTCGAAATAGAAACTGCCGATCGTCTTCCCCGCGCGCAGAATTTCGAAATAGCGCACATCCGAATGCCACACCTCGCCGGTCGCCGGCCGCACTTCCACGCCGAACAAGGTATGCACGACCTGGAACAAGCCGGACAACACCTTGTGCTCGGGAAAATACTGCTTCACCTCTTGGTCGGAGAAGGCGTAGCGCGCCACGCGCAGCTTTTCGGACACATAGGCCAGATCCCAAGCCTCGAGCGTCGACATGCCCAGCTCGTCGCGCGCGAAGGTCTCCAATTCGGCTCGGTCGCGCAAGGCGAACGGTCGCGCGCGCGTCGCCAGGTCGCGCAGGAAACCGATCACTTGCGCCGGGTTTTCGGCCATCTTGGTGTAAAGCGACAATTCGGCGTAGTTGGCAAAGCCCAGCAGTTGCGCCTCTTCACGGTTCAACTGCAGCTTTTCGCGCATGATCGGTCCGTTATCCTGCTCCCCCGGGCCGAATTCGGCCGCGCGCTTGACGTAGGCATCGTACAAGGTGCGGCGCAGCTCGCCGTCGTCGGCGTACTGCATGATCGGCAGATAGCAGGGGAACTGTAGGGTCAGCTTATAACCGGTTCTGCCCTCCTGCGCCGCGGCGGCGGCCAGCATGGCGCAAACATCTTCCGGCACACCGGCCAGCGTGCCGGCATCGTCCAGATAGAGGCTAAAGGCATCGGTGGCATCCAGCACGTTCTGTTCGAAACGTGCCGACAATTCGGCCAGCCGGCTTTGCACTTCGGCAAAACGGGCTTTCTGCGCCTCGGGCAGCTCCGCACCGGACAATTTGAAGTCGCGCAGATTGTTTTCGACGATGCGTTTGCGCGCCGCGCCGTAGCCGGCGAACGCCGGTTGCTGGCACAACGCCTTGAAACGGGCATACAGCGCCAGGTTCTGCCCCAGCTCGCTCCAGAAGGCGGATAGCTTGGGAATATTGGCGTTGTAGACTTCGCGGATTTCCGGCGTATTGACCACGGCGTTCAGGTGGCCGACCACACCCCAGCAGCGCGATAGCCGCTCGGTCGCGTCATTCAGCGGCTCGACGAAATTGTCCCAGTCCGGCGGCGTGCCATCGGCGGTCAAGCGGGCAACGGTGTCGCGCGCCTCTTCAAGCAAGGCATCCACCGCCGGCGTCACGTGTTCGGGCTTGATCGCGCCGAAGCGGGGCAGACCGGAAAAATCGAGAAGCGGATTGGCAATCATTCTTTTGGCATCCCTTTCACCCTGGTTTGGGTATGATATGCGGCTTGGCAATATTTGCTATATGAGGATCGAGCCCATGAATCGCAATATCCGATCTTACGATGGGGTGCGCCCGCAGCTTGACCCCACGAGCTTCATCGACCCGGCGGCGGTTGTCATCGGCGACGTCAGCTTGGGCGAACGCGCCTCGGTTTGGCCCTGCGCGGTCGTGCGCGGCGACGTCAACCGCATCAGCATCGGCGCCGGCAGCAATGTCCAGGACTTCGCCATGTTGCACGTCACGCACAAGCGCAGCGAGGATCCGGAGGGCGCCCCGCTGACGATCGGCGCAAACGTCACCATCGGCCATCATGTCACCTTGCACGGCTGCACCATCGCCGACGAAGTACTGATCGGCATCGGCACCATCGTGCTCGATCGTGCGGTCATCGAAAAACACGTACTCATCGGTGCCGGTTCCCTGGTGCCGCCCGGCAAGCATCTCAAGTCCGGCTACCTGTACCTCGGCAACCCGGTTAAACCCGTGCGCCCGCTCAGTGCCGAAGAAATCGCCTACTTTCGCTATTCGGCCGAGCACTACCAGCGATTGGCGCAAAAACATCAGGCGAGCCTCGCAGCCGATGCGGCCGAATAATTCCGTCATCTGCGTCGGCTACGCTGGCCGCTGGACAACTCTGGCCCTCTTCCCTCGATGAACGATGTCGAATACGTCGGCTTTGTGCCGCGTGCCGGCGCCTGGTGCGTCGACAAGCTACTGGTACTGATGCTGACTAGCCTAATGGCCTGGGCATGGCCGGTGCCCGGCCTGACTTGGCAAGGTCTCGTTGCCTGCGGCAGCGACCTTGCACGTTGGCAGGCGGAACTACCGCTGATCGCCATGGCGTTGGCGCGCTGGCTGCTGCCGGCCGCCCTCACCGTGTTCTTTCTGACGCGCATCCGCGCCACGCCCGGCAAATATCTGTTGCGCGCCATCGTCGTCGACGCCGAAACCGGTGCCACACTTGGCCAGCGCCAAGCTTGGCTGCGCACGCTGGCCTGCGGGTTATCCTATCTGACGTTGGGTCTTGGGCATGCCTGGGTGATCGTCGATCGGCGCAAGCAGTCGCTGCACGACAAAATCGCCCATACCGTGGTCATCCGGCGCCCAAAATAGCGGACGCCAAGCCCTCGGACATCAGTGCAAGCGGCAACCGAGACTGACCAGCCTGGCATGCATGGCGGCGCAGCTTTGGATAAAAGCTTGCAACAGTTGGCAGAATATCTCGGCGGTCATATCGGCACGAACCAGCGAGGTCGTCAGGATCAGCACTTGCCTATCCGCCGAGTAATATAGCCAGCTCATCGAGGCATCGAACCAATTGCCATTCGCTCTCAGCGCGACTTCGCCGGCTCGGCTGGCGTCCCGCGGCATAAACTCGCACTCCAAGATCAACCTATCGCGCTCGGCGAAGAGATCGACGACACCGTCTTGCTGGCCGTCCTCCCCCTCTTGAGCATACCGAATACTCAAGGGGAGCTGCGTCGCCGCGAGCCCGGTCATTCTGGCAACACACTGCACAACGTCACTTTCCTGCATCGTCTCCGCTCCGCAATGCCATCGCTCAGGCAAATATAAATGGCCACAGCGGATCGCGTTGCCTGCCATGGCTCGCCGTATTGCCCCGGGATTGTTCGACATAATCGACGATAAACTGCTTCAGCAGCGGGAAATTGCCGAGCATGCTCGCCATCCTATCGGCAATGGCATCAAACCCGGCCAAAGTACGGTAATTCAACACAGACGATAAATGCAGCACATTGGCGGGCGTCAGCGCGTAGAAAACTCGCTGATGCTGTGCGGTGCCGGAGCCGTTCAACCGTGCAATCGATTTAAAGAGTGGCTCGTCGGCATTCATCGCTTCAGTCGGGTAGAGAGGGATATCGAGTCGCAGGATGCCCACTGCCCGATCCAACGTCACGATCATGGCCCCCGCGTCGAACATGATCACACTCGGCACCCGGTCTTCGCACGACACGCCGAACACTTCGTAGAGCCAATTGGCAACGATTTCATACGCCATGCCAGGCACGCCTTAGGTCGCCTGGGCATCGGTTCGCGTGCCAAGCGAAGCCAATGGTCCAACGAGGCCAACAAACCGAGGGGTCGTCGGGGAGAAATACAGCGGACTGCCGTGCAGTTCGATCTGCCGGGCGACCGTCTCCTGGAAGCGGGCCGACGAGGCGGTCTCCTGCATATTGTTTTTCAGGAGCGTGTAGTCGGGGTGATCGAAATAGGCATAGCGCTGCAAATGCGGCACATAGAGTTCGCGTAAAATTTCGCGATGCCGCGACAGCAAGCGCATACCGGTAAATTGCCGCTGTTTTTCTAGCGTTTCCTGCACCGCCTTATCCAGGCTTTCGACTTTGTCGTAAAGAACACTGCCGCGGTTATCCGTCGGCAAGATGAGATGCCGGCATAGGCGTTTGGCGCATCCCCGGGCGCGTTCCACCGAATCGATCAGAACGTCATAACTCCGGTCGAGCAAATTTTTCGTGCCATCTTCGCGAATATGCTCTTTCAGATGGGCGATATAGTCGTTGTGTCCCTTCAATCCAATGGAAGCAATGCTGGCAGTCGCGGTTTTGCTTCTGTCTTGGTTTTTCCGATTGAATTCATTGAGGCGCCGGGATATCACACCTTCCATCGCGCTGTTTTCAATCGCGACATGCGCATTGTACTCAGCCATTTTCATGCCGTGCTTGCCGAGTTTTTCGTGGGATTTCCGGGCGACGCCCTTCTCCGGCACCAGGCGTACATACTCGTCCAACACGCCGCCGGGATTGAACAAAGAAGCCGAGCACTGATCGAGCGCGGCTAATGCCCGGTCGCACCAAGGCAGGTCGCGCGTCGCGAACCCCTGCAAGCGACGCGCCTCGCTGTCGGTCGTCACGCTGGACAAGGCCGTGAGCGCCTGTCCCAGCCGGGGCCCCAGCATCTCGCCCAGCTTGCCGCTGCCGTTGGGCAGCGGCAGCGAGTCGAACTTGTCGGCCCACTGTCGCAATTGCGCCTCCCAGGCAAGGCGTCGCTCAGCCGACGTGCCGTGCGGAATATCGGCGCACAGCGCCTCCAATTCCGCGCCGGCGGCGGCAATGCCATCCGCCCAAGCGACGCGCGCATCCAGTTGCGTCAATACCGGCTCGATGCCATCGGCGAAATGGTGCTGAGTTTGAATGCAAATATTGGAAACGGCATCGCTCGACTTATCCAGGTTCGAACCGGTCACCAACTTTCCGGAGAAACGCTGGCCGTGAATCTCGGCGATTTGCCGATCCATGCCCTGTATCGCGGCATAAATATCCGCCCATTGCATATCGGCCTCGCTGACGCACGACTCAAGCGCCATGTCGACCTCCGTGCCGATCAGCTCGTTTCGAACCTTCTGCAGCATGTCGTTAAAGTCAGCCAACGCACTCGTCCGAGCGGCCCCCGCAGCGCCGTCGGAACACATCGCCGTCACAATGGGTTGGCGATGGGCCAAGCTTTCGACGTTTCGCTGTCGATCCTCCGCGCACGCACTGCGTTCTTTTTTCAACTGCCCGCCAATGCCGATCGGCGCCAATTCGTGCGAGGCCAACAACGCGTCGATCCAAGCCAGGGTATGGACGATCTCCTGCCCGGCCGATGCCCGATCTTGCACATGCCCGATTTCATTCAACTGCCGGGCCAAGGTCTCGGCCAACAGCAGGACGCGCATATCGCTTTTCTTTTCGGGGCCATAAGCCGCGCCTTGGCGCACCATTGCCTGGAGCTGCGCCCGGCAGCGGTTCAATCCTGTCTGCAAGGTTTCCGAGCATTGGACTTGGGCTGGCATCGTCTTGGCGACGATACTATTGCAAAGCGCGTGATGATCCTCGCCCAAGCGGTATTTCTCGCGGCCACGAATGCGCAGGCGGTTCAGCAGATAATGGTTTCGGCTGTCGACCTGAAAATACCGATCGGCTTGGGTAATCAGATCGCCGTTTTGAAGTTGATAATCTCGCCGCCCTTTGCGGCAGACAAGCAGCTCTCTGAAGATTTGATTGCCGGTGGTCACCCGCGCCAATTTTTCGAGATTGCCAAAGCGAATATGCCGCGCCCCGGCCGCATGATGAATGCCATTATCCGCACCACGTAACATATTTCCCCCGCCTCTTTCCCCAATCGGCCCAATTCGTCCATCGGCAAAGAAGCAAGTTCGAGAAAAAACGCGAATAACGATTGGAAAAGATTTTAATGACAGCGCAAGCAACGCTTTACTGACAGCCAGGACGTTCGCTGGCAAACAACGTGGACGAAGGGGAGGTCATGGCGTAGGGCGCGCCGCGCCCTACGCTTTCAGCGGATAGCGACGGACTTACAGCACGGCGAGCGCGGCGGCGTAGTCCGGCTCGTTGGCGATTTCCGATACCAGTTCGGCATGCAACACGCGATTATCGGCGTCCAACACCACCACCGCGCGGGCGCACAAACCGGCCAGCGGCCCCTGGGCCAACTTCACGCCGTAGTTTTGCAGAAACTCGGGATGACGGAAGGTGGACAGATTCTTGACGTTTTCCAGACCCTCGGCACCGCAGAAGCGCTGTTGGGCGAACGGGAGGTCGGCCGAGATGCACAGCACCACGGTATCGTCGCGGCCGGAGGCCTGTTGGTTGAACTTGCGCACCGAGGTCGCGCAAGTCGGGGTATCGACGCTGGGGAAAATGTTGAGAATCTTCTTCTTGCCGGCGAAGGCAGCCAGCGACACATCGGACAAGTCCGCGGCGGTCAGTTGCAGATCGGGCGCCGCCTGGCCCTTGGCCGGCAAACTGCCCGCCACGTCGACCGGGTTACCTTTGAGAGTGACTGTTGCCATTGCGCAATCCTTTTTGACTGTTGTGGGAATTCCTATGTCCTAAAGTTTGCGCCGACGACAGCAAAAAACAACCCCTTACGTAGGATGGCTATGCCGTCACGGCTCACAACTGCTTTAATCCCAGCACCGTGGCCATGCCCAGCAGTGTCATCAGCAGCGAACCGGTGACGTGCACCGCGATCTCGCCGAACGCCCAAAGGAGACGTCCCTGCTGCAACAAGGTCGCGGTTTCGGCCGAGAAGGTGGAAAAAGTGGTCAACCCGCCGAGGAAACCGGTGATCACCAGCAGGCGCCATTGCGGCGGCAATTCGGGGTGGCCGGCGAAAAAGGCCACCGCCACCCCGATCAGATAACCGCCGATCAAGTTGGCCGCCAGCGTACCGGGCGGCAGGGTCGGAAACAGGCTATTGAGCTGCATGCCGAGAAACCAGCGCAGCAGACAGCCTAGCGAACCTCCCAATACAACGGCCAGCGCCGAATAGAACATCGCAGTCTCCTTATACCGATTCCGCCCGGCCCTCGACACGCCGCCGCGTTTGCAAGATAGGGGGCGCCCAGACTTCGCCGGGCCGCTTCTTGCGCGTCGCCAGCGTCAATTCGGACGGTGCGAAAATGTTGATGTTGTGCGTATTCGGCGTGGTGATCAAATACTGCGCCTCGGTGGCCTTGAGGAACCCGGCCACCCGGTCGATGTTGAAAATGTCCAAATGCGCGAACGGTTCGTCGATGAACACGAACCCCGACGGATTGGCCTCGTCCATCATCAGGGCGATCAGCAGAATCAACGACTTCATCACTTGCTGCCCGCCGGAGGCCTCGCCGTCGTTCATACCCATCATGCCCTTCTGGTCGAAGTTGAAGCGCAACACCAGCCCGGCCTGCGACAGCACGGCGTCGTCGTTGTCCAATTGCGGCAGCTCGACCTCGACGCCGATGCCGGCCAACTCGCCCAGCCGTTTGACGTTCTGACCATATGTGCGAACGGTGGCGCGCAACTTATTGATATACGCCGCGCGCGCATCGTCGGTCAGGCGGCTTGCGCGCTCCACTTCCAGTTGGCGCCGCTGATGCTCGCGCGCCAACTGCGCCAAGTCGTCGATCAACTTGTCCTTGAGCGACAGCACGGTCTCATCGGTTTCCCAATCGCCGCTTTGCAGCCGTTCCTGCAGATAATTGAGTTGATGGCGCGCATCGGCCGCGCTGTCGTATTCATCCATCAACGCCGCCAGCGCCTCGGGCGAGAGCTGCGCGGCCGGCAGACGGGCCGCACTCTCGCGCAACTCGGTCAGCAATCGGCGCACCTGACGGCGACCGCCATCCACTTGCGCGCGTAACGCCGCCAACTGCGCCAATCCCTCTTGCTCGCGCTGGCACACGCGATCATGCGCCAGACGGGCATCGTCATAGCGCTGATCGGCCTCGCCCTTTTCCTGCTGCGCATCGGCCAATTGGCCGCCGAGGTGCGCCACCTCATCCTTGAGGCCGGCGAGTCGCGCTTCCAGCGCGGCGAACTCTTCCGCACGCGCATCGAGCGCGGCAATGGCGTCCATTCCCCCCAGATACTCCGCCAACGCGGCCGCCTCGGCGCTCAAGGTCACCTGGCGCTCCTCCTGTGCGAGCATGCGCTGGTTGAGCTGGCGCAGCTCCTCGCGCAAGGCGGCGAGGCGCGATTGACGCGCCGCTTCGCCGAAGGCGTATTCATGCGCGGCCACGCCGATATGGCGCGCCCCGCGCCGCTCGCGGAAATAACCGTCGCGGGTGATCCAGTCCCCGTCCACTTCTTCGGCCGCCGCCGCGTTTTCCACCCGGGTCACGCTGCCCAATTGGCGATACAACCAATCCGGCGCCTCGGCGGAAAAACGCAGCACATCCAGTAAGCTGCCCTTGCGCGCCTTCGGCGCCGCCTCGCGCTCGTGCACCAGGAAATGGCGGTAACGCATGCGCTCGGCCAATGCCCAGGCCGCGCGACGGTCACCGGCATCCTCCAACAGCACGACATGGCGATAGGGGCGCAACAACGCTTCGACCGCCCCCTGCCAACCGGCATCCAGCACCTCGACGATATCCGACAACATGGTGTGGCGAATATTCGCTTCGTCGAGCGCCGCACGGAATTGCCGCACCTCGTCCGGCTGCCGGCCACGGCCGATTTCCAGCGCCTCGACATGTTGCGACATTTCGTTGCGCGCTTGGCGCATGGCGCGCAAGGCATCGCGCACCGTTTCGACCTCGGTGCGCAGCGTGGCAAGCTTTTTCGCCAACGTCTCGCCGTCGGCGCCGTACTCCTTGCCGGCCAAGGCCTGCAAGCGGTCGCGCTCTTTCAGTTGCCCTTGTACCGCCGCCACCTCGGTCTTGAGCGCCACGAACTGATCCTGCAAATGGTGGCGCCGCGTCTCGGCCGCCTCGCGCGCCGTCGCGGCGCTCTGCTCGGCCTGCAACAACTTGCGCACCAGATCCAGGCTATCGCCATGCGCCTGCTCGGCCTGGCGCCCTGCCTGCAATTGGCTGCGATAGTCGCGCCACAAAGCGGCGAAGCCGGCCTTGGCATCCAAATGACTCAACACCGGCAACGCCTGATCGCGGATCTGCTCGATCCGCTCATTGAGCTGGCGCCACTCCACATAGCGATTGGCGCGCGCGCGCATGGTCTCGACGCGGGTGTCCAGCACCTCTTCCTGGCGCGTCAGCGCGGCCAGTTCAAGCTCGGTGGCACGCTGCTCGTCGCGCGCGCGTTGGTAGTTGTCCAGCACGTCTTTGTCGCCAAAGACCTGGAACACCAAGTCCAGCAACTGGCGCGGCGAATATTCGGTCAGCTTGTCGGTATCGCCCTGCTCCAGCGCCAGCACCTCGGCCACCGCCGGCGTCAGGCCGGCCATCTCCAATTGGCGCCGGTACTCCTGCACCCCCAGCCACTGCGCGCGGCCCTCCGCCTCCTCCAGCGCGACATCGCCTTCGAGAATGGCGTAATGACGCACCCAGTCGCCGCCCTGTTTACGAATGCGGCACAACAGGGTCACGGTCTCGCTGACGATGGGGAAAAATGGCGTCGGATACAGCCCGCCGGACAGACGGCGCGGGTTATCCACCACCCCGCGCAAGAAGGCGAAAGCCTCGCGGTTATTGCGTACATAGCGCTTATAGTCGCGTTTGCCGGAGCACTTGATCGCCAACAAGGTGCGCATGGCGTCCAACAGCGTCGTTTTGCCCGAGCCGTTCGGCCCGATGATGGTGACGATCTGGGCGTCGAGCGGCACGGCAAGCCGCTGCCAGAAATCCCAATGCACCATTTCCACCGATTTCATCTGAAACATCAGCGCGCCTCCATCCCGTCGGCCGCGCCATCGGGTGCCAGCGCCTGGCGCCGCCCCAGCACGTCGGCCAGCGCACCCTCGATAATGCGTGGTGCCATCTGGCTGTAATCAATCATCAAATCCAGCATCGGTCCTTCCAGCAGCATGCGGTTGCGACGCACGACAAACCCCAGGTTGGCCAAACGGCCCAGGTTGGCGTTGAAACGGGTACGGCCGCCCAGCGCCTTGCCGAAATCGGCGTACAGCGCATCTTCCGAAACGCCGGTCGATACCGTCTCCCCCGTCTCCAGCGGCTTTTGCGCACCGAACATATCGCTCTGATTCTCGTGCCCCGCCTCGACGCGCGCGATCTGGCGCTCGCGCTTGGGCAGGATGATCTGCGCCCACAGGATCACCAACAGCGCCACGCCATCGCGCGGTAAACCGAGATTATTGTTGAGCCAGCTGTCGTCCGCGCCGAACACCGGTTCCATCATCGGCGGCAGCAAGGTGACGGCGATATGCTCGGCATAGGGGTTTTCCACCAGGCGCAATCCGACTTCCGCCAGCCGGCGATCCAGTTCATGGCGGAAGATGTCGTCCAGCAGCGCACGGCGCGCCAGCGGATCGCCGCGGTTCACCACGCGATGCGCCAAGAGGCGCGCGGTCAAAGTCTTGAGTTCTATATCCATGGAATCCAAAGCGGGAAGGAATCATGTCGGGTCAGCCGATTCGGCGGCAATTATCCCATAGTCTAAAAATATCCACCAATTCATGCCGATCCACTGAAAAAAGCGGCGATCCGACAGCCCTTTCCGTGATTGAGCTATCAAAGCGGGCGCATGCAAAAAACAAAATTCCGGCGTCAATATCCCAAATCGCCTCGCGATGACCTGGCTTAGCATCACCCCATCCCAACCAGCCACAGGAAATCGCCATGTCATCGGTTTGTGCGCAGCAAGAAACGCTACGCCTCGCCCAACAGGCCCAGGCCGCACTTATTCCAAAGGTGCGCCACGCTCAGCAAATGAAACAGGAAATCGAAGCGCTACTCGCTCGCGCAAAAAATGATCCCCAGGCCCGTGCAGCCCTCCTGGCGCTCGAAGCACAGACGCAAGGCCCCTGGGGGAAAGAGCAGAAACATTTATTGGCAGCGCTGCAACAACTCGCTGAGCAGTTACCGAAACCGCCCGCCGCCAAGACGCTTCGGCGGGCCATTCGCCCCACCTTCCTTTGACCACCCACAGTAGGAGAACCGCATGACAGACCCGCTAACCATTCGCTCCGCCGCCCCGGCACCGCTCGCAGCGGCGTCGGAAGTAGAGAAGACCGCATCGCCCTCGTTGATGGAGCGACTCGGCAACATCGTCAAGACGGTGATGGACAACTTCATTTCGCCGCTGATCGAATTTGGCAAGCAGGTGTTGAAAGGGCTCACCACCCTGCTCGCCGTCAAGCTACCGATGGCGGAGGCCAAACCGCATGCCGAGCGCATCGCCGCCCAGCTCGGCAAGATGGATAAGGCCGATGCGCAAAGCGATCTGCCAACCGATACGCGCGCCTATCTCACCAAGAGCGGCATCAAGATCAATGGCGACATGACGATCGACAGCTATCTGAAATCGATTGGCCACCCGGATGGCAAGAACCTCGACGAGGCGCAACTCAAGAACATTCAGGCCGCGCTGGCGAAGGCGGCCGAAGGCGACCAAGGCGGGAAAATCCTGGCTGGCGCCCAGTACTTCCTCGATGTCGCCAGCACGCTCCGAGATTTGAGCAAGATCCTGCTCCTCGCGCCAAATGGCTTGCCTGCCTTGAAGGCTTGATCCATCGCACCCGGGCGCGCCACGGCGCGCCCGACGTTCAGCATGCATTCATCGTGGAGTTTGCGTATGTCTTCTCCCGCAGCCCCCCCTTCGCAGGACTGGCTTCGCATCACGCAAGCCAATCAAACCGAACTGGCCGAGCGCATCAAAGAGGTGCATGCGTTGCAACGCGAGATCGAATCCTTGACGCAACGCGCCCAGACCGACCCTAAAGCCAGGACGGCACTGCAACAACTGGAAAAGCTGGCGACAAGCGATTGGGAGCCCATGCGCCAGCGCATGGAGAAAACGATGTCACGTTTGCGGCAACAGGCACGCCCACCGACCGAAGAACAGCCGCCAACGTCTTGTGCGACGCCCGTCGCAAGTCAAGCCGCCATCCGGCGCACTTACCTTTAACCGAGCCTCTCAAGGAGGAGAAACCATGGCAACCGCCGTTTCCAACCAGCCGAATCTCGCCCCTAGCCGCTTGCAAACAGAAGCAAGCTCCCCCTGGGCCAATGGCTATCCAGGCGCCAGGGGCATGCTCAACCCCTTTCTGCTTTACGCCAAAATCATGCAGCAGGCGGCAGAACTCAATCAGGTTTCGATGGAGCAGCTCAACGATCTAATCGACGCGCAAAACACGCTAGCCCGCGGCGCAGGCGAAAAGGCCGCGGAGTTGCTCGCACTGCAAAAAGGCATGGCCAACCCCGCCAAGGACACAGGCGACCTCCCCCCGGGCATCGACGCGTTCTTTGATGCCAACGGACTCAAGGTCAGCGCAAAAGATAAAGACGGCAAGGTGGTCGACATGTCCCTGAATGAGTACTTGAAATCGATCGGCAAAGAAAAAGGCAAAGATCTCAGCTATGCCGAGCTGGATCGTATTAGAAGCGCGCTCGAGATGGCCAAAGAACAGGCGAGTTCCATGTCGAACCGGTTGACCGCCAAAGCCCAGACGTATTTGAGCAACTACAACAACGCCTTCCAAGCCGCTTCCAATGCCATCAAATCCTGTGGGGAGAACGTCAGCGGGATCATTCGAAACTGCAGCTGACTTTGTCGGGGAGCGCCTCTCATGCGGACCACAGCCACACTCGCCGAGTACTTACATCAAGGCGTCACGCTGCAAGCGTTGCTGGACATCGATCCGGCCGATCTGGATACGGTATATGCCAGTGCCTGTCAGCTTTTCGAACGCCAAGACTTTGCCGGGGCAAAAAAACCGCTCGTGCTGTTGACCCGGCTCAGTCACTGGCAATTCGATTATTGGCTGGCGCTGGGCCTCACTTGCCAGCGATTGGGCGAGCACGAAGAAGCCATACACAGCTTCAGCCAGTCGGCAAAGCTGTGCATGGAGGATCCCCGCTCCGCCTATTTCGCCGGACTCAGTTTGCACGTGCTCAAGCAACACGCATCGGCCCGTCTGGCGTTCGACACGGTACTCGCGTTGTGCGCGAGCAAGCCCCAACACCAAGCGTTGAAACAAAAAGCCCGGCAGATGCTCGACCTTTGCCGAGAGGAGTGCCCATGACCATTGCTTTATCGCCCGCCCTGCCAAGTCCGTGCTGGTCGCCCGCCCCGGCCCCAAGCACGCCCCCCGTGCACAAAGCGCCGTCGCCTGGCTTGCGGCCTGCTGCCGACGATTCGCTCGGCCGCCCACCCGCACCGCGCCGCCAAGTCACGGCGCAAGAGGCGGATCAGTCTCTCCAGCGACTGGTCGAGCGTGCGGGCCTGCCGCCGAGCGTCAAACAATCCGGCTTGAAATCGGTGGCGGAACTCATGGCGACCATCACCTTGAACGCCAGCAGCAGCCAACTGAAATTGGCCGAGGTGTCCGCCGATGGCCAGCAGCAAATCGTCGATGCCGTCAAAACCCTGCGCTCGAAACAAAGCGACGAGTTGAACGAAAAAATCGCCAAAGCGCAGGAGGATCAAAAGAAAGCTCAAAAGGCCGGCATTCTCAACGTGGTTTTCGACTGGGTCATCGCCGCGTCCAAAATCGTGATCGGCATTGCCAAAGTCCTCACCGGCAACGTCGTCAGCGGCATCGCCGACTTGGCGGGCGGCACGGCTAGCATCGTCAAAGCCGCGGCCGCCACCGCGCTGCTCGTCAATCCCGACGATAAAACGGCGCAAAAAGTCTATGACGCGGCCGGCAAAGTGGAGCTGGCATTCGACGTCATCGGCTTCGGCTTGGGTCGCGGCGTGCTCAATGCCGTCAAGCGAGGGGCCGTCTCCGCCGTCTCCGGCGCCAACGGCGTCGGCCAAAGCGCCATCGGTCTCCAGCGGGCCGAACTGCAAAAGGAGATCGCCACCCTATCCGCCCACATGGGCCTCTTCGATACCTGGATACGTCTGTACAAAGACGACACCGCCGTCCTGAACGACGATATCCAGGACAAGATAAAACAAGCCGGCCAAATACAACAAAAGGGCTTAAAAGCGCTCAACGACCTAGGCGCAGCACAACGCATGGTCATTGATGCACGTTGAACTTCTTCTGGAGCTATCGTCATGATCGAACCATTGAACACCCCGCCTGCGAGCGCACCTTCCTCAGCGCACGACACGCCGTGGCAAGACAACCCCAACTTAGGCTCTGTCTATATCCTGTTGGAAAAACTGATGGCCCATTTTCTGGAGCTATTCAAAACCAACAAAGAAATGGAGTCGCTATTACGCGTCAGTCAGATCGAATTAAACGGCGCAAGCTTCCAGCAAAAACTGGAGGCGGCCGATAAAACCTGCGAGGCCACCCGCAGCCGTGCGTTTGCCGGTATGGGCGCCGGTGTGCTCGGCATGGGCGGCGGCATTCTCGGCGCAGGTATGAGCGCGGGGCCGAAAAGCCTGCGCAACGCCGCTCAGCAGGTGAGCCCCACGCTACAGTCGACGGGGGAGTTCATGAAACAATCCTCCGCCGCCGCGACGGCGGAGCAGGATAGACAGAGCCAGCAGCTCCTGGCCCAAGCGGAGTATCAGGGAAAAATGGCCGATCAGAGTCACGGCGAAATGCGGATGTCGGAGGAGGATGCAAAACAGATCCTGCAGGCATTGCATCGTACCCAGCACACCCTGGTCGATTTGCTCAGCCAAGTCGGAAGCGCGGTCAAACTATCGTAACGGTCGCTCGCCATGGACGATGTCGGCCGCTATTTGCAGACGCGGGGCCTAGTACCGCAGACCGAATATTTTCTCGGTAGCGATTTCCTACTCGGCTACCGCGTCGAGACCGCGCACTTTAGCCTGACCTATCGCCAGGAAGGGGGGCGGCTGATCCTCTGCGACTTCCGCGCCAGCCAGAGCGACGGCCGGGCGCTGCAGTCGCTGATGACATGGCTTCGACAGATCGTCGCCGCCGTGCCGGTGCTCGACAGCATCGACGCGCTGATACTCGCCGCCCCCGAAGATCCGGCCCTCGACCAAAAGCATGAACGGCTGGCGCGGGTCATGCTGGCCGAGGGCGCCGTGCCGGTGGAAATCGATGGCGACCAGTGGCTGCGCTACCCGTGCCGTCGAGGTTGATCCACGAGCGTTAGCCTAGGCCAGCGTGCGAGGAAGCATTTCTTTTCAACACGCCGTTGGAAGATCTCGTAGCTGGCCTGACGATCGTTCCAACGCAGCCGCAAATCGAACAAATCCTGTAGTCCCAGTGGCGCGGCGATCGTCAGGCTATCGTCGTCTTCAAGCCGTACCCCGACGGCCGTGGCCGTTTCGGGCCAGAAGCTCATGCCGTCCTCGCTGGAAAGCAATGGGCGCAGGGGCACGCCGAAATCTTGCTCGTACCATTCGTGCACGCGCGCCTGGTTGACGACTTCCCAGACAAAGCCCGGCGTCGCGCGATTCAGACACGCTTCGATGGCGCGATCCCCGCCAGACCCGCTGCGCGCCGCGGCAAAGTAAATCAGGTCGACATCGCTATAGGAAGATCCACCGGGGTAATCGTGCAATCGATCCCAGACCGTATTGCGGATGGCGCCGGCGGCAATATACCAGTCAGGCAACTGCATCTCGCGCGCATGCCGCAACAGGCTCATCAACCAATCCGTCGATTGGATAATTGAGATAAGTTGTCTATGCAAATTGATTTCTGCAGAGTTCCACATCTTGTGATAAATTTCTTTCCGCCAGAGAAACAGCACTTTTACCGCACTTTCGCCGATTTTCTCATCTTTTTGGCATAAATAATCAAAACAACAAACCTAATCTGATTGAGTTGCTCGCAGGTTGCCGTCGTTTTCCCCGCAAGAAAAACAGCGAAGCCCGTCACAGCGCAATCGGCTGACGCGCGCGGCCGTTCACGGTACGCGGGCTCATCGCGGCCGGACGATCATCTCGCCGGCCTAACGGAGACCAGGGGTTCAAACATGCAAGAGCATCAAGACACTACCGGACTGCGGCGCGCCTTACGCGCGCGCCACTTGTCCATGATCGCCATCGGCGGCTCAATCGGCACCGGGCTGTTCCTCGCCTCGGGCGCCACCATCGCCACGGCGGGCCCGGCCGGCGCCTTGCTAGCCTACGCCGTATGCGGGCTGATGGTGTATTTCCTCATGACCAGTCTGGGCGAAATGGCGGCCTATATGCCGCAGACCGGCTCGTTTCAGACCTATGGTTCGACCTTCGTCGACCAAGGATTCGGCTTTGCGCTGGGTTGGAACTATTGGTTCAACTGGGCGATCGTGATCGCGGTCGAACTGGTCGCGGCCGGCCTGATCATGCACTACTGGTTCCCGAATACGCCGGGCTGGGTATGGAGCGCCTTGTCGCTGGCGTTGATCGTGGCGCTCAATATCGTCTCCGTCCGCGGTTTCGGCGAGGCGGAATACTGGTTCTCGCTACTCAAAGTGATCACCATCATCGCTTTTGTCGCTATCGGCATGCTGATGATTGTCGGCATTATGACGAGACCGGTCTATCACGGTCTGGCGGCGGGGCTGCCGGTATTCTTTGCCAGCGGGAACGGCTTTGTCGGCGGCATGAGCGCCTTCATCAGCGTGTCGATGGTGGTGGGCTTCGCCTATCAGGGCACCGAAGTGATCGGCGTGGCGGCCGGCGAGGCGGAAGATCCGGCCAAGAGCCTGCCGCGCGCGGCCCGGCAGATTTTCTGGCGCATCCTGATGTTTTACATGCTGTCGATCCTGGTGGTCGGGCTGCTGTTGCCCTACAACGATCCGCTACTGCTGAAAAACGACATGAGCGACGTCGGCGCCAGCCCGTTCACGCTGGTCTTCCAGCGCGCCGGCATGGCCGCCGCGGCGAGCGTCGTCAACGCCACGATTCTGTCGGCGGTGCTGTCGGCGGGTAATTCGGGGATTTACGCCTGTACGCGCATGCTGTACAGCATGGCGCAAAACGGCATGGCGCCGGCATCGCTTGGCCGCCTGTCGAAAAACGGCGTGCCGCGCAATGCGCTCTACCTGACCACGGCCGTGGCCGCGCTGTGCTTCCTCACCTCGCTCTTTGGCGATAGCAAGGTCTATATGTGGCTACTCAACTGTGCCGGCATGACCGGGTTCATCGCCTGGTTGGGCATTGCCGTCTGCCACTACCGTTTCCGCCGTGCCTTGATCGCCCAGGGACGCGACCTGGCGGTACTGCCGTACCGCGCCAAGTGGTTCCCGCTCGGACCGCTGTTTGCCTTTGCGCTGTGCCTGTTGATCATGCTGGGACAGAATATCGGCGCCTTTACCGGCGCCAAGATCGACTGGAACGGCGTGTTGGCCACCTACATCGGCATTCCGCTCTTTATGGCCTTCTGGCTCGGTTACAAGTGGAAGCATCGCCAACGCCTGATCCCGCTACGCGAGATCGATTTTTCCAGCGCACGCGCCGACTTGCGCGGCTAACGAAACACCGCGGGCGGGGTGCCTAATCGCCCCGCTCACGCCCATCCCTTCTGACATATCTATTATTTTTAAATACTTGATTTGCATCATGCCACCCTCTGGCGCAACATAAAGATGCATATAAAATATATCAATACGACATACAAATAACGGCTATCACATCCATCCCACAGACAATAATGATATGGATCTGGGGTGCGAGACCGCGCCTCGCCTCGGTGCCTAGGCCAACGGCGATCGTGAGCAAAAACAACGATATCCAGACCAGTTGAACAACAAGACACGAAGTTTCAATGTTCCCGATTACCCTATAAGGAAACACGTTATGAAGCGCTCGCATCTGCTGTTCTGTAGTCTCGTGCTCGCTTGGGGACAGGCCCAGGGCACCGCCGCACTTCCCACCATTCACGAGACGCTGGTCGCGCCGCCGCAGGTGCCGCCGCCGATTACCCGCAAGTCGCCGGCGCGCGTCGTCGTCGATCTGACGGTGGAAGAAGTCGAACGCGACATCGCGCCCGGCACCTCCTATACCTTCTGGACCTTCGGCGGCAGCGTGCCGGGACGGATGATCCGCGTACGCGAGGGCGACACGGTCGAACTGCACTTGCATAACCTGGCCAGCAACAAGCTACCGCACAATATCGACCTGCATGCCGTCAGCGGCCCGGGTGGCGGCGCGCCGCAGACGCTGGTCGCGCCCGGCAAGCAAGCGAACTTCACCTTCAAGGCCTTGCAGTCAGGCCTCTATGTCTACCACTGCGCCACCGCGCCGGTCGGCATGCACGTCGGCAACGGCATGTACGGCATGATCCTGGTCGAGCCCTTGCAGGGACTCCCCAAGGTCGATCGCGAGTACTACGTCATGCAGGGCGACTTCTATACCTCCGGCGCTTATCGTGCGGGGGGTCTGCAACCTTTCGATATGCAAAAGGCCATCGATGAGAAACCGACTTATGTCTTGTTCAATGGCGCCGACGGCGCGCTGACGGGGCAAAACGCCCTGCCGGCCAAGACGGGCGAAAAAATCAGGTTGTTCTTCGGCGACGGCGGGCCGAACCTGACATCCAGCTTCCACGTCATCGGCGCCATCATGGACAAGGTGTACACCGAGGGCGGCACTCACTATCAGCAGAACGTACAGACCACGATGGTGCCGGCCGGCGGATCGGCCATCATCGAATTCACCACGCGCGTGCCGGGCAAACTCACCCTGGTCGATCACTCGCTGACACGCGCGTTCAACAAAGGGGCGATTGGTTTGATCGATGTCGCTGGCGCAAACCAGCCTGAGATCTACGGCAAGGGCATCATCAGCGCCGATGGGCCCGCCGGCGCGGCACCGCATATCACGGACAGCACGGCCGTCAACGCCGAGCCCCCGGGCAAACCGCAAGCCACCAACGGCAAAACCGTGTTCGAAACCGTCTGTGCCGCCTGCCATCAGGCCACGGCACTGGGGATTCCCGGCGTGTTCCCGCCGCTGGCCGGCTCCGACTTTTTCAAGGAGAACCTCGACGAAGCCGCGCGCATCGTATTGGGCGGGCGAGCCGGCCCGATCACGGTCAAAGGCGTGACCTACAACTCGGTCATGCCGCCGCAGTCCTTGACCGACCAGGAGATCGCCGCCGTGTTGAACTATGTCAGTAAAGAGTTCAACGACGGCAAGGTGGCCATCACGCCCGAACGCGTCCGCGACTTGCGCACGGCCAAGGCGGCCCATCCGTGAGAGCGATCTGGCTGGCCGGCTTGCTGCTACTGGCCAGCATTCAGGCCGGCGCGGCCGAGTATCGCCCGATTCCCGGCGGGGAGTTCCGCACTGCGCTCCCCCCCACGGATCGACCGACCGTGTCGCTGCCGCCCTACGCCCTGCGCGCCCTGCCGGTCACGCAGGGCGAGTTCCTGGCATTCGTGCGCCAGAACCCGCAATGGCGGCGCGACCGGGTGCCGGCACTGTTCGCCGCTCGCGGTTATCTGGACGATTGGGCCGGGCCGACCGAGTTGGGCAAGATCGATCCGCAAGCGCCGGTCACCCGGGTCAGTTGGTATGCCGCCCGCGCTTATTGCGCCAGCGAAGGGGCGACATTGCCCAGTTGGTACCAATGGGAATTCGCCGCGGCGGCCGACGCCAGCCGCGCTGACGCGCGCGACGATCCGGCTTGGCGCCAAGCGATGCTCGACTGGTACGCCAGCCCACAGCACGGCGCCTTGCCGCCGGTCGGTTCCGATCGCAATGTGTTCGGCATCTACGATCTGCACCGGCTGATCTACGAATGGGTCGAAGACTACAACGGGCTGTTCGTCAACAGCGACAGCCGCACGCAAGGGGTGGTTCAGAATTTGGAAACCTGCGGCGCCGCGGCGCTGTCGCTGGGCGACCGGCAGAACTACGCGATTTTGATGCGCATCGCCATGCTGGCCGCGCTGGACGGGAACGATACGCTCGGCCTGGTCGGCTTTCGCTGCGCCAAGCCGGTCGATCATCGCTAAATGGTACGGGGGACAAATATGCAAAAGAAAAGCCGTTGGCTGCTGGCCCTGTCGGGCTTGCTGTTCTGGACATCGCTCATGGCCGCGCCGCTGCCGGGAGACTCGATCTATCAACTGGATCTATCGCTGACCGACATGGCCGGCAAGCAAGTCAAACTGGCCGACTTCGCCGGCCAACCGCTCACTGTCAGCATGTTTTACGGCAACTGCAGCTCCGCCTGCCCGGTGTTGCTCAAGAAGCTGCAAGCCAGCGCCAAGAAGCTGCCGACCAATGCTTATCGACACTTGAGCATCCTGCTGGTCAGCCTGGATCCCGCCAACGATACCGCCGATTCGCTGAACATGCTGATCGATGACGACAAGCTCGACCCCAAAGTATTTCGCCTTGCCGTCGCGCGCAACGAAGCGGATACCCGACAATTGGCCAGCGTACTGGGGATCAAATACCGCCGTCTGGACAATGGCACCATCAACCACAGCACCCGAATCGTGCTGCTGGATGCGCAAGGGCGGGTGCTCTACCACGACGATCGCATCGGCGTCGGCGCTGATGCGGCGCTGATCGAGGCTTGGCACACGCAGTTGAAGTAACAGCAGCCGAGGGGCCTCGCCCCTCGCCTCCGGTTGCGGCCGTTAATCGGCCGTTAGTACCCAGCAACCCGCCAGTGTCCGCACGTGCGCGGCCTGCGGCAGATACAACCAAGACGTGTTGGCATCGATCGGCTCGAACGCCCACGGCAGGCGGCTATCGACGATCAGGCGGCACTCGTCGGAATTTGGACGACTGTGACGCGGCAAGCACAACACGGAAATCAGGGAAAGTAACTGCTGTTGGCGGGAATCCGGGTTTTGAGAAAAGACAGGGACTGTTTTACTATCGACGGCAGCCATTCTGAACTCCAGGATAGTTTGGTTTGGTTAGCGGGTTCGGTGGTGGGCAAACACCCCGGGCCCGCGCCTCTACGCGGCAGATGCCGCGCCAAATACCTTACCCAGCAAGACACAAACTGACAACCGAGCGCGACCGTCAGAAAAAGCTGAAATTGCGTACCCCCCTCCAGCGCCTAACCCCCCCCCTCGCCTCGCTTGAAAAAGATTGCGGCATGAAAAGGCGAAATCTCCCGTGACGCTGCCAAAGAGGGCAGTTGTCCATCTTGGCACCTAGGCTAGAGTTCACTCGCGTGCAGAACGCTTGTGATGTGGTGCTGGAAAAAACGGATTTAGCCATTCGGCTAGCAGTAATCGCCATGTCTCCCCCCGTTAAACCACGGAGAATCAAATGGACCAAAGCTTAAAAGATCAGCTTAGCGCGATTCAAGTGGGCACTTATCTCATGCTCCATGGAAAGTTCAACGATTACACGATCAATCCGACCATCGAACAGGGAAAATTGAAAAGTATCGATTGGGCAAACGGCACGCTCGTGCTTTACAGCGTGACTTACGACCTAGATACAACCGTCCAACTCGATAGAATTAGCTACATCGACGACTCCAGGACGGGTTCAGGCGCCTTAGGGCCGGCCCAGGCACCGGACTTGCGGCAAGTAGGCAATGACTGGTACAGGGGCGATACGAAAATAGAATAGGAGTGACCAGACCGACGATGACGGCAGACGAAGTTCCGATGAACGCTTGTTCTGGACTCACGATTTGCTTATCGTGATGGCTTTACACTCCCCCGCCTCCGCCATGTTCCGCCCCCAAATCGAGCTGCTGCATTACGGCAGCGAAAGCGTCAGTCACGTACACGGCAGTCACCATCAGTGGGTGGTTGGCCTGGAGGGCGCGCTCGAGCTGGAAATGGCGGGGCACGCGTACCGCAACGCCGCTGGGCGCGCGGTATGCATCCCGGCCGGTTTTTCCCATTGCTACGCGGGCGGCACGGGCAATCGGCAATTGGTGCTCAACCTGCCCGCACTCGGCGAGCCATCGCCGCGACAACTCGACCTGCCGCCCGCCGCACGAGAACTCGTGCTTTGGGCGGCGCGCCATCCGCTGCCGGACACCAGCCAGCCGGCGCTGGCCGGATTGTTGCTGCAGTGGCTGGCGCCGTCGGGCTTCGTGCTCGCGCCGCGGCTGGATCGTTTTCTGCAAACCCGGCTGGCGCGGCCGTTGGCTGTGGTGGATATGGCGTCGGCTTGCCGTTTGTCGCCCAGTCATTTCCACGCACGCTTGAAAGCGGAAACCGGGCTCTCCCCCATGGCTTACCTGACCCGCATGCGCATGGAACGGGCGCACTGGCTACTGCAAAGTCTGCACGCTAGCGTGCTGGATGTCGCACTGCAGGTGGGCTACCAGTCCGCCTCGGCCTTCAGTGCCGCTTATCGGCAACACTACGGCTACCCGCCCGGCCAGGGGCGCGCCAGAGTCCGGCGCAGCTAAACCGGCGTCCGACACGCGCAACGCATTCCTGTCACGGCCATACTGGCACGTCATTTGACTACAGGAGGCGAGCATGGACTCGATCAGCTGGGACGATTTCCTCAAAGTGGATCTGCGGGTGGGCACCATTGTCCAGGCCGAACCGAACGAACGCGCCCGCAAGCCGGCCTATGTGCTGAAGGTCGACTTGGGCGAGCTGGGCATCAAAACCTCCAGCGCCCAGATCACCGATCACTACACCACGACTAGTCTGATCGGAAAACGCGTACTGTGCGTTTGCAACTTCCCGCCCAAACGCATTGCCGGCGTGGCGTCGGAAGTGCTGGTGACCGGCGTGCATGACGAAGCCGGCCGGGTGGTGTTGGCGGAATTCCCAATGTCGCTGGCCAACGGCAGCCGCTTGCTTTGATTGCCCGCATGGTCGGCTTCCTTCGACCCTTTTGAGTCTGTCGGCTTGCTGCGGATTTTAAGTCGCTATGATGAGAATAAACCGTTCACACGGGAGACATCGTCGTGGCGAAAGTATGGCTGGCATTGACCGGGATATTGGTTGGCACACTGTGCGCAGCGGCGCTGGCGGCACCCTCTGCCCGCGTAGTGAAAATCGCGTCGGACGATTGGTGTCCGTACATCTGCGCCGATCACAACAAGATCGTCGGCGGTTTCTTGGTCGATTTGACAGAGCAAGCACTGGCCTTGCAGCAGTACGAGCTCAAATCGGTGTTTCTCCCCTTGAATCGCGCGATGATCATGGCCGAAGAAGGCCTGATCGACGGCGTCTATGCACCCGCGCTCGACAATCGCCTACGCTTGAGCAAGCCCATGGCCTATTCGCGTGCCTGTTTTTATACGCTCAAGGATAACGAATGGCAGTATCACGACCTGAAATCCCTGCATGACGTCACCATCGGCGTGATCGCCGACTATGGCTACGATGGTGGCCCATTCGATCGCCTGCTTGCCGCCCCGACCAGCCATGGCGTGCTCTTCGACTTCAACAAAGGCCAGACCGCCGGCGAAACCAACCTCAGCAAACTGCTTACCAAACGTTACCCAGTCATGCTCGAACATCAGGCTGTCATGGATCATTTGACCGACAGGCTTGGCGTCTCGTCCCAGATACGCAAGGCGGGTTGCCTTGAGCAGCCGCTCATGCTCGTGATCGGTATCGCCAAGCGCAATCCGGCAGCGTCGAATCTGATCCGGGCCATCGATACCGGGCTCGATCAGTTAAAGGCTTCCGGCCAGCTAGACCCGCTCAAGAAGAAATACCGGCTAGAGGAATGAGCATTAGCCACGCCGCATGAGAAGCGATTTCATCCCTGGCATTGCCGCGCTCGAAGCGCAGGGCAATGCGCAATGCATTGTCATAAACAATCAAAAATGCAACTCATGTATTCATAGTGGTTAAAAAATCTGATAGAATACTATTTGTAAGAATAACTAAATAAATTTAATTGCACATCTATCTATTGCGAGGGGTTACGTTGGTTGCTGACATCAGCATTCGGCGACACGCTGAATCTGTCATCTAACCACCTGTTTTTCTTTTGTATTCGTACTTTCCCCTTGGATGAGAGATCCAAATTGAGCCGGTTTTTTTGTGCAGCGGCGACTTGTTGCCATCTATTATGACAAATACATAAATAGCATGAAACTAAGACCAAGACCGCTACTTGCCGGCACGCTGTGTCTTTGCCTGATTGCCCCCCGCGTGCTCGGCGCGCTTCCTTTGTGGCAAACACCCCCCTATGTGCAAGCCATCGAGCTTGCCCGCGCGGGCGATCCCAGCGCAGCACTGACCATGCTGGCCGCCGAGCGCGCCAAGGGCCCGTTGAGTGCCCCGTTGTGGAACGATTATCTGACCTTGCTGTGCTGGTCGGGACAGTCGCCCGCGGCCTTGGCGTTACTAGCGGGACGTGAGGGCGACTTGCGCCCGGATACCCTTCGCCTGTTGGCGAATGCCGCGCGCGACGCGAAGAACTTCACCCTGGCCGAGCAACTTTACCGGCGGCAAGCCGGGCTCGCGCCCCGCGCCGACATACAGGCGGCGCTGGCCATGGTACTGGCCGAGGCTGGCCGACCGACCGATGGCCTGGCCGCGCTCGACGCGGCCTCGCCACATGGCGAACAGGACACGCTGGTGCTGACGCGGGCGCGCGCCTATGTGCTCATGTTGACGGGCGACTATGCGCGCACGCTCGACTATTTACGCGATGCACGCGATCACTTTCCCGCCGACGCCGAACTGGATCAACGCTATCGCGCCGTGCTAACACGGCTTGGCGTACCGATGCCGTCGGGGGACTTGCAGGCGGATGACCGGACTGCGCTATACCGTTTTTCCGGACTGGGCCAGAAAGTGGGGAGCGGCCAGACGGCATGGGTGACGGAGGTGTATAAGCGCGCTTTGCCGCCGGTGGCTTTTTTCAACGACTACCTCGTGATGTTGTGCCGGCAAGGGCGGGCTGCTCAGGCACTGCTGTTGGCGCAAGGACACGATCGCGTGCTGACCTCCCGCACCCTGGCGCAGTTGCAGCGCGCGGTCGACGAAAAGGGCGACGACGCACAGCGGGCGCTCGTGGCCCAGTGGCGAGCCAAGCGACAAAACGGTAACGCCATCCAGGTCGCGGCACAGGCAAGCGACACACCGGTGCCCGATGCCGTCTTGCAGGAAGCGCGGGAGCGGGCGCTGTTGCTGATCGGTTCGAACGAATGGACGCAGGCGCTGGTGTGGCTCATGCGCTGGCAGCCGCGTTACGCGACCGACCCCGTGCTCAACGATGCCTATATGACCGTGCTGGAGGCCTTGGGGCTGGTGGCCCAACAGCAAACGCTGGCCGCTGCCGCGCCGATGCGCCCCGGACGCTCGCCGGCGAAAGAAGCCGCCTTTAACCGCAGTGTCGAGTTGGGACTGTGGGGCAAAATTCAGGCCGGGCAGGAACAGGGTTTGGCGCGCCATGCGCAGACCGACCAAGCATTGGCGCTCAACGCGGCCTGGCTGGCCGCACCGGACTTAAACGACGACATGCGGCGCCAAGGGCTCGACCTGCGCGTGCAGTTGCTCGCTCAGCGGCTGCAATGGCGGCAAGCCGTCGACTTGTATCGCCAGCATGCCGCCCTGGCCTGGTCGGCCCCGGCACAAGCCGCGGTCGCGGGCGCCATGTTGGCGTTGCGTCAACCGCGCGAGGCGGAAGGCTTGTACCGCGCAGCGCTGGCGCAAGCACCGCAAGCCGAGGACGCCATCGAATGGCAGATTGGCCTGGCGTACGCCCTGCTGGAATCGGGGCAATACCGCCATGCCCGGCAATTCATGAGCGGCTTGCTGGCCAGCGTGCCGCGCGATCAGATCGATAGCGCGAACGGCTTGCCGACGTTCAATCCCGACTATCAAACCGTGGCCTACCATCAGGCGATGATGACGGCCTACCTGGAAGGTAACGCCGACGCGGCGCACCAGTTGGACGATCTGCTGGCGGACGCCCCGTACGACAATGTTTTGCGGCAGGGCCAGGGCGAAAATCAACTGCTGCGCGGCTGGCCGCGTCAGGCAGGCGAAACCTTCCGCCGTATTCAGGTCGACCAGCAGCCGGAATCCGCGCGCACGGCCGTACTGGGGCAGGCGGATGTGGCCCTGGAACTGATGGAGTTCGGCCAGGCGGGGCAAATATTGAACGCCTTGGCCACCGAACAGCCCGACGGAACCGAGCTACAAGAACGTCAGCTGCGCCTCGCCGATGCCTTGCGCCCGCAACTGGTGGTGGAGAGCGGGCACGACATGGGCGGCAACCAGGGGGTGGCGGATCAGAATGCCTGGGACAGCCTGACCCGCGTCTATAGCCAGGCGTTTGGGCACTGGCGGCTATTTGGCCAGCACCAACTGCAAACGGCCGATTTCACGAACGTGACACCCACGCAGCAAGCCCGCTACGAAACCCTGGGCATGGGCGGACAGCATCGCGGCCAGTACGGCACGGGCGAGTTCGGACTGTTCAGCGAAATCGATGGCCGTGACCGTCAGGGAGGCTTTGCCGGCTACGACTGGACGCCGGACGACCGCTGGACCTTGGGCTTGCGCTTCGAGCAGAACAGTGCGGAAGTGCCGCTGCCCGCGCACCTGGACAATGTCGCTGGCAATCTGCTGCGCGGCAGCCTGCAATATCGCCCGAACGATGACAACCAATGGCTGCTGCAGGCCAGCCAACTCGATTTTTCCGATGGCAATCGTCGCCAGAGCTTCGCGCTCAGCTGGGATCGACACTGGCTGACCGGCCCCCTCTGGCAGCTCGGTACGCTGGCCGCTGTCGCCACCAGCCACAACCAGCAGGTCGCGCAGGCGATGTACTTCAACCCGCTCAAGGATCTGGAAACCAGCCTGACGGTGACCAACGACTGGACACTCTGGCGCTGGTACGACAGCAGTTGGCATCAGCGGCTCGGTCTGACGCGCGGCCGCTATTACCAAGCCACCGATGGCACCGACAATCTGTGGGGGCTGTCGGTAGAGCAATCCTGGCAATGGGGCCACGGCAATTCGCTGACCTATGGACTGACGCGCAGTAGCCATCCCTACGACGGTAGCCAAAGTTTGAATAACCGTGCCTATCTCAATCTCGACTGGCGATTCCGATGAAAACCCTGCTCAAAATTCTTCTGCTTTTCTGGTTGGCGGCCTGTGGCCCGGCGGCGTTGGCCACCGGTAACCCGAACGCCCGCCTGATCGTCCTGTGCTACCACGAGGTGTCGGAGGCCGATGCCGGCCTCGCCGATCCCTATGCCGTGGATGTCAAATTGCTGGCGCAGCAATTGTCCTGGATGAAAGGGCAAGGCTATCACTTCGTTAGCGTCGATCAGATCCTGGCCGATCGAAACGGCGGCGCACCGCTACCGGACAAGTCGGTGCTGCTGACCTTCGACGATGGCTACCGCAGTGTTTACACCAAGGTGTTCCCGGTGCTGCGCCAGTTCAACGCGCCGGCCGTGATCGCGCTGGTCGGCTCCTGGCTCACGCCGCGCCTCGATCAAGAAGTGAAATATGGCGATCTATGGGTGCCGCGCAACCGTTTCCTCACCTGGGAGCAGGTGCGCGAAATGCAAGCGAGCGGCCTGATCGAAGTGGCCAGCCACTCGTATGCGCTACACACCGGCATGGTGGCCAACCCGCAGGGCAACACCGAGCCGGCGCTCAGCAGCCACCTCTATCTCAATGGCCAGTATGAATCCACCGCGGCCTATCTGCGGCGCGTACACGACGACCTGCAAAAGAACAGCGAACTCATCAGTAAAGAAACCGGCAAGGCGCCACGGGTCATGATCTGGCCCTATGGCAGCTATACCTTGCCGGCCACCCGGATTGCCGGCGAACTGGGCATGCCGATCACCCTATCGCTGGATGCGGGGGTCAATACCGCGCAGGTTCCGCTAGCGGTGCTGCGGCGCGAACTGATGGATGCGCGCACGAGCTTGGCGGAGATGGCCGACCAGTTCCGCGATTTCATGCGCTATCCGAACGGTATCGCCCCGAGTCCCAGCCGCATCATGCACATCGACCTGGACTACATTTACGACCCGGATCCGAAGCAGACCGAAATCAATCTCGGTCGCCTGCTCGACCGCGTCAAGGCGATGGGCGCCTCCACCGTCTATCTGCAGGCTTTTGTCGACCCGGAAGGCCGCGGCGAAGCCAGCGCGCTGTATTTCCCCAACCGTCACATGCCGATGCGGGCCGATCTCTTCAACCGCGTCGCCTGGCAACTGCAAACCCGCTGCAACGTCAAGGTCTATGCCTGGATGCCGCTACTGGCCTTTCGCCTGCCGCCGGACAACCCGGCCGGCAACCAACTGGTGCTGTCCGATAGCCGCGACGACCCCACCCCGCGGGTGCGCGGCTACCGCCGGCTGAGCCCTTATTCGCCACAGGCGCGCCAAGTGATCCGCGAGCTGTACGAGGATCTGGCGCAAAACGCCCACTTCAGCGGTTTGCTGTTTCACGACGATGCCACCTTGTCCGATTTCGAGGATGCCAGTCCCGAAGCCCTCGCGGCGTACCGCCACGACGGGCTGGGCGACTCGCTGGCCGCTATCCGCAGCCAGCCCACCGCGATGGCGCGTTGGACGGACGATAAGATCGCCGTGCTGGACGATTTCAGCATGACGCTGGCGCAAGCGGTGAACGAATGGCAGCCCGGCCTCAAAACCGCACGCAACTATTACGCCGAGGCCATCCTCAATCCGAATGCGCGCGAATGGTATGCCCAGACCCTGAAGAGCGGCCTGGCGCATTACGACAGCGTCGCCATCATGGCCATGCCGTATATGGAGAACGCCAGCGATCCCAAGGCTTGGTTGCAGCGCTTGTTCCAGCAAGTGGCGACGGTCCCGGGTGCGCTCGACAAGACGGTGTTCGAGCTGCAGGCAGAAAACTGGCGCACCAAAATGCCCGTGCCGACCAAGGAGATGGCGGACTGGGTGCGCCTGCTCAATACCCTCGGCGCCCGAGGCATCGCCTATTACCCCGACGACGTCTTCAACGATCACCCGGCCCTGGCCGAATTTAAACGCGTGTTCTCCATGCGAAGCCTGCCGCTGCAATGAGGCGGATGTGACGACATGAAACAGTTGATCGAAATACTGCTGGCCTTTGCCTTCTACTACCCGCTGTTCATGGCGTGGCTGTGGATGCAGGGCGCGGCCCATTACTATTTTCATTACGAGCGCAAGGATCCGCCGCTGGATCAGCCGCCGGATCTGCCCTATCCGCCGCTGTCCGTGGTGGTGCCCTGTTACAACGAGGAAGCCCATGTGCGCGAAACCATCGGCTATGCGCTGGCGCTGGACTACCCCGACTTCGAGGTGATCGCCGTCAACGACGGGAGTCGAGATGACACCGGCGCCATCCTCGACCAGATGGCCATCGAGCATCCGCGGTTGCGCGTCATCCATCAGGATCCCAACCAGGGCAAGGCGGTCGGCTTGAACACAGCGCTGTTGCTGGCACGGAACGAGTTCCTGTTGTGCATCGATGGCGACGCCGTGCTCGACCCCTATGCCGGCAAGTGGCTGATGCGCCATTTCCTGACCTCGCCGCGCGTGGGCGCCGTCACCGGCAACCCCCGCATCCGCAACCGCACCAGCCTGCTCGGCCGTCTGCAAGTCGGCGAGTTCACCGCCATCATCGGCCTGATCAAGCGTGCGCAACGCACTTATGGCCGCTTGTTCACGGTCTCCGGCGTCCTGACCGCCTTTCGCAAAACCGCCGTGTTTCAGGCCGGCTTGTGGAGCGAGGACATGCTGACCGAAGACATCGACATCAGCTGGAAAATTCAGCTGCGCCATTGGAACGTGCGTTTCGAGCCGCGCGCGCTGGTGTGGATTTTGATGCCGGAAACCCTGCGCGGGCTGTGGAAGCAACGCTTACGCTGGGCCAAGGGCGGTACGCAGGCCTTGTGGCGCAATGCCTGGGTACTGGGCCGCTGGCGCCATCGGCATATGGTGCCGATTTATCTCGAGTACTTTGCCAGCGTGCTGTGGTCGTACTCGATGGCCTTTGTCATCGCCTACTGGTTGCTTCGCCCCTTGCTGCCCGGGCACCCCGTGCCGGTGGCCAGTCCATTCATCCCCGGCTGGTACGGCCTGGTGCTCGGCTTCACCTGTATGGTGCAGTTCGCCGTCAGTAAGCTGATCGACGGTCACTACGACCACGGGCTTGGGCGCAATTACTATTGGATGATCTGGTACCCCTTGGCTTTCTGGTTGATCAACGTCGGCACCACCATCGTCGCCTTCCCGCAGGCACTGGTGCGTAAAAAAGGCAAACGGGCGCGTTGGACCAGCCCAGACCGGGGAGTACACCATGTCAACCAGGCATGATCTGATTATCGAGGCACGCCATGTGCTGACATTGCGCCAGCGAGCGCTGTCATGGCTACTCACGCTATTGGGTTGGGGAATCTGGTGTTATCTGTGGCTACCCGCCCTCGCCTTGGCACTCGTGCTGAACTTCGACCCGGACATTCAGCCCGGATCCGGCAACCTGCGGGAAAGTCTCGACATCCTGCTGATTTATGGGTCGATTGCCGTCGGGCTGGGCGGCGCGCTGGTGCTGTGGTCGCGCATCAACCTGTGGCGTTTTTCCGGCATGGATCGCCGAAGCCCGATCGCCAACGCCTCGTTGGCGGAAATCGCCGACGACCTGGCACTGTCATTCTCTATGCTGAAAAGCGGGCAAGAAGGAAAGATCGTGGTGGTGCATCATGGCCCCGAGGGTGGGATTATCGGCATCGACGTGGCATTGCCGTTGCACGCCCCATCGACCGACATGAAATCGCCTGACAACAGAAAACCCGTCATGAGCGTGTAAAACATGCCGAATGGCGATCTGCGGCTTGCATCGCCATCATGCGGCGGCCTGCCGGGGGGCTTCGCCCCCCGCCTCCGGCGAAAGCCTTAATCGGCCGTTAGCACCAGGCAACCCGCCAGCTCGCGCACGCGCGCGGCCTTGGGCAGATACATCCAGGAAGTGCTGCCATCGATCGACTCGAACGCCCACGGCAAACGGCTATCGACCACCAAACGGCACTCGTCGGAATTTGGACGACTGCCACGCGGCAAGCACAACATGGAAATCAGGGAAAGTAACTGCTGCTGGCGGAAATCCTGGTTTGGAAAAAAGACTGGGGCTGGATTAACATTTCGAGTAGCCATTCTAACTTGCTCCGATAAGTTGGTTTGGTCAGCGGGTTCGGCGGTGCTGGATACACCCCGAACCCGCGCCTCTTCGCGGCAAACGCCGCACCAAATACCTTACCCAGCCAGATACAAACTGACAACCAAGCGCGACCGTCAGAAAATGCTGAAAATTCCCCGTTGTTGCTGTTGCCATTCCATTTGGATAGTGACAGGATGCGACGATGACAAATGGGGTACAACGGCCTCGTTAAGGGTGCTCATACGCCCCGCTCTGACCATTGGAGAATAGGCAATCGAATGAATCGCTACACGCTCAAGGATGTTTGGCTCATGGCCATCTTTTTGGCAACAAGTACATGGGCCTTTGCACAAAATAGCGACCCAGCCAGTTTTGCCATAGCGGCTTCGAAAATTGCTACTGAAAATAATGGCAAGGGAATTTGTACTCCACCGGGGACAACACTCGACAATCTCATGCTCCCACTCAGGAAGTACATGAGCCAGCACCCGGAAAAACAGGATTTGACGGAAGCCGACATCTATCAAGCGCTGTCCCAAGGATTTCCATGCCCGACTAACCCTTCGAACAACATCGACACATTGAGATCGCAAGGATACTCGGTTAGGACCATCTCCCCAATTTTTGGCCAACTCGTGATGTTCTCGTTTCCTAAGGGCTTCACAACGGTTTTTGAGGATGCAAAAGGTCCTCAATACATTCGAGAAGCGGTTCTCACTGGAGAGAGCACACAGAAGTGGTCGCAGATGGTAACGATTACGGGAGCCAAAGGCATTGCGTCGAATCCCAACATCACACCGCTGTTGTTTGCAAGCAGAATGGCTGGCGGTTTCAAGAATGACTGCCCGACCTCGTTTAACGGAACAGGCTTAGGGGCATTCAAGCTCGGCAACTATGATGCATTTGCTGCGCTCATCAGTTGTGGCGTTGCAAACCCGACTGGCAATCTGTATAGCGAATCCACGCTGTTGATTGTCATCAGGGGAGAGAGCGACTACTACACGATCCAATGGGCAGAGAGGGGCGACGCTTCCTCAGAGCCGATTAAGTTCGACAAATCGAAATGGATGGACCGTTTCAAAAGGCTTGCACCGATCAAATTGTGTCCCATTGTTCCCGGAGAGCCTGCGCCCTATACGAGCTGTATCGGTGGCGCGTAATCATGCGATGGCAATGCACTGGCTTAAATAGGCAAAGCAATCGATATCTAGCTAGCTATTCAATTCCTTACTGACGCCTTGTTCGAGTGGGTTTGGCCAGCGGGTTCGGTGGTGCTGCGAACACCTCGAACCCGCGCCTCTCAGGGGACTCACTCGTCAGACGCATGACACAAGGTGTCGACAGATTTCGTCGATGACAAGCCCGTTCCACTTACACTTGTTTGGTGGCCGTCGATCCACGCGTCAGCAAGACGCCGTTGAGCACCATTTTGCGCTTGGCCAGACTGGGGTTTTCCAGACGGGAGAGCAGCATTTCCATCGCCAGCGTGCCGATGTCGTACACCGGCTGCTCGATCACGGTCAGCCCTTGGCCGACGAGTCCCGTCCAGGCGTCGTTATCGAAGCCGGCCAGCGCCACGTCGCCGGGAATCGACATGCCCGCCTCCATCAGAGCCCGCACGGCTCCCTGCAGCAGCAGGCCATTACTGGCGATCAGCGCATCGGGATGGTCCGGCTCGGCCAACCAAGCTTTGACGGCGGAAACAGCAGCGTCCACGTTAGGCGAAACAAAACGCGCCGCAACCGGCAAGCCTTGCGCCATCAGCGCGGCTTCGTACCCCGCGGCGCGCTCCGCCCCGGTGGTGCTGCTATTGCCGAACAGACCGCCGATCCTGCGGTAGCCGCGCTCAATCAGGTGCGTCACCAATTGCTGCGCCGCCAGCATGTTGTCCAATACCACGGCATCGGTCACGCCCGGCGGGCCGGCGCGGTCGATCATCACCACCGGAAACTCGAAACGATCAGGTCGAAAGTGGCTCGCCGTGTCGCCGGTCGGCGAGAAAATCACGCCACAGACACGTTCCTCCTGCATTAACCGCAGGTACATCGCTTCCTTCTTCACGTCCTCATCGACGTTGCACAGGATCACGCGCATACCGGCACGATAGGCCGCATCTTCGACCGAGCGGCTGACCGCGGTGAAAAACGGATTGCGAATGTCCGAAACGAGCAACCCCACCGTCCGGCTCTGCTGCGAGCGCAAGCGCCGCGCCGACAGATTAGGGCGATAGCCCAATTGCGCCGCCGCCTGTTCCACACGTTCCTTCAGATCGGCACTGACCGGGCCGTTTCCCAGTGCGCGCGACACCGTCGCAATCGACACGCGGGCCAACGCGGCCACATCTTTAATCTTCGCCCCCATCAGCCCCCACTCCTTGGACAGATCCCTCTGCACACCACGCTTGTCCGCCTCCATTGCTAGGCAAGTGTAGGCATTATGCTGCGAAAGTTCTGACAGTTGTAATTTGTCGACAGTCGCAAAGCCTCAAAAAATAAAAATGCCGTTCACTTGCAAAAGTGAACGGCATGTATGCGCCAAGCGCTGGCAGTTTACTTACCGGCGACGACGCGAACCATTTCCAACACCTTGTTGGAGTAGCCCATTTCGTTGTCGTACCAAGCAACCAGCTTCACGAAGGTGGTGTCGAGCGCGAGGCCGGCGTCGGCATCGAACACCGAGGTGCACACTTCGCCACGGAAGTCGGTCGAGACCACCTTGTCGGTGGTGTAACCCAGCACCCCCTTCATCGGACCTTCGGAGGCGGCCTTGACGGCGGCGCAGATTTCTTCGTAAGTCGCCGCCTTCTCCAGCTCGACGGTCAGGTCAACCACCGAAACATCGGAGGTAGGCACGCGGAAGGCCATGCCGGTCAGCTTCTTGTTCAGTTCCGGAATCACCTTGCCCACGGCCTTGGCGGCGCCGGTGGACGACGGAATGATATTTTCCAGAATGCCGCGGCCGCCGCGCCAGTCCTTGTTGGACGGGCCGTCCACGGTTTTCTGGGTGGCAGTGGCGGCATGCACGGTGGTCATCAGGCCACGCTTGATGCCAAAGGTGTCGTTGATGACCTTGGCCAGCGGCGCAAGGCAGTTGGTGGTGCACGAAGCGTTGGAAACGATGTCTTCGCCAGCATAGGACTGATGGTTCACGCCATAGACGAACATCGGGGTGTCATCTTTGGACGGCGCGCTCAGGACGACTTTCTTGGCACCCGCGGCCAGGTGAGCCGACGCGGTTTCCTTGGTCAGAAATAGGCCGGTCGATTCGACGACGACGTCCGCGCCGATTTCGTCCCACTTCAGCTCAGCCGGATTTTTCACCGCCGTCAGACGGATCTTTTTGCCGTTGACGATCAGCGTGTTGCCGTCGACGGAGACTTCGCCTTTGAAGCGGCCGTGCACGGAATCATGCTTGAGCATGTAGGCCAGATAGTCCGGCTCCAGCAAATCGTTGATACCGACGATTTCAATATCGGCGAAGTTCTGAACAGCGGCACGGAACACCATCCGGCCGATACGGCCAAAACCATTAATACCAACCTTGATAGTCATTTTCTTTCACTCCGTTCAGTCTAGAAATGTAGTTTTACTACACTAGTGTGCTCGAAATGCAACCACATTTACATGACATTTCGCAGATTAATTGACGATTGCCGCCAATTTCCCCTTGATATAACGCCCTGCCATGGCCTCCAAGCCGACCGGTTTGATCTTGCCAGCCTGCCCCGCAGCGCCAAAAGCCTCATAGCGCGCGATGCAGACGTCGCGCATCGATTGCACCGTGTCAGCCAGATATTTGCGTGGATCGAACTCCGCGCGGTGTGTTGCCAAAAAGCGACGCAGGGTGCCGGTGCAGGCCAGGCGCAGATCGGTATCGATGTTCACTTTGCGCACGCCGTATTTAATGCCCTCGACGATCTCCTCGACTGGCACGCCGTAGGTTTCGGGAATGTCGCCGCCATACTGATTGATGATCGCCAGCCAATCCTGCGGCACGGACGACGAGCCGTGCATCACCAGGTGGGTATTAGGAATGCGCTCATGAATCTCCTTGATGCGATCGATGCGCAACACTTCCCCGGTCGGCTTGCTGCTGAACTTGTAGGCACCGTGGCTGGTGCCGATGGCGATGGCCAATGCATCCACGCCGGTATCGCGCACGAAGTGCGCCGCCTCTTCCGGATCGGTCAACATCTGACTGTGATCGAGCGTTCCCTCCGCGCCCACGCCATCCTCCTCGCCAGCCTTGCCGGTGGCCAGCGATCCCAGACAGCCGATTTCACCTTCGACAGACACGCCGCATGCGTGGGCGAAACGCACCACGGTACGCGTGACGTCAACGTTGTAATCATAGTCCGACGGCGTCTTGCCATCCCCCTTCAATGAGCCGTCCATCATCACCGAGCTAAAGCCCAGCTGAATCGATCGCTGGCAGATATCCGGCGTCGTCGCATGATCCTGGTGCATCACCACGGGAATATGCGGAAACGCCTCGACCGCAGCCAGCATCAGGTGGCGCAAAAACGGCGCGCCGGCATATTTGCGCGCCCCAGCGGAGGCTTGCACGATGACCGGCGCGTCGACCGCGTCCGCCGCTTCCATGATTGCGCGCATCTGCTCTAGGTTGTTGACATTAAAGGCCGGCAAGCCATAGCCGAACTCGGCCGCGTGATCCAACAGCTGACGTAATGAAACGAGTGCCATTCATTTCTCCCAGCATGAAAAAATTGACATCCCTTGTGTAAACGTTTTCAATAATAACAGATTGAAAAATCCATTCAAGCGTCAAATAAACAGCAATTACCAGATGAAACAGCACTATTTTTGCCATATAAATTTGTAATCGTTTACAAAAAACTACCGCACACGCCACATGGAGAGGTCTGAAATGTCTGGCAAACTGGTCATGGGAAACTGGAAAATGAATGGCCGCCTGGATTCCAACCGAAAACTGATCAAGGCCATGCTGGAAGATGCGCACATCAATCGCGACGGCGTCGCCATCGCCGCGCCGCATGCTTATCTGATGCAGCTGTCGGACTTGCTGGCAGCGAGCCCGATGGCGATAGCCGCGCAGGACATGAGTCAGTTCGGCCTTGCCGGCGCCTATACCGGCGAGGTCTCGGCCGGCATGCTGCACGACATCGGTTGCCGCTATGCGCTCATCGGCCATTCCGAACGCCGCCAATACCTATCGGAAACCACGGCAGTGTTGAATCAAAAACTGATCAATGCGCTCGAAGCCGGCATCACGCCGGTGTTATGCGTCGGTGAAACACTGCAACAGCGCGAGGCGGGCGACCATCTGACCGTCATTCGCGATCAGCTCGACATCCTGGCCCAGCTCGCCCCCACCCGCGTCATCGTCGCCTATGAGCCGATTTGGGCAATCGGCACCGGCAAGGTCGCCACACTGGATCAGATTCGTGAGATGCACACCTGCATCAAGCAGCACTGCCGTCAAACCCACGGCGGCGCCGAGGCCGTGCGCGTGCTCTATGGCGGCAGCGTCAAGGCAGACAACGCCGACGCAACCCTGGCGATCGACAACGTCGATGGCGCGCTGGTCGGCGGCGCCTCCCTGGATGTCGAATCGTTCGGCATCATTTGCCAAGCCTGCCTGGCCACGTACGCCTGACGTGCATTGCCTGCGGCGAATGCACGCCCGGCCCCTCATGTAGCGCGTGTTTGGGCAAGCCCTGCCCGACAGTTCGTCGAGGCGCGCGGCAACAAGGTGCCGTTCAACACCACCTTCCGTTTAGCCATGCTCGGATTCTCCAACCGGGCGAGCAGCATTTCCATGGCCACAACACCGATGTCGTAGACCGGTTGCTCGATCACGGTCAGACCATGCCCCACCAACCCCGTCCACACATCGTTGTCGAATCCGGCCAAAGCCATGTCATCCGGTATCGACAGACCCGCCTCGGTCAGCGCGTGCACAGCCCCCAGCAACAGCAGACCGTTACTGACAATCAGCGCATCCGGCCAATCCGGCTCGGCAAGCCATGCGCGCACCGCGGCCGCGGCCGCCTCGGTCGATGGTGCGACGAACCGCACGGCGGAAGGCAGGCCGTGCTGAGCCAGCGCCGCCTCATACCCTGCATGGCGCTCTATACCGGTTGTGCTGATTTTGCCGAACAAGCCGCCGATCTTGCGATAGCCGTGGCCAATCAGATGCTCCACCAACATCTTGCCTGCCTGCCGGTTATCCAACACCACGGCATCGGTCAGCCCCGTCGGGCCATCCCGATCGATCATCACCACGGGAAATTCGTAGAGGTCGGCACGGAAACAACGCACAGTCATACCCGTGGGCGAGAAAATCACCCCACTCACGCGCTCCTCCTGCATCAGGCGCAAGTACATGGCTTCTTTGTCGGGATCCTCATCGGCATTGCACAAGATCACCCGCATCCCCGCGCGGTAGGCAACATCCTCGACAGCGCGACTCACCGCGGTAAAAAAGGGATTACGGATATCGGACACGATCAGACCAACCGTCTTGCTATGTTGAGAACGCAAACGACGCGCCGACAGATTGGGACGATAGCCCAACTGAGCCACCGCCAGCTCGACACGCTCCCTGAGTTCGATGCTCACGGCGCCACCCCCCAACACACGGGACACAGTCGCCACCGACACCCCCGCCCACTCGGCCACATCCTTGATCTTCGCACTCATCTAAACTAGGTTCCTACCCGCACCGTTCGCCACCAAACCTTGCCTCAGCCGAATCGACAAACGTCCGTCCCGCCCGACACCCGTTCGGCACTAGGAAAAAGTTGACACAACCAATGGTAATCGTTTTCAATGAAATCATAATATCACATCAGATAAATGTATACGGGAGGTGGATATGTCCGTCAGCACATTACGGAGAGAACTCGTCAAGCTCGGATCAAAACCTATTGATAAATCAGAGGCAATAAGCGAAGCAGGCCATCTACTTGCCGCATCGGGCGTGATAGCGCCAGCCTACATCGATAGCATGATGCGCCGTGAAAACGTTTCCAATACATTTCTCGGGCATGGCGTCGCCATTCCGCACGGCATGATCGAGGACCGCCACCTGATCCACAAGACGGGCATCGCCGTCATCCAGATCCCGCAAGGCCTCGAATGGAATGACGGGGAGACGGTGCATTTGATGGTTGCCATCGCCGCGCAGTCCGATGAACACATCACGCTCTTGCAGCGCCTGACACGTTTGATGCAAGACCCGGCACAGCTCGCGCAATTGTTCGCCACCACCGATCCCGATTATCTCTGCGCCATTTTCAACGGCGATGCGCCCCCGGCCGCCGCCCCGGCCGTGCCGGCCACCGATTTGGAACAATCCTTCGAATGGCACATCGATTACCCCAACGGCCTGCATGCGCGTCCGACCGCCAAATGGGTTGAAACCGCCAAGCGCTTCGACGCGAAAATCCAGATACGCCATGGCGGTGACATCGCCGACGCAAAGAAACTGGTCGCCCTCTTGCAGCTCGGACTGCAATGCGGCGACCTACTGGCGGTCTCCGCCAGCGGACCGCAAGCCGACGCCGCGTTGACCGCCCTGCGCGACACCATGATCCGAGTCAGCGCCCAAGAACTGGCGGACGCCGCCGCCGCAAAGATCAAAGCGGAGCAAGCCGTGCACCATGGCTTCGCACCGAGCACCGCCCAACTCGCCATCAAGGGCATAGGCGCCAGCCCCGGCCTCGTTGTCGGCACCACTCAAACCTGGAAATCGGCCATCGCCAGCATCCAAGACATCCCCGCCCCCCTGGCGGAAGGCAGCGAACAACTCGATAACGCGCTGATCGGCACGCGCAAAGCGCTGGCGCAATTGGCCGAGGACACCGCGCGCCGCCTCGGCGAGACCGAAGCCGGCATTTTCCGCGCGCAAGCGGAATTGCTGGCCGACACCGACCTGATCTCGCATTGCTGCCGCCTGATGATGCAAGGACACGGCGTTGCCTGGTCCTGGCATCAGGCCATCGAACAACAGGCAAACACCCTTGCGGCACACAGCAATCCATTGCTTGCGACTCGCGCCACCGATCTTCGCGATGTCGGTCAGCGCGTGCTTATCGCCTTGCTACCACAGGAAAAGCGCCAGCCCGAGGCCGGTCAGCAGGCGTCCAACTTGATCTTGCTGGCGGCCGACTTAGCCCCGTCCGATACCGCCACACTCGACACCTCGCGCATTCTGGGGCTATGTACCGCGCAAGGCGGACCGACCTCGCACACGGCCATCCTGGCCCGCACACTCGGTCTGCCGGCCCTCGTGGCCGGCGGGGACGCGATCCTCGACATTCCCGACGGTACACCCGCCATTCTCGACGGCAACAGCGGCCGTCTGTATCTCCATCCGGGCGAACAAGACATCGACGCTGCACGCACCTGGATCAACCGGCAAAGCGAGCAGTCGCGCCAGGATGAAGCACAAAGCGCGCTGCCCGCACAAACCCGGGACGGCCTACGCATCGATATCGGCGCCAACATCAACCGCGCCGACCAGGTCGCGGCAGCCCTCGCGGCCGGCGCCGAGGGTGTGGGCCTCATGCGTACCGAGTTCTTGTTTCTGGAGCGCGACACGGCCCCGGATGAAGAAGAGCAATATCAGGCCTACCGCGCCATGGTCGAAGCGTTGCAAGGCCGCACCCTGGTGATCCGCGCGCTGGACATCGGCGGCGACAAGCACGTCCCCTACCTCGGACTGCCCAGCGAGGCGAACCCCTTCCTGGGGGTTCGCGGCGTACGCCTGCTGCTGCGCCGCCCCGACCTGCTCGATACGCAACTGCGCGCACTCTACCGCGCCGCCGCGCACGGCCCGATTTCCCTCATGTTCCCGATGGTCACCAACATCTCGGAGCTGATGGCGTTGCGGGCAGAATGCGAGCGTATTCGCCAAGAACTATCCGCCGCCCCCATGCCGATCGGCATCATGATCGAAGTGCCCGCGGCGGCGGCCATGGCCGATCAGTTCGGCGCGCACGCCGACTTCTTCTCGATCGGCACCAACGACCTGACGCAATACACACTGGCCATCGACCGCCAGCACCCCGATCTCGCCGCCGAAGCCGATAGTCTGCACCCTGCCGTATTGCGACTGATCAAGCAGACGGTGGAAGGCGCGCGCAAACACGGCATCTGGGTCGGCGTATGCGGCGGCCTGGCTGGCGATCCGCTGGGCGCGGCGATTTTGGCGGGATTGGGCGTCAACGAGCTGTCGCTCAGCCCGCGCGACATTCCCGCCGTCAAGGCACGGTTACGCGCCAGCACCCAGTCGGCACTAGTCGATCTCGCGCAGCAGGCACTCGAGTGCGACAGCACGGCAGCCATCCGTGCCCTCGCAGGGGATGCATCATGAACGGCCCCGTCGTCACCGTGACCCTTAATCCGGCCATCGACCAGACAGTCCGGCTGCCGGCGCTGCAACATGGCCAGGTCAACATTGCCTATGGCGTCACCTTAAACGCTGGCGGCAAAGGGGTGAACGTTGCGAGCTGCTTGGCGGACTGGGGGGTCGAGGTCGTGGCAACCGGCATTCTGGGACAAGACAACATCGCGCCATTCGCCGCCCTGCTCGACACCAAGGGCATCAGCAATCGCTTCGTAACGCAACCGGGCGCCAACCGCGTCAACATCAAACTCGTCAGCGACGACGACGGCGCAACGACCGATATCAATCTGCCAGGGCAAGACGTGCCCCAGGCGGTGTTTGAGCAACTGATCGCACGCTTGGACGAACAGTGTGCCGCCAAGCGCTGGTTTGTCCTCGCCGGCAGTCTGCCGACCGGCCTCGCCGACGATTGCTATGCCCACTTGTGCGAGCGCCTGGCCGGCCAGGGCGCGCTGGTGGCACTGGACAGCAGCGGCACGGCATTGAGCGCGGCACTGGCCGGCGCGTCGTTGCCCTTCTGCATCAAGCCCAACCGCCACGAATTGGAGCAATGGGCACAGCGTCAGCTTCCCACACTGGACGACGTGGCCGAGTGCGCGCTGGCGCTGCATCACAAAGGCGTGCGGCACGTCATCGTTTCGTTGGCGGAACAAGGCGCACTTTTTGTCGGCGCGGAAGGCTGCTGGCTGGCCACCCCACCTCCGATCAACCTCGTTAGCAGCGTTGGCGCGGGAGACGCGCTGCTGGCAGGCTGGATTGCCGCGCAGCAGCAGCAACTCGAATGGCAAACCGCCATGCGGCAGGCCATGGCGTTCGCCGCCGGCAAGCTTGCCCGGATAGGGCCGCACCTCCCCCCGAAGCGTGAAATCGCCCGTCTGGCGGGCGAGGTCATGCTTACGCGTATTGCAGTCAAGACCAGCCACAACACCACACAGCACGCTCATTAGAACAGGAGAAAGACATGTCTCAACTCTATATCGTTGGCATTACCTCATGTCCAACAGGTATTGCGCATACCTTTATGGCGGCGGAAGGGCTCACCCAGGGCGCACAACAACTGGGTCATGAGATCAAAGTCGAGACTCAGGGCTCGGTCGGATCGCAAAATACGCTGAGCGCCGAAGAAATCGCGCGCGCCGACCTCGTCATCATTGCCGCCGACACCAACGTCGACCTGAGCCGCTTCGTCGGCAAGCGCCTGTACTCGACCAGCACCAAGGCCGCCATCGGCGATGGCGCCGGGCTGGTGAACACGGCGCAGGCAGAGGCCAAAGTACATGGGACCGCCGCACCAGACTTGCTCGACCAAACCAAGGCCGCCAAAGCCGAGCTGACCGCGCAACGCAGCGGGGTATACAAGCACCTGATGACCGGCGTGTCGTTCATGCTGCCTTTTGTGGTGACGGGCGGCATCTTGATTGCGCTCGCCTTTGCCTTGGGCGGCATTTATGTCTTTAAAGACAGCAACCAAGGCTCCTTCGCCTGGGCGCTGTTCCAGATTGGCGCCAAGTCGGCCTTCGCACTGATGGTTCCGATTTTGTCCGGCTACATCGCTTACTCCATTGCCGACCGCCCCGGCATCACCCCAGGGATGGTTGGCGGCATGCTGGCAGCCAGCACCGGCGCGGGGTTCCTTGGCGGGATCGTCGCCGGCTTCTTCGCCGGTTACAGCACCGACTGGCTGAACCGCCATATCAAGCTGCACCGTCATCTGGAAGGCCTGAAGCCTGTGCTGATCCTGCCTGTGCTGGGCTCGCTGCTGGTCGGCCTGTTGATGATCTTTGTCATCGGCACCCCCTGCGCCCAATTGCTCGCTGCGGTCACCGCGTGGCTCAAGGGCATGCAGGGCTCCAGCGCCATCCTGCTCGGCGCATTGATCGGCAGCATGATGGCTTTCGATATGGGCGGCCCGATCAACAAGTCGGCCTACACCTTCGCCACCGGCCTGCTCGCAAGCCAGGTTTACACCCCGATGGCAGCCGCGATGGCGGCTGGCATGACCCCGCCGCTGGGTATCGCGCTGGCCACCATGCTGTTCGCGGATCGCTTTACCAAGGATGAGCACGAAGCCGGTAAGGCTGCTGCCGTTCTGGGTATTTCCTTCATTACCGAAGGCGCCATTCCCTTCGCCGCGCGCGATCCGCTGCACGTCATCCCGTCGCTGATGGTCGGCTCGGCCATCACGGGCGCGCTGTCGATGGGGATGAACGCCGAACTGCATGTGCCGCACGGCGGCATCTTCGTCCTGCTGATTCCCGATGCGGTCACGCACTTGGGGTTCTATGTGTTGAGTCTGGTCGTCGGCACGGTCGTGACGGCGGTCATGTTGCGCATTCTGAAAAAGCCGATCACCGCGTAATCGCAGGGCGCCGAATAGCGCGCCCTAAAGATTAGAAGGAGCGGCTGCAGCCGCTCCTTCTAAATTATGCAGATCGCTTGGCGCCACTCACTTTCCCAGCACCGGATGCTGGCGCCACATCGCCATGTAATCCTCGACGATATGGTCAAAGGCATGCGCATGAATCAACGTGCGCAGGCGCTGATCGAAGGCCGGCAATAAAGTCGCACACGGACTGGCGCGGGAGAAGGTCACATAGTTCTGTGTATTGACGACAAACGGATGCAAGGCGACATAGCGGTTTTCGTCACCTTTGGCCGCCAGCCAGGCCATGCCGGGATACAGGCCGGTCACGGCATAATCGGCATGCTGGTACTGCAGCAGCAGAAACAGCCGCGTCAGATCCGGCACCACGCTAACCGTCAAACGACCACGCAGATAGTCGTCAAACCCGTCGCCAAACTGATTCCCCGCGGCCACCGCGCCGCGCTTGCCGATCAGGTCTTGCCAATCGGTATAGTGAAAGCGGCCTTGCCGCGTCACAAACACCGCAACGGGGTTGTTCAGCGCCGGGGTGCTGCCATAGCGCAAAAACGCCTGGCGCTCCGGCGTCATCTTCAATGTGGCCACCACATCCACTTGCCCGCTCTGGGCCAACCCAAGCACCCGCTTGAGCGGGCCGACATAACGAACTTCGTAAGGGACGTGCAGGTCGGACAACACCCGGGTAGCGATCGCGATGCTGGCGCCTTGCAGCGTGTTTCCGTCGTACCAGTGCAAGGGCGGATACGCCGGATCAGCCGAAATCACCACCTTATCGCAGCGAGCATCGACCGCACGCGCCGCGCTCGGCAGCCAGCACAACAGCAGTAGCAGACACAGGCGCCATGAGTGTTCTGACATAACTCTTAGCCTTCTTCAGCCGAATCGTTATACAAAACAAATAGATCTCTAGCAGCATGCATGGCATACAACCCAAAAGCCAGGAATATGTCCGCGTCGGCATTTGGGCGACGGCCATGTAGCAAGCACAACACGGAGGTCGGAGGGAGCGGTCGCGAATCTGTGATGTTGACGGCTAATCGCGGCTCAAGCCGTTACAGCAACGACAGCCATTGCCGTGTGTGATCAACCCATTCGCGCTAGCACTCTGGGATTGTCAGACAGCCGCCAGAATCACGCCAACCAGCAATAGACCAAGCGCCGCGTACAGCGTCAACAACCACTTACGGGCGCTATCGGTTTTGCGGGCGAAGAAGTAGACGTATAGCGGAAAGAACAAACACAACAGCCCTTCGCGAGTCGATATCCGAAAGGCGTGGATGGCAATCACCAACTGCAGGGCGCAGATCAGAAATAGGCTAATGAGAATGATGGCGGTAATCAAAGAGCCTCTCCTGGCAACCTACGCATCAAAATTTGAAGCCTAATGGCTATGGTCATGTCTGGCTTTGATGTGAGGCAACACTATTTGCCAATGACGAGCAATAATCACCACCAAGATGGAAAATCTTCAAACGCTTCTCGAATCTTTGCATGGGCATCTTCAGTGATCACCGCCGTAAACAAGGCTGTCATGCTTTGTTGGCAGATGCAGAACCCATATGGATCTAAGAGATTCCACGTCAAAACGACTCCTTGCTCTGAGCGATGGATCGATAATGCACAGTGTTCGTCCATATCATACAACGAGACAGGATCGATTGGAGGGCTTCGCAACGCCTTTAGAAAACGATCCCATACTTCGCATTCAATCCAAATAAAGTCATCGTATATCAGCTTGCTTTTCCCGATGCCCATATTTATGTGGACGTGCGCCCGCAGTGATGGAACGTGATCATCCACCTCAACCACATCAAGCTGAAATTCAAATGGCTCATTAAATTGGATATCCATTCATACCCTCATTTTACAATACACAACTCAGTCAGCCATGACTGGTATGTCAAGAAACCCTCTGACACACGCCAAGACAACAAAAAACCCGAAAAGCCTTGTGCTTAGCAAGTTTTGATGTCTCATGCAATGCCATGAAACAAGAGTTTGGCGCCCCGACAGGAATCGAATAAGCAACGCATCTATTTTATATTAATAGGTTTAAAATTTCTCCACTCATATCATATCGCCAAACACACCGTCCATGAAGGTGGGCGGCCAACCGCAGGCACTTGCTAGCCATCGTCCCTGATTCCGGGATACACACCCCACCACAGTCCAATGCAAGACCATGAATATATGGCAAAAAACTTCAACGGTAGCCACGGGATAACCATGATTTTCCTAATATATGCATCTTCCAACGGTACCACTACCGCGTCTCAGCCAGTACGTCCATTTTTTTGTTCAGAAAACTCATTCGTCCTGTGTTGGCTGCTATTAGTGAAAAAATATTGTATTATTCCCTTACAGAATTAATTTTCACCTTCTACAAGTGCTCTCATAAAAAAATCATGGAAAATTTCACAACATTATTGTCAACATCAGTGTTAGTTTTCACTGTTTCCCTACTGAGTGGTTGTGCAACGGAAATAAATCCAAGCCAACTGACAACTCCCAGGCCATTGACTTGCATTGAAGTTCCCAAAGGGGTTGAAGCACATTGGGAAGATGGTCTGTTTAAAGACAAATGGACCATTAAACTTGCCGATGGACCCTATATTTCCGAGCTTGAAGATGAAAATGGTGTTTACTATCGCGCACCAGTTGGTGGTCTATACTTCATGCAAGATGAATTGGCTAACAAACCATCAACACCATTTATGCACAAAAATCATGATGGTGGTATATTTATACCTAAGTCGCCAGGAAAAAAACCTCTCATATACCAATATTTCTCAACAACAGAACCCACTTTCACACCAGCCCCTTCTGGTGCAAGTTGCTCTAATGCCTATTTTCCCCCTGACTCAAAATCAACTGGCGTCAATACGGTTGCGTTTGCAACGGCGGGTGCTCTAGGTGGTGCCACTGGTGGCTTGGCATCCCGTTCTGTCTCAAACAGTAATTCAATTAGCTACGGCCAGGCAGCAGGATATGGTGCTGTTGGAGGTGCGATTGGTGGTGCGATTGTTTCCCAAATAATAAACAGTAGTATTGGTCATATTTTCATGTTGCCAGATAATAAAGACAAAAATTTTAATAAATATATTTCAGAAATCACAAATCACATAAACACATTACCCATCACTCAAACCAAATAATTAAAAAATTTTATGTTTCCAAAATAAAGAACACCAAGCATTCACAAATTAAACCACACACTCCTCGCCACCACACCTTCAGTCATGCGGGGCATTAAAAACAAAAGCCGGTAGATTGTTAAAAACAACATTGCTGGCTTTTTTTCAACACACTTATCCATCCGTCAACCTGTAATATCAAAAACTTTAACTAATATAGTTAGGCATACGGTTTTACAATTATTTTCCTTTTACGATAGCGCAATCACCTTACACGAATCTGTTGCTTTCTAGGGCTTTGCTTCTAGCCTGCCATTGACGGGGTGAGGCATCGAATTCTCACTTTAAGCCACGACCCCGGCAGCGTGCCAACAGCGTTTCGTTTCACGATCATGCCCCCCCTTATCACACTCGTTGCATACCAGGTAGTCATTAAGAGGGCATGATGCCAAGCTTGACGGTATATCAAGAAACTCCGCGCAACACGCCAAGACAACAAAAAACCCGCAAAGCCTTACGCTCAACGGGTTTTTGTGGTTCATGAAATACCATGAAACAAGAGTTTGGCGCCCCCGACAGGAATCGAACCTGTAACTGCCCCTTAGGAGGGGGCTGTTATATCCATTTAACTACGGAGACCAGTATCAGGATTGCCGATTGACCGCATAGTCGGCCAGTTCGCGCATGGCGCGAAGGGCGTCCGACTCGGGTAGACCGGCGATGGCGGCGATGGCCTTTTGCGAGGCCTGTACCGCCGCTTGGTGGGCATAGCCCAGCGCGCCGCAGGATTGTACCGCAGACAGTACCTGCTGAAAATGATCGCGACTGGCATGCGTGATCGCCTGCCGCACGCATTCGGCCTCTTCCGGAGAACCGTGCTTCATTGTATAGATCAACGGCAGGGTCGGCTTGCCTTCGGCCAGGTCGTCGCCCAGGCTCTTGCCGATGGTTTCGGCATCGCCACTGTAATCGAGTACGTCGTCGATGATCTGGAAGGCACAGCCCAGGTAGCGGCCGTAGTCGGCCAGCGCGGTTTCGGTGGCGGCATCGGCGCCGGCGAGCAAGGCGCCGACACGGCAGGCCGCCTCGAACAGCTTGGCCGTCTTGTATTCGATCACTTGCAGATAGGCGGTCTCGTCGACATCGGCATTGCCGATGTTGAGCAACTGCAGTACCTCGCCCTCGGCGATGATGTTGGTGGCCTCGGCCATCACCTGCAGGATGCGCATATTGTCGGTGGTGACCATCATCTGGAAGGCGCGGGTATAGAGGAAGTCGCCCACCAGCACGCTGGCCGCATTGCCGAACAGCGCGTTGGCGGTTTCCCGGCCGCGCCGCAGCTCGGACTCGTCCACCACGTCGTCGTGCAGCAGCGTGGCGGTATGAATACACTCCACCATGGCGGCCAATTCGAACAGATGCTCGCCGCGATAGCCGCAGGCCTGACCGGACAGCAGGGTCAGCGCGGGACGCAGGCGTTTGCCACCGGCCGAGATGATGTATTCCGATACTTGGCGGATCAGAACCACATCGGAGTGCAGGCGCGTGCGGATGACGCGGTCGACCGCTTGCATATCATCGGCGATCAGGGAACGGAAAAGCGGGGTCACGGACACGGTTTATATGAGCCAGTTATTGGTTTATGCCGAGGAAACCGCTCGATTCTAGCAGAAAAGCCGTCGGACTCGCCATGCCAACTGAATGACAGGCTAAGCTCATGAAATATTTGACAAGTTTGCAATCGCCCGAATAGAATGACCGGCTTCCCGTCTTTTTGGCGGGTAGATATGAACTTTAGGAGCTATACGAATGTATGCGGTCGTAAAAACTGGCGGCAAACAATACAAAGTTGCCGTTGGCGAAAAACTCAAAGTAGAACAGATACCTGCAGACATCGACAGCCAGATCGTACTTGAAGAAGTATTGATGGTTGCTGACGGTGATCAGGTTACCGTAGGGACCCCCCGCATCGCTGGCGCTACCGTTACGGCAACTGTCGTTGCTCACGGTCGCGGCGAAAAGATCCGCATCTTCAAGATGCGTCGTCGCAAGCACTACCAGAAGCATCAGGGTCATCGTCAGAACTACACCGAAATCCGTATCGACGCGATTGCCAAGTAAGGAGTAAACAGTCATGGCACATAAAAAAGCAGGCGGTAGCTCCCGCAACGGTCGCGATTCCGAATCCAAACGCCTGGGCGTGAAGGTATACGGCAGCGAACTGATTCCGGCCGGTTCCATCATCGTGCGTCAGCGCGGCACCCGTTTCCACGCAGGTGAAAACGTCGGTTGCGGCAAGGATCACACGCTGTTCGCCAAGGTTGACGGCTACGTTCAGTTCACCGTTAAGGGTGCACAGCAACGCAAGTACGTGACCGTGGTTCCGTACACCGGTGTCGAAGGCGAGTAATCGTCGCGACCGGCAGGGGAAGCGCTTGAGCCCCCCTGAAAAAGCCCTATCCTTGGTGATAGGGCTTTTTTCATAGCGCGGATCGACGATCCGGCGCAGGCACGACCGAGCAAGATCAATTCCGGGAGGAATAGAGATGAAGTTCATTGACGAAGCACGTATTGAGGTGGTCGGCGGCAAGGGCGGCAATGGCGCCGCCAGTTTCCGCCGCGAAAAGTATGTGCCGTTCGGCGGTCCGGACGGTGGCGACGGCGGCCGGGGCGGCAGCGTGTATGCCGTGGCCGACGAAAACATCAATACGTTGGTCGAGTACCGCTTCGTCAAGCGCTACCAGGCCGAACACGGCGAACGTGGCGGCAGTTCCGACTGCTACGGCAAGGGCGGCGAAGATATCGAGCTGCGCATGCCGGTCGGCACGCTGGTGGTGGACGTGGACACCGAAGAAGTCATCGCCGACCTGACCCAGCATGGCCAACGCGTGCAAGTGGCCCGCGGCGGCAAGGGCGGTCTGGGCAACCTGCACTTCAAATCGTCGACCAACCGTGCGCCGCGCCAGTGCACGCCGGGCGAAGAAGGCGAAAAGCGCGTGTTGCGCCTGGAATTGAAGGTGCTGGCCGACGTCGGTCTATTGGGTATGCCCAATGCCGGCAAGTCGACCCTGATCCGATCGGTCTCCGCCGCCAAGCCCAAGGTGGCCGATTATCCGTTCACCACCTTGCACCCCAACCTGGGTGTGGTGCGCATGAACGATGCACAGAGTTTCGTCATCGCCGACATTCCGGGCCTGATCGAAGGCGCGGCGGAAGGCGCCGGCCTGGGTCACCGCTTCCTCAAGCATCTGAGCCGCACCGGCCTGCTGCTGCATGTGGTGGACTTGGCGCCGTTCGACCCCGAGGTCGATCCGGTGCGCGAAGCGCAAGCGATCGTCGAGGAGCTGCGCAAGTACGACGAGGCGCTGCACAACAAGCCTCGCTGGCTGGTACTCAACAAGCTCGACATGCTGGACGACGACGAACGCCGCGAGAAAATCGAAGCCTTCCTCGACGGACTGAATTGGCCGCGCGACGTTGCCGACGACCGCGACGGTTTCGATATGGCCGCCCACCGCGTGTTCACCATCTCGGCCTTGACCGGCGAAGGGACGCGCGAGTTGACCCGTGCCATCATGGACTATCTGGAAGTGGCACGCGCCGCCGCACGGGCAGCCGCCGAGGTGGAGAAACAGCAGGCCGCCGAAGCCAAGGCGCAGCGATCCAGTCTGATCCAACCCGTAGCCGGCGTTGACGACTAACGGACGCTGCGTGGATTCCCTGGAAGCGTTTTTTCAGGCGGGTATCGCACCCGCCGAACTGGCGACGGTCACGCGCCTGACCGGCGCCTGGCCCTATCTATCGGTCTTCATCACCCTGTTCCGCGGGGGCGACGAGGAAGTGCTGATGCGCCTATTGGTGCTGCGCGAACTCGGCGCCCAGACCGATACGCCGTTCTGGAGTCCGCAGGAACTGGCCCAGCGGTTCGCCTACTTGCAGCCGGTCAAGCTCGACACCATTCTCAAGCGCCTGCGCGAAGGCGAGCTGCTGATCTGGCAATCCGACACCGGGCTGTACCAACTCTCCGAAGGCGCGCGCGTGGCACTGGCCGCGCTATCGACCATGATCGATTTCGCCGGCGACGACGTCGAACTGGGCTATCTGACCAGCCAGGTCGCCGCAGGGCAAGCCGTGGGCCAGGTATCGGATGAGGCGCTCAAGCACCTGCTGGCCCGACTCAACGAGCTGTATGCCGAGTTCGAGGAAGCGCTGGAGTCGCAATCGGAATTCCGCATCCGCGCCGCGCAGCACCGCCTGGAAGCCGTGTGGCGCTGGGTGGGCAAATCGACCGAGGTGGTGCGCACGCTGACCGCCGGCGACGATCTGTCGCTGGCCACGCTCAACCAGGCACAAGCCATCGCGCTGGCGCAAAGCCGCATGCTGGCGCTGGCGGGCACCTTCGAACGGCGCTTGGCACAATTGGCCGCCCAGCGCGTCCACCTGGGCGCGTCCGGCCTGACCTCCACCGACCTCGCCGATTACTTGCGCCACCTGTCGGCCGATAAACTGGCCGCGCTACTGGCCGACCGCCTGGCTTTCTGCTTGGAACCGGCGTTCCTGTCGACGCCCGAGATGGCCGATGTGGCCGAATTCGAACTCTTGGCGCGCGAACGGGCGCGCGAGCGCGATGCCGCTTTGCCTAATGCGGCGGCGGCGCCCGAATCGACCGAGGTGGAAATCGAGCGGCTGGAAGCTGCCGAGGCGTTATACGAAACGCTGGCGGGATTGCGCCAGGCCACGCCGCTGACGGCGGCCGTGTTGGCCGACACGTATAACGAAACCGCTTACCGCCTCTCGCTGCTGGCCTTGCTCGGCGACCCGGAAATCGGCAAGGAAGGCGACGTCATGGCCGACCTGGCCCGCCTCCCCTTGCGACTGGCCGACGACGAAGGACAAATCGAGCCCGATCACCCCGAAGTCGCCTCGCTCTCCAACGCCCGCCTGCTGCCCCCCGGCGCGTAGGCCCCCTTCGCCATGGAGGTCGGTGCGTTGCTTCGCGAACGCACCCTACGGCCGTAGTCGCTCGATACGTACCGCCCAGCCGTCCGTCAGGCGCAGCAGCGTACCCAATGCCTGCGTCCGGCCCGCCGACACCAACCGTGCCAACGGATGCGTCATCACCTGGACATCCACCGCCGCACCCGGCTGCCAGGGCCAGAGTTGGTGGGTTGCCGCCCGCAGTGCCGCGACCTCGACCGACCAGGCGCCCACCAAGCCGGTCGGCTGAGCCAGCGGCTCATCGATTTGCGCCGCCGTGGCGCTCGATAGTCGAATCCGGCCAGGCGCCAGCGCCGGATGCAGCCAGAACCGATCCAGCGCGTCCCCCGCCCCCAGCACCGGCAGTGCATCGCCCAAGGCCAACCCGTCCGACGCCATGCACCAGCCAAGCCCCAGCGGCACGGTCAACATCGCCGAGTCGTCCGGGCGCAGCATTTGCAGCAAGCCCGCGAGCCAATCGGACGGCGCGGTCTGCACATAGAGCGGCAGCCGTCGCGCCTCGTCTTCGCACAGCAGGCACCAGCTGCGCACCGTCGGCGCCTCGGCGGGGGTCAGCCGGGCGGCCTGGCATGGGGCCAAACCGGCGGCCGTCAATAAGCGCTCAAGCGGCGTCAAGGTGATGCCCGCCGCCAGCGGCCATAAGGCCTTATCCAGCGCCGCCAACGCCGGCACGGGCCAATGCGGCGCAAGCCAGGCGCACCAATCCGCTTCTGCCACCCAGAAAGCCAGCGCCGCACCGTCGCACTGTGCGTCGATGCGCACGCCGCTGCCGGACGGTTGCGCACGGCGGGCGGTCACCCGGGTCTCATCGCTGAAGGCGGACGCCCCGATGCGGCTGAGCAGAAACAGGTCGAGCGTCGGATCGTCATGCAGCGCCATCGCGCTCCGCCCCCACCCGCACCGTCACACCCAACACCTGGCTCAATGCCGCGCCAAGCTCGGCGTCTTGCTCATCGAGTTGTCGCGAGAGCGCCGGGTCGGTCGGATTGAAGCGAATCTCCAGCCGCCCGTCGCGCCAGAAGACGCGCAATTGCATGCCCGCCATCGGGCCATTGCTCACTCGCAATACCAAAGACTGTGCGCTCTCGATCTGGCATGGCGGCCGGCCCGATCCGAGAGGCGGCGAGGCGGCCGAGGACGGTGCGTGCGCGACATCGTCGACCGATGGCTCGGCCATCAGCGCGGTAAAACGTGTCGCCATGGCGTCCGGCGGCGCCTGGTGCGTTTCGTGCTCGTCGTCCGCGGCGGGAAAGGCAAACGCCTTGGGGCCCAGAGTCGTTTTCACAGCAGCTCCATCATCATCGACAGTTTCTCCTGCGTCCGCAGCAGCCGGCGCAATTGCTCGGACAGCGCGTCGCGCATGACATCCAGTTCGCACCGCGCCTCGGCCAGCGACCGCAGTTCGCCCAAGAGCGCGCGCTCCGATTGCCGTTGGCGGTCTAGGCGAGTACGTAGTGCAGCCAAGTCGCGCTGGCTCAGCACACCGCTCTCGTGCAACAGGGCTTGCCGCTGCAGCCGCAACGCCGCGCGCTGCCGCTGCACCTCGTCGCGACGCGCCATGAGCTCGGCCGCTTCGAGCGCCAAACGCGCAAGCTTTGCCCGTAGCCGGCTCGCGCGCCGCGCCTTGATGGCCACAAGGGTGCTCAGCATGGCACGCCCACCGACTGCGCCAATTGCGCCAGCGCGTCGGCGAAGTCGCAGTACTGATCCACCGGCTGCCGCAGCAAGGCATTGAGCTTGGCACGCCGGTCGATCGCCTCGTCGGTTTCGGCATCCTGACCGGGCTGATACTCGCCGACGCGCAGCAACAGCTCGACCTCGTTCCACGTCGCCAACAGTTGACGCAAGCGGCCGGCGGCGGCGCGATGCGCCGGCTCGGCCACTTGGTGCATCACCCGGCTGATACTGGCCAATACATCGATTGCCGGATAGTGGTTGGCCTCGGCCAGCTTGCGCGACAGGACGATATGGCCATCGAGCAAGGAGCGAACCTCCTCGGCCAGCGGATCGTGGCGATCTTCCATCAACACGGTGTAAAACGCCGTGATACTGCCGGTTTCGCCGCGCCCGGCCCTTTCCAACAACCTAGGCAACTGCGCATACAGGCTGGGCGGGTAACCGCCGCCGACCATCGGCTCGCCGGCCGCCAGGCCGATTTCGCGCACGGCACGCGCATAACGCGTCAACGAATCGACCAGCAGCAGCACATTGCATCCCTGATCGCGGAAGTACTCGGCAATCGTGGTGGCGGTCGCTGCCGCCTTCAGCCGCTCCAGCGCCGGCCGATCCGAGGTCGCCACCACCACCACGCTCTTCGCCCGCGCAGCCGGCGTCAGGACCTGCTCCAGGAATTCGCGCACCTCGCGGCCCCGTTCGCCGATCAACGACAGCACCACCACATCGGCGCGGCTGCCGGCACACAGCATGGCCAGCAGCGTGCTCTTGCCGCACCCCGCTGGCGCGAAAATGCCCAGCCGCTGCCCAAGCCCCACCGTCAGCGTGGTGTCGATGGCGCGCACGCCCATGGGCAGGCAACGGTCGATGGCCAGCCGGCGCATCGGGTCGGGCGCATCGGTATCCACACTGCGCCGCGACTCGACCCGCGGTGCGGGCAGTCCGTCGCACGGCCGGCCGAGCGCGTCGAGCACACGCCCGAGCAGCGCCGGGCCGACGCCGATCTGGGCTCTGGCACCGCAGGGGCGGACAAAGGATCCCACCCGCACGCCGACCGGCTCGCGGTAGGGCGACAACAGGGCGTCCCCTGCCGCCAAACCGATCACTTCGGCAAGACCGCCCCCCGCCAACTCGCACAACTCGCCCAAGCCCGCCTGCGGTAGATGGGCGCGCAACAGCGTCGGTCGAACCTCGCTCACGCGCCCTTCCTGCACCTCGGCACGCCCCAGGTCGATCGCCGGCGGCGCCATGGCCGCCACGATGGCCGGCACGTCAGGCAAGCGCATGGTCGTCGACCATCAGATCGATATGGCCCAGAACCTTGAGCTCCACTTCATTGCCCACCTCCTGGAACGACAGCACCGGCAAGTCGAACAGCTCGCGCTCGATCAATTTGCGCACGAAGCGGCGCACGTCGATGGCGGTGACCAGCACCGCGCCGGCCGGCCGGTCGCGCGCCAGCGCGGCGCGGATGGCCGCCACGATTTGCTCGTTCTCCTCGGGCGACAGCGCCGAATACGAGCCGGCCGAGGTCTGGCGGATCGATTCGCGCAACCGCTCCTCGATCTCGGCGCCCACCAGCCAGGCGTTGAGCCACACCAGCCCGCCACGATAGCGGCCCAGGATATGGCGTCCGAGCGCCAGGCGCGCATACTCGGCCAGCATCACCGGGTCCTTCTCGACCGGCGCCCACTCGACCAGCGCCTGGAATACCGCGCGCAGATCGCGGATCGCAATGCCCTCGGCCACCAGCCTGCGCAATACATCCGCCACCCGCATCACCGGCAACTGACGCTGCAGCTCCTTCACCAGTTCGCCATAACGCAGCTCCATTTTGTCCATCAGGAAGCGGGTCTCCTGAACCCCGATCAACTCGGCGCTATGGCGCTCCAACAGCAAGATCAGTAAATGGCGGATGCGCTCCGCGCCCTGAAACAAGCGCACCCCCAGATCCGCTAACAGCGGCGCCATCTCGGCCGCCACCCACTGCACGCTCATGCCGCCAAACGGCAAGGGGTCTTGAGCGACCGCCTGCGGCAACGGCGCGGCCATCGGGTCGACCATCGCCAACGGGCGCAGGGTCAGTGCCAGAATCGACTCGTGGAACAGCAGAAAATCCAGTTGACCGGCGGACAGAGAGGCATCGACCTGCAGCACCACCTCGGGTAGCGGCAGACCCGTTAACTCGAAGCGCTCCAATCGCAGGGCTTGCAGCATCTTTTCCAGTTGCCCGGTGCGCGCCAGATCCGGCGCAACCCGTAACAGCAAAGGCACGGCGCCGATGGAGAGCTCGCGCTCCACCGTTTCGTCGCCGCCGCGCTGGCCGGCGGCGGTCGTTTTTCCTTCGCCCTGCGCGTCTTGCGGGTGGCGTTGCAGCCAAAACGCACCGCCCGCCACCATGACGGCCAACGGTACAAACACCAGCGCCGGAAAACCCGGCAAGCAAGCGAAGAGCGCCAACACGGCCGCCACCAGCCACAAGGCACCGGGATGGCGCGTCACCTGGCTCGACAGCTCGGCGGCCAGATTGCGGCGCGTCTCGCCGGGCACACGGGTCACGATGATGCCGGCGGCAATGGAAATCAGCAGTGCGGGGATCTGGGCGATCAGACCGTCGCCGACCGACAGGATGGCGTAGGTGGCGGCGGCCTCGCCGGCACTCATCCCTTGCATGAAAACGCCGACGGCGATGCCGCCGAAGATGTTCACCAGGATCACGATAATGCCGGCGATGGCGTCGCCCTTGACGAACTTCATCGCGCCATCCATCGCGCCGTACAGCTGGCTTTCCTTCTGTACCATCGAGCGCAGGCGTCGAGCCTCGGCGGCGTCGATCGAGCCGTTGCGCAAGTCGCCGTCGATACTCATCTGCTTGCCCGGCATGGCGTCGAGCGAGAAACGGGCGCAGACCTCGGCCACCCGTTCCGACCCCTTGGTGATCACGATGAACTGCACCACGGTAATGATGGCGAACACGATCAACCCCACCGCGAGATTGCCGCCGATGGCGAATTCGCCGAAGGTCTGCACGATATCGCCGGCGTCGTGCTGCAGCAGAATCAGGCGGCTGGTGCTGATCGTCAGCGCCAACCGATAGAGGGTGGTGATCAACAACACCGCGGGGAAGGCGGAGAACTCCATCGGTTCGCGCAGGTGCACCGACATCATCAACAGCAGGATCGACAAGCCCAGGTTGACGGCAATCAGCACATCGACCAGCAGTGTCGGCAGCGGCAGGATCATCATGAAGATCGCCAGCAACAGCACGGCGGCCAGCACCACATCCTGGCGCCCCCGCAGGAGCGCCAAGCTCTTATTGACCCAACCCATGACCGTCCCTGCTCGCGCGATCCAGTAGCTCTGTCAGCCGTTGCGACATGGCATACCAATCCTCGGCCGGCGTCTCTCTCGGCATGGTCACGATCAGCCAGAGCCGTCCCTGGCCGATCCAGGCGCGCAACGGCAAACCGTTGGACGCCTCGGGCGACAGGAAGACCAGCAGCCGCTGCAGGGCGGTCGCGAGGAAGCTGTCGGCCAGCGTTCTGGACACCGTCAACAATGCGCGTCCGTCCTGCTGCTCCAGCTGCAACCGGTCGCCGCCTACCCGGCAAATTGTCTGGCACGCCGCGTCGCGATCGAGTAGTCGCTGCCATAGCTCGACTTGTCGCTGCCACTGTAAATCCATCCGCCCGCTCCTCTCGTTGAGTGGCGCATGGTGCCGGGCCGGGATGTTGCGTGCCATCGGGCGGAGACCTGAATTTGGCCAGAGTCAGGTCTTGACCCGATGGGGTTCGCGGCGGCAAGACGCCAAACTGGCGCATGCCGAACTCACGAGAATTTGCCATGACGCCCCCCATGACGCCGCCGCCCGCCGCGATCGAGCTGATCTTGCTGCTCTCCGCCCTGTCCCTGCTGCCATTGCTGGTGGTCATGGGCACGTCGTTTCTCAAACTGGCCGTGGTGTTCTCGCTGTTGCGCAATGCCCTCGGCATCCAGCAGATCCCGCCCAACATCGCCCTGTACGGCCTGGCGCTGGTGCTGACGCTATTCATCATGGCGCCCATCGGCTACCAGGTGCGCGACCGGCTGGCCGCCGATCCGACCCCAAACGCCAGTCCGTTGGCCCGGCTGGAGGACCATACTCTCGACCCTTACCGGCAATTCCTGCGGAAATACACCGCGCCGCAACAGACACGATTCTTCCTCGAGACCGCACGCAAGCACTGGCCCGAGGCGCTGCGCAATCGCATCGGCGACGATTCGCTGCTGATCCTGATGCCGGCCTTCGCCGTCAGCCAGTTGATCGAGGCCTTCAAGATCGGGCTATTGCTGTTCCTGCCCTTCATCGCCATCGACCTGATCGTGTCCAATATTCTGCTGGCCATGGGGATGATGATGGTCTCGCCGATGACCGTCTCGATGCCGTTCAAGCTGTTGCTGTTCGTGCTGGTCGGCGGCTGGGACAAACTCTTCAACCAACTGCTGCTGTCGTATCAGTAAGGAAAACCCATGGCGCTGTCTCCGATCCTGCAACTGGCCCAAGAGCTGTTGTGGCTGGTATTGATCCTGTCCATGCCGGTGGTGCTGGTGGCCGCGATCGTCGGCATCCTGATCAGCCTGCTGCAGGCGCTGACCCAGGTACAGGATCAGACCACGCCGTTTCTGATCAAACTGGTGGCCGCCAGCATCACGCTAGCGGCCAGTTACCATTGGATGGGAAACCTTCTGATGCGCTACACCGAGCGCAGTCTGTCGCTGATCTCGCGCATGGGGTAGCGCCATGGACTGGTTGAGTACCTCGCTGCCGCTCATGGCGCTGGCCATGATGCGCCCTCTGGGCGCCATGCTCCTCACGCCGGTGTTCGGCACGGCGATGTTGGGCGGGGCGCTGATCCGCAACGCCTTGGCATTCATGGCCGCGCTGCCGACGTTCCCGCTGATGCTGTCGCTCGCCCTGCCCGACCCCTGGCGGCAGCCGATGGCCTATGCCGGGCTGCTGGCGGGCGAGCTGACCATCGGCGTCTTGCTCGGCTTTTCCGTCGCCATCCCGTTTTGGGCCATCGATGCGGCCGGCCACCTGCTCGACACCCTGCGCGGCGCCTCGATGGGCAGCGTACTCAATCCGGTACTGGGCGTGCAATCCTCGGTACTAGGGACGCTGTTTGCGCAATTGATCTCGACGCTGTTCCTGGTTTCGAGCGGTTTTCATGCCTTACTGACGGCGTTGTTCGACTCCTATCTCTTACTGCCGCCGGGTCAGCCTTGGACGTTCGGCACCCGCTTCCTGCCATTCTTGTTGAGCGACTGGCGGACGCTATACACCCTCGGTCTGGGTTTTGCCATGCCGGGTATCGTCATCATGGTGCTGATCGACCTCGGCCTTGGGTTGATCAACCGCACCGTGCAGCAGATGAACGTGTTCTCGCTGGCCATGCCGATCAAAAGCCTTGCCGTGCTGTTGCTGATGCTCATCGCCATGCAGTTCTGCCTGCAGGGTGTCGAGCGACAGTTCGCGCGCCTCGACGGCGGACTGGTTCACGGCTTGCAAAGCGTGTCCCATGAGTGAAAAGAACGAGAAGCCGACCGCCAAGCGCATCCGCGACGCACGCGAGGAGGGCCAAGTCGCCATCAGCCAAGAAATCGGCATCCTGGTGCAAGGCTGCGTCATGCTGTTGTGGTTGATGATGGAAGGGCCGGCGCTGTACAAGGCGCTGGCCGACAATGTGTCGCTGGCCATCGCCGTCGGCCGGCAACCGGTCGAGCACGCGCTGGCCCAATATGCTGGGGACTTCGCGCTTTTATGGCTTCGTTTCGCCTTCGGACTGGCCGTCGTGCTGACTTTGGCGCTGGGCCTCTCCGGCATGCTGCAAAGCGGATTCCTGTTCGCGCCCAAGGCGCTGAAGCTCAAGTCCGAACGCCTCAATCCGCTGAGCAACCTCAAGAACCTGGTCTCGTTGAAAAACCTGTTCGAGCTTTGCAAGTCGGTGCTCAAGGTGACGGTGCTCGGGCTGACTTTCGCCTATCTGATCAAGCAGTACGGCCCCTCCTTTGCCCACCTGGCGCAAGCCGATCTCGCGACCGGCTTCATGATGTGCACGCAGATGCTGCTGTGGTTGTGGGCGGTGCTGCTCGTCACCACCTCGGTCTTCGCCATCGCCGATTACGGCATGCAACGTTATCGCTTGCTCAAGCAGCTGCGTATGTCGCGCCAAGACATCGAACAGGAGCACAAGAACAGCGAGGGCAATCCCGAGATCAAGCGGCGTCGGCGCGAGCAGCATCAGGAGGTGCAAAGCGGCAGTCTAGCCAGCAGCGTCGCCCAATCGTCGGTGGTGGTGCGCAACCCGACCCACATCGCCGTCTGCCTGCGCTTCGTGCCGGGCGAGACGCCGTTGCCGCAAGTGCTCGCCAACGGCCGCGATTTCCGCGCGCGCCACATCGTGCGACTGGCCGCACGGCAGGGTATTCCGATTGTCGAGCAAGTCGGGCTGGCGCGGGCGCTGCTACGCGATACCCGGCCGGGCGACTATATCCCCGAGCCTTTGTTCGCAGCGGTGGCCGAGGTGCTGCGGCAGGTTCAGTCGCGGCTATCGGAGTAGGAATCGCGGCTTCAGCATTCCACCAGGCCGATGCGCCGCGCCCAGGTCGACAACTCGGCGGCATTGTGTGCATCCAGCTTGCGCATCAGGTTACAGCGATGGGTTTCCACCGTCTTGATGCTGACCGACAGATAGCTGGCGATTTCGCGATTGCGCTTGCCCTCGGCAATCAGCTTGAGGATCTGCCGCTCGCGCGGCGTCAGGCGCTCGTCCAAACCATCGCCCGCGGCCGGCCGCCAGCATAGCGGCTCGCCACCCAACGCCGGATCGACGTAGCAGCGCCCGGCAGCCACCTGGCTCAGCCCCTCCAACAACACGTGCCGGGCGCTACGCTTGAGCACGTAGCCCATGGCGCCGGCACCCAGCGCCTGCATGCACCGGCGCTCGCCGGCCTCGGCGGAAAACACCAGGATACGCAGCCCCGGCCAACGTTTGCGCAGCAGGTGAATCACGTCGATGCCATCCATGCCTGGCAGGCCGAGATCCAGCAAGACCAGTTCCGGCTGGAGCTCAAGGCAAGCTTGGTACACTTGGCAGCCGTCCAGTACCACCCCCGCCACCTGGTAGCACGCCTGCCGTTCGAGCAGATAGCGCACGCCATCGGCAAGCAAACCATGGTCTTCGACAATCAGCACGCGCAAGGGCTCGACATTCATTTCGCCTCTCTTTCTGGGGATCCGTTCAAGTGCGCCTCGCAACGTCCGAGGTCATGCAGCGCAGGATTCTAGCGCAGCGCAAGAAGCACGCGGATCCTCCGTCCTCCGAAAGCGGGCGAATCTTCAATCGGCATGGCGATCGCGTAATTCGGCCAGCGCAGACAACAGCCGCGCCTGGTGCTCATCGTCGACGAAGCAGCGGGCCGGCATCACCTGGATCAGTTGAGACAACGTCCGGATCAGCGGATAACGCCAGGTCGGTTCGGTCATCGGCAGCATCTGCGCCACCAGTTCGGCATCGGCCCACAACTGCTCGCTCAAGCGCACCACAGCGTTCAGCAGCCATTCGCCGTCGACGTCCGGGCAGGCCAGGCGATGCGCCGATTCCTGGCAATGACTCTCCAGGCCAAGTAGATTGAGCAAGCGCTGTAAATCGCCGATCACGGCGACCAGGTGGCTACCGACGATCGGCTCGCCGCTGGCCGACAATTCGAAGGCCAGCACCTGGATCATGGCGGCCAGTTTTTGCCGGCGCGTCTCGCGCTCGCCCAATTCGGCCAACCACTCGGATAGTTTGCTGCGCGTGTCCCCCGCGCGCTGATAGAGGCGCCGCAGCGCTTGGCGCAAATCGGGTGTGCGCACGCCGCCATGCAAGGCGCCGAAGACCGCCAGCGCCATGTCCTCTTCCGCCAACAGGGCACTCAGCGCCTCTTCCAGGCGGGTTTTCTGCTGCGGCGACAACTTGCCGCGGGCCAACGCAGCCGCCAACAGCAGCGCCTGCCGCCCACGATCCTGCGTCAGTAGCTCCAAAGCCGCGCGCGGCGACGCGGCCTGCAACCAGCCCTGGGCGTCGGTCAACAAGCCATCGAGAACCGCCTCCTCCGACGCCCCCAGCTCGGCGACCAACTTCCAGGCCGTCACTCGGTTGCGTCGATGCGCCGCATCGCCGCCGCGCCGGCTGCCCAGTGCAAAGCCGACGTCTTCGCCGGTTTCGGACAGATCGCTTTGCAATGCCTCCAACGCCGCGGCGGCATGGGAAAATACCGATTCTCCGGCATGGCCGGGGCCGGCGATCGACACCACCGGCGAGTTCGCGCCGATATGCGCCGATGAATTTTGGGGGATGATCGGATCAACCATGTTTCGCGTCCTCGCATTCTCCTGCCAGTTGCCGCAGCAACCGATCCCGATGGGCCGGCCAATCCAGCCGCACCCGGACTAAGCCGTTGTCCAGCACGGCCTGGCCGCAAGCCAGGTCGGCATCGGCTTCTACCGACACTTCGGCCAAGTGGGCAAACGCCGCGACCACCGCCGCGTGTTGCGCCACCGATACCGAGAGCCGAAAACGCCCTTGCGGCAACCGTTCCAACACCCATCGCGCAAGCTGGCTCAGATACTGTTCATTCTGCTCGGCCTGCCCCAGCAAAGCGGCCAACACGTCGGCAAGCATTGGCCGCCAGCGTTGCATCAGTTGCCGCGCCACTTCGGCTTCCAACTCGGCCTCGCTCACCATCCACGCCACGGCATCCGCCACCGCGTCCTCGCGCGCTTGGCGGCGAATGACCTCGCATTCGGCATACGCGGCCGCCACCGCGGCCTCGCGTATCGCCTCGACCTGCTGCTCCGCCTCCGCTCGCATGGCGTCGGCCTCCGCGCGCAAAGCGGTCAGCTCGGCTTCGGCCGCCGCCAGTTCGTCGGCCAGCGCTAGCGGGGCACGCAAAGCTTGGGCGCGCAACGGCTCGGCTTGCGGGCAGGACAACGGCAAGCGGATGAAAGTCAATTGCAGGGGATTGGCGATCATAGCCAGCGCACCAGTTTGTCCAACACCGGCCGTACCGGGCCATCGGGCGCCGGCCCCGTCGAGTGCGGCCAGAGCAGGCGGCACAACGCCAACGCCGGCTCGTCGGCCCGGGCCAACCAAGCGGCGCCGCTTTGCCGCGCCACCGTCGCCAATTGCGGCGGCGCCAACCTTGCCTCGCACCGATGCGTGCGGGGAAACAAAGCCAGCAACTGCGTCTGCTGCTGCTGCGACAACGTGGCCATGAGGGTCTGACGGAACGGCCGCAGCAACAAGTAATCGGGGCACCGCATGGCCCACAGGCCCAGCCCCACGCACAGCGCGTCGCGCCGATCCGCCTCGGCCAGCAGCCGGTCGGCACAGGCATCGTCGGGCGGCGGCACGCCTTCGTGGCCGAGCCGCTCGGCGATCAGGCGGTCGAGTGCCGGCCGTAGTGCGGCGTGCCGGCCGTACGCCGCTTGCCAGGCCGACAGATCCAATCGATGCCACCAGTCGTCGGCCATATAGCGCCCTGGCTGCCACCATAAAGCCAAGCTTGCCGATCGTTTCGCCGTGGTCACGCGCGTCTCCTACGCCAGAGCAACCAGGCGCTGCCGACGAACAGCCCGACGAGCGTCAGCAACGCCACCACCACCGACCAACGCAGCATGGGCGGTTCGCGCGGGGGATCGGATAACCGCACCAAGGCACGCTGCAAGACCAGGCTAACCCGTTGCGGCGCCAAACCGGGGATACCGTCGCTGACCAGCGCGCGGATCTCCGCCTCGTGCGCCGCGAGATTCACCGTGGGGCTGTACTTGATGTACACCGCCGCCGAGGCCGGCACGTCGGCGGCGCCCTCGGCGGTGCTTTGCTGCGCCACCGATACCTCGGCGACGATCACCCCTTCGATGTTGGCCAGCATTTTTTCCATCTCCTGGCTTTTGACGTAGCGCAGCTTGGCGCCTTCCTGTTCGGGCGAAGAGACCAGTTGCCCACTGGGAAACAAATCCTCGATCCCCACGAGCGGCTTGCGCGGCAAGCCGTTCTGGCGCAAGAGTTCGATCGCGTCGACGAAACGCGCCTCATCGACGCGTAGTGTCACGCCATCCTTGTCGCGCAACTTGTCGACAGCGATACGATTCGACAACAGCAAGGCCATCATCCGGTTAGCCTCGCCCTCCTCCAGACGGCTGTATAAATCGGTCTTACAACCAGCCAGCATCATCAGCATCAGCAGACAAAGCAGGCGTACCGACCTCATTGCATATGGACCAGCTTGTTGATCGCCTGTGTGCACAGCCCGGCCACCTTGGCCGTCAAGTCGCTCCCCATCGACAGGCTCATCAATTGCGCCTGCGCCTGCAGCAGCTCGGCGGGAGAGCCCGGCACCTCCGGGGTGGCCAGCAATGCGGCGAAACGCTCGCTCGACGCCGGGTCGGGCGGCGGCGGCATGGCGTCGCCTTGCGGACGACTCAACGCGGGCAGCAACGCCCCCACAGCTTCAGTCTTCATGTCAGTTCTCCAAATGATTCTGCCCGAGCCGGGGCATCGCCCAATAGCTGCCTAAGCGGTGCGCACAGTACCGGGTCGGCACTGTCGAGCCGGCTCTCGGCGCCGGCCCGATCGCCCAAGCCAAACAAGAGGGTGGCCTGGCAAGCGGCCAAGACCGCCGGATCGTCCAGCCAGTCGGGCAACGACGCCAGGATGGTGCGCATCTCCCTCTGCAATCCATGGTTGACCGCGGCAAAACCGGCTTCGACCACCAAGCGGCGGATCGCCGCATCGTTAACACCGTCAGCCATCGCCCGCCTCACATCTTGGCCAAAATGCCCGACATCATGTCCTTGACGGCCTTCATCATCGTGCTTTCGAAACTGACCACCATCGAGTACTGCTGCAGCGCGTACTGCATTTGCAGCATGGCGGTCGGGTTGTTGGTCGCATCCAGGCTCATCGCGGTGCGTAAATCGTTCTCCGTGGATCCGACTCGGCTGTTCAACTGATTGACGATGGCGTCAAGATTCATGGCGGGGCCTCTTGGTGCGGGGAATCCGGCCGGCCGCGGGCAACACCGGCTGACCGCGGCGGACTTCGCTCGGCGATAACTGGAAATGCCGTCGGAAGCTATCGGAAAAATGTGCGTGGTTGGAAAAGCCGGACTCGAAGGCCACGTCGATCACCTTTTTCGGCGTGGTCTGCAGTAACCGGCATGCGTGCTCCAATCGTTGCGCCAACAGCCAGTGCTTGGCCGATACGCCGAACTTCTCCTTGAAAATCTGATTGAACTTGCGCACCGGCACGCCCAGCGCGTCGGCGTAGCGCTGCACGGCCCAGGCCTGCAAGCGGTGCCGGTAGATGAACTCGAACATATCGCAGTCGCCGGAGATGGCTTGCTGCAACAAGGCCGTGCCGACACCGCCGTCGACAGTCAGGCAATACATGAGCACGAAGTGCAGCATCGCCACCGGGTTCATCTTTGCCAGGCTTTGCATCGCCGACAACAATGCCGGCTCGGCCGCCACCGTATGCACGGTATGCAGCATCGACATGTTCAGGCCGACCGGCGGCAGCAGATGACGAATATCCCGGTAGATCGCTTGCAGTTCGGCGCTTGAAAAACCATAGCAAGCGCCCGATGCGCCGACACGCACCTGATCGGTCGACGTCAACAACAGACTAACGCCGGCGATCGGCACGGCATGACCGTGCCCCTCGATCAAGATTTGCCCTGGGCCGGTAGTCAGGATGATGAACAACCGCAGCACCGCACCTCCTTATTCTTTTCATGCAAAGACATCATCGTTGCCAGGCCGGGCAAAGGCTATCGGGTTAGCACCTGAATTCGTGCTGACGCGCCCAAACGATTTCGATCACGGCCATGGCCGCCAGGCAGGCAGCGCGCCGACGCGTCAGTACGGCGAACTCGGCAGCCGGCAGCGGCTCGCGCAGGCGCCGGCCGCAAGCCTCGGCCAGGTCTCTCAGCAACGCCAGACACCGAGTGCGCCACCTTCCGTGGAGATCCGCCGCCAGTTGGTCCTCCAGCGCGGTCAGGGTCAACATCCTCTCCTCCTCTCAAGCGTGGATCGGCAGAAATACCAAGGTATTGCGTCCCGCCAGCGAGACGCCGTCCGGGTGGATGGCGACGATGAGCATCTGCTGGCGAACCGTCGCCCCCAACAACAGGCGCATGCCATTGGTCAGCGTCAGAAAGGGGCTGGTACGGCTGCCGTCGATACCGGCGATATCGGCTGGCAGAAACTCCCCGGCCGAGGCGGTGCTGGCGGCATTGACTAGGTGTGCGGGCATGGACAACTCGCCACGGTGGGTCAGATCGTTCAACAGCGCGCGCACCCGCTCGACCCGAGCCGGCGGCAACTCGCCCGAAACCACCCAACTGAACCGGCCCTGCCGCACGCTCAGACCGTCGAGCTGTCGGTCGGCGCGCAGCCGCGCCAGCAATCGGTCGAACTCCTGCCCGAAGCGGTCGACGATCTGCCAACCGGCCAGCCCCGGCAAATGATCCAGCGCATCGGTCAGTTGGGCGAAACGTTCGTCGTTGCGCACGGTTTCTTGGATCTGTGCTTTCCCGTCCGCCGTCAACGTCACGATCGCATGCGGATAACCATAGTTGTGCAGCAGCGCCTGCACGCTACGCAGCAACTCGTCATCGCACTGCGCCAGCCATTGATAGCGCACCCCGGCGGCATCCAGCCGCGTTCGCAGCATGGCCAACGCGGCACTGTCGGGACAGCGACCGCTCACACGCAAAACACCGTCGTCCTGCCACTCGGCCAGCACGTCCGGGAAGGGACGCAACGCGGCGGCGACCCATTGCTGCGGCGGAGGGGAAACGGTGGGCGCGGGGGCCAACCACCAAGCCAAGCCGAGTGCCGTTGCCAACACACACGACACCCCCAGCGCCAGCATCAGCCAGACACTGCGCGGCCTGGCGCGCGCTACGGCCGATACGGAGGCTCGTTCGCCATCGCTTGGCCCCAATACGAAGTGCAAACCGGCAAGATCGATGAAATGTCCGAGCGGCAACGCACCCGGTCTCACCGATTGGCCATCGACCCAACAGGGGGTGTCGTCCTGCAACAGCACACCATCGGGCGCGACCGTGAGCGTGGCCATCCGCCCCTGTTGCAGCGGCAGCGCCAGATCGGCGTCATCGGTGCCGATCGTGAATACGCCGGGAGGCAAGTTCAGCGCCCTACCCGCCATGGGACCATTGAGCAGCCAGAGTTTGAATGCCATCTCCACGGCTCACTCCTTGACCGGCACAGCATGGGGGCGGGGTTCGGCCTTGATCAGGAACAGGCGCATGACTTTGCGTTCGCTGCTGCTGTTAAAGCGGAACAAGCGCCCGACCAGGGGCAGATCGCCCAGAAACGGCACCTTGCGCTCCCCCTGCCGGTCTTCATCCTGGACAAAGCCGCCAAGCAACAAGGACTGGCCCGTCTGCAAAGTCGCCTGCGTCGCGATTTCGGCGTTCTGAACTTGCGGCAACCCTTCGGCCTCGCTGACCGCCGGCATCTGCCGCCCGTCCTGAATATCCAGTGTCAGCAAGACTTTCGTCTCATCGATCAGCCGCGGCGTCACGCGCATCAATGCCCCGGCGGAGACGGAGGCCAGCTGTGGATTTTTGTCGCTGGACAACTTGGTATAGAAGGTCACGTTGCTGTCCAATACCGCCTGGACATTGTCCAGCGTCACCACGGAGGGGCGCGAGATGATGCGCGCGTGCGCGTTCTGCTCCAGGGCGTTGAGCTGCACCAGGAATGAGTCGGTATTGGAGATCAGCGACGAAAAACTCCCCCCAGCCAGTCCGGTGGCGGTATTGATGCCGATGCGCGTGCGGCCTAGCTGGGCGCTGCCGCTCCAGTCGACCCCCAACTGGCTCAAATCGGAGGCATCGATATCGATGATGACCACCGAGATCTCGATCATGCTCGGACGCTGGTCAAGACGTGCGATCAGCGCCGGATACAGACTGTGGTTCTTGACCAGATCGCGCACCAGCACGGCATTACGCCGTGTGTCGGCGGCAAAGACCGGCAGCCCGCTCTCGGCCGCGGACACCGTCCCGCCCGGTGCCGCCGGCGCTCGGCTCTTCGCCATTTCGCGCAGCACCGACACCAATCCCGGCACGACCACCGTCTGGTTGCGGTAGCTGTAGGTCGTATCGGCGGCGTTGGCATAGGAGAGCGGATAGACGCGCACCGTTTCCTTGCTTGCGCCCTGCTGCCGGTGTTGCTCGTCCAGCTGACGCCCCAAGGCGTCCAGGCGCGCCAGACACACCGGCACGCCAGCGATCTGCAGCGCATGGGAGCTACCGACGGCCCGCACTCGACAGGACTGGGCATCGGTCAACCCGCTGGCGCCGAGCATCGCGGCCAGTTCCGAGGCACTCAGGGTGGAGGGGGTCAGCAAGGTGCGGTCGAACTCCGCCGCCTTGTAGATATACAGTACCGCGCCATCATAATAGGGCAGCAATTGATAGCGCCGGGACAGAATACCCAGCGCCTCGCCGGGCCGGCGCTCCTCGATCTGGCCGGAAAACCCTTCGACGACCTTCGCACTGACGACGACCGGCAAGCGGTAATTGGCCCCAAGGTTATCCAACACCGTCGATAGCGGCATGTGCCGACTGGAAACAAAGAATGGCGGCCCTTGCCATGCGATGACCTGCCCCTGGACCTGCCCGGCAAACAGGCAGAGAAGTGCCATGCGCCGCATCATGCCAAGCGTCCGATGACCGGCATGGCGCAATCGGCGGGCCGTCGACGCTCGGCCAACAAGATCGCCAGCGTCTGCTGCTGTTTGAGCAGCAAATCGAATTCCGACTCGGTCAAGCGCGGCGGATAACGGCGCAACAACCACAATCGACCGTCGTCCAGATAGAGCCCGTCATCGCTGGCCGCAGGCGTCGCTGCCAGCACCAGGCAGGCCTCGGCCGCCCGCGCGGGTGCGCGTTCGACCGTCAGCGCCACGGTCGGGCCGTAGGCGAAGCTGCGCGCACGGCATTGACCGGTGCCCAATCGTCCTGACAGGACGACCCCGGCAACCGGCCAGCAAAGTTCGGTCACCCGCCCTGCCACAAATTGCAGAGCGCCTGCCGGGTCAAGATAGCGGTTCATGCCGGCATGGTGCCGGCACGGTCGGCGGTCGACTATCGGGTAATGACCTGATTCCCGCGTTAAGCGCGCCAGCCGGGCGCCGTTTGGGTCAAAAAGACATCGCCGCCCAGCGACTGCGCCAATGCCCGGCGTTCGCCAGGCGCGAAGCGCCATGATTGCCCCGCCTCCAGAATCACGTCTTGCCCTGCGTGGCTGAGCCACACCCGTCCCTGGCGGCAGAGAATCGTTTCGCCCCGATGTCGGGATAACCAAATCAGGCGCGAAGGTGTCAAAAGCAGAGTCTGCATGGCCGATCTCCTGGGTAAGTCCGATCAGCTTAACGAGCGCGCACGCCGACCAGTAGCCACACAGTGACGCGATTCAATCCCGTACAGCGCCCGTCTCGGCCTAACTGTACCGATCCATTTCCCATGAAACTGTCACTACAGCGCGGCATGACAATCGTTATGATGTAGTCATAACCATCGCCACCATCCCGCTCTACCGCCAATTGGCCGACGAGATCGCCCTGCAGATTCACAGCGGTATTCTCCGGCACGGCGAACGACTGCCCTCGCTGCGCGAAATGCGCCTGCGCCGGGGATTAAGCCTAAGCACGGTGCAGGAGGCTTTCCGACTGCTGGAGGATCAGGGATTGGTCGATGCGCGCCCGCAGTCCGGCTTTTTCGTGCGCCGGCCGGCGCCCAGCCCGGTACCGGCCGCGCTCGGCACACCGACCGCCATCGCGGTCGATCCGCTGCTGTGGAGCTATGTACAGGAAATTCCGGTGGACAATCCGCGCGTGTTCGAAGGTTTCCGTAGTGCGACCCCGGCACCGTCCTTGTTACCGGTCGCGCAACTACAAAAGCTGATGGTCGATACCTTGCGGCACCATCCGGAGCTACTGAGCGATTACGGTTCTCCGCTCGGTTGCGTCGAACTGCGTCTGCAGATCGCACGCCGCTCGCTGGAGTGGGGAGGTCAACTCGAACCGGCCCATTTGCTCATCACCCACGGCGCCATCGAAGCGCTCAACCTCGCCTTGCGCGCCGTAACACGGCCGGGGGATGTGGTGGCGGTGGAATCGCCCACCTATTTCTCGCTGCTGCGTAGCATGGAAAATATGGGCCTGCGGGTGCTGGAGATTCCGACACATCCACAGCACGGCATGTCCTACGAGGCCTTGGAGCTGGCGACACGCAACGGCGCGGTGCAAGCAGTCTCGCTCATCGCGAATTATGCCAATCCGCTCGGTTCGCTGATGCCGGACGCCACCAAGGCGCGTATTGCCGCCCTCATGGCCGAGCGGGATATTCCGCTGATCGAGGACGATGTTTATGGCGAACTGCACTTCGGCCCGAAGCGCCCGGCACCGCTCAAAGCCTTCGACCGCTCGGGCCATGTGCTGTACTGCTCGACACTGACCAAAACCCTGGCACCCGGATTGCGCATCGGCTGGATCGAGGCCGGCCGTTATCTGCCGCAGGTGGAGCTACAGAAGTATCTCGGCACCCACTCGACGCCCCAACTCTCGCAGCGTGTGCTGGCGCGCGTCCTGGAAAGCGGCGGCTATGCGCGCCACATGCGCGGCTTCCGCCGCGCGCTCTATGCACAGATGATGCAGATGCTGGCCGGCGTCGAACGCTATTTCCCAGCCGGCAGCCGATTTTGCGCGCCGCAAGGCGGCTTCTCGCTCTGGGTCGAATTACCGCCCCATTGCGACAGCGTCGCGTTGTTCCAGCTCTCACGCGCCGAGGGCATCGGCTTCGCCCCTGGTCCGTTGTTCTCGCCACGCGGCGAATACCGCCACTGCCTGCGTCTGGCGGGTTCGGGTCATTGGGACGATGCGCAGGAAGCGCGGCTAAAGCGGCTGGGAGAGCTGGCCTGCCGGCAGTGAATCAGGCGGGGCGCCGACCGGTCAATTGCGCCCCGGCATGCGGATGCAAGGGCATAAACAGCCAGGTCGAACACAGCGTCAGCCCCCCCATGAAAACGAAGGCCAGGGCAAAATCGCCGCTCACCAGGCCCCCATGGCCTCGCAACCAACCGATGCCCTGCAAGGCGAACGCGCCGACGGTCACCCCCATGCCGGCAGCCAATTGCTGCATGACGGCCGACAGGCCGGTGGCATGGCTCATGCGCGCCGGCTCGACATCGGCGAAGGCAATGGCGTTGAGACTGGTGAATTGCAGCGAGCGCAGACAGCCGCCCAGGACAAATACCGTCAGCATCAGCGCATGCGGCGTCTCGGCGCGAAAGAGACCGTAAGCGGCAATCGACAGGGCGACCAGCACGCTGTTGACGGTCAGCACGCGCTTGAAACCGAAACGGTCGAGCACCCTCATCACGATGGTTTTCATGAAGATGGCGCCGATGGCGGTCGAACAGGTGAGCATGCCGGAGGCGAACGGCGACAGGCCGAAGCCGAGCTGCAACATCAGCGGCAGCAGGAACGGCGTGGCGCCGATCCCGACGCGGAACACGAAGCCGCCGATCACACTGGCGTGGAAAGTCGGCAAACGGAACAGCGACAAATCCAGCAGCGGCTCGCGACAACGTCGGTAATGGCGCAAGTAGAGCACCATCAGCGCACTGCCCATCAGCGTCATCAGCAGCGCCGCGGCGGTAGACATCATGTGCCGGCCTTCGGCGGCGAGTCCCAGCATCAAGGCCGACAACCCGATACCGCTGAGCAGAAAACCGACGATGTCCAGTGGCGGCACATGGTCTTCCCGCAAATTGGCGATGTAGCGTCCGCCAAGCACAATGCCGGCAATACCGATGGGTATGTTGATGAAGAAAATCCAGCGCCAGTGAAAATAAGTGCTGATGAACCCGCCCAACGGCGGCCCGATCACCGGCCCGAGCAGGGCGGGAATGGTCAGGTAGCTCAGGGCGCGAACCAAGTCCGACTTGGCGGTCGTGCGGACGATGACCAGGCGGCCGACCGGTACCATCATGGCACCGCCCATCCCTTGCACGAAGCGCGCAAAGACGAAGCCGGGCAAGGAATGGCTGAAGGCGCACAGCAGGGAGCCGAACATGAAGACGGCAATCGCCAGACGGAAGATGCGCCGCGCACCGAAGCGGTCGGCCATCCAGCCACTGATCGGAATGAAGACGGCCAGACTGACCAAGTAGGAGGTCAATGCCAGCTTAAGCGAAACCGGATCGATGTGCAGATCGCCGGCGATGGCCGGCAGCGAGGTGGATATCACTGTGGCGTCCATGTTTTCCATGAACAATGCCGTTGCGACGATCAGTGGGGTGAGCATGCCGGCGGAAATCTTCAACTGCATAGAGACTGCCACAAAGTTCGGGGAGAGCGCACAGTTTAGCAGTTGGCTAGCTTGATAACATTGTTAATGACATGTAGCTATTGACTTAATCATTAATTAGTATTAATTAATATTATTCTATTTGATACAGACCAAACATCCGGCGCGGCGCCTATGTCAGCATGCCGGGTAAGGTGCCCAGTGCTTTGCGCGTCGCGTGCACACTGCTGGCATAGCCATGTGATCCGAATTTGGCGGGCGAGCCGTTGCGTTTCGTCCGGTGTGGGAGTCCATTCATGTTTTTATCCGCCCGAAAACTGACGCAGTATCTGCAGCCGCTCTCCAATGCGACTCGCGACGGCGTCGACCTGACTGTCAAGCTAAATGAGCGAGGCAGCCTCAGCTGGGTTGGTCAGTTGATCAAGACCCTGCTCGACCGGTTCCAAACGGCACTGGTGAAGATCGCCCGCACGGCGATCCACCTGTCGCAACAAGCACCACAGCTAGCCAACCTGTCGCAGATGCTGGAAGAGCGCGCACGCGCCCAGCAAAGCAATGCCGAGCAGATCTCGGCCGCCAGCCGCACGCTTGCCGAAACCGTCAGCTCGATCTCCGCCAGCGCCAGCGAAGCGTCGTCCTTCTCGCGCCAAGTGGCGGAAGCCGCCGAAAGCGCCAATAG